>CAXXDX010000005.1:0-329817 GCA_963677605.2 Christensenellaceae bacterium | reverse complement strand
ATGATTTTGTCAGCTTATTATTTTATGTATTTTGATATATCAGTACCGCCGTTAAGGAGGCTGCCGTAAAATTCTATTATATTGTCATAGTAGCGGAATCCATATTCCATTGTCTGTCTGCGGTCATGCCCTGCGACTTTTAAAGCTTCGGGAACTATTGCAAGCAAAACTTTCTTTTCTTTTTCTGCGCTTTCAATGTAATGTTTGTAGTGAGCCCTTTTTGTTTCTTCATCCAAAAAATCGTAAAAATATAGTTTTTGAAGGTGCTCGTGAGCTGATGGGGCAATCTTTGCAGGCTCACTCAGCCACTCTAAAAACACTTTTCTGCCTTCTTTATTTATAGAATATATTTTTGTGTATTTTCCGTTGTCTACGGTTTCTTTTGCTTCTATTAAGCCTTTTTTCAAAAGCCTTTTAAGTGCGGGATACAAACTGCCGTAGCTTGCATCCATAAAGTTGGATGTTCCGAGAGCCATGTGCTGCTTCATCTGATAGCCGTTTTGATCGTATTCCATAAGGAATCCCAGAAGTATAAATTCCAGCATATGTTTCTCCTTACAATATTATGCTTTGATATATATCGAAGCGATATATCAAATATAATAAAAAAAAATTACAGTGTCAATGCCATACAAAAAACAGCACAGTTTCCCATGCTGTTTTCATATTATAATACGGATTATTTTATCTTTTATTTATAACAAATTTCAAAACAATAAGCGTTCCGCCGACACCGAGCAGAAGCGTTCCAAGCACGATGAGCAGTATCATTGCTCCGTTTAAGTTTTCATACTCCGCAGCCACATCCACAGGACCAAGCGCGTTTTTATCGCTGTCCAGCGCGATAATGTTTATATTACCGTTTTTTAAGTCCTCCGCGCACACTTCGCAGGAAATCGTATCTTCACCGTTAAGTTCCACTATCTCGCCATTCGGCAGCTCGACATATTGCGCGCCGTATGGAAGGCTTGTCGTATCTATCTGCACAGTGTAGACAATCTCTACAGGAAGGGGAGTGGGCGTGAGTGCAATAACAGTTTCAGTAGGTGTTACGCCCGGCTCCTCTTTATTTTTGTTGTCTTCCGCTTCGCGCTCATTGACTGAAACGTTGTAGCTGTCTGATTTACCGGATGCAGTGGCTGTGATAGTCGCATCTCCTGCTGCAACCGCCGTCACTTTTCCTGTGGCACTTACTGTCGCAATAGAAGTATCCGAGCTTAACCACGTGACGGATTTATCATCCGCATTGCTGGGTGAAACATTGGCCGAAAGCACTGTAGTGTCGCCCACATACATCACCATAACAGTGTCGCCTCCCATAGACAGGCTGACGGATTCAACGGCAACAGATTCGTAGCTGACGGACACCGTGCATGTGTCGGTTTTACCTCCTGCTGTGGCTGTTATCTCGCATATACCGACTCCTCTTGCGGTTACAACGCCGCTTGAGTTTACCGATGCTACGGTGTAATCCGTGCTGTCCCAAGTGACGCTTGCATCTTTGGAGCTGTCCGGAAGTATAATTGCCGTGAGTGCAAACACTTCTCCTACGTTCATGTATTTTTTGCCATAGTTTAAGCTGACACTGGTAACGGACTTTTCGGTTACAGTTACTGTGCAGGTGTCGCTCCTCGTGCCTGTGTTCGCGGTTATAGTGGCGCTTCCCGCGCCGACGGCTGTAACATTGCCAGTTTGGTCTACTGTCGCCACGCTAGTTTCCGAGCTTATCCAAAATATCGTGCTGTCAGCATCTGAAGGTGTATATGTAGCAGTAAGCTTATATGAGTTGCCCTGCGAAAGTGAAAGACTGCTTTTGTCAAGGCTTAGCGTAACCATTGTTTTGCTCCAGATGGCGTAAAGCGTTAAATCGGTATATGCGGTGTAGGTAAGCTCGGGAATGATGTCAGTTCCGCTTCCGTCGGATGCTGTGTTCCATTTGACGAATGTTGCACCGGGGTATGATAGCCCGTCACCGTATACCGCCTTGAAAGTAAAGCTTTCCGCCATTAAGTTAAACAATGAATCCGGCACTGTGCCGCTTGCGCCATTTGCGTTGTAGTTTACTAAAAGCTGAACGGTATCGCTGCAGTATCCGCTCGCTTCGGTCCATCCCGAAGGAAGCTTCACTTCATATATCTCTCCGTTTGAATCCGCCGATGTCATTGAAAAATATACGTTACTTGTAGTAGGTGTCAGGAAAGTGTCATTTTCAAAAAACACAGTGCTGTCGCCGGAAATAGCTAATGTGCCCTCGTTAGTGTCTAAATCGCCATGCCCGATGTCCATGAATCCACCTGAGGCAAACACTGTTCCACCCTCAATTATTACATCAATCCCGTCGCCATTACTTCCGATTCCTGCGCCGTTGCTTTCACCAGTAGCGGTGACTTGCGCAATGCCGCCTATTGTGACTGTGCAGCCTGTACTATATGGTCCAACACCGATGCCTGATATACCACTTGCAGTGACATGTGCATCGCCGTTTATTGTAACTGAACAGTTTGAACCACTATGCCCACTGCCGATGCCGGCAATATAACCATTAGCTTCAACAGTGCCTCCTGAAATTGTTACAAATACATTAGTGCTACCTGTACCGCCGCCTATTGCTGCGCCTTTATAGGAGCAACTTGCATTGACTGTGCCCCCTGTTATAAGTATTTCCGCTCCGCGTCCATAAACTCCGCACCCAATGCCTGCTCCTGGCATGTAAATAGTAGACCTACTAGAATCAGCTGTTATTGTACCGCCTGTAATAGTAATTTTGCCGCCACTGCCTAAGCGGCCACCGCCAATAGCCGCGCCAGAGTCATTATCTATACAAACATTATATGCATTTACAACCCCTCCTGAAATATTTATTTCACTACAGTCACCTCGACTTCCTCCGCCTATACCAGCGGCAATATCGCCGCCGTATGCAGTGACAGTGCCGCCGGATATGGTGATAATCCCGCTGTCTTCTAATGAACCACCGCCGATGCCTGCACCATAGTAGCCTCCTCTTGCTTCCACCGAGCCGCTGCCGGAGATTTCTAGCTCCGTGCCCGATTCCACGCGAATGCCGGGTTCGTTCCACCCACTTTTTAGTGTGGAAGAGCCGGTAAGCGTCAGAGTGTTGCCAGTGCCGGAAAAAGCAAGCGCGCAGGTATTATTATTATACCAGTTATCTATCTTAACGCCATTTATTGTGAGATTTGTGTTTGCTCCTATACAGTCAATCTGCGTATTGGTGAATGTGGTATTGGTGGTATTTGTTAGTGTGACGGTAAGACCGCCGTTAATGGTGATGGTTGAATCATTGCCATACGTGGAAATGTCATATGTGCCATCAACAGTTATTGTCGCATCAGCCGCGAACGCCGTTTCCGGAAAAAATGACAGTGCGAAAAATAGAGTAAGTATAATAGTGGAAGTGAGTGCGATAATTTTTTTCATGGCTATCTCTTTCGGTCGCGTGTGTATATCTATATAGGGTAAATTATCCGATAATGAATTAAAAAAAGTCAACCGATTTTAAACAAGCGGTAGGAAAATGGGGATGAACGGTAGGAGAAACGAAATATTTTAAAATCACGGCACAAATATTTGACTATTTGCTAAAGCTGTGACAGAATTTAACTTATGTTTTTGAACTTTATCAAAGTATTTATGCTGGGTGCGTTCAGCATATTGTTTCTATATTTTATGGCGCACTACTTTATAAAAAAAGAGCAGAAGTATAATCTGCATTTTGCACTTGGCTGCGTTGTCAGCATTTTCAGGCCCATTAAGCCCGGTTTTTATGAAGTGATATCAAAGACTGATGTGCTGTATCCTTGGCTTGTCCGTCTTGACTATCTGTCGTTTATCTGGGGGCCTCTTTTTTACATGCTTCTTGCGAAAAATCTGTTCCCGAAGTTTGCAAAGAAAAACTTTGTCAAAGGCTTGGTTATCTTAGCTGTGGCACAGAGTGCTTATATCTTTATAGCCAGTCCAGATCAATATGTGCTTAGCAGTGTGCACGATTTGTTTATTATTACCTGCGCTCTTTATGCATTATATATCTACATTATGGCGCTTATAAATAAGATGAAGTTTTCGGTTCCGATATTTGCTGTAAACTTCTTGTTTGTTATAGGTTTAGCTCACGATGTGCTCGTGGGTTCGTATATCATAGAGTCTCCATTGGGTGAGGTTTTCTCATATATGTTTTTCCTGTATGTGTGCACGATGGCGGTTGTGCTTATATTAAAAAGCGATCTTGTGGAAAAAGAATATCTTAGGTCGCAGCTTAACTTCCTGCACGCGCAGATTAAGCCGCACTTTTTATACAACACCATTAGCACTATCCGCGCATACAGCAAAAACGATCCTGAAAAAACAGCCGAGATGTTGGACTATCTTTCGGTTTATCTTCGCGGAAAGCTTAAAAACGGGGATGATGTTTTCACATCGCTTAAAGAGGAGATGGAGCTTGTGAAGGCTTATCTTGCGCTGGAGAAAGTGCGCTTTGAGGAGCGTTTGGAAGTTGAATATGACATTGATGATGATATCGACATAATTATCCCTTGTCTTTTAATCCAGCCCATCGTTGAAAACGCTGTAAAGCACGGTTTATCCAAAAAGGCTGAAGGCGGAATGATTAAGATTACTGTCAAAAAAGAAGACGGCGAAGTGACAGTTATAGTTCATGACAACGGAGTCGGAATTGACGAGAAGAAGCTTTCTGACATTCTGGGAGGAAGCGAGTCCGGAATTGGTCTCGGCAACACCAACGAGAGACTTAAGAGACATTACAACACACAGATTGAGGCCGAAAGCAAAATGGGCGAGGGTACGGCTGTTAAGCTTACGATACCTATACAAAGGAGCGTCTAATGCTAAGATGCATAATTGTTGATGATGAGCGGATTATATTAAACGAGCTTTGCGAGCTTGCACAAAAGTGCGGAATCACTGTATGCGGAGCGTATCAGAACCCGAAAACTGCTCTTTCCGAGATAGACGAAACTCAGCCTGACGCCGCGTTTTTAGACATTGAGATGCCTGAGATAAACGGAATCGAGCTGGCTGAAAAGTTTCGCGAAAAAAACATCCGCGCTGTATTTATCACCGCCTATAAGGAGCACGCAGTGAAGGCTTTTGGCGTTAATGCCATACACTATCTTTTAAAACCTGTTCGCGAACGAGACTTTATTGAGGCTGCAGAGCGCATCCGTGAGGCGAACGAGATTGAGACGGGATTGGGCACTGTCCAGTCGGCAACTTTGATAAAAAACAGCAATGGCGTTTACGACAGGATAAGCGTTAAAGACCGCGAAGATGTGACTGTTATAAAAATCGCGGATATTTTATATATAACGTCTCAGTCAGGAGTTACCTCCGTCACCACCAAAAAGGGAAGCTACAGCTCTAGAAAAGGACTGCAGTTCTGGGAGGAAAACCTTGACGGCGCCGGATTTTTGCGCTGCCACAAAAGCTATATAGTAAATACCGACTTTATTTCAAAGATGGTAAACGTGCTGGGCGAGTACAAAGAACTGGAGCTTAACTACGGCGATGTGCGCATTCCCATCAGCCGCCGCAAAGCGCCTGACGTTAAAAAGTGGCTGGGAGTAACCTGAACTTTTGTCAGTTTATTTGCTGAATGCGTCATTTCCTGTGTGAAAACGATGATTATAGCTTGCATAATTCCACAAATAATTTATACGTGATATAATTATTTTATTACTAGGCGGAGGACGACTTTATGGCAATCTACACACTCATATTGCGGATATTGTTTCTGGTGTTTCTGGGGCTGTATATTTTTATGGTCTTTTCAACCGACTACAAGCCTTTTATCAAAAAAGATAAAAAGCCTGATTCCGACGAATATAAAGTGATGCCGCCCAAAGCTGAAAACAACTGATGAACTCGATTTAACACATTCTTGAAAGCTGATTGACCGTTTGTCCGACAACAAGACTTAACCCTGCGGGAGGTTTATGATGTCTGATATTTTAAACACTATAGGCTATGGCGGAAACACTCTTTTGTATAACATATTAATGGCACTGCTGTTTTTGGGCACGCTTTTCTTTCTTCTTTATATCATAATAGACAATAAAAGAAATTATGATGACTATGAATCAAAAAAGCGATTGATAATAATTGCTAACAGAAAGTATAAAAAAGATGGTGGAGTGGGTATAAACACCATCCCTTACAAAGGATACAACAGATTTAACAAATTATAATTATATGGGGTGAAACTATGAGCTATTATGAAACCGCGCAGATTTGCCGAAACGGACACGTAATCACCGATGCTTTTAATGAAACGCCCGACCTGGCAAAACCCTTTTGCCCCAAATGCGGGCTTGAAACCTTAACCAAATGCGAACACTGCGACGCGCCTATCCAAGGCCGCATCCATGTGGATTCCGTTATTACCTCGAAAAAAATGGAGCGCTCTCCCGCATACTGCTTTAACTGCGGAAAGCCTTTCCCGTGGACGCGCTCGCACATTGAAGCTGTCCATGAACTGCTGGAGTTGGACTCGTCCATTTCTTCCGCCGACCGCGACACTATGCGCGCCGTTCTGCCTGATTTATTGGCGGAAACGCCGAAAACGCAAGTGGCGGTTGTGAAAGCGAAGGGGATAATGGGGCGTATGGATGAAGGTGTATATGGCGCGCTTAAGGTTATAATCAGCGGGTTTGCGAGTGAGACGGTTAAGAAGGCTCTTTTTAATTAGTTATTCGTTTTCTTTTAAATAGTTATTATATTTCAAAACACTGTTAGAAGGTCCAAATAAGTTATCAATAGTATTATCTTTTGTTGCTTTATTATCTTTAAGCATATGTAAGTGAATAGCATTATCAATTTTTGCTTCTTTTATAATACCTTTTATACTTATTACAGACTTTTTTAGATAACTTTTACCTAGGATATAATTTATTGTGAAATCATAATAGCAGTGTAAGTTTTCAACTAACTGACTATTGAAAGGAACCTCAAATCCTGAATGGACTAAAAGGTTTCTAGATCTATATATTCTTTCTATTTGCCACTCAATCTTTTTTAGATGTAAAGTTAACATCTTAGTAATACTACTACCATTTTCCAGTTTTTCATCTATTAAAATATATAAGCGTAGCCTTAATAATGGATTATCAGAAAGCGTTTTTGTTATTTCGTTAATACATTCTGAATTTGAATCATCAAATAAAACATTAATAAAATTTTCTATATCATTAAGATTATACTTATCAATTAGATTTTTATTTTTTATATTAATATTTCCAATTAGATCTGAATATATGTTTTTAAGCAACTTAGATATATAAGTTCTTTGAATTATTTCAATTAAACTATATTTAACGATGTCAATTTTACTATTCTTATCATTTGTATTTAAAAATAATGATTCAAGTGCTGTCCAAAGCATTAAAATTACATATTTATCATTATTGTTTTGTAAAACTGCATCATTATGTAATTTGCAAGATTCAAGAAATTTTTCTTGAACGCTATTGGACATATGCATTCTTCTGATGACTTCTGCAATTTGTTCAATTGATACGCTACTAAAATCTTTATTCCTCATTTTCATTGAGTTTACTATATTTATAGTTGTACTATATTCATAGTTCAAACAGGCTACTTTATTATTATTTGCTTTTCTTTCATTGTCAAATATTGTAACGACACCGCTTAAGTCATTCAAAAATTTTCGTAATATAATTGCTGCAGAATAAGGATCATAACTAGTTACTATTGCTAGTGCAACTGAAAGTTTTCTATCTTCGTGCATTTTGTTTGAATTATTACTGTAGTCTTTCACCCATTTTAATTTTGAGTTTTTTTGAATATGTTCTTCTAGTTGAGAGTCTGAAACTAACTTTATTTCGATAGAATTGTGAATAAAAACCTCATGAAGAGATTTATTATAGTTGATTGATAATTTTTCGTCGAAAAAAAACAATATTTCCCAATTATTATTTACAAAATTAAATTTCTCTAAATATTCATTTATCACATTTGGAGAACTGATTTCGGTATTGTTGAAATAATTGTATGTTGTGTGATTAATATGGTAATATGAATAGCCTAATAGGTTCATTTCGCTTAACCAATCATTTGTTAACTGCAATAATTCTTTTTGATTAGTATCGCTTAATATTATTTCTTTTATTCTTTTTTTTAAGCTATTATAGTAGTTGAAATTATTAAAATAAGAAAGCAAATTCAATATGTTATCTTCAAAAACCTTTTGTGAAGCTTTTGAACTTTTTAAAATTGATTGATATGTATTATATCTTTTGCCAAGAATCTGTTTTGCAATAGTATCTTTTGATAAAGAATTTAATGCTTCATCTATTATTATTGGAATATATTTTATATAGTATTCACCTATTGAATTTGTTTTATGTAATGCCATATAAACACTATATGCTTCTAACAATAATGTATGCGTATTATGGATTTTAACTTTATATGTATCAGGAGAATAGTTAAAAGTCATTTCCATAATTACTTGAAAATATAAAAACAAATTTTTTGTAGAATCGCTATATTGGAATTTTGCTGGTGGTTTATAAAACATTTAATCTCCTAAACTTACATAAATAATTTTATTTACTAATAAAGGATATTATTAGTATACTAAATTATATAGATAAATTCTATATTTTTTTCTCCCCTCAGGGGAGATGTCCCGCAGGACAGAGGGGTGTGGGGCACTGGGGCGCAGCCAAAAAGAATTTTACTCATAAAATTCTTACTGACGCTTCGACAACTGATGACGATTGAAGGCGAATCTATAAGATTTTGGCTTTATAAAATCTTTTAGATTGCCGAATGCGATGTTTGCCGTACCACCAGCCGCTGCAAAGCCAGATAAAAACAAAAACGACTGACGGCGCTCGGGGAGCACAACCCGCAAAAAGACAAACACCAAAGCACTCTATCAAGAGTGCTATTTATTAAGAAAAACCCACACCACCTAAAAGAAATATATGGTATAATAAGGAAAAAGGAGAAAACCCATGAGCGGAAACATGAATCAAGTAAGAGGACTGCGCACATTGGCAAAAGCCACCTTTATCATATTGGCGCTGCTTAAGCTGTGGGACATCATCGAAATCATCATGTTCGGATTCAAGTATGCAACAATCAACACAGCAATGATGATAATCGAACTCGTGCTGCTTGTTGCGGTTGTCTTCGTTCTCATCGCGCAGTTTGCGTATGTCTTTTTAAATAGAGGAGACAAGCCGAAAGCGAAAATTGTACTGGCGGTGACGGTTATTGCATATCTGGGTTTTGCGGTGTTTGCGCACGTAAACTCTTTCCTCGCTTTTAAAGATGGAGGACTGAGCTTTACCGCGATAATAGACTCATTCTTTATGCCGATTGCTTTGTCGGCTGTGACGATTGTCACTTTGATCTTGTATTACTTTGCAGTTGAACAGCTGGGAAAAATAAATAAATAAAAAGGTGCGCTATGGATGAAATTAATCAAGGAAACAGGAAAAAAGGATTGATATGGACGGCAAGAGTGCTGTATGTGCTTTTGGTTGCCGTTATTATATGGTGGACTGGGAACTATATCAATGCATTGGATGGCAGGATTAACTTCACAAGGATTTATTACATCCTATCTTCGGCTGTAATGTATGTGCTGATAGCTTCTGCACTCGTGCTGCAGTTCGGGAATGTGTTTTTAAATAAAAGCGGTAATATCAAAGGAAGAATGCTTTTTTTTGCCGGAATGATTGTTCACATAAACGACAGAGGAAGAAATGTCATAAGGGAATCGTTTGACTATGCAAATGGTAAGTTCACGCTGTTTGTAAATTACAGCGTGTTGGAATTAGTTTATATAATCGTTATAATTGCTGTGATGATTGCCTATCACTTTGTTATAAAGAAGATGAATGGGGAAATAGAGTCAACTAATTAAAAGTAGAAATTGCCGAATAAAAGCACCATAAAGGTGCTTTCCTGCTATCCTTTCTTATAAATATAATAACATTATATGGAGAAAAGTGGTATAATGAGGAAAAATTGCTGGAGTTAATTATGAGTGAAAACATTGAAGTAAAAAATAAAAATAGGGGACTGCTGATTGTAGTGCGATGGCTTTATATAGTTTCTGCAATATCAATTGCTTTCTTAATAGTTGCGAATATACTAGGATCAGTAGATTATGGAGTAAACAGATTTACTTCAACTGTAGATGTTATCTTAATGTCTGGTTTGTTTATTATGTTAGTTATTATGTTTTCCAGTACGTTTTTAAAAAAGAAAGGAAACAAGATAATTATTAGTTCTCTTACTGTTTTTATATTCGTTCTCGTTATATATGATTTATTTCTTATGATTGGTTTTTATAAATTGTTTCTTGAATTTAATCCAGAAATAATGAAATTAATTATGTTTGCTCTATCAGATAATTGGTTATGGATAATAGGCATGGTTTCAATATGTGCATTTTGTGTTTTATACTGGCGCTTACTTAGCATTGATATATCAAAAACAGAAGATTCGTTTATGAAGAAACTTCTGGATAAGATGAAAGAAAACAGATTATAGCATAATTACACCAAATTACACCCCGTAAGGTGTTAAAATGTAAGAGTGTATTAATAGAAATCAAGCTCGCGGAATTACTCCGCGGGCTTTTTAAGTGCTTTGATTGAGATGTTTATTGCACCAATAGCCCAGAGGAGATAAGTTATAGCTACAAAAACGGTAACAATATTGGAAGCTATCATATACTTTTGTGAGGCAGTATAATATAAATCCCGTACGGAATCTATGCGAAGAATCATTTTGGTTATAAAGCTTAGCGATTTATATATGAGAAAACCAAGTGCGTAAAAGTTATTTCCAAAGCCTTCTTTTATAAGTATTGCGATAAGAAACGGTATGGGAAGAACAAGGAAAATGTAAGATGAAATCGAAAATATCGTGTCATTTAATATTGGTCGTGCATTTGCGATTTGATAGATATAAGGTGACAAGATAAACAATATTGAAGATACAGTATACTCAAGTATGATTGAAACGAATAATAGTGTGTATAGTATCTTAGTTGTGCTTTTCTGCATGAGCAATTTTACAAATAAAGCGCTTAGGATAATTAGCGTGTTAAAAATCACTCTTTGTATTATCCCGGATGATTCATTTTGAAAGATATCTAGTCCAAAACGAGAATCACTAATCATTAGGATAATGAGACATATAAATGCCGCGGCTAATGTGAGGAGTATTTTTGCATGAGTTTTTTTATTCATAAGCACCTCCGATATGCCATATTATACCACAATACCATAAAAAGTAAATGAATGAGAAAGGAGAGACCTTTTGAATGAGATAAAACTATCCGACATACTGCCGCCTGCTTATCATTCGATAGCGATGGACGTAAAGCTGAACGGGCACATGGAATACTGGCTCAAGGGCGGGCGCGGTTCGGGCAAATCCAGCTTCGTATCGCTTATGATAATACTCGGCATGATGCGCGACTGTCGTGCCAATGCTGCTGTGCTTCGTAAGGTGCGCGATACCATCCGCGAGAGCGTGTATGAACAGCTTATCTGGGCGTGCGAGCGGCTGGGCGTTTCCCATCTGTGGCAGGCGACGGTATCTCCCATGCGCTTAACTTACTTGCCGACGGGGCAGCGAATCATTTTCCGCGGCATGGACAGCACGCAGAAGGTCAAGTCCGCAAAGCTTAAGTCCGGCTATTTTAAGTACGTTTGGTTTGAGGAGCTGAGTGAGTTTTCATCCTATGATGAAGTGCGTGGTGCGCTACTTACCTTCGTGCGAGGGGGCGATGATTTTGCTGTGTTTGCGACATACAACCCGCCTCAATCGGTGAAATCGTGGGTGAACTTGGAGGCGAATGTGCCTAAAGCGTCGCGCCTTGTGTGTCACTCGACTTATCTGGATGTTTTGTCTCATCCGCGCGGGAGCGCTTGGCTGGGCGAGGCGTTTTGTGCGGAGGCTTCCCACAGGGAGCGTGTTGCGCCTCAATCTTTTGCGCATGAGTATCTGGGCGAGGTGACGGAAACGGGCGGTGAGGTGTTCGGGAATGTCTCTTTGCGCGCTTTATCCGATTCGGAGGTTCGAGCGTTTGACCGCTTGCATTTCGGCATTGACTGGGGGTATGCGGTGGATCCTTTCTGCTTTGTCGCTGTGCATTATGACAGCTCGCGCCGTCGGCTTTTTATCTTCGATGAGATATTTGCCGCAGGCCTGAGTAACCGCGACGCTGCCGCCCGCATAAGCGCCGCCTATCCGCGCGCGCGCTTAACCGCCGACTCCGCCGAACCCAAATCCATCGCCGAGCTTATCTCCCTCGGCCTTCGGGTGACCGCAGCGAAAAAAGGCGCGGGATCTGTAAGCTTCGGCATCAAATGGCTTTGCTCGCTGGAGGAAATAGTCATCGATCCCGCCCGCTGCCCAAACTGCGCCCGCGAGTTTTCCTCCTACGAATATCCCGCCGACGGGCTGGGCGGGTTTCGCGCGTCCTTTGCCGATCGGGATAATCATTCGATTGATGCGGTGCGGTATAGTTTGGAGAATGAAATGCGTAGTGGTAAATCAGGGTTTTTGAAGGTGAGGTGAGGGAATTTTATGAGTTTAGTGACGTTCTGGTTTCAACTAAAATTTATATAGATGAGGGTCCATATATTTTTCACTTAATTTTGTAAAGTATTTTAAGCAGCAGTAAAGAAAAATTCAATTAGGTTATTGAGTGAAAGTGGTATATAATAACAAATATTATTGAATACTAACTTAATGGTTGATATACTATTAACAAATAATATTAGGAGAAATAAATGGATAAAAATTTCTTTTTTACAAATTTAGATGAGACGAAGGCAGAAAGAGAAACTGCGATTATAAAAGAATACTCTAATAAGTATGAAAAGCAATTTTATGTAATAGACAATCCTCTTATGAAAAAGAATGAAGAGTATCAATATAAGGATGCGTTTATAATATTGACTACTGGACATAAAGTTATTTTTATTAACTATGGAGATAATCCTAAAGAATTCGAATATTATTTTGAAGATGTTTTAGAGGATATAGGTATTATTTCAGATACTTACTCTTATAAATCAAAATTAGGACGCCCAAGAGAATGGAAAGAAAAATATGTAAGTAAACACAATGTTGAACAAGAGTTTAATGAAGAATTTTTAATTAAGATTCTACAAGAGAATATTTTATGTGATCCTAAAGATAGGCGTAATGTGGATTTATTGGTTTCACTATTTACTGGTAGTATTAATGATATTGAACGGGTTGGAGAGGGAGTTCCTTCAGATGACCTAGAGATAATAAAAAAGAAAATAATTCAATTTGATACAACCCAAACAAATTTTATATATAGTGATTTACCTAAAAATGAGATAGTAATACAAGGACTTTCTGGTACAGGAAAAACAGAGTTATTATTGCATAAGCTAAGAGAATTATATGTTAATGATAGTGATAGTAAAATTGCATTTACATGCCATAATAAAATATTAGCCGATAAATTGAAAAAAAGAATCCCAGAATTTTTTGATTTCATGAAAGTTGATGAGCAAATTAAATGGAATGAAAGACTGTGGTGCTTTAATGCATGGGGGAGCAGGTATAGTACTGATTCTGGACTGTATGCATTGTTGTCTAAAATATACAGTATTAAATTCTACACCTTTAGAGAATCTACTTCGTTTGACTTGAATTGCAAAGAGGCAATAAAGGAAATAGAAAATATAGATGGATTTGAACCATTTTTTGATTATATATTAATTGACGAAAGTCAAGACTTTACAAAATCTTTCTTTGAATTATGTAAGCTTGTTGCAAAAAATAAAGTATATATTGCTGGTGATATATTTCAGAATGTATTTAGGGAAGTTATGAACGACGAAATTTCACCAGATTACTTATTAAACAAATGCTATAGAACTGATCCTAAAACATTAATGTTTGCACATGGATTAAGTATGGGATTATTCGAGGATGAGCCTTTGACTTGGTTAGAAGACAAGGATTGGGAAAAATGTGGTTATTCCATAAATAAAATTAAAACTCAAAACAAAGAAACATATGAATTATCTAGAGTTCCGTTAAGTAGATTTGAAGATATAAAAACTACTGAAAATATAATATTACAAACATATGATGATGGAGAAATTGCTGAAAGTATTATAAAAATTATGGATAATATTAAAGATAAATATCCTTCAGTTGTACCTGATGATATTGCTATAGTTTTTTTAACTAATAGTAATGATAATTTTAATTTATTAAAAGTTTTATCGAAAATAATATATCAAAAATTTAAATGGGAAATTAACAATGCAATAGAAAGTAAAAAAGTTATAGAAGAGAAAATAACAGTAAGCAATAAAAATAATGTAAAAGGATTGGAGTTTCCTTTTATAATATGTATTAGTAGGGGTATAATCAGTACAAGCAAATCCTATAGAAATTCTTTGTATATGTTGCTTACTAGATCTTTTTTACAATCATATTTTTTAGTTGATATGAATGAAAATATAGAATTGACAAAGAACTTAGAACATCACTTAGATATCATAAACTCATCAAATAAACTTTTAATTGAGAAGCCTGAAAATTATCAAGAGCTATTAGAAAAATCAATATATGGAGAAGAGGAACAAAATCTGACTCAAAGTCAAAAATTTGAAAAAGCATTTAAAATATGCAATATTACAGACTATGATGAAAAGCAAAGATATAAAAAAGGAATCACAGGGTATTATAAAGTAGTTACATTAGAAAAGATACTGGATTTTATAGATAATATACCTAATGAATTTAGGTAATTATGAAAGAATTCCTATATAAACTTGAAGAACATGAGATAAATAGTTTTCCAAATGTCATTAGAAATCGTTTTGGTGTTATTAAAATACTTACTTTGTTAATTGATATTATTTTATATAGAAAACCAGAAATTAATACACATTATCAATTTCCATATTTCATCATTAGAGTTGATAAAATGAGTAGAATATTCGTTTTTGAAGAAAAAAGGTATTATTCTTGCAATTTCCCTTTTGCAATACATGTAGATGATGATACTATGAAAATTGTATTTGATAATGAGTTTGAAATAGATACTCAAATTCTATCTTATATAACTTCAAGTACAAATAACAACAATTTATCTTCAATTGATAAGATTAGCGAAGAATTATATGAAAGAGTTTTTGATGAAAATAACGACGAGGATATAATTAACTTATATTATAATAGATGTATAAGAGTAATAAGCAAGTTGCTTTCATTCGAGATTGGGTACCTTAGATGTGACTATGATGATATAACTCCTGATGAGGAAGTTCATCCATTAAATCATATTGATGTAAATTTTACAACTAGTGCTACGTATAAATTGGGACTTAGTGATAAAATAACACCTGAAAAGTTAATAGATTTAATCGATGGATATACCAAATGTGCTCAGATATTATTTTAAAGCAAGCATCTTTAACAAAGTTTGCATAACAAAGCAGATTCTAAAACAAAGCAAACAAGCTAATGGCAAAGAGATATTGCGTATAAAAAAATATAAAACTACAGCCTAGCAAAACTCACGGACATGCGCCGTGAGTTTTTTAAATCCGCTTTTTCTCCCCTTGAGGGGAGATGTCACAAAGTGACAGAGAGGTGAGGGGCACAGGGGCGAAGCCCCTGCAAAGTCCCAGCCGCCACTAAGCCAAGCAAAAAAGACAACGTAAGACGGCGCTCGGGGTGGTCGGCTGAACCCCTCCAACATTTGCTACCGCAAACGTTCCGTCCTCCCCTACAAGGGGAGGTGCGCAAACCGAGCAAACAGCAAACCAAGTGCAGAAAATGAACTAATACCCTATTTTATCCTCTATGCCAATAAGAAGCAGGCAGATTATGCACCTCCCATTTAAGAAGATAATTTGGCTTGCCAAAAATCTTCAAATTCAGTGTTTGGCAAACAACGTTGCTTGAAGTAAAAAATCAGCAAGTTGAAAAATATAAAAGTAGGGGAGGGGAACCATTCACAAAGTGAGTGGTGGAGGGGTTTAAACAACAAACCAACACCAAGACCTTCAAGGTCTTTTTTTATACCCCTCAGTCGCACTGCGTGCGCCAGCTCCCCTTATCTTTATTCTTTATGCAAATTTCACTTATAAAAATATAAGCAATTTATAGTTATAAGCATTGGAAGAGTTTTGCTACGCAAATTCTCTTCTGTAAAGGGGCGCTATCCTGCTTGTCCCTAAGCTACTCAATAGTAAACTAATCAGCTAACCTTAACGGCTAGCTTTTCTTATATATTGCGCAGTTTCTAAGAAAAGTGCGTAGACAAAAGGACACAAACCCCTGAATTATTTATAACTATTACGAAGTTGCGATATCGCCCCTTTTAAGGGGAGATGTCACGAAGTGACAGAGGGGTTTTATATAAAATTCGAAAGGACATTAAATTATGTTATCAAACCTTAACTGGCTCAACGAAGGAAACCAATTCCCCCCGGAAGACGAACGCGAGCGCCTCGCCCGCTACGCAGTGAACAAACTTACGTACGAAGGCGAGCACGCGAAAGTGTACGCCGAACAGCTAAAGCGCATAGAAAAAGTGGTGGGCAACGTCAGCGAGATAATAAGCTACCCCATCGTACTAAACTTCCAGCGCAAAGTCAGCCTCAAAACGGCGGACTTTTTGTTTCAGGAAGCGCCGGCAGTCACAGTGGAAGGCGAAAGCCGCCAACAGGCGATAAACGACATTATCGATAGAAGCGAGCTGATATCAATCGGGTTTCAAGGCGCAATCGACTGCTCACGCTACGGCACGGCAGTATACAAAGTGGAAGGCGAGGACGGCCGCGGCAGGATAAGCCTGTCAAGCCCGGAGTATCTTTTCTGCGTGGTATCGCCAGAGGACTTAAAGCGCATAACGCACTATGTGCTGGCATATGCGATGACGGAAGAGGACAAAAACGGCAAGGAGAAAAACTATCTGCTTGCGACGGTGTACTCCAAGAAAACGTACCGCACGATGAAGTTTGAGATGACGGCTGACGTTAGATCTATGTGCTTTACGCTGGGCAGGAAAGTCAGCGACACAGGCGAAGTAAAGACGGGGCTTTCCGACTTTGCGGTAATCCCCGTAAACAACACGGTGACAAGCGACGCAATCTACGGCATGGACGACTACACGGACATCGATTCCATCGTCGCCGAGCTTGAAGTGCGCACCGCGCAGGTATCGAAGATTCTCGACGTGTTCGCAGCGCCCACGGTTTCGGGCAGCGCGCAGGCATTGGAAGGCGACGGCGCAGGCGGGTATACATTTAACACCGGCAACTTCTACGCCCGGGGCGACGCCGACGAAGCGCCGTTGGAGTACGTCACCTGGAATGCAAACCTTGACTCGAACTTTGTGCAAATAGAGCGATTGCTCAACCACCTGTCGGTCATCTCAGAGATGGGCCCTGCGCTGTTTAACGCGGACATCACCCGCGGCGGTCAGGTGATATCGGGGGCAGCGCTCAGGAAGCTCTACATCAACGTGCTCTCTAAAGTTGCTAGGCTTCGCAATGCATTTGACACTTGCTTTAAGCGCGCGCTTTCCATGGCGGCGGAAGCTTCGATGATAGCTATAAAGCCGAGCGATATATCCATCACTTGGATGGACGGACTGCCCAACGATCCGATGGAAGAAGCGCAGATTATGTCCGCGCGCACCGGCGGCATGCCGACTATGAGTGTCAAGCGCGCACTGCGCAGCTATGACGGACTGACGGACACTACCGCGCAGAAGGAGATTGAGCGGATTGCCGAGGAGAGAGGAGTGTATAAAAAGCAGACGACGCCTTAATGGGACAATCCCCTTGTCACTTTGTGACATCCCCCTTTTACAAGGGGGACAAGAATTATAGATAAGGGATCAAAGGCAGAGAGACAGAAAACTGCGTGTACAAGCAAGCAGAATAAATAAAAGAAACTTTATAAGGAGTGTTTGGTATTGCCGCACACTCCATTACTATGCCCCGAGCAAAGTGCGGGGCTGAAAAAGAAAGGAAAGATTATGGGCAAATTATGGAATTGGATAAGCGGAAAAGACGATAAAGAATCAAGCTCCGGCAAATCAAATGAACAGTACGGAATGACAGCAGAAGAAATCGACGAGGAAGAAAAGAATTTTTTTGAGAGAGCAGGAGGCTGGCTTGACAATGCAGTTGACACGGTTGTTGATTCTGTGGAAGATGTTGTTGATTGGGCAGAAGATACGGTTGAGGATGTCAAAGACTGGGCAGAAGATAAAGTAGATGATGCAAAAGACTGGGTCAACGAAAATATTGTAAAAGAAGTAAAAGAAGCGGTTGCAGAAAAGCCACAGACATTCAAACAAGCTGTTAAAACAATCTACAAAATGAATAAAGATATCGCTTCAAATATATATGAGGATGTAGAAGACACTACTAAGACCGTATACAATAACGCAAAAGATAACGGCAAAAAGGTCTATTCAAGATTTAAAACAGACGTTGTAGAAAAAGCTATCGGAAACAATGCAGAAGCTATGGCAAAATATAATGAAACCGAAGCTCGGATAATGGATAAACTAAATCAAATAGAAGAAGATGGCATGGACGAATATAGGGAAGTAAAAAATGATGTAGGCAATGGAATAAACGAAGTTGAAAAATATGTAAAAGGTGGATATAATAAAGTGGAGGATTTTGCAGAGAGTATCTCAGATAAATGGGATAATTATTTGGACTGGCGTAAAGACAACACCGAAAAGTTGGATACTTTTATTTCGCAAAATAAAGACCAGTTGAATGTGAAAACTGAAACATATAAAACTGTAAAGGATGTTTATAAAGGGTATCGCGAACAGGGAATAGATATTAACCAGTTTGATGTGACAAACTATGTTGCTGATTTAGGTGTTTCTGACTTTGTAGATATGGTTAATAGCTCTACGATGTTGGATGCTGATATGTATCCAAACGGTGTCTTTTGGACGGAAGAGGATGCAAACATTGCATATGCGCAACAAGCAAACCCGATTACTATCGCAGATAACAGGGAAACAGGCAATATAATTATAAAAGTACCTGTTACTATGGAAGATGCAAATGGTGGAAAGTATACGGTTAATATGTATACAACAGATGATATTTATGAGGGTATGGAAGGGAATGTTATTACAGGAACTGCAGCAAGGATTGCGGCATATACGATGGACCCATTTAACCCTATAGAAGTTTCTGTAACTCATACTCATCCGGTTTCAGGATGGGATAATAAGTTTTCTAGAGGATTAGTTGGAGATGAGCTTGTAGCAAGGTGGCCTGGAGTAGATAAAATGTACGTTGCTGATGTTGAAACTGGAAGTTTATTAATGTTTGATGAATCTATGCCAAACACAATCTTTAAAAAGTTGGATAATGATGATTATAAATACAATGATTATGAATTTGATATTTTGCCGGATGGAACATTGCCACACATACCATAACAATAAGGAGAATAACTGAATGAATGATAAAAATAAAAGAATATTTAAATATGTAATAATTGCTATTCTAATCATGTTTCCAATTTGGCTGTTCGGTTTCAAAATTTCATTTCTTAAAGTTGATGACAATAATCCAGAACAATATACACTCAAATATCGAGGTCATACCTATTATGGCAAAGAATATTATTCATGGAGAATAAGTGATAGTAAATTTATCGGATTCGCTAATGGGTTGAGTAATATAGCTTATAAATCATCAGGGGATGACAATAAAAAATTTATTGAAATATGGGATTTTTTTAATGCTCATTTGAGAGGCTATGGAATATTCTATAGAGATGATATTTTGCTCGAAAACCCATCATCAGAAAATGTAGGAAAAGTTTATTACTCATATGATAAAGAATTAGGCGACATAGTGAGAGAAGAGATTGTAAAAGCATTTGAATCGTATAATGAGGATAATTCATATGGTATTAATTTGCTCAGTGATGACAGTATTAGGAATATAAAATCTCTTTGCACTCTTTCGTGTAAACATAGCGAATATAACTTGAGCCTTTGGTTAGATGTATATTTAGCTGATAATAATTATTATATTCATAATGAAAACTATGCCCGTGCCTATTTACCTATTTCAAAAGAAGCAGGTGAACTTATACAAGAAAGTATAAAGAATAAATGAAATGCGATAATTTTCCCCCTTCTTCGGAGGGGGATTTTTTATTACTCAGATTTATCTTGGCTGTGCTGAGGAGAGGGGAGCGTATAAGAAATGACGACGCTCTAAAAATGCGTAATAAGCAGTGTTTTTAAACACTGCCATTGCACTGTATGAACTAAGAAAGAAGGTTCTGAGCGATGATCGTGAAGTGTGTTTTAGTCACGTATGTTTGATACGCTCTTTCACACACTCACAACCCTACTCAGTCTTACAACATTTTTATAACATCTTTAAGTAGGGCTTAAAAATATAGTTAGAAGAAATTTTAGAAAGAATAATTTCTAACTAAATAAAAATTACAACTAGGGTGCGCGGCAAAGCCGCGCGCTCCTTTACTATGCCCCGAATTAATTAGGGGTATAAAAAAGAAAGGAAACAAGAAATTATGGCACGTAGCAGATCAAGAATGGAACTTGGAGATGGAATATCTTCACGAAGAAGAACAGGAAGAAGCAGTCAATTTGGCAAAACAGCAGCTCAGATAGCAAGGGAAGAAGACGACTATTATGCTGCTTTGGAATATTTACCTGAAGAAATACGAGAGATAGCGAAAGCCGATATGGACAAAAACAAAAGCGCGGCTTCAAAAACTGAAAACATAAAATTAGGAGATAAAGCAGGTCTTTCAACTTCGATTAAAAACAGCTTGCCTAATAAAACTAATACAAATAGTGCGGCAAAAGACACAGAATATGCTTTGGAGTATTTACCGGAAGAGATAAGAGAAGTTGCGGAAGCGGATATAGCAAGAGCAGAAAAAGCGGAAGAGGAAAGGAAGGCAGAAATACAAAGCTATGTTGACAATTCTAATATTCCAGATTATGCTAAAGATGGTGTTGCACAAAGTATGATTGAGTCTGATTACAAACCAAACTCAAATACCTCAAGTAGAATAGTCGCTACTTCTCTAGATGATTATGGATTAGAATACATACCAGAAGAATATAGACTAATTGCAGAAACAGATATTCAAAGAGATCTTGACTTTTTATCTCCTAATGTTCCTAGAATATATCAAGGAAATTACACTGGAACAAATGATATTGCAGGCATCCTATACGGGCATAAGGATGTGGATACGGAAGATGACTCAAAATGGACTATAGGAAATAATGGATGTAATCTTGTTTCATCTGTAATGGCAGCAGAAGCGTTCGGTGCGTATGATGGGATTGGTTCATCTTACGACCATGTTCAGGATGCTGCTGACTATGCATTGGGTAATCATGAAGATAATTCGGAAATTCTAAAAAGTGATGATGGAACATCTTTTGGATTTACGCATTCTTATTTAAATAATTTAGGACTAAAAACAACTGAAACAAAAGATCCGAAAGAAGTGGAAGCAGCATTGCTAAGAGGAGCAGTTGTAATAACGAGTGTTCAAGGAGAAAAATATGCATATGGACCAACTAACACATTTACGGACAACAGACACGTAATGCTCATTACTAAAATAAATCTTGATGGAACTGTTGATGTAAATAATCCAAACAGAAAGGGGCATAATGCCTACAACAATGGAACTAGCACATATGATTTAGACTTTATAAATGACCATTTAAGTATGGGATATGTCATAGTTGAACCTAATTCGTAACCAATGAGGTAAGTATGAAAATAATAATAATACTAATAGTAATTATTATGTTGTTATGTGGGTGTGTACTTCAAGAAAATGCACCCGCAGAACAGGAAACCGTTGTAGCAACACCGACGGCAGAGCATAAAGAGATACAACCCGAGATTGAACTAACAGAAATACTTTCTGAAAAACCTGTTATTAATGAGGTTTTTGATTTATCTATAGACTTTGATGCAAATGAACGCGAATTAACAGGAAACCATGTTGGACAAAATGAAATTATAGCCTTAAAAAAGTTTGATTTCGGAGAAGGTCAGGCAATCAAATCAAGCACACAAATGACGGCTGCAACAGATGATGAAGGCAATATTTACTTTGTAGGCGGAAAGGGCATATCGGTGATTGAAGCCTCGACTGGTGAAATAAAACTTTTTAAAGAAGCGGATGATATAAAAGATGAATATATATTTGATAAACTTACTGAAAACTGCAGATATGTAGGGGTTATGTACATAGAAAACATATTATATTTTATTATTCAGACTGAGCCGGAGTATTTTGAGTTTAACTATTATATAGCAAACAGCGAAACAGGAGAAATATCTGAAAACTATCTAAATAAACCAATTGGTTATTGTGGAACTAAAGTTCTTGATGTGAAAGAACACAATGATGAACAAAATAGATTCGATTACCGCTTTTATGATGTAATAGAAGATGAATTTTATGATACTAATTTAGATACTATTGAAAGTAACTCAAGAATAATCTCAGAAGTTGCTTTCGCTACAGAAGATTATATTTTACTTATAAACTCTGATCATTCCTCGCAGGAAGCTGATGCTACAGTAATTAACAAAAACTTATTTTTTATAAATTCTAAAACGTTCGAATTGGAAGCGATATATCCGCTTTCAAGAAACGGTATTTTCAAATTACACATATTTGACTATAGAGACGACGCGCTATATTTTTTTGAGGATGAAAACAACAATATAAAAACGCTTAATCCAAAAACATGGGAACTCAACAGACTATGTCATTTTGATAAACAAACACTTTTTACTGGATACAACAGTAATACGCAGACACTTTATTTAAAGCAAAGATACAATTATGAGCATTCTTGCGGAATATTTGATGGTTATAATTGTTTTAAAGAATATGTTGATGACGGTTTTGATGTTTTCTTTGAATATGATTTAGGGGGTAAAGAGTATCAAATAACTAATAAAGTTTATCTTAATGACGAGTTGTATGATAATGTTGAATGCCTTAATCAGATGCAAGATTATAAATTTGGTGATTATAATATTGGTGTTTTTGAAGATAAATATGAAGGTGGACTGGAGATTTTCTCGGTTAATTTTGCCTATGACTTGAATAAAAGTGAATTTATTAATTTACCTTAAATACATAAATCATATTCCCCCTCCTCGGAGGGGGATTTTTTATTACGCAGGTTTATCTTGGCTGTGCCGAGGAGAGGGGAGCGTATAAGAAATGACGACGCTCTAAAAATGCGTAATAAGCAGTGTTTTTAAACACTGCCATTGCACTGTATGAACTAAGAAAGAAGGTTCTGAGCGATAGCAGTGAAGTGTGTTTCAGTCACGTATGTTTGATACGCTCCTTCACACACTCACAACCCTCACTCAGTCTTATAACATTTTTATAATATCTTTAAGTAGGGCTTAAAAAATATAGTTAGAAGAAATTTTAGGAAGAATAATTTCTAACTAATCAAAAATAACAACTAGGGTGCACGGCAAAGCCGCGTGCTCCTTTGCTATGCCCCGAGAGAAGTGCGGGGCTGAAAAAGAAAGGAAAGATTATGGCATATTATAGCAATAAACCAATGATGTCTATTGACGGAGATACAGACTTAACAAAAAAGCTTATAGCCGAAGTAAAGAAAAGGCAGGATAAGGCTTCTTCAGCACAAAAAAGCCAAATGAGCAGGCAGGAACGACTGCTGAACAGAGAAATGCTACGGAAAGCAAAGCAATGCAAGTTGTTGCAAAAAGAAATGAAAAGGGTATTACATTTGATGAATATAAGCTGCTTATGAAAGCGGTTGGGAGCAAAAGTGCAGCTGATAATGCAATTTTGGATGCACCGGTTAATATACTTCGAGCAATGATTGATTCTGAAAACAGAAAGAAGGAAGAAACAGAAGCAAAAGAAGAGGCAGCAGAAGAAGCTTCGGCTTTATCAAAAGCGCTAGTGGACGGACTTATTCCAGATAGTGTTGAAGATTTTGCGAAGTCGAATCTGGAAGCTCTTAAGAACAAAGCTGGAGATGCTATTAATAATCTAGGGTCATCTGAAGATGAAATTCGTGATATGATGGAAAATGTAAACTTGCCAGAAGAATGGAAAGAAAATGCAATTGAAGAAATGCTAGATACTGGATATAATATTAATGATATAAAAGCGCCTTCAAATATAGTTAATAATAGAGAAAATGAGACTGGAGAAAAAAGTGATATAGAAGCTAGCTTTGAAAATTTACCTAAAAATGAAGGGATAATAAAAGTAAACAGATTAACTGATATTAAAAACTATAATGTAGGGTATCTTGATTTAATTTCAGCCTTAGCTAAAAAAATGGGAACGAGTTCAACTGGGAATATGCACCAAGAAATTACCGTTCATTATGATGAACTCTATTATAATTTGGCTTCTAAACCGACAATTAGGATTAATGGAATTAGTGTGAAGATTACTGCAAATAGTTTAGGGTTGAACGCAAGTGGAATTAGAGTTACATATATTGCAGTTTACAAAATGATGGTAAATGGAGTAGAATATACAAATCTTATACGAAACAGTAATATGAGCGGCAATACACCTTATTCTATAACAACATTGAAATTTAGTGACTTCAAAATCAGTCCTGGAGGTAGATTAAGTGTACAAATTCCGTTTGCTGTCGGGCTTTCTACTGAAACTGATAGAGATATTGGAGCTATTGAAGCTACAAATAATCGTATAGGCGGAAACGGTACTGTTGTATATAATAAAACTTTTTAGGAGAAAAAATGAGAAGGATTTTATCTATTTTACTTATATTAATAGTTTTTAGTGGGTGCACACAAACAAAAAAATCTTTTGATGACCCTAATATAATTGCCTACATAGATAATGAACCTATGTATGGATTATACGGACTTAACAAAGAAAATTTTATTGAGATGAAAACTGCTATGATGGAAGCTGTAATAATATTATATAGTAGCGTTGATTTTCCATCAGAAGATGAGATAATAGGCAAACAATATAATGAATTGATTTCATCAGCTCAAGAGAAATACTTTTATAATAGCGCAGATTATTATTTAAATAGCAGTGCAGAATATAAGGAGATGGATTATTATGCTAATTTATTGAGCTTTAGTGAAGATTACATCGCTTTATCTAAAGAAGATGATGCTGAGGCTGTATGGGAAGAGATAGTTAATAGATCTATGATGGAAGCGCAGAATACGGAAGCTGAAAGCTCTTTTTATAAAATAATTCTGTCTATAGCAGATAAAAACGGAATGACTTTTGACGAAGTGTTAGAAGAGTATTATAAACCTTATATTCCAATTATGATTGGAGATGAATATATCATAACAAATAGCTTTTTGGAGAAAAAGTATAAAGGCGAAATATTAACAATTGTAGAAGATTATTATTACGGGGATATCAATGAAGATAATTATAAAGAGATTTATAAGCACTTAGTTGATTTGAAAAATTATCTGTTAGATTCCAGAATTCAATATATAGAGTATATAAGTAAAGAGTTAAGTAAATCTGAAATTATAGAAAGACCATAAAGATTATTGCATATTTCCCCCTCCTCGGAGGGGGATTTTTTATTATGCGGATTTTTTTGGCTGTTTTAAAAGGAGTGTTTGGCATTGACTTGCACTCCTTTACTATGCCCCGAGCGAAACGAGGGGCTGAAAAAGAAAGGAAAGATTATGGCACGTAGCAGAGCAAGAATGGAACTTGGAGATAGAATATCTTCACGAAGAAGAACAGGAAGAAGCAGTCAATTTGGCAAAACAGCAGCTCAGATAGCTAAGGAAGAAAATGACTATTATTCAGCTTTAGAGTATTTGCCTGAAGAAATACGAGAGATAGCGAAAGCTGATATGGACAAGAAAAAAAGCATGACTTCAAAAACCGAAACCAAAAAAGCAGGACTTTCAACATTGATAAAAAACAGCGCGTCTAACAAAACTATCACAAATAGTGCGGCAAAAGACACGGAATATGCTTTGGAGTATTTGCCGGAAGAGATAAGAGAAGTTGCGGAAGCGGATATAGTCACTAGGAAAGCACAGGTAGCAGCTTCATCAACAGAAGCACAAAGAGCATCTGGCGGCAACTCAACCACAGTGTCGTCTAACAGTGGAACAGCACCCAGAGGGTTTAGCAGCGCGCAGGATGAGACTGATTATTGGAACAATTTGTTTAATCTCCGAAATGATAACTTAAAGACTGAAAATGACTCAGATAAATGGTATGATGATTTTAGTGACCATGATAGAGAAGCTGCTATGCAAGTTAAGGGATTAGATGATGAAGGATATGAGTTGCTTGACCAGTATTTTGGCGATGAAGAATCAGCTGATAAAAATTTGCTCTCATTAACCGAAAGACAAGTTGGAACTGTAGCGGGGATACAAAATGAATTAAATAATTGGGAACTTGGCTTTGATTTAAATACTGATACTACAGTTTGGGCAGATGGTTATTTAGATACCAATTTAACGCCGGAGTATCAACAAAGAGAAGAAATGGTTGATAGAGCTCAGGCTTATGCAAATTATGTATGGATGAATACAAATGATTTTGTAGGATATAATACTGGAAATGATATCTTTTATTTTGCAGATGAAACTTATCGTGGTGTCCCGTATTCTCAGAATCGTCATAAAGATCCAACAGAGTTTGATGAGCTTATAGATACACGAGGATTTAATGAAATGTATACTAGAACAAATAAAGATGGCAGTATTGATACTATGCCTTGGTATGGTCAAGATTGTTCAGGACTTGTTTGTGATGCTTGGGGTATTGAAAGAGCTTCAACACTGTTTCTAAAAGATGCTATGAATGAAAAGATTATACCAACTCTTGATGATTTTTCTGAATTAAAACCAGGTGACGCTGTTATAAAAAGAGAGAACGGATCGGGGCATATTAGGTTTGTATCTCATGTCAAAGATGATAAAGTTTATACAATAGAACAGACCGTAAAGACACTATCGGATGGGACAAAAGTCAATGGTACTTATTTAGGTGTTTATACATTTGATGAATTAGAATCAGGAAAGTATGAAGCTATATCAGCCATTGGCATGGATGTTGATGCTTACAATGAAAAGATTAATGGTAATTAGTATCGATTTATAGCTATAGGGTAGTATTAATTAATAGAAGTCCCTTCTTATGAAGGGACTTTTTCTTTACTAATTTTTGTAATACAAGTATAATAAAGAAAAAGTTTAAGGATAGCTATGAAGAAGATTTTAGCCATATTAGTCTTAATCTCATTGGTATTTAGCGGATGTACTTCTGCTAAACAAGAAAGTTTGGCAGAAGACGATAACGATATAGTTAACAAAGCTACGTCCACGCCAGATTCAACTCAAGATGAAGTGAATAGCACCACTACACCTACTCCGACTATTACGCTATCTGAGACAAAAAGCTCTGATGAAGATGATTTTCCAACACCATTGCCTACTATAAGAACTGTACCCAGTGATAAAACGATTGATGTGGAAGGTACAGATGAAGTTTATAGATATTTTTCAATACCCCTTGATGTTAACCGATATTATGATGGTGATGAAATATACCACGTTGATAACACATACAAATATACTATTAAATATCCTAATGAATGGTTAGATATTGTTGAATATAGAGGATTTGCTGATAGTTATTCTGCAATTCAGGAGATGGTGATAGATTTTGATGGTTATTATGATTATGATAATGAAATAATAATAAAATCAACAATGTTTCCTACTGATTTTATACTCTTTGACGAATTGGCTGATGAATATATTCAAACATATGATGGACATGTTATTGGCATTTATTATAATGAAAACTCTTCAAGTAAAGTGGATTTTAAGTTTAATATTAAAGATTACAAAAATTTACAGGGTAGAGTCTTGATGCAAAAAAGTCTTTATAATAAAAATAAAGCAAAAGTCTTTGAAATGCTTAAATCCATTAATATTCAAGAAATATATGATGAAAGTGAATATTCTACTGGACAGATTGATGATCTGAACATAGAGTTTAGAATACCTTATTATTGGAAAGATGAATTAAGAGGTTCTGAAAAAGACGATGATGGTAAAGTGAAGGCTGCTTCACTATGGATAACACTAGGCTATCCTAGTGAAGCTTATCCAAACTATATGTGGGTTAATATAAAATATGATGAAGAGATAGATGTATCTGAGTATGATGATTTAGTTGCATATACTAATGACGAACTGCCAATTAAATTTAAGATTGATATACAAGGTGATTACGGGCTGAGATATGAATTTATTATTGAGGAACTTCAAATAGATGGAAGTGTAGAGTTGGAACAAACTTTGTATGAAACCTATAGAGAAGATATCATCAATTTTATTAGAAGCTTTACTACTATTATAAAGCCAGAATTGGAACTTGTTTCTGAACGTGAAATAGATGAAGCTGAAATATCTAAATATACTAGCAGGTCGCATCGCATCAATCTTGAATATCCGACAAAGTGGCAAGAATTTGTTGATGCTATTGGTGGAGAGAATTTTAGCATTAAATTTGGAGATGATGGTTATCCTCATATGAATTATATCCAGATTAATAATTATGAAGATTATCTTAGCGAATGGGGAGAGATTAATTTATCTGAGTGGGAAAAAATAATTTTAGATAATGGGTTATTTGCATATTTAAAGATTGAAGAACGTGAAACCCGTGATAAAGAAACAATAAATGCTAAAATAATGTTTGAAAACAGCACCTCGTTCTTGGGAACAATTTATATGGATAAAGATTTATACTATGAGTATGAAGATGAATTTATAGCCATAATCAAAAGTATTGATATAAATGAATAGTAGTCATTAGCTTCCCCCCTCCTTGGAGGGGGATTTTTTATTATACGGATTTATCTTGACTGTGCAGAGGAGAGGGGAGTGTATAAGAAGCAGACACCTTAAAAAAGCGTAATAAACATATAAATAATAAATACGAAACATATAGAGGTGTACAGCTTAACCGCACACCTCATTACTATGCCCTAAGAGAAGTTTGGGGTAATAACAGAAATGAAAGGAAAATATTATGGGCAAACTATGGAATTGGATAACAGGAAAAGACGATAAAGAATCAAGCTCCGGCAAATCAAATGAACAGTACGGAATGACAGCAGAAGAAATCGATGAGGAAGAAAAGAACTTTTTTGAGAGAGCAGGAGACTGGCTTAACAATGCAGTTAACACGGTTGTTGATTCTGTGGAAGATGTTGTTGATTGGGCAGAAGATACGGCGGAGGATGTAGTTGAATTTGTTGATGAAAGGGTGGATGATACAAAAGACTGGGTCAATGATAACATTGTAAAAGAGGTAATAGAAGCTGTTGAAGAAAAACCACAGACATTCAAACAAGCTGTTAAAACAATCTATAATATGAATAAAGATATTGCTTCTAATATATATATGGATGTTGAGGACACTGCCAATACTGTATACAATACCGCAAAAGATAACGGTAAAAAAGTTTATTCGGATTTTAAAACAAACGTTGTAGAAAAAGTTATCGGAAACAACGCGGATGCTATGGCGAAGTATAACGAAACTGAAGCTCGGATATTGGATAAACTAAATCAAATAGAAGAAGATGGCATGGACGAATATAGGGAAGTAAAAAATGATGTAGGCAATGGAACAAACGAAGTTGAAAAATATGTAAAAGGTGGATATAATAAAGTGGAGGATTTTGCAGAGAGTATCTCAGATAAATGGGATAATTATTTGGACTGGCGTAAAGATAACACCGAAAAGTTGGATACTTTTATTTCGCAAAATAAAGACCAGTTGAATGTGAAAACTGAAACATTTCAAACTGTAAAGGATGTTTATAAAGGGTATCGCGAACAGGGGATAGATATCAACCAGTTTGATATAGCAAACTATGCAGCAACGTATGGCGTTCAGGATTTCAGTAATATATTAAACAATTCAACAATGTTGGATGCTGATATGTACCCAAACGGTGTCTTTTGGACGGAAAAGGATGCAAACATTGCATATGCGCAGCAGGCAAACCCAATTACTATCGCAGATAACAGGGAAACAGGCAATATAATTATAAAAGTACCTGTTACGATGGAAGATGCAAATGGTGGGAAGTATACGGTTAATATGTATACTACGGATGATATTTATGAGGGAATGCAAAATAATGTTGTAGCAGGTACAGCTGCAAGGATTGCGGCATATACGATGGATCCATTTAATCCTATACCGATATCTGTAACCCACACTCATCCTTCCGATGGTCCTAATTATATGACGAAATTCTCAAGAGGTCTTATAGGAGACGAGCTTGTTGCAAGATGGCCAACTGTAGATAATATGTATGTATCTGATGTTGATAAGGGAAACCTAATGTTGTTTGATGAATCTATGCCGAACACAATATTTAAAAAGTTGGATAATGATGATTATAAATACAATGATTATGAATTTGATATTTTGCCGGACGGAACATTGCCGCATACACCATAACCATAGGGAGAATAACTGAATGAATGATAAAAATAAAAGAATATTTAAATATGTAATAATTGCTATTCTAATCATGTTTCCAATTTGGCTGTTCGGTTTCAAAATTTCATTTCTTAAAGTTGATGACAATAATCCAGACAGATATGAGACAATGTACAGAGGAAAAAGATACATAAATTGTCCTGTTTGGAGTTTGCATGATGACAGATTCGGTGGTTTTGCAAACGGATTAAGCAGTTGGGTGTATAAATCCACTGGGGATGATAGGAACAAATTTATAGAAGTTTGGGAAGCATTTAATGTAGAAACTATGGGATATGGCGCTTTTTATAGAGAAGATATTGAATTAAAGAGCCCTTCATCAAGCAATATAGGCGAAATTTATTTGCAGGGTTTTGAAGAGGAAGTAAGCGAAGAAATTAAGTATGGCATATTAAATGCGCTTGATGAATACAATAAAGACGAAACAATTGGTGTACCTGAAGAAAATATAAATTCTAATGAAAACTATGCATATGTTTATTGCCATCATTCACAATACAATCTCTCGTGCACAATGAATGTAACCTCAAATGAAAATAATTACTATATAATAGTTTTGCCGAGTAGTATTTATATACCGTTGGATAATGATATTGGAGAGCAAATAGTAAAACTCGGAGGGGCACTCATTGAAAAAGAAGAAATAAGCGCAGATCAGTATTCAATTAGCTATCGCGGGCAGGAATACTTTTTGGATAAGGATTTTTTATGGGAGTTTGAAGAGCCAAAACAAATCGGCATAAGTATGGATAAAGAAGCCGTTTATAAACCAGCCGGTGATGCTGAAAATATGGTTTTGTGTCTAATATCGGATTATGGGGATTTATTTGGAGATATAAGTTATTATGTCAGTGAAGATATCATAGTTTCAGCTCCAAGTATGGAATCGGTGGATGAAATTGAAATTTGTATAATTAGGCACTTAAAGAAAGGTGATTTGAATTATACTGACCAAACATTAGTTAAAACTCAAAAGAGAGAGATTGTTGACAGAATTTTTTCCTATATTAATAATGAGTCTGTGACAGATATTGGAGATAAGGAAATTACTGCATATTTTAATTGCATAAACTCTGAAATGCCATCTCTTATTTGTCGGATTCGATTATGGAGGAGTTTAGATTCGAATAAATATTATATTAAAGCATTTGATGATTCCGGTTACTTCGAGGTGGATAATGAGTTTGTGGAAACTATGCACGCAATTGCAGATTAACTAAACAACAGTTAGCACCGCATCATGGCCTAATTTTTTGTCTGAGAGTTTATGCAATAAACCTTACCGCGTTTCGCGAATATAACTTGAGCCTTTGGTTAGATGTATATTTAGCTGATAATAATTATTATATTCATAATGAAAACTATGCCCGTGCCTATTTACCTATTTCAAAAGAAGCAGGTGAACTTATACAAGAAAGTATAAAGAATAAATGAAATGCGATAATTTTCCCCCTTCTTCGGAGGGGGATTTTTTATTACTCAGATTTATCTTGGCTGTGCTGAGGAGAGGGGAGCGTATAAGAAATGACGACGCTCTAAAAATGCGTAATAAGCAGTGTTTTTAAACACTGCCATTGCACTGTATGAACTAAGAAAGAAGGTTCTGAGCGATGGTTGTGAAGTGTGTTTCAGTCACGTATGTTTGATACGCTCCTTCACACACTCACAACCCTACTCAGTCTTACAACATTTTTATAACATCTTTAAGTAGGGCTTAAAAATATAGTTAGAAGAAATTTTAGAAAGAATAATTTCTAACTAAATAAAAATTACAACTAGGGTGCGCGGCAAAGCCGCGCGCTCCTTTACTATGCCCCGAATTAATTAGGGGTATAAAAAAGAAAGGAAACAAGAAATTATGGCACGTAGCAGATCAAGAATGGAACTTGGAGATGGAATATCTTCACGAAGAAGAACGGGAAGAAGCAGTCAATTTGGCAAAACAGCAGCTCAGATAGCAAGGGAAGAAAACGACTATTATGCTGCTTTGGAATACTTAACTGAGGATATTCGAGAGATAGCAAAAGCTGACATGGATAAAAACAAAAGCGCGGCTTTAAAAACAGAAAGCAAAAAAGTAGGATCTAAAGCAGGCTTTTCAACCTCGATAAAAAACAGCTCGCCTAACAAAACTAACACAAACAGTATGACAAAAGACACAGAATATGCTTTGGAGTATTTGCCGGAAGAGATAAGGGTAGTTGCGGAAGCGGATATAGCAAGAGCAGAAAAAGCGGAAGAACAGAGAATAGCTGATATTAATAGTTTTGTTGAAAGCTCCAACATGCCGGAAGATGCTAAAGCTGATGCGGCAAAAAGTATGATTGATGCTGGTACTGTTATTGGTAATTGGGAGGTTACAAGGTATATTTCACCAAAAGATATGGAACTCTTTAAAGCTTACTATGGAAGTGAAGCAGCAGCCAGAGAAGCTATTAAAGGTATGACTGATAGCGAGCTGAAAAATGTGTTGCGGGCTCAGAGCAATAAAGAGCAGGATGCGCTTTATGATATGGGTAGGAATTTATCAGATGAAGATCAGCAAATGGTTGATGATATAAGAGCTAGCTGGGATAACAAGGCGAGTGATTATGAAAAGTGGCTAAACAAAACCATTGATAACAAGTTAGATGAGAATTTACCTTTCTTACAAGATGTAAAAGATATTTTGAAGAATCGATATTTGTGCTAACAATACCTAAATGAAAATTACGAAAACAATAAGACTCCATATAATTTAGTCAAAAAATATTCAAATGGATTATTAGATGACTATGTTGATAGAGCGGATGCAGCGTTTAACGACCCTAGTTTTTATAATTGGGGAAATTATTTAACATTTGGTTATTTAGACAGTGTAAACCAATCATGGGAGGAACAACAAAAGAGAGAGCAAATTGCAAGACAGAATCCTAGTACATACAATATAATTGATAATTTAACGTGGGGAGGGGCAGAGTTATATAATAATGCGGTAAATCCTGAAGAGCCTTTATCTTTACAGCATTTAGCCGATAGTACTGAATTTGCATTTAAAGTTTTAGCCTTAGGTGGTATGGTTAAAGGTATTCGCGATTACGCAGAATCTTTTGCTACAAATGATATTAATCAAACAGTAGATAAGATTGCATATGCAATAAATGAAGAAGGATATACTGTTCCTAAAGGTGGAGGAGGTGTATCAGAAGCATATAGATCTGATGATATTAGAATTGAATTTGGTCACGGTGCTAGGAAATTAACGGGGACAGGTATGGAGGCAGATTATGTCCAAAGAATTTTGGCAAAAGATGTTTTAATAAAAGGATTAAATATAGGAGAACAAGGCTCGTTTGTTATTATTATAGATGGTATAAAAATAAAATACAGCGCATTTAAATACGCCAATGATAAAATTAATATAGGGACATTTTATTTAATTGATTAGCTAATAGGAGGAATTTATGCGGAAGCTCAGAAAGAATGAAATTAATTGGATTAAAATAATTCTGAAAGCTAATATTATGGATAAAAAAGTTTTGATTACACAAGCAAAGAAAGCAAAGATTAAATCGGAATTTACTAGCTCTCAGTTACTATATAAGTTTTTTGTTCCTGCTCATTTGAAACCTTATCCAAATGATAGTATTAACTATATTTTTGCTGAAGCTAAACAACCTAATGGAGACACAATTGCACTTGATTTACATTTGTTTAAAGGTTATATTTTTGAGCTCAAAGTGTATAGCATAGAGAATAAAAAGATTAACCAGTTTTTCAGTATTGAAAATTCAATGGCGGATATAGGCACGGTCTATATACATGATGGATCTTCTGATGCTTTATCAAAGTTGATGTAAACAATATTAGTTATTTCCCCTCCTCGGAGGGGGATTTTTTTTGTTCACCTTTACCGATAATTCCCATCAGTGTATAATGAAAGAAAAAGCGGAGATGCTGATGAAACGATTTATTATACTAACGATTGTTTGCTTTATATGTTTATTAACATCATGTGAAGGTGAAAATACAGATAGTAAATTTTCTTCTGCTGCAACTAAAGAAGAGCAAATAGAAGCTGCTTCTAATGTAGAAACACCTGAAATTACAGCTGAGCCTACAAAAGAGACAACACTTGCTCCTTCACCAACTCCGGAAGAACCAAGTGAAAAAATATCGCTTTATGATGCTTTACCGCAGCCAACACCTGTTTATGAACCAACGGAAGAAGATTTAGCATTTAAACAGCAGATTATATCAGAAGGGAAAACACTCGCTTTTGATATGACGGAATGGGAGCTTATTGATATTATGTGCAATAAGCTGGGTAGGGATGAGTATTTATATAGGCTAATTAATTTTGAAGAATACCCAGATGAGCTTTATCTAATTTGGACAAGGAATGTTCCGGAAGGATTAAACGTAATTCCAATAATTCTTAATACAATAAACGGTGACTTGTTTTACAGAGATGAAGCAAATAAAGAATATATAGTAGGCAATATCTTCACGAGCGAAGATAAAGAAGAACCATTTAGGCTATCAGACTATAATCAAAAATGGCTTATAGAGCAATTTGCGAAAAATATTCTACATGGCAATCTTTCTGATGACGTGAAAGTTCAAGTTGCATATGATGGTGCTTACGATATGTATTTTACTACTTTTAAAATTGTTGATGGGAAAAAAGAATATATAGAAGATTATTTTTTAGTAGAAGATACTGGTGAAGTATATAAAGATTTTAGTGAATATGTAGGTATATTATTCGACTAGTTTAATAATGCTAAAGCTGATAGTTCCCCCTCCTCGGAGGGGGATTTTTTATTACGCAGTTTTATCATTACTATGTCCCGAGCGAAGCGAGAGTAAACAGAAAGGAAAGGGTTATTCGATTAAAACAACTCAAAATGCTTAAAACTCGCATTGATACATTATATTCTGATGACGATTTTCTCATTCCATGTATATAACAGTATATCTTTGACACAAATGCTAGCAAAAATTATAATATTTAAGTAAAACAAAATAGCAGAACATATTGTTTTGAATATAAAAGAAGAAGAGGATATTATGAGTAACAAAAATTCATTTGCCAAAACTCCGCCAATGGGCTGGAACAGCTGGGACTGCTACGGTGCGAGCGTGCGGGAAGAGGAAGTCCGTGCGAATGCGGAGTATATGGCCAAAAACCTCAAACAGTTTGGATGGGAATACATAACGGTGGATATACAGTGGTCGGAGCCGGAAGCGGCAGGAACTGAGTATCGCAATCTCGCCAAGCTTTGCATGGACGAATACGGCAGGCTTATACCTGCTCCGAATAGATTTCCAAGCTCGGAAGGCGGCAAGGGTTTTAAACCGCTGGCTGATTATGTGCACTCGCTCGGTCTAAAGTTTGGCATACACATTATGCGCGGAATACCTAGGCAGGCTGCATATGCGGATTGTCCGATAAAGGGAACGAAGTATACTGCGCGCGATGTGGCGCAGGGGCTTAACACATGTCCTTGGAACATGGATATGTACGGCATTAATCCGGACGCTAAAGCAGGGCAGGCGTATTATGACTCGATAGTTGCGATGTATGCAGAGTGGGGAGTTGATTTCCTGAAAGTGGATGATCTTTCGGGACTTGCACTTCACCCGCCGAGATTCCACTGCGATGAAGCTGAGATGATAAGAAAAGCCATAGACAAAACAGGAAGGCCGATTGTGTTTTCAACGTCACCCGGAACACACAGCACAGAGCCTGCTGACTGTCTAGTTAAAAACGCGAATATGTGGCGCATTTCCGATGACTTTTGGGACAACTGGGACTCGCTTTACAAGCAGTTTGGGCTGCTTACTGACTGGAATCCATACTTGGGTGAGGGGCATTATCCTGACGCCGACATGATTCCCATCGGGCATCTTTCGGTGAGAAGCAATAATGAAAACAATTCATCGAGATACACAAACCTGACCGAAGATGAGCAGTATTTCATGATGTCTCTGTGGTCGATTGCGAAATCTCCGCTTATATTGGGGTGCGAGATGACGGACTTGGATGAGTTTTCCCTATCGCTTATAACAAACAGCGAAGTGATAAAAATCAATCAGCATTCCACAAATAACCGCATGGCAGTGCGCCGTGAAAACTTCGGCGTATGGACAGCGCAAGGGGAGAGCGGCACGGTTTACGTCGGTATGTTTAACCTGAGCGATAATCTGTGCGCTGCGTCTGTACTTTTATCTGAAAGTGGCTATGAAGGAAGTTACAATGCGAATGATGTGTGGAGCGGAGAAAGCTTGGGAACAGTTGATGATATTCTGTCAGTAAAGCTCAAGGCGCATAAGGGAACGATTATTAAGCTTGTGAAACAATTACACTAAATTACACCCGAATAAGTGCTAAATGAAATAGTATAAATGTGCAAAGCGCAGATAAAAGACCCAAAAGGGTCTTTTTGTTTATCCAATGACGGAAAGCATAAGACTATTTACTTAATTTAACAAATAATGTACAATTGAAAGGAAACACTATGGCATTTTACTCAAAAAAACCAATGGCTTTTATAGACGGAGACAAGGCATCATACAGAAGGACAACGGGCAGTGAGCAGTTAGGCATGACTGCTGAACAGATAAAATTAACAGAGGGTAAAGCATACGAACTCAAAGATGCAATGCGCGAGAAGGGAATAAGCGAATCAGATTTCGAATATATTAAAAAAGCAACTGGGAGTCAAGCAGCGGCTGAAAGAGCGGTAATAAGCGCACCTGCGAATGTTCTAAGGCAGATGATAGCAGCACAGAAGAAAAAAGAAAACTCTGCATCCAATCCGCCTCAAACGCAAGGTTCAGCGAATCAGACTCAAAATAATACAGCATCAGGCAGTTCGCAAGCCACAACGGGAAGTTCAGCGAGTCTTTTAAACATGAAGATGAAAGAAAAGGGAATATCTTTTGATGACTACAAGCTGATAATTATAGCAACGGGAAGCAAAGAAGCAGCAGAAAGAGCTATAATAAATGCTCCGGCTAATATCGTACGGGAAATGATAAAAAAGCAGATAGTGAATATACATCGCAGGGAAGTACGGGTTCTGCCGAAGATGAAATCACAGACTTCATGGAAAATGTTAATATTCCCGATTACATGAAGGAAGATGTTATAGATGAAATGATTGGCTCGGGGATTGGACTGGATGTCTTAACACAAGGACCGTTATTTGCTCAGATAACTGAAGAAAAACTACAAAGAGCGTTTAGGGAAAAAGGAATTTCACCCGACAAAATGTGGATTCTTGAATCTTACTATGGCAGTGAAGAGGCGGCAAAATATGCTGTTTTAAATAAATCATCTTTTGAGCTTAAAAACGCGATAAGAACCCAGAGCAATAAAGAGCAGGATGCGCTCTATGATATGGGTGGGGTAGTGAATCATAACAAAAAGAGTGAATATGATCCTGGGGCTAGTGAGAACAATGAAATGTGGAAGGCTCACAGCTATGGATATGGTATGCTAAGTGATTTTGAAAAAACTATGATGGACAAAGGGTTGTTTGGCAATGATTACAATGTTCTAAAAGCGTATTATGGAACTGAAGCTGCAGCTATAAATGCAATAAATAATGAGTCCAAAGAGACACTTGATAAAATACTTCGTGAAGAAAACCCTTTTTATTGGGAATCTTCAAATGGTAAATTGATTCAAAATCAGTCTATTTTAGGTGATGTTGGCTATGGTACAAGCGGAACAGGAGCAGGCAATGCTTGTGGTGCTATAGGGGCATATAATGTATGTGTAGAACTGGGAATAGATGTGCCTTTCAAAGAAGTATATGATACTTTGAGCCAAGAGGGTACATTGAATGGAGGAGAATGGGGAACTAATCCTTTTAAAGTTAAAAAGTTTCTAGAAGAGAGACCTGAAGTGAAAGATGCAGTTTTTCTTAAGGATGAAAATGAGATAGGGGCACATGATTCGTATATCTTAGTTTATTGGGGATATGATAGAAGAAAAACATTAAGCGATATAAAATGGTCAGGAATTGAGGCACATTACCAGCAGTTTAACGAAGATTCAAATGGCAATTTAGTTTTAACTAATCCGGATACAATAATAGATTCTACTTTAGGTACTATAGTAAGTGATGATTTTCATAGAGATAGTTCAACTAATAGTGGTTATAATGAAAGTTTAATTTATGATATTAATGACTACGTTAATTCTGAAGTTGACTGGCTGAAAGGGTATGAAATAATTGGAATAGACCTTAATGATTAAATGTATCATAAGACACTAGAACAATAATTGAAAGGATGAAATGAAAATGACAAATAAAAAGAACAAAGGTCTAAAATGGGCAACAAGAATTTTCTATATTCTAGTTGCTTGTATTATTATTTTTAGGATTAGAATTTTTATTGATGATGTTTTTGTACATAATTATTGGGGCGACTCTTTTATAGATTTAATTTATATTTTTATCAATGCACTTTATGTAGTAATATTATTAGTCCAGTTTCCATACTTGTTTGCAAAAAAAGAAGGAAAAATAAAAGGAAGTGCATTATATCTAGTCATACTAATTTTGAATGTTATATTTCAGATTTTTACAAGGATTGAAGCAAATATAGTACTTAAAGAACAAGATGTGTATAATATGTTTGCAGGCTCTTATATTACTGAGGTTTTCATATCACTTGGTATATTAATATTTATGATTTATTATATTCTATTGTCTCTTTTATCGAAAATGAAATCAAGAAAGTCGGGTACTATAGAGTACTGAACTAACAATAAATCCTATGAATGGTATTGATGATTATGTTAATTCGGAAGTAGATAGATGGAAAAACTATGCAATCATTGGGATAGACTTAGAGAATTAGAAAACTTACTTTTATAAGGATGTAATATGAAGAAAAAAATATGTAGAAGTGTACTAATAATTGCCAGAATACTTTATTTTCTAATAATTATTATACTAATAAGCAGAATTTTGTACTTTTTTCGTGATGTTTTCAAAGATATTGCATCAAAAGGTTTAGGCTATATATGGGCAAGTATAAAAAGCAATCCTTTTAAATTAGTATGGTGTTTAACAAACATAGTATATATTTTTATTGTAGTAAAGCACTTTAGATTTCTATTTATTAGCACAAGGAATAAAGTTAAGTGGAATTTATTGTTTGGTGTAGCGATAGTGATAAATGCTTTATATATTTACAATCAATATCAGATTACTGCAGTACAAGTGGCAACTAATCCTGAAAATATATATGGTATGTATCCTTTTATTTATATAGAAGAATTTTTACTATTAGTTTCTTTAATAGTTTTTATTTTTTACTTATTTTCAATGCTTGTATTAGTTCGTAATAGCACAGAATTAAATGAATAATAACTTATTTTCCCCCTCCTCGGAGGGGGATTTTTTATTACGCAGATTTATCTTGGCTGTGTCGAGGAGAGGGGTGTGTATTCAAATAATCCCACCAACATTCGCTAAAACAAGCGGTTTTTTGCGAATAGATAGAATCCATTAACAATTACACTAAATTACACCCGACTAAGTGCTAAAATGAAATAGTATAAATGCGCAAAGCGCAGATAAAAGACCCGTAAGGGTCTTTTTGTTTATCTAAGAACGGAAAGTATAAGACTATTTACTTAATTTAACAAATAATGTACAATTGAAAGGAAACAATATGGCATACTATTCAAAAAACCTATGGCACTAATCGATGGAGACAAGGCATCATACAGAAGGACAACGGGCAGTGAGCAGTTAGGCATGACTGCTGAACAGATAAAGTTAACAGAAGGCAAAGCATACGAACTAAAAGATGCAATGCGCGAGAAGGGGATAAGCGAAACAGATTTCGAATATATTAAAAAGGCAACTGGGAGTCAAGCAGCGGCTGAAAGAGCGGTAATAAACGCACCTGCGAATGTTCTAAGGCAGATGATAGCAGCACAGAAGAAAAAAGATAACCCAACATCCAATCCGCCTCATACGCAAGGTTCAGCGAATCAGACTCAAAATAATACAGCATCAAGCAGTTCGCAAGCGGCAACGGGAAGTTCAGCCAGTATTTTAAACATGAAAATGAAAGAAAAGGGAATATCTTTTGATGACTACAAGCTGATAATTATAGCTACGGGAAGCAAAGAAGCAGCAGAAAGAGCTATAATAAATGCTCCGGCTAATATACTACGGGAAATGATAAAAAAAGCAGATAGCGAATATACATCGCAGGGAAGTACGGGGTCTGCCGAAGATGAAATCATGGACTTCATGGAAAATGTTAATATTCCTGATTACATGAAGGAAGATGTTATAGATGAAATGATTGGCTCGGGGATTGGACTGGATGTCTTAACACAAGGACCGTTATTTGCTCAGATAACTGAAGAAAAACTACAAAGAGCGTTTAGGGAAAAAGGAATTTCACCCGACAAAATGTGGATTCTTGAATCTTACTATGGCAGTGAAGAGGCGGCAAAATATGCTGTTTTAAATAAATCATCTTTTGAGCTTAAAAACGCGATAAGAACCCAGAGTAATAAAGAGCAGGATGCGCTCTATGATATGGGTGGATTTTCTGGTGGAGGAAGTAGTAGTTGGGGTGATGAATTCAGCAGACCAACAACAGAAGATTACTTGTCGAACTTATATGACATTGATGATGTTGTGGATGAAGAATATGTAGATCAGTATTTTGGAATCAGCAGCGATATAATAAAAAATCAAATTGAAAAAAGGGGATGGCATTTAGGTAATTTTAAAGATGAGGAAATTGATCTGGCTGGAAGATACCCTTTTAAATCAATGAAGGGACATGATCACCAATATATAGCAATTGCTATGCAGGATTATATAGCTAATAAGCATGGATTATCATCTGATGATAATACAAAAGTAAATGCTTGGAAGCATGCATATTTAGCGGCTCTTCATAAAGATGCTTTTGACCTTGACACTGCAACAAAGTTTGTAAATGCTCATGAAAATACCCCATTAAATTTAACGGACTATAGAGATAGTGCTGTAATGGATTTACATAACAATGCTATAGGTTTATCTATAGACAGACCAGAGGGAATAAGTGATAAAGAATTTGCTGATTATGTATATGATATAATCGAAAATGATGGATATTGGATATCTCCTGAAGGAGAAGCGCATATACCTGAATGGGCTAGAGATGATAATTAAGGATTGATATGAAAAAACTATTACAAAAAAAATGGGTTAAAGGTATATTAATTATAATAATATTAATTATAGCATATTTAATTTGGAACTTATTTTACCTATATGAGATAAGACTGCAAGATAAATATAAAACGCAATTTTTAAATAGCGTTCTTTCTTATGATGAAGAAATTATTAATATTAACGATATAACACCTTTCGAATGGGACATAGCATATGTTTATTTCGGGAATATGGATGAAGCAGTCTTTGATGATTATACAAGATATTCATTAAAAGACGAAGTAAGTTTTGAGCCAAAGATAAGTGATAAATTCACTTTTATAATTTTTGTAAAAAATAACAAAAAAGTTTTATTATTACGAGCCGAATCGTTTGGAATAACAAGTAATGAAATGATAAATGATAAGATTGAGATTTTTCATTTTGTTCCCCAAAAATCAGATTTTTCAGTAAGTGTTGATAAATATGATAGAATGATTTTGACATATTTAGAATAGCATAATATTTCCCCCTCCTCGGAGGGGGATTTTTTATTACGCAGATTTATCTTATCTGTGTCGAGGAGAGGGGTGTGTATTCCAATAATCCCACCAACATTCGCTAAAACAAGCGGTTTTTTGCGAATAGATAGAATCCATTAACAATTACACTAAATTACACCCGACTAAGTGCTAAAATGAAATAGTATAAATGCGCAAAGCGCAGATAAAAGACCCGTAAGGGTCTTTTTGTTTATCTAAGAACGGAAAGTATAAGACTATTTACTTAATTTAACAAATAATGTACAATTGAAAGGAAACAATATGGCATACTATTCAAAAAACCTATGGCACTAATCGATGGAGACAAGGCATCATACAGAAGGACAACGGGCAGTGAGCAGTTAGGCATGACTGCTGAACAGATAAAGTTAACAGAGGGCAAAGCATACGAACTCAAAGATGCAATGCGCGAGAAGGGAATAAGCGAATCAGATTTCGAATATATTAAAAAAGCAACTGGGAGTCAAGCAGCGGCTGAAAGAGCGGTAATAAGCGCACCTGCGAATGTTCTAAGGCAGATGATAGCAGCACAGAAGAAAAAAGAAAACTCTGCATCCAATCCGCCTCAAACGCAAGGTTCAGCGAATCAGACTCAAAATAATACAGCATCAGGCAGTTCGCAAGCCACAACGGGAAGTTCAGCGAGTCTTTTAAACATGAAGATGAAAGAAAAGGGAATATCTTTTGATGACTACAAGCTGATAATTATAGCAACGGGAAGCAAAGAAGCAGCAGAAAGAGCTATAATAAATGCTCCGGCTAATATCGTACGGGAAATGATAAAAAAGCAGATAGTGAATATACATCGCAGGGAAGTACGGGTTCTGCCGAAGATGAAATCACAGACTTCATGGAAAATGTTAATATTCCCGATTACATGAAGGAAGATGTTATAGATGAAATGATTGGCTCGGGGATTGGACTGGATGTCTTAACACAAGGACCGTTATTTGCTCAGATAACTGAAGAAAAACTACAAAGAGCGTTTAGGGAAAAAGGAATTTCACCCGACAAAATGTGGATTCTTGAATCTTACTATGGCAGTGAAGAGGCGGCAAAATATGCTGTTTTAAATAAATCATCTTTTGAGCTTAAAAACGCGATAAGAACCCAGAGCAATAAAGAGCAGGATGCGCTCTATGATATGGGTGGGGAGTTATCGGATGAAGACCAGCAGATGGTTGATACGATAGCAAGTAAATGGAGAGATACTTCTACTAAAAATTTAGGGAAATATCAGTACGCCACTGACAGTGAATTCCTTCAATCAATGTATGAAGTTCAAGATGAGTATAATAAAATGTATCAAAAGTTTGATAAAGAAAAGCATATGATTGAACTATATAAAGAATTTGAAAATTATAAGTATGGTAATGATTCTTTAGTAGATAATGCTTCATATAGTGTACTAGATGGATTTGATGGAGATACGGGTGTGTACTTTGTTGATATTACTCATAATATTGGACCTGTTCCAGTAGGTACTACTTATGTAATTAATACTAATGAGGGTTGGATAGCAGATTATAGCCATATAGGAGTTGGACCGACTGCTAGTGCTTCACCAATAAGTGGTCAACCTACTAGAGGTGTTGTTAATGCGAAGGTTAAGAAGCCTGAAGACTATACTAAATTTTTTCTTGAATATAGCGTGACCCCTTTATTATATACAGTATCGGGAGCATCTTCTATTCTTGATAAAAAAGGTTATGGTAATGTTAGACAAAGTGGTGCAGGTTATGATGTACCTAATTTAGGTGCAAGTGGTGGCTTGAGCTACTATTCTAATAACGGATACATATATATGGAGAATAAAACTGATGACTGAATTTATACTTAAATCTGAAACTGCATGGGAAGCAATTAGTTTACCGTTATTTTTAGTAATATTCTTTTTGCTTATTCCTATCATTGCAAGATTACTGGAAAGAGCTTTAAATAAAAAACTATATGATAATAAGAAATATATCAGATTATATGTAGTATATATCTTGGTGTTAATAGTAATAGTCTCTACAGGAGGATTGCAACTTATCAAATATGCAATTGATTTGAGTTATAATGATACAAAAGTGGTTAAAATTGAAATAGACACTTTTGAAGTTCAAGCAAGAACGAGAGTGTTGGTTTTTGAAGACAAAGAGTTATATATTAGTATCAGTGATGCAGATTCTCGTGAACTAAACAATGCCTTCTCTGGAAAATTGAGTGAAGTTGAATATTACAGACGAAGCGGAATAATTAAACGAATTACAAAACTTGAATAAAGCTATTTCTTCCCCCTCCTCAGAGGGGGATTTTTATTATTCAGATTTATCTTGTCTGTGTCGAGGAGAAGGGAGTCTATAGATATTTACACTAAATTACACCCGAATAAGTGCTAAAATGAAATAGTATAAATGTGCAAAGCGCAGATAAAAGACCCGAAAGGGTTTTTTTGTTTATCCAATAACGGAAAGCATAAGACTATTTACTTAATTTAACAAATAATGTACAATTGAAAGGAAACACTATGGCATTTTATTCAAAAAAACCAATGGCACTAATCGATGGAGACAAGGCATCATACAGAAGGACAACAGGCAGTGAGCAGTTAGGCATGACTGCTGAACAGATAAAGTTAACAGAGGGCAAAGCATACGAACTCAAAGATGCTATGCGCGAGAAGGGAATAAGCGAAACAGATTTCGAATATATTAAAAAAGCAACTGGGAGTCAAGCAGCGGCTGAAAGAGCGGTAATGAACGCTCCTGCGAATGTTCTAAGGCAGATGATAGCAGCACAGAAGAAAAAAGAAAACCCTGCATCCAATCCGCCTCAAACGCAAGGTTCATCGAATCAGACTCAAAATAATACAGCATCAGGCAGTTCGCAAGCCACAACGGGAAGTTCAGCCAGTCTTTTAAACATGAAGATGAAAGAAAAGGGAATATCTTTTGACGACTACAAGCTGATAATTATAGCAACGGGAAGCAAAGAAGCAGCAGAAAGAGCTATAATAAATGCTCCGGCAAATATACTACGGGAAATGATAAAAAAAGCAGATAGCGAATATACATCGCAGGGAAGTACGGGGTCTGCCGAAGATGAAATCACAGACTTCATGGAAAATGTTAATATACCAGAGGAGTGGAAGGAAAACGTAATTGAAGAAATGGTTGCTTCTGGATATAATATTAATGATGGCATAAGTATATCTGGATTTAAAAATGATATATCAAATGAGACATTAAATGCTTTGCCAGGTATGGAAGGAATTATAGATGTAAAATATTTTAGTGACACTCAACAATATAATGTAGGCTCATTAAGTTTACTAGATAAGTGGGCAAAAAGTGTTGTAATGCATGAAACAATTACTATTAATTATGCAAAATTATACTATAATAAGGTTTCAAAACCAAAGATAATGTTGCGATCTGTTGATTTTAAAGCAGCTGCAGACTGGGACAGAACTCAGTCGGGAAGTATTTATGTTTCATATATGACTGTTGATTCTATTACCGTTAATGGTAATACGTTTGTAGATATAAAACGGCAGCAAAATATGACCGGAAAAACACCTTATGCTACTGCATCATTAAATTTATATAGGTATATATTAGAACCAGAAGAAGCATTAAATATAGTGGTATCTTACAGAGCTAAGGCAGCAATTGATGAAGATACTTCACCCGGTTTAATTACGGTAATTGCGACAAGTAGTTCTGAAGGTGGAGGAACTGTCGTGTATAATAAAACTTTTTAGAGGTACAAATGAAAAAAAATTATAGAATAGTAACATTTATTTTCCTTATAATATTTGTACTAGCTGGGTGCACAGATAAAAACTATTCTTTTGAAGATGAAAATATAGTTGCATATATAGATGGTAGAGCAATGTATGGCCTCTATGGGCTTGAAAAAACAAAGTATATTGAAATGAAAACCACTTTTATGCAGTTTGTTTCTTTTGAATATGCAGATGCAAGTTTTCCTGAAAAGGAAGAGATTATAGGAATGTCTTATCATGAGCTATATTCTTTAAACAAAGATATTTATAACTTAGAGTACGCAAGAAAGTACTTGGAAATGAGTTTTGAAGAAAAGGAAATAGATTATTATTCAATATTGTTGCGTTATAACGAAAATTATAATTCTCTTAAACAAGATGAAAGTTCAATAAAAAGCAGAGAAGAATTTGTTGACGAATTTATTGAAAATAGCAAAAATGTTTATGAAGATACAATACTTAATAGTTTACTAGTTGAACTAGCAAAGAAAAATAATATCACATTAGATGAAGTTATAACAAAGTTTTACAAGCCGTTTATTCCATTATACTTAATCGATGAATTACTTGTTCCATCTGATTTTATTCTAAATAAATATGATGGAGAAGTTTTTGAAGAAAAAGAAGAATACTTTACTATAGTAATCACGAATGAAAATAATGAGGAAATCTATAAGTATTTAACTGATATCAAAAACTTTTGGCTCAAAAGCAGGCAACAATATATTCAATATATAGCTAATGAATTAAGTAAGGATGATGTAATAGATAGACCTGATAATTAAAAGCCTTTCCCCCTCCTCGGAGGGGGATTTTTTATTACGCAGATTTATCTTATCTGTGTCGAGGAGAAGGGAGTGAATTCAAATACCCCACCACCACTCGATAGCGCAATGGGTTTTTTGTGCATAGATGAGATCCATTAACATTTACACTAAATTACACCTGAATAAGTGCTAAAATGAAATAGTATAAGTGTGCAAAGCACGGATAAAAGACCCGAAAGGGTCTTTTTGTTTGTCCAATGACGGAAAGCATAAGACTATTTACTTAATTTAACAAATAATGTACAATTGAAAGGCATAGTTTTTCGTGAGAAAAACTAACGAAGCTTAAATATCTGCAAGCATTCGAGCGGCAGTGACGAAGGAGCTTGTTCCCTGTGTCACTGCGCAATATGATACCTCTCTCGCAACATACTGCGTATATTGCTGCCGGGCAAAGAGTTTGCTAAAGCAAAGCTCTTTGTATGACGGAGACAAAGAACTTACGAAAAAGGTAATATCTCAAGCAAAGAAAAGACAGGATAAATCGTCTTCTTCACGAACTACAGTAAACGAACAAGCAGGAAAAACAGCTAGTCAGATAAATGCCGAAGAAAAAAGGGCGATGGACTTAAGAGCCGCAAGAAGCGAAAAGAGAGTTAGTGATGAAGCATATAGACTCTTGATTGCTTACTACGGCGGAGTAGAAAAACTAGCTGAAAATGCTGTGCTGTTTATGAGCAGCGACAGGATAAAAGAATTAGTTAAACAGCAGCTTGATAACCAGAATAAACAGCTGGGGAACAGTTTTTTGGATTTAAATTCAACAACTGTAAACGAAAACGGCTCGGTACGGCCTGTGGCTGCAATGCCTGACTTTGTGGAAGATATGGAAAATTCTCGCGCTAGCTATTCATCGTTTCAAACAGCAAAGAGACTCAAAGGTTTATCGACAGATGACATGCGGTATCTAATTAACTATTTCGGCGGAGATGAAACCAAAACAAGAAATGCTGTTATATCCGAATCGAAGTACAGTTTGGATAGTAAGATTGGCAAGCAGAGGGAGAAAAAAGCTTTAGAGCAAAAAAACGAAGAAAGAGCTCAAAGCATAAAAGAGCAGGATGCGCTTTATGATATGGGTGGCAACCTATCTGATGAAGATCAACAGATGGTTGATGATATAAGGGATAGCTGGCAGAATAACAATCTACCTATCGAAAATATAAGTAAAAACTATGGTAATAGGAGACCAGACTTAAATTGGTTCTATGAAAATTTTGACACATATGGTTTTGAGGATATTAAAAGTGCAAATCTGGCTTCAGCAAATGATAAGATTAATCAAGCTTTAGATGAATATAATAAGCAAGTTTTACTTCCAACTGATGAAAGATACAGACCACAGAAACGGCTTTCTGATGATGAGGTAAAATACTTAGAGGATGCAAGAGATTGGATAAAGGAAAATGGTGGATCAAGCAATTCAATACGACCACAATATCTGCCGTCAAGCTTTCCAATATACTATAATGAAGAAACAGAGCTTAGGGAAAAATATTTAGAATTACTAACGATTTTTGAAGATGATATATTAAATGGTAATCCAACTACAGGTATATACTATCAATCTAAAGCACTTGAGGTAGGTATTCCTGTAGGAGGTTCACCTGCATCAATTGGACCGGAAGTTGCTACAACTTATGTAGCAAACTTTAATGAAGGATGGATAGCGGAATATGACAGTATAGGTTTATCTGGAAGCATTGGTGCTTCTCCTATTAGCTATCAAGATTCAGATGGAATGATATATGGGGATTGTGATTCGCCGAAAGACTATATTAATGGATTTAAGCAAAATTCTTTCGGTGACATGAGAGGGAAGAGTTATGCAAGCTCAACTGATAAAGATAGTGACTTAGTACAGACTGGAGATCTTTTTCAAACCAATGTAGGAACCAGCGTGGGATATAGCTTTTATACTTTAAATGATTTAGAGTACTATGATGATTAATACAAGCAGGAGATACAAATGGAAATAGTAATGGTTCAAATAGAGCCGTGGGCTTTCATGTATGATTTAATAATTCAAATATGCTTTTTTGTAGTAATGCCAGTATTATTAGTTATTTCATTTCATAAACGAAAGTGGTTTAAAACATTGTTAATTACTGCATGTGTTTATTCTTTTATTGTAATAACAGCTATTTTTAATCTTCATTCAAATGATTTTAATTATGCAAGGGATGTAGAAAACAGAAATGTCGAAACTAGCACATTTTTTATTGATAAAGTATATATGGACAGAGGAAGTGATTATTTTATAATTGAAGATACAAAGTATAAAGCTGTTAGCAGAAAAGCTCATAATGATATTAGAGAACTTCTAGAAGGACATCAATGTGAAGTGGAATATTACTCAACTTCACATAAAGTCATACGAATTAAAGTTATTGACTAATAATCATTCATAAAAATATAGTTTATTTAGTAGATTAAATGGCTTTACGACTTTAAGAACTAGAGTAATACAAACAAAAGCCCCTGCTGATGCAGGGGCCGTTTTTTTATGTTCTGGTTGAAGCAAGAAACGCTTTAAGCCGAGGATCTTTTGGATTGCTGAAAAACTCTTCCGGTGGGGCATCCTCTTTTATAAGCCCTTCGTCCATGAAGATAATCCTGTCGGCAACTTCACGGGCAAAGCCCATCTCATGGGTGACGACAAGCATTGTGATTCCTGTGTGGGCAAGCTTTTTCATAACCTCCAGCACTTCGCCGACAAGCTCCGGATCCAATGCGGAAGTGGGCTCGTCAAACAGCAGTATCTTAGGCTGCATACCCATAGCGCGAGCGATGGCCACACGCTGCTGCTGACCGCCGGATAAGCGTGAGGGGTACTCATTTGCCTTGTCGGCAAGCCCGACGCTTTCGAGCAGTTTCATGCCGCGCTCTTTTGTGGTAGCGTCATCTTCCTTTTTAACGATTGACGGTGCTAGTGTGATGTTTTCAAGCGCAGTTTTGTGGGGGAAGAGGTTAAACCTTTGGAAAACCATGCCCATCTCAGCGCACATCTGTGTTACTTTTACGGGATCTATGTCCATTGCGTCCTTGTCGTTTTCACGATGGTCCACCAGTTCGCCATCGATATAGATTTTACCGCTTGTGATGCGTTCCAAGTGGTTCATGCAGCGAAGCATGGTGCTCTTTCCCGAGCCGCTTGAGCCTATGATGCAGACAACCTCGCCTTCGTTAACTTCAAAATCGATACCTTTTAAGACCTGAAGGTCACCGAAGTATTTATGTATTTTTTCAACTTTAATCATGTTTTTAGTCATTTTTATTCACCATCTTCCGCTTATAGATACGCAGAGTATTTCTTTTCGAGTTTGCTGAACAGGAACGTGGATATCGTCGTCAGCAAGAGGTATATGCCTGCAGCTATAAACATAACTTCCCAGTTACCTGAAGCAGATGACATTTCCTTTGTAACCTTATACAGCTCGCTCATACCGATGGCCGAAACCAACGACGAGTCTTTAAGTATCATTATAAACTCATTGGAATAGGGTGGCAGAACACGGGATATCGTTTGAGGGATTATTACTTTAAACATAGCCTGCTTATGGGAAAGCCCCAAAGCTTTACATGCTTCCATCTGTCCTTTGTCGATGGAGAGAATACCTGCGCGGAATATCTCGGCGAGGTATGCTGCAGTGTTTAGCGTGAGCGCTATTATCGCCGCGATAAACGGAGGATACCTAAGAGGCATGTTAAAAAGCTCAACCGACAAAAGCGGAATCGCAAGGAAAACAATGAGTATTTGAAGCAAAAGGGGAGTGCCTCGGAAAACCCATACATATATCCATGTCAGTTTATTTACTATCTTTTTCTTTGAAATCCTGCCCAGTGCGATGAGAACAGCAAAAGCTGTACCTATCAGCATACTGACTAATGTCAGGGCAAGCGTTTTGCCTGTGCCTTCTACTAAGGCCATTATTTGATTTACCGTCATGTGTCTTACCAATCCTATTTATAATGTTTTTATCTTATACTATTTAAAAGCTTTTAGCAATTTAAAGTGAAAAATAAAAAAGGGGCTTTGTAAGCCCCTTTGCTTTGATATTTCTTATCTTAATTCAGTATCGATGTCTGATGTGTAATCAGCACCGAGTGTGTCGATTGAAATCTGAGCCATTGTGCCGTTAGCCTGAAGAGCTGCGATAGCGTCGTTAACAGCTTCAAGAAGTTCTTCGCTGTCTTTATTGAGTGCAACTGCGATAGGCTCGTTTGTAAGCAATGCAGAAGTTATAACGAATACTTCAGGATTGTCCATAGCAGCGCCGATTGCAACAGCATAGTCAGCAACGATGCAGTCAATCTGTCCTGCTTCCATAGCAGCGAGACATACTGTCATGTCGTCAAAGTCTTTAAGGTCAAATGAAACTTCGCCTGCGTCAAGAAGCTTTACAGCAGCCATGTCAGCAGTTGTTTCAGCCTGAACACCAACTACAAGGCCTTCAAGGTCAGCATGTGTTGTTATTGCGTCTGCTTTGTCAGGGCTTGTGATGATTACCTGTCCGTTTGAAAGGTAAGGAGTTGAGAAGTTCATTGTTTCCATTCTGTCTTCTGTCATTGAAACAGATGAAATGATAACGTCATACTGTTTTGCTGCAAGGTTTGCGAAGATGCCGTCCCAGCCTGTTGAAACGAATTTGATTTTTACACCCATTTCTTCAGCGAGAGCGTTTGCAAAGTCTACGTCAAATCCAACGAGATCTCCGTTTTCGTCAACATATTCCATTGGAGGATATGTATCGTCAACACCTACTAAAAGTGTGTCGTCAACCAAGCCGTATTTGCCTGTCTTGCTGCAACCTGCAAAGATTGCTACGAATGTAAGAAGCACAGCGATAATAATAATAGTTTTTTTCATGATGGTTTCCCTTCTTATTTATGTTTGTTGCATATTATAAACCAAAATGCATAAATATGCAAGAGCAATTTATAAATAAACATTTTTGTTATATATCAATAAGTTTTACTGCATATCTTATGTAATGAATTAAAACGATATGTTATAATTTATGGAAGAACGCATTAGCTAAAAAGACTATATATTGTGATGATAATATTTTAAAAGAGATATAGGAGAATAGAATGCAGTACTTTATTTATGCGGTTTTATTAATAGTAATATACTTTGTTTTGCTTGCGGCAGCGGTTGCCTATAAGGTGATTTACCCAAAAAAGAGAACGATAGAAATACTCGAACGCGATTTTGAACTTTACCAAAAACATATTGGTTGGTTTGAAGAGCTTAATAAAGAAAATATGCAGATAAAATCCCGTTTCGGCTACGAGATAAGTTCTATTTATATTAAAAATCCAAAAGAAACCCAAAATACAATGATTATCTGTCATGGTGTGACTATGCTCAAAGAAAGCATGATTCACTATGTCAGAATGTTTTTGGAGCTTGGATATAATGCAGTTGTAATTGACCACAGAGCACACGGACAATCCGGCGGAAAAACTGTCAGCTACGGATATTTTGAAAAGTATGATCTGGCTGAAGTCATAAAGTGGACAAGGCAGAAAACGAGCGGCAAAATCGGCCTTATGGGAGAGTCGATGGGGGCGGGGATATCCATGCAGACGCTTGAGCTTGAAGAAGTTGACTTTATTATTGAAGACTGCGGGTATTCCTCTTTTGACGAGCAGATAAAATATGCGCTTCGCAACAAAAAATATGCACCGCTATATCCTGTATACAATTTTGCAAGGTTTTTTGTGAAAGTATTCGGGAAATACGACTTGGAAAAAGTCAGCCCGGTAAGCGTTATTAGCAGGACTCAGATTCCTGTAATGATAATTCATGGCGATAATGATAAGTATGTGCCTTTTTATATGGCAGACATTATATACAACAGCCTAAAGACGGAACAAAAGATGAAATACTATGCCAAAGACTCAAGACATGCATGTTCTTTTTATGACAATCCGGAAGAATACAAGAATCAGGTCAAAAACTTCCTTGTAAAATTCGATTTGCCGGTTGATGCATGAAGTGAGCGAAATACACTCTAAATTTATGATATAATAGAAGTATAAAGGAGTGCGTAATGGCAGTCATAACTATATCGCGGCAATTGGCAAGCTATGGCGACGAGATAGCTGAATCGCTTGCAAGCCGGCTGGGATGGCCCCTTTTTAACCGCGAGAAAATTTTATCCGGATTTTTCGATGAGATAACCAACTCATACGAACTGCGGATGCTCAAAGAGAGCGCAAAATATATGCTGACGGAAAACGGACACGGCGGCACATATCTGGACTATATAAAAAACCGCCTGTATGATATGGCGAAAGAAACCTCATTTGTTATTGTGGGTTTTGGCTCACAGTCTATTTTCAAAAACTATGAAGAAGCTCTTCATTTCAGGATAGTAGCACCTGAGGATGAGCGTATAAGACATGTTAAAAAGAAGTATAACGTTGATGATGAAGAAGCGGAAGTAATTCTTAAAAAATCAGACAAGAAAAGAAAAAAGTTTGTGCACCTTGTTTGCGGTGAGGATGTAAACGAACCGAGCCTCTATCACGCAATATTCAGCACCGGAAAGTTTACGGCGGTTGAGTGCGTAAACGGCATTATGTCCATGTATAAAGAACGTCATGCTCTTATGGAGTTTCGGAAGCTTCATGAAGACACTGAAGTCATCAACAATGTTAGTGAATATCCTGATTTTAAAACAGAATCAGAAAGAGAGTTCGCAAAGATTCTTGATATGTATAACATCGACTGGCGCTATGAACCTAAAACTTTCCCGATTGAGTGGGATGACGAGGGCAATGTCGTAAAAGCCTTTAGCCCTGATTTCTATCTTACAAAGTTTGATACGTATATCGAGCTTACAACGATGAACCAAAAATATGTGACTGAGAAAAACAAAAAGGTAAAAAGGCTACAAAAACTATACCCGGGTACGAATGTAAGGATAGTTTACAAAAAGGATTTCCATTCGCTGGTTGAGCGATTTAAAGATTTTCAAGGAACGTGATATAGATGACACAGGAAAATGAACAAAATATAGAATTTACCACTCAGCAGCTTCAGGAAAAAGCCGAGGAGATAGGAAGGCAGATAAGCCGTGACTATGATGGAAAAGAGCTAATAATTGTCGGTGTATTAAAAGGATCTCTGTATTTTCTTGCAGACTTAACCCGGGCGGTTACAATTCCCATCCAGCTGGACTTTATGTCTATCGGCGTATATCCTTACACTACAAACGATACCGGCATTGTGCGTATTGTAAAAGACTTGGATATGGACATAACGGATAAGCATGTGATTATCGTTGAAGATATAATAAGAACCGGACTTACAATTGGATATCTTGTTCAAAACCTCGAATCCAGAAGGCCGGCATCCGTTAAAGTGTGCTCGCTTATTGTAAATCCATCTCAACAGCTTATAAATGTTCCTATAGCCTACAGCGGTTTTGAGATAAAAGACAAATGGCTTATGGGCTATGGCCTTGATGTGAAAGGGTTTGGCCGGAATTTGCCGCACATAATCAGAGTTGAAAAAATTAAGTAAATATATTCACAGTAATAATTATTTTAAAGCATACTAAAGAGATAGTTATAATCTCTTTTTTTATACAAAGATGTTATCAGGGGAGAAATCAATATGAAAAAGTATAATGTAATCACTTTATGCGGAAGTACCAGTTTTAAAGAGGAGTTTCTTAAAGCGCAAAAAGATTTAACCCTGCAAGGAAATATAGTGATTTCAGTTGGTTTGTTAGGTCACTCTGGTGATGATGAAGTGTGGGCAGAAGGCACAAAAGAAATGCTTGATGACATGCATAAGCGAAAGATAGACATGGTGGATGAGATATTTGTTATAAACAAAGACGGATATATCGGAAGCAGCACAAAGTCAGAAATTGAGTATGCGAAAACGACAGGGAAGAATATCAAGTACCTCGAGCAAGGCTAATATAAAACGAATGACTTCCAGCGCAGGTGCACTAAAGGTCATTTATGAAAGGGTTGTTTTTTTACATAATAGAATGCTCCAACGAACCCTTATTAAGATTAATGTTTCCTAAACTTACAAACTCTTTACACAAAACTTTTTAAACTTAGAATATGAACCAAATTTTTTTGATTGATTTAAAAATAAATTTTTAAATCTTTCTCCAATATTTAATCTCACAAACTCAGTCTGTAATATATTTTAGTTTGACCTTCGATATATCACGTTTTGTTTCCATATTTTCATATGGCTGTTTGTGCTTAGGTACATACCTTATCGGTATTCCTTGGAGCACTTTCTATTATAGGACTGTAAGATTATAAAGTCAAGCGTTTTTTAGCACATTTTAATAAAAAAACTAAAATAAAACTAGTTACATTGAATATATTTTAACAATCACAAGATATTGTGTGTTCAAAATTGAACAACAACATTATATAGCTATCCACCAGAAAACACCGTATTTATCAATTAAATTTGAGCAGAAATCGTTCCACGGGCAGGCACCTGGGCCGTCTATAACAGTGCCGCCTTTAGAAAGCACATCGAAAGCCTTTTTGACTGCCTCGCGGTTTCCGAGGCATACGTTAAACGCCATCTGCTGCCAAACAGCTTTTTTAGAAGTGTCGCATTCAGGCGGGGCTTCGGAAAGCGCCATAAATCTGTCGTCTCCGGAGTATAGTTCGCAGTGCATGTAGGCTGAATCGTCCTCTGTTTTCATCTCCACTTTGGGCACAAGGCCAAATGCCTCACAATAATCTTTTGCAGCCTGCAAGCTGTCTTTAACGTATACTTGTGGTCCTATTTGCATAGTAGCTCCTCAATGTTTTTATTATTATATCATGATGCAGGTAACTTAATCTTTGATTATCTGTTTTGTTATATTAAAAGATGTAATGAAATCACATAATTTACCTATATTGATTAATGTAATGGTAATGACTGAAATAAAATTCTATGATAAAATATTTATATACTAATACACATAATAATAACTGCTCCAGAATTAAAATATATCGGCTGAATATATAATTTAGCTGACAACAACATATTATATATAAGTATATAAACGTATGGACTCATAGGTGATATTTGATTATAAATAAAATAGGGAGCAGATAAAGTGTTTAAATTTTTCAAGAGATCAAAGAAGAAAGACTTTAATTTTGAAAGCAGACTGGTTTCTAATCTTCCTATGATTTTTTATGAGATAGATTTAAACGGCATATTTACAGTATCTGAGGGCAAAGGTCTTCAGCAAATTGGTTTGAAACCCGGAGAAGCAGTCGGCAGAGATGTCTATGAAATGTATAAAGATTATCCTGATATACTGGAAGCTGTAAGAAGATCGCTTCAGGGTGAATCAGTATACAAAATACATAAGCTCGGGGATTTGTATCTGGAGAACTATCTTGCGCCCTTGCGCAATCAAAACGGTAAGTTAATAGGAATGGTTGGCACGACAATTGATGTTACCGAGAAATTTAAAGCTGAACAGGAACTGGGCAAAGTACAAAATCTGCAGAATGCTATAATAAACAGCATTCCCGGATTATTATATATGTATAATGAAAATGGAGAGCTTGTATTTTGGAACAGCGCACATGAAAGCTTGACTGGATATACTGAGGATGAACTTCGCAATTTTCAACTTATGGACTGGTATAAAGATGATCCTGAAAGTCAGCAAGCTGTTGTAGCAGGGCTTTCTCAGGTGGCAGAGAAAGGATATGGTGAAGCTGAGGCAAATCTGCAGACTAAAGATGGCAGAAAAATACCGTTTTTTTTCACGGCATGTCCTATTGAAATTGATGGAGAAAGTAATTTTGTTGGCATAGGCATAGATATATCAAGCAGAAAAAAGGCGGAAGAAGAACTGCGTGAGCTTAACAAAACGTTGGAGAAAAAGGTTGAGGACCGAACTCAGGAGCTTAGGTTTTCCTATCAGGAAATATCAGATGCCAATGAAGAGCTTGTGAAGCAATATAACCAGATAACAAAGATGAAAGACTATCTTGTGGAGTCTGAAAAAATGAATGCATTGGCAAGCCTTGTGGCGGGAGTTGCTCATGAAGTCAACACACCTGTCGGAATAGGAATAACCGCTTCATCTCATTTGAATGATTTAACGGCGTCTCTTGACCATCTTGTTAAAACGGAAAGCTACACAAAAGAGCAGTTAAATGAATATCTTGAAGATGTAAAAGAAGCGGCAGCTATTATAGAGAAGAACTTAACGCGTGCAGGCAAGCTTATTCAGGCATTTAAGAAACTTTCTATAGACCAGTCAAGTGAGCCGGAGCGAAGCTTCAATGTGCTTGAGTATCTAAACGAGATACTGCTTAGCATGAGTCCTTCGCTTAAACACAGAAATATCAAGGTTCATATCCACTGCCCTGATGACGTTAAATTTAACAGCTATCCGGGTGCTTTTGCTCAGATTATTACAAACCTTATAATGAACTCAATTATCCATGCTTATGATGAACATGAAAAAGGCGATATACATATCAAGGTGGAAAAGCAGCCTGAAGGTATAAGCGTACAATTTTCTGATAACGGAAAAGGAATGGATGAAGAAATGATTTCCCGCATATATGAACCGTTTTTTACTACAAAAAGGTCGCTTGGCGGCAGCGGTCTCGGGTTATCTGTAGTATACAGCCTTGTTACACAAAAATTTAACGGCTCTATAGAATGCATAAGCAAACTGGGAGAAGGTGTTAAGTTTATGATAGAATTGAATGAAGGAGAAAGATAATGGACATACTTCATATGGATAACAATAACCCTTGGAAAATAATGATTGTCGATGACGATCATGACATTCATTCTGTCACGAAATTTATTTTAAAAAGGCTTAAGTTTCAGGGACGCGGTCTCGAGTTTATCCATGCCTATTCCGCAAAAGAAGCCAAAGAAAAGCTTAAGGAACATCAGGACATCGCAATAGCTCTTCTGGATGTTGTAATGGAAGATGAAGCGGCAGGATTAAACCTTGTCAAATGCATTCGTGATGAGTTCCATAATGACGGAATACGATTGATAATACGAACTGGAAATCCCGGTATGGCGCCTGAGGAAAGCGTTACTATGGATTATGACATTAACGACTATCGCGGAAAGACAGAGCTTACGGCGCAAAGCCTGAAAACAGTGGTAATCACCGCGCTTCGCTCATATAATTCATTAACTACAATTCAAAATCTTAATAATGAGATTGATAAGACTCAGCAGACAGTTATTTATTCTTTGAGTGAAATTGCAGAATCAAGGGGCACAGACATTGGAAACCATGTTAAAAGAGTGGGTCTTATATCGCAGTTTCTTGCTCAGAAAATGGGATATGACAGCGACAGGCTAAAGCATGTAAACCTTGCAGCTTCAATGCACGATATAGGCAAAATGGCTATAAACGACAATGTATTGAACAAACCGGGAAAGCTTACAGCTGATGAATTTGAGCTTATGAAAAAGCATTGTGAGTATGGTTATGGGATACTCAAGGATTCAGAATGGCCAATGCTTCAGATGGCGGCTCAGATTGCATATGAGCACCACGAAAACTTTGACGGCTCGGGATATCCAAACGGACTTGAAGAAGATAAAATTGGTCTTTTAAGCAGGATTGTGGCACTGGTGGATGTTTTTGATGCGCTGGCAACAAAGCGCGTATATAAAGACGCATGGGAGTTTGAGAAGATATTTGAGTTTATAAAGCAGCAAAACGGAATTAAATTTGATCCGGCTATAACGGAGTGTTTCTTTGAAAATATAGACAGTATCTTTAATATAATTCACGAAGTAGAGCAGGAGATAAAAACTGAAGGATGAAAATTATTATATGTTTTTGCGTATGACTTCTTAGGAGAGGCTTTTTATGAATATAATCAAACGTATAAAAAGTTCATATTATAATAACAGAAGAGACAGGAAATATCGCCCTGTTATATCTCTTTTTCTGTTTGCTTTGGTAGGCACATTGTCATACTCCATTACATATCTTGTTATGGAGCTATATGTATTGTCGGCTGTTATATTCACCGCATTTATATTGTTTATAATAGCAATATATCTTTTTAGCATAAACAAGCAGATGTTGGCAATGCTTATTACATTGGTTAACCTTACTTTTTTTGTTACTCTCAGCGTAATGTATTTGGGAATACGAAGCAATTCACACTTTCTGCTGTTTACAGCGATTGTCCTTTTTGCTTCGGCAGAGGCAATGAAATCAAGAGTAAAGTATATAGTAGGTTTTATTTGCATTGTTGAGTATATACTGTTGGCTCATTATTTTGGAGATGCTCAGCCTCTTGCTGAAGTTCCAAAACAGTTTTTATCAGCAATCAGTCATCTTAATATTATAATATCTTTCGGAGCGATAATTTATACGACAACTGCGTATAAGAAATCTGTTGTAGAAAACGAAAAGATATTAAAAGAATTGAATGACAAGAATGAATATATGGCAAACTTTGACGAGCTTACAGGACTTCCTAACAGAAGATACTTATATGCAAAGCTGGACGAGCTTATGGTTGTTGCAGCAGACTATGAACAGACTTTTGTAATAGGCATATTGGATATAGACGATTTTAAAGATATCAATGACACTTACGGACACTTATGCGGAGATCTGGCACTTAAAAGCATTGCCAAAGCAACGGGGAAAGCGCTTAGGAAACATGACGTTATAGGACGCTGGGGTGGTGAAGAATTTTTGGTTATCCTTCCAGATACGGACATGGAAAATGCACGGCAGATTATGGAACGCGTCAGACAGATGATAGCAACTACAATTGTGGAATGCACAGACTCGGAGCAGCCTGTCACAGTCACTGTCGGCTGCGCGCAGTATAGGCAGGCAGTGACGCTTGACGAACTTATCCGCAATGCGGACGCTCTGCTGTATAAAGGAAAAAATGCAGGGAAGAATGTTGTAGTGACTGGAGACTAAACCCTTAATACATATCACGTTAAAGAATTGCAGCTATATGCTTTTAGGAACAAGGAAGGGCGGTTTATGAATATCTTTAAACACCTGCTGACTGTATACAGAAGCAATACCGGCAACAGACAATATAAAACTATAGCCTCGCTTTATGGCTATGCGGCAGTTGGAACATCACTTTATGCTATTTTGTATTTTGTGATGAAGTTTTATTATCTTTCCGCTTTTATTTTTGGGACATATATACTGTTTTTAATAATTGCATATTTTTTAAGCATTAAGAGAGTTTTGCTGTCGCTGATTCTATCCTTCATCAATCTTTCTATACTGGTGATTTCAAGTGTGCTCTTTCTTGGAATAAAAAGCAATTCACATTATTTTTTATTTACAGGCATAATACTATTTTTAATTACTGAAGCGCTTAAAAAAAGGACAGGTTTTTTCCTTGCAATTTTATGCCTGATTGAATATGCCGTTCTTGAGGTGGTGTGCTCTTCAAGAGTGCACATAATCGAAGGCATGGAGAAATTCGTTGGAGTAATCAGATATGTCAATATTTTTGTTGCTTTCGGCGCTATTGTCTATTCAACTATAATATACCGTAATGCGGTCATTGAATATGAAGATAAGCTGGAAAAGCTAAACGATGAAAATGAGTACATTGCGAACTTTGACAAACTTACAGGTCTTCCAAACAGAAGGCTTTTGTATAAAAAGCTTGATGAAATCATGGTTTCTGCAGATAAAAACGGGACTTCGTTTGTAATTGGCATTATGGATGTTGACGATTTTAAAAAGATAAATGACAGATTCGGACATCTGTGCGGTGACAAAGCTTTGAAAAACATTGCAAAGGCGTCACTTAAAGCGTTGAGAAAACACGATATAGTAGGACGGTGGGGCGGAGAGGAGTTTTTGATTATTCTTCCTGATGCTGACATGAAGGATGCAAAGCAAGTGATGGAGCGCATGAGAGCTGCTGTGGCTGCCGCAAGCGTCGAATGCGAGGAGATTAGCAACATTACTATGACAGTAACCATCGGATGCGAACAATACCGTGCCGGAAAGAATGTTGTCGAAATGATTAACAAGGCGGATGCGCTTTTGTATAAGGGGAAAAAGTCAGGAAAGAATGTTGTAGTGACGGAAGAGTAATTTTTCCATGGTACAGTTAGTTCACTGCCTGACGATTGCAGACAATTTTTAAACATATCCAAATTAAATTAATTGAACAGTTTATTAATGCTATAAGATGCATTGTGTGGTAATATATACAATAATAGACAATATATTATTAGGCATTGGAGAGCATATGAAAAAAGTAATAATTACTCAAGATAAAAAGTCGATTTTACTTATCACAATTTATACTATAGCACTTATTTTTAATCTTTATTTTTTAAGCGTTAATACAGCGGAAGCGTTTCAGATGAGAGGCCTTACAATGAATGCTATTAATATGTTTATTATTTTGGCTGCAGTTGCACTGTATGTTTATTTTATAGTAATGAAAAATATGGTTTATATTATAACCTTAAAGGAAGACAGAATTGGATTTGGCTTGTTTGGATTATCTGCAGTATACATCGCATCAATTAAAAAGGTTATGTATGATAATGATATTGAGCTTCATACAAAAGGCGACAATAAATATATAAGAGGAATTTTACCTAAAGAAAACAGACAACAGTATGAAGCAATAATAAATCACATTGAGAATAAATCGAATAAGAGACTCAATACAGAAAAAGTTGTCGATGGATTGATATCCAAAGAGGCAGGAAGGTTTACAACAAAAAAAGGAGAAAAGTTTGGGATTAACGGACTTTTGGTTCTTTTTGCGCTAACTCTTATATTCAATGCTATAAGCAATGTTCAAGGAATAATGCCATTGATTAATGATGGCGGCTCAGTTGTTAGAATAATCCTTCATGCAATTACTCTTGTCGCATGTTTAATAACAATGGTTTATTTTTTCGGGAAAAAGAAACAGGCACCATTAGTTGTGAAAATGTATTTTGCATTGCTTTATATAACAGGCTTTATAATGAGCGTAATTTTAATACTAATGGGAACACAAACATTTAACATACAAATGGTCTCATCAACTATTGGGTCTATTACGCTGTTTGTGCTCATATGGCGTTACTTTAAAATATCAAAAAGGGTGAAAGCTACTTTTGTGAACTAAAATCCAGATACAGGCAGTCCCTCGTTTTATTCGGCGGACTGCTTTTTTATTGTTAAGATTAATATTTATCACAAATTGACCATAAAGTTAATGTATGATAGCATTTAAACGCAATATCAATAGAAAGTATTATTTTCATTTAGGAGACACGATGCAGCCAATTAGCGAAGCTGAAAAACTGATTTTAGACCAATATGCTAAATATCCAAAGATTAAGATACAAGACATTATAAAAGCTCTTTATCAGAGTGAGTTCGGCTGTGCGCATTTTGTTGCGGATGAAAACGCGGCAGCGAAATATCTTCAAGATGAACTTGCGCGTATAGAAAAAAGCGATATAGAAGGAGAACTTATCGAACCAATAGGGGAGCGGTTTTCAAGGGTGAACCTTCACGTGCTAAACGAGTGCGGACTTAAGCCGAAAACATTGCTTAAGCTTTTTATAATCACAAGCAGGCAGCAAAAAGAATGCAAAGATGATTTTGATAAAAAGCTTAACATAATTATAGACTTATGTGAAAAAGAGGCTTTGCCCTTTTCAAAAAAAGAGGCAGAAAAAACAATAAAAGAGTACAAAGAATCGGGAATGAACACCGTTCATCATACTGCAAGATTTAACGAGGAGTATTATCCGGCATATCGGGTTATAAGCAATGATTTGGTTAGGTTTATACCGCTTTTTATTAAAATTGACTCACTGATGGATCAAAAGGAAAGTGTAAGTGTTGCCATTGAAGGCAAGTGTACATCAGGCAAATCAACTCTTGCGGATTATTTATCCGAGATATATGACTGCAACATATTTCACATGGACAGCTTCTTTTTGCAGAAACACCAGAGAACCGAAAAACGCCTTTTAGAGCCGGGCGGCAATGTGGACTACGAACGGTTTAAAGAAGAAGTGTTGGACAAACTGAAACAAACTGGGGATTTTTCCTATCGCCCCTTTGACTGCTCTAAAATGGAGATTGCACAGCCTGTCGATGTGGAGGCTAAAAAGCTTAACATTGTTGAAGGAGTGTATTGCATGAGGCCGGATTTGGAGGATGCATATAATTTGTCCGTGTATCTTGAAGTAAGCTATGAAAAGCAGCTTGAAAGACTTTCTGTGAGAAACACACCGGAGATTAAGGAGCGGTTTATTCATGAATGGATTCCGTTGGAGAACAGATATTTTGTTGAAATGGATGTTAAGGCACGGTGTGATTTAGTGATTGACTAGACACAAGCAATTGATGAAAAAGTTTATATAAAAAGATGTGGTATATACTTTGTATATGCCGTTTTTGTGATATAATATCCAAGGTATAATTTTACAGAGGTGGATTATGAAAAAGATATTATGCATTTTATTTGCGACTGTTTTAGTTGCTTCACTTTTTGCGGGATGCGCTTCAGCAAAGTATAAAAAAGGCGTGGATTATGATGACTTTCCTGACAGAGAAATTCCTATATATGATGACGCGATTGTCTATTCTTATGAATATGATGAAGGTGAATGGGAGATAGAGTACGGAACCGAAGACGATGTTGATGATGTCATGGATTTTTATCAGGATGAGTTTGAGGATGAAGACTATACTATAACCGATGAAAAAGAAGCCAAGGATGAGTACTCTGTTGAAGGCGTTATAGATGAGTATGAATTTGAAATAGAAGCTGAGGAATCCCGAGGCGATCTTGAAAAATATTTTGACACTGTGGTTACGGTTACTGTGACTGACACAGAGTACGAAGAAGAAAAAGACGAAGATAAAAAAGATAATGACAAAGATACGAAAAAAGAAGATAAAGACATTCCTTTGGACGAAATAAAGATTATTGACCAGACTTCGGTAACGGTTCCTGCGGAAGGTGCGGTTTCAGTCGGAGGTTTGGATGAGTACGGAATATACGCAGAGTTTGATTCTTCTGCTTTCGGTGCGGATTCTACGATAAACATTAGCCTTGTTTCAAGCTCAGATTTCCCCGAGCCGGACAGCGAACGTTTTTCTGTGGGCGATGTCGGATATGATATAAGCATTGAAGGGGCCGAATATACACGCCCTGACGGAGTGGTCGATGTTACATTTAAGCTTACAGATGAGATGACGGCATCTCTTGAGGATGAAGGATTTTTGCAGATAGCATATTATTACAACGGCGAATGGTATCTGATGGAGCCGTATGAAGTGGATCTTGAGCAGGGAACGGCTAAAATTTCTATCTATCACTTCTGTTATTTTTGGAAAGCCAAACCTACAAAAGGCGAGCTTCGCAATCAGGTTGCCGAGGAGCTTGCTGTTAAAAAATTCAACGATGAAAATATCATGGGTCAGATTGCAACAGAAGGAAAAACTGACATAGAAAAGCTTATAACGGAGGTGACGGGAGTAACAGATACCAAGGCTTTAAATGCTATAGCGGAGTATATGCTAAATGAAGATGACTTATCATCGCTTCTTTTATCCGCCGACAAAGGAGACACCGTGGCAGGCTCTACAAAGCTTGCGGAAATGATTGCAAAAAAGATAAACTCAGCTGCGCTTATAGGAGACAATGCGACTTTGATTGCAGGTGCATTCCAGGCAGCGGGATACATTTGGGAAGGTGATGCAAAAGGCGCGGCCGAAGCTGCGGCAAACGCCATATTGGACAGCACGGCATACGGCAAAGTATTTAAACTTGCAGTTACAGTCACGCAGGAGTCCATTAACTCTTGGAAGAAAAACGGCATTGAAGAGATGTATCAGGCATATAAAAACGGTGCTGATGAAGGCTGGTTTGGCTATCAGGTGGAAAAAGGGAGCTTTGAGCAGGCAATTGACCAGTCGGCAGCTATTGAGCGCCAGATAAAAATCGATGCTGTCAAAAACTATTGCAAGGTAAACGGAAAGCAGGAAAGCGAGCTCTCAGACAACAAGCTCAATGAAATAAAAGATAAGGCTGTAAGCGACCTTAAGGCGAAGTTTGAAGCACGTGTAAAGCAGGAAGCGCAGATCGCTAAAGACAAGGATTATTACAAGAAGCTTCTTGATATGTTTGACGAAAGCGATGTTGACGGATCGGTTACAATGAAAAGCGACCTTATGGAGTCATTTACTTATAAAGAGAGATTAAACAGCTATGTAAGGGTAGCTGACAGGATAATGGAAATGACGGGCCGCACAAAAATCGAATATGAAGGGCTTGTGGATGACACTGAGATAACAGACTATGACCTTGCTCATGCTATAAAAAAATGGTATGAAGAGGATGGTGAAAAGAAAGTGCGCGATTTCCTGCGCGAGAAGGGATATATCCCTGCACCGACAGCGGAATCGCTTTCCGGTGTTTGGTTTGGAACGATGACAACGACCGAAGCAAGCTTTGACACTGAGCTTCTTCAGGAGATATTGGATTCAATGCCGGAAGAAGACAAAGAAGGCTGCGATGAAGCCCAGATAAGCAGCACTGACGAGCAGATGGAAGATATGGTTGGACAATCATCTGATGTGGAGTTTACTGCAACCGGCAGCGGAAGCACGATTACAATGGTTTCAAGCGACGGAAGCTCTACAATGACACTTTCTTATAACAAAGAATCAGGCACAATGACGCTTGTATCCATAACCGGAAGCGATGATTCTGCAGGATATAATTTCTCGGGATCGTTTACATTGACGGAAGGCATGCCGCCGCATATAAACGGAACAATTACAATGGTATCCAAAGAACAGGTGCAAAGCGGTATTTCATTGCCTGAAGGCATGATAAGGATGGTATGGTCGGTATCTCTTGTGAAGCAGGAATACTATGAGGTACACGATGCCGGCTAAGGAGTTTTTGCTTTCCTACGGTATAAAGGTATACCCTTTTGCTGCCGGGATTGCAGCTATAGCAGCTTTTGTGCTTGCTATATATTTGTTAAAGAAAATTGAATGGAAAATTTGGCAAAGTGCTTTGATGCTTGCAGCGTGCGGTGTTTTTTTTCTGGTTGGCGCAAGGCTTTTAAATTATGCTATAAACTATGACAACTACATAAAACAAGGATACAGTGTGCTCGAAATGTCTTTCGGGCACTTTTCCGTATACGGAGGGATGGCGCTTGCCTTAGTTCCGCCTATAATGTTTTCCAAGATATTTAATAAGAACTTCTATAATATGGCGGATTTAATTGTATTTCCGTTCACTTTGTCGTTTGCGATTATGCGTGTGGGGTGTTTTTTAAATGGCTGCTGCTTTGGAAAAGCATGCGATGTTTTCTGGGGCGTACCTGCGCCGGAATCCATTTCCGACACTCATAAGATTATAAATTCGCTTATGCCTTCAATGGCTAAAAAAAGCGATGTGCTGATGGTTTACCCGACACAGCTTATGGAAATGGGATTTGCGCTTTTGTTTATCCCGCTGGGCATATGGCTATATAAAAAGTATAGGGGCAGGGGAGTGGTTGTTTTTTCATATGCTGCATATTTCAGTGCGTTCAGACTCATAGTTCTGTTCTTCCGCGAGCTGCCGTACTCCGAAACGGTGGTATATGTGTTCTACCCGATAGTGTATGGTGTTGTAATTATTTTATGCACAATAATGGCCGTAAATAAAGCAATAAATAGGGTTAAACCTTTATAAGATTAATCAACTAAAGATTGTGCGAGTGATTTGGATTTCATCATTTTCCTGCGCTCGTTTTTGATTATGATTACACCGTTTATAAGAAGATAAACCGCTATTATTATTGAACCTATGAGGTCAATATACATCGTTGCGGGATTATTAGGCGCGACTGCGACCGAAGTGAGTGCAGACACTACGCACAAATCCACAAATGCTTTTGCGCGATACAGTTTATGCTGAGCGGAGAGCACCGAGCTTTTGTCATGTCGGCTTAGAGCGCGATAGCGAAACCAGAAGATGGTGTTTGCGACAAGTCCAAGGAAGGCTATAATAAGCCCCATAAGAACAAATCCCCCCGGTGTATAGCCGTCAGCTCTGGACAAAGATATAGCAAGCATTACCGTACCTGAAACAGAAAGGGCGCAGCCTACAAAAAGGTTTGCTATATTTTCAAGGCGTTCTTTTTTCGACTCATTCATGTCTATACTATTTTTTATTTTACGAAAAACATACCATGACGCAAATATTGCAGCAAGCTCTATTGTGCGTCTTAGAAAGTCTGCAACCTGAGTTGTCGAATAGCTTGTTATTACAGATATTCCGGTTATGATAGGCCCCGGTGCGCTAAACAGCAGGGAAGTCAGAAGCGTGTTCTGTGCTTTTTTGGAATTATTGTTTTTCATAAAAACACCGTTAGACTGGGAAGGAAGCTGGTTGTAAATCCGATGCAGGCTGCAGCTGCAAAAGGCACAGTTACTGTGTCATATCCACCCGGAGTGAAAAGCTCCGCTGCTGTGCAGAAAGGGGTGGCGATAACAGCTATAATAAACCCTTCCATAAAGCTTAGCCCTGCAAGCAGCATTGATGTTACAACGATTGCAATAAAAGCTACAACATACATAGCAAGAGTGCCTTCTATGCTTTTTTTGTTGGGAAGAAGCTTTCCTTTAAAACGATGCTGTCCAAAGTTTTTGCCGACAAGGGCAGCCGCTGCATCTCCGAAACCCCAAGCTGCAACGGACATTCCTATTATAAATTTATAGTCCGAGCCGAGTATGCCCCACAAAACGACAATCATAACTATATATACAATAAATACTGTTATAAGGCTGTTTTTCACTTCGCCTTCGCATCTCTGGCAAAAGAAGCTGCCATAAAGAGGTTTTCTCTCAAATATCTTTAATATTGGGTATACCACTATAATAAACACTGCTGAAACGATTGCTGCACTCTGCCATGAGCTGCAAAATTCAAGCAAAACAAAGATTGAACTTACACAGACAAGATGCAGTATTTTGCGCATTATTTCGCCCTCGAGGCCTAGCTTTTTGCGAAGCGGAAGGACTATCGCAACCGCGCAGGCGAAGTAAATCATTAAATATATAAGACCTATCAGAGAGTCCTGAATCATAATCTGACCTTTCGAAATTGACATTAACTTAATTTTACATTATATTTACACTGTGTTGTTTTTACAACCGATAGTCCTTTATAAAATGTACTGTAATCAACATCTATTAAAGAAATGTCCTTTAAAATACATAACCGGTAAAAATAAAGTAAAAAATAGGGAGGCTATTGTGAAGAACAATAAAACTGACAGAAAATCGCGGTATACACGCATGGTTTTGCGCGAAAGCCTTTTTGAGCTGATGGAGGAGATGCCTGCAGCAAAGATTACGGTTAAAGATATATGTACCACAGCGGACATAAACAGAACCACTTTTTATGCTCACTATGAAGACAAATATGATCTTATAAAAAGCATAGAGGATGAGACGATACTATGGGCAAAAGAGCTTATAGAAAAACTTATGGCAACAACTGACGAGCGTGGAAGAATAACAGTTTTAGAAGAAATACTTGCCTATTTTGCAGATAACAGCAAAAGGCTTTCGGTGCTTATGAGCGAGCAGGGCGACATCCGGTTTCAAAAGCAGCTCTTAATGCTTATCTATGAAAAATGCGGAATTGTGCCTGAAAGCATAAAAAATGGTGACATTGAAAAAAACGAGCTTTATTATATATTTGTAATAAACGGGAGCATAGGGCTTCTTCGCAGCTGGTTGGAAAATCCGTCAGGAAAATCTGCAAAGCATATCGCGGAAGTAATAAATGATATATCAAAGATTATTATTTAACAGGCAAAAAATTTTTAAATAAAAATTGCCTCCCCATAAGGGGAGGCTTTATAAAAGTGGTAATATGCATCAATTACCTGTTTTGTCGAATGTATAATCGAGATTATCGGCAGGCTGGGACAATATCAGCTGTGACTCATTATAGTAATAATAGAAGCTTTCGTATTCTCCGAAGATAAATGCATAGAGCAGTCCGTCTATTGGATTTACATACCAGTTGGAATTATCATAATTGAATGTAAGCCTTCCGGAGGATATCTTATGCGTAGCATTTTGATCCGGATAGAGTGTAGCGGTCCATTTGCTGACCTCGCCATCGTTGGACATTGAAAGCTCATACACTCCGGACAGCACGTTTGTTGTCGCGCGTTTGAAATACATCACATCGCCTGACTGAGTGGTTGCAAGAAGGATGTTTCCTCGATGGGAGACGGTAAGCGTGTCGCCGTAGAGCGTTCCCACATCAAACTTAATCCCGCCTTCAGCTTTTTCCCACATTAGGTTGTCGCTTGCTGCGTCATTGTTCCAGTTATAGATATATCCTGCGCCGTCTTCCCAAAGAGCAAGGCACACAGGCTCTGCATAGCCTTCAAGATAGGTAATCCAGCTGCCGTAAGCAGTAAACTCACCGATGTTTGGCGTCTTGTTGCTTTCCTTCTGCCAATTCTTAAGATACATCTCTTCGTCTGTATATTGATTTATAAGATGCATCTGGCCGTTGTCAAAATACGCGTCATATAATATCTGTACATTATTATCAAGGTTTAAAACAAGAACGCCGTTTACTATTTCATATGTAAATTCATTGTCCATTTTTTCTTTTGAAGAATAATCGAAATAGTGATATGAACCTGTTGTGCCGTCAGCAAACCATATTGTATAGTCAACATACTTGTCGTTTTTCTGACTATCAAAAACAGTATATGAATACCAAGCTCCGAATGAAGCAGACGTAAGAGCGTTTTCTCCGTCAATCACTCTTTTTTGCTGTGGCGGTTCTGTTGCCTGAACGGAAGGGGAGTCATTGGATTGCTGGGCAGGATCATCTGATGATGCAGCTTCTGCCTGAGAGCTTTCGCTGCTTTGGGTTTCGGACACATCCTCAAGCTTTTTTGATGTGATTTCAATTACATATTCAAAATGGTCTTTCGCATCGCCCGATGCCTCTTCAACATTAAGCTCAAATTCATAACCCTGGACAGTAAACTCTGAAGAGTACTCATCATCGTCAAGCTCTTCCTTTGCGGATATACCCATGTATTCATAATAGTCTCTAAAGTATTCGACTATATCGTCAAGCTCATCTTCTGTGCCCAGTGAAACGATTACTTTGCCAAAGCGCGCTTCGCTTTCAAAGACAATGGCGTCTTCATAGATGCCGAGAACATCTTTGGGGTAGTCTTCATCCAGTTCGACGCCTTTTTTAAATTGTGAAGGAGTGCATCCTATAAACGTTGTTACAGCCAAAAAGAATGCTGCGAGCAAAATAAATATTTTTTTCATATTTATTCCTTTCAATTTATATTTACAATAGTATATATAAACAATTTTACATATATTTAAACTTAGTTCAATAGACAAACTGTTTGAGATATATTCTTTTTCCCTTATTTTTGACAAATTATATATAAAATCATAGTATCATGTTATTATTAAACTCAAATAAACTAGGATAGAAATATGAAAAGAAAAAGTATTTTTGAAAGCGAGAGGCTTATATTCTCGATTTGGGAGGCAACTGACACAAATAAAGCAGCTGAGCTATGGACGGATGAAAGAGTCACAAAATATATCGGCGGACCCTTTGATATAAGCTATGTAAAAACAAGGCTTAAGGCTGAGATGGAAAACTATAAAAAGTATAAAGTACAGTACTTTCCCGTTTTTACAAAAAACGACGGTGAATTTATAGGCTGTATCGGTCTTCGGCCGCGTATATGGGAAGGACGGGAGCTATTAGAAGCCGGAATTCACCTAATGGTGAAGTCTCAGGGCAAAGGCTTTGGCTATGAGGGATTAAAAAGGGCAGTGGAATATGCACAGGAGATAGGGAGCAAAACTTTGTGTGCAGGACATCACCCTGAAAACCGTGCATCCGAAGGACTTCTTTTAAAAGTAGGGTTTAAAAAAGTCGGCACAGTATTTTATGAGCCGACCGGTCTTTTGCATCCTTTTTATCTTATGGAGACTACGAGCTAGCTTTCCCTGAAAGCTTCTTTGCTTCTTTGTTTTCATACATCTTCTTGTCGATTTCCCGAAGCAGTTCATCATGGTTTTGGGACATAGGACTGCATACATACTCACAGCCATAGCTGAAACCAAGGTGATATGGTGTCTTATTGTTAACGCGGTTAAAGGCATTCTTAATTCGTTCAATTACTTTTTCTCGGATGTCTTTTTCGCTCTCAATTAATATCAAAAATTCATCTCCGCCATATCTGCAAACCATGTCTTCAATATTGATTGCTTTGCGAAGTATTTCGGCAGCTGTTTTTAAGGCGTTGTCGCCTTCGGCATGTCCGAAATTGTCATTGATGCTTTTAAAACCATCCAAGTCTACCATTACAAGTATAAAAGGCTCATGGCTTTTTAGCTTAAAACGTATACGCGACTCCATCTTTTGTCTGGTATACAGCCCTGTTAAATCATCTTTTCCCAGCTCATCTTTTTCCAGTATCAGAAGTACTGAAAAAACTGCAATGGAATAAGAAGGCATGCCGAATGGAACTCCTTGAAAAAGTGACTGCAGGACAGAGCCTAAAACCGGAAGAAGGAAGAACAAAACTATGCTGCTTATTGTTCTGCCGGTTATCATGCGCTTGTATTTATAGAAAGCTATAAAAGCGATTATTAACATTGCATATGAACTCATAAGGTTTATATATACAAAAGGGCCTCTAACATACACGTTGTCGGGTGTAACTGTAAAGAGTATTCCCTTAACAAAGAAATTTACTATTCCGCTTAAAATAGCAATGAATGTCGGTATAAGATACAGCAGTAAACGTCTTTTGCTGTCTTTTTCGCTGCCCAGCACTTTAAAGTCCAAATAGCTTAATGCGAATGCAGCAGGCATGTTTGTTGAAATTAGAAATAGAAAGTTGCCCCAGTATCTGAACGGGATTTGAGCGGTGTTTCCTTGCTGGCTGCAAAGCATTGTGACAGCTTCAAAGAAAGTTATAATTGTTATTGCAGTGGCAATGCGGATAAAAAGCCTGGATGAATATTCTTTGCCTGAATTCTGGAAAGAAATATAAATGATGATTATAATATTTAATATGATAGTATATAGCAACAAATCGGCACGTTGCATTAATGTAGTAGCACCCACGTATAACTCCTCTGTTTTAGAGATTGTACATCGTATATATCTAGAAACAGTATATCATAATATTGATTTTTTTGAAGAAAAACATACTATATTATGCACAATAGCAAATTAAACATATTTCTCTATGTGATTACTTAACAAAATGTAAATTATGGCGCACAAAAATTTTTTCTTTACTTAACACTTATATTTCATTATAATTACATTTGTGTAATTTAAATATATAGAGTTACTAAAAACTCACATTAATTACAGAATAAAATTATTTGCAGCTTTAAAAAGTTGCATTTTGTGTGTATATACTTTTCGCCGACGTCTTAGTTGAGAAATAATAAGAGAATAATTATTAGACCAGAATTTATACCATAGTTTAGGTGAGAGACAGTATGAGATGGCACAAAAAGCTTTTTTCGGATGACCGCATAACAGAAAAAAACCTACAATATAATATTATTCACGAAAACAGCAGGAAGTTAATATGGATACTGACTTTTTTAAGTGCTGCTTTATTTTTTCTTTTTGCTCTGAATGTTTTTGGGATTGCGCGGGATGATGCGGCAATAGAAGTTTCGCTGCTCACCGCTTTGCTTTTGTCGGTAAGCTTTATGTTTGCTTTAATTATCTGTACGGAAAAGACAAAAGAGTCTAAAAAAACAGTAGTTATGATTATCGCAATTGCAATTTTATATGCAGTAACGCTCATATACGGATGCTACTTTACTATATATATGTTCCGCATAGGAAGAAATACATATTCAATTTTCTATGTGGCTGCTCTTGTAATTTCTTCTGCTCATTTTAAACGTATTTATACAGGAAGCGCAGTTATACTTTTTGCTTATGTAGGCCTTAATATATATTTATATACAAACTCCTACTTTGATGAGTTTTTCCTGTATGATATTCTGGAAAGTTTTATAGTTGTATTGATAATAGGATTCATTAACAGCATTAATACCCGACAATATATTAAAAGCTTCCTTAAAACCATAAAAATTGAGCATATGAACACAAAGCTATTAAGCATGTCTGAAAGCGATCCGTTGACAGGAATATATAACAGACGAAAAGCATTGAGAGAAATAGAAGAACAGGTTGAGTATTTCAAACGCTATGGCGGCACTTTCTGCGTTGCTATGCTGGATATAGATAAGTTTAAAAGAATAAATGATAAGTTCGGACACAGCTCCGGAGACGGTGTCTTAAAAGAGATTACTGATGTTATAGGCTCGAACTTAAGAGAAAACGATATGCTTGCAAGATGGGGAGGAGAGGAGTTTATTATAGTAATACCAAACTCTGACAAAGACTCAGCTTATAACCTTATCGACAGAATTCGAAAGATTGTAAACGCGCATGACTTCGGAGAAGTCGGCGAAGTAACCTTTTCTGCCGGAGTATGTCAGCATACATCGGAGTATACTGTTGACAGCATAATAGATAAAGCCGATTTTGCGTTGTATCTTTCAAAGCAGCTTGGACGCAACAAAGTAAGCATATTCAAAGCCGCATAGTTTGAAAATTGTGGTATAATAACATATATAAATATTAAGAAGCATATGGATTTAACATATGCTTTATTAACACTTTTTTTATAAAATGCTGATGTTATGTTGACAAACATAAGGTGTACTGTTATCTACTTAGAGAAAAGGAGATAATATGGCATTTGCTTTTAAGCTGAACAAAAAAGACAAAGAACTGGAAAAAGAATTTAACAGGCAGATGATTCTGGATAACAGCAGAAGGTTCATAATTTTGCTGTCTGCAGTTTTTTTAATAAACCTGTTTTTTATTATTGCATATTTACTTAATAAGTTTGAAAACAAGGATTATCCTTTTTCGGCTATGATATATATTGCGGCTGCATCAATTATATTTATTACAGCACTTATATTACTCAGGAAAAAGTCGGAAAATAACGACATGACATTAGCAATTTCTATAGTCATTACATTTATACATGCTTTAATGCTGGCTCTTGCATGTTACTTAACCATAAGAATGTATGGAAACGGTAATTTCTCTTTTTCTGTTTTTCTGATACTTGCTTTTTTTGTTTCTATATCTCATTTAAGATGGCCATATGCCTATGGAACATTGCTTGTTGCATTGTTTATAGGTCTTTCAATTTACGTAAGCAACACTTTCCAGGTGCCGGGTGATTTTACTACAGACAGTATATTTACATTTACATTAGTTATACTGATAAATTTAACAAGCATATTAAGCTATAGAAAGTACTGGCAGATTTTTCTTAAAGACAAAGAAGTCGGCAGAATGAATGCAAAACTTACTGAGATGTCTGAAAAAGACATGCTGACAGGGGTATACAACAGAAGAAAGATATATGAAAAGCTTAGAGAATTCATCAAGCATGCACAGCGCTACAAGAATCCTTTTTCAGTGGTACTGCTTGATATAGATAAGTTCAAAAGAGTAAATGACACATACGGCCATATAACAGGGGACTATGTTCTTAAAGAGCTAACCAGAGTAATAAATGCAAACCTGAGAGAGAGTGATACTTTAGGAAGATGGGGTGGTGAAGAGTTCATTATTTTCCTGCCTAATGCAGATGTAAAAGCTGCCTTTAGTTTTACAGAAAGGTTGCGTGAAATTGTGGAAAATCATATTTTCGATGAAGTGGGACAGGTTACATTTTCAGCGGGAATATGTGGATGTAAGCCTGCATATTCAATAGACAATATGATTGAAAGGGCGGACTTAGCGCTCTATCAGTCCAAACAAACAGGACGAAATAAAGTTAGTATGTTCGAGGTTGAGAAGATTTCATAATACAATTTATCTGTAATTGCATGTAAAAGAAATATATGTAATTGTAATCGTGATGTTAACACTTTGTTTAGATTACATTGGCCAAAACCGTGGTATTATTTATAAGATATTTATTAAAACGGTGATTGTATGGCTATATGCCTTAAAAAAAGAAAAAAAGAATTAAAGAGAAATTTTGCAAACAGAATAGTTATAGATAACAGCAAAAGATTTGTTGCCTTAACAGGCTGTATTTCAGCTATTCAGATTGTTATCCTCGTTTTGCGTGCTTTTAACGTGATGGGGCTTGAAAAATATTCTTCTTTAGGAATGATAACAATCCTTGGATTTGGAGTACTATCCAGCTTTATACTTACTCGTATCAGAAGAAGAGCTGAAATTACAAACAGAACTACAGTTTTAACTATAGTTATTATGACTATGCATATAGTGTTGCTATTAATAGGCGCTCATTATACTTTTGAGATGTTTAAAAACGGTACTTTCACGTTTTCGTTTTTCCTTATCCTTGCTTTTTTTGTGTCTATGTCCCATGTAAGGTGGCCATATATTTCGGCTGTTTTACTGGTTATTATATTTGCAATAATGGCTTATATTATTCAAATTCGTTATGAAGTACCTCCTGATTTCAATTTGGATGTTATGACGACTTTTATTCTTGTTGTTTTAGTTGGAGTGGCTACTGTTTTAAACTATAACAAATATCAGAAAATTTACGTGAATGAAAATGATATTAAAGACATGAATGAAAGGCTTACTGAGCTTTCGGAAAAAGATATGCTCACTGGTATATACAACAGAAGAAAGATTGCAGAAAAGCTTGGAGAGTTTGTAAACCATGCTCAAAGATATAAAACTGATTTTTCGGTTGTTATGATAGATATTGATAAGTTTAAAAAGATAAATGACAAACACGGACATTCAGCCGGAGATTATGTTTTAAAAGAAATTACAAAAATTCTGAATGAAAACTTAAGAGAAAGCGATGTATTCGGCAGATGGGGAGGCGAAGAGTTTATTATGCTGCTTCCAAACTCCGACGAGAAAGCTGCATTTGCTATGGTGGACAGAATGCGCGACATTATACAAAACCATGAGTTTAATGATATTGGCAAAGTGACTTTTTCAGCTGGAATATGCGGATTCAGACAAAAATACACGGAAGATAACATGGTGGATAAAGCAGACTTTGCCCTATACCTTTCAAAACAGCTTGGACGCAATAAAGTAAGCATATTTAAAGCAGCCTAATCATATAAATCGATTTAACCTTATTTTTTTGTAAGGTAGTATACAAGGATAATTATTACTCCGATTGTTAGAAAAACTCCGGCAAATAAGAGTATATATGCCCATGTGGACATCCCGCCCGCCGCGGGATTTTTTGTGCTTTCATCACTTGAAGGCACAGGAGTGTATGAGTATTCGGGAGTAATCTTAACAAGCGTGTATGTCGGACGTGGTGTGGGTGAGGCTGTTGGTGTGGGCTGCGGCGTAGGAGTAGGCGTAGGGGATGGTGAAGGAACAGGAGAAGGAGTGGGTGTCGGAGTCCTTAAAAATATATCGTAATCACCTGCATCCATTATTATCCTGTCACAAATGACATAGCTTGAAAAATGAGACAGAGTAAAAGAAACATTACCGTTTTTATCAACTGTCGAACGCTGAAGAGCTTTAAGCTCTTGTGTGTATTCAGCAAAATAATAGAGATAGAGCTTGTCTCCTGCATCATATCCCTCAGGATGAAATGAATATGTAATTGGACAGGGGAGATCCCCAAACTTTTCAAAATGCAGCTGCATTACATCATATCCGTATGTTAAGCCTGAAATTGTTTTGTTCTTTTTAGTTGAAAACCCAAGGTCAAGCTCGTCTGTGCCTTCGGGAAGTTCATCCATATATTTTCCGTCTAAAACACAGGAAAAATCACCAAAATCAACTGTGAGTTTCTTTTTCTGTTCTCTTAATAGATTAAGCACATCGTCGGTAATTTCTGTCTTGCTTGATCTCATTTTAAAGCTTAACTCGTCTTTTTCGCAGTTGTTTATAACATACTCAGCCTGATTCCAGTTGAGCGGTGCATTGGGATTCGGAGTCGGTGTAGCAGTTGGGCGTGCTGTTGGTTTTGGCGTTGCAGCAGGGGCCGGATTTGAAGTGCCGCCAGGTGCAGGGGCGGGAGCGGGAGTGGGAGTTGATGAAGAAGCCGGGAGGATGGTTACATTGAAATTTTTTGAGACATAATCAAATCTTTTCTCGTTATTTGCATCCCTATAGAAATACTCAAAAAAGAGATTTATCACACCTGTTATGCTTGTGCTTCCGGTATTCGTGGCTTTCAAAGAAACATTAAATGTAATTTCTCCGTCACAATTTACACCACTTATAGAACTGTCCCATGTACCGCTTGCGGTTCCTGACAATCCGCTGCGTCCTTTGGCTGAAACATTACAACCTGTGCAGTCTACGAAGCGTGCTTGAACAGAGAATGTTGCAGTTTGACCTGAAGTAAGTGTAGATGGTCCATAAATGACTCCACCCGCTCCGCTAGCAGACACAATCGGAACATCTATTACAGAAAGAATTATTATTAACGATAAAAATATAACGAGAAACTTCTTCATGACATCTCCAAAAAACGTATTAGACTAAATTATTTTAACAGAGCAGGGAATACAAGTAAACGAATATATGGATTATTGTGACATAATTAACTGCATGTAGTATAATGTGTATATTATGTTTGAGAGGTGAGCTTTGAAGAGATATATAAAAAAGAGCTGGTATGTTGTTTTGCTGCTTGCAGTATGTTTGTTTGTTCTTAGCTTAGCCGGCTGTGCGTTAAGCGGCGGTGCACAAGCAGATGAGAATATAAGTGCTAATTTAGCAGCGGATCAAGCTGCTGAAACTGATACAGCCGTTATTGATGAACAGCCGACAAACACTGCTACAATTACACCGACAGAAAGCCATACAGACACACCTTCAGCTGTGCCAACGGAAAATCCTACAGACACGCCTTCACCTGTGCCAACAGAAAACCCTACAGATACTCCATCGCCCACGCCAACTGCAACAGATGAACCCGCAGAAGAGCCTCAAACCATGACAATCACTCTGCTTGATGGAGAAACTGTTGAAGTTCCAATTGATGCGCAGTATTGCGGGTCAAAAAAATCTGAGGTATATCATTATATAAACTGCAACTCAGTTTCAACCATTAAAAAGAGCAATTTTGTGTTATACAGCTCTAAAGAGGATGCGGAAAACAGAGGCAAAAGACCGTGCAAAAGGTGTAATCCTTAATAATTTATGAATGAATAAAAAAGATTTTGTAACCCCACTTTAACAAACGCCATACCTCTGCTATAATTGGAACAATATGGTCGGAGGATTCCTATGTCGAGAAGGCAGAAAAAGAAAAAGAAAAAGATAGCGCAAATCGTAGTTTTAAGCATATTATGCACAATAATTGTTGTTCTTTCAGTATTATATTTTTACCCAAGAACGATTTTATTTATCCATGTAAAAGAGAAGGTTCGTGAAATTGGTAATCCTCAGCAGTTTCAGATAACAGGCGGCTATATGGGAGACAGCGACTGGCTGGACACAGACTGGCTGTCAGCAAACATCCCTCTGGAATACGGGATGATAGATGAAGCTGAAATATCGGAAGATGAAAGCGGAGCATATTACTCGGGGAGCGGTCTTAATGTTTTCATCAGCCGCCGCGGAGTGCTTGCTGATAACGAATATATTGAAGAAGGCGACAGAGAGAGCTATCTTGGCGCAGACAGCATCAATAAATACACCGTTATGATGTATAAAACCGCATATGAATTGCCTTCTGTTTTGCAGCTTGCATATATTGAAGATATCGAAGCGCAATTTGATAAACACTTTGACTTTTACGAATTCTTTGACAATAACCGCTACAGCTATTATGAAAAAGACGGTTATGGTTATACTATATTAAACACTGAGCCTGAAGGTACTAATCTTTACACCATTAAAGTTTATGACTTAGCCAATTATAATTTAGTAGGAGAAATCACACTTTCTTATGATATTGGAGCAAGCCGCGACCTTGCTGTTGAAGATATGGGCGTTAAGCTTTTGATTGATTCCATCATATACTACAGCGAGTGACGCATTACATGGTATTACATATATAGTCGTGGTATTATGTCAATGTAGCAAATTAGGCAGACATAAGTTCATATTAAAATGAGAAAGCTCTTGACGGACGTCGGGGGCTTTTGTAGTTTCTTGGTTATAGTTTATAATCATATTAACTACCCCGAACGCCGTTTAACAATTCTTTTTAATCAAGCAGTCTAGCGGCTGGGAAATAAGGTAAACACAGCATTAGGCAATTTAAGAGATTTTATAAAACAAAAATCTCTTAAATACGCCATCAAACGTCAGTAGATCTAGATGCGTCAGTAAGAATTTTATTAATAAAATTCTTTTGTGCTACGCCCCGCGCCTGCACCCCCGTTTCGATTCGCTCAATAGCCCCCTTCAGAAGCGGACATAATATTCAGCATATTTCTTTCAGCTTAACTTACGGCTTTATAATGCTTAAGTGGAATTGGATAGCTGGAGTTTCTGCACACCAGCAGGGAGAGTGAGGGACGGTACGTCCCTTACAGTAAAGAAAATATCCCAGCTTCTGCAAAGTCTAATAAAAAAATTGAAGTTTGTAAGCGTATGGGGTGCATTGTTTGTAAAAAACAGAAACTACAGCGAAGAATGGCATAGGTTTGTATATAAGACAAGGCTTGGTGGTTTTTTGTGTGGTTTGTATAATAAAATGCACACATCCTCTTTCCATATCACGGATAGGTTGGTATAATGTGGTTAACTATAATTACTGGAGAAAGTCACATGAATCTTATCTGGCTTGTACAAAATATTTTCACCTATGAAATGACGGTTGAGACATCAAAGACTAAAAAAGAAGTTATATCTTCATTGAAAGCATATACCGATACAAAAACTTCTATCAGTAACTACAATCCCCGCGTTAGTACTTACAAACTGTACATAGGACATGTTGACAGTGATAGTTTTAGGATAAAAAAAGCATACAGAGGAAAATATGATCTTAACCCTGTTATTAACGGCAGTGTTGACAGCAAAGATGATGGTGCATCAGTATATGTAAGAATTTCTTTGTCGATTATGCTTCAAATAATTATTGCGATTTTTGCAATTTTATTAATATATTTTATTGTTGAACTCATTCAAGAAGGCAATATGTCCGTCTATATAAATAAAAACACTCTTGTGCTTGTATCAATTTGGGTTATTTCTATAATTGCCGGTATTATTTCTATAAAGCTAAACTTAAGAGATACTAAAAGAGATATAAGGAAGATAGTACAAGGTTCGGAGTTCAGAGAGTATCATTAATTGATTTAACTTTATTATAATGCTATTTGGAGGATGCGTATTATTCGCGTGGGAAGATATATGGGATTATTGAAAAAAGAGTTTATTATAAAGACTGAAAAGTCAAAAGAAGAAATACTAGACGCTGTAAGAAAAAAGACGGATGAGAGAAACAAACTTTTTGTTGTAAGATATGAAAAAGACAAGGAATTTGTTGGCAGAGTATATGATGAAGGATTTACTGTAAAGTCAATTAAAGGATTGAGCAGACAATATAATCCTCTGATTACAGGCAGATTATTGGAAAGATCAGTTGTAATAATAATTGAACCTTCAATGTGGATGACGTTTTCAGTCATAAGTTTATTTATAATATTTGTTATTTCATTATTTATTTTGATAACTAGCATTTTAAATAATTTTTATATTAATGGATTAACGATTTTTTTAATTCTAAATTGTGTTAACCTAATTAATTATCTATATTTTTTAAATAAAATAAATTATTCGAAAAATAAAATAGTAGAGATAATTAAGGATAAGACTGAGTAATTATTTAACCAAACATGATAATCAAGCACTTGGTGAGTGCTTTTTTCATACCCTTTTTTATAAGTTTTGCAGGGAAATAAAGAACAAAACACGCTCCCTCATGGAGTAGACCATATCAAAAAAATCTAGGAGGATTTTGTTAAATGGAATTTCTTAAACCTATTTTAGGCGATGCGCTATATGCGCAGGTGGCACAGAAACTAGACGGACGCGATGATGTGAAGCTGGCGAATTTAGCCGGCGGGGCATATGTCGCAAAGGAAAAGTTTTTGGCGGCAGCTGCAAAAGCGACGGCTATGGAAACAGCAAAAAACACTGCGGAAGAAAAGCTCGCAGCACTTCAGGATGCCGCGGGAAAAACAGCGGAGCTTGAAGCTGCGGTCGCGAAGTGCATCAAAGAAAAAGAACTCATGGCAAAGCAGTATGAACTTAAACTTATGGCGCTTATAAAAAGCGCAGAGATTGACAAGGCGATGCTTTCAGCCAAAGCTAAGAATATGAAAGCGTTAAGGGCGCTGATTGACGACAGCAGGATTGTTATTAAAGATGGCAAGCTAACGGGGCTTTCCGAACAGATTGAGGCCATTAAAAATAGCGATCCGTATCTTTTCGAGCAGGAGCTTGACACGGGCAGGGGAGGCAATCCTCCGATGCCTGCGGACAAAGCAATCGGCATTAATCCCGACAGGCTGGACGACAAGACATTCTATAATATTAAGTTTAAAAAGTAGTGTTTTTGCCAAACAACAATTAAATTTTAAGGAGAATTAACTCTATGGCTAACAGCTTTTTAACTATGAAAAACATTGCGAGGGAAGCACTTCCGGTGCTTGCAAACAACCTCGTTTTCCCTAACCTCATTCATCAGGATTATTCATCGGATTTCGTCGGCAAAGGCGAAACAATCCAGATAGAAAAACCGCCTGTGTACGAGGCAAACGACTTTACAGGCTCTATAACTATTCAGGACACAAACATGGCATCGGTGGATGTAACAATGGACAGGCTGGCTGACGTATCTGTCGAAGTAAGTTCAAAGGACTTGAGTCTTTCAGTTCCTGACTTTGTGGACAAAGTGTCCGGCCCTATGGCTGTGGCACTCGCTGAAAAAATCAATGCTGAAGGCTTGCAGCTTGTGCGCGACATACCGTACTTTTCGGGTGTCGCAGGAACAACTCCTTCAGAGCTTACTGACTTTTCTGCTATCCGTAAAGGATTAAACAACAAAAAAGCTCCGAGCGCTGACCGCTCCGCTGTGTGGGATGTTGACGCTGACACGAAGTTTACCGAGATAAATAACCTTATCCGCCTTTCTGAAAGCGGGGAAGCAAAAGCTCTTCGCGAAGGCGAGATAGGCAAAATTTACGGTCTTTCAAACTACTACTCACAGGACGTTTACACTCACGCGGCAGGCGATGCGACAGCTGCATCCGATCCTAAAGTAAACGGCGCAGTAGCTGAAGGCGTAACTGCAATGGCAATCGATGCTTCTGCTATGAACGGCGCACTCAAAAAGGGTGACCTCATGACTATCGCAGGCACGACTTACGTCGTGGCAGCTGATACTGCAGAAGCTTCAGGCAACGCTATCGCAAGCGTCACTTTCTATCCCGCTGCACCTGCTGGCGGTATCGCCGACGATGCTGACATCGTGTTTGCAGACAGCTCGGCGGGCGGATCTGTGCGAAATGTTGGTTTCCACAAGAACGCTTTCTGCTTCGTTACCCGCGCGCTTGCATTGCCCAGCGATGCTGACGGCTATGTGACAAGCTATAACGGAATCACTTTGCGTGTTGTGCGCTCCTATGACATCACTTCCAAGAAAGAGATTATGTCGATGGACGTGCTGTATGGATTTAAAACCATCTACCCAGAGTTGGCGCACGTGCGTCTCGGTTAAGCTTCTTATCAACCCCTCAGTCTTCTTTTGGAAGCCAGCTCCCCTTACTAGGGGCGCTCATTTGTGCTAAATATAACGTTAGCGAAAATGCGAATGACCTCCCCTTAATGAGGGGAGGAGGGCAGCGCTTTGCGTGGCGGTGGGGTTCTATCAAAATGTTCGAGGGTAATGCTTTTGGCAATATGAACACTCATAGTGCTTTGCACTATTGTAGTTCATATTCGCCCTCGAACTTTATTTTTGGTTCTTAGCCAAGTAAAGTTTTGTTCCAAAACTTATTTAACACAGGGGACAAGCACCTAAGGTATTTTTTATTACTTTCACTAGACAGTGATAGTAATGCTCCTTCTTCTTATTACCCATATTATTTCTCTTCCTTCATATTTGCTGAGGGTGGTTGTTCTCTGTGTTAGAGGCACCTTAGATTTCGCCGAAAAGCTTTTTTCTCGAGTATTTAGAAAAAATACGGGACACGACAGCATTTTAGTAAAAAATGCGATAGTGACGAAGGTTTTACGATTATTAAAAAACTCCGAATCGCAGATTCTCGTGCATTTTTAATAATCGCGCTTTGTGCGTAGTTTAAAGAATAGAGTATGAAACTTACGGTACATGCCCGAAAGCTTTGCTGGGCTTAACAACATTATATATTCGCCGATAGGCGAAGCGGAGTACTGGGGCGTAGCCCGTAAAGAATTTCACTTGTGAAATTCGTACTGACGTTTCAACAAGTGCTGACAATGGAAGGTGTATTTATGAGATTTTGGCTTCATAAAATCTCTTAAATTGCCAAACGCAGTGTTAGCACAACACTTACAGCCGCTGGAGAGTTAATCAAAAAAAGACAGCACGACGGCGTTCGGGGTGGTCACTCCGATAAAAATACAAACCTAATAACCACAGCTTCGCACATGCGGAGCTTTTTCCAAAAACCTTTATCTGTTCGCTTGTCCACCACATAACATATATGGTAATATATGAGGGATAATGCAAAAAGAGGTGGATGATGAAAGAATATAAGTTTTATAATGCTAAATCTGTGATTAGTTATGCGTTAATAAGTTCGGTTATAGTAGTTGCATCATTTATTTTTAACTATACTATTATTGCGCTTGCATTTTTAGTTGCCGCTATTATTTTTATTAATAAGGCAAAATGTACAACATATAATGTATATGATAATAGGATTGAGGTTGTGGGGTTTAATAGAAAAGAGTATTTATGGACTGAATTTTCTGATGTGCTAATTGGTAACTGGTTTATTAGGATAAAAACAAAAACTAATAAAACTGTTCATATAATTGATACTAATTCAGATGATGTAGAATTTATTAAACTGATGGATCAAATCATAATTCACACAAACTCAGATGTATTAAAGTATGAAGATAAAGAAAACCCAACTAATCTTGGTATAAATGGAAGCATTGGTTTGCTTTTATTTCACTTGATTTCTAATGGTATTGTCTATATCTCTACACCATTAACTCAGGTGGCTATGATTATATTAGGCAGTTCATTGTGGCTATCGATAATAATTGTTATTTTTGCAATAGCACTTCTTGTATTAACTATAGTCTTAACTATTAAGTATATTAAGCAACAAGTCTCTGCTATTAAATTAATAAAAATATCAAAAGTGCTGGGTTTTGGTTTTTTAATACTAACCAGTGTTTCATCTTTTATCTTTAATCCTAGTTCATTAACATTTAAAATGATATTTATGAGTTCAGCTTCTGTTATTGGTAACTTCTTCAGTATATTCTTAGTGTTTGAATATCTTAAAACTTCAAACAGAGCAAAACACTATTTCGTAAAATAACTTCAACCGAAATTTTAATATTACAGCTTCGCACATGCGGAGCATTTTCCAAAAACCTTTATCTGTTCGCTTGTCCACCACATAACATATATGGTAATATATGAGGGATAATGCAAAAAGAGGTGGATAATGAAGGAGTATATAAACAAGAGCAATCAGAAGATAGTTTGGTTTGCATGGGCAATTTTTGCGTCTTCTTTCTTACCTTTTATATCCAGTATTTATTATATGATTCAAGCTTCAAAATTTAGTGCTGGAACATTATTTAGTGAGATTATTTATCAATTAATTTTGTTGTTAATAATTCTTTCAAATAGAAAAGAAAAATATACATTTTTTGATGATGGAATGTTAGTTAAAAGGTTAACCAGTAAAGAAGTTTACTGGGAGAGGTTATCAGAAGTTTTTATAAGTGATTGGTATATAAAAATAACTGATAAAAAAAATAATATGCTAAAAATATTAAAGAAAGTATCACAAGAAGATGCTTTTAAGAATATTACAAAAGAAATAAAAGCTCATGTCAACTCTGATATTGTACACTATGACAATGAAGAAGGTATCAATGATGGAAAAAATGAGGGTGGACTAAAATTGATCTTTGCACATATTTGTTTAATTGTATTACTTGGGATTAGTAGATTATATACAAATACGGTGAAGTTAATTACCGACTTTAATATTGATTTATTTTTTTTCATTTACATTGCCTCAGCTTTTGTTACGGTTTTTGTTGCTATACAAGGCGTTAAAATCATACTTAATTTCGGTAAAAGAAAAGCTGAAATAATAATTAAAATAAAAAAATACTTATGGTTAGGAATAGGAATGCTTATTTTGATATATTTAAACAATTTTGTTTCAACGTATGCTGTTTCTAACTTACCGTTATTATCGCAGATATTAAATATAATTTCGTCAATTATTTATGGAACGCTTCAGTTTGCAATAGCTTTAGAATATCTAGCGACATCAGAAAGAGTAAAACACTATTTCGTAAAGTAAATACTGCACAAATTTACAACCTACAGCTTCGCAACCGCGGAGCTTTTTTATTACCCAAAAATCAATATAAAGGAGATATACCATGCCAAAATGCAAACACTGCGGAGAAACTTTCTCCTCGAAAACAGTTGCCCTCCACGAAGCGCGATGCAAACAAAATCCGAACAATAAACCTAAAAAGAAACAGACGGCCAAAAAACCAACAATAAAAAAATAGCGAGGTGAACCATGGCGATTACAGTAAATGTAGATACTTATATTTCAACCAGTGATTCAGATGAATATATTAATGATAAGCTTCTCGCAGACAGTGACGAGCTTAAAGATAAATGGCTGAATTTAGATTATGAGGATAAGAAAATATATTTAAAAACAGCAGCAGAAGAAATTGATTCGCTGAAGTTTGTGGGAATAAAAGCCGAAGCTGATCAGATGATGGCGTTTCCTAGAAAGTATATACTGCACGAGGATGATGAAGTGCCCGAAGCTATAAAATTAGCTCAGGCTCTTGAGGCTTTGGAGCTTGCATGCCCTACGAGCGATACAGCAATGGCTGATGCTTATGCGGGCAATGTACGCAGCTATTCGCTGGGCTCGGTCAGCGAAAACTTAAAAACGGTAAACAGCTACGGAATAAAAGCTGTGATAAAAAGCGTACGTGCACAGAGGCTTCTTGCGCCGTATTTAGGAGGCGGATACCGTGTCAGGTAGATTAAACAAATATTTTCATCAAACAGCAAGCTGGCGTAAAAGCGCTAATTCGTTTGATGACTACGGAAACCCTGAAAGAGAAGCTCCGATAAATATCCCTTGCAGGATAGAAAAGCGAATAACGATCGCTAAAGACACTTCCGGCAGGGAGAAGACAAGCACTATCCTATGCTATATTGAACCGCAGGAAGGGATAACCTGCGCCGAAGATATAATGGGCGGAGCTATAAACGGAATGGACATAATCTCCGTAAAGGAAATAACCGACGGTCTTGGGAAGATAGTGGGTTACGAGGTGTCGCTGTGATGAGGTTTAATGCTGATAATTTAAAACAAAAAGCTCGTACAGCAGCACAATCCGCACTATTTAAAGCGGGACAGGAAGTCATGGATGAATCGCTGAAAATCGTTCCAAGGAAGACGGGGAAATTGGATGGAAGTTCATATATTCAAACACTGGGCCGAGATAATCCTTCAGTTGAAGCAGGATATAGTGCAGACTATGCCGCTGCAGTTCATAAAAAGGTTGATTATCTTAAAGGTGTGTTTGAAGCGTCTAAAAATGAATGTGAAAAGATAATTAAATGTGCTGTTGAGGAGGCTATAAAATGAGTGCTGCAAAAGACATAGCAGAAATCCTATCAAAAAATGAAAGCTTCACATTGGGAGAAAACCTATTTATATCGCAGCTGCCGGAAAATCCGGATGAAGCAGTGTGCGTATACGAAGCAGGTGCCGGTTCATATGATGCAGTCGCCGAGATTTCAAGTGCAACTCTTACTTTAAAAGTGCGAAGCACAACATATGAAGGCGCATACAGCATGATTAATCTTGCATCAAGTGAGCTTTCTCCGATAGGCGATGAAAAATATCTGTCGGAAGACCTTTGTACCGGCTATGGTGTGGATGAAAATGATGACGGTGAGTATGAACGCATATATTTAAGGATTGCACCGAACAGTGAGCCGTATCCGACGGGTCTGGATTCAAGTGAGCGATATGAATTCATACAAAGCTTTACGACTACATTCTGCAGACTTTAAAGCTATATAAGGAGAAAACTATATGGAAAACATGGAAAGACAAAGCGTCAGAATAGGTGTTGACAGATTCTTTTACGCACCGCTTACAAAAGACGATGATACGGGGACAGATTATGGGCCGGCTGTATATTTGCCGGGAGTAAATATTGTTGCGCTTAATCCAAACACTGAAATCGGCTCGTTTTATGCTGATGACGGGATATTTGAGACATATGTGATAGAGGGCGAACGTGAACTGCAGGTGTCGTTTTCAGGAATATCGAATGAAGTAGCAGCTGCTCTAACGGGAGCGCAGTATGAAAACGGACTAATGATTGACAAAAGAGGAGACAGCCCGCCGTATGTGGCAGTAGGCTTCCGTTCTCAGAAGTCAAACGGTGAATATAGATATGTATGGGTGTATAAAGGGAGGTTTGTTAAAGCACAGATGACAAGCTATACAAAGTCCAACTCTATTTCTCCCCAAAATGATATTTATACATTTAAGGCTGTGTGCAGAGTATCTGACGGAGCATGGAGACAGATGTTGGACTCGGAAGATGTGTCACTTTCAAATGAAGATTTAAACAATTCAAGCTCAGGCTGGTTTTCAACTCCTGCTTTTAAGCCAAGCGAAGCTATACCGGAAGAATAATTTTACAAACAGATTGCTTCATAAACCGGCATGTGATAGCATTAAAAGTATCCTACTTATGGAGAGTTTAATGAGAAAAACTATTCTAATTATAGCAATATTGCTTCTGTGTGCAGTGCCTGTTGCATCTGCGCAAGCTGAAAGCTACTATATTTCGGATTATGGTTTCAGGATAACGATGCCGGAAGGCTGGCACACTATCACAAGAGATACGCAAAGAGATGATGAAGCGTTTTCCTATGTGAGCCTTGAATATGAAAGCATGATGGCTTATATGGAAAGATATCTTTTCTTTCTATACTCAGTTAAAGACGACAGACAGGCTGACATAACTCTTTCTGTGGAGGAAAGCAAAGACTTTGAAAAGATTCATAACTTCAGCCTGCTGTCAGAAAAAAGGCTTGAAGAGCTAGGGGAATATTATTACCGGACAATCAGGTGGGTTCAAGAATTGATGAATATAACGAGACATCTGAAGCTGAGATATCCGAAGTCAACATGCCTGTTTTTTATGGATATGAGATAATAGAAAGCGGTGGAATAACCTATATTGAGGTGGACTTAAGCCAGGAGATAAACGGCACCCGTGCATATTCAAAGCAGTATAGTACGGTTGTTAACGGTTATCTTATAAAAATAGTAATTAAAAGCTATTCGGGCAAAGTTATGGCTTCTGATATGGTAGACTTTGATCGGTGCGTAAACTCAATCTTGTTTGATGAGATTAAGGAAAAACCGTCTTTTAGAATAAAAGACTTGATGGAAAGTGAAGGCGGAATCAGTACGTGGCTTTTGATGGGAATGGGCTTTTTGCTTGTGGGATATTCTCTATTAAGGATGCAGGTTAAAAAGAAGAAAAAGAAATAAAATAATTAATTTAAATATTAATATGAAGCTCGTCTACACGGGCTTTTTTTAATACACAAAAAGGTAATTTATGAAAGAGATAGTTATAAAAGCTGGCAATAAAACATACAGAGCGAATACTTCAACGGTAGGCAACCTTAGAAAATTTCTAGAGTTTAAGTGCCTTTATGAAAGAACGGGAGAATTAAGCACTGATGTACTCCGATGCCTTATTAACCTGATACAGGATATTTTTCCAAGGCTGCGTGAAAAAACGATTTTGGATATGAAGGTAAGCGAACTGTTTAAGGCAGCGCAGGATATATCGGACTGGCTGGGTGCAGAACTTGCGAGCGCAGAAAAAAAAACATGAAAGCCCCGTAATACTGCGGGGCGAATCGCTTAATGATTTAAGAAGAATCTACTCTGTAATGCTTAAAAAAACATGGAAGACTGCCTTCCGAAATCGACAGCGAAGAGATGGATTCTTTTTTTAATGCAATTAAAGAAAGTGAAGACACAGATGTAAAAATCGATAATGTGGAGGGATGGTAAATGAGCGAAAATGCAGGGAGTTTGAGCATTAAGATGGATATTGATATGAGTGAATTTGATGCCGGAGTTGACACTATTCAAAAGAAAATTGATTTTTTGAACAAAGATATTGCTAAATCTGATTCAGTAATTAAAACAGATGGCGGACAGGCTTGAATCCCTCATGTCAGGAGCTTTTCGGAAAAACGGTTTAAACAATAGAAGCTACTCGCAGAACAGTTTCCAAAGCAATAAATCCAGAAACACTCAAAGCGGAAATACTCATAAAAATTATCATACATCAAACACAAGCGAGCAGACGGACTTTATGGACGAACTTTCCCGTGCTATAAACAGGCAAGCTGTTTTAATGAGCAAGTAAAAAAGATAACGGAGATTATTTATGCAGAGAATTATTTTTGAAAATATAAACGGAGATAGCATGACTTTAAAGGATACATTTCCATATTTATTGCAGAATCTTCAGGGAATAGGCGCAGCAGATGTAACTCCTCTTTATCAGCGGGGGTTTCAGCAGGATGGAGCGACTCACTTAGGCAACTTGCTGGATATAAGATTTATTCGCTTTACTGCAATAATTTCTGATGATACAAGAGCCGGACTTTTGCAAAAAAGAAACGAAATTTTTCGTATTTTTAATCCTAAGCTTGGCAAAGGAAAGCTTACTTATTTTAATGGGAATGAAGATAATGCAAGCTATGTAATTGGCTGCAGTGTTGTAGAAGGACCAACTGAAATTACAAGCCAAAACATTAGAACGGCAAACATGCAGGCATTTGACATTCAGCTTATGTGTCCTGATCCGGCGTGGGAGATTGTTCCTGAAAATCCTCTTGAAATGATTGGCTTTACCGGTGGCGTTATGTTCGGAGAATATGGAACATTTGATTTAGGAGATGACGGAGGTGTAACGCTTGGAACACAGGGTGACTATGCTGAGGTTAACTACAATGGAAATCTGGACGCTCCGGTTATAGTTGAGTTTCGCGGTCCTGCTTCATATCCGATGATTAAAAAGCTTGAAACAGATGAGTATATAAAAGTTATGATTGACCTTTCGGAAGATGAAAAGCTTTTTATTGATACAAGACAAGCTGCAATAGATGTTTATATGATTGACGAAAATAACGAAAAGGTTAATGCTTTTAATTATATTGATCCGTATTCTTCCTATTTCATATTAACACCCGGAATCAACTCTCTGGCTTTTTCGGTGGCGGCAGGCGATCCTACTGTTATAATTCATTACTCTGACAGATTTGTAGGTGTCTGATATGAAAAACGAAATAACGGTTAAAAATATACTGATACTGGATAATACGTTATCTCAGATTTCTGTGCTTTCGGGATTTAATACACTGATTTTTAAAACAAATTATTATGGTTATGGCGAATTTGCGTTAAACGTAAACCTTAACCAGCTGAGTGCTGAAGAACTGATACCGGGAAGAATAATCTATTTGGATGACAAAAGATGCGGTCTAATAGAAACTGTTAGCGTTAACCGTTCAACAAACAAGATGGGTGAAGTTGTAACAGCGACAGGGTTTGAGCTTAAGGATATTATTAGGCGCAGAGTGTGTCTTGCACCGGAAGGCATGGCTAAGAATGAATTTGCAGAGTGCACTACTGAAAATATTATTTATGAATTGATAGACAGATGTATAACGAATCCTACTGATATAAAAAGAAAGATAGATATATTTACTCTTGCTACAGAAAAAGGCATTGGCACCGAGCGCAGCTATGAAACAGTAAATTACAGTCTTGCATATGATATTTATGTCAAACTTTTGCCGCTGGATGAGCTTGGCCTTAGAAGTGTAGCAAACCTTGACACAAAGACTGCGCAGTTTGAGGTATATAAGGGTTTAGACAGAACAATAGATCAAACACAGAATCCTCCTGCGGTATTTTCACTAAAACTTGGATCTGCAATTCAAAACAATATTTATAGAGACGAATCATCTGCGGTAAATTTTGTGTACTCAGGAGACTGGTATGAAGGTGCGGAAAGAAACTTTATTACACTACCTACCGAGAATATTCCAGAAGGTATTGAAAGATCGGAAGAAATAGTGGTTGATAAAACTACATGTCTTACTGAGGATTTAATAAACAATGCGCAGACTGTACTTAACAATAAAGCAGGAGCGATGACTATAAGCAGCACTATGGGAAGAGGCGAGCCGGATTATGAGCTTGGAGACTTGGTAACATTTCTTGACTATAGAAAAGGTGAATATCAAAACATACGAGTTTGCGCGATTGAGTATAAATATTCGGGTCAGAATCCTGCTGTAAAGACAGTTGACTTCGGCGGAGCAAAGCCTGACATTGCTAAGATATTCAAAGAAAAAATTGCGCCTTTGGAAAAGGAATATTTAAAATAGAAAGAGAGAAATAAAATGGCACAGTATAGCGGTCTTTTTAACAGCACTGAAACTATTGAAAGAAAATATCAGGATCTGGATTTTGCACAAATGATGTCTCTGTGCACCGGACAGAGCGGTTATGTCCCCAACTACAGTGACGAACTTAAGGTTACAAATGTTGAAAATGAACGCGCTGTATATATCGGAACAGGAGCAGCATGGCTTGGAGAGCATGCAGGATGGTGGTATCTCAACACTGAGCCCGTAAAGATTTCTTTTTCCGGACTTTTAGCGGGAGAAAATAAAACGTACTTTATAGTATTAAAACTGGATAGAACTGCGGTGCTGAATATTGTTGCTGAAAGCAAGCTTGAATCAGAAGGATTAACTAAGGCTCTTGACATATTCGAGCTTCCGCTTGCAAAAGTTACGGTATCAGGCGATGACACAAATGTTCATATAGAGGACGTAAGAGTGCCTTGTATACGTTCAAACTCTTCAGTCGCCGAAAAAGATGCATCTTTTACGTTGTGTCACTCGGATATGAATAAATTTATTAAATGTATAAATTCTCAGGCTATAAATGTAACTATTCCCTTGAATTCAACCTGCGAATTGCCGATTAACTCGGAATTTGTTATTTGCCAGTATACAGGGTATTCAGTCACTATAGTACCGGAGACAAGCGGAGTTTTGCTTCGCTCGCTTGATGGCGCGAATGTGTCGGATGGTCAGTATGCTGCCTTTACACTTAGAAAGATTGCGGAAAATGAATGGTTTGCAGTAGGAGCATTATCGTCATGAGCAATATGATAACAACAAACTATGGAACTATTGCTCAGGTTGGCGAAAAAGTACGGGTTATGAGCGCTTCCGGAGGAAGCTACTACAAGTGGCCCGGAGGTAATTGGGCTATCGGCAAAATAAAAATGTTTGTGAAGTTCCTGACACAGCCATCAGGATATTTTTATATGTCAAAAGATGCAAACAATTCAAGCAGCGAAAATGAGATTCACTGGCTTTTGCACGGTCAGAATTATTTAATCAGAAGCGATGACTTGGGATATGTGGCAAGTCCCTGTTCTGCATATCAGTTTCCTTTGAATGAATGGATTAATGTTTCAATATATGACAGTTTGGGCGGAAGTTATGGTTCCATCAGCGTTGCAGGATATTCCGGACGCTCTGTATCATGTGCAAACTGGATGACACAGGGCGACATTCCGTATCAGCATTATTTGTTCTCGGAAGGTGTGAATGCATACTTCAGAAAAGTTGAAGTATATGATGTTAATTCAACAACAAAGTATGTATGGGATTTTGAAAACGGGGCAGTTGTGCCAAGCGGATGGAGCGGCTGCAAAATAGATAAAGTAAAATTATAAAGCGAGGTTTATTATGGCTCAATACGGAGGATTTTTTAACAGCGGAACTACTGAAGAAACTAAAAAAAAGTATCAGGACTTAGACTTTGCGAGGATGCTTTCGCTTATCACTTGCAGCCAGGGATATGTACCGGGATATGGTGCAGAGCTATTGGTGGCACAAGTCGGACAGACTATGGAAGTTAATATCGGTTCAGGAGCAGCATGGGTAGGAGAGCCTGCAGGTTGGTGGTTTATTAACGATAGTGACAGCTATTTTCTGCAAATAGAATCTGAAGAGTCGGGTTTTGAAAGGATAGATAGGGTAGTACTAAGGCTTGATAGAAATACACAGGAACTTAAGATAAGTGCTGAAGTAATAAAAGGAAACAAAGATGCAAGTAATCCTCAGGTTCCGCAATTGACACAGCAGGATTTAAAGACAGATCATATCTATGATATGCCTCTTGCTACAGTGCATGTAACGGGAGAATCTTCTTCTCTTACAATAACTGATGAAAGAATTCCATGTATTAATTCGCAGTCCGAAACTATTGAGAAAACTTCAAGCTGGACACTTGAACTTACTAATATGCACAAGTTTATAAGGGTAAACAGTACTTCGGAGATTAGTGTCACTATTCCGCTTAATTCAGATGTTGAGTTTCCAATAAATACTGAGATTGTGTTTGTACAGCATGGAGCAGGAACTGTGGAGATGAATGCTGCAACAGGCGTTACGATTTATAACTCATCCGGACTTAAGTCATCCGGACAGTATACCGGATTCACATTGCGCAAGGTTGGAACTGATGAGTGGTATGCACTTGGCTCTTTAACATTCTAGGAGGTTAGTATGGGACACATGTTGGCTCCAAGATATGGAGTTATAGGTAACAGTATAGTAAACACTGAATACAATGCAGATATGAGAACTTTCTTTGCTGTTCCCGGAGTTTCAGGAACAAACAGGCTGAAAATCAGGCCTGCGGAAGATACTGACAATATACAGATAAGAAGAAAACAAGGTGGAAATGGATACTCTGGTAAATCACTATCGACGACTTCACAGGATGAAAGTCCTCTTGTCTCAATTTTTTCTTCTGACGGAATGAAAATATATGTACTGGGACAAGTAAATAAAACAATATATCAATATTCCTTAAGTGTAGCTTGGGACATAGACACGGCCACTTATGCTAGTAAATCATTCTATGTCGGAGGATACGACACAAATACAAGAACCTTTGAAATTAGTACAGATGGAACTAAGTTATATACTATAGGATGGACAAATGATACTATCTATCAGTTTACTTTGTCAACTCCTTGGGATATAAGTACTGCTAGCTATACAAGTAAATCGTTTAGTGTCGCATCACAATGTACTGATAGTGCGAATATGCAATTTAAACCTGATGGATTATCTCTTTATATAACGAACTATGAAACAGCTGATCCTAATGACGTGTACCAATTCACTCTATCAACAGCTTGGGATATCTCAACTGCAAGCTACTCGGGTAGGACTGCGCATATTAGCGCTGGATTAACTCAGATGTGTGCTTTTGCGATCTCGAGCGATGGAGCTATAGGATGGGCAGTCGGAAATGCATCTACAACAATGTATAAATATGAGTTCGCTTCAGCATGGGATATAACAACAATATCATATACGGGGATAAGCTTATCCTTTAGTAGTGAGACCAGTGCAACTAGGTGCGGATTAATATTTGGTGATGAAGATAGAAGCCTTTATCTAACAAACGGAATTAACGATTCTGTTTATCAATATTATACCGAAACTGGATATTGGAATAAGAATGATGATATAAATTCTGGTATCTTAGTAGGATTAATAAAATATTACAATGCCTCTACAACTTATGTAGAAAACGATTGGGTAATATATGACGGCGATTGCTATAGAAGTATTCAAGGTTCGAATATAGGAAACACCCCAGATTCAAGTTCTTCATATTGGGTGAACACCAGTGATTTAGACAATAATGAATGGTACGAAGTTGACGGATTGGTTGATGGAACAAAGTACTATTATCACTGTTTTCTTCAAAAAAATGGCGCATGGGCAGGCTCCGTTTTCAGGCCTTCTGATGTAGTCAACGAATATAAACTAGATTACAGTTCAGGCGATACTATTGGAAAGAATGATGGATCTGATACTGGCATATCATATACTTCAAAGGATGAGAAATTTGTTGGAGTATTTAATGGATCTAACTCTTATGTTGATTTAGGTGCTCCATCTGACTTTGATAGAACAGTTAAAATGTCAGGAAATGGTTGTGCATATGAGTGTTGGTTTAAAGCCGATACGTGGGGTACAGATGAAACAAGTGGATTAAAATCAATCATATATGATTTAAATGGAATGAACATGCGTATAGGCAGTGGAGCGTCTGGCTCAATCAGTTTTAAAATATTCACAGACGCAATAGATGGGGAAGTTTATGCAACTGGTTTATCTCTTTCTTCGTGGTATCATATGGTAGCAAATTTTTATAATGACGATACATTAGAAATATTTATTGACAGTGTATCACAAGACGAGGCATCGATAACTGGAATTTATAATACCAGTGTTTATAATATGAGCATTGGAGGACGTTACGATGCTGCTAGACTTTGGGACGGGGCTATAGGTAACGTTCGTGTGTACGACCACTCTTTAAATTCGACAGAAATCGAAGACCTGTACCTAGCCAGCGCGGACTATTATAAGGGATTGACTAATAAATTCACAGAACCAACTTCTCTTCCAAGCAGCTTGGTTCACGAGTATAAACTTAATCAAAGCGTAGAGGACTCAGTCGGAACAAATCATGGAACAGCAAATAATGTAGCTTATGAAGATTTTCCATCAACAAAGTCCTTCCACTTCGATGGAGATGACTCTATCTCTCTAGGAACGCCATCTGATTTCGACAGAACGGTAAAAACAGCTGGAAACGGTTGTTCTTATGAAGCATGGTTTAAGGTTGATGACGCATCTCGAAGAACAATTATAAGTGATTTTAACGGTTGGTACGCTATATTAGAGGTGAGTGGTGGCTCATATATTTATTTCTGGATTTATAATGGAGGAGTAATAGGCATTTCTGCTCTTGATACAATCTCAATTGGTAATTGGTATCATGTGGTGGCAGTTATAAATTCAGACTACTCTATGGAAATTTGGGTTGACGGAGTAAAAGAAGCCGAAAATAGCAACACAACCGTCCCAACAAGCTACTCTAATGGAATGTTCATTGGGAGCGATAGAGGAATAACAAGATTTCACCTTGGTGACATAGCGTTAACAAGATGGTATGACCATGCATTAACACAAACAGAGATTGAAGCCTTGGCGAGCGCAAATAGACAATTTTTTAAAAGCGGACTGGTGCCTTATGTTGAGAACGGGTCATTACCAAATAGCCTGGTTCATTATTACAGGCTCAATAGTAACGCCTATGATTCAGAAGGGACTCAAGACGGGGCAGTTACTGGGGGGAGCTATAATTCACTAGGATATAACTCAAAAGAATGTGCTGAGTTTGATGGAAGCAGTTCATATATTGATTTGGGGGCTCCATCAAGTTTTAACTCATCAGTTAAAACAGCTGGAAATGGATATACATACGAATTTTGGTTTAGTGCTAGTTCATGGGGAGATGGGGCTACTGTTCGAACACTTCTTAGTGATAGAAATGGTTGCAATATCAATGTTCAAAGTTCTGCTTCAGGTTCGTTAAATGTAGGTAAATATAATGGCAGTACGACTATAAGTATAGGGGCAACAGGATTAATATTAAATACTTGGTATCATTGCGTTATTAATATTTATTCTGACAACAAGACAGAACTTTTTATTAACGGCTCTACTGTGGATGATAGTAGTGATACATCTGCGAGTGATATTCCTGTGACTGATATTGGTATATATATTGGTGAACATCGACTATCTTCTGTAAATAGATTTTGGGATGGGAAAATCGATAATGTACGTTTTTATTCACGCTCTCTCACAAGTGACGAAATCGCTGATTTATATCTAAACAGTTATGAACACTATAAAAATGAATCTATGGCTAAGGGTGGGGGATTAACACACGAATATACTATAGACGAAGTTTTAAATACTACCCTATACGACACCGCCGGCAATATTGACTTTACGCTAGATAGTGCTGTGTATAGTGAAGGTGTGATTGGAAATAAACTTGAAAACACAACAAGAAAATATGATTTATGCACTTCAAATAGTAATTTTGGAGGGACTATTTATGATAGTGATTTTAGTATATCTATGATTATTGATACAAATGATTCTTCGTTATCTCAATATTATTTTCACGCGACAGAAAGACAGGTTTTTACTGCTTTAATAAGTGGAAAAATTGGACTTTATATGGTTGATTCTACTCCAACAACATATAAAGCAGAGTCGTCGATGAGTCTTTCTGAAGCAACATACTATCATGTTGTTTTCGTTCGAAGCAAAACAGAAGGGCTCAAAGTTTATATAAACGGACAACTAGATGGGACTGATTCTTTTATTGCAAATGCAAGAAGTTTTACTGGTGACGGAGCCGAGAAACTTTTAGGATACTTTGCAGAGGCCAGTTCAGTTGACGGAGGCGGTGACCAATTTAGATTCTATACCAGAGCTCTAACATCTTACGAAATAACACAACTATATAACAACAGCCTAGGCTGTTAAGGAGACCCAAATGACAGACAACGAACTACGTTTAGATGAAAAGCTTACACGTGTGCTGGAGCTTGCAAATGAAACAAATACTGCGATACAAAAGATTGCAGTTAAGCTTGATAACACTGAAGAGAAGCTTAATGAACATATCCTTTGTAACAAGGAAGACCACAGTTCTTTTAATGCAAGGATTACTTCGCTGGAGCAAAACAAGGGGAGGTGGTTTGACAAGACCATGACATTTGTACTTGGCGCTGCGGTTGCATATATTGTGAGTGAAGCACTTAAAAGTATAAGCTGAAAAACAGAAAACATTATAAATCATTTAAAACGTTAAATTACTAACTTATCAAAATCCCTTTACAGGGATTATTTTATTACAAAAAAATGGAGGAAATTATGACACAATCAAGATTTAAAAGCAAAGTTTTTTGGGCGGCTCTTATAGCACAAGTCTTATCAATCATCGGATATTTGGGACTTTGGGAGAAGTGGGGCATTATGCCGGATCAGGTTGAGACAATTGTATCAAGCGTGCTGCAGCTTCTTGTGTTATTCGGAGTGCTTAACAATCCTACTGACTCGGAGAACTTCTGATGTATCCTAAGCCATTGGCAGAACGCAGGAGTCTTGCGGGGGACATAAAGGAATATGGATTTGAGCTGATATCAAAAAAGCCAACCGTAGAAGAGCTAAAAAGATGGGGTATATCAATGCCTCGTGGAAACAGCTATGCAATAGAAGATGTATATGAATATGTATTGGAATGTGTTAAGAAATACTGGGAATTTGAAGCATATGAAGATACGGGTTTACAGCTGTCGGATGACGGATATCTCACTGTGGATGATATTACACCGGAACGTATAGCATCAGTCTGGCTTGCACTTGCAAAACATGAAAGTGGTGACCGTGACGACAGATATTTTCCGAGACAGTTTTTCATTGATGTTGACGTTGAGTATAACGACAGTAAAAGACATTATGACATTATACCGCTATTTTCCAGACATGTTGTAGACGGTGTGTCTGTGCCGAATCCTATGAATGCGGGGTGTCTTGCGTATGGAATGGGCAACATCTCAGCATACTGCGATGTTCTGACGGACAAGGACATGGCACGTCGCGCAGCTTGGGACTGGAGATATAATGTTGAACTTTCTGTAATGACATTTTCGCGCAAGTGGTATATTGCTCAAAAGAAAAAGAAAGGCCTGCTATTGGATTCGGCCATAATCTACTATCACGGCTGGGACGGCGGTAATGAAACAACTGCTAAGTATCTCGCAGAAGACAAGCTTGACAAAAAAGGCAAAGAGGAACGCAGCAGCAAGCGTTATTATGATGCTGTGAAGAAGCTGTACATTGATGATTTCGAAGAAAAAGCTAAGGCTGATTACGGTTCGGGAAGTCAGGGAGGCGATGTTCCTGATGGGATACAAAAAGATGAGGACGATATAATGGATATAAAAACACAGCTCGGGAAAATCGGTGTGCGCGGCGGGCATGCAGTAAATGAAAATGTTCTTCCCTTAAAGTACGGCTATCCTGCCTATATTGAAGGTAAGTATGTACACAACTTGTCTCAGAGTATGGCAAGTGAATTTGGATTTGTAAACCTTGAACCTGAAGAGGAAAAACTGAAATGGGCAATTATTGCAAAACGCGGGCGTGAAGCTCAGTGCGACACAATATTGTATAATCACACAAATTTTTCGCTTAACTCAAGTGGTGAGCCAAACTCAGGGAATGTTATTATAATTTATCCATTTGAAAATGAAGAATACAAACCTTTATATGAGAAGATGGCTGAAACTCTTGCGCGGCATATGAATCTGCCTCAATGGGAAACGCGGATTCGGATGAGCACAAATTATGAAAACAAAAATTATTATTCTGCTCTGCATTATGGCAAAAAATATGGTATTAAACATCCGCTTATCATAGAATACGGTTACCATGTTGACATAGCCGGCAGGGAAGAAGAACGCACTAAACAAATACTTTCGGCTTATCGAGAAATGATGGGAATTGAAAGCAATGATGAAAACGATAAAACTCTTGAGCTTCCGGAAGACACACAGTTTGATCTCGCCGGTCTTTACGACAAACTTATATCGGTTGCTGACATGATTGATGAGCTTCTTACGGTTATTCATGACAAATAGAACAATCTCTCGCCCCGTTTATATATTCGGGGCTTTTTTCATTTACTTAATTTAACAAATATTGTACAATTGAAAGGAAACAATATGGCATACTATTCAAAAAAACCAATGGCACTAATCGATGGAGATATTGAACTTACGAAAAAAGTAATATCTCAAGCAAAGAAAAGACAGGATAAATCATCTTCTTCACGAACTACAGTAAACGAACAAGCAGGAAAAACAGCTAGTCAGATAAATGCCGAAGAAAAAAGGGCGATGGATTTAAGAGCCGCAAGAAGCGAAAAGAGAGTTAGTGATGAAGCATATAAGCTATTGATTGCTTACTACGGCGGAGTAGTAAAACTAGCTGAAAATGCCGTGCTGTTTATGAGCAGCGACAGGATAAAAGAGTTAGTTAATCAGCAGCTTGATACCAAGAAAAAGTAGTTTGAAAGCAATTTAGCAGTGTTTGTAAGGTGAACAAATATACCCTTTCGCAACACTTGCTAAGCAAGAATTGCTTTCGGGCGAAGAGTTCGCAAGCGCAACTCTTCGTGCAATGCCTGTCTTTGTGGAAGATATGGAAAATTCTCGCACAGGCTATTCATCGTTTCAAACAGCAAAGAGACTCAAAGGTTTGTCGACAGATGATATGCGGTATTTGTTAGCATATCACCGAGGTAACGAGGCTTCTGCCCGTCGTGATGTTATGAACCTCTCTTCAACACAACTTGAAAAAAAGATAGCGACAATGCGGGGCTGGAGTGAGTATGTTGGGGATGAGCTTTCTAAGAAAGCCGGATTATTTTATTTGCCATCTACAGAAAATGAAAAGGGTTTTGAAGAACAAGCAGCTGATCAAAGTTCACTCCTTGAAAACAATGGTTATACTGTTGAAAAAATAAAATTATCTACAGATGAGGATTTTGTAAAGTATTGGAATGAGTATGCAAATAACTATGACGATATACTTATAATTACTCATGGTGGTCCACATGCATTGAGCATGGGAGATACAGTGAACGATAATTTGGTAGTTGAAGAAAGTGAATATTCAAGAGGCGGTGAAATTAGTTGCATAAGTGAATTGGAATCAGGAGATTTCAACATTCATTTGCTTTCGTGTAACGGAGGAAACCTTGATCACGAAGATGATAATTTAGCTCAAGCATTTGATGATATTACTTCTGGTACTGTTTACTCTAGTGACGGTAGTGTGTCTTTCTATCCTGCTTCATCAAGTCTTATTGAAAAACTGAATAGTACCGAAACAGGTGAAAAGATTGCAAGTTTTATTCAGGAGAAAACAGGTGTAAATTTAACTGATGTCTATCCAGAAGATCAATATGGGCGTAGGTTATCAACAGTAACAAACCAGGATGCTTTTTTAAAACTGTTAGATAAAATAAATATACTAGGAATTGATATTCCCATAATTAGGTTGCCAAAGGGATACTATGGGCTTAATGATGGGCAATATTTATGGGACGATACAGGAGAATATTAAAAATATTGTTGGGTTATTATGAAAAATAAAAAAAGAAGAGTAACATTAATATATATTATTTCATTTTGTGTGCTTTTAATAGTTTTTTTGTTTGTTAGAAATCAAAATGCAAGAAATAAACTAATAAAGGAATTTATTGAAACGGAAAACAAGATTAATTACGAATTTATTGGCGAGCTTCGAATTAACGAAGATATATCTTCATCGATAAGTCAGTTTAATTATATTGAGTATTATAAAACTGATGAAGTATTAAGTGAAGAATTTGTGAATTTTCCTGTTCATAAAAGGATTTATAGTAAAGAAGATCAAAACTTATTTGAAGGAATATATAATATTGAAATACCTTTTGATTTGAAATATAGTGAAAAAAATGTATATGTAGTTGTAGGAAGCGAAATTGAAAGTTTTGAAATTTATAAAATACATGAGGATGAATTATCTGAATGGAAACTTAGAGCATATGATACAATAATTCATTATAAAGAAACATATAATGCTAACTATATGTACTTCTATTATATAGCAGATGAAAATCTTTGGTTATTCGATGAAGATAGGTAAAATCGTGAATAAGTATTAGTTTCCACGGGTCGCGATGCGGCCCATATTTTTTTATTGAAATTCATGCTGACGATATCAGTCACAATAGCGCTGTGTGATTAATGATGTAAAATCCTAAATTACTTTACTATTATTTAGCAATAAATTATAATTAAGTAATAGTTTACCGAAAGAAAATAATAGTTGGCTGCTCTTGTTACATAAAATGGATGCAGCTATGATAAAAGAAAACTTTCTTATGTCACTGCGCAATATGCCACCTCTCTCGCAACATACTGCGTATATTGCTGCTGGGCGAAGAGTTCGTCAGCGCAACTCTTTGTAAGCAGACAGGAACGACATCAAGTCAAAGTGATTCAACAGAAAGCAGAGCAATGCAGGTCGCAGAGAAGAGGCGAGAAAAAGGGATTTCATTTGACGAGTATAAGCTAATTATGAAAGCGACTGGCAGCAAAGCTGCAGCTGATAACGCAATACTCAATGCTCCTGTAAACATACTCAGGAACATGATTGATTCTGAAAATAGAAAAATTGAGGAAGCGAAGGAGAAAGAAGAAGCAGCAAAAGCAGCAAAAGAACTAGAGAACGCGATAGATAACGACATCGTACCGGAAAGTGCTAGGGATATTGCAACTGCAAATTTAAAAAGGCTTAGAACTATAGCCGGAGATGCTATGGGAAACTTAGGTTCGTCGGAAGAAGAAATTGATGAATTCTTGGATGATATAAATATTTCTGATGACTTGAAAGCAGATGCAAAAGCTGATATGCTGAATAATAACGTAAATGTTAATGATTTACAAACAGGTCCTGTGGTCGCTCCTATTTCCGAAGCAGAAAGAGTTAAGAAAACTCTAAAGGATAAAGGACTTACCCTCGAGGAATGGGGCTGGATAATATCGGCACATCAAGGCAATGAAGATAATGCTAGGAAGGATTTGTTTACTAAGTCTGCGAATGAACTTAGGGCAATGATAAGAGTGGATAAGAATAGGGATAAACATACGGAAGACAGTTGGGGTGTAGGAACATATATTAATCCAATAGGATCTGTGGAATATGAAAATGGATTGTTTAATTCACCAGAAGAAGTCGCGTATGCCTTCGGTATGAAGTACAATTTGCAATCTATTAATGAAGATAAAGAGTATGGCGCTAATATCTTTGCTGTGGAAACAAAAGATGGATTAAAATATTCATACGATAAAGCTTACAGAGGGACAGACAACAGTATAGCCAAGATGGCTGCTGCCGATTGGTTGAACAGAGCATTATTGGCGATTAGCCCAATAAAATCGGAAGAGATTCCAGTAGGCAGCGTTCATACTCATTCTGCGTGGCTAAATGAAGAAGGAGAGAGTTATGATAGCACGCTCTTTTTCTCTCCTCAGGATGAAATGTTTTTGCTTGGTATGACATATATGATTTCGCTTGACGGAGCTCTGCACTATAGCCAAGGCAATACATCAGACTTTATAAATAAAATCACACAGGAATATTTGCAAAATAAAGGATATGATTACGGAGAGATTGTAAGGCATGGATTACCATACGACTCTAATACAACTCCATATAAACCTTAAGGAACAATAAATGATTTTAAAACATCCTATTTTATTTGTGATAATGTGCATTATGTTATTACTTACAGCGTATATGCTTTTTAATTTAGCTCTGCCTAAATGCATAGACAATCATGAGGAACAGGTATACAAAATCAAAGGCAATGATTATGTTTATAACATAGAGTGGAAAACAGTTGAAAAAGATAAACTTGTGGGCAGAGTGGTTCAAGACAATTATGATGCAATGACCCGTTTTGGATTGTTGTTTTTTCCTAACAAATTATATTCTGTTAAAGGTGATAAAGAAAAAATATCTTACTATATTAAGCCGGGGTTAAGTGAGTTCCACTGGGGATATCATATTTACAGTAAAGATATTGATTTGCCTGATATAAATACTATAGATCCATATAGGATTGAACTTGGACACTATGAATTGGATTTACCAAATGAGGTGCATTATTTTGTTGAAGATAAAGCAACTATAGATAAGGTTATGTCGATAATCAGAAGTGATGATAATTCAGAAGAGATTTACTCTTCTGAAGTGAAAGATAGAATGCTTGAATCGAGAAATAGTGTATCGTCTAGTATTTGCTTGTTCGATGAAAGAGTTCCGGGAAGTGTATATATAGTTCGGGGAATACTTAAAGATGATGATTGGAGAGTATACTACACAGATAAATCGATAATAAATGAAGAAGAACTTCGAGATATTACTAGCGCGATTTTATTGATAATTGAAAACGGTGAAAAGGTAATCCAAGATTAAAAGAGGAACTCGTCATATGAATCAATATAAACTTAGACAGCAAATTAAGATTAAAACTATAATACCAATAATAATTATTTTTGTTATTATGATGATAGCTGTTGGTTTGAGTATAGAAAGTGTTAATAATTCTCTTCGAAAGTTGATAGGCATTATCGCACCGATTGCCGTGTTTATGATAGTTCTGTTTGTCGTTCATGGATATGCTGCACACATGGCTTTGGTTGAGAAAGAGGAAGTATCGGATTTCATCAAAATATACTCTGATGCGGGAACTATAGGGATGGGCGTACTTGCTGCGGCTGCATTTCTTGGATGCTACATAACAAGCAAAACACTTATAGATGAATCTTTGTTGGCTTATTATAATGTAGCTGTGTTTTTTATTGCTATTGTTCAGGTGTTATCTTCAGGGTTTTGCTTGGGTGAATGCAATAAAGCACTAAGAAATAAGACGGAATATGAAGTTAGCACACATCATGCTAAAAAAGCAGAGAAGTATAAATATATGTACATTCTTTCATGTTTTACTATGATCGGATTAACATATTTGATGATGTAATTTAAAAAAGATAATAACTTTAGACTAAACTAGACAAGCGGTAATACCCGAATCGAAGTACTGTTTGGATAGGAAGGTTGGGAAGCAAAAAAATAATAATAGCAGTGAAGTAACTTCTAATGTTGTTATTATCAGAAGCGGTGCAGCTGATTTCGGATTAACGGCTGCTTCGGGAGAAGAACTTGGTCTATTTGGGATTGAGGCATCTGGAGGAACGGAAAATAGTAAGATTAAAAATGTCTCATTAGTAGGCTCAGTTAATATTGGTGGTGGCTCACCATTTGAAGTTCATGCAGGATTAGGAAATAAAGAGGTTATTTGGGAAGGTACTCAAAAAGAATTCTTGGGAATTGTAGCGAAAGGATCAGAGTCTGTTTAGAGATATCCTAATATTATTAAATCATTATTTTAATGAATATTTTTCATGTATAGGGGAATAAACATGATTTTTACTATAACTTTGTTATTTGTTTTGGTGTCAGTTGGTATAATAATTTCAGTAGACTTAGATGTAATATTAAAAGGTATATTAAGCCTACCGCTCCTTTGTCTGTTTTTTTCTGGTGCTGAAATTCTAAAACACAATCAAGCATTAGGCTGGGGAAAAAGAGATGACTATTCAGCAAAATTTTACCTTAGAAGGCATAATAAATATTCAGTAAAATCAGTGCTTAATTACGTTGGATTGGTAACAAAGGCAATACTTTATTTGTATCTTTTTTTGGGCTTTTACCAATGGTATGATAAAGCTTATAGTAGTACATTTTGGGTGATATTGCATACTATTGTTGTAGCGGCATTATTATTGCTCAACTTGTACATTGATATCTTCGAAGGCAACTGGTACAGAGGACTGAATATAAATATAATCAAAGATGAGTTTGTACAGCGCAAAGTTATTACAATGATTGGATTAATAGTAATAGTTTGTTCTAATGCATTTATAGTTTTTCTGTTTTAGATATAGCTGTAAAATCCAATTCGATTTTCAAAAAGAGTTTTGCAAAAACTCTTGCTGACGCTTTAATATCTGCTGACGGTTGAAGGCATATTTATTAGATTTTAGCTTTATAAAATCTTTTAAGCCGCCGAATGTCAAAAAAGAATAGAACAACCTTTTGCCTCGTTTACAAGTTCGGGGCTTTTTCGTCTATATAAGCTCTTTACTTCTTATCGGCAAAATAATACAATTAAAGAATATTACTATATTCACATTCTAACTGCTGAATTATAGCTTGCATCATAACAATTGCACAACCGATTACTTAATTAACATATTAATATAGAAAAGGGAAGTGATAAGATGATTGAAGTAGTTAACCTCACGCAGACATACAGAAGCAAAAAAGGCGTGTTCAATCTCAATTTCAAGGTTGAACAAGGAGAGATATTTGGATATCTCGGCCCAAACGGCGCAGGAAAGACGACTACAATAAGAAACCTGATGGGCTTTACAAACGCGTCAGAGGGAAGCTGCAAGATAAACGGGCTTGATTGCAGAAAAGACGCAGCAAAGCTTCAAAATATTGTAGGGTTTCTTCCAGGTGAAATATCATTTTTCAACAACATGACGGGTATGCAGTTTTTAAAGTTTGTAGGAGATATGAGAAAAACCAAGGATGTATCTCTTAGAGACAAGCTTATAGACAGATTTGAGCTTGATGCGAAAGGCTCTATAAAAAAGATGTCCAAAGGTATGAAGCAAAAGCTTGGAATCGTTACAGCCTTCATGCATGATCCGGAAATATATATACTTGACGAGCCGACAAGCGGGCTGGATCCTCTAATGCAGAATGTGTTCATGGAGCTTGTTGAAGAGGAGAAAAAGCGCGGGAAAACAATCCTTATGTCCTCGCACATATTCGAAGAAGTGCAAAAAAGCTGCGATAGGGCGAGCATAATCCGCGATGGCAGGATAGTTGCCACTGAGGAGATTAAATCGTTGGATGTTATGAAGAGGAAAGCGTTTGTTGTAACATTTAAAACTATAAAACAGGCTAAAGAATTTATGGCATCAGAGCTTGAAACCGAAACCATGGCAAAAAATAAACTGCGGATTTTTATAGACGGAGATTATAAAAAAATGTTTGCTGAGCTTGCCAAATATGACATCACAGCCTTTGAGCCTCAGCAGCAGTCGATAGAAAATGTGTTTATGAAATACTATGGCAGAGAGGGGGAGGACAAATGAGCTGGCCTTTATTTAAAGTAAACCTCAAATCCACATGGATTTTAATAGTAGGAATCGCACTTTTTACGCTGATTTATGTTACTGCATCCATTGCGATGTATGATCCGACAAGCGCGGAAAAGATGGAGCAAATGTTTGAAGCTATGCCTCAGGGATTCCTTAAAGCACTGGGTTTTGATAACTTAGGCTCGGAACTTACGCCTTATCTGTCAAACTATCTTTACGGATTTATTATGCTGATGTTTCCGCTTATAGGCAGCTCTGTGTTAGCGCATTTGCTGGTTTCAAAGCACACTGATTCGGGTTCTATGGCATATTTGATTTCAACACCAAACTCAAGGGTTAAGATTATACTGACACAAGCTATATACCTCGTTTTAGCACTTATTTTCATATTTATAGTAAGTGCCGGAGTAGCAATATCCATGTGCGCATCCAAGTGGCCGGGGATGCTGGATGTCGGTTTGTATCTTAGGCTTAACACCGTGACTATAATGGTCACGCTGACACTTAGTGCGATATCATTTTTGGCAGCTTGCGTGTTTGGTGACAACAAACTTTCTATAATGGCCGGAGTAGGAATTCCCGTTTTGATGCTTGTGGCAAAGATGATAAGCGAGATAAGCGATGACCTTTCCGCCCTTAAAAACTTTACTTTGTTCACTCTCGTGGACATTAATAGAATATTATCGGGAGACAGTTCATTTGTCTTGACTGTTTGTCTTGTATTATTTGGTGTTACTATTGCTATATATGGTGCGGCTATTACTATCTTTAATAAGAAAAGTTTAGTTATATAAAATAAACCAATGGCTAATAACATAATTCATCCCCCTCATCGGAGGGGGATTTTTCTATGTCAGATTGACAACAATATCCATGTATTGTAACATTATATACACTAACATAAAATAACATATGGAGTAAAAAATGAAAAAGAAAACATTGGTTGTAATTATACTTGCACTATGTCTGTCGGTAATAATTGTGTCTTTTGCCAGCTGCGCTATATTCAGAGCAACTTCTGAGTACAAGGAAGTACGTGACCAAACGGTTACTGCTTTAAACAGAGGAAATGCGGCTGTTATAGTTTCAGCAACAAATACGCATAATGTGCTTTGCGATGATGATAAAAAGATATTGGCTTTTCCCGAAACAATAGATGAATATACTGAAATGAATACTTCTATACCAGTAACAATGGAAAATGAAGATTATCAAAATGCTTTGCCGTTCATAGCTTATGATGAAGATGAAGATGAGTTTTATTTGATAGATGATTCGGATGATTAAAAAACGTCCATAATTACTGTGGACGTTTTTTTAGATGTTTACTATTAGAGGCGAATATAAAACCAAAGTCCTACTGCTGAGCCTTTGTCACCATGTTTCTGCCATTGGCTTTTGAGATATACAATGCCTTGTCTACAGAGTTTATAAGACTATCCTGTGACTTGAAGCTGTTTTCGGTTATTGCGCTATAGCCTAAGCTGCATGTTAATGATATCTGATATGTGTTGTAGTTTATCACTGTTTTTTCTACAATATGTCTTATGTTTTCTGCTATCTGCAAAGTGTTTTCATCATCAGCACCCGGCAGAACGACCATAAACTCCTCACCGCCGTATCTTAAAACGATGTCGCCTTCGCGGACTGCGGAACGGATTATTCTTGCGACGTTAACTAAAACCTTGTCGCCGGCCAAGTGGCCGTAAGTGTCGTTGATGTTTTTAAAATGATCCAAATCAACCATTAGAAGTCCCATTGGTGTGTTGCTTCGTTCGCATCTGGATATTTCCTCCGTAAGACGTGTCAGTCCAAAACGGCGGTTGTAAATAGACGTTAGCGGATCAATGGCAGCAAGCTTTTGAATCTGCTCATGGATTATTGAGTTGTGAAGAGCAAGAGAAGTGTTTTTTGTAAGAATACGCATGTTCTCTATAAGGTTATCCGTATATGTGTTTGTTGTTGCCAGCAAAACAACACCTATGTACATGCTGCTGAAAACTAGAGGCTCTACAATAATCTCTCTTGGTTTGACATGCATAATAATGCTGTTTATGACTATATCTTCGGGAAACTTTACATGATAGGTTTTGTGGTTCGTAGCAGCATTAACAAGAATTTCATTCTTGCCGATATCTTCTATATTATCAAGACCGATAGAATATGCAACCTGAAGTTCGCCTTTTTTTTCTAAGCATATACAGCCGGCGTTGGAATTAGTTGAGTAGATCAGCTGATCCATAGAAGCTTTAAGTATTTTATCCTGTTCGAGCTGGCTTATGAGCTGTTCACCGCTCATTGTTAGTGAAAGAGTTTCTACCAGCTGGTTGAAGCTGTCGGCGTTTTCTCCAAGCTCATCATTTGAAACACAATCAACGCGGCACACATCCAAGTCGCATACTTCGTGATCAGATCCCTGAGCCACCTTTGAAATATTGGCTGTGATGTCTACCATCTTTTCTGTTGTGACTTTTAGTTTGGTTAAAATTATGCGCTTAAAAAGCCGGATATTAACTAAACCTACTATAAATCCTGCGGCAATGCATGAAGCAATAAACAGGGGCGATAAAGCAATGCTTGTTTCCACGCCGAATAGCAATACAAAAAAGGGAAAGACAACTCCTATAACAATACCAAATCCAATCATAAATATTGATAAATCCAATATTACGCTTTTTGTGATTCTCATATGTACCCCCTAATAAAACAGCCGCGCTTATTTTATACAATCAAATTAGTCATATATAATGTTATCACAGAAGCTATATAAAAAATAGCTTTGATAAAGAATAAACATTTTATAATACAAGTGAATACTTGCTATTTTTTCTCTTATGCTTAGAGCAATTTTTATATAAAGCGTGGATAATATAGAAAATTTTGATAAAATATCAGAAAAACAATGATTTATGTTTAAAAAAATAATTATGTGGTATATATTTACTGCGAATCTAAAAAAAACAAGACGATTTTTTCAGAGAGTATGCTATAATAATTTTACTCCACAGATACAGATAATTAATGCGCAAAGGTCAACTGACTGCTTCAACCTGTAGGGAAGTATTATGGGAGTACTACAAAGCATTTCCAATCCAACATCACACGTTTTCATGTTAGTAATGACGGTGTTTAATGTGATGTTTTTCATCGGCGTATATTTCACAGCTGAGCGATATAAAAGCATATTGTTTGTGATGATTGCCAATTTGCTTAAGCTTCTGTCAGCTGTTTCATACTATATTAAGGGTTGCAGCGAATGCTTTTTTATCCCTGCTTTAAACAGTTTGCTGAGCGCACTGACTATCACATTTATGCTATCGGCAATATTTACGATACTTCGCCTTAAAATAAAGATATGGCCTTTTATAGTATTTAACGCTGCGGTTTTAGCGCAGGGCATGGTGCTTCGCCTTGTAAACATCGAAGGCACTTTGGTTACAGCAGTGTCTGCATTTATTATCGCGCTGATGTTTGTGTATGCGATAATTATTATTGCAAGAAACGCAGAAGAATCCGAGCTGTTTAATCCCAAATTCGTTATATTGATTTTACTATTATATGTACTGTTCCACACGGCAAGGGGATTGGTCTACATGCACGGCTATATGGACATACTGCCGAATAAAAAGAATATATTAAACGGACTCAGTATATTGTGCTTCGGTGCATATCACATAATGAATCTAATGGTAATTTACCTGAATTATAACTACCTCATGAAAAAGGTGCGCGAGCTAAGCCATAGAGACAAGCTTACAGGCGCGCTTAACCGCTCTATTTTCTTCAGCATACTTGATGTTAAGATTAAGGAGCTAAAACGCGCGGACAGCGGGTTTGCATTGGCTATATTGGATCTTGACGATTTCAAGCAGGTTAATGATACTTATGGACACTTAACCGGAGATGAAGTATTAAGAGAGTTTACTCAGCACTTAAGGAGCTGCCTTAGAATGAATGACCTTATCTGCAGATATGGCGGCGAGGAGTTTTTGCTGCTTATTGAGGCGGATGATGAAGATGAAGCCAGAAAGGTCGTTGTGCGCATACAAAAAAGCATGCATGATGTGACGCTTACTGACAAAAACATCTCAATTACATTTTCCTGCGGCCTTGAATATTTAAAAGACCACAATGGCATTGACGAAGTGGAGGAGCTGATTAAAATAATTGATGAAAGGCTATATCAAGCTAAAAACGCGGGAAAAGACTGCTTAATCTAAACCTTCATATAAATATTGGCTGCCTGCGGTGTAATATCGCAGGCTTTTTTCTTATACGTCAAGCAATATATTTTAATTGAAAATTAGTGTAAAAGTGTATATTATTATATGATAAAACAAAAAAGAAACATATAGAGATTGCATTACTTTCAATTTGTTATATCAATTACTGTTTTTTATTTTGAATAATATCTTTATTTGGAGTAGAGTACATGAGCTTAACTGAACGCGTCAGACACCTAAGAGAAAAACGAAAAAATTTTTATACAAGCTTAGCCCTTAACGACAGAATGTCAATGGTATTGCTGACCACAGGAGCGATTCTTTCGACTATTGCGCTAATTATCAGTATAGCGTTTGGTATGCCTTTTTTCATGCACCTGCCGCATGTTTTGATGATATTTATATGTATTGGTTTTCCTATTATCTTTAAAAACAGTCTGACGGTTGCATCATTTACTGCATTATATTTTGTTTCGTTTGTATATTTTCCTTTTGTATACTACACAAATAACGGAATAAACGGTTCAGGTCCGTATTATTTCATTATGATAATTGTCTATTTCGCGTTTTACAGAAAGGGATTGAGGCTTGTCGGCATTTTATCGGCTTTGGTTGTGTTTTATATAGGCGTTATACTTTCAGGGTATTTCTTTCCGCAGCTTATAACCGAATATCCGGATACGATTTCCCAATATATCGACATAGTAATCAGTCTTATTTCGGTTTCGATTGTGCTTTCGGTTATTGCGAGCCTGACATACATTGAATACAACAAAGAAAAAGACATAGCTATAAAGCTGGCTTCTGACTTGGAAGACAGAAACAAAAAGCTTAGGCTTCTTACTATAACCGATCCGCTTACAAATGTTTATAGCAGGCAGTACTTAATGGATGCGCTTCAAAGAGAACTGGATTTGGATTCAACAGCGGAGAGTGCTTTTTATGTCATGATGATAGATATAGACCACTTTAAGAAAGTTAACGATACTTTCGGGCACCTGTATGGCGACAAAGTGCTGTGTATGGTTGCAGATAAAATAAAAGACAATGTGCGTCAGCATGATTTAGTCGCAAGATACGGCGGCGAGGAGTTTTTAGTGCTGCTTTCGCATATAAGCTATGATGACTGCATAAAAATTGCAAACAGAATAAAAGATGCTGTGGAAAAAGCATACTATAGAAACGAAACCAATGTAACGGTTTCAATAGGCGTTGCCAAGGGCGGGCTGAGCTTAAGCCGAGAAGAAGTAATCAACAATGCTGACATGAAAATGTATGAGGCAAAGGCGGGCGGCAGAAACAAGATTATGGTCGCAAAATAGCAAACTAACTGAAATTGTATAAACCTTCAAAATAGTGTAAAATAAATTTTGCCATTATGAAGGTTTATTTTTTTGGCAAAATAAAAGAGGGAAGAGAAAAATGAAAAGAAATATATTGATTGTTTTATTTGCAGTTATGATGCTTTTTGCCTCATGCAGCGGCGAGGAAAGCGACGCTTTGTATCAGGTGTCCACGCTTCAGGCGCTTATAGTGGGCGAGTATGACGGCGCGGTGACCGCCGACACGCTGGATGACTACGGCGAAGTCGGGCTTGGCACATTTGACGGCCTTGACGGCGAGATGATAATAATTGACGGGAAGATTTACAAGGCACGCGTAGACGGAAGTGTTGGCGAGGTTTCTTCCGGCCAGACAATTCCTTTTGCAAACATTGCATATATTAAAAACGATGATGAGATAAAGCTCAATTTTGATGGGGGATACGATGAGCTTAAGGCGCAGCTTGACTCTCTTTTTCCGGAGAGCAACATGCCTGTTGCATTTAAGATAACAGGTACGTTTAAAAACATCAGATACCGCTCGGTTCCTGCGCAGGAAAGGCCTTATCCGCCTCTTACCGAGGTAGTTAAAGAGCAGACTGTTTTTGAAGATGATGAAATAAGCGGATCGCTGGTTGGGTTTAGGTTCCCGGCTCTTATGGGAGAGATGAATGCTGTAGGATATCACATCCACTTTATATCAGACGACAGAGACAAAGGCGGGCATCTTCTTGAAGTGGAAAGCGGCGAAACTATACTGCTGGGTGAGGAGCTTGAAGAGTTCCACGTAATTTTTCCTGACAACCTGAAGGATGTAAACATGAATGTGTCCGAAGAGGATGTTGAAGCGGTAGAAAAAGAATAGAAATAACGACAAAAGCCCTTTATAGGGCTTTTCAGACTGTCGAAAAACCCACAACCGTCAATTTGCCAAGGTAAATATGACTTGCGGCAAGTAACTTCATTGCAAATACGCTCATTTACAATCAGTAAACCACGCTCATTTGCAATTCGTTAATTGTCGTCTTGCAAGATTTTTCAAAAGTCTGCGAGTGTTTCGGCTTTATCGACACACTCAAAAGCCCTCTATAGGGCTTTTTTTATAGTCTAATTATTATATAAGAGAGCCATATCACTCACTCTTTTTTTCATTTCGGAGCGTACATGCAAAGGCTCCAGACACTCGCATTTGTCGCCGAAGCCTAAAAGTATATTATAATAAAAATCATTTTCGATAAAAGGGAAGTCAACGATGTAGTGTTCGTCTCCATCTTCAAGGAAGTATTCATAAGCACAAAAATCCAACACTCTGTCCATTACAGACTTATGAATGCGGATTTTAATTCGCGACTGCATGGTTTCTATAATATCGTCAAAGTCCAAATGAGGCTTACTGTATTCGCGCAAATCGAAAGATTCATCCAGCATTTTAAGGTTTGAGATACGCGACAGTTTAAACATACGGAAGTCAGCTCTTGTGCGGCAATAGCCCTGAAAGTACCAATTGCTGCTTTTTAAAAGAAGCTGATATGGCTCTGCAGTTCGAGCCGTCTTATTGCCGTAACGGTCCAGATATAAAAATGACAGCAGCCTTTTTTCATTCAGCGCTAATTTTATAATTTCAAGATGTGTCTGTATATTCCTGTTGCCCATCCACGGAGTTAAATCAATATATATCTGGTTTGCCTTAAGCTCAATGTCTTTTACACTGTCGGCTGGAATAAAGCTTTTGACTTTAGCAAGCGCATTTACCAGTTCATCTCCGCGCATCAAGCCTGAAAGTCCTGAAAGTCCCATCAAAATTGCTGAAAGATCAGCGGTTGAAAAAACTTTTCTGTCGATTTTATATTTTTTCATGATTTCAAAACCGCCGCCCACACCGGGTGTAGAGCGCACAGGAATGCCGGCCATATTAATAGCGTCAACATCGCGATAGATTGTTCTGGGCGATACCTCAAACATATCAGAAAGCTCTTTTGCGCTTATTCGCTCTTTATCAAGCAGTATCATAATGATGCTTACAAGCCTGTCTATTTTCATCTGAAGACCGCCTTTCCAATAAAAACTTACTTTCATTATGAATTGTTGCCATACAGATGTCAACAATTGCTGAGTATAATAGGTAATATAAGAAAAGTAATTAAGGAGAAATACTATGAACAATAAAGCATTAGTGGTAATTGACATTCAAAATGATATTACAAAAAACTATAAGGAAGTTATAGAAAACATCAATCGGGCTGTTGATTGGGCAGCTGAGAACAATATTCATATTGTATATATCAGGCATGAAAATTTGTCTCCCGGCACAAGGAACTTCAAACCCGATACTCATGGCGCTAAACTGGCTTCGGATTTAAAAATTTCATCGCAAAATGTATTTACTAAATATAAGGCGAATGCGTTAACCAGTGAAAGCTTTGTGGATTTTATAAATAGAAATGAAATAGAGGAATTTTTTATAGCAGGTGCGGATGCATCAATATGCGTTAAGTCAACCTGCTATAATTTACGCAAATCAGATTACAGTGTTAATGTGCTTGCAGACTGCATTACAAGCTATGATAAAAAGAAGATTGATGAAATGCTGATCTACTATGAAAATAAAGGCTGCAAAAATATAAGTTTAAATGATATATAATCCATAGGCTGCCTTAAAATATGTGCTCGGATAATTTAATAAAAAAATTGGATTTAAATTACAATTTTATGTTTAAAGATATAATTTTTTGTTTATTAAATATTATATATAAAGACATATTGCGAAAAAGCAATATAACAGACATTATGAGGGCACAAAAATGAATACTAAAGGTTTTACGCTTATTGAGCTTGTTGTTTCGATTGCGATAATACTGATACTTGCAAGTGTCGTAGTGCCGCATTACAACATTGCTCTCGGCAAATCGAAAGAGACGGTAGACTACAACTCACTGTTGGTACTCGATGATGCAACAAACGCGTATGCAATGCTTAACGGGATTGCACTCAGTGAAGTTTTTGAAAAAACATCAAGCCACAAAGAAAAGATCCTCAAACTTGTAGATGAAAACTACTTGATGCAGGATGTGGAACCCGCACAGGAAGAGTGCGCTTTTGAATGGGACAATGTAAAGTGTAAGTGGACTCTATCCGGAGGAGCGGAGTCCGAAGAAGCGCAGCAGGGCGGCGAGGATAGCGAATCTTATGGCGGTCAAGATCCTGACGACTCGGAAGAGGGCGGTCAGCAGGGAAACGGAAACGGCAACGGAGGAAATGGAAACTGCGGAGGCAATGGTCATGGTTACGGCTGCGGTCACGGATGGCGGTGGAGACACGGCTATGGATGGCAGTGGTATGACGATGAAGGCTGTCAGGCAAACGGAGACGATGCATATGAATACTATGGCTTCGGATGCAGCTACTTTGCAGGAACAAAGGTCTGGATGAACGGCGATTACTACATCAGCCACAACGACACCGACGCGATACCGGGACACAGCAGCGACTGGCAGAAGCTGGGCAACCAATGGCATGAGTATAACACCTATTATGAAGGCGACGTAACAACCTATGACGGCAAAGAATATGTGGCTAAAAAAAGCAGCTGCGGCAAGAATCCGGCAAGCAAAAAAAGCCACTGGCAACTATCGGAATAAATACACTCATTTGATGCTTTAAATAAACCAATTATGCAAAAGACACTGCAAAGGCAGTGTTTTTTGCTGTATATCAAGCTGAAAATAGAGCAAAAAAGAACGTATACAATGTATAGGTAAAATTTTGACATGTACAATTTATCTATAAGAATATGTAATTGTTTAATACTATTATACAACGTTATGGACAAAGAATATTTTCTATGTATATTTTTTGTGAATAAGATAGTTTGGGGTTCAAATTATTATTGAAAAGTATTATAATTAAATCACAGATAAAGATAAGTTAAACAATCAGAAATAGATATCAAATCGGTGCACAACTTAAACTTACATATATAATTGCACACTTTCATTAATATATTTTAACAAGAAGAAGTATAAAAGAAAATAGGTAACAAAGCTTGGGCGGGACTGCACAAAATTGGTTTTTCTTCAATAGGGTGTATTAGGAGCGGTATTATTATTATCAGCAGTTCCGCCTATAATTATAAAATAGGGTACAGCAAATAGTCGATCAAATGGGCTGACAAGTTTAAAGAAGACCGCGGGGGCAGGCTTATAGCACGTGAGGTACAGTTAGTTAGTAAGTCTTGTTTGTAGAAAGCCTGCCCCTCTTGGGTAGATATTGAAGGTAGACAACTCACATAGACGACTATCAAAGTCAATAATTATCTACGCCCGGCGATATGCCGGGCATCTAAATCAAAAGGGTATAGGGAATTGCTCCCTGGGGGATATATATGATGTTAATAAACAAGACGAGAGATTTAAAAGACAATGCTGCAGATGAGCTAAAAGAAAGCGAAATCTTGGTGATGACAGTCGGAAATGATATCGCAAAGTTTGTAAAAGCATTTCCGGACAGATTTCTCACCTGCTGAATGCGGCAGAAATAAACCGACTTAATGCAATACGACTGAACATAGCCGACTTACAACCGAACGACAATTTTCAACACTTGACTTATATTTATTGACGTTTTAATTTTATGGGTATTGAGGGTTAGGACACTGCAGAGGGGCGGTGTCCCTTTTTTTATGTTCGATTTTTCTGAAAAGAAAAACAATCCGAAGTGAACACGGATTGTTATCATGTTGTAGAGTTATAGTAGTGTTATTGGATGATTGAGCCGTCGATTGCGTTTACTATGAGGACAAAATCTTTATATACTGAATTTGATTTATCATTTTTATCGATTGTTGCTGTTTGAGTGCCGAAAAATGAATATGTTGGAACAATTTGATTTCCTTCAGAGGTTTTTATGTTTTTGAAGGTAAATACAATCTTATCTATCTCGATTTCAATCTTTGAAATATCGGTATCGCGCATATTAATGTTAAATACGTTATCTTTATAAACTAAAATTGCGTCATTTAAGCTTATGCTTGGTTTTACTATTTCAACTTCATCCATAATGTCTGATTTTCCTACCCAGGAAAACAATGCTATACCGTCTTTATCAACAGTTATCTTAATGCTCTCATCAGCTGGGTTATATTTTGTAATTGTAAAGGCGTTAATCCCGTCAATGCCTGCCAAGGGATATTGTTTTGCAAAATAAAACACTATTGCCATATTATCTATGCTGCTAGAGTCTTTAACACCTTTATTTTCTGAATATTCAGGCGAAGAATATAGATTAGTTCTTTCCGCAAGTAAAGCATTGGTTAAAACCATGTTATCAGAAAAAGTTTCAACAGCGGAGGCAGCTGCATCATAGGCCTTTTTATAAAAAACCTGCTGTCTGTCTGATAGGGCAATATCATTTATATCATTAATTTCTTTGAACTCATACCAGTTTTCAGCGCGAACATATGAAACCCAAGGATAAACGAAATTGTTGTACTTATTGTAGATTGTTAAAAACGATGACATACTCTCATTGCTTTTTGATCTAAATGCATAATAGTATGCCTCTACGTCGTATCTGGGAGAACCGACATGACCAAACATAGAAGGTAAGTTTTCTTTTTCTACAATACTTTTATAAATCTCCATCTGATTTTTATATTCAATAAGTTCGGTATCCGAGTAATTTGAAGTATCCATATTCTCAAACAGTTTCAGCACATTAGGATAATCGTCTGCTGTAAATGCTACAGGGAAAAATGGTTCATTCAAAAAGTACTTTGCAAGGCCGAACGCATCTTCTTCTGAAAATTCATAGCCTGAAACCTGATATAGTTTTGCATCGGATAAATTTAAGTTTTCCGGCAGTAATATGCTGTGAGGCTTTATTGAAGCCGTGAAATCAATCTTATTTATACTGCGCGTTTCAGACCATTCATCAACATCTTGGATTATAGTATTGTTGTTTTTACTGAATAAAACGTAATCAAAAGAATTATCGATAACCATATCAGGTGAATTGCCTACACCAAGGCTTAGTATACCTATTACGGCAACAACAGCTGCCGCGGCGAGGGAAGAAGAGAGTATATATCTTCTGCGACGAACTTTTCTTTGAATTGTATTCTGAGTTTTTTTCATCAGTTCATTTAGTTTATTATCATTAATATTCATATTGTTTACCCCCGTTAGTCTGATTAAGATCGCACTTAAGGTGCGCTCTTGCGCGGCGAAGTCTTGTGCGCACTGTGGCATCCGGCACAGACAAAAGTTCTGCAATTTCATGCGTCTTATAGCCCGCATAGTAGTAGAGCCAAATACACTGCCTGTAGGAATGCGGAAGCTTTTTGATAAGCGAAACTATCTCACTTCCGACTGAACTTTCTGACGCAATGTCCATAGGCGTTTGAGTAAGCTCCACTTTGGTGCGCCACGATGAGGACACTTTGTTAAGTGCGTCATTTTTGGCAGTCATACACAGCCATGCCTGGGTGTTTCCGTGAGTTGCAAGCTTTGGCAGCTTAAAATACGCTTTGGAGAAAGTATCCTGAAAAACATCCTCCGCATCCTGTGCATTGAGTGTTATCTTATATGCGACAGAGTATACGAGTTTTCCGTAGCTTTGCATCCAGTTTTGAATAAGCTCGCTTTTTTGATTGTTTGTCATCAATGCTCCTTTCACCTATATAACAAACAAAGGGGTAAAAATGTTTCACGGATAAAAAATATAAATATATAACAATTATAGCATAATATATAAGCATAAATACAACATTGACATAGAACATATGTTCGTGTTAAAATAACTATGGTGGGTGAAACATAAGAGGGGATTATTATGAACACCTGCTATTTTCATATCGACGTAAACTCGGCTTTTTTGTCGTGGAGCGCCGTACATTTGCTGACCCACGGCGCAGACTTTGACCTGCGCGAACTGCCTGCCGTCATCGGAGGAAGACAGGCGACACGACACGGCATAGTGCTCGCAAAGAGCATACCTGCAAAGAAGCTTTTCGGAATTAATACCGGCGAAAGCCTGATGGAGGCTCGCCGAAAGGCGGGCGACAACCTTATCGTGGTCCACCCAATGCACGAAGCGTATCTTAAAGCATCGCGTGCATTAATCGAGATGCTGGAGGAGTATTCGCCTGATGTGCAGAAGTTTTCAATCGACGAGGCTTTTTTAAACTATACAGGAAACTTCAGGTTGTTCGGCGAGCCTGTTTCAATGGCAAACGAAATACGCGAGCGCATAAAATACGAGCTTGGGTTTACGGTCAACATCGGAGTGTCCGAAAACAAGTTGCTGGCTAAAATGGCTTGCGAGTTTGAAAAGCCGGACAAGGTACACACACTCTGGAAGGATGAGGTGCAAGGCAAGATGTGGCCGCTTCCCATCGGTGACCTTTACATGGTTGGCAGACGTATGGAAGCGCACATGAAACGCATGGGATTTTTCACCATTGGCGACCTTGCAAAGGCCGATCCCAAGATTATGCGCGCGGTGCATAAGTCCAACGGCGAACTTTTGTGGAACTTCGCAAACGGCGTATACGAGGAGCGTGACAAAGGCGGAGCGAGCTTTTTTCAGCCTCTTGGTCCTGCCGGAAAAGAACACATGAAGGGCGTAGGAAACTCCGGAACTATCGCCTTTGACATAGAAACTTTAGACTTGGCACACCACGCGCTGCTTTCCATATCCGAAACTGTGGGTTATCGCCTGCGCAGGCACGGATTCCGCGGAAGAGTGACGCATGTGCACTACACGACGAGCAAGTTTGAGCGCTTCGGAATGCAGCACAAGTTTTTGACGCACACAAACAACACGGGCGAGATATACATGCGCGCGTGCAAAGTGTTTGATGAGCTGTGGGACGGAAAGCCCATCCGTCAGATTGGCATCCGCATGAGCGACCTCGCGGACGGCAACCACGTTCAGGGCGACATATTCGAGCCGGTTGATTTGCAGATAAAAAAGGAGCGGCTTGATTTGACCATTGACGCCATTCGCCTTCGCTATGGCAACCGAGCTATTTTACGCGGTCAGCTTATGACGGAAGACATCGACCCGATGATTGGCGGCACGTGGGGGAGTTGTTCATATCGGCCTAAGGATGGAATGCCGCTGTGAATAATTGGGTATTTGTGGTAGAATAAGGGGAATAATATTTATATAGAGGTGTGCGTGAAGTTTTATCAGTGTAGGCATTCAAAGAAATTTCTATATCCTTTTATCATTACTTGTTTGGCATTTTATAGTGTGCTGTTAATTATGATTATATTTGATATAGGATTTGATAACTCGAATCCGGTAGAGAAAATTATTGGTGTTATATTTTTTGCTAGTCTTGTTTTGACCCATTTAGGTTGTCTGGGTTACTTGCATTATTTTAAGGTGTTTGACAGAACAATTGAAATCACTGGCGATGGAATAAAATTTAATGCTATTAACAGAACAGCTTTTATGAAATGGCATGAGGTAAAGGATGTATATATTAATACAGATAGATACTATTTTAAGTTCAATAGAGTAGTAAGTTTTGTTGGCAGAGGTCATAAACGATGGAAATTTGCAAAGATTAATGATAAATTCATTTGTTCAGAATTTACTGACGAAATGCTAGACGAAATCAAAAAGTATTGGATTGGTGGAATAGGACTGGAAGAGGAGTATAACAAGTATAAAAAGGCGAGAGACGAAAAGCAGAGAAGAAAAATCAAGAAAAAGGACAATGCATGAAACACTATCAGAGGAAGAAGATAAAACTAATAGATTATGTATTATATAGCATAGGTCCGATATTATTTAGTGCCTTGGTGCTGTTTTATATTTTTAGCGGAAATTTTAGTGATGAAATTGTATGGAGAATTCTTGGCATTATTACATTTGGATTTTTTGCTGTTTATGGCTATATGGGTTTAATAAACTTATTTCTAGAAAGTAAATGCAGGGGAACTATTGAAATTGATGATAACGGAGTAATATATAAGTCAAGAAAAAATACTGTTAAATTAAGATGGCTGGATATAAAAGAGGTTTCCATTCATATGGGATCTTATTTTAATTTTTCAGGCGTAGTTGTTTTTTATGTTAAAGGATACTCTTCTGTTTTTTGGTCAAATAAGATATCAAAGAAAAGAGTTTGGGCTAATCTTACAGATGACATGGTAGATGATATAATAAAGTATTGGGGCGGTTTAGAAAATGTAGGTGCTTATAATAAGTATAAGCGAATAGCTGATAAATTTAATCTTAGATAATAAATAATACCAAGGAGGCCTCCCATGTGCGGAAGATACTACATCGACAATGAAATAGACGATGACGAGCTGGAAGAAATCCTCGAGGAAATCCAGCGCAAGATAGACTCGCTGGATGATTTGTCCAAGATAAAACTCCACGGAGAAATATTCCCTACGGATATCGTGCCAATAGTTGCCAATAACAAAAAGCTCGCACCCACGCCGTTTATGATGAAGTGGGGATTCACCGCTCCATGGGATGACAAAAAGCAGGTGATAAACGCGCGAAGCGAAACGGCAGCCGAGAAGGGGATGTTTAAAAAGAGCCTGAAGGAGCGCCGCTGCCTGATACCTGCGACCAACTACTATGAGTGGCAGAAGACGGATGCAGGCAAGATCAAGCACGCTATAAAGCCTCTGGGAGACAAAATGATGTATATGGCAGGCATTTATAGGCTTGAGCGTGAAAAGCCCGTGTTTACAATCCTCACGCGTGAGCCGGTGGATAGCATTGCGTTTATACACAACAGAATGCCGGTTATAATCCCAAAAGAGCTAAAAGGGGACTGGCTGAACATAAATTTTGATGCACAGGATATTATGAAAGAAGCTGTTATTGATGTGGAGTATAAAGCAGTCTAGGGTTATTCATAGTTATTAATATAAAAAAGAATCACAGCTATAAAGAATCTTGTTCGCAAAATTCTTACTGACGCCTGACAATTACTGACACTTAGTTGGCATCTTTATAAGATTTTGGCTTTTAAAAATCTTTTAAAGGGACGACTGATAACAACCTTATGGGTGGAAAGTTGAATGAAATGCAGTAAGAGAGATTTATCTGCTTTGCAAAATGAAACAGAGAGAGCATTAATCTTTACTGAATCACGTTCCGCTTAGGGAACCTTTTTTAAAAAAGGTTCATAAAAACGCAGACGCGGTGACACAAAGAAATAATTAGTAAAAAGAACGGTCTGCCTTGCTTTTTGCTGGACTTTTTGTGCGCAGTAAATTAATTTTTTTTAGTGTAAACTAATGCTTTATACAGCTTAGGTAGAAGTGGTTAGTTGATAGAAAGCGCGGAGGAGCGAAGCGACTCCGCCGGAAAAAAATAAAAAAAGAATCCCAGCTTCTGCATAGTTCGCTAAAAACTCAAAGCAAGAAAGCGTTCGGGGTGGATAGCATGTTAAAATGCTTTTCTATCTCAAAAAGTATAAAAAGCAAGTTAGATTAAACCCATTTCGGTTAATAAGCAGATATAACTAAAGAATAACAACTCAGCTTCTTTACTAAATTACTCCCGGCAAGTTATTCCGTTCACCACAAAGTTGTCGGTAACCACCTGATTTTTGCCGTCGCTTTTTGCTTCATACAGTTTATTGTCTATATCTTCAACCATCTGTTCTGAACTTTCGGGCAAATTATCAAATGAAAAAATGCTTGCTCCGCCGCTTATGGTAACAGGCCTATCAATTCCGTTAAACTTTATAAGCTGAACTGCGGTCAGTATTCTGGTTAGTATCAGAGACAAATCAGTTTCATTAATATCTTTAAAGAGAACTATAAACTCTTCTCCGCCGTATCGGGCAACATCGTCGCTGGCTCTTACGCAGCTTGATATGCAGTCTGTGATGCCGATTAATACCTGATCGCCAATAACATGTCCATACTTATCATTGACTTTTTTAAAATCATCGATATCAAACATTGCAAGCGAAAATGAGCTTTTTTTGCGTTTTACTGTGTTGATATAGTCATCCAACAGCTCAAAAAAGAACCTGCGGTTATATATCTTTGTCATGTCGTCTCGGATGGAAAGCTCAAGAATCTTGATGTTTAAAACGTCAACGCTCAAAAGCAGCGTAGCGAAATTGATCGCGAATATGTGTATGAAAGCAATCATAGAATTTAATACTATCTGGTTTTGTATTTCTTGGCTTGTAAGATCCATCTGAAGATTCATAAACAAAAGAATAATCCTGTAAAACTGAAAACCTGTATAAAGAATAAGTATCGCTTCTGTAAGCCTGTATGAGTTGTAAAGCTTTTTGTCTTTTGCAATCCATATTTCATATAATGCTATAGCCATTATGCTGACGTTTATTATCTGTACGCTAAGCCTTCTGAACACAATATTATCAAAAACGTAAATCCCTAAAACAATAATGATGATATTTACTGAGTTTAGGAAAATAAGCCGTTTAGGGAACATTGTCTTTCTGTTTAAAATAGACACAATGCACGCTATATAGAAAGAAACGGACATAACGTCAAATATATTAAAAAATAGGCTGGTTGCAGTGGTAAAAAAGACTCCTTGCTGCAGGAGAAAGATGTTTTGAACTATTCTAAGCGAATTTCCTGCTATCAAAAACAGTAGGTAGTACTGACGCTTGTTTTTGATAACGGAAAATAGCACAAACAAGTCTAAAATAACAAAAATCCCTATTGTCATAAAACTGTAAGTGCTGATATTAAAATTCATAAGTTAAGTTACCTTTATAGGCTTATTAATATTTTGATTATATCATGACAAGCATTAAATAAACATATAAAAGCATTTTATTGTTTATGAGCAGTCCTTATCACCTTGTGCACATATAAAGCTGTAAGCAGAATAAACACGCCTGATGCAAATAGAAGATACTGCATTCCGTGTATTGGCATTGAACCAAGATATGTGACAGTTCCTCCCACACGGCTAACAATAAACGATGCCAAAAGTATCGCGCCGAAGCCTGTTATGGAGGCAAGCGCTGTGTTAAGCGATATATAAGACGGCCTGTTTTCGTCAGGTGCATAGTCAAACTGTATGTTAAACATAGAGATTGCGACACCGCCCCAGCCGACTCCCGAAAGTCCCTGAAGCAGGGGATACATTATCGTGTAGGTGTTTTCATTCATAAAGAGAAACCCTGCATGTACAATGCCGAGGACTATAAGCGAAAGCTTCGTTACATACGGCCAGCTTTTTTTGTCGGCTAGCCGTCCCCAGTATTGAGCTGCGAAAACGCGCATTACATACATCAGTACATTCATAAGCATGATGTAGGTGTAGTTTAGGCCAAGCACTGAGTAAAAATAGATTGAAAAGAAAGGACCGCCTATCTGTAAAGAGAAGCTCCACAAGGCAGTAAGTATCAATACCTTTCTGAACCTGCGGTTCATAAAAGGCTTTCTTATTATATTTTTCAGGGTGATTGAATTTTTGTTGTGTTTCTGAGGAGGTTCTTTTATTTTAACAAGACAGTAAAAGTTAAACACAGTGAACACGAATATAACTATCGTACAGATGAAATAACCGAAAGCTTCATTGCCTGTAGCTTTCATTTTGTCGATTACAACGCCTATTACAACTGACATAACAGTCATTGTTGCAATCATGACACCTTCGCGCAGCCCGAAATAACGTCCCCTTACATGCGCAGGAACAAGGCTTACAATCCAGTTGGATGCACTGGGACCTATAAACGTACCCAGCATATAGGCAAGAGCATATATTCCGACAAACACATAAAGGCGCGCAGCGCTGCCCTCGAATATTAGAGGAACTGCAAGCATCAGCGAAAACAGCAGCCTGTGAACCGCTGCAAATATCGTTACAGTAAGTTTTACTCTGTGGAGATTGCGAAACACAAGCGGCATGAATATAAGGAGTATGCCGGCTGCAACCGGAAACCCGCTTATAATGCCGTTGATGGAATCTGTTGCACCGAGATATTTTAAGATACCTGAAATAATAACTCCGCCTGCCATTGTGCCGATGCCTGTTGCAAGCGCACCTTCCAGGACAAAATAATTGCGGCTTTTAGCATATTCTTTTTCAGAAAGGTCTTCGCCGGTGCCGGTAAAAATCGAAAGATTAAGCTTCTTTTTGATAAGCGCCATCCCTTAAAAAATTTATTTTTCGGGTTCATTATAACTCTATAAACACTAATGTCAATTCAAAAATTTTATATAAAAGTATTAAATATTTCAGTTGTTTAATGTGCACTAATTGTTTTCGCAAAATAGTGATGGTTTGACAATAAAATAATACAATTCTATAATTAAATATGATGCACATACACATACATATTATTTTGTGTTGATATGAATGATTTTACCAAAAATTCAGTAATACCCACATTAAAATCTTTTATCAAAAAGAGCAAAAGATTCATTTTGTTTGCGTTAAATCCGGCAAGCGCCATAAACTCACAAACAAATTATAAATGGTACCTGTATCTCATCTTTCCGTCATTTGGATGGATGCTGTTTTTCATGCAGACAGGGCTTGACCGAGCTATGGAATATTACGTTTCAGCAGGAAGCATTATAGGCATATCACTGCTTGGCTTTGCTGCAGGATATGTGACAGTCGGCCTGGTAAGCTATTTTGTGTTGCAGATAATGAAGGCTTCAAAAATAGAAATTGAGTATTCTAATGTTGCAGTGTGCATTGCAATGAGCCACACCTATATGATTTTTTCTCTCGTTCTGGGATTTGTCTACAGGATTTTCGGCACTGGCTCATCCGCTGCTTTTGGTGTGGCGGGCCTTTTATGCACACTGCTTCCAATATATTCGGGAATAAGAACTCTGGGAGGAAAGAATGCGTATTTCGCACCGCTTGTTACAACGGTAATAGGGTTTTTCATGCTTTGTATGTGGGGAGCTATAATGCTCATTGAACTATAAAGGAGAAAAAGTGGGCAAGAATACTATAAAACTTATAGTTATTTCCGCAGTATTTATATTGCTTTCGCTTGTGTTTGCTCTGCAGACAGTTCTATATGGATACGGCAGTTTTGGCACATCGTTTTTTATTACTCTTTTATATTCAGCCTTTATATTTATGTTTCAGGTTCAGTACTATATTTTTGCAGTCAAGTCATTCGTAAAAGACGGAAAGGCACAAAAAGAGGATTTCAAGCATCCTCTTGATATCTGGCTGATTATAATCCCGATGGGAGTATTGTGCGCTGCAGCTTTCTTTATATTCAAGTGGTATGTGGCAGAAGTGTTCTATTGCACGGCGCTTTCGCTTTCGGGCATGCTGTTTGGCAATAACTTGGGGCGAGGAACTAAGAGTTGGAGCATTAAAAAATCACTTCCATTCTTTTTCGGCGTGGCATTTTCAACCGGATTTGCATTTATTGCGGGGGCGTTAATGGGATGAAGAAGCTATTTATTACAATTGTATTTGTTCTGGCTGTATTTTCTTTATATGCAGGCGCAGCGCAGGCTATGGAACCTCCGTCTGTTACTTCGCTTCCGACAGCGCCGCCGACTTCTGTTCCGACATCGATTCCTACTCAGATACCAACGGAACTGCCGACTGAACTGCCAAGCGAGCTTCCATCGGAACTTCCGACAGAAATTCCCGAGGAACTTTTGGCTTTAGCGTTTGAGGAGCTTACGTTTGAGACGCCTGAGCCGTATATTGTGGAAGAGTTTATAGAAGATAAAGCTCCTGAAAGCTTTGCTGCACCTTTATATGAACTACAAGGAGTTGTGATTCAGGAAAGTCAGTTCTTTTTTGAGAATATGCAGGAAACGCTGTCTTCATGTGAATATATTATAAGGCAGGCTTTGAAGGAAGATGTTTCTGTCATAAGAGTGTATGAACTCATATATTCAAGTGAGGATTTTTCGAACGGACTTTCATTCATTTCGGGTACATATACCGAAGCGGTATCCGCATTAAGCGGGGAAAAGACTGCAAGCGGGCTTGTAGAGGGTATGCTTATATTGCTGGAAGATTATTCTCAGCCTCTTATTATGCTTGTGCACACTGAGACAAGCGGCGAGGGTATTCAGATTGAAAACAGCATGGCTTATTCATGTGTGTTTCTTGAGGCCGATGAACTATTAAACTATGAAGAAAACACTGAGCAGCCTGCGACTGAAACTCCCAAAACAACACCTTCTCCAACTCAGTCTTCGGGCGGATTGTTTGGAAGGGGAGAGGAACAAACCCCTACTGAAGAGAAATCACTTTATAGCGAAGACCATCATCATGACTCCGGTTCGCACTCGGATTCATCGTCAAGAAGCAAGTCATATAAAAATGAAACAGATTTGCCAGTGACATCGGGAGGGATGCAGGTTGCAGTAAGCTCGATTCTGGTTTCAGTAGCAGTTGCGCTTGCCGGGCTGCCGTCTGTAGGAGCATCAGCAGGAGCCGGCATGGGAACTTTCAGCTTTTCCGTTCAGTCCGGAGGGAGTTCTTCGGGAAATATAAAAGAAAGCTTTAAAAGCCTAAAGGGAATGAAGCTGAATTTGGATACTGTGAAAATTGCAATAAAAAAAGCGGCTTCTGCCGTTTGGGATTTTTTGCGCGAGCTTATCTTAAACCTTCGTGACATGCTGACTGACGAAGGCCGTTCATATGCAAGCGGAAAAGTAGTTGATTTTATGGAAGACGGGGCAAATAAACAATAACGATCATTTCTGGCTAAACAATCTTTTTGTTTTCAACCCTTAAGATGCCATATGCACCGTGTTTTAGGCCATGTACGCCGAATTCTGATTTGTTTTTCGGACTATCCTGACCATACCATCCCGAACCGCCGGTAATAAACATATTATATTCCTGTGCCATTTTAAGATATCTGTCGCTGTCTTCGGGAAGATGGCTGCTGTGGTACACTTCCAAACCAAGAACACCGTACTTTAAAAATCTCTGAACAATCCTGTCGTCAGCGATTGCAGCAGGATGGGCGAGTACAGGTACGCCGCCGCATTTTTTAATTACATGAATAGCATCATGCGGTGTTTTGCGCTCGGTTATTACATAGTTTTTGCCGTTTATGCAGAAATAGTCACGGTAAAATTCCCAATTGCTTTTGTATTTTGGTGCTTGATATTTATCATGATTCATGGCGTAAATGACGTTTATGCCTGAAATCTCATTGTTTTTAGGATTAAGTTCCATTACTCTGTCCCAGCTGTATTTAATATCGCCGTTTTTCAGAGCTTTGGCAAAATTAAGCTGTGTATTAATTGTTTTTGCCTGTTTTGATTCGCAGAAGTATTCTTTAAGACAAGGGGAGTTAATGTCTAGGTGATATCCTAGTATGTGAATGTCTTTTCCCTGATATGTGGTGGTTAGCTCCACACCGTTTATGAGCTTAATATTATATCCATGTGAGTGTTTGCGCGCTTCGCGTACGCCTTCAACCGTGTCATGGTCTGTTATAGCAATTGTATTAATGTTTTTTTCAGCAGCAAGCCGCAGAACTTTTATAGGGTCGTCAGAGCCTTTGGTGTGAGTGGTATGGATGTGTAAGTCTGCATACATAATGAATACCTTTTTATTTTATGGTAGCACTATGATAATACTTTCACAATAGTATTTACAAAAATATAACCCGAGAAAACAAAAATGAGATATTAAGACAATATAATACGATAAAATATATAAAAACTGTCTAAAAACAAGTGGATTTATGTAAAGTCAGTGTAAAACAAAAGAAACACCCTCCTGGAGGATGTTTCTTTATGACTCTTTAATGTTATTTGCTGCTGCTGTTTACAAGCTTGTTAAGCTCTGAAATAACTTCCTGCAGAGCGTGAGCCTGCTGCATCAGTTCTTTTGCGTTTGTGGCGCTTCCCTGAGCTGTAGAAGCTGTATTTTGGATTGCAACATCCATCTGGCTTATAGCCTCTGTTATCTGTGAAGATCCGCGAGCCTGCTCTTCGCTTGCAGCGGTAATCTCTTCAATCAGCTTGTTGACTCCATCTGTTTTATCCATAATCTCAGTCAGCATATGGTTAACATCGTCGCTCATTTTTGCGCCCTGCTCTGAAAGTGTGATGTTTTCTTCGATTATCGACGCTGTGTCTTTTGCGGCTTTCGCGCTCTTTTGGGCGAGGTTTCGGACTTCTTCTGCAACTACAGAAAAGCCCTGTCCTGCATCGCCGGCTCTTGCAGCTTCAACTGCTGCATTGAGTGCGAGCATGTTGGTCTGGAAGGCGATGTCGTCAATAACTTTTATAATCTTTGCTATATCGCTGGAAGATTTTTTGATTTTATCCATTGATGTAAGCATGTCCTGCATTTTGCCTGAGCCTTCCTCTGCAAAAGATATAGCTTCTCTTGAAAGATTATTGGCATGCTTGGTGTTTTCTGCATTCTGCTTTATCATGGATGAGTTTTCTTCCATGGTAGCGGAAGTTTCCTCAATAGCTGCCGCTTGTTGCGTTGATCCTTCTGAAAGAAGAACGCTTGAATCATTCAGGCTTACGGAAGTGTTTGTAACAAAATCCGCAGAAGCTGATAGTTTCTTGGCTGCAACAGCTATCTTCTTGTTTGTTCTGTCGGTTGCTATAACGAAGTATATTATAAATGCCGAAAACAGAACGAAGATTATGCCTATGTTAAACAGGAACTCATAGCTCTTTTTGCTTGCGGCCTGTTTGATGTCCGAGTTTTTAACTCCCGCTATAAGGTTATATCCCCATTTTTCAAAAGTAGCGGTGGAAACCGTCCATTCATCCGATGACTCGGAAGATGCTATTATGCTAAGAAGCTGTTCGTCGCTCATGTCGTTTGACTTTGCGATTATTGTTCCCAGCTCATTTGTTATGACGTAAAAATCGTTGTCAAAAACCTTTTTGCCTTTGATGCTTTCAGAAAGTGAATCTATCTGCTCCAAAGGATAGCCTACATACCATATTCCGACTATTTTGTTTTGCGCATCGTACATCGGCTCATATCCCGTAAGATAAGGTTTGCCAAGTATGTTTACAAGACCATAGTAGGGAGAGCCGGAGAGAATAAGTTTTTCAACCTTGCCTCCTTTGGTTAAAACCGTGCCGTCTGCCCTTGAACCGTCGTCTTTTATAACGTTTGTGCTGACACGTACAAACTCATTGCCGCTGTTTACAAAAAGTGTTGCGGTTCCGCCCACATCGTCTGTGTGCATATCCACAAGTTCATAATTTTTAACTACACTTGATTCACCCAGCATCAGGTTAGGCACTTTTTTGTCTGCAAATGAAACAGCAAATCCTAAAGAAGGCGTTCCTTTTTCAAGGCCGTTTCTTACGAATGTGTTCATGCTGGCCTTAACTTGATTTATATAAAGAGTATCAAGCAAATCCATCTGGGATATGATGCCGGACTTTGTGGACTCTATCTGAGACAAAGCCTGATTAAGATTATCTTCGTGAATAGTGTTGCGCTCTGTAACATAAAGGGTTGCAACAATAACAAATGCCACGATATAAAGAAGTATGATTGTGAAAAGTTTGTTGGATAAGATTTTTTTGATGCTCAATGTACTGCTCCGTGTTTCATATTATTTTATTGTGCATCAATTTAACTATTATATATACTAATTATCTATCTAAACAATTATCGCAAGAATAAACATAAAATTTACACTTTCTGATAATCATCTAATTAATTTGACTAAAAAACTAAACATATTACACAAAAATCCATTAAATATTGGAAAATGCATAAAAAACTAAATATATATACAGCTTACGGGAAAAGCTTAAGATAGTTTTCCTTTGTAAGGCCGCGCATTCCAAAGTGCGTAATATACGGTGCGCTGTTGTCTCCGTGCCAGTCAGTGCCTCCGGAGATATTTACCGCTAGAGCTTTTGCCATTTTGATATATCTTCTTTCATCATCTTTGTTGTTGGTGGGATGATATGCTTCAAGGCCTTTTGCGCCGTATTTTACTAGAGACTCAACTACCGAATCGTCGCCAACCAACTTCGGATGCGCAATTATAGGGGTTCCGCCAACTGCGAGTATTGTATCGATGGCGTCATATGGTATGTTTATTTTATATGTTATATGATACTTCCCGCGCGCTGAAAAATAGTCAGCGAAAAGCACTCTGTATGTAATATCAGGGCTGATTTTATCATGCTTCATGGATTTAAGTACGCTAGTTCCGCCGATATAGCTTCGGTTTGCTGAAAGCTCCTTTATTCTGTCCCACGAATAATCATAGTGACCGTCTTCTTTAGCCTTTTCGAAGTTAAGGCGCGTGGTTTCAGTCATATTGGCTGTGGAGTTTTTAATGTAATCAAGAAGTATGGTGCTTTTAAAATCAACATTATATCCAAGGATGTGCGCAAACTCGCCGTCTAACATGGTGGTAAGCTCAATAGCCGGAATAACTTTTATCCCGAAACTGTCGGATATCTCCATTGCACGCTTAGAGCCATCAATGCTGTCATGGTCTGTTATTGCTATAGCTTTAAAACCTGCTTTTTTTGCAAGATGCAATATCTGCTCCGGTGTGTCGGTGCCGTCTGAGTGTGTTGTGTGCATGTGAAGGTCTGCGTACATATTTCCCCCTTAAATCATAAGAGATTGTAACAGAAGTTTTTAAATCATTCAAATTTATAAACTAAATATGAAGAATACTCCCGAATTATCGGGAGTATAAATGGGGGTAGGGGCGTGGTGAGTTATGTGGTGCCCCTGTAAAAGTGGGTGTGTGTTATAGCTATATAATAGCAACTGATGTGTTCCATAAAAGGGACACGTGAAAGAAATATTAAGAAAAATGCAAAGCTAGCTTGACAAAAACAAATAATATTGCCATATTATGCAAAGTAAGCTTTGCAAAGATAGAAAACGAAAGATATTTGATTATGAAAAACAAAATAAAAGAGCTAAGGAAAGAGCGAAAGATTTCTCAGGAAAAGCTAGCCTATGCAGTCGGAACCACGAGACAAACAATTACGTCAATCGAAGTGGATAAGTATACAGCATCACTTGCGCTTGCATATAAGATAGCAAAGTATTTCGGCATGAGCATTGAAGAGGTATTTGACTTTTCGGAAATCGATGAGGAGACATTATGAAAGAATTTAGACAACTAATAAACAAGCGAATTTTAAGAATATCATTTATGACGCTGCTATGTGCAGCAATAATACTGGCAAATCACTTTTTTGCAGACGGCACTACGATGGAAGAAGGATTTATGGTCGGTTTTCAGGGCGGGATAGCATCTGCGCTGATATTGGTTGGCGTTTATGTGATTTTCCGCTACAGGAGACTATTAAACAATGAAGAAGCTTTAAAGCTTGAATATATAAAAGAAAATGATGAAAGAACAAAAGAGATCAGAAGAAAAGCAGGACTTCCCATGACTCTTATTATGTCTTGTATTATGATTGTGGCGGGTATTGTAGCCGGATACTACAATTCATATGTATTCTACACTCTTATTGCGGCGGCATCATTTCAGATGCTTCTGACGGGCGTTATAAAAGTATATTACATGAAGAAAATGTAGTAACAGCATACATAAGATAAAAGGACAGCTGAAGCTGTCCTTTTTGTATAGCAGAATAATTTATCGGTTATTCTTCCAACTTATAGGCTATTTTCTGATCGACTTCAAGAATATAGCGAAATGGATGATTGTCTTCATATGTGTAGAGCGTAATTTTTCTTGGCTCACATTTTATGACGACTGCATCATGCTTTGTAGCAAGATAAGAATAATACCTGGGGAATTTTTCTTTATAAAGAAGAGAAAACATTGAGTTGCTTTCTTTTTGCGGGCTGCCGCATATTCTGGCTACTGCCTCAATTTGTATAGTTGGAAGTGCTAAAGCTACATAAGGGTTTAGTTTAAGCTGCTGTGTCTTTTCGCTGACGCTTCTGGTAAGAAACATAACATCAAGGCCAGAGTTTACATGGCTTACTGTTCTGGCTGTGACCTTGTTGTGCACAGCTGTGGAAAATGTTATATATTCAGCATCATTAAGTTTTTCTTCCAGCTTTCTGAATATTGGATCATATTCAATGTAACGCATAAAACACTCCGATTAATTACATGGGGGGTTATAATAAATGTCGGCTTTAAAAAGGTAGTCAGCTGTGAAAGTTTGGCGATCTAAATATTATACTTCTATATTTTATATCGTGCAAAGTTATTATATTTTTAACATATGTTGATATTAATATTAGTAAATTTATAAAAAAAGGTATATTATAGGAATATAGATACAAATAAATCGACAACCTTGGCAAACTAATTTCTCGATTAATAATGATGCACTGAAAAGTTTAAAGTGTTAAACAACTCTCAATTATGTTAGAATAACGTAAAGTTGTTTGAAGGATTTTATTCATGAACAGTGTGAAAAAACTTTTTCAATCTATGAAACCCATAAAAGATGATGAGTTCAGGCTTGAAAATTTAAAACTGAATTTTAAAAGAGGCAAGATGGTCTGCATAGCCACTATGGTTATTGAGGTTTTCGTCTTGACCTTTTATCTTATTTATAATGTAAATAACGGAACACAGCTAAGCGAAGATCCGTATATTAGGATGTACAGTGTATTTATTTTGGTAAATACAATATTCCTGCTCATTTTCAGCGATTTCCTGCACAAAAAGAAAATTAAGCTAAAAGCAATATATCTTGCTTATGCATATATATTCTTTATAGTCGGATGGAATATGGGAATCACCTTGCTTGATAATAGCATGGCGTCATATATCTTGGCTTTAATGGCGATAGGTATGATTGCAATTATGAATCCTTTAAAATTTGCAATAATGCTTACTTCGCTTCAGGTCATATTTTTTATAGCAGTAACAAACGTATATCCTGATGAAGCTTTGTTTGCGGCATATATTAACTCGTCCGTGGCAGCAACAATATCCTTGGTTGCGGGATATGCTATGTACTCATACAGAGTAGAATCATATACGAGTCATAAGGAAGTAAAAAGGAAAAGCGTAGAATTTGAAGCTTTAAACAAGATGCTTAATGAAGCAAACAAAAAGCTGGAATTTCTATCTCAGACAGATGGACTTACCGGCATATTTAACAGAAGAATGTTTGACAAGATGGCGGATGAATTCTTCCAGCAGTGTTCAGATGCGGAAGACATAATGTCCGTTATTATGATAGATATTGACCACTTCAAATGCTACAACGACACATACGGACACCTTGCCGGCGATGACTGCTTGGTTACAATAGTAAACAGGCTAAAAACACTCCTTCCGGATGACTGTATGCTTGCGCGCTATGGCGGCGAGGAATTTGCCATACTTATAAAAGGATACGAAAAGAAAGAAGTCAGCGCACTTGCGCATATGTTAAGAGAAGAAGTGATGAGGCTTAACATGGAGCATAAAAATTCACCTGTTGAGCCGTATGTAACACTGAGCTTTGGCGTATACAGCGGAATGCCAACAGCAGACGGAACTTTGCAGGAATTCATATCAAGAGCTGATAAAGCACTATATTCCGCAAAAGAAAGCGGCAGAAATGTCGTTGTTATATACGAAAAGAATTAGCCTATAAAGCTGAAATCATGGCTGCAACGCCTTTTGCGGCTGTTGCTGAGTCCATGGAAGGATAGCTGTTATATTCGGCTTGAGCCGGAGTCTGCGGGATGTGAATGAATCCCGCTTTTGTATTGCTCATTTTTGTTAAATGAAGAAGATGATACATGATGTTGTTGCAAACGAAAGTTCCAGCAGAGTTTGAGACCTGCGCAGGGACATTTACGTCAAGCGAAGCTTTTACCATATCTTTTATAGGAAGGGTAGAAAAGTATGCGGCATCTCCGCCATCAACTATTGGCTCGTCAGCAGGCTTTATACCATCGTTGTCGGCGATACGTGCGTCTTTTACATTGATTGCCACACGTTCAACGTTTATCTTGTCCGCCAAACTGTTTTGACCTAGGCAGATTACAGCGGAATAATCCGAACATTCCATTTTCGCCTCTAAAACATCTGCGCATCTGTCAAATACAACAGGCAAAAAAATTGTGTCTATGTCGAAGCCATTTATACTGGAAGGAAGAAGGCAAATAAGTTCCTGAGTTGAATTTATGTTTTCGCCGCCGAAAGGCTCAAATGCTGTAATAAGTATTTTCATAAACGAATTCTAACACAACTTAGAAATTTATAAAAGAAAAATGCTTCTTATTCCAAAATGGATTTTCAAAAAAATGTTTTCTGTGTTATCATTTTTAAACAGATAAAAAATTAAACAACTATTTTAAAGGGAGCTTATAGTGAAAAATAAGCTTGGAATCATTTTTGGCTCAATATTGACTCTAGTTTTAGTTATGTCTTTCTTTTCGGCAGCCTTTGCAGAAGGGGGGCTTAGCTCAATACAGTCTTCAGAGGATGAAAACGCTATGTTTTCGGCGATGATTGAGACGGAGGAGCTGTCTTCGGAAGCGGAAATGCTTAACTTACTGAGCGAAGATATGCGCGCTGCAGTTTTGGGCAGCGTATTCAGAAGGCGCAACCATGTAACTACAATGGAAGAATTCAAGCAGATGTTTTCTGAGCAGTATGACAGAAAAACTGCGGTCATGAATTGGTCAGCAGGCTATCCATATGTAAAGGAAATAGGCGACAACGGAGCAACGGTGTCAGTTAAAACGGATATTGACGGCTGGGTTTATATTATTGTGTTGTCAGATGACATTGCAGGCGGATTATCCGATGAATATTCGTTTATGAAATTTTACAACGAGGATAACGGTGCATTCAAACAGGAAACATGGGTACAGGGCGGCAGCGCAACTGACATTGGCTTATCCTGCGGAACATGGGCAAACGGCAAGGACTACCGCGTTTACTATATGTTAAGAACGGCAGGAAACGAAAGCGGGTTCGGACGCATTGATTATACGTTGCCGAAGTTTTGGTATAGATATAATTTAGTTCGCAGTGAGATGAAATATCATGTTGATGGAGATTTCTATTACTATGACTATGACCTGTATCTGACTTCCAGCCATGAGCTTGATTATGAAACTTATCATTTTGGACCTTTTATACCCGGCTATCTGCATTGGTATAATAATTACACAACTCCCAATCAAACTCAGCTTATTGATTGGGAATATGTTGCTGACTATGAATATGTAATATTTGTTGATACAAAGATAACTACTCCCGGCGGCTCAGAGTATATTGATTTCTTTGATTTATACGGACCAATACCATAATGAATTTTATACTGCCTCAGCTAAAGGTTGAGGTTTTTTATTTTATACATTAGAAAATCCACTCTTAAATACCAGTTTATGCTATAATATTTTTGTCACTAAATTATATGGGGAATATGAATGTCAATAGTAATGTACAAAGAGCTTAAAGACGCAATTAAGCGCAAAAATGTAATTCTTTTCTGTGGTGCCGGAACATCAAAAAACCTGGGACTTCCGTCATGGAAAGAAGTTATAATGTCAATGGCAGTCCAGTTAGGGTATGATCCTGAAGAATTTTATACTTATGGAGACTATCTTGAGCTAGCTGAATATTATGAGATAGTAAAAGGCAGTATAGGCACGTTTCGCAGCTATCTTGACCGTGCTTGGCACAATCCGTCTATAGACATTGCTGATTCACCCATACACAAAGCACTGGTTGAACTGGATTTTCCAATCATATACACCACTAACTATGACCGTTGGATAGAAAATGCATTTGACTATTATAAGAAGCCTTATACTAAAATAAAAAACGTTTCCGATATATTAAACATTGAGCCGAACCGCACTCAGATAGTAAAGTTTAACGGCGATTTTGATGATGACAAGTCGATTGTGCTCACTGAGTCATCGTACTTTGAGCGCCTATCTTTTGAGACACCGTTGGATATCAAATTCCGCAGTGATATTTTGGGTAAGATAATCCTTTTTATAGGCTACTCGATGACGGATATTAATCTCCGCTATCTATTTTACAAGCTCAACAAACTTTGGGATGATACAAACTGTAAAAACTCCCGCCCGAACTCATATATTTTCCTTCCGCAGTACAATCCTGTTCAGGAAGCTATTTTCCGGAAGCGGGGGATTATTCCTTATTATTCAGAAGATGAGGACATAGGAAGGGGATTGCTGAATTTTATGGAGAGGTTAAAAGAATAGATTATAAATATGACTAATGACCTGCGGCAAAAAAGCTGCGGGTTTTTTATTTATGAACTTTATGCAATTATATTATCAATATATACGGACAATACACTGCTGTACATTAAATTATTTAGTATTTATAGTATATTGATTAAGATGTTAAATATCTGTTTATATAAAATAATACGCCTCTTTTATGGCGATTACTTTGCTTTTGCCGGGGAACTGAATGGGAATATTTCGAGACATTGACTTAATAATCTACGCGCAATTTTTACTTATATATATTATTGCGAGTATACGCCGATTTAACAAAAGAAATGACATATCATCAAATCTCTTTCGTTTTGTCGCATACAGCTTGTCTATTGTAAACATACTTGAGGGAGTAACATGGGCGCTCAATGGAACTTCGCTTATGTGGGGACATCAGATAAGCGTTATTACAAATTCTGTTTTGCTTCTTTGCAATGCGCTGCCTGCAGTTGCTTGGGTAAGTTATGTAGATTATAAGATTTTCGGAGACACGGGCAAACTTAAGCGCCGTTTCAAATGGTATATGACTCCCATATATATTTCAGCAATATTGATTATTATAAACATTTGGACAGGATTTGTTTTTACAATCGATAAAAATAACGTTTATTCCCGCGGCCCTGGAGTAATAATCATAGGTCTTATGACATATATTATGGTTATCGGTCTGTTTATAAAAGCACTTAGATATAAAGAGCAAATTAACAGCAGAGTTTTGCAGTCTATATTCATATTTATGCTTTTTCCTTTGGTTGCAGGCATAGTGCAAATGTTTATTTATGGCATGCTTCTAGTATGGCCTGCGCTTGTTCTTGCAACACTTATCGCATTTTTGCAGGTGGAAAGAGACTCAATGCAGCGCGACCCTCTTACCGGGCTTGTGACAAGGCAGCGAATGGAACACAGAGCGAATCTTTTAATAAACCGAAAAACCGGATTTTCAATTATCCTGGTTGATATGGATGACTTTAAAAACATAAACGATTGCTTCGGGCATCATGAAGGCGACAGGGCGCTAATTATCATGTCTTCTATTTTAAGGCGAAATGTAAAAGCCTGTGATTTGATCTGCCGATATGGCGGAGATGAATTCGTTATTTTGCTTGAGACTGACGACGAGGCTGTTGTGAGCAGAATAAATGATAGAATTAGCACTGAGCTTAACGATTTTAACTGTAAGAAGATAAAAAAATATGATTTATGCATCAGTACAGGGTATGCAATATGTGATTCGGGTGACTGTTGTTTGGATGAAATTTTGGCCAAAGCTGATTTTAGGATGTATCAGGATAAGGAGAAAAAGCGGGGAAGAGCGGTTGGATAAGAGCGACTGATTTATAATTTTACACTTTAACCTGTGAGTATTGCTTGCAGGTTTTTTATTATATCGATTTGACCACCCCGAACGCCGTCAAACTATATCTTTTTATCAAACTTTTCGGCGGCTGGGTGTATAGTGGGACTCCATCCCACACCCTTTATCCCTTTGTCGTCTGCGGACGACATCTCCCCTCAGGGGAGAAAATTTATTTCCACAAAAGATAGCTTATGCACGAATGAGCGCCCCTAGTGTAAGAAGAGAATTTGCGAAGTAAAACTCTTCCAATGCGATTGTTAGTTTTTGATGTTTTGTTTGGTTTGCAATAAAGCTTTTGAAAGCAGAAAAGACAGGGAGCTGGTGCTCGAAGAGCGACTGAGGGGTTGCGAATAGTCAAGAAAAACAGAAAACACTGGCATAAAAAGGGTTGGAAGGGGTATAATGGTTAGAATGTTGGAGGTTTTTAATGAGTTTCTTATACTCAAAAAGATATACAAGATTTTCATTATTCTATATGCTGTTGCCTTTGTTGGCTTACGCTTTTTTTGAGTTCATTGGCCTAGGTATATATCTCATACTTGCATTGATATACAACTGGATTATGTTAATAAAGAAATTTCACAACAGGAAGATAACTGAGTTATTAGAACTGAAAAGATATCTCAAAGATAGCACCACATTATATAAGACGAAAGCAGTATTAGGTGATTATATTGACAAGCGGTATAGAGCATTTACCTATCAGGATTTTGTCACCCTGCACTTGAAAAGAGATGGTATTTTAGTGTGCGCTTTAAAGACTGTGAGTTTTGGCATCTCTTATAATGATATAAATTTTATAGTGGTAATTGACCCTGAGCATATACGCTATGAAAAGAAGGAAGCGGCAATTATTAATATAGCAACTAAATATGAAACTTGCGATAGCTATCTGCTAAGAGTTAACTATGCTGATAATTTTATAAGACAGCTTAGAGATTTTTATGATGGTGAGATTAGCTATGTAGATTATAAGGAGTATGCGGATAATATTAGTTAAAATGTTTGATTGCTTAAGGTGTTAATATGTGGAGTAAAACTAACCAGAAATTGCAAAACTTCTTGTGCGACAGCCTAAAAGGACGTGTAAGATACTTTATTACATCATATAGAAAAGCTCACGATCAGACTGGAAGAGGAGCTATTATTGTTGATGGCAAAGAAGTTTTAAATGCATGTTTTCTAAATAAGCAAGTTAAAGATTATTATCGAAGTCAGGAAATTTCAAAAAATCCAAGTTACATTCCAAAATATAATTCAGAATTGTCAAATTTATGGGAAGCTCAGGATATGCTTTATAAAGAAGGCTTAAGGGGAGATTGTGATTTTACTCTAGCTGTTAAATCAATATTAACTAAATCAATAGATGAGTGTATTAATTCTGAAGATTATCTTACACGTATTTTTGCAATAGTAGATAGAAGGATGGGCAAGAAAAGATTGTTGAAGACTAAAAGCAACTATGATGATATGCATGAATTGGAACAATTTTTTTATGATTTGAGATGCGAGGCTGAGGGTATTAATGAAAAGCATGAATAATAAAGTACCAAGCAAATATAGTATATGTGACAAAAAGTCTATTAAAATTAGAAGACTTCTTTTAGATTTAGAATGGGTACAGCCAAAATATAAGCAAAAAAGAGCAATGAGAAAACTAAGCAAACTCCGTGGAGAGGAGCTTAAGTGGCTCATATTCCCAAATAATTATAGTCAAAAATCAGCTTGGGAAAATTCAGCTAAAGTATTGCAAATGATAGGTTATCCTGCAATAAAAGACATTTTACCTAAGCTTTTTTATAGCATGGCAGACCCAAACTGGCCTGGTGCGCTAGAGATACGTGATTTGCTCATGACAGTATCAAATGATATTTTGTTAGAAAATATAGAAGAATATATGGGGGACTGTCCTGATGAACCATATGACAGTATTGAGTATATGTTTATTAGCGAAATTGTGTTTAAAAAGGGAATTAAGGAAGAAGATTTCTCAAATATTAATTGCTATAATATTTTGAAAATGACCTATAACAGTTAAATAAAATATCTCTTCTCATCATTGCCCAGCTTAATTGCACAGTCTGTGCATCGCCCCTCGTAGGGGCGGGGGACCGCTCGCGCAGTGAGTGGTGGAGGGGTATAATAAAAAAAGCGAACCTCACGGCTCGCTTTTCATATATCTAATATATATTTTTCTATTTAATAAACGTTGTCGACCTCTTTATAAACTCCGCCATATCCTCGGGCTTTAAGAGTCCCGCAGTAAGCTTCGCCAAATCAAACACCTGTTGGCAAAGAGCGTCGATTTTCTTCTCATTCTTTTTCTCCGCACCTTCCAGCTTGGCAATCTTTTGGATAACAGGGGAGGACGGGTTGACAACAAGCTCGATAGACTCGTTGATGTCCATCGGAGGCATCCATCCCATGCCGCCGCCGGTTGCGCGCATTTCATCCTGACGGCGCATAAACTCGTTGACCTGAGCTACGGCAGGCGTATCTGTTGATTTCAATGCCTGTGATTTAACGGTAAGGTTTTCGCGGCCTGTCGCGCGGCGGAAAGCTGCAGTGACGGTTTCGAGAGCTTCTTCTCCCAAGTCGCCTTCACCTTTTAAATCATCGGGAAGATCGGAGTCCACACGCATGAAACGAACGCCTTCGCTTTTCATTTCAAGGAAAGAGATATAGTGCGGATCAATAGGTGTGTCCAGCACGATGGCTTTAAGTCCGGCGTCGTTAAACATCTTGATGTACGGTGCCTGACCGTTCTTGTCATTGACGTAATAGACCATGTTTTCGTGGCGGTCTTTGCAGTCGTTTAGGTATTCATTTAGAGTCACATAGCTCGGAGTGTCTCCGGCGACTTCGTAAATCATCGCATCTTTGACTTTGTCATAGAAGCTGTCCTCACGCATGCAGCCGAATTTTGCAAACACGTGGATGTCTTTCCAGAAGCCTTCGTATTCATCGCGCTTGGTGTTAAACATGCCTGTCAAGCGATCGCCGACCTTGCGGATGATGTAGCTCGGAATCTTTTGAATTTCGCTGTCGGTCTGCAGGAATGAGCGCGACACGTTAAGCGGAAGTTCCGGGCAGTCGATAACACCCTTGAGCATTGTAAGGAACTCAGGTATGACTTCCTTTATGTTATCGGCGACATACACTTGGTTGTTATAAAGCTTGATTGAGCCTTCCAGCGTCGCCATTGTCTGATCCATCTTAGGGAAGTATAAAATACCCTGCAGCTTGAACGGATAATCCACATTTAAGTGAATCCAGAAAAGCGGCTCAGAAAAGTCCATAAACACTTTGCTGTAAAATGCTTTGTATTCCTCATCTGTGCATTCGTTGGGCTTTTTCTTCCAAAGCGGAGTTGTTTCGTTTATTGGTGTCGGCTCTTTTACCTTGCCGTCTTCATCCTTCATAGGTTTTTCGCCGACTTTGTTGAGATAAATCTCATACGGCAGGAATGAGCAGTACTTGTCCAGTGTTGAGCGCACGGTGTACTTGTTTGCAAAGTCCTTGCCTTCATCGGAAAGATACAGTGTTATCTTTGAACCGCGCTCTGTGCGCGTTCCTGCCGACATTTCATATGATGTTTCGCCGTCGCATTCCCAGAATACAGGATCAGCACCATCTTTGTATGATAGCGTGTCTATTGTGACCTTTTCAGACACCATGAACGCTGAGTAGAATCCTAAGCCGAAATGACCGATAATCTCATCACCCTCGTTTTCGCTTTTAAACTTTTCAAGGAAGTCCTCAGCCGACGAAAATGCCACCTGATTGATGTATTTTTTTACTTCCTCCTCAGTCATTCCGATTCCGTTGTCTGTGAATGTCAGAGTCTTTTTGTCTTCATCGACTGTGACATCGATGCGCCATTTATTGCCGTCGGCAAGGTCAGCTTCACCCATTGAGTTTAGCTTATTCAGTTTGGTTATTGCGTCACAGGCGTTTGAAATCAACTCACGGATAAAGATATCCCTGTCCGAATACAGCCATTTTTTTATAATGGGAAAGATGTTTTCAGTATGGATTTCAATATTTCCTTTTTGTGTTACTGGTTTTTTATTTTCAGCCATTTTTCTATCTCCTCACAGCATATATTAATAATAGTACGTTATATTTTTTACTATATTTTAGGCGGTGTGTCAAGGGATAGGCGTGGGAGTTAATTTTAAGTTCATAATGGGGGTGTATATATCTTCAAGAATAAACTTTAATTCAACTTATTCAAAAATTCAAATAAATCTTATTTCAATTTTGGTTAAAGAAAAAGCGGGCAATACCCGCTTTTTAAATAATATAATTAGTTTTCTATAAAAATACTTAGCGACTCACCGTTTTCTGTCTCTTCGCGAATGAGTTTTACCAATCCATCCAAGTAGCTGCCTTTTTCAATGATTTCTTTTCCACGCTCAAAATACTCATCTTTATAATACGGGGGAGATTCAAATGTCATTAACATTGCCGGCCCAACAGAAGCAATCAAATCGTCGTATTCATCTTTATACTCATCAGAGCTATATTCAAATGTTATGCTTTTGACAACTAAGTTTTCAGAATAAGAATAGTAAATTATACAAAGATATGCATCAGTGTTAATGTCGCCCTGCAGCTGAATGATTTCTTCTTTGATTCCATTTTTTGTTTTCGCAACTGCAGGATTTATCCAGCCGTCATAGTATATTTCTCCTATCTTTGTTTCGTTCTGAACATCACCTAAAATAGCATTAAACTGATATGCGTCAAAACAAAACATAGGAACTGGAATTTCTTCTTTAAGAGCTGCGTTTACTGATGTTTTCTTTTCTATTTCATCATTTATAGCCAAATTCTCATTTTCAATTTCTTCTATTTGTGTTTTTATAATTTGAATATCATTTTCCAATTCGCTTTTTTCGCCTTTTGTAAGTTCATATTCATTTTCAAGTTCTTCGTAATCTTTCTGGAGCGAGATTATGTCTTTTTGAGTTATGCAAGAGGTAAAAACAATAATTATTGCAACTAAAATAAGTGTAATTTTAAATTTTCTCATATATTAATCCTTATTATGAAATATCGGTAAGCGAAACTATAAAATAATCGCCGTCCGTATTTCGTTCTAAAATAACTGAATCGTTATAGGCAGATTCACCGTCAAAAAGGAGATCTAAATTATATTTATCTTGCAGCGGTTCTAAATATTGACCTTCTCTTGCTTTAGCATATGCATATCCCAGAGCTGCAATGTATCCTAAAAACTGTTCCGGGTGCTCTTCTGCGGTGGTTAAATCAGCAATAAAATGTATGTTTTTGACGTGAAGATTATCAGGAGCCATCTCAAGTACATAATAAAATCCAACTATAATGTCATAATCGTAATTACATAGATACGTAAACTTCAATATACCGTCATCTATTGACATAATTGGCGGATCATCAATATCAATGTTTAGAGAAAATTCTGTTTCGGTTTGATATGAAGAAAACCCTTGGGAAAACTCTATAGCCGTGATTCTAAGTCCATCATCGGAAGTATCATTTATTTTGTCATTTAATAAAGAGGCTTCATCAGTCAGCTCCTGTGATGTTTTTAAAAGTTCTTTGCGTTTCTGTTTTGCTTCTTCTTGGTCATGTTCAAGATCTTTGTACTCTTTTTCAAGGTCGTCAATATCGTCTTTGGTTTCGTCAATGCCTGCTTCAGCTTCTATAATTTTATTCTGTAGAGCCTCATAGTCATCTTTCAAGCATCCGCTGAAAGAAAAAGTTATAATCAAAACTACTAAAATTATTGATGATTTTTTCATTTGACCTCCTTAAATTATATAGGTTTATAGTAATAATGAGACTTAATTTTCTGCGTAAATCCTAAAAACTTCACCATTTTCAGTTTCTTCACGAACTAATTTTATAAAACCATCCATATAATTGCCCGTATCAATAATCTCCTGGCCGCGGTCATAATATTCATCTTTATAATAATTGGGTGTTTCCATAATCATTATTAGAGCAGGTCCGGCGAGTGCGACTAAATCGTCGTATTCATCTTTATATTTATCTGAGCTGTATTCTAACTCGATGCTGTATATTACTCCAAAATCGAAATGCTCACAGTATTTTATAAATAAATATTCATTGGTATCGATATCCCCTTCAAGCAAATAAACCTCTTCTGTTATTTCGTCATAGTTTTTTTCTATTGAAGGATATGCCCAAGCCTTGTCTTTATAGTCTTTTCCGACATTTTCATTGTCATGGATATAACCCAAGTGGAAAGCAAACTGATGCGATGCGAAGGTAAGAGGCGGAACAGGGATTTCAGCTTTAAGCTCAGCATTATTGGCTTTATTGTTTTCAATATCTTCGTTAATAGTATCTTTATCATCAGATAAACTGTCTATTTCATTTTCTATAGTTTTGATTTTCTCTGATATAGATTCATATTCTTCTGCTACACTATTATAATCAGACTCCAAGTCTTCCAGCTGAATCTGCAGATTTTCAATATCTGCCCTTGTAATACAGGAAGCAAAAAGCATAATAATTATAAAGATTAATACAGAAAGTTTAAGTTTTTTCATAGCAGCCCTCCGTTAAGATATATCTGATAATGTAAAAACGAAATACTCATCCAGTTCTATATATTCCATAATTACTGTATCGTTGTATGCAGGCTTATATGCATATAATAGGTCAAAGTTCTTTGGATCATCTACACTATAAAAATAGCTCTCTTCACGTGCCATCATATATACTATGCCTAGAGACGCCGCATACTTTACGTATTGATCGTGATATTCACTAATTATCTCTTTTGATGCTACAAGATATATCTTTTTAATGTGGGTATTGTCTGATGCCAATTCAAGAAGGAAATATATATTAGGGTTAGCAAAATCGTCTATTGATGCAAAATATGTTATTTCAATTGCGTCTTCTTCTATTTCAACAAAAGGAGGTTCGGAAATTTCCATTGTATCAGATTTTTATATTCATAAGTATATCCGGAAAAAGCCAGCGCAAATTCTGCAGCAGTAATTTTCAATCCATCATCTGAAGTCTCCTTTATCTTGTCTTTTAATAATGAAGCTTCATTGGACAGATTATCTGATATTTCAATAAGATCATCCAGCTCTGTTTCAGTTGCTTCTTTTTCTAGTATAAGGTTATCATAGTTTTCAATAAGGTCATCAATGTCGTCTTTGGTGTTGTCTATTATTTTTTCTTTTTCCTGGATTTCGGCCTGCAGAGCTTCATAGTCATCTTTCAGGCATCCTGAAAACGAAGTCATCAACAGCAAAGCTGTCAAAATACATAAAAGTTTTTTCATTTCTGCTCCCTGTAAATTTAATAATTCCTACAATATAATTTAGTAGTTACTTTATCTCCGTCAGTATCCTGCTCTACATAAATGCATTTGTTGAAATAGTTTCCTTCTTCCAATATGTCCTCAGCGGCGTCAAGATACTCTCTTTCGTAGTTGTACGGATCTTCTGTAATCATAACTATCGACGCAATTAAGACATCTATAAGCTCATTGTAATCATCTTCGTATACTTCAGAAGAATATTCAGCGATAATATCATATACTTCAGAAAAATCATCACCGGTTGTAATAGTGACAGTAACATATCTGTCAGAATCTCTGTCGCCTTTAAGTTCATAAACATACTTAAGTTTGTTTTTTCTCATCCTTATTTTCTCAGGCTCATCGTTTTTGAGCACTCTTTTAAACGCACTTGCTTTGTGACTGTCGTCAATTGCAATGATTAAATTGTCAATATATTCATCTATTAGAAACTGAAAAGGGGGATTTGGAACTTCATTTTTCAGAGATTCTATCTTAGAAGCAGTTTCATCATTTTTCCCGGAAAGTTCATCATTAGAAGTGTTTATTTCATCAAGATTACTTGAAAGTTGTTTATATTCTTCATCCAATAAAGAATATTCGTCCTGAAGGCTTTTAATTTCTTCTTCCGCTTCTTTTTTAATAAGTTCTTTTTCTTGGATATCTTTTTTAGTAATACAAGATGTAAATACCAATAAAATAACAAGCAATAATACTAATATTTTTGACTTTTTCATGTATATCTCCTTATTTCGAAATTGTCGTAATAGATACGAGATAGTAGCCATTCTCATTGTATGATATGTCATATTGAACGGTGTTGTTATAAACCGGCTCATCTTCCAACATTACATCTACTATGTTATAGGCAGATTCAATATTCATATAGTTGCTTTTTGCCATAACAAATGAAACGCAAAATGCATAAAGATATTTGTTTGCCATATCTTTATAGTTGTCAACTATATACTCGTCAATCATATAGTACATTTCTTTTATGTGATGATTGTCTTCGCATAAAACTATTCCATAGTAAAACAGTGAAGAAGTTTCACCTTCTATTTCCGTATAATAATATAATGTTCGGCCCAAGTCGGTCATTGTTTGATAGGGGAGGTAACTCATATATACGTCATCATAATAATCTTCAAATTCATCAAGACCAAAAAATGCTTCTTCAAACTCGAATTTTGTTATACCAAGTCCGATATCGGAGACTATATCAATACTTTCTTCTATATTTTCTTTCTCCGAATATAGAGTGTTTTCGAGCTTTGCAAGCTCTTCTTGTTTGTCTTCAGCTTCAGCAATCTTTTCTTTTATATCTTCGATTGAAAGCGTAATCTCATCAATGTCATCTTTTAGGCTGTCTGAGTCTTGATATAAATTGTCAATTTCAGCTTCCAGCGACTCATAATCATCTTTTAAACAACCCGAAAATGAAAGAGCAAGAAGTAGGACAAGTAAAAATATAGATAGTTTCTTCATATTGGCTCCTTTAATAAATATATTTATATATTACATAATATAGGAGTATTTGTCCAGACTTTTATACAAACAAATGTTCTTATATTAAAAAAATACTTTTGAAGCTGCAAAAATCAATATTAAAAATGCATATTGTTATTTATCTTTTATACTGTATAATGCATTAAGAGGGATTTATGAGAAAAGTATTAATAGCTTTAATCCTCGCTGTCGTTATAGCTTTTTCGGGCTGCGATGTGGTTAACATTGCGTTGGAAGTACTGGAATACGCATTAGAGCAGAGCGATGAAGCAGATCAAACCACCGAAACAGGCGAGACAATAGAGATACCACAGCCGAACGATTCACAGACGATTAAAGCTAAAGACGAACCGAAGCTTCCGGATATGGACTTTTCGCAGACGGATTTTTTTAAAGACGGTTATGAAAAGGTTACATATATAAGAACGACTGACGGAGATACGGCTTCGTTTGATATGAACGGTGTGAACGTAAAGTGCAGATTTGTCGGCATAAACACACCTGAAGTGGCACACAACGGAGAGCCGGCAGAAGCCTATGGCGAGGCTGCGAAAAGCTTTACTGCGGATACTTTAAGCAATGCATATACAATTGTACTTGAGCGTGATGACGCAGCAGGCACATATGACAAATATGACAGACTATTGGCTTGGGTGTGGGTTGACGGAAAGCTTTTAGCTGCTCAGCTTGTAGATGAGGGTCTTGCAAATACAAGATATTTGCGCACAAATTATAAGTACGCAGAGTATATAATAGAGATAGAAGATTCGGCGAAAAAAAGAAATGTCGGAATCTGGGAATGATACACTTTAGCTTAATGCACGTTAATAGAAACTGAAATTTATAGTTCAAATAATAGATTGGCAATATTTTTTTGATGCGTTAAATTTGATGGTTAAGTAAAACAACGTTTATACCGATACAATAATATAAGGATTATGCTGCAATGAGGCAGCGGGTTATTTGCATGGATAGCAGAAACAAAGACAAAAACGTGTATAGAAGGCTTATTAAAGCTATAAAGAATTCTGAAACCAGCGAAGAATTCCAGATTAACTTTGATAAGTTGTTGTGCGCATTTATTATTCCGATACTTTTTTTCAGCTCACTTAGCGTAATGTTGGTCAGCCCATTTGTAGGCCATAAAAGTTTTGTAAAAACATTGATAGATTATTTTGTTTTAACATCAATGGGTTTAACCGCAGTATACATATATTCTGACAAAACAAAAGCAAAAGTCCGCCATATTTTAATAGCTGTATTATTTAATATAGAACTTTTATATTCAATAATTATGTTCTATCCGGATGCCGGACCTTCTCTGTGGATATTCGCATTCATATTAATAATACTGTCTTTGGCTCAAACATCAAAAACAATGCTTTATTCTACTATTGGCACTATGCTAATTGGCTCCGGTATTACGATTTATTACCACAGCATTATGGAGTTTGAGCTGGACATTCACTATACATACACACAGTTTTCTTTATTGATTATACTGTTTATAATCGCAAGGCTTATTTTCCAGATTAATATTAATCATATACAGACCATAAAGAGACAGGTGGCAGAGCTTAAAAAAGAAATTTCGATTCGTAAGAAATTTCAGGAAAAGAATGAATATATGCAGCAGTATGACATGCTGACAGGCCTTCCGAACAAAACACATTTCACGGAAAGACTTTCAACTGCCATTGAATACTCAAAAGAAAACGGCTGGGAACTTCATTTGCTGTTTATAGATATTGATATGTTTAAGTTGATAAATGACACTATGGGCCATAATATCGGAGATAAGTTCCTTGTAAACATAAGTGAAAGACTAAAAAAGTTTAAAAACAAAAAAACAGAAATGTGCAGAATAAGCGGAGATGAGTTTCTTATTATGTGTGTTGATTCAAACGACAGCACTACAGAGATTCTTGCGCTTGAAATCTTAAAAAGCATAGCCGAGCCATATTTGATTGAGGACAATAAAATAAACAGCAGTTGCTGTATAGGAATAGCAAAATTCCCTGATGATGCGACAAATGCGGGAGCACTGATAAAGCGTGCGGATATCGCAATGTCAAAGGCGAAACAGCAGGGGACAAACCACTATGAAATATATTCTCAGGATATGGAGCAGATGCGATTTGAAGAGCTTGAAATAATGGGGCTTTTGCAAAATGCTATTTTAAACAATGAGTTTAAACTTTATTATCAGCCGCAGGTAAACGGCGTAACAAAAGAGATAACAGGTATGGAAGCGCTCATAAGGTGGCAGCATCCGACAAACGGCATCATAAGCGCAGGAAGGTTTATTCCGATTGCTGAAAAAACAGGTCTTATTGTTGACATAGGCGAATGGGTATTGGAGACTGCATGCCGCCAGAATAAGAAGTGGCAGGATGAAGGAAAAGACATTGTACCGGTTGCTGTAAATATCTCTGTTAATCAGATAAAAGAAAACTATCTTTTTGATTTAGTAAATAGAGTCTTAAAGAAAACAGGGCTTGATCCTAAGTATCTGGAGCTTGAAATAACAGAGTCAATCCTTGCTGCTGAAACAAATGTAATTATAAGAAACCTGCAGAAAGTTCGCGATCTGGGTGTTAAGATAGCTATTGACGATTTCGGAACGGGATACTCTGCGATGGAGTATTTGCGCCAGTTCCCGACTGACAGAATTAAAATACCTATGAACTTTGTGCATGGAATTGGGCACAACAACAAAGATGAGTCGATAATTAACGTTATACTTGCTCTTTCGCAGGGCTTTGGAATAGATGTATTGGCTGAAGGTGTTGAGTCTGAAGAACAGCTTGAGTTTCTTATTGACCGCATGTGCTATACAATACAGGGATATTATTTCTATAAGCCAATGGATGCAGAGGCAATGTTTTCTTTGCTTGTCGATAAAGAGAAAACGAGCAATGTCCTTAAAATGATAAGAAAGCTATAATATTACATATTGTATCAATTTATTGTAATGCATTTAATTGGGATGAGTGGTATTATTTATAATCATAAATTTTTAAGGTTATAAATGAGCACAATAATAAAAGCGTCCAGCAAACATAATCTATCAAAAAATGCACTTAAAGAAATCGCATATAAGGCTTTTGGAAGAAAGTCTTCTGATTTAAGTATCTGTGAACTTTCCGGAGGCTTGTGTAATTCTGTTTATTTGCTAGAAATGAACGACAAGAAGCTTGTTGCAAAAATTGCTCCTCCAAAAGACGCAGTGATGATGCGCCACGAGAAAAATATAATAAATACAGAAGCAGATATGCTTAAAATAATGCAGGAGTTAGACGTTCCTGCTCCATGTCTTGTCATGTATGATGATTCATTTGAAACAATTAATGTTCCATATTTCGTGATGACTTATATTGAAGGCGAACCGCTTATGTTTATGGATAATCGGCCGGAAGATTCTGAGGTTGATGAAATCAAGTATAATCTTGGTAAAATCTGCAGAAAAATAAGCTCTGTCCAAGGCGAATATTTCGGGATTCCTGCTCTGCCGGAAACATATAGCACAAATTTAACTAATTTTGTAAATATACTGTTTGAAATGCTTTTAGATGATATAATTGATAAGAGCATAGATTTGCCTGAGGTTACAAAAGATGAACTGCTTGATATTATAAATCAATGCAGTCCGGCTTTTTCGGAAGTTACGCAGCCTGTTCTTATTCATAACGATACCTGGGAAGGGAATCTTATGATAAAGGATGCAAAGCTCATGGGACTTATAGATTTCGCGGCGATGATGTATGGAGATCCGCTGATGAATCATGATTTTCATGACTTTTCTCCGGAACCCAATCCCTATTTTTTAAAAGGCTACGGATGGGAAGAAGGGTTCAGCGCTTATGAAAAGATCCGAATTAGGGTGTATAAAATTTGGCTTAGCCTCGGCATGATTGCCGAGAGAGGATACAGGAACTATGAAGACAAAAATCTGTATCTTTGGGTTATTGATGAATTTAAAAAAGATATAAAAAGATTAAAAAAGGAAATGCACTATGTTTTTGATACCATGTGATAGATATAAAATAAAAACAAGCAAAAATTCGAGTGAAGTATACTCGCTTATGGATATAATAGTTGAAGCAAGTAAGATTAACTTTTTCAGAGTCGCCCTTGGAGCTGAGAGCACATTCATAGGAAATGTAACGGATAAAGGCTTTAAAATTGCGCATACCACAATGTTTCACAACTGCTTTTACCCGATAATAGACGGGAAGTATGAAGAGGTAGAAAACGGCACCGAAATATCAATGATTTCTCATCCGCCGTACCTTGCGATTTTACTCGCTGTAGTCGTTTACGTTGCTATAATATTTGCGTTTAACTTTAAAGCGGTTTATTTGATTGCAACACTGCCTGTGCTTTACTTGAGCATATTGCTTCCTTATAAATACTTCGCCAAAAGAAGCAAGAAAGAGATTTTAACATTGCTGGGTGATGACTTTTAGAAAAAATTACATTACGTCATATCAGCAGCGCTTTATGCGCTGCTTTTTTATTATTAGCTATTAATATTTTTTAAACATTTGTTTAGCATTTCATAAACAACCTGAATGTATTATAAAAACACAAGTTGTAAAACAACACAGTTATATTAAACATATAAAGGAGATACATATGAATAGCAATGGGATTTATGAAGAAAATTTAATTAAAAAGGTGTGTGTAGTTACCGGAGGAGGAAGCGGAATCGGGCAGGAAACAGCCAAAATTATGGGTGAAAACGGTTACTATATAATACTTGTCGGAAGGACACTGTCCAAGCTTGAAGCTGCTGTGGATGAGCTTAAAGGCTATAATATCGAATCCGAAGCTTTCAGCTGCGATATATCGGATAAAGATGCTACTGAAAAACTGGCAAAACATGCTTTAAGTGTTGGAAAAGTCAGCGTGGTAATACATGCTGCAGGACTTTCACCTAACATGGGAGATCCAAAAACCATATTGGAAGTTAATGCGCTCGGTACCATTAACATTAACACTGCATTTTATGAAGTAATGCAAGATAGCGGATGTATAATTGACACATCGTCAATATCAGCATATCTAACTCCTGAATTTATTATGCCAAAAAGAGCATATAAATTATGTTTTAATGATATTGATAAATTCATGAGTAAAATGATGAAAAGAATAAATCTCTTTCCTAAAAAATCCCGCTCAGGCGTTGCATATGCTATAAGCAAGAACTTTGTTATATGGTATGCAAAAAAAGATGCTGCAAGATTTGGGGAAAAGGATGTGCGTGTGGTTTCTATTACTCCCGGAAATTTTGAAACTCCTATGGGAAAACTTGAAGAAGAAACAGCGGGAGAATACTTAAAATACAATGCAATAAAAAGATTTGGCCAGCCAAAGGAGATAGCTGAACTTTACGCCGCTGTTGCCGATGAAAAGATGGGGTTTCTTACAGGCACCGACATTATCTGCGACGGCGGATGCATAGCAAGCGGATGCAGTGCATTTAGAAACAGTCCGGCTTAATGTTTATAAAAACAGTATAAAAAGTATTTGACAAAGACGAACAAATGTTCTATAGTAGCTCATATAGAAAACAGGAGCAAAATATGAGTGAAATATTGAGACATGAAGTAAATGAAAACTGGGCACATTCGGGAATAGTAGAAGCCGGCGACTTTGCGTTTTTAAGCTATTGTGTAGGAAACATAGGGCAATCTGTTGAAAAGCAGATTGAAGGAGCGTTTGACAAAATGCAGCAGAGGCTTGAATCTATAGGTTTAAAAATGGACTCTGTTGTAAAGATGGACTGTTTGTTCAGAGATATATGGAATATACCGCTAATGGAAAAAGAGATAAAGACTAGATTTAACGGCAAGTACCCGGCAAGAAAGTCTATATCAACTGACTTTGCCCACGAAGGCGGTATCGCAGGACTGCTGTTTCAAATAGATGCTGTTGCATATAAAGGCTAAACTATAAACATTGCCTAAGTATGTTTGCTCATAAAGAAAACACAATTCATAATTGTTGACAAAATAAATCTAATAATATATACTCTGTTTATAAATACAATAAACGGAGTATTATTATGTTTATAGATAACACAAACATGACAATAGATGAGATTAAAAAAGGCTTTAGCTTCGACAAGGAACAAAAAGCTTTTGCCTGCAATATATGCGACAGGAGTTTCCCAGCCGATGAGATATTTAAAATTGATGAAAGATATGTTAAGGCTGATAAAGCTGCGGCTCTTCATGTGAAGTCGGAACACGGAGACATGCTTTCAATTATATGTTGGGAAGAAGATAAGGGAGTAGGGCTTACAGACAACCAAAAGGAGCTGTTGTATAAGATTGCTCAGGGACTGTGTGACAAGGATATTGCACGCGAAATGCAGGTAAGCGCTTCTACTGTGCGACATCAAAGGTTTGTGTTCAGGCAAAAAGTGCGGCAGGCAAAGCTTCTGATTGCGGCATATGAGCTGGCGGCGGAATCTGCAAAAACAGCAGGAGCTAAAGAAACGTCTGTGAAAATACATAAGAACGCTAAAATGGTCGATGAGCGGTATAACGTTAGCGATGAAGAGCGCGACAAAATACTGAAAACGGTTTTTACATCGCTTGATCCTTTGAAGCTTAAGATTTTTTCCGCGAAAGAAAAAAAGAAACTGGTTGCGCTAACGAAGATTGCCGAATGCTTTGAAACTGATAAAATATATACCGAAAAAGAAGTGAATGAAATACTCAAATCTGTATTTGACGATTATGTAACACTGCGCCGATATCTTATTGAATATGGCTTTGTTGAAAGAACAAAGGATTGTTCCGAGTATTGGAAAGCAGGGGAGTAAACTTCTTTGCGAAACAATTATAAAAAAGGAGTAAACAATGAACGAGGATATTAAAAACTTCATCGATGATGAAGGCAAAATAAATACATGGCCGTCAAAGATGGCGAAAAAATTGGCTGTACTTTCTTATATTTCAGAAAAGTTTGAAGTGGGACGAGAGTACACCGAAAAAGAAGTTAATGAAGTCATAAATAAGTGGCATACTTTCGGCGATTATTTTATATTAAGACGCGGACTGGTTGATTACCAGCTTTTAAAACGAACACGCGACGGATCAAAGTACTGGAAAGGCGAAAGGGAAGCTGTTATTCCGGATGATCCCAAGTGTCTTTGTGCTGTGCTTCGTGTTGAAGATGAACAGGAAAAATAATTTTTTATTAAAAATTAAAATAATTAATAGCACCATATTAAAATAATGCTATATTCACGCATTTTATAATACTATGGTTATACTGCATATTAAATCATAAAAAAAGCCACCCAATAGGATGGCAAAATCGCCCTGACAATACTTGTGAGGCAGTTTCAGTGGGTAGTAAAGAGAAACTGATTATGAAACCTGTTCATCTGAGATGAACAATCTGCTGTATCGGGCGTTGCTTTATGCTAAATCTATATTACTAGAATAAACATTGAGCATACAGCAGCTAAATATTATTTCCGTTTGCATATTTAAGATATCGATTAGGTGAGAAAAGCGGCGAGACTAAATTAAAATTTTCCTATGGATGCATTATATTACCACAAGAAATTAATGTCAAATATAATTTATTATGCAAAAAATAGATTTCTTTATATTTTGCGATTAAACCTATTTTACAAAAACAATAAAAACATTTTACTGAATGCGCAATATCAAAAATTCCAGATATGATATATATATAATAGATTGATAAAGAGAGATAACATAATGATATGTTTTGAATGCGGGTATGAGAGCGCTGTAAAAAAAGATAATAAAGGCATAAGTATATTTAACAGCGAAGAAGAAATATGGCAAAGTGATTGCCCCAGCTGCGGATGTGTGGATTTTTACATTAAGGGCGAAGAATACAGATCGCATAAATAAAGATATTATAGTGCACTACAGTTAAAATATATGCGGATTTATGCCGCAAACTTCCCACTTACAGCCGTCGTCTCCCCGACGGCTGCCCCTATTTTATAAAGCAAATTAAGCCTTAAAAAACACTAAAAAAACAGCCGAAAAATTATTATTGACAAGAGAAATTTTTGTGATATAAATTAAAGTATAATTTAATATTTCATAGGAAAGGAGTCTCGGCTATGGTTACTTGCTATGATTGCGGACTGCAATTTAAAAGCAGGGTAAAAGACGGCGAAATCCAAGTGTATGATTCTGATGAGAGAGTCTGGCTGGATGAATGCCCGAGCTGTGGAAGCTACGACTTTTACACCGAAGATGAGGATGACGGTTACTCATATTCTGATGATTATGATTATTGAACATTAGCGACTAAAAGCAGCCTGAGGGCTGCTTTTTTAAGTATTTGAAAGCTGATAAAAAAATATTGACGTGGGATAACTTTAGGTATATTATATCCAATCATATAATGAAAAACAAAAATGAAAGAAGGTGGTATATTAGTGAAAACGGACGATTTTGATCCTCCACCCATAAAGGTTGGACTGACCTATAATCTGAAAAAAGACAATGCTTCTGAAGAAGAGGCAGAGTTTGATTCCATTGAAACAATAAACGCAATTAAAAGCGCACTCGAAAAAACCGGGTGTAATGTCACATTACTGGAAGCGGATAATGAGCTTCCGCATAAGTTACTGTCAAATAAACCGGAAATAGTATTTAACGTCGCAGAAGGAAGAAACGGAAGAAGCAGGGAAGCTCATGTCCCAGCGATTTTAAGCTACTATGGAATAGAATTCACAGGTTCCGATGAAACAACATTGTGTCTTTGCCTAGATAAAGCCCTGTCTAAACGCATTTTGGCGGCGCATAAAGTTAAGACTCCAAAATTTTATCTTGCAAAAGGCGCTGATTCAAAAATACCGAAAACATTGTGCTATCCGCTTATTGCAAAGCCAAACGCAGAAGGCTCGAGCAAAGGTATTACCGCTGTGTCTGTTGCTTCAAATGAAAAAGAATTAAAAGCTATTATAAAAGAACACTTCACAAAATCCAATACGGAACTTTTAATTGAAGAGTTTATAACAGGAAGAGAGTTAACGGTAGGCGTACTTGGCAATGGAGAGGACACTATTGTGCTGCGACCGATGGAAATTGCTTTTAAAGACAATGGATTAAAGTATAACGTATATGATTTTAATATAAAAAAAGACTGTATGAAATACATTGACTATCATTGCCCGGCAAAACTTAGAAAAGACACAGAAGACCTTATTAGAGGCACTGCAAAAAAAATATATAATATTTTAGAATGCAGGGATTTGGCGAGAATAGATTTTATACTTACCGAGTTTAATGAATTATATTTTGTAGAAATCAATCCGCTTCCGGGACTTACACCGGGATATTCTGATTTTCCAATGCTATGTGAGAGAAATGGTATAAAATATGACACTTTGATTGGAGCTATTTTAAAAGCTGCCATTAAAAGAGTCGGATTAGGAGGGCAGGCATAATGATGCAGAAGAAAAATATCTTTGATCCATTGGCTGCCTATCATTGGAACGACTGGAAGTGGCAGATGAAAAACAGTATAAAATCAGCAGAAAAGCTAAGCGGCTATATAAACCTCAGTACTAATGAAATAAATCAAATCAAGATGTGCTTGGGTTCATTTAAAATGGCAATAACTCCTTATTATGCAAGTCTTATTGACTTCAATAATCCTGATTGCCCGATTAGAAAGCAATGCGTTCCAAGAATTGAAGAGAACTGTATATTTCCTTTTGAGAAGGCTGATCCGCTTAATGAAGACGAAACCAGCCCTGTAAAAAACATTGTGCACAGATATCCTAACCGTGTGCTGTTTCTTGTAACTCACAATTGCGCAATGTATTGCAGACACTGCACTAGAAAAAGAGTTGTGGGAGACTCCGAAAATTCTATAAGCGAATATGAAATAAAGGCGGCCATTGAGTATATTAAAAATAACGAAATGATTGAGGACGTTATTATATCAGGCGGAGATCCTTTGACGCTCAGTGATGATAAGATTGACAGGATTTTGGGAGACATAAGTAAAATAGCACATGTAAAGATTATCAGAATTGGAACAAGAACACCGGTTGTACTGCCTATGCGCATAACTCCAAAACTTATTTCAGTTTTAAAAAAGCATTCGCCGTTATACATCAATACGCATTTTAACCATCCAAAGGAAATAACGCCTCTATCCAGAAAAGCATGCCTTGATCTAGCAAATGCCGGGATACCGCTTGGCAATCAAAATGTTCTGCTTAAAGGAATTAATGATAATGCAGATGTTCTAAAAGAGCTTTATATGAATCTTTTATCTATGAAAGTAAAGCCTTATTATATGTATCAGTGTGATTTGAGCCTTGGGCTGAATCATTTCAGATGTGACATAAATGAGGGAATAGAACTGATGAAGAAACTGCAGGGGAAGATTTCGGGAATGGCAATACCAAAATTTGTGGTGGATGCTCCTGAAGGCGGTGGTAAGATACCTATCTTGGCAAATAACATAGTTTCCTCTGACGGTAACGAATATACTATGAAAAACTATTTGGGAGACAACTACATCTATCCGAAGATAAAACATTAAGAAAAGCAAAGAAGTCATGCATAATGTATGACTTCTTTTGTTACCTTTAAGTTCTCGCTGTATAAATAATCGAAATTATCCCTTATGGTGGAAAAAACATTTGCAGAAAGCTTTTGATGAGAGTAATCTTCCATAATATCCAGCATGTTGGTTTTTGTCATAGCTTTTCTGTAGGGACGGTCTTCGGAAAGTGCGGAAAAAATATCAGCATAAGCCAGAATATCTATTTCAGTCGAAAAGAACTTATTGCTTAAATGAAGAGGATAACCTGTAGTGTCTCTTTTTTCGTGATGAGATGCTGCCAAACGGCTGATCTTGCCGAGATAAGGGGTTTTGGAAAGGATAAGCGAAGAATATATAGCATGGGAATGCATTATCTTTTCTTCACCGCTTTCAAGGGCTGTCGGGCTTTCCAAAAGCTCGGTCGGAATTGCGACTTTACCTATGTCGTGCAAAAGGCCGGCTATTTTAAGCATATTGCAGCTTTCTTCATCAAGGCCATGCACAGTTCCTATCATGTAGGCAAGAAGGCTTACGGACTTTGAATGGGACAATGTCCAATTGCTTCTGTAATCTGTGACATTGGCAAAAACTCCGGCAAGCCCTTCAAGGTCATCGTCTTCTATAACGCAAGAACACCTGTCGATTGTGCTATAAAGAAGTTTTTGAAAAGTGGAACTGTCAACTATTCTCCAAAAATCATCAGAGACTATCATATGGTTAAATGGTATTTTAAGCTCAGGCAAAAATACACTGCCAAACCTTTTGTTAATTTCATTGAAAATATACTCTTTTGACTGCTCTTCGTTTTTTGTGGCCATAAGTATGTCTATTCTGTCAGCCAAATGTAGGAAATAACATTCAATAGGCACTTCTTCGGAGGGCACTATGCCGTTTTCAACGTCAGACACTTTTATATGGTGATGAAAAATAATTTTGCGGATAGGATCAAGAGGGGAGAACGACTCAAGCATTTTTGCCCCGACTGTCTCATGAGTGCCGGGATCTATTGCGTCTATGTATAAAAGCTTGTCCCGTTCATCTATATGCAGCGCGCCTATATCATGAATAGATGATGCCAATACAAGATTGCAGAGATTAGATTCCGGAAGTCCGAATATACTACCCAGCTGATATGCGATTACAGCCGTCCGTCTGTGATGGTTTTTTAAAAGATAATTATACGTATCTATGGAATCGATAAGCGATACAAATATGCTTTTTGCACAGCAAGTATGTTGTATCATAGTTTCGCCCCCTAAGTAATGCATTTTATATATAATCAGGCAAATTCAATTTGATGCAGTCTATATTATATCATCATTAACAAAAAATACAAATAAATGTATATTGTACCTATCTTTGATAGTAATAATAGAAATTAGGATGCGGCTTATGCCAGCTGAGCTTCATGGTTTACTTTGTATAGAAACTCCATATTATCTTTAATTGTTGTAAATACTTCGTCTGAAAGCTTCTCTTCGGAAAACTTTTCAAGAATCTCAAGAACTTTTTCCATAGGCAGAGCATCTCTGTACGGCCTTTTTTCGGCAAGAGCCGCAAAGATGTCAGCGTAGGCGATTATGTCCATTTCGTTGGAAAAGGAACGGTTGCTTAAATGTTTTGGATAGCCGGACTTGTCTCTTTTTTCATGATGCGAAGATGCCCACTTTTCGATATTTCCTCTGAAGGGTGTTTTGGAAAGTATCAAAGAAGAATATTTTACGTGTGATTTCATGAGGTCGTACTCATCTTTATCCAATGATTCGGGCTTTTCAAGAACTTCTATTGGTATAGCTATTTTCCCTATGTCATGAAGATAGCCTGCAATTCTAAGCTGGTCGCATTTTTCTTCATCATATCCCAAAAGCTTACCGATATTTTCAGCCAGCAAGCTGACTGATTTAGAATGGTGCAATGTCCATTCGCTTTTATAATCTATAATTCTTGAGAAAACTGAGGCAAGATCATCGATATCCGAATCATCAAGGTCATGCAGCTCGCCGTCAAATGTTGAAAGCAATAGACCTTTAAAAGAAGTTTCTTCAATGCTTTCCCAGAAATAATCAGATTCGGCGAGATTGTTGAAGGACTCTTTAAGCGCCGGATGGAATACAGTGTCAAACCGCTCATTGACTGCATGAATAACATTTGCTCTCAAGTTTTCATCTTCATCAAGTGTTGTTAAGATAACATCTATTCTATCGGCAAGATGAAGGAAAAAGCATTCAAACGGAATATCGCTTTCTTTGTATACTTCGTTTTTAATTTCGCTGTAATTAATATGATGATGCCTAATAATATCTGCTATATCTTTTAGCGGCTCAAAGCCTTCAAGCATTTTAGCTCCCATTTTTTCATGAGGACCTGGATTTATTGCATCGATATATAAAAGCTGGTCGCGTTCTTTAATATGCAGAGCGCCTATGTCGTGGACAGAAGCCGTTAAAACCAGATTAGACAGAGAATTAGATTCAAGGCCGTATTCTATGCCCAGCTGGGCGGCTATTATCGCAGTTCTTCTGTGATGGTTTTTAAGAAGATAATTATACATATCAATAGCTTCAATAAGAGAAGCTAGTACGTTTTTTACAGATAATGTGGTTTTCATGATTCTGCCTCCGTCTAAATAATGGTCCCGTCTAAAAAGTGTGTTGGTTTTGTTTGGTAATTTAGATGAAGTAGAGCTATATTCTTATAAGTAAATTATATTACTTATCTTAAAATATGTAAAATGCAAAAAAAACAGCCCTAACCGGGCTGTTCTTTGTTATCATTTATAGGATTTCGTCACCGGATTCTCCTGTGCGGACTCTATATGCTCCTTCACAGTTATAAACGAAAATCTTTCCGTCTCCGTAATGGTTTGTACGTACACGCTCCATGATAGGCTCAATCATCTCTTTTGCTTTGTCATCAGGCAAAACAATTTCTATCTTTGCCTTAGGCAGGAGGTTGATTGTAAGTTCCGTGCCTCTGTAGTATGAGGTTCTGCCTTTCTGCTGACCGCAGCCGTTGACCATATAAACCGTCATACCGTAGATTCCGCGTTCATTAAGCAGATCCTTTAAGTCCTCAAGTTTATCCGGGCGAATTATTACTTCTAATTTTTTCATAGCGCGCTCCTTTCTGTGAAGCCAAATTGAATTATCTCTTTCTTAAATTGTAACATTATGCAGGAAAATATTCAACAATGTTTAAACTGTGCAAGTGCACAATATTTTCAAATTATACTTTTCTCTTCCAAGGCACAAGCATGGAAACTTCCTTCTTATATTCGCTGTATTCCGGTATTTTTGCCTCAACATGACGCTCCATCATAGGAATTGAAATAAAAATGAATAAAAGAGTTATTAAAACCGCGCCGCTTATTGATAAAAGGGGAGCGGATATACCTAATGTCATAATAAATATTCCCCACCAGAACATGACTTCTCCGAAATAGTTTGGATGGCGGGAATACGCCCAAAGCCCGGAGTCAATGTTTCCGGAAGGATTATTTTTTCTGTGGGATATCATTTGCCTGTCGCTTATAAGCTGTATGGATGCAGATGATATGCAAACTAAAAACCCTACTATTGTATATATTGATACGGAAGTTTCGCTTTGGATAAGAAAATAAGCTGGAATCATTCCGAGGTATACAAGTACGGTAGGCATCATGTTTATGCCAAAAAAGTTTGTTATAAACCATATCTTAGGTTTATTAGCCTTAAGCATATCATAGCGCCAGTCACAATGCCCGAGCCCGCGCCATCCAGCTGCCCAGTTATATGTGAGCCGTACACCCCAAAATGCGACTGCAAGCAATAGCAGTATATCGGCAGGGTTTATTGAACGACTGCTTATTACCAAAAACAAAGGAATGATAACCATAGGCGCAATTGACCAGTATGGATCGTAAACACTTGGGTTTTCAAGCAAAAGACCGGCAGCCCATACTATGACTGTTGCGGCAGCGTCAGCTATAAAAACGGCCCATAATGTTCCAAGATGCGAAGTGTAATGATAGGATATAATTGCTGTAACTATTGAAAGCAAGTAGATTAGTATGATAATTATTAATGATAAAGTCTTGGGTAGCTGCCTGCGCATTAAGTATTCTCCTTGTGTGGATGCTTTTTTTCTATTAGTTCAGAAAGTATAGTCTTTGCCTTTGAAACTTCTGATTTATATAAAAAGAACATTACACCGACTCCGAGTGCAAACACAATACCGGCTTCAATTTTTACCATCATTTCTATATTCGGAGTAGGGAAGATGAAAGAAAGAACCGACAACACGAGTCCGACGAAAAACATCAATAGAATTATCTCGTCAAGAACTGTCATGCGGAATTTTATTTTGACGTTGGTTTTTTCTTCATGTGAAACTATTCCGGTTATTATCGGCAGACACACGTTCCAGTAGCGGACAAGCCGTCTGATTTTAAACCAGTTTTCGGTTGTATCTCCTTCAAACAGCTTTCCTTCTATCAGTTCTTTGTTCCAATAACGAAGGTTTTTAATACCGGAAGCGGCGATTGTTTTATCAAGAATATGTTTTATCTGTTGAGGAGTTTTATCTGTTGTAAGCTCTATCTTGTCATAAGGAATAAGCAGCATGTTTTCCTCCTTGATATGTATATTATTATTTTATCATAGCAGGCTGTGCCGGGAAAGAAGGAGTTTAAAAGAATAATATACTATTGGGTGAAAGTTATTCTTCCTGCTCAGGTTTATCCGAAAACATTTCATAGATTTTCTTTTTTGCCTTGCCTAAATCTATCTTATACATAATAAGAACATAAAGATAACTTGCGATGATTAAGCCAATCCATAAATAAATTGAGTCAATTATGCTTGAAGACGGAACTTCCGCAAACATCGGCTTTATACCGAGATAAAGAGCTAAAACCAATGACAGCAGAAGGCCGATAACTGTTGTAGTTGCAAGCCCCAGTTTGACTGATATTTTACAGCCTTTTTCTTTCTTTTCAACGATTCCTTTTAGTATCGGGCGAAAGACATTGTTGCCGTAGATGACTCTTGTGATTTTAAAATCGGAATAACCGACTTCTCCTATAAAAAAGCTGTTAACGCCTGTAAGTTTTCTTATGTCGGAAGTGGAAAGCTGAGCCTGCACCTGTGTTTGGGAGCGCAATATGTCCATTACTTCTTCCTGATTTTTTTCTGTATCTATTTCTATATAATCTTTTGGTACGAGCAGCATAGTTTTCTCCTTAATTGTTTGTGTTTATTTTAGCATATGATGGTGTGGGTTGGAAGAGAGGGGAGGGAGGTTAATTTGAAAATATAATTCATTTATAGGAATATTAAATATTCTTATTAATGTTAAATATTGCATATTTCTTTTCGAGGTGATAAGATTTAAAGCTAATGTAATTTTATGCATAACAATAACAATACGAGAACTTGATTGAAAATTCTTAACAATACAAAAACAAAAGATATGACAAAGGGTATACCATGGAAACTAATACTCGGTTTCGCTGTACCTTTAATGCTAGGGAATGTATTTCAGCAATTATATGCATTTACTGATACATTAGTTATAGGCAGAGCGCTAGGAATAAATGCTCTGGCAGCATTGGGTTTAACAGAATGGCTTATTTTTACCATATTTGGATTTAGTCAAGGTTTAACACAAGGCATATCCATTACATTATCTCATCGTTATGGAAATAATGATGAAATTGGATTAAAAAAAGCATATATTAATTCAGTTTACCTAGTTATATTTCTTGCAATAATTATTACAATTATAGGGCAAATTATAATAAATCCGATTCTTAAACTTATAGGTGTTCCGAATGAAATTGTGTGGATGTCAAAAAAGTATTTACACATATTGTTTTCTGGCATACCTATTATAGTTTTATATAATTATCTTGCAGCAATACTACGATCATTAGGCAATAGCAGAACTCCGTTACTAGCAATGGCTTTAGCTTCTATAATAAATATAGTACTTGATATATTATTTGTGTTTGTGTTAAGAAAGGGAATTGCAGGTGTGGCGATTGCTACAATAATTTCACAGCTTTTAGCTTCTATATTATGCCTATATAAAATAAGAAATATTGGAGTTTTAAAAGGAGCTAGGAATTATAATAAGATTGATATAATATTATGTTTAAAACAAATACAATTAGGAATACCAATGGGATCTTTAAATATTGTAACTGCAATAGGAGGATTAGTTGTACAATCAGTAATTAATGGGTTTGGTGTGTTGTTTATTGCAGGCTATACAGCAGCAATCAAGCTATATGCTCTGCTTGAAATTGCCGCTTCATCATATGGATATGCAATATCTACATATAGTGGGCAAAATTACGGAGCAAAAAAATTTAATAGAATTATAAGAGGTGTAAAATCAGCAATCATTGTAGGAAGCCTCACTGCATTATTAATGTCGGCAATAATGATTTTTCTTGGTAAACCAATTTTGAAATGTTTTATAACTGGTGAATTTGATACAGTAATAAACACTATTAAAATTGGTTATAATTTTTTAAAAATTCTTTCTGCCTTTTTTCCATTACTATATGTTTTGTATATTATGCGTTCTTGCCTACAAGGAATGGGAAGAACAGTATCACCATTACTTTCAAGTATTGCGCAGCTTGTTATGAGAGTATCTTGTGCTTTGATTTTAACAAACTTAATTGGAGAAGAAGGAGTATTCTGGGGAGAAATATTAGCTTGGATAGCAGCTGATACAATATTAATTATCAGTTATTATAAATTTATGTCTAATCAAAATATAAATGCAACTAATTAAAAAACAAATCTATTTAATATTAATTCAAATGTTTTATATGCGCCATTGACACCCCAAACCCAAAGTGCTAAAATAAACCCGTACACAAGCAGGTTTATTTTTTTTGTGCATACAATGTAAGCGCTTACAGCGAAGCGTTTTTAAAAGGCTTTGTCTTGAGAAAACGCGTGGTTGGTTTCATAAAGTGCATACGTTCCGAACGGCGTTCAATGACGAGGGAGTATCACCACGGGTTATTGAGCCGAATAGTTTGGAATAACTTAATAACAAAGAACAGTTTTAGTTTTGCTGATAAGCAGAACATATAATAAATTAATAAAGTTACGTCGGGTAAAATCGAACAACAAAGGAGTTATTATGGAACTGAAGAAGAATTGCAAGTGGTCGCTGGTCGTGCCCACAAGCATGGGACTTAGAATTACGCCGGAAGGCGGACAGCCCGTGCACATTTCAGACACTTTCAAAATGCAGGTAACAAGTGCGGAATCAAACGTGGCAAGCGTATCAAGCTTTTTGGGACTGCCGGTTAAAGTGCTCACGGCTTTTGTAAAAGACTCACCAATTGCGGATAAAATCAAGCGCGATTTAAACCGCCGCGGTATGGACTATGAAGGACCGGAAGTGCCGGCGGGCGGACCATGGGGATATCGTCACCAGATAAACATTGCAGACAGCGGTTACGGAGTTCGCGGACCGAGAGTCACAAACGACCGCGCAGGAGAAGTCGGCAGAACGCTTAGCGTTAAAGACTTTGACCTCGACAGAATCTTCGGCGAAGAAGGTGTTCAGATACTCCACATATCAGGACTTATCGGTGCATTGTCTCCTGAAACAGGCGAATTCTGTTTGGAGCTTGCTAAAAAAGCCAAACAATATGGCACACTCATTTCATTTGATTTAAATCACAGAGCGTCTTTCTGGATAAACAGAGAAGAAGAGCTTCATAACATTTTTACCGAAATAACTAAAATATCAGACATCATGATAGGCAACGAAGAAGACTTCCAGCTGGCACTCGGCATTGAAGGCCCGGAAGCGGGTGGAAGCGACATCGCAGCCAAGATTGAAAGTTTTAAAGGCATGATTGAAAACGTGCGCAAGGTTTTCCCGAATGTTAAAGTAGTTGCAACTACACTGCGTCAGGTGGAGCATACAAACCTCCATAACTGGGGCGCAATCTTGTGGGAAAACGGAACTTGGCATGTTGTTGAGCCAAAGTCAATACATGTATTGGACAGAATCGGCGGCGGTGACGGATTCGTCGGCGGAATGCTGTATGCAGTGCTTAAAGAGTGGGATCCAGAAAAATGGATACAGTTCGGCTGGGCAAACGGCGCACTTACAACATCTTTCTACTCAGATTACAGTCAGCCTGTTGATGAAGACCAGATCTGGAGCGTATGGGCAGGTAACGCGAGGGTAAAAAGATAGTAAGAATAAAAGATAAAGCATGATAGATTTTTCGGACATGCGACGAAAAATCAAACAATAATTTTAGTAATTGCGAAAAAAGCGCGAATCGGGAAAAGGCACGAGTGAAACGAGTTTTTGTCGATTCGTAAGATCTCAATGAGAGGCAAAGCCTCGAAATTGAAAAATTTACGGAGGAAATTTAAATGAAAAAAGCAAACATTGGTGTAGTGGGCCTCGCCGTTATGGGCGAAAACTTAGTACTCAACATGGAATCAAAAGGCTTTTCGGTAGCCGTATTTAACAGAACAACATCAAAGGTTAAAAACTTTGTTGAAGGACGCGGAGCAGGCAAAAACATCATCGGAACATATTCAGTTGAAGAGCTTGTGAGTGCGCTGGAAAAACCACGCAAGATAATGGTTATGGTTAAAGCAGGCGCACCTGTTGATATGTTTATCGACAGCATAATACCGCTTCTTGATAAAGGCGACATTATAATCGACGGCGGAAACTCATATTTTAAAGACACTTTGCGCCGTACTAAAAAGGTGGAAGAAGCAGGCCTTTTATATATCGGAACAGGAGTATCCGGAGGAGAGGAAGGCGCGCTTAAAGGCCCGTCAATCATGCCCGGCGGCTCACCGGAAGCTTGGGGAGAAGTCAAAGACATACTTCAGGCAATATCAGCAAAAGTTGAAGATGGCACGCCATGCTGCGACTGGGTGGGAAGCGACGGTGCAGGTCACTTTGTAAAAATGGTTCATAACGGCATCGAATATGGCGACATGCAGCTCATATGCGAAGCATATTACCTTATGAAAAACCTTCTTGGCATGTCAGCCGATGAAATGCATGAAGTATTCGCTGACTGGAACACAGGCGATCTTGACAGCTATCTTATAGAGATCACCCGCGACATCATGGGTTATAAAGATGAAGACGGCGAAGCTCTCGTAGAAAAAATTCTCGATACAGCAGGACAGAAGGGAACAGGCAAATGGACTGCAATCACATCACTTGAAGAAGGCATTCCTCTTACATTAATCGGTGAAGCTGTGTATGCAAGATGCTTATCCGCACAAAAGGAAGAGCGCGTCGCAGCCAGCAAAATACTCTCCGGTCCTGATGTTAACTTCAGCGGAATAAAAGCACAGTTCATATCAGATATCAAGGACGCATTGTATGCAAGCAAAATTGTATCTTATGCACAGGGCTATGCACTTATGCGTGAAGCTGCAAAAACATATGACTGGGAATTAAATTATGGCGGAATAGCGCTTATGTGGCGCGGCGGATGTATTATCCGTTCTGCATTCCTCGGAAAAATTAAAGAAGCTTTTGACAAGGACAATGATCTTGTAAACCTACTTATAGATTCTTTCTTCAAACAAAAAGTTGAAGCGGCGCAGGCAGGCTGGCGCAGAGTTATCGCAGCTGCCGTTGCAAACGGAATTCCGGTTCCTGCATTCTCATCCGCTCTTTCATACTTTGACGGATACAGAAACGGCAGACTTCCCGCAAACCTTCTGCAGGCTCAGCGCGACTATTTCGGCGCACATACTTATGAGCGTGTGGATAAAGAGCGCGGCGAGTTCTTCCACACTAACTGGACTGGTGAGGGCGGTAGTACATCTGCCTCAACATATACAGTCTAGTGAGAGTGACATAGTTAAGGTTGGTGATGAGGTTTCTTATCTCAAACGCTATACTTATTTAAAAGAAACTGAGTGATAATATGATTAAATTAATTCTGGAAAACGATAGTCCGAAAGGTTTGCCGTGGGAAGAAATAACAGCAGCGCTTGATGAAACGGTAAAATACAATGCGGACAAAAAGAACGTGCTCTTGATACCGCCGGACGCGACACGCGCACAGTCGGGAGCAGGAGACATCGCTGCATATTTATACAAGGCTTTTACCGCGCAGGGTGCAAATGTAAAGGTCATGCCGGCTCTCGGTACTCATATGCAGATGACCGAAGAAGAGCTTCACATGTTCTTTGGCAAAGAAATACCGATGGACGCCTATATAACCCACGATTACAAAAATGGCGTAGTAAAAATCGGCGAAATCCCCGGCGAATATATCAGCGAAATTTCTGATGGCTTAATAGATGAAAAGATGGATGTAGAAGTCAACAAAGCAATTGTTGACGGATCGTTTGATGCAGTGTTTTCAATTGGTCAGGTCGTGCCGCATGAAGTGGTAGGCATGGCAAACTACTCAAAGAATGTCTTTGTCGGATGCGGCGGAGACTCTATGATAGGCGCATCACACATGCTGGGCGCAGTATATGGCATGGAGCGCGTTATGGGACAGGATCATTCACCTGTACGTAAAACTTTCGACTATGCAGAACAGCACTTCATTGACGATGTACCTCTAACGTACATTCTCACAGTGTGCACAGCGCAGGGAATGGATGTTAACATTCACGGCTTGTATGTGGGGCGTGAGCGCATGCTTTTTGAAAAAGCTGTGTCGCTCAGCCAAAAAATGAACCTGACATATGTTGACCATCCGCCAAAGAAAGTGGTTGTATACCTTGATCCGGGCGAATTTAAAACTACATGGGTTGGAAACAAATCAATATACCGCACACGTATGGCGATAGCTGACGACGGAGAGCTTGTAGTTATAGCACCGGCAGTTAGGCAATGCGGAGAGTCTCCCGAACCTGACAGACTTATCAAAAAGTTTGGCTATGTAGGGCGCATAAAAGTACTTGAAATGTTTAAGGAAAATGAAGAGCTTAAAAATGCTCCGTCCATTGCTGCGCACTTAATACACGGTTCATCCGATGGCAGATTTAGGATTACATACTGTCCGGGCAAGATGACAGAACAAGAAGTTGAAAGCATTGGTTTTAACTATATGGACATCGATGAAGCAAAAGAAAAGTATCAGTTTGAAAGCTTAAAAGACGGCTGGAATGATGTGAACGGAGAAGAAGTGTTTTTCATATCAAATCCTGCAATAGGTCTTTGGGTGGACGAAGCACGAATTAAAAAATAGTTTTTGCCATGGGCGAATTAAAATGAAAATCCCTTTCCCAATCCTCCTTGAAAAAGGAGGAAACAGGGGAGGGAGAACTAAAAAGGAGAAAAAGATGATAAAATCTAATTCATTAAAAGATAAAGTAGTAGTAATTACAGGCGGGGCAGGCGTGCTGGGAAGCGCATTTTGCAAAGGCCTTGGAGAGCAGGGAGCAAAGCTTGCGATACTTGACTTAAATCCTGATGCTGCAAACAACGCAGCAAAGAAGCTTAACGATACGGGCTTTGTTGCACAGGGATTTGAATGCAACGTGCTTAAAAAAGAAAGCATTGAGAAAGCCAGAGAAGCTGTAAACGAGGCATTCGGCACATGCGACATATTAATCAACGGAGCAGGCGGAAACCACCCTAAAGGAACTACAACAAAAGACCATTATGAGATGGGCGATGAAGATTTAGATGGTATATCATCGTTTTTTGACCTTGATCAGGGCGGTATAGAATTTGTATTTAACCTGAACTTCCTCGGAACATTATTGCCGACACAGGTGTTTGCAAAAGATATGCTGATTAAAGAAGAGCCGTGTATTATAAACATCTCTTCAATGAATGCATTTACACCTCTTACAAGGATACCGGCATATTCGGGAGCAAAAGCTGCCATATCAAACTTTACTCAGTGGCTTGCAGTGCACTTTGCAAAAACTAACATAAGAGTTAATGCAATCGCACCGGGATTCTTTGAAACAACACAGAACCAGAAGCTTTTAAGAAATGAAGACGGCACATATTCTGCACGTGCAAATAAAATACTGGCAGCAACACCTATGAACAGATTCGGCGAGCCGGATGAATTAATAGGCACGTTGCTTTATCTTTGTGACAAAGGCGCAAGCGGATTTGTTAACGGAGTAGTAATTCCTGTTGACGGCGGTTTTGCATCTTATTCCGGAGTATAGCAGAAATTAACGCAAATATTGTGCGTTTTTTGTCCTTCATCAGAGCATACAATTTATGTTTGTGTATCAAAAAGTATAATTATCAAATAATTTACACAGATTGAAGTTGATATCAAAAATTGCTTACAATAAGTAAAAATATTAAGTAGATAAAATTAACGATTTGTGCTATTATATAGAAGATTTCGGCTATTTTCGGATTATTAATTTTTATAAAGCCGAATGAATAAATATGTGAAGTTTTAAATTTATATATTTGGAGGACGAAAAAATGTTTTACATCGTATTTGCTGCTGCTGCAGTAGCGCTACTTACGGCAATGTATAACTACATTAAAGTAAAAAAGCGTGACGCAGGAACGGCCGAAATGAAGCAGATAGCAGCTGCCATTCAGGAAGGCGCTAGTGCTTTTATCTGGCATGAATACAAGATTATAATTGTCGTCAGCATCACTGTCGCTGTTATTTTCGCAGTACTCATCGGCTGGTATATAGCAGTGGCGTTTATGCTGGGTGCATTAATGAGTGCGACTGCAGGTTTTGTTGGAATGAAGATTGCGACTATCGCAAACGTTCGCGTTTCAAACGAAGCACGCACAACAAAAAACCTTGGTTCGACACTAAAGGTTGCTTTCCAGGGCGGTTCTGTTATGGGACTTTCAGTAGGCGGATTTGCTATTTTAGGCTTGGGAATTGTGTACCTTGTGTTCGGTAAATTCATGGGACAGGCAGATGCTGCAAATCTCACGGTTATGACAAACTGGGTGGGCGTAAGCTTCATACCTTTTGCTATGACAGTGTCAGGCTATGCTCTCGGATGCTCGCTTATCGCAATGTTTAACCGCGTAGGCGGAGGTATCTACACTAAGGCTGCTGACATGGGCGCTGACCTTGTTGGTAAAACAGAAGCCGGAATACCTGAAGACGATCCAAGAAACCCAGCAACAATAGCGGATAACGTAGGCGACAATGTAGGCGACGTAGCAGGCCTTGGCTCAGACTTGCTTGAGTCATTCGTTGGTGCAATAATCGCATCTATCGCTCTTGCAGCTTACAACTTCTTCTTAGAGCCGGGATTATATCCTGCAGAAGTTACTGCAAAGCTTATGAGCTTTCCTGTAATATTCGTATCAATAGGACTAATTTCCTGTGTTATCGGAATACTTACGCTGATTGTTAAAAAAGTTTCTGATAAACCGCATAAAGAACTTAACGTAGCGACATGGACTTCAGCTGGAATCACTGTTGTTGCAACAGGAATCTTTACATATATGTACTTTAACGGTCTGGGTGCGGAAGCTCTAAAAACAGCAGGATTTGCTGTAGGTGCGCTTTCACCATGGATTGCAGCTGTACTTGGTATCGTATCGGGTATCGCAATCGGAATGATAGCTGAATACTACACAAGCTATGACTTCGCACCGACTCGCGGAATCGCACGCTCTTCAATAGAAGGCACAGCGCTTACTATAACAGACGGCTTGGGCGTTGGCATGAAGTCAACAATGTTCCCTGTAATCATCCTCGCTATTACAACAATAATATCTTATCGTTTAGCAGGAATATACGGCGTAACAATGGCTGCTATCGGAATGCTTTCGTTTGTTGCTGCGACTGTTTCAGTTGACACATACGGACCTATCGCAGACAATGCAGGCGGTATCTCAGAGATGAGCAAACTTGATCCTGAAGTTCGTAAGATTACAGACAAACTTGACTCAGTAGGAAATACAACAGCTGCTGTCGGCAAAGGCTTTGCAATAGGCTCTGCTGCACTCGCTGCGCTTTCGCTTCTTGCCTCATACCTTCACTCGCAGGTATCAACAGGCGGACATCATCTGGAACTTGTTTTAAACGTTATTGACCCGCTTACTCTTGCCGGTGTGTTAATCGGCGGAGCGCTTCCTTTCTTCTTTTCAGGAATACTTATTGACGCAGTATCTAAAGCTGCAAGAAAGATGGTACAGGAAGTACGCCGTCAGTTCTATAAATATCCCGGAATCCTTACAGGCGAAGAGCTTCCTGATTACAGAACATGTATCGAGATTTCATCTGCAGGCGCTATTTCTGAAATGAAGCTTCCGGCGATAATAGCTATCGCTTCACCTCTTGTCGGCGGATTCATCTTCGGCGCGACATTTGTCGGAGGGCTATTAATCGGCACCACGCTTTCAGGCATTATGCTTGCGTTGTTTACAGCTAACGCCGGCGGAGCTTGGGACAACGCTAAAAAGTACATCGAATCCGACGAGCTTGAAGGCCACGGTAAAGGCGGAGACACTCATAACGCTGCAGTTGTCGGCGACACAGTCGGCGATCCGCTCAAGGATACAGTCGGCCCGTCACTTGATATTTTAATTAAGATTATGGCTATCGTATCGCTTATAGGTGTTTCTTTCTTCGGAAAGTTCAACTTGTTCTCATTGTTCTTTTAACAGAGACTGGCATATACTTTCTATTTGAAGGTAAATATAAAGGCCTTTGGTGTAAATCAAAGGCCTTTTGAATTAACTAAAATTAAACTAAAAATCAACTTTCAATGAACAGAGATTATTTCAGCACTTTATGTGATAGAATAAGGTGCTCAAAAAAGGAAGGAAACTTATAATGATAATTAAAGGCAATGTAGAAGAATTGGCAAGAGAAATAAGCACCGCTATTCAGGAGTATCTTGTTAAAGAAAACAAGACGCAAACACAACCAAGCGAAGTGATGGATTACCTTATAGAAAAAGGGATATTCGAGCTTCAAAAGAAGAAAAAGCTAAAATTGGTCCCGCTTGAAGATGTACTGTTTGAAATTAACCGCATCGGCAGAGAAAAACTTATTGCAGGAATGCGCACGGAGATAGTAAAGAAAAAGAATGTTTATTACTTTGACAGAGTATAAAATATAGAAACACGTTATAAAACCTCTGAGAAATCTCAGAGGTTTTTGATATGTTTTAGCACTATTACTCTTCCTGCTCTTTAATCGCATCACCGGCGATATTATACAGCCTTGAAGCTAAGGAGTTGCCGGCGAGTCCTGCTATCGCTCCAAGAAGAATCTGAAGCTCTATATTATCCATTATTGAGTCGATAGTCACTTCGCCGATTGCAAGTGTTATAAGAGAACTGTTTAAAAACAGCAGAAACAGCATACTTACAACACCTACAAATAGAAGACGAATATATGGATTAAGCCTGTCTTTTTCCATCACGCTGAGTTCATCAAATTTCAGCTCCTTTTTTCTGACACCAAATGACACCCATGCTCCCGCCATTGATCCTGCAAATACAAAGAAATACTGATGTATGTAATAGGTCACACCATCATCGGTGTCTTTTGTAAGATAATATATTCCTATTGCGATACCAATTGCTATAGCGCCTATAATAAGCGACGCAATACCGAGCTTTCCGAAATATTTATTTTTGATTTTTCCGCCCTCGTTGATGAGTATTCTGCTCTTTAGCTTATTAAGAGCTTTCTTTGCAAGAGCAATGTTTGGATCTTTTCCAACCAGACCTATTCTCGCAACAGCAAGAAGCTGTTTTATATAAACTTTCTTTAGCTTTTTATCGACATCCATGCGTTTTATGACTAGATTTGTATCTTCAATCAATGCATAAAAGTTGTTTAGTTCACTTGAAGTGTTATTTGCATGAGTATTGTTTTCCATAACTTCAATATCATAAGGATTTTCTTTGTCTATATATACAAGAAACTGGCTGGAAACTGAAGAAAGGGGAGTTTGACATTTTGGACAGCCAAAATCTGCATCTGATATATTTCTTACTGCAGGATCTGAACTATTGGGATTAACGATTGCTCCGCAGGTTTTGCATCTGTAAGGCTCTTTGATTTTTTTTGACATATTCTTTCTCCTTTAATAAATTTGATTATGTATGATATGATTTTGCTGTAATATATGAAAAGTTGGGGTGTTGGTAAAATAGATGAAATCGGTAATCTATATAAGTTGACTTAAACTGTTTGAATATGCAATAATTTTACAGAAAAATTATACTTCGTTTAAAGCAGACAGTCAAATTTTAAGCAAAGGAACAAACTTTAATGTTTATCTCAGCATCAAGAAGAACAGACATACCGGCATATTATTCGGATTGGTTTATAAACCGAATAAAAGAGGGTTTTGTTTTAGTACGAAATCCGATGAATCATAAAATGGTAAGCAGAATAAACCTATCAGCTGATGTTGTAGACGGAATTGTATTTTGGACTAAAAACCCAGCGCCGATGATTGATAAACTTGAAGCAATTAAAGAATATCCTTACTATTTTCAATTTACACTTACGCCCTATGGAAAAGATGTGGAAGAAAATTTACCGCCCAAAAACGAACTCATAGATACATTTAAAAATCTTTCGGATAAAATTGGCCCAAATCGTGTTATATGGCGGTATGACCCGATTCTAGTGAATGATAAATATAGTATTGATTATCATATCGAAACCTTTAACAGGATGAGCAGTAAGCTGAGTGGATATACAAATAGATGTGTACTCAGTTTTATGGATTATTATATAAGCATAAAGAGCAATATTAAAGAGCTGAAGCTTAAACCTATTACAGAAAAGGATATGCATTATCTAGCAAAGGAATTTTCAAAAACAGCAGGGAAGTATGGGTTTATAATAGATACATGTGCTGAAGCGATTGATTTAGGTCAATATGGAATCGGACACTCAAAATGCATAGATGATGCAATTTTTAGCGAGCTGACAGGCTATAGTTACTGTGTCGGCAAAGATAAAAACCAAAGGCTTGCATGCGGCTGTGTTTTAAGTATAGATATTGGTAAATATAACACCTGCCTAAACGGATGCAGGTACTGTTATGCCAATCATAGTTCTAAGGCAGTTAAGACAAACTATGCTAATTACAATCCGTATTCACCGCTTTTATGCAGTGAATTAAGAGATGGTGATGAAATAATTGAGAGGCAAGTGAAGTCTTTTAGAAACAGGCAGATTGAGTTTGACATATAAATTATCATATGATTTAATAAATTAATTGATTTTAAAGATAAAAGGATAGTATATGACTCCAAACGTATAAATCTTAAGTTAATAATCTTATTTACCATAAGGGTTTAATTTTGATACTTATGATTGAGCGTAAAATAGGCTATAAGGTTTAATCTTGTACATTGAGCACGCTTAAAGCGTGCTTTTAAAATTTATAGGAGTCAATATGCACCAAAATGAATTTGCATTTACAAAACATGAAGATGAAAAGAATATAAGAGATATTACCGAATGGTATGAAAAGATAAAAGACAGACAACCGGAAGAGATGGCTGGCTTTTTTACAGCCAGAGCAGATGGATATGAAAAGCATGTAAAAAGCTTTTATAATGACTATCACATTTTCCCGAAGTTGTTGCCTGAAGGCGCAGAAAACATACTTGACTTGGGATGCGGCACAGGCCTTGAGCTAGACGAAATTTTTAAGGTATTTCCTGATATAAAAGTTACAGGAATAGACATGTCGGAGGGTATGCTTAGATTACTGAAAAATAAACATTCCGATAAGGATATCACCTTATACTGTCAGGATTATTTCAAATATGATTTTGGCAGGCAAAAATATGATGCGGTTATATCGGTACAGTCGCTTCATCATTTTAAGTATAAGAAAAAGAAAATTATATACGCAAAAATATTTGAAGCTTTAAAAAAAGATGGTGTGTTTATTGAAGCGGATTATACTGCCAGCAGCAAAGAGCATGAAAAGCTTTGTCTGGATTTTAATCAAAAGCAAAGAGCAAGGTATAATATATCGGATGATATGTTTATACATATAGATATACCGATTACAATAGAGCACAGGAAGGAGCTTTTATTGTCTGCTGGATTTATAAAAGCAAGCACAGTTTATCGCATTGAAAATACAGTTATTACTGTGGCAGTAAAGTAAATTAAGAAGGGTAACCCTGTGTGTTGCAGGGTTACTTCTTATTTTTAGGTAATTTTAGAATAATAATAATTCCCAAAGCTAATACAATCACGACTAAAACTGCAATTATAATGATATAAATATTTATCCCAGATTCTTTTTCAACTGATTCTTTTATTTCTAAGGCTGATGTTGGTTTTTTCGCTTTTATTGTAGTAGATTCAGGTGAAGGTTTGGCAGTTGCAGATACTTCCGGATTAGGGGTATAGCTTGGTTCTGGTGTTGTCTCAGGCAGTACGCTGAAAAACCCGAAATATTTTATGCCATAAGAAAATCTTTGTTCTTGATTATACTCTATGACATGAAAATGAGCATACCAAAGCGCTGCTTTGTCGTTATATAAAGTTCCGACGAGGAAAGATTCGTCTATATCAAGCGGATTAAAGTCTAAAAAGAATTCAATTGAACTTTTAGCATTTATAATTGGGAAAAAATATGATGAATCGCTGTCTAAACCGAAATCATTCTCATCATAACTGAAATTTAGATATAAATTATTAATATCACTGCTTGAAGTGTTTTCTATTTCGATTTTGTATCTGCCGCCTTCTGCTTCAGATTCATACATATAAATCTCAGGCGGAAGAAGCTTTATCATAGGGTAAGCTGCCGCAACCTTGCTTATATAATAACTGTCAGTATCATACCATAGAGAGTATGAAGTATATGTTTCGGTTTCTCCGCCTCTTGAAAGCTTAGTATAATATTTGTTGTTTTCAAAGCTGTTTATAGTTAAGGTATCCTTGCCTGTAATATAGGGTATGAATTCCAAATAGCAATTATTATAAACAAACAAATTATTTATGGTTTTATCTTTAAGCGAAGAAAGCTTGATATCATTTTTAATGTTTGATGAATACTTATAATATCGGCTGTAAAGATCCTCTAATAAATATACTTCATATACATTGTCGGTATATTGCATATTGATATATTCGGAGCCGTCTTTTAAATTATTTATCAGCAATTTTGCTTTATTACTCTGATAAGAATAGTATTGCGGATATCCGCCGTCACTGCTGTCGGCTAATGTATAGTTTAACCTAACATCGTAATCCAAATAATATACTCCGCCTTCTTTATAAAATGCAGCGGTATTCACTATTTCAGAAGATAACGTTAATTGTATTGTCTTTGACGGTGAAATATCTGCATCCAAGTTAATTGTTGGAGTTTCATATCCTGTGTAAATACGGCTGATTTGATCAAGATGGCATTTAAATTTTGAATTATTTTTTATAGTTAGGCTAAAAATTATTTCGCCGCCTATATAAGAGTCATAGTAAATTGGCTCGACAGTAAATTCCACTAATTTCTGGTCGTCGAAGTTTTCGCCTGGATCACCAGCATATGCCGTGTTGAGATAGGAAGAGCTAATAATAATTATAGCAAGTACAACATAAGTAATATATTTATATTTTTTCATTCGAACATAGTATCATTTTAAAATTTCAATTTCAATATAAATTTAACATTTTATTGTAAAAAATTGATAATAGATATTTATGGTGTTTCAATGGAATGGACAAAATATCAGATTTTATGGGTTATACAAAACTTATAATTTAGATTAAAAGAAGAATTGGGGTGAAAAAGCGAAATAAAGAAGAATAAAAGCGTGATTTCTATACATTAAAAAACCTCCTGAAACTTTTCGGGAGGTTACTTATGATATATGTTTTCGTTGATTACCAACACCGTCCTGTTTCGGTTTTACGGCAGCCATGCCTATCTTCTTCGCACTGGTAGCAGATTTCGTTCTCGAGAGGCTTTCCTTCTTCAAACTGTTTGATATTGTGCAGTGTGGTTTCTGCTATAGCTTCCAATGCTTCCTGAGTGAAGAATGCCTGATGGCTTGTAACCACAACATTGGGGAAGGTGAGAAGGCGAGCTAAAGTATCGTCGGTGAGTACATCGGATGACATGTCTTCAAAGAAAAAGGCTGATTCCTCTTCATATACGTCAAGTCCTGCTCCGCCGATGTGCCTGTCTTTCAGGCCTTCAACCAAGTCCGGAGTGTTGATTAATCCACCGCGGGAAGTGTTGATAATATAAACGCCCTGCTTCATTTTGGCGATTGATTTTTCATTTATGATATGGTGTGTATCGCTTGTCAGCGGGCAGTGGAGCGATATTATATCGCTTTTTGCGTACAGCTCGTCGAGTGTGACGTTTTGAACGCCGTCGATTTTTTTCGGGAACGGATCGTATGCGATTACTTCCATGCCGAAGCCTTTGCAGATGTCCATGAACACCTGCCCGATGCGTCCTGTGCCGATGACTCCCATGGTTTTGCCTTTAAGGTCGAAGCCCTGCAGGCCGTTGATATTGAAGTTGCCTTCGCGAGTTCTGTTGTATGCGCGGAAGATTTTGCGGTTAACGCCCAAAAGCAGTGCCATAGCATGCTCTGCGACTGCATATGGCGAGTAGCCCGGGACGCGGACTACGTACATATTTCTGTAGGCTGACTTGAAATCCACGTTGTTGTAGCCGGCGCATCTCATGGCGATTAGCTTGACGCCTTCCGCCTTTAGCTCCATTATTGCGTCTTTATCGATTGTATCATTAACAAACGCGCACACTGCGTCGTATCCTTTGGCGAGGACGGCGGTGTCGGCGTTCAGTTTATCTTCGTAATATTTGATTTTATACCCGTACTTTTCGTTTAGCTTGTCGAACCAGATTTTATCGTAGGGTTTTGTATCATAAAAGGCTATTTTCATAATTTTTCACTTCCTTTTTGAGGGCAATTGTATACATGTTTTTGCCTTTAGGTATATACTACCATTTTACTAGGAATTAGGCAAGGCTTTGCCGTTTTGTTGGTTGGTTTGACTTAATTTACTAAGTTGGATTGGGTTTATATTAATATTAGTTGAGTATTAATAAAAAAGCAACCGTCTGATTGCTTGGATGGCTGCTTTTTGCGTTTTGATTTAGGTTTTATAAGTCGCTTGAGTGGTCATTGTTTTTGAGGTTTACTATTTTGTCATAGTAGTTTTCAAAGATACCAAGAAGGTTTGGGTGGCTGCGGTACCAACGGCCTTTTGTTTTGGTATCATCAATGATAATTACCTGATTGCTAGCTGGTGCTAAAAAATAATTTTCCATAATATTCTCCATGATATTTTAGAAGTATTCAGACAAGAAACTGCTGATTTACTGTCTTGATTTTGTGTCGTTTTTTGCTTTAGTTATTGTCCATATTTCTTTATTGCATCATGAGTATATTCTTGTTAATTTCGTTAGTCAACAAGTGTTTTTTAAGATGTTATAAATAAGGCGAAAAGGCGTAATGAGCATAAAAAGAAAAGGAGAATATTTATATGAGCATATAAAGAAAAGCATAATATATGCGAGGGTTAATATGATAATGTTAACGAAATCAAATAATATGAATTGATTTAGTTAATACTTATGTGCCTAATTATATAGTAATTTTGGCTAGCCAACCACCCCGAACGCCGTATTAACTTTATCTTTTTAGCGAACTTCGCGGCGGCTGGGAGGGGTGTGGGGCTGCGCCCCACACCCGCACCCCCGTTTCGCTTCGCTCAACATCCACCTTCAGGGGGCAAAATAAACCTCTCCAACATTTGTTAACGCAAACGTTCCGTCCTCCCCTACGAGGGGAGACTAAATAATCAACTGCATCAGCAAGGCTGAGAAGATAAAATAAGTTTTATTGTTATGTGCCATAAAACATTTTATGCAGATAGTTTACTTATCTGCGCAGATGACGCACCTCCCATTAAGGGGAGGGGAACCGACAACGAAGTTGTTGGTGGAGGGGTTGGCAACAAGAACATAATTAAATGGTTTATCCTTTCTGCTGCCTTTTGCGGATATACCATCGCCGTTTTGGTTTTCTTTATCTAGCTTACCAACCACCCCGAACGCTTACAGACTGTTATCTTTCTTATATACTATGCAGAAGCTGGGAGGGGTGTGGGGCTTCGCCCCACGCCCCAACCCCCGTCTCCTTTCAGTCGACAGCCCCCTTCAGGGGGCAGGCTTTATTGCGCAGTAATCGAAAGCTGCTTGTTTACTACCTATGTTTATGACGCTAGCGCCCCTAAGAGGGGAGCTGGCATCCGAAGGATGACTGAGGGATTGGGTACAACAGCCCCCACCTTTATATATTTAACGGACTTAGGTTTAGTACAAACTATGTTTTTTTACAAGCATAGCATTGGAAGAGTTTTGGCTAAGCCAAACTCTCTTCTTATCAGGGGGAGAAATAAACCCCTCCAACATTTGCTAACGCAAACGTTCCGTCCTCCCCTATAGGGGAGATGCGCATGCTGACTAATTAAGTTAATCATAGAGAATAAAATTAGCTTTACCGCAATTTAAAAAACTTTATTTTATGCAGTTGGTTTACTTATCTGCATAGATGACGCACCTCCCATTAAGGGGAGGGGAACCGACAACGAAGTTGTTGGTGGAGGGGTTGGCAACAAGAACATAGTTAATTGGCTTATATTTTCTGCTGCCTTTTGCGGATATACCTTTGCCGTTTTGGTTTTCCTTGTCTATCTAGCAACTCAACGGCTCGGCGAGTAAACCCCTCAGTCTTCTTACAGAAGACAGCTCCCCTTGCAAGGGGAGCTAATGCAGTTACGAATAGTTTGTCATTAGCATTACAAGCAATTTAGCAAATGCCGTGCTTTTCTGATAGACTACGCACTTTGTTAGAAAAGCTAGCCGTTAATTGCGAGCAGCTAGTTTTATTATTGCGCAGTTTTCCGAAGTTGGGATACCTCGCCCTTGAAAGGGGAGGTGGCACACGAAATGTGACGGAGGGGTATAGCTTAACCATGCAGTAATCGATAGCTGTGTGTTTGCTTTCATTATTATAGACGCTAGCGCCCCTGTACCCCGTTTCGCCTGTCGGCGAGTAAACCCCTCAGTCTTCTTGCAGAAGACAGCTCCCCTTGCAAGGGGAGCTAATGCAATTATGAATAGTTTTTCTTTAGCTAGACAAGCAGTTTAGAAAATGCTGTGCTTTTCTGATAGACTGCGCACTTTGTCAGAAAAGCTAGTTGTTTATTGTGAGCACTTAGTTTTATTATTGCGCAGTTTTCCGAAGTTGGGATACCTCACCCTTGAAAGGGGAGGTGTCACACGAAGTGTGACGGAGGGGTTAGCACAACAAAGAAATAAGACACACCATCCCTCCCAATTCACCCACTCACCACCAGCAATAGAAGAAATTGAAATTAATATTAATAAATGATAATATACATATAATTAATTATGAGGTAATAGAATGCATACATTCGATTCCTACCCAGAGAAAAGGAGATAACCTATTGGTAATAAATCGATTTAAATTTTACTTAGTTATTTGTATAGGTTTACTGATACTAATTGCATTTTCGGCTTGTAGCAACGTCGCTTCTGATAACTCAAGTGGAAGCGGTGTTATTGAGATACCTCAAACAACTACCACAGAAGTAAAATTGAATACAACTATAAGTAATTCACCAGCTCCAACTCCAAAGATAAGTAATACAGCAACGCAGAACATAACATACACTAAAGAACCTACACAAACAGTAGATGAGTCAATATTTAGAATCGAAGAATACTTTATCACTACTGATGATGATTACTTGTTATATATTAACAAAGAATGGGGGTTTAAGTTACAATTTCCTGAATATTGGGGTGAACATTGTATTATTCGCAGACAAGGAGAATATGATATATTAAGAGTTAGTTTTTATGGGGCTAGTGAAGAATCAAGAGTAGTTGACTTCGTTGGTGCTGGACTTAGATTATTTTATATAGTAACCGAAGAAGCGATGAAAAACATGTTTGTTGACGATTATAAAAAGCTTGGAACTGCGAATGGTAATGTTCTTTATTATGTTACAGGAACAGATAGTCAAACATCTAGTCTTTATGATGAAATGGAGTGGTTAGAAGAAAAAGGTGAAAATAGCGTAGAAGAATTACAAGAAATAGAAAATATAAAAATAGATATTGAGGTTGTAAGAAAAATGAAAGGTGACATTGAAGATATAATTTCCTCATTTCAAGTTTTGGATTAATTCTAATAATGCAATACTGAATGAATAAACGATGCTCAACCGCTATAGCCACAGCAACCGCAACAAAAAAAGAACTCTCTCTCGAGAGTTCTTTCTATAATACAAAGTTATCTTATTACTCAGCCAAGTGCTTTCTCAACCGCAACAGCCACAGCCACACTAGCCCCAACCATAGGATTATTACCCATTCCGATAAGGCCCATCATTTCAACGTGAGCGGGCACGGAAGATGATCCTGCAAACTGAGCGTCGCAGTGCATCCTGCCCATTGTGTCTGTCATGCCGTAAGATGCCGGACCGGCTGCCATGTTGTCCGGATGGAGAGTACGGCCTGTGCCGCCGCCGGAAGCAACCGAGAAGTATGTTTTGCCGTTGTCGTTGCAATACTTTTTGTAAGTGCCGACAACAGGGTGCTGGAAGCGAGTCGGGTTTGTGGAGTTTCCGGTGATGGAAACGTCAACTGCTTCTTTAATCATGATAGCCACACCTTCGCGGACGTCGTCTGCGCCGTAGCAGCGGATGCCTGCGCGTTCGCCGTCAGAGAAAGAACGCTCTTCAGTGATTTTAAGCTCGTCTGTGTAGTAGTCAAATTCAGTTTTGACATAAGTGAAGCCGTTAATCCTTGAGATAAGGTAAGCGGCGTCTTTGCCAAGACCGTTGAGTACTACCTGAAGAGGAGTTTTGCGCACGGTGTTTGCTGTGCGAGCGATGCCGATAGCGCCTTCAGCTGCAGCAAAGCTTTCGTGTCCTGCAGTAAAGCAGAAGCATTTGTTTTCTTCCAAGAGAAGCATAGCAGCCAAGTTGCCGTGGCCTAAGCCAACCTTGCGGTTTTCAGCAACAGAGCCGGGAATGCAGAATGCCTGCAAGCCTTCGCCGATAGCTTCGGCGGCCTTTGATGCGTTCTCAACGTTTTTCTTAAGTGCGATAGCCGCGCCGAGCGTATAAGCCCACACAGCATTTTCAAATGCGATAGGCTGAACTTCGCGAACGATTGTGTCCACATCCAAGCCTTTTTCAACTGTATATTCTTTTGCAGCGTCAAGGCTTTCAAATCCGTACTGTTTGAGCACTTCCTCGATTTTGCCTATTCGTCTGTCATAACCTTCAAATTTAGCCATGATTGCCCCCCTTACTCGTTGCGCGGGTCAATGTATTTGACCGCGTCCGCGTAACGTCCGTATGTTCCGATGTTTTGTTCAAGGGCAGTGTTTGCATCAACACCTTTTGCGATGGCAGCCATCATTTTGCCCTGATGCACGAATTTGTAGCCGATGATTTCATCGTTTTTGTCCAAGCCAAGGCTTAAGATGTAGCCTTCAGCAAGAGCGAGGTAACGTGCGCCTTTTTCAACTGTGGAATAAGTAGTTCCCACAACGGAAGTTAAGCCCTTGCCGAGGTCTTCAAGACCTGCGCCGATTGGAAGGCCGTTCTCAGAATAAGCCGACTGGCTTCTGCCGTATGCTATCTGCAAGAAAAGCTCGCGCATAGCTGTGTTGATAGCATCGCAGACAAGGTCTGTGTTGAGCGCTTCAAGCGGTGTTTTGCCGGCAAGAATTTCAGCAGCCATAGCAGCCGAGTGAGTCATGCCTGTGCAGCCGATTGTTTCCACCAGTGCTTCCTGTATGATGCCTTCTTTGATGTTGAGCGTAAGTTTGCAAGCGCCTTGCTGCGGTGCGCACCAGCCCACGCCGTGAGTAAAGCCGGAGATGTCTGTGATCTCTTTTGCTTTAACCCATTTGCCCTCTTCAGGGATGGGTGCCGGACCGTGATGCGGGCCTTTTTTTACGCATACCATTTGTTCGATTTCATGGGTATACTGCATTTGGTATAATCCTCCTGATAAATTTAAGGGATAACCGGTTTTTTGCATGAAAGCCTGCAAAATTTCCAAAAAAATTTTAAGGCTTGCAAGTGTGGCCGCCGATTTACCCGTTTTTACGCATTTGAATGGAATTATACCATAAAAACAGTTATTTATAAATGGTTAAATGAAACTTTGTGATGATATTCACAATGAGCATAATTTACTGCGGTGTTATACGAAAGGCTTTAATTCTTCGGTTACAAAAAGGCTGGCATTTTTAACGAACTGGGCAATTTCTTCCGTGCGCATATAGCGAAGAGGCATTTTGCCTATTCGTTTGTCGGTGCCGAACCATTCGATGGACGTTTTGCGCCATGAATCTATTTCCTCCTGAGTCAGAAGAGGGAAGCTGTCAGGCGCATCGGCATTTTCTAAAAGCTCGAAGATGTCATCCTTCCACGGTGAGTTTAAATACTCGGCATAGTCGATTAGAACAAGATCGTTGTAATACGCTCTTGTTTCATCAAGTATTGGAGTCTTGTCCGTTCTTATTCTGTCCCTCGTTTGAAAGAAAATCTCATGCAGCCAGCAGATGTCGGTTAAAATGTGCGCTGCATATCCTATCTTAAAAGAATGTGAATAATCGGAAGTTTCGCTCTCAAGAAACGCCTTTACTTCGCCCAGCCAGGAGGCTTTATCGCCTTTGTTATAGTTAAAATGAGTAATGCTTTTATCGGGGCGATCAGAGTCCGTACGCGCATGGATAGCATCGGGCGAAATACAGCCAAGATAAAATGAATCATGGCATTTGATTTCTGTATTGTTCAGCACTTGTTTTGCCACTGAAAGGTGCAACATCGGAGCAGGCATAATGACCTCTTTTATATTTATTATATATATGTTACCATATTTTTCATAAAGGATAACATTTTATAAATAATGTTAACAATATTTTCATCAAAGGAGGCTTTTTATGGACATAACCGTCAGGAAACTTAATCAGACCTTGGAAAAGGATTTCTTCTGCTTCTTTGACAATAATGCGTTTTCAGACCACAAAGAATGGAGCGGATGCTATTGTATGTTCTACCACATGACCGATGAGATGAGAGCGGAGAATGAAAAACGGGGTGTAATGAACAATAGAGAATATGCTAAAGAATATATTAGAGAAAACAAGCTGCAAGGGTATCTTGCATATGCAGAAGGCAAAGCAGTAGGCTGGTGCAATGCAAACGACAAGCACGCTTTTTACGGGTACAGCAGAGAGAATTCTCCCGAAGTTTGGGAAAACATTCCCGATTGCAAAACAAAGCTTGTAACATGTTTTGTTATAGCTCCCAAATATCGAGGTAAGGGAATAGCGACTAGGCTTTTGGAATATATTATTGATGACGCAAAGGGCAGCGGGTATGAATGCGTGGAAGCGTATCCATTAAAAGGGGAGCACAACAGTTTCGAGCACTATCACGGACCGCTGGTGCTATACAAAAAGCTTGGTTTTGAAACTGTCGGAGAAACAGAAAGAATGTATATAGCAAGAAAATTGTTGTAACAAAAAAGAAGGCATTAAGCCTTCTTTTAATTTAAGGTTCAGTGGATGGTTCTTCTGTCGCATCAGGCGGCGTCCAGTCATAAACAAACCTTGCTGTAAGCATTGGGTAGTTCCTATAAGTGCCCACAACATCAGCGTAAATGTCGTATGTTTCACCGACTTTAATGTCCTGTTTTCCGCTGTATTTCAATATTATGTATTTTGCCTGTGAACTGGTTCCGACGTTGAACAGATACAGCCTGTCGGTATCCGTGTCTTCACGGCTTACAACGACACCTTTGCAGGAAAATATCTTGCCAACCAAAGCTTCTGTTGAAGCCGACAGCCAGTCGTAGTTATCCAGTATGTTCCAAGCCTGCTTTGTGTATTCTCTATGGTCGGGATCACGCTCAACTCTGTGGATGAGTTTGGAAGTTCTTCCGTCTGCAGTTGTAGCATTGATTTCTATTTCGTTCCAGCCATAGGAGGAAAGAACATATCTAAACTTAAATGTTTTTCTGATTTCTCCTGTTTCATCATCTTCCACAGTTCCTTCATAGGAAACATCAGCAGACAAGTGTAGAGTGTCAACATATATAGTGGCATCTTCTTCTGTGGTTCCTTCTATCCATATCTCTTGTTCGCTGTGGCTTGAGTTCGGAGAATTAAGCTCTATTGAGACATCCTGATCGGGACGCGTTACATAAACATATTCGGTATTTGTTCTGTGTTTTGTGGTTTCGGTTACAATTTCTATTTCATTTAAACCTTCCTTAAGGTTAACGAACTTTTCAACGAAACCGGACGAGTCAACTTCGTCGGTAAGGTTTACGCCGTCGATGATTACACGGCTGCCGGGATTGGTTTTAATCTTAACGAACACCTGAGTATATTCAACCACTAAATCTGGATCAGTAGGATACACAAGTTTTAACGGCGAAAGAGGAACAGGAATATTATAAGGCTCTACATAAAGAGGTTTTTCTTCGCCGTCTTCAGTAAACAGGGAAGCTTTAAGAGCAACTCTTACATAACCTCCATCGCTTACATACGTTGTTGAGCCTTCTTCTTGTGTTGCGCCTTCTTCTTGGATTTCTGTTTCCTGAGTTTCTTCTTCATCATTTTGAGTGTTTACATCAGTTTCTGGGATAAAGGAAGAGTCATCCAAAAGAAGTACAGCTTTATTGTCTTCTATTGAAAGAGAACGAACGGGATCATCTACCAGTATACGTTCACCATCTTCACCGAAAAATGTTATACGGTGCCAAGTCTGACCGTTTATCATTATACGTTCAACTGTCGGTATGCCGTCATTGGGAAGGCCTTCATGGCTTGCGAAAATTCCTGAGACACCTGAAAGCACTCCGCGGAATAGATATATAAAGCCTATAACCATGCCGATTATAAGAACTGCCGCTGTAATTGAAACAAGCGAAAGACGTCCCCAGCGAATATTATACTTTCTTTTCTTTTTTTCTTTTTTCTTTTTCTGAATGACTTCCGGCGGAATAAGAACTTCCACTTCCTGCCCTTCGCGAATACTTGAAAGCTTGTGAAGGTTTGTTCCTGTTTGCGGACGTTTTCTTCGGACTGGTGTATCCGTGGTTTTTTTATCTTCTTTAGGAGTTTCCGATTCATCTTTTAATGACAATACCGGCACATGGTTTCTGTGTCTGTCCGCCATGTGGCGCTTTTTCTTCTTGCCATGCCATAAATCCATGTCATCCTGTGAGGAAGTGTCATGAGTTCCGGGCTTTATATCTTTTACTATTTCTTCGTGTTTTTCTTCGACAATTACAGCCTCGCGGAATGTCGGTGTGTTTTTAAGGGGGCTCTGATGCTCAAGCAGAATTTTTTCCTGTTTGGAGGCATCATTATCTGATGCGAGTGAGTTGCCGCATCTTATACATTTTTTATATTCAGGTTTATTATATGCTCCGCATAACGGACACTTCATTAAATCGCTCCTTATTTAGGGCAAATGCCCCGCATATGAATGATAGCGCGTTATAAATTACGCTTCAATAAAAATTTGTCCATGTTAACAAAGTCTTAACTATTAATTAACAAATTTTCATGTTAGAATATTATACGATAATAGTCTGCTACAAACAACTAAAAACGCCTGCTATTTACCTTTTAGCGTTGCCTGAAACTTATGAGGCGCCGCAATCAGCTGCCAAACTTCACTGATTACTGGTATAGTGCGGGTTAAAATTTGTGCAGACAATAAAAAATAAGAGTAGAAACATACCATGAAAACGTGATTTAATCTTAAAAAAACAAACAATAAAAGTAAGTTTTTCATGGTAATTGTTATACACGAAATCAAGTAAAAAAGGGAGTATGTAATGGATAATTTCTTAGATGTGATAATAGTGAGGAAGAAGAAAGGTTTATACAGCCTTCTGTATTTTCTGGCATCTTTGTTTATGATAGTGTTTGGTATAGTAGCTGCAATGAACATTTTTAATGTGCTCGGGCAAAATCCCGATACCGGAGCTGTGTCGGTAAACTTTGTAGCACTGATTATATTCGTCGTATCAGGCGGATTGACATTTTTGCTTTTCTGGTCAAGAGCTTTTATCAAAATTGACTATGATATAAGCTTTACAAACGGATTTGTAGAAATTGCACGCGTTGCAAACAACATAAGAAGAAAAGAGCTTTGCAGGTTTTATATGAAGGAAGTGGAATCGGGCGGTTATGCTTCAACTCCCGGCTACAAAAGATACGATTCCATGAAAGATGTGAAGAGATATAAAGCAGTATTGAACTCCGATGCTGAAGTATTCTATCTGTATGTTATTGTGGGAGATACTAAAGCTCTTGTAACTTTCGAGGCAAATGAAGAGCTTATTGCACTCATGCATAAATATAATCCCAGAACAGTTAAAATTCAAAAATGAGCGAAATTATCTATTTTGACAACGCCGCAACAACAAAAATGTGCGGTGAGGCAATAGAGGAATATTCAAAATATGCAGGAGAATTGTTTTTTAATGCCTCTTCTGCCTACACTCCGGCTGTCAAAGTTGAAAAGAAAATAATTGAAACAGGCAAAACGATGCTTTCAGGATTGAACGCATCAAAAGGAAAAATTGTTTTCACATCAGGCGGTACGGAAAGCGACAACATGGCTATCTTAGGCGCAGCCAAGCGCATGAGGGGACGCCACATAATAACATCTGCGGCAGAACATCCTGCCGTTTTAAATGCGTTTGAGGAGCTTGAGGAGCGCGGATATGACGTTACATATCTTCCTGTTGACAGGGACGGATTTGTAAACGCAGATGACCTGACGCAGGCTGTTAGCGGCGAAACATGCTTAGTATCAATCATGCATGTCAACAATGAAACAGGCGCGGTGCAGGATATAAAAAGCCTAGTAAAAGCTGTGAAAGAGATAAACGCAAAAACTCTTTTTCATTCGGATGGTGTGCAGGCGTACGGACATATTCCGGTTAACATTGATGACTTGGGCGTGGATATGTACAGTTTATCTGCCCATAAAATTAATGGGCCAAAAGGTGTCGGCGCGCTTTATGTGAGAGACGACAAAAAAGTACTGCCCATAATATTCGGCGGAGGACAGCAGGATGGACTCCGAAGCGGAACAATAAATACTTCAGGCATTATGGCGTTTGGAAAAGCTTTTAAGCTTTCAAAATACGACGTAAAAAATGACCAAAACATTGCGGAATTAAAGCGGTATTTAGTTAATAAAATAAAAGAAGAAATAAAAGATGCAATGATAATAAGCGAAGGCGAAGGATATTCAAGCCATATACTAAACGTTGCATTTAAGGACATAAACGCGGAGACGCTTCTGCATACTTGTCAGTATGCGGGGCTTATTATATCGACTGGCAGCGCGTGTTCTTCGCGCAGGGAAGTGGTGAGCCACACATTAAAGCAGATGAATGTGCACAGGGATTATATAGGCGGTGCTGTGCGATTGAGCTTTAGCAAACACAACACGATGGATGAGGCGGAAGCTGCGTTTAAAATATTAAAACAGAGCGTTAATAAACTGAGGGAATATACGAGAAAATGAAAAAAGCAATACTTATAAGATACGGTGAGATACACTTAAAGGGCAAAAACCGGCCCTTTTTTGAAAGAGCTTTAAAAAAGCAGATAGCGAGAGCATGCGAAGGCATAGACTGCGAAGTTTCAATGCTGGGCGGAAGATATTATGTCCGCGAGTATGACCTTGCTGATGAAAAGAAGCTGGTTGATGCAGTGCTTAAAGTGTTTGGTGTGCATTCGATATCTGTTGCGTATGTTGCCGAAAAAGACAAAGACGCACTAGCACAGGCTGCTGTTGACGTTGCGCGCGAGCAGGGGATAACTAGCGGTACATTTAAGGTTTCCGCAAAACGCGCGGATAAGACATTTAAGATGCAGTCCATGAAGCTTGCGGCATACATCGGTGAAAAGATGCTGGACGCAATCCCTGAGCTTTCGGTTAAAATGGAAGAACCAGACCATATGGTTTATGCCGAGGTGCGCGAAGAGTGCTATATCTATATTGATAAACTCATGGGCCCTGGCGGAATGCCTGTTGGAACGGGTGGGCGCGCTATGCTTTTGCTGTCAGGTGGAATAGACAGCCCTGTTGCCGGATATCTCATGGCAAAACGCGGACTGCAGATACTTGCGGTTCACTATCACAGCTTTCCGTTCACATCCGAACGCGCAAAGCAAAAGGTGATTGATTTGCGCAATTTGATGCAAAACTACTGCGGATATATACCTATGTATGTGGTTCATTTTACAAAGATACAAGAAGAGATACACAAAAACTGCCAAGACAGGTTTATGACTATCATCATGCGCTACTTCATGATGAGGATAGCCGAAGAGATGGCTATACAAAACCGCTGTCAGGCGCTTGTTACAGGCGAAAGCCTGGGGCAGGTCGCAAGCCAGACTATAGAGTCGCTCGCGGTTACAAACTCGGTTGTCGATTTGCCTGTGTTCCGTCCTCTTATTGCAATGGACAAGATTGAGATAATGGACTTGGCTCGAAAGATTGATACATACGACACATCAATACTTCCTTATGAAGACTGCTGTACGGTATTTTTACCACAGCATCCTGTTACAAAGCCAAAGCTTTCTGATATAATGGATGAAGTGAAAAAATTAGACTCCGAAGGCTTGATAAAAGAAGCTGTGGAGGGCGCGGAGAAGGTTTAATGAATTTAACCCAGCTGCTTAAGGTATTAAAAGGCGACTCGCAATTTATAGGAAACGTCACGCACTGGAAGGAGATTCCCGAGCGTGAAGCTTCATATGCGAAATTTCCGAATCATATTCATGATGCTATAACAGGCGCTTATGCGCGCCGCGGAATAATCAAGCCTTATACGCACCAAAGAGCGGCAATGGATGCATTATATAAGGGCAAGAACATAGTTATAGTAACGCCTACGGCAAGCGGAAAAACGCTGTGCTACAACATGCCTGTTCTAAACTCCATAATCGACGACGAATCAAGCCGTGCGCTTTATCTTTTCCCGACAAAAGCGCTGTCGGCTGATCAGGTGAGTGAGCTTTATGAGATAATTCAGGAAGCTGAAGTTGACATAAAAACATATACATATGACGGCGACACACCTGCTGCTGCGAGAAAAGCAATACGGCAGGCAGGGCACATTGTAGTAACAAACCCTGATATGCTTCATTCGGGGATATTGCCCCATCACACAAAATGGGTGAAACTTTTTGAAAACATAAAATACGTCGTAATTGACGAGATACACACATATCGAGGAGTTTTCGGCTCACACCTTGCAAACGTAATACGCAGGCTCAAACGCATCATGGAGTTTTACGGCTCTTCGCCTCAGTTTATCTGCTGTTCGGCGACTATCGCAAACCCTGGTGAACTGGCAAGCAGCATCATTGAAGATGATGTTGTTGTTATAGATGAAAACGGCGCGCCAAGCGGAAAACGAAACTTTATTTTCTACAATCCGCCTGTAGTAAACCAACAGCTTGGTATACGCGCAAGCTCAGTTCTTCAGACAAGAAGAATTGCCACAAGCTTTATAAGAAACGGTATATCAACTATTGTTTTCGGGCGAAGCCGTTTGACTGTTGAAGTGCTTGTAAATTATTTAAAACGACTTGTTGAAGATACGCTGGGACGAAGCAATGCTATTGCAGGATACCGCGGAGGATATCTTCCGACACAAAGAAGAGCTATCGAACGCGGGCTTCGCAATGGCGATATACTCGGCGTTGTTTCCACAAATGCATTGGAGCTTGGTGTTGACATCGGCTCTATAGAAGCGTGCGTTATGTGCGGATATCCGGGGACAATATCTTCCACATGGCAGCAGTCGGGAAGAGCCGGAAGGCGCCACGGCGAATCAGTTACCGTAATGGTTGCGGATTCTTCTCCGCTCAGTCAATTTATAATACGCCATCCCGAGTATTTCTTCGGTTCTCCGCCTGAACATGGATTAATCAACGCGGACAACCTCTTTATACTTATAAATCATGTTAAGTGCGCTGCTTTTGAACTTCCGTTTAAAGACGGCGACAAGTATGGAAGCGAGCATGTTGTCGAAATTCTTGAATACCTTGAAGAGCAGGATGTGCTGCGCCATGTTGGCGACACTTGGTATTGGTCAAATGATGAATATCCCTCAAGCGATATAAGCCTTCGCTCTGCTACAAACGATAATTTTGTAATAATAGAGCAGACTGACAAAATGCACCCTAAAGTCATCGGTGAGATGGACAGGTTCACAGTTCCAATGCTGTTGCATGAGGAAGCTGTTTATCTGCAGCAGGGCAGCCAGTATCAGGTTGAAAAACTTGATTTTGAGGAAAAGAAGGCATATGTGCGTGCTGTAAATGTAGATTACTACACAGATGCGGATTTGTCGGTATCGCTTAAAGTGTTGGACTGCTTCGGAGAAAAAGGCGTAATCATCCAAAAAAGCATGGGTGAAGTTATGGTAAGTTCTCTGGTAACCATGTTTAAGAAGATAAAGTTTGACACACACGAAAACCTCGGCTGGGGAAAGGTGAAGCTTCCTGAACTTGAAATGCACACGACATCCTATTGGATGAGTCTCGGAAAAGAGATATATGAGCAGTATGAAAAGGAGACTTTCCAGAATGCAATGCTGGGTATTTCATATATAGTAGGCAACATTGCGCCTGTCTATCTGATGTGCCAGAGCTCGGATATATCTGTTGTGTTTCAGGTGCGTTCAACTTACACTGCGCTTCCTACCATATTTATTTATGACAACATACCAGGCGGTATAGGCTTTTCACAGAAGCTATTTGAATCCGACCGAGAGATATATGAAAAAGCAATAGAGATGATAGATGAATGTGACTGCCTTGACGGCTGCCCGTCCTGCGTAGGACCCGGAAACTCCGACAAGAAAGCTGCGAAAAAGATACTGGAAGTGATAGTGCGTGATTCGCAATCTTAAAGCGAAACTTAACAGCCTGCCAAAAAGCGAAATACCCGAGGAAAAGGAACTAAAGAAACGTGAGTTGGACTGTTCCTTCTATACTAACGAGTTTGAAATAAAAGAACTTCTGTTTTCCTTTGCAAATAGCAGCATTTCTCATTTAAAAACAGCGTGCAAAATAGCTGAGAACATAGAAATTAAACCTGAAGATATCGTTTTTTTTGATACGGAAACTACAGGCCTTGCAGGAGGCACGGGAACGGTCGCGTTTCTTGTCGGCGCAGGAAGACTTGAAGGCGGAAAGTTTGTGGTGCGTCAGTTTCTCATGAATGACTATCATCAGGAACTCAGTGTGCTTAATGAGTTTAAAAAGACATTGGAGGGAGCAAAGGCAGTTGCGACATACAATGGAAAAAGCTTTGACGCGCCTCTTATTAAAACTCGTTCCATATTAAACAGAATAAACATCAATCTGGATGATTTTATACACTTTGACCTTTTGCATGCCTGCAGGAGGCTTTATAAAATGCGTCTTGAACGCATGAAACTTACCGACATTGAAGAGCATATACTTGGCATGGAACGAGACGACGACATACCGGGAAGCGATATACCAGACATTTTTTTCAGGTACTTAAAGTATGGCGAGAGTGACCTTCTGCAAAAAGTTATTGAACATAATTTAAATGACATAGTTTCACTTGCAAAAATATCCGGAGTGCTGTCTGAAACATACAGCGCGCCAGATAGTATAAAATACAGTGAGGATGCACTGTGCGTTGCAAAGACATATCTTCAAATGAACGAGTATTACAAAGCACAAAGCATTTTAAAGGATGTGAGCGGCAGCCTGACCGAAGCTAAAGCGCTGCTTGCATATCTTAACAAGAAGATGGGCGAATATGAAAACGCTGTTTCGCTGTTTGAGGAACTTTCGGAAATGAGCAGGTTTTCAGCTGAATATGAAATAGAATTGGCCAAGATTTACGAACACAAAATGAGAAATTATGAACAGGCAGTAAATTATGCGCTCAGGGCAAAACAGAAAGTATTTAACAATAGACTTTTGGGGCGCAGTTTAGATATAATGGACGATGTTGAAAAAAGAATTAACAGACTTAAGATGAAAATAGAAAGGGAAATGTGATGTCATTATTAGGAAACATGTTAGCAGGATCAGCTTATTATAAACATGCAAGAGGAGAATATGCCGAAGCTAAAAAAATGTATGAGGCTGCTATTAGCAAAGGGGTGACTAAGCCTGAACGCTTCTCTTCCTATGGAGTGCTTTTAATGCAGGAAGGCTCTTTTGAAAGAGCAATAGAAATGTATGACAAAGCAATAAGCTTAAAACCTAAACAGGATATAAGAACAAAAACGCGCTTAAACCGCGCGATGGCCTATACAAAAATAGGTGAGCATGAAAAAGCCAAAGCAGCGCTTGAGCAGATACACAAGCAGTTCCGTTCGGCGAGGGCATATGAAGCTCTCGGATATTTTTATGTTTTAACCAACGATGAAAAAGCAGAAGAATACAACCTTGAAGCTTTGGATTATGATGAAAATAACTATGTAATCCTCGACAATCTCTGTCAGCTTTATATACAAAAAGGCAACTATGAAAAAGCAAGGCTTTACGGAGAAAAGGCATATGAGCAGGAAGATATGAAAGTTGACATTCTGCGTCACATGGCGATTATTGAAGCTCACGACGGCAATGAGGAAAAAGCTAAAAAGTATTGCGAATATATGATGGATGCAAATGTTTCTGCGCTTAATGACACTACCGAAGAGATGCGGCTTGAAACCTACAAAAACATAGTCGGGAAAGAATATAATCCTGATGACGCAATATAATATATGATTTTTTTATGCCGCGCTATATGCGCGGTTTTATTATAAGGGAGATAATATGAAAGAAAGAGTAGACTTAACCAGATTTGAAGAAGAAGTAGCCGAGCTATTAAAAAGACAAGAGCCAAAGGGAGCGGTAGTTTGCTACGGAAGCTCAACTTTTACCGTATGGGGACATGATAAGCTTAAAGCGGATATGAGCCCGATCGAAGTTGTAAACCGCGGATTCGGCGGATCGACTGCACACGAAGCAATGGTTTACTATGATAAGCTTGTAAAACCTCTTAGTCCAAAGAAGATAGTTTGGTATGAAGGTGATAATGACATAGCAAGCGGCTACACCACGGATGAAATAATGGAGATAAGCTGCTCTGTGTGGGACATGATAAGAGCTGATTTTCCCGGCATTGAAATAGTTATACTCACAGTAAAAAAATCAATCGCAAGGCGTGAGTTTTGGGAAAAGATTGATGATATAAACAGTGCATATCTTGAGTATGCAACAGAGCATGATGATATGAAAATAGTTGACCATAATACGATTACTATTGATGAAAACGGCCAAGCTGTGGAAGATATTTATGTAGAAGACATGCTGCATTTTAATGAAAAAGGCTATCTGAAGTTAAAAGAACTTATAAAAACTGCAATCAGCTAATAATTTTTCCAACTTATCAAAGCTATATGATATAATTGATTTATCAATTTAAATATACGATTTTGAATGCGTGGTGGTTCAGTGAAAAAGAGAATAACCATCTTTATTTTATCGGTAGGAACAGTTTGTATACTTGCCGCTATGATTGTTATTGACTTTTTTGTGAGCCAGATTTACATATCAAGAGAAATTGAGCTAAATACAGACGCTGCAATGGCTGTGGCATTAAATATTGACAGCAGAATATATGATGCAAAGCAAAGGGTTCAAAAACTTGCAAAATACAACATCGTACGCGAAGAAATTGCAAAAAGCATTGAAAGCTACAGCGGAAAATCCGAAGATCAGATTATTAATGATATAAAAGAGAAAGACGCTAAATGGATAGCTGCTTCCGGTGCGAACGATTCTTTTATAAAAGAGTATTTAAGCAATGAAGCAAGTGCCAGATTCAGTGTAGACATTGATGCATATCCTAACTATTATGAAGAGATTTTTCTTACCAACAAATATGGAGAGATGATAGCAACCACAGCGTATCTTTCAAACTTATATCAAGCCGGCGAATATTGGTGGGACACTGCATATAACAATGGCAGAGGCCAGTTTTTTGTCGATGACAGAGGTTTTGATGTAAGCTCCGACATGTATGTAGTTGGAGTCGCCGCTCCGGTATATGACGACAATGGCACTGTTATCGGCGTAGTCAAAGCAAACATAAATGCAGACACATTTTTCACCAGCGAAATAAAAGGATTCATCGAATATTATTCAAGTAAAAAAATATATATAGTAAGAACCGGCGGGTATATGGTCTATGGCAGTCACGAAGGAAAGATGGCGCAGATTGAATCCGGAGAGATAGCATTTGACCCAAATTTGGAGACTCAGGCATTCAGGTTTAAAGATGAAAACGGAGAAAAATATATTGCAAGCAGCGCACTCATAAAATCAGTTGCTCAGGAAGATGACATAGTTTTCGGAGGCGCTTCCTCCGATTCGGATGAAAATTTGTTTGGACCTGAAGAAGGCGAAGACTGGTATGTATTATATGTAACTCCTATGGATGAGATAACTTATTTTTCAAACTCGCTGTATAGCGCGCTTGTAGTTATGCTTATTATTTTGCTGATACTCGGAGTATCATTTGCAGTAATTATGATTTCAAGAATCGCAAATCCTATTATGGAGCTTGCAGACGCAGCGGAAATAATAGGAGAAGGAAACCTTGATTACAAAATCAATGTGGAAGCAAAAAACGAAGTAAAAAAACTGGCTGATGCAATGACACACATGACAGTTAACCTTAAAAGCACATTGGCTTCAAGAGATGAACTTAAAGCTGAAATGGTAAAACGCGAAAAGCTCCAAAAAGAAAAGGATGAACTTTCAAAACACCTTTCTCAACAGCAGAAAATGGAGGCTGTTGGAACACTTGCCAGCGGTGTGGCTCATGAGATAAACAATCCTCTAAACGGTATTATGAACTATGCGCAGATTATAGTGGACATGAATTCTGACAATGATGAAACAAAAGATCTTGCAGACGAAATTATTAACGAGTCAAAACGTGTATCGGATATTGTTAAAAATCTGATTAATTTCTCCACTCAAAGTTCTGGGCATTTTTCTGTCGTTGAACCGGAGTATTTGATTTCCCAGTGTGTGGAATTGCTGTCTTCTCAGGCTATGGAAAAGCAGGTAAAGATAAATATAGACATACAAGAGGGTATAAAATCATTTGACTGCAGACCGCAGCAGCTAAAACAGGTACTATTAAATCTAATAAGAAACTCAATAGAGACTTTATGCAATAAATATGAGTCATATGATAATAATAAGACTATTACAATTTCCGCAAAAGAAATAATGAGAAAAGAAGAGCCTTGGATTCAATTTATTATAAAAGATAAAGGAATGGGAATATCAAAGGATATACAGGACAAGATATTTGAGCCTTTCTTTACGACTAAAAGCCGTGCTCAGGGTATCGGACTCGGTCTATATATAAGCCATAGCATTATTCATGAACATGGAGGCATTTTAACTTTTGTCAGCGAAGAGGGGATGGGCACATCATTTATCATCATGCTTCCTGTCAATAATCCATTAAAAAAAACTATGCTTGAATAGACTATTTTCTGCAGCCGCCATTACGGTGCCTGTAGCACCTTCCCGGTGAATTTCTGCGTTCTGTTTCGTCATACAAAGTATAATCGCCACCGTCGATTTTAATGCTTTTTGAAGTAACCAATGCTTCAGCTATTTTCTGTCTTGCGTCGCTGTATATTTTTTGCACTGTTGTACGGGCGACACCCATGCTTTTTGCACACTCTTCCTGTGACATACCCATATAATCCATAAGACGGAATGCTTCAAATTCATCTACTGTGATTACGACGTTTTCCGAGCTTCCGCTTAACGGATGCGGAACAAACATGCGCGACTGAGGCATGCAGCATACTTTTCTTGGTTTTGTTGGTCTTGGCATAATAACCTCTTAAATATAAAGGCAGAGCGTCCTCTGCCTAAAGCTTTATTTTAAGCTAATTATAGCTCATTGATGGATTTTTGCAAGTCTTCAAGTTCCTGTTCGAGGAAAGCTTTGCGATCCATAAGAATATTTTTCTGATCATCAGCTGTTAATGTAACAGGCCTGTTATATCCGAATCCATAGCATCCGCGTCCTGCGCGCCTGCCCATTGCTTGACCATAGCCAGCTCCGCGTGCTGCATAACCACAGCATGGGCCTTGGCCTCTTCCTGTCATAGGACCTTGGCCTAAAGGGCCTTGTCCGTTTCTTCCCGGCATAATTTCACCTCCTTATAATTAATGACATATGTCGAATACAATTCCATTATACATTATAAATAACATATGTCAATAACTATGCAATAAAAAAGCCGGAAGAACCGGCTTGGATTTTATGGACTTGGTGTCGGAGTGGGGGAAGGCTCAGGTGTGTCAGTCGGAGATTCCGTGGGCGTTGGCGTAGGCTCCTGAGTTGGAAGTCCTCCGGCTGCGATAGGATCCAAATAGGTGGATTTCAAAGAATAAAGTTCATTATGAGCAGATGTTATCAAATCATAATTATACGTGTCCATCGCATCTTTAAGATCGCTTATAGCGCCGTTTGTAAGAATCTTAACTTCATCATCTATATAGTCGTTGAAAGTAACAAGGATGGACTGAGCGTCATCTATAAGCGCCTGGGCAGAAGTTATTGCTCCATCAATTATTACTTTGTTGTCATACCATTGTTGTGTATGGATAGTGCAGAAATATTGTGCATAGTCAGGATTTGATGCGTTAAACAAAGTCATATCATCAGGAAGTCCGCGAACGGCGTTGGGGAAGTATTCCATAAATTCTTCATCAGTTAATTGATTCGCAGGATGTTCTGATGGGATTCTTATAAACGAATAAGGATCGGTTTCGGAGCCGAAATGACAGTAGTCGGTAACAAGTTTGCCTGATTCAAGACATATCCTGCCCTCATAATGCATGTCGCATTCCTCAGTAGGCACATTTTCCGGAAGCATCCAGTCGACAACAGGTTCAAGACCTGCGCCGTCGTTGAGGCATGCTTCGGTTATAAGTTTTCCTGAAACGGGGCATGTTTCCACTCTTACAAGCCCAAGTGATGCAGGGTCATCGGAGATTATCGGCTTGTCTGCAAGGTCGTATGCTGTATGAATTTTGCTCATAAAATCCTGCCACAAAGGAGCAGCCGAGCTTCCGCCTGTAGCATTTTTGTACAATGGCTTATTTGAATCGTGGCCTATCCATATTGCAGCAGAATAGTAGGGAGTAAAGCCTGAAAAATAAACACCTTTATATCCTGCATTAGTGCCTGTTTTTCCGGCAACCGTAAGATCATCGATTCTTGCGTTTCTGCCGGTTCCTCTGGAGACTACGTCTTCCATCATGTCAACAAGAAGCCAGGAAGTTGATTCCTTAAACACCTGTCTTTTAGTCTGCATGTTGGAGGCTGTTGCATCAAGCAAGACGTTACCGTCAGAGTCTACGACCTGTGTAAATGCTATAGGTTCTATATATGTACCTGTATTAGCTATAGCGCCATATGCTACAGCCATATCAAGCACTCTAATTCCGCTTGTACCAAGTGCAAGCCCAGAGCCGTCTTTGTTTACATTTTTAGTGTCTATTCCCAAAGCTTCGATAGTGCCGTATGATTCATCCAAAGTAACAAAGCTTAATAAAATGTTAGCTGCCGCATTGTTAATGGAGCGATATAAAGCTTCGCGCATCGTGATAACGCCGGAGAATGTTCCGCCGTAGTTTGAAGGAAAACCTGTGTCTGTGTTCCAGCCTTCAATGGGAAGAGGAAGGTCATAAACTATTGAAGCAGGAGACATTCCTTTTTCAAGGGCGGGGCCGTATACTGCAAGAGGTTTGATTGATGAACCGACAGAAAGATATGAATCAACTGCGCGGTTTAAAGCCTTTTTAACCTGCGGTTCCTGACGTCCGCCAACTATAGCTTTAAGCTGACCTGTGTGATAATCGTATACAACAGCTGCAGCCTGCGGCTGAATTAACTCCTGATACGTACCGTCCTGATTTTGAACCAGAACGCTTGAGTCGCTTTCATAGCTTGTTTTGGGATATTTGTCCCAATTGTACAGCGAATCTTCAACAGTCTGCTGGATAGTCGGATCGACAGTTGTATATATATGATAACCGCTTGTTCGAAGTTCGCTTTCAATCATATTGCGGTTTGTCGCGTTATTTTCAAGATTGCGCTGACGGATAAAGTGGGCAACGACATCGTCAATTGCGTATTCAAGGAAATACGGCATGTCATACATCTGCTGCTTCGGGCTTTCTTCTATAACATAGACCTGCTCGACAATCGCAGCTTCATATTCAGCCTGTGAAATGTATCCGTTTTTATACATGCGCCTTAAAACAAGGTTTGTTCTGTCATCTGTTCTGGCAGGATTGTTTCTTGAGTAATAGTTTGTTCTTGGATTAAACCAGTATGAGCTGTTTGCAACGCCTGCAAGCATTGCACATTCGCGAATTGTAAGCTCATCAAGCTCTTTCCCGAAATAATCACGCGCAGCAGCCTTTACGCCATAGTTACCGGAACCAAGGTTAATTGTATTCATATATGAAGAAAGAATTTCATCTTTTTCATATTTTTCTTCAAGCTGCATGGCAAGGTATGCTTCCTGCAGCTTTCTCTTATAAGTCTGCTCAGATGATAATATCTTAAGCTTTATCAGCTGCTGAGTTATGGTAGAGCCGCCCTGTGTGGAGTCGGTTCTGAGGTTTGAGAAAAATGCACCTGCTATACGCTTTATATCAATGCCGTTATGCGTGTAAAAGCGTTCGTCTTCAACAGCTACAAATGCTGACTTTAACATGTCGGGTATTTCATCCACTGAAGCAGATATTCTGTTTTCAAGACCTATAAAGCTTGTAACAAGATTACCGTTGCCGTCATAAATGAAAGATGTTTCGTCAAGATTTTCAATCTTTGTAAGGTCAAGCTCAGGGGTTGTGTCAACATAAGCGTTGGCTATACCCTGAATCACTCCTAGCCCTGAAGATGCTCCTATAAGCATTAATGCCAATACTATTTTAAGAAGCGACATGAATACTGATGTTAAGAAGCTTCTTGGCTTCTGGCGCTTTTTAAACATATGTATTAAGCCGTGCTCATGTGGCTCGTCTTTATCATGGTCATATTCCAAATCTGCAAGCGGGGCAGGGGAAGCGTATGTTTTCTCCTGCAAATAATCAGGCACACGTTCAAAACGCATTGTGCTTGCTTCGTCAAACTGTAAGCCTTCATCAGGCTCGCTTTGAACACTGCTTCTGCGGTCGCGTGTAAATGTGCGCATCTCGTCGACATTTTCGTCGTTATATCTATAATCTCTGCCGTTTTGCGATCTTTTAGGCGGTGGATCAAGCTTAAATATACGCCTTATAAACGCATCATACTTTTGAAAGCCGCGTTTAAAGCCTTCACCTATAACCTTAAGAGAGCGCTTAAAAAAATCAAGCGCTTTATCCATAAAGCTCTTTTGAGGTTTTCTATTATTGATATTAACAGCGTTTCTATGTCTATATCGGTCGTTCGGTCTTTTTTCGCTCACGCCAAACAACCTCCTTATTTATTATTTCAAAAATCTCTAATATTATAAACGATATTTTGAAAATTTGAAAGAGCGTCATTTTATCGTTTACAAATAGAAAAGGAAAATATGTAAATTAGCTTTATAAATAGCAATTTATAGAATATAATATTGTGGACTTAAATTTTAAGGAGAAGGTATGAAGAAGTATATTTTTGATTTCGATAAAAAAGTAAAAATGTATCTATATATTTATTTGGGAATATCGATTATAAGCGGTATATCGCCTTTATTTATGATGAACGAAGTAGATTATGGCTATACAAGGTTTAATGCAATTATTCAACACAGTATTTTGCCCCTTACGATAGTAATGCTGATAAGTATGTTGTATTTAATCTATCTATATTTTATGGATGTGACATTTACTTGCACACTGAAAGATAGTTTTATGAAAGTAGGCACTTTGCCAATCAAAAAACTGCATTACACCGATATAGACTCAATTTCTTTCGGGAAACATATTATGCTTTTTATAAGAGGGAAAAAGACTAAAATACGTGTTATAAACTTTGAAGCAAACAGAGACAAATATTTCGATATGATTTCTGAGATTAAAGAAAAAGCTCAGCTTGATTTTTCTGTGGAAGAGGCTATGGCTCAGCTTTCATATATAAACAATTATGAATTTGCGGAAGAGGGAAAGGCGTTAAGGCTTAACAGCTGGCTTCTTGTAGCGTATGTTAACCTCATTATCGTATTATCTCTTTTGGGCTTATACTTTGTTCTATCGATGCTTACTGTTTTATTTGCATTTAATTGGAGCCTATTAGTTATTCTAATGATAGTGTCAGTGATGTTTATATTTTTCCTTGTTGTTGCTATTTTTATCGGAAAGCGTCATAAAAAAGCTCCCACTTTAATAAAGGTTATTATTATTTCTACACTTGTATTATACCTTGCTAGTATAACTTATTCACTGATATCTGAAAGTAATCTTGTTTATGGTGTAAGCCAGTATCTTAGTTTAATATCAGCGTTAATAATATTTGGTGTATTTACGCTTACAATACTTAGATGCATTAATAAATCTAAAATGGTTAAACATACTTTTGTTTATGATAAATTTCAAAAGGTTATTAACTACGACAGAAGTGTTGATCCCGGATTTAAGCTTTTCGCTTATGAAGGAGCAAGCATTTATGGCGTGCTGAGCTGGATAGTGGCACCTATCTTATATGTAATATTATTTGTGCTAATTATTGTTTCGGTGATTGCTGGCGGATTGATGTAAAAAAGGAAATGGTTTTTATGAAGAAGTTTTTAATATATAAGGATAAGAAACTGGCTAAGCTGTTGATAGTATATATTATTGCAGAATTTTTATCAATATCATATAAGAATATAATGTCTTACTTAGGTGATGTTAGATTACTGATATTTACAGTAATATTAACTTTACAAATGTTATTCTTGCTTATGATTGTATTAAGTGACTGCGTGTATAAAATAAAACTAACCGAATTTACAGTCGAAACAGGTTTTTTTTTAAAAAGGAATATTTTTATGACGAGATTAATAACCCCAGTTATTCTGAGAATATTGAATTAAAATACAGAAACAAAGACAGAACTATAAAAGTGTACAATCCAGAGGAAAATAAAGAAATTTATAACGAAATACTAAATGATATAGAGAATAAATCAAAGAATGGTATTGATGCTGAATCTGCATTAGAGCATCTGACTGATAATTATAATAGGAAATATGATTTTACAGATAAGTCTTTAAGAATGGGCAGCTGGATTTTTGTGATTTTTCTTATTTTAATCGGAGATCTGATAGCTCCTTTAGCCGGAATTTCAGAATACTTAAGTGATACTGCGTCAAAAGCTGAAGCGGTAGGTTTTAATTTATCCTATTCAGTAATAGCAACAGCTATACTAGCACTTGTTGTTATTTTTCTATTTATAAAAAAACACAAACTTTCAATACCGGCTGTAAAAATATTCTTCTTTGCTAAAGCGCTTATTTTTGCTATAGGAGTGTTATTTACAGTTGAGATTTCTAATATTGAACTTTTACTGACAAAAATTTTGCAGTTTGTTTCTTTTACTGTATTAGCTTTTGTAATAATGAGATACTTTAATATCTCAAGAAGAGTCGTAAGAACTTTTGTATATGATAAATTTCAAAAAGTTGAAAAGGCTGATAAAAATATTGACAGAGGATTTGTATTGTCGTTTAAAGAACCTTCGGGTTTATATGTGATTATTAGATATTTGATTATTTTAGTTTTTATACCGTTAGGGATATTAATAACATTTTTAACTTCTATAGCACGACTATTTTATTAATAACATGAATTCATATCTCCTTGTTAAAACTCCGTCTTTATGCTAATATTATCCCGCGAACAAATTTAGGAGGAATTTATGTCTGGACATTCCAAGTGGGACAATATAAAACATAAAAAAGGCAAAAGCGATGCCAAGAAGGGTAAAATATTTACCAAACTCGGCAGAGAGATAATGGTGGCGGTTAAAGAAGGCGGGCCTGATCCTGTAATGAATGCGAAACTTCGCGACGTTATAGCAAAAGCTAAAGCTGCAAACCTGCCCAATGACAATATAAAAAGAAGCATAGACAAAGCTGCGGGAAACATTGACGGAATAAACTACGAAGAGATGGTTTATGAAGGATACGGCCCGGGCGGTGTTGCTTTTATAGTGGACGCTATGACTGAAAACAAGAACCGCACAGCTGCTGACGTACGTCATCTGTTTGACAAATATGAAGGCAACATGGGAGCAACCGGCTGTGTCGGCTGGATGTTTGACCGTAAAGGCGTTATAGTTGTTGAAAAAGAAAAGTTTGAAGATGAAGAAGAGCTTATGATGATAGCTCTAGATGCAGGCGCTGAAGACTTTGTTGCTGAAGAAGAAGGATATGAAATAATAACCGATCCTAGTGATTTTTCAGCAGTACGTGAAGCTCTTGAAAATGAAAACATTGAGTTTTTGTCAGCTGAGCTTCAGAGGATACCGCAGAACTATATAAAAGTTGAAGGCGAACTTATTGAAAAGACGGAAAAGCTTATCGATATGCTGGAAGACAATGATGATGTGCAGACCGTGCATCACAATGCTGAGTTTATCGACTAAACTAAGTTTTATCAAACCGCCTTTATGGCGGTTTTTTTTATTTACTGACAAGCAAACATATATTACAATTGAAAATAAGAAATACCAACTTGGGAGCATACAATGAATATACGCAAAGCCAGAGCAAAAGATAAAGATGAGTTTATGAAGTTGGCATCATACAGTTTTTCGGAGAATCCTCATGCAGATAGTGGTATTTGGTGGGATTTGTTTGACGCAAAACAAACAACTGTTATTGAAGAGGATGGCAAAATCGTAGGCGGATATATTCTGATACCGCATGAAATTTCTTATGGAAATGACCTTGCAAAGATGGGTGGTGTCAGCACAGTTGTTGTACACCCTTCATGCAGAGGCAGAGGATATGCAAAAAAGATGCTTTCAAAGATGATAGAAGATTTGAATGAGGAAGGCTATGTGTTTACTGCGCTCGGAGCTTTTTTATTTAGCTTCTACAGAAGTCTTGGATGGGAGCTTTCATACGACAGTTATTCACTTAAGACAGATATTTATGCGCTTGAGGAATTCAGCGGAGAAGGGCATAGTTTTGATATACATTATGAAGTGCCTTTGGATCTAATATCTGAGGCTGGAAATAAGTATTTTAGTAAGATAAGCGGCGCTGTTGTTAGAAGCAAGGATATATTAAAGAGAGCTAAGAAAATGTATGACTCCATGAAATATATGACGTGCACCGCAAAAAATGACAACGGAAACTTCGGTTATATGATATATAAGATGAACGGTGATGTGATAACAGTGGATGAGCTGGTTTGGGAAGATGCAAGCACTCTTAAAGCTTTGCTTTCGTTTGTTTACAGACATAACTCACAAAGAGAAAGGATTGTAATAAACACACCATCGGACAAAATGATATATATGCTTCTTTCAGAGCCTGATAGACAAGTTAACATTAAAGCCGGAATGATGAACAGGATAATAAATGTCAAGAAAGCGTTTGAAATGGGTGCGTATCCCAAGAATATTAATACATCTGTTGTTTTAGAGGTTGAAGACAAACAGGCGGATTGGAACAATGGCATATGGGAGCTTCAATTGTCAAGCGGGAACATGACGGCGATAAAATCGGATAAAGATATAAAAACTGACGCAAAAATGAGCATACAAGCTCTGTCTCAGATGATACTTGGCTATGCTTCCGGAGAGAACATATTAAAGCTAAATAAGGCTCAAGCTTTAACTGAAAGCGGACAAGAGTTCATCACACAAGCATTCAAAGAAAAACTTACTTACATGAATGAAAGGTTTTAATATGATAATACGTAAGGCACAGGAAAAAGACATTGAGGATTTTTTAAGGCTTTCAAACTACTGTTTCGGAGATCCTTATGAAGACCTGGAGATTCATAAGAAGATATTTGATATGGAGGCAACTACTGTAGTCGAGGAAGATGGAAAGCTTACGGGCGGATACATCGTTTATCCTTTTGATATAACGTATGGCGGTGGTACTGCTAAAATGGGCGGCATTAGCTGTGTTGTAATGGATGTGGACGCTAGATACGGCGGTAAGTCCAAAAAAATGCTGACACATATGATTAAACAAATGCATGATGACGGAATAGTTTTTTCTGCACTTTGTCCTTTTAATTTTGAGTTTTACAGAAAACTCGGGTGGGAAAGTGCATATGACAGATATATGTTTGAATTTGATACTGCGCTTCTTGAGCCATATCTTGAATCCGAGTATACTGTGAAAAAATACTATGACATACCGATAGATGAGTTCTCTGATGTTCAGACTGAATATGCAAAAAGATATAACGGAATAGTTGTACGTACTAAAGAATATTGGCGGACTTTTGAGAAGATACTTAAACATGGTAAGTTTTTGTTTGGAAGCGTTTCAAAAGACGACAGTGTATGCGGATATGTCTTATACAAACTCGAAAGCGATCATCTTTTTATTCGCGAGATAGTATACAAAGATACTAATGCCCTAAAAGCTTTATTTGGGTTTATATACAGACACAACTCACAGAAGAAAAAAGTGAAGCTTGCCGCGCCTCTGGATTTTCCGATAAGACTTATGGTAGGCGACATGTACAATGTTAAAGGCGAGCTTCAGGTTTTGATGATGAACCGCATTGTTGATGTTAAAAAAGCTTTTGAATTAGGCGAATATCCAAACATAGGCGAGCATTCGCTGTCTATAAAGGTTAGTGATTCTGCAGCCGCATGGAATGACGGAGTGTGGCATCTTTATCTGTCTCAGGGCAGCATAAAAGCTGAGAAGGGAAGTGCAGGTGACACTTTCGATGCGACAATAAGCATGCCGGAGCTTTCCCGAATGCTTATTGGGTATGCCGGTGGTAAAGAACTTATCGAGTTAGGCAATGTTGAAGCAACCACCGATGAAGCAAAAGAGTTTATAGAAAAAGTATTCGCCAAGAAAACAACTTACATGAACAATAGATTCTAGCAATTAAGCCGCCTTAACTGGCGGTTTTATAATGCATAGAAAATAGTTGATAGATCCTGTGACAGCAGCGATTCTTTTAGTCTTGGCACGATATTAATCATAGCAGCGCTTATATAGTATACTTCATCAGAATCATTTATATGCAAAAACTCTGATAATTCTTTTGCGGCTGATATCATTATATCCGTAAGCTTGCTTGTTGTTTTGTTGGTAAGAATACCTAACAACTCTTTAACATCAGATTCACTCATATTTAACTCAACTGAATCTTTGCAAAGGATGACTTCGGCACAGGCGTTAACTAAAAGAGGCTCACAAAGATTTACGGGAAGATTTTCATAATCTATATAATGAGCAGTAAGCAGTTTGTCGGCTGAATCAATGTCAAAAAGGTTAATCAGCTTTTTTTTCAGAAGAAATCTTTTTAAATATTCATTTATATAGTCTATCCCAAGAAGGCTTTCATCTGCTCCAATCATTAAAGGATAGTCTATATCGCATTGAACTTGATGCGCGAAAAACATGGGGTTATATTTCTTGAAAAAATGATTCAATCCTCTGTATGTATACCAGAATGATTCGCTTTTAATCTGATGAGAACTGTTTTTTATTTCATTTAAAATAGCTTTGCCAGATGCAATTTTACTTTTAATAATATTCTGTCCATTATTAAAAACATCATCTAAGTTTATATCCGCTAAAATACTAAAATTATATTTGTTTTCCTGCAGATAATTATTTATAACATATAAAACAGATTTCAAAAGTTCATCTGCAGTAGTTTTCGGAACTGAGGAACTATCGCCCTGAGTATAAAGCTTAATTCTGTTTTCAAGAAAAAAAATATCTTCGACTGAATAATATCATCAGATATAGTTTGGGATGGCGAAAAGAAAGTATCAGTCATCTTGTTCATATGGATTTCCTCCTTCCCGTGCAAATCTGCAAAGCTCTTCAAGAGAAGTGCCTATAATATATTCGGTTGAGCCTTGTGCATAACCGTCGTAATATGTTCTCATATGCTCGATGATTTCATCATCGGATATTGAATCAAATGATTCGTTTTTAAAGTAATAAAATGCTTCCTGTAGGTCATACATCGTTTCAAGATAGTTGTCCTGAGTGAGATAGGGCGAATCACAGAAAGCAAGTATCATTTTTTTTATAATACCTCCGCTGAATTCTACTCTATCTGTATCTTTAAGTGCTTTTTTTCTGCCTTCGGCTAAGTCATTTGCGTCGTTCTGGCTTAAAATGAGTCCGTATTTTTGAGTTATTTCATTGCATTTTGATATTTCTGCTATGTCGTTTTGTGATGTTGGATTTAATAAATTATGTGACTGATATTTGTCCATTTATATACCTCCTTATATTATATACAATACTTTCAGAGAATATACCAGTCTTGAAAATTTTGCTAAAATGTGGTAATATAACAATATATTTTTCACAGAAAAATTATTGTAAAAATACGAAGTTTTAAATACAGAAGCGACTGGAGTGCTATTATGAAAATGTGCAAACTTGTTAAAGAAGAGTATCATCTTAAGAATACTAAAAAATATAGGAAACTTGTGACTCCTGCTAAATATGTATGTGAAAAATGCGGAAGAGTTGCAAACGACAAGTCTATGTTGTGCAATCCAAAGAAAATGAAAAAGGATTAATATAAAATATAGATATAAAAACAGAAGCTTAAAAAAGCTTCTGTTTTTTGTACGCAAATTTTTATTATATGGTAAGGAAAGTCTAAAAAAATATCTGGGTGGCAGATAATCCGACGCTTTCATAGTTTCTTGCGAGGCTATTGTCGCGCAGCGAGTTTGAAGGCAAACTCTCGGGCAAGCCCGCTCCAATAAAAAAACCATCTTGGAGGCAGATGATCCGACGCTTTCATAGTTTCTTGCGAAACTATTGTCGCGCTGCGAGTTTTAGGGAAAACTCTCGGGCAAGCCCGCTCCAATAAAAAAACCACCTTAGGTGGCAGATAATCCGACGCTTTCATAGTTTCTTGCGAAGCTATTGTCGCGCAGCGAGTTTGAAGGCAAACTCTTGGGCAAGCCCGCTTCAATAAAAAACCACCTTAGGTGGCAGATAATCCGACGCTCTCATAGTTTCTTGCGAAACTATTGTCGCGCTACGAGTTTTTGGAAAAACTTTTGGGCAAGCCCGCTCCAATAAAAAAACCACCTTGGGTGGTCTTTTTATTGGAGCGGGTGAAGGGAATCGAACCCTCGTAGCTAGCTTGGGAAGCTAGAGCTCTGCCATTGAGCTACACCCGCATGATTTCTCTGTTATAGTGCAAATTATCCCAGCGAGATAAATAATTTTAAAGTTTTTGTTTCGCAAAGAACTTTTCATGGAGCTACATCCACGTATAATACTATTCACTGGTCATAAGTTTAACATTATTGGAAATTTATTGTCAATATATTCAATCTAATATAATCAATAAATTTGCAAGAAATAATCAAAAAGAATATAATATTATTATACAAAAACAGCAAAAACAGATTCCGGATTTTTAAACATTTTTGATTATAATGCACATTGTTTTTTAATTAATAACATAGTCTACAAATCATCATTTTCAACTAAAGAAAGAGTGATAGTCATGAAGAAAGGGAAGTTTCTTTTTATAGCAATAGCAGCTATAATCTTTGTTTTTACAGCGTGCGGAAATTCTGCTCAGGAATCAAATAATGAAAAAGAGGAATCAGAAGCATTAACAAAGGAGTATAAGTTTATATACCTTGTTCCGGGAAGTATTGACGATCCGCTGAATAAAAGTGTGTATAACGGAATGAAGAAAATAGAAGACAAATATGGAGCGGTAATTCAGTTTATCGAGATGGGCGATGACATGGAAGCTTGGGGAGGGTATCTGGATACTGCGCTACAAGAAGAATGGGACGCAGTTCTTACATTTTCAAACATTGGATCAGAGACTATATATGCCAGCGCTGAAGCTCATCCAGATAAAAAAATGATAATATTTCAGGAGTTTGGAGAACACATTCCTCCTAATGTGTTTAAAGTAAAATATTCTCTTGGTGAAGCGAGCTTTCTTGCAGGTGCTCTTGCGGCTCTTGTAACATCTTCTGATATGGAATTTGCAAATGATGAGGATGTAATAGGATTTGTAGGAGGCATGAGTTTTCCTGTTATTAACTTTAACTATCTTGCAGGATACATTGAAGGCGCAAAGTATGTTAATGAGAATATAAAAGTATTGGTGTCTTACGCAGATGATTTCGGTAATCAGGAAAAAGGAGCAGGTTTAGCTGCCGAACAGTATGCAAACGGAGCGGATGTAATCTTTCAGGCTGCCGGCGGAACTGGCTATGGCGTATTAAATGAGGCGGTAAATTCAGGTGGGTATGCTATAGGCGTTGATATCGATCAGGCGCTGCAGCTTGAAGGAGAAAGTCCTGACACGGCAGAACATATATTGACTTCGGTAATACGAGATAACGAAGGTGCAGCTTTCTGGGTGCTGGAGGAACACATAAACGGCACATTGAACTATGGAAGCGAAAATCCATCTTTAGGACTTGCACAAAACGGTGTAGCGATTGCAATGAACTCTTATTATGAAATGATTCCTGATGATATTAGAATACAGATAGATGACATAATGGCCAAGATTGTTTCGGGAGAAATAACCGTTAATGCCGGAATGGACATGGGACAGGAAGAGTTTGATTCTTTAGTTCAGTCGGTTACGCCATAATCTAAGCGGTATAACCAAATATTAAGTGACTTTATCACAGAACTAATACTCCCTATATGATAAAGTTTAAACAACTTTACGATAGGGAGTTTATTAATGACTAATAATCAATACATAATAATCGGAGCAGCAATCGCACTTTTTTTAGGACTAAGACTTTTTAAAATGCTTAGGCAAGTTAGTGTTAAAAAAGCTAAAGAACTTATGGCAAACGGTGCGGTGCTTGTTGACGTCAGAACATCAGGCGAATATGGAAGCGGACACATTAAAGGCGCAAAGAGCCTGCCGCTAGACAGTCTTTCAAGAATTACCAAAAAGATATCTAAAGACACTGATGTTATCGTCTATTGCCAAAGCGGTTCTAGAAGCGCACAGGCTGCAAGCCAACTTAAATCCATGGGTTATGTGAATGTGCATGACTTTGGCGGGATTAATAAGTGGAGAGATTAATAAATAAGTAATATACAAAAAACCCGCAGTAATGCGGGTTTCACTATAAATTGACTTGCGCTTAAAGCGCGGATTAGGCTAAGAATTCCTTGGCTTTTTTTATATGCTCGTTAACTGCTTCAGGTGCGCATCCGCCAATTATTTTGCGCTTTTTAACGCAGGTTAAAACGTCTATTTCGTCGTAAATGTCACTGTCGAATTTATCGGAAAGTACTTTGTATTCCTCAAGCGAAAGCTCATCCAGTGTGATGCCTTTTTCAATGCAGAGCGCGACAAGCTTTCCGATGACCTCATGAGCTTCACGGAACGGCATGCCTTTGCCAACCAAATAATCGGCCGCGTCTGTTGCGTTAGTGTAGCCGAGCTTAGCCGACATCGCCATCTTTTCTTTATTGAATGCGGCGGTCTCAATCATCGGAGTAAACATTGATACGCAGGCGGCAACTGTGTCGTGTGCGTCAAACAGCGCTTCTTTGTCCTCCTGCATGTCCTTATTATAAGCGAGCGGTAAGCCTTTCATCGCTGTAAGGAGCGCCACCAAGTCGCCGTATACACGGCCTGATTTGCCGCGGATAAGTTCTGCGACATCGGGATTTTTCTTTTGAGGCATAATTGACGAGCCGGTTGAGTATGCATCGTCAAGTTCTATGAAGCCGTATTCGTTTGACGCCCAGCAGATTACTTCCTCACAGAAGCGCGAAAGATGCATTAGGCAAACTGATGAAGCGTAGATGAAGTCCAGCACATAGTCGCGGTCGGAAACGGTATCCATCGCGTTTTGAGTGATACCGGAAAAACCAAGTTCGCCTGCTACATACTCACGGTCGAGAGGGAAGGTAGTGGAAGCGAGCGCACCTGAGCCCAATGGCATTACATCAGCCGCTTCATATGCGTCGTGAAAGCGCCCTATATCGCGCTTAAACATCTCGTAGTATGCCATTAGATGAAAGGCGAGGGTGATAGGCTGAGCCTTCTGCATGTGCGTAAAGCCTGGCATAACGGTGTCGAGATGTGTCTCAGATATATTAACCAGAACGCCGCACAGTTCCTTGATTTTGCCGATGACATCAAGAGAAGCTTTTTTTACATACATATGCGTGTCAAGGCTGACTTGATCGTTACGGCTTCTGCCCGTATGCATACGCTTTCCGGCTTCGCCGATGCGCTGGGTAAGTATCTGTTCAATGTTCATGTGAATGTCTTCGGCGGAAACGTCAAACTCGATTTTGCCTGCTTTTATATCGTCAAGTATGCCAAGCAAACCCGAAACAATCGTTTCGCCGTCAGCTTTTGATATGATGTCTTGCTTTGAAAGCATCTTAACGTGCGCCACAGAGCCAAGAATATCTTCCTCATACATGCGCATATCAAAAGAGATAGACGAATGGAAATCGTCTACCGCTTTGTTAGTCTGTTTTGAAAATCTGCCGCCCCATAGCTTTTTATCGCTCATGTGGTCCTCCAATTATTTGTTCTTAAGATTCTCCTTCATTAGTGACTGTACCGTAATCGGAAGTCCAAAGAGGGTAATGAATCCAGCGCTGTCATTCTGGTCGTAAACTTCGTCTTCATCGAATGTCGCGAAGTCTTCGTTATACAGCGAGTAAGGTGATTTAACACCTGCGTTTATTATATTTCCCTTGTAAAGCTTAATCCTTACTGTGCCTGTGACATTCTCCTGAGTTTTGTCAACAAACGCTGAAAGGCTTTCGCGAAGGGGAGTATACCACTGACCATTATACACCAATTCAGAGAATTTAATAGCAATCATGGCTTTATAGTGAGATGTTTCCTTATCTAATGTAATGGTTTCCAATATCTCATGTGCTTCATAGAGTATGGATCCGCCCGGCGTTTCATAAACTCCGCGGGATTTCATTCCTACAAGACGGTTTTCAACGATATCAATGATACCGACACCATGCTTTGCGCCGATTTCGTTAAGAGTTTCAACGACTTTAACGCCGTCCATCTTTTCGCCGTTAACAGCAACAGGTATTCCTTTTTCAAACTCTATCTCTACAGTTTCCGGAGTGTCAGGAGCATCCATAGGATTTGTGCAGATTTTATATAAGCTGTCTTTGGGTGCGTTCCATGGATTCTCGAGGTCCTCGCCTTCATGGCTTATGTGCCATATATTGCGGTCACGTGAATAAGAGTCGCCTTTTTTAACCGGAATCTCTATTCCGCGAGCTTCAGCGTACTCGATTTCTTCCTGACGGCTTTTTATCTCCCATGTTCTCCAAGGAGCGATAACCTTAAGGTGAGGATTGAGTGCTTTAATTGTAAGCTCAAAACGAACCTGATCGTTTCCTTTGCCTGTACAGCCGTGAACAATGGTAGTCGCGCCTTCTTTTTCGGCGATTTCAACCAAACGTTTTGCAATCGGCGGGCGTGCAAAAGAAGTACCCATAAGGTATTTGCCTTCATATTTTGCACCTGCTTTAAGTGTGGGGAAAATGAAGTCGTTTACAAATTCTTCTGTTATGTCTTCAATATATAATTTGCTTGCACCGGTCTTCTTTGCTTTTTCATGAAGATGATCAAGCTCTTCGCCCTGTCCTACGTCACCAGCCACAGCGATAACTTCGCAGTCGCCGTAATTTTCTTTGAGCCAAGGTATTATAATAGACGTATCGAGTCCGCCTGAATATGCAAGTACCATTTTTTCTTTAGCCATTTTTGATTCCTCCGTCGCATGATTATGCTTAATGATTTATAATTATACACAATAATGTATATTATGCAAGCTTTTTTGCATATTTTTTTATTTTATGCGTAAATCGAGGTGGTTTATGCATAAAGAGTATAAATATATTATAGCACTTAACATTAAAACATATGAATTATATTTATATTGGTAATATGGGAGATGTTGGGTATAATGATTATATTATATGAGGTGAATATGAGAAAAAGTTATATAATATTTAATATTGCTTTAATATCAATTGTTCTAATATTAATAAGTAGCATATCAACTATAATTTATCTTTTAACCGAATACGATGATAGTTTTGCGGTAAGTTTAATGTCGTTTAAAATAGCGGTATTAATACTGATATTAACAATTATATTTATTGCTTGGTTTATAAAAAAAGGTATTAAAACAAAGCTTAACAAAGAATACGAAATTGAAAATGTTAGACGTTTGGAAGAAAAACGTAAAAAGCAATATATTAAGACACTGATTAATTACGATTACGCAAATAATTTACCACCTTATAATAAAAAACAATCGTTTATTATTTGTTCGAAGTTTGGATTTTATTTTATATTAATTTGTTCTACATATTTAGCATTATATTTATTATATGATTTAATATTTTTATTTGGATCATTTATCAGAGAGCAAAATATTAAGATGATAATGTTGCCAGTTGGTATTTATTTCTTATATAAAGATTTTATAATTCCCCGGCTTTATGTAAATGAAAAAGGAGTTACAGTAAAAATACTAAATAAAAAGTGGTCTCTAAAATGGTCGAAAATTAAAACTATAGGTATAAGTGTATCGCCAGAAGGATTAAATACTGTATTTAGTAGATTATACTTTACTAGTTTGGAACAAGATGAACCCATATGTTGCACTGATTACAAGCAAAGAAAGAATATGATTAGTGTCCGCTTTCATCCCAAAATAGTACATTGTGTCATTAAATATTATAACGGTAAGGTACTTAATCTTGAAACACAGAAAAAATGGTTAAGATACATTAATAAATTAGAAAATTAAAGACTGATTATTGCACCTCCTTTTATCTCTGCTATAATATAAATATAAGCAATTACACAGCAGACAAATTAAGACTTCATGAACTAAGCTGACAAAAGAACAGATATTGAGGGATAATCATGAGGTTGCTTAAAAAGATATCTTTGTTTCTTATTATATTGACACTTGTAGTTTTCTTGTGGCCACAGAGAGCTTATGCAGCTACTTCTTTTCAAGTTGAATCTATTTATGTTGAACCTAATACGCTAGCTCCTAATGGAGGAGCAGCAAATTTGGTTATAAAAATAAAAAACACAGGCACAGTAAATATCACAAAGCTAACATATGGATACAATTTAAATTCTGGATTTCATGATGGAAGTTTCGGGACAAGCATCTCACCAAACTCAACTATGTCATTCACTATACCAGTAAGTTTCAAAGAAAATGATTTGGGTGTATCAAATACTATAACAATATGGATAACTACGTCAGAAGATTCTGTTTATAAGAATGCTTCATTTATTGCTTACAAGGAAGATAATATTATACGTTCAGGCGGCAGTGTAGAACCTGAAAAAGAATCCTACTTTGTAGGGGAAACTGTGCTTATTACTGATACTATGCGAAATAGCTTAAGTATTAATGTAACTGATGCTAAAATGCAATATTATTTCAGGGATGATACTGCAACATATGATGGACAAAAAGTAAGTTTTGGAACAATTAGTTCAAATAAAAAAGTTGAAAATACTTTAGAGTACACATTTACCGAGGAAGATATAGGTGAATTAAGGATTGGTTCATATATTAGTTATTATGTTTCAGGAAATGGCCCATATAAAGAATACAATGTAGCACACGATTTTATAATTGAACCTTCGCCAAGTCCCACGCCAACGATGGAGCCAACTCAGACAGAAACCCCAGAACCTATTCAAACAGAGACCCCAATACCTGACTCTGATGAAACTCAAAAAGATGGAGTTTATACTGAACTGACAACATCGGAGGTTAAGTCAAATAATCAAGGATCTTTTCAGGATATGTTTTTAGCTGAAGATAACAATAGTAACGTTAAAAACGAAACTTCACAGAATAAATCATTATTTGATACTATTGCATCTGACAAAGCGTTGTTAATCACTTCTATAATCGTAGGAGGATTTATAATTATTTTAATTATTGTACTTATAATTATTATAATAAGTAAAAGAAAATAAATTATATATAAAAGAGGTAGAATATGAGAATAGTGAAAAAAAGCATTGTGTTAACTTTGATGCTAATGCTTCTAATAACATTGTTACCGTCAACAACCTGTTATGCAGCAGCTGACTTTTCAATTACGTCTATTTCACTTTCACCAAGTGCAGTAGCTCCTACAGGCGGCTCTGTCAACGTAACAATTACGCTTAAAAACACAGGCTCTGATCCTATTACGCAGCTTGATTATACGTATCAGCTGCCGTCCGGTCCGGTTACCCGAAACCATGTGGACACTATAGCGCCCGGAGCATCAAAATCATATACAGACAACATATATTTTGCAAGCGGAGACCTGGACACAAACATTCAGACGGTTGTGTGGTGCTGGGCTGCAACATGGGTAAACCACACTAAAAACATATTGGTAAAAGGGGAAGATAACATTATACGCTCAGGATCTGAGATAGATCCTGAAAAAAACATATATTATGTAGGAGAGACTGTAGCAATAACCGACACTATGCGAAACAGTCTTTCTGTAAACGTTACCAGTCTTGAAATGCAGTATTACTACAGACACAACGGAGCTACAAATTACAAAGATACCATAACATTTGGAACGGTTACGCCGAATCAGAAAGTAGAAAACACGCTTAATTATACATTCACAGAGAGCGATATAGGAGAGCTTAGAATAGGCTCTAAGGTAACATACAATGTCGGAGGAACCGGCCCGTATACGGAATATAACGTGGCGCATGATTTTACAGTTCAGGCTTCGCCGACTCCTGAACCCACACCTGAACCGACGGCATCGCCCACACTGGAACCTACTGCAACACCAGCTCCTACACCTGAACCGACTCCGGAACCTACTGCGACGCCTGTACCAACCGAACAGCCAACTGCAACACCTCCTCCCGAACAAGAGCAAATTCAGCAGGATAATAATGATAATAAAGAGATTGCAATGGATGAGGATGAACAAAGCGATTCGGAAGGCTCAATATTAAGCGACCGTACAGTTGTTATGACTATAATTATTGTTGCAGGCGTTGTTGTATTGGTTATAATGGTACTAATAATTGTTGTTGTTGCAAAAAAATGATAACAAAGGGATAGGGGAGTAGATATGAAAATATTTAAAAATATATTAATAGCTGTATCTGTAATTGTTATAAGCACATTTGTGTTGCAGTCTGTCGCGCTTGCTGCAGACAACTTTTCATCAGGCGGTAATGTTACACCTGAAAAAGATGTGTATTATGTTGGAGACATAGTCAGTATTTACGACTTGTTTAAAAACAAAAGCGGGAGCACGGCAACTAGTGTATCTGTTGAATACTATTACCGGTTAGACGGATCAAACAGCGTATACAGCGGTTCTCCTATAAATTTCGGCACAGTTGCTGCGGGAAAGTCGGAAACGTATACATTTAGCTACACTTTTAAAGAATCGGATATCGGTGACTATAGAATAGGCGCAAAGATAACCTATACAATGGGCGGCTCAACATACAGTGAGTATTCATCGGGACACGATTTTATTGTGGAACAGGCTCCGACACCAACACCTGCTCCAACTGATACAATGACACCTGCTCCGACTGATACTCCAACGCCTGTACCTACAGCAGAGCCTACATTTACACCTGAGCCAACTGCAACTCCGGAACCGACTATTGAAAAGATTGAGACATTCACACCGGATCCTACCGATGTTCCTGCAACAAAAACACCAACTATTCAGCCTACTAAAAACCCCGAAGTTAAAGCATTGCTTGAAGATAGAAGAGTCGTGATGATGCTTATAATAATTGTGGGGTTAATACTTGTATTAATGATAATATTGATTATAGTTCTTGTATCCAAGAAGAAATAGACAACAAAAAAAGCGCAGTTATCTGCGCTTTTTTAATATATGAAAACTTGAAAATTCTAAATATAAAAGTTATATTGTTTTTATGATTTCAATTAAGGAAACAGAAAAAATATTAGATGAACTGGCAGAAGAGCTTCCGCAAAAATTTTATGAAAGTTTAAACGGCGGCATTATGCTTCTTCCGAATGTTAAAAAAAGCTCAGTCAAAGGTGCACAAGGATTATATGTGCTGGGCGAATATCATATTAACGGACCTTTGGGAAGATACATAATAATATACTATGGCTCTTTTAAGATTGTTCATGGCGGTCTTGATAAAGATGAAATGAAAGTTCAGCTGAGAAAAACGTTAAGGCATGAATTCAGACATCACATAGAATCTCTTGCAGGAGAGAGAGGCCTCGAGATTGAAGATGCTAAATTTATTAGGAAGTATCTTGATGATATGAATTCAAAAAATTAAAGAGATATTTATATAATAGATTTATAACATAACTAAAAATGTGTTTCTTTTAAAGTTTTTATAATTATGCTACAATACATATGTTCGTGCTTAGCAAATAAAGTGTATAATTCGGTGTATAAATGATTATATTAGGAATTGACCCCGGGCTTGCAACAGTCGGCTTTGGAGTTGTTGAAAAACATAACAATAATATTACGCTGATTGATTTCGGAATAATATCAACGCCTGCGGGAGTTCCGCTTCCAAGGCGTCTTTCTGTTATATTCGAAGACACTCAGGAGCTTATATGCCAATATAAGCCTGAATGTGTGGCGTTTGAAGAATTGTTTTTCAATAAAAACATAAAGACAGCCTTAACTGTAGCGCATGCAAGAGGAGTGTCTGTTATTGCGGCAAACAATCTTTTAGGTTCAGATAACTTATATGAATATACTCCGCTGCAGGTTAAACAGGCTGTGTGCGGATACGGTCGCGCGGACAAAAACCAGATGCAGCAGATGGTTAAGGCGCTGCTTAACATGAAAGAGATAGCTAAACCTGACGATGCGGCCGATGCGCTTGCTGTTGCAATATGCCACGCTCAATCGTATAATTTATCAAGCGGGTTTAAGATTAAATAGTTAATAAGGAAATAAAATGTACGCATATTTTAAAGGTGAAATAGCAGAAAAAAATACTGATAATGTAGTTATTGACTGTAATGGAGTGGGCTATCTCATCGGAGTATCAACCCGCACTCTCGCAGAAATCGGAGATGTGGGACAAACTGCAAAAGTTTATACTCATTTTCATGTTCGTGAAGGCGAAATGACGCTTTACGGATTTCTGACACATGAAGAAAAAACTATGTTTGAAAAGATAATAACAGTAAACGGAATAGGCCCAAAAGCGGCAACAAGCATTCTTTCTGTCATGAGCGTTACTGAGCTTGCTGTAGCAATCGTTGCTGAAGATGCAGCTGCTATCGCTCGTGCGCCAGGTGTTGGCAAAAAGACTGCTCTTCGCATGATACTGGAGCTAAAAGAAAAGGTGGACAATTCCGAGCTTACCGGAGCTTATAAAGACATTCCGCAGGTACAGAATAATTCAGTTACGCAGGAAGCGCTTGCAGCGCTAATGGCACTTGGATTTTCGTCAACGGAAGCTACGCGCGCTATAAGCGGAGCGGGCGATTATAACACAGTTGAAGAGCTTATTACAGCCGCTCTAAAACAAAAGGGAGCGTAAATGATAGAAAACAAAAATAAAGAAAGAGAAAACAACTCAATATCCTCTCAGAGGAATATTGAAGATTTTGATATAGAGCTGTCACTTCGTCCAAAATCAATGGATGAGTATGTCGGACAGGAAAAAGCGAAAGAGCAGCTTGATATATTTATCGGTGCTGCAAAAATGCGTTCGGAAGCTTTGGACCATGTTCTTTTATACGGCCCTCCGGGTTTGGGAAAAACCACTCTTGCTAACATTATTGCAAACACTCTAAATGTACAGATACGAACAACATCAGGTCCAGCCATAGAGCGTACGGGAGATTTGGCTGCGATTCTCACAAACCTTGGCGAGGGCGATGTATTGTTTATAGATGAGATACACAGGATGAATAATTCGGTTGCCGAAGTATTATACCCAGCTATGGAGGACTGCAAACTAGATATTATTATCGGAAAAGGCCCTTCTGCTAGATCTATTCGCCTTGATTTGCCTAAGTTTACTTTGGTAGGTGCTACAACTCGTGCAGGAATGCTTACATCACCGCTTCTGGACAGGTTTGGCGTAATCTGCAGGCTGGAAATGTATACTCATGATGAACTTGCGACAATAGTTAAGAGAAGTGCAAATATACTGGATGTGGAGATAGAGCAAAGCGGAGCGTGGGAGATTGCATGCCGTTCGAGAGGAACACCACGTATCGCAAATCGCTTGCTTAAGCGAGTTCGCGACTATGCAATGATTCGCGCTGATGGTGTCGTTACTCAGGAAGTTGCAAAGCTTGGCCTTAACATGCTTGAAGTAGATGAGCTTGGTCTGGACAGTGTGGACCGCAATGTGATGCTGACCATTATCAATAAATTTAACGGAGGCCCAGTGGGGCTTGACACGCTTGCTGCCGCAACCGGCGAAGAATCGGTTACTATTGAAGATGTATATGAGCCGTATCTTTTGCAGCTGGGTTTTATTAACCGCACGCCTCGCGGACGTGTGGCGTTGCCGAATGCATATGAGCATTTCGGTATACCGTACAATGACGGAAATAAAAAAGACAAAAGGCAGGGAAGCTTTTTATAATGAAAACAGATATGTTCGATTATCATTTGCCTGAAGAGCTTATCGCGCAGACTCCGGTTAAAAAGCGCGACACTTCAAGGCTTTTGGTGTATGACAGACAAACTAAGGAAATTACACATAAACATTTCAGCGATATACTGGACTACTTAAACGAAGGCGACACACTTGTATTAAACGACACTAAAGTGTTGCCTGCAAGATTATTCGGAAAACGCGCAGACACTGGCGGACAGATAGAAGTTCTGCTGCTTAAACGAGTTGAAGGAAACACATGGGAGGCGCTGACTCGACCTGCGAAAAAAGCGAAGGTCGGACGTGAATTTATTTTCTCGGATAAACTAAAGATGAAGGTTGTCTCTGAATATGATGAAGGCATTCGTCATATGGAACTTAGCTATGACGGAATTCTAGAAGAGATATTGGATGAGATAGGCATAATGCCTCTTCCTCCGTATATACATGAAAAGCTTGAAGAAAAGTCAAGATATCAGACGGTATATGCGCGCTTAAACGGTTCGGCGGCTGCTCCTACTGCAGGTTTGCACTTCACGAACGAATTGCTGGAAAAAGCTGAAGAAAAAGGCATAAATATTGCAAAAGTTGTGCTTCATGTCGGGCTTGGAACTTTTCGTCCTGTAAGTGTGGAAGACGTTACAACACATAAAATGCACTCAGAGTATTATGAAGTAACGCAGGAGACTGCAAACCTATTAAACGAAACAAAGAGTTCAGGCGGAAGAGTAGTTTGCGTGGGAACAACATCAGTGCGTACGCTTGAGACAGTGACTGATGATATTGGCATTGTCCATCCGGGAAGCGGAGAAACGGATATTTTTATTTACCCGGGATATAAATTCAAGGCATGCGACGCTCTAATAACTAACTTTCATCTGCCTAAATCCACACTTCTTATGTTGGTTTCTGCATTAAGTTCGCGCGAAGAGATGCTAAACGTGTATAATATAGCTGTAAAGGAGAAATACAGGTTCTTTTCCTTCGGGGATGCCATGTATATAAAATGATATGTTTGAATACAAGATAACACATGAATGTAAGCAGTCAGGAGCTAGAATTGGTGAGTTCACAACACCTCACGGTGTGATTGAAACACCAGTTTTTATGCCTGTGGGAACTCAGGCGACAGTGAAAGCTATGGCGCCTGAGGAGCTTGAAAATATTGGTGCTCAGATAATACTGTCTAATACCTATCATCTGTATCTGCGTCCGGGCCACGGATTAGTAGAAAGATCAGGCGGACTTCACAGGTTCATGAACTGGCACAAACCAATTTTGACTGATTCAGGCGGATTTCAGGTGTTCTCTCTTTCAAAATTCCGCAAGATAAAAGAAGAAGGCGTTGAATTTCAGTCGCACATTGACGGATCAAGACACTTTCTTTCACCTGAGGATGCTATAAAAGTGCAGAATGCTTTAGGAGCTGACATTATCATGGCATTCGATGAATGCGCACCCTGGCCTGCTGACTATGATTATGTAAAAGAATCGATGCAGAGGACGCTTCGCTGGCTTGTAAGATGTAAGATGGCACACAAAAACACTGAGAGACAGGCGTTGTTTGGCATTATCCAGGGCGGGACATACGATGACCTGCGTGTTGAAAGCGCTCAGCATACGACAGCTATAGATTTGCCGGGTTATGCTATAGGCGGCCTTTCAGTCGGCGAACCAAAAGAAGATATGTATAGAACGCTGGATATTTTAAGGCCTCATTTAGTTAAAGAAAAGCCAAGATATCTTATGGGAGTAGGAAGCCCTGACTGTATTGTTGAAGGTGTTGCAAGGGGAGTGGACATGTTTGACTGCGTACTTCCTACAAGGACAGCAAGAACGGGAACGCTATTTACATCAAAAGGAAAAGTTAATATTTTAAACGCAAAGTATGTTGACGATTTAGATCCGTTGGATAAAGACTGTGACTGCTATTACTGTAAAAATTACAGCCGCGCATATCTTAGACATCTGTTTAAAACCAAAGAGATTTTAGGTGCAAGACTTGCTACATGGCACAACCTGAGATACCTGATAAATCTGACAGAACGCATAAAAGAGGCTATTAGAGCCGATAGAATGCTCGATTTTCGTGAAGAATTTATTAACTCTGTCGAAAATAGCTAGCTTAAATATTGCAAAAAAACAGGATTTAAGTTATTATTGCATAGAAAATAAAGCATTTGCTCGCGCTTTTGCTTTACAATAAAATAGTATATAGGATGGTATAAGTTAATGTTATTAGAAGCAGCAGCAACAGGCGCAGAAGCAACAGGGATTCTTGGGCAATATGGTTCATTATTAATTCCTCTTTTATTAATCGTAGTTTTCTACTTCCTTCTCATCAGACCTCAGCAGAAACAGCAGAAGAAAAGAAAAGAAAAACTTGCACAGATTAAAGTCGGCGACAGCATCACAACAATCGGACGTATCTACGGAACTATCACCAAGATTCAGGACGATGTTATTACAATCGAAGTTGGCAAAAACAAAACAGAGCTTATTATTGACAGAAACGGCATCAGCGATATCAATGAATTCGAAGATGCTGAAAGCAAACTGTAATATAAACTTAAGCTAAAAACGAACCGCGGCATAACCGCGGTTTTTTTGTTTATAATAATTTGTTTTAGTAATATGAAAGCAGAAGGAGTTGATCAAGACTATGTCAAGCGATATACGCAAAATGATGGAAGAGTATATGCGTAGAGAAAGGCTTATTAAAATTGAAAGATATAGGCAGCTAAATAAATACGCGCAAAGAGGGAAAATAGTTTTTGCAGGTTCCTCCCTTGCTGAACAGTTCCCCATAAATGAACTTTCATTGAGTTTATCTGAAGAAAATATTATATATAATAGGGGAATAGGCGGGGACACAACAAATGATATGCTGTCAGGTGACAGTATGGATGTGTGCATCTTTGAACTTGAACCTGAGAAGATATTTATAAATATTGGCTCAAATGACATAGGTGCTGAGGGATATAGCCAAGATCAGCTTTTAAAAAATTACGAGATAATTCTTGAAAGGATTAAAGAAAAACTGCCTGGAACAAAAGTGTTTATTCTTTCATATTATCCTGTAAATCCTGATGCTGCAGTCGGACTTCCTGAAAATGAAAAAAACAGAATGTTTTCTACAAGAACAAATGAAGCTATAAAAAGCGTAAACAGGGCTGTAAACAAACTCGCTGATTCATTTAAATATATTTATATCGATGTTTCCACTGTTCTTTGTGATGGAAAAGGTGTGCTTAAATCTTCATATACAATTGAAGGCATTCATTTATGGCCAAAAGCGTATAGTGAAGTGCTTGAAATACTAAAGGATTATTTCAAATAATAGTTTCATAAACAGAATATTAATGCTAAGAAAGATTATAGTTGTTTTAAACTTCTTCTAATGTTTTGTTAATTGTTTTAACAGATGCGTTAACAGATAATAAGGGTATAAACAAATAAGGAGGTTTTCCGATGAGAAAAACCAGCAAAGTATTGGGAATAGTAGGCGGAAGTTTATCCGCATTAATGGCAGTTCTTATAATATTGGGAGGAGTATTCATTTCCTCTTTCATTACACCGATTCTTGAAAACTATATGGACTCGGAATATTATGAGAATTTACTTGAGGCAGAAGAAATTGAAGACTATGAGATTGATGAATATCTCTACAAAGACGGTATATTTGATTTAACAAGATTTTCAGGAGCAGTTGTTGTGGCAATCGGAGTCGTATTTTTGATTGTCGCGGTGCTTGGAATAGTAGGCGGTGCATTGGCTGAAAGCTCAAATGTGCTTGGCGGAGTATTTATGTTGGTAAGCGGCCTTGTGGCTCTGGTTACAGCTGTTGGTTTCATTGGCGGCTGTCTGCTTATAGTCGGCGGTATCATGGCTTTTATAAAAGAGAAACCGACGGATGAAGAAAAACAGGTAGTATTAGCAGAAGCTTAATTAAAATATTGTAATAAAAAGAGCAGGTCTATGCCTGCTCTTTTGTGCATTTAATAACTGTCGAAATCGTAACGGAAAGTGTTAGGATCAGTTTTAGGAGGACCTTGCCTATAGCTGTTTATTGAATCCATATCTTCCTGAGATAATTCAAAATCGAACACGTCGGTGTTTGAATCAATTCGCTCCTTTTTAACTGATTTAGGTATTGCTACAAAACCACCCTGCAGGTGCCATCTTACAAGTACTTGAGCTGCTGTTTTATCATATTTTTCCGCAATATCTTCAAAAAGTTTTACGCCCACAAACTTGCCTTGCATCAAAGGTCCCCATGATTCTATTCTGATATTATGATTATCACAATACTCTTTGAGCTCTTTTTGGTTGTATGCGGGATGGCGTTCCACTTGATTGGTACTTGGAGTAACACCGGTTTTATCTATGAGATGCTCTAGGTGTTTTACTGTAAAATTGCTTACACCGATTGAACGAATCTTTCCGTCGCTTTTGAGTTTCTGCATTGCTTCAAAGGCCTGAACGTTGTATTCAAACTTATAATTTGGCCAGTGAATCAAATATAAATCCACATAATCAGTCAAAAGCTTTTTCCTGCTTTCATCAAAAGCCATAAGAGCATCATCATATCTTTGTTTATCGTTCCAGAGTTTAGTTGTGATAAATATATCTTCGCGTGCAACGCCGCTGTCACGAACAGCCTTTCCCACACTGTCTTCATTTCTATAAATTGCTGCAGTATCAATATGTCTGTAACCTAAATCCAGAGCCCATCTTACTGCATTGTATGTTTCACTTCCGTCTTTAGCAAGGAAAACACCAAGGCCGACTTTGGGAATTGCCACTCCGTCATTAAGTTTGTATGTTTCGTTTCTTAATTTCATTGAGTTACCTCCTTTTATTCCTATTATAATACTCAGAATTAAAGTAATCAAATAATACGGAATATGTTAAAAAACTGTTCAAAATATCACTGTTTACTTATATTAGATAAATATTTTTTTATTATAAATTTATGTATTTTTATTTATTTTTTTATCTATTTATGGTAAAATATATGCAAAAGTTAACTTATGTGGTTAAAAAGTTTACAAAAAGTCAGAAAAGCATTTTTTTTCTATAGTAATTTACTTTTTTTACCGATATTATAATAGTATGTAATTAAAAAATTCATGATAAAAACAGATTAGATAGATACAAATTACTCTCAATCCAGTACAGAAAAAAGTAATATAATTGGCAATACGTTGAGGAGGAACATTATGATTAAGATGAATTTAGCTAAGAGACTGACAATTCCGATAGTTATATTATCAATAGCTTTAATAGCTATTTCGGTAGTATCAAGAGTACAATTACAATCAATGATTGCAATGTCGGACACTGTGATTTCTTCCGACAAAGATGTAGAGACTGTCCTCAGTAAAACAATTGATCACTACAAATGGGTTATGGATATGCGTGAAGCTATAGACAACGGGGTTGAATTCTCCGGTCAGGCAGATCCTACTCAGTGCGGATTCGGACTATGGATGTATTCTGACGAAGTAATTAATTATGACAATGAGAAAGTTCAGAGTCTGCTTAAAGAAGTCGAGCCGCATCACAACGAATTGCATGATTCTGTACACATAGTAAACGAATATATTAATGCAGGAAAAACTGACGAGGCAACTGATTATTACAAAGAGCATGTAGTTATAATATTAGGTGAAATCACCTCGATATTAGACCAGCTTAAAACTGAATTTATTTCAAGCAGCGAAGCTGCAAACCTTGCATTGTGCGAAGCTCAGCAAAGAACGACACTCATACTTCTTATTACGGCAATCATTGGTATGATTGGCGGTGTAGCCGTATCAACGCTTATAATTATAAGAGTGGTAAGAGAGCTTAGGGGTCACATGAATTCACTGGCACGCTCGGCGGCATCTGTATCTTCTGCTTCAACACAGCTTACAAGCGCAGGACAGCAGCTTGCAGAAGGCTCAAACGAACAGGCTGCCTCCATCGAGGAGACGTCTGCCGTAATGGATGAAACGTCATCTATGGTTAAACAAAATGCCGATAATACACGTCAGGCAAATAACCTTTCAAAAGAAGCTCGTGTGGCAGCCGAAGACGGTTCAAAGAAGGTTGCAAACATGACGCTTTCCATGGATGAGCTTAAAAAATCAAGTTCGGATATAGCAAAGATTATAAAAGTTATTGATGACATTGCTTTCCAGACTAACATGCTGGCATTAAATGCTGCTGTTGAAGCGGCACGAGCAGGAGATGCAGGCCAAGGATTCGCGGTTGTTGCAGAAGAAGTTCGTAACCTTGCACAAAAAAGTGCTAAAGCCGCAAAAGATACTGCGGAGATTATAGACAGAAATATTGAGCTGTCTGAACAGGGTGCAGAAATAAGCGTTTCCGTAAGCGCGGCACTTGACGAGATTATGTCAAAAACCAAGGATGTTAATCTCTTGATGGATGAAATAACGGCTGCCAGCGAAGAGCAGGCGAAAGGAACAGCTCAGGTAACTGAGGCTATAGGTCAGATGGAACAGGTCGTCCAGCAGAATGCAGCAACGGCTCAGGAAAGCGCAGCATCAGCGGAAGAGCTTAAAACTCAGGCAAGCATGCTTGAAAACATTGTAATTGAGCTTAATAAAATGATAAACAATGCTAAAAAGCAGGCTCAGACTGCTGTGGAGAAATCAGAACCTTCCTCTCCTGTTCCAAAACATAATCCTAACTCTAAAGTAAGGATAGTTAATCCAAGCAATGTAATTCCTTTGGACGGGGATGATGACTTCTAACAATAAATTGTAGTAAAGAAGGCATGATGTTATTCATGCCTTCTTTTTATTGGAGAAATATAATAAAATATAGAAGAATAAAATATGGAGGAGTAGTTTATGAAAGTTACACCTAAAGATTATTTGAAAGAAGTGCGCCATGAAATGCGCGGCGGAGAAGGTGATGTAGTAATTGAGCACATTCAAAAAGAAGGATTGCCTGAAAAATGCAGGCTAATGTCTAAAATAACCCTTGAACCGGGCTGCTCTATTGGCCATCATGTACACAATAGTGAGACTGAGTATTACATAATCACAAAAGGCGAGGCGGTTGTGGACGATGACGGAACTGATGTACCCTGCAAAGCCGGAGATGTAATAATAACTCCTGACGGATACGGGCATTCCATAAGAAATTCCGGAAGTGTTACTATGGAGATGATAGCTGTTATTATATTGGATTAGTATAATAGTTAATGTTTATAAAAAAGAATTTGAATAGTATGATTTTTAAATATGTGTAAGATACTTTTTCTTTGAAAATAACGCAAGTATTGATATCTATGCAGATAGTTCTTATGTAGTAATTATTAAAAATTAAAAAATCTGTTGAAACCTTATTTGTTTTGTGACAAAATATTCATGCTAAATTTAAAAATTTGCAACTATAATATAAATAAGATACAATCAATTTGTTCTTATCATAATTATTTAAGAATAAATTCTAAGGAGAGATATTAAATGAGCGCAATAATAAATGAATTGGGTACTATAAGTATCTCAAGTGAAGTCATAGCGATAATAGCAGGGCATTCCCTGGAGGAATGCTATGGTATAGTCGGCATGTCTTCAAAGCGCGCGGCAGACGGTATTTCCGACCTTTTTAACCTTGCCAACTACTCAAAAGGCATTAAAGTAACTAAGCTTGAGGAGACTGTGGATATCGACATCTTTGTAAAAGTTATTTACGGAGTATCAATTAACGCAGTTGCTGAAATAGCAAAAGACACAGTTCGCTATAATGTTGAGAAGTTTACAGGGCTTAAAGTCGGCAAAGTTAATGTTACCGTCGAAAGTGTAAAAGTTTAAGCGGAGGACAATGAATTGAAGACGAATAAAATAAGCAGCGCCCTTTTTAAGGAAATGATAATAAACGGGGCCGTGATGTTAGCTCGCAAGAAAAACGAGCTTAATGATTTAAATGTTTTTCCAGTGCCTGACGGCGACACAGGAACAAACATGCTTCTTACAATTAAGAGTGCAGTAAAAGAAGTCAACATGGTAGATGAAGACAGCATATCAAAAGTTGGCGAAGCACTTTCAAGAGGTGCATTAAAAGGAGCAAGAGGAAACTCAGGCGTTATTCTTTCACAGATATTCAGAGGGATATCAAAAGGAATACAAGGCAAGAAGGAAGCTACAGGCGAAGATTTGGTGTTAGCCCTGGATGAAAGCGTCAAAACTGCTTACAGGGCAGTTATGAAGCCAAGAGAGGGAACTATTCTAACAGTTTCCAAGGCATGTGCGCAGGGAGCATTGGAAGCATCCGAGAATACAGATGACATTATAGAGATAATGGAACAGGCTGTTTCTGCCGGTGAAGACATGTTGGAAAAAACACCTGAGATGCTGGATGTTTTAAAACAAGCGGGTGTTGTGGATGCAGGCGGAGCAGGGCTTCTTGTAATCTACAGAGGCTTTTTAGCAATACTAAGAGGCGAAAAAGCAGCAGGCTCAATTGATGACGTTATTGATACTGACTCTCAAAGCTCGCAGAACATTAGCGCGGCTGCGCAAAGCGATCAGGAAATCGAATTCGGATACTGTACGGAATTTTTCATAATTAATTTAAATGATGATGTAGCTGAAAACGATGTCCAGAGGCTTACTAACAGATTGCAGCTAATCGGTGACTCTGTGGTAGTTGTTGCAGACAGCGGAATAATAAAAGTCCATGTGCATTCTGAAATGCCGGGCAAAGTATTGCAGTATGCTCTTCGCATGGGACAGCTTTCAGACATTAAGATAGAAAACATGCGCGAACAGCACAGCGAACTTCACGATTACAGCCACAAAAAAGAGCGAACTCAGTCAGAAGTAGTATGTGTTGCAGCGGGAAAAGGACTTTCAGCCGTATTTAAAGACCTCGGAGCAAACTTCATGGTCGAAGGCGGACAGACAATGAACCCAAGCACAGAAGACATTCTTGCAGCCATAGAAAAGGCTAATGCGGACAATGTTATAGTGCTTCCAAATAACTCAAACATTATCATGGCAGCACAGCAGGCAGCAAAAATCGCGGAATGCAATGTAAAGGTCGTACCTACGAAAACTATTCCGCAGGGAGTTGCTGCAATGTTAGGCTATGAGCCTTTAAATGACATTGCTTCAAACGAAGAGAGCATGGAGTCTATGATTGACACTGTTATTACTGGTCAGGTTACATATGCTGTGCGCGATTCAGAGTTTGATGGAAAAGTTATCAAAGAAGGTAATATCATGGGTCTTTGCGACGGTAAAATTGAAATAGTCGATGAAGATATCCATGACACTACAATCGATTTGGTTTCAAGCATGATGCATGAAGATGCAGAGATTGTTACACTTTACTACGGAGAGGATATCGAAGAAGATAAAGCTAACGCAATAGTAGCCGAGCTTGAAGAAAAATATGAGGATGTGGACTTTGAAGTCTACTTTGGCGGACAGCCGCTTTACTATTATATAATTTCAGTTGAGTAGGAGGCTTTTGTGCCGCTTAACTCGGATGTAAAAAGCATAAAAGGAGTAGGAGACAAACGCGCTCTGACATTAAGGAAGATGGGAATCTTCACTGTCGGCGATATCTTGTTTCATGCTCCTTATTCTTATAGAGAAATTTCTAAACCTAAAAGCATATCAGAGTATAGCCATGGCGAAGAAGCAGTTGTTAAGGCAAGAGTTGTTTCAAAGCCTTCTCTTTTTCGAAAGGGACGAAATTTTTCAATTGTAAGCTTTAATATTTCAGATGGGAAAACTTCTGCAAAATGTGTTTACTACAATCAGCCGTATATGGCAAAGAACATAACTAAAGGTGATGAATATATTCTTATCGGAAAAATTGATGCACGAAGCGGTGTTAAGAAAATCCAAAATCCGATTATAGAAAAGATAGATTCAGATCTTCCGCCTGTGTTTTGTACTTATAAACTTGTAAAAGGTATTTCCCAAAAACCTTTTAAAAAGATGGTTGAACAGGTTCTTTCTGCAGAACTTGGCTCAATCCCCGAGATACTGCCATCCGGGCTGCGCAAAAGATACAGTCTGCCGGAAATAAACTACACTTTTCAAAACCTTCATTTTCCTGACTCAATTAAGGCGGCATTGAATGCTAAATACCGCCTGTCGTTCGAGGAAATGCTTCTGTTTATGACAGCTTTGGTTCATGTAAAAAAAGAAAACACAAAGCTTAGTTCCGAAGCTTTTACAACAGACAATAATTTAGTGGATGAGTATACAAATTCGTTTGGTTTTGAACTTACAAACGCACAAAAAAGGGTAATATCTGAAATACTTGGCGATATGAAAAAACCTGTAGTAATGAATAGATTATTGCAGGGAGATGTGGGAAGCGGAAAAACTATACCTGCATCAGTTGCGATGTTAGTTGCTGCAAAAAACAACAAACAGTCCGCACTGATGGCACCAACCGACATTCTCGCTACCCAGCATTATGAAACGATAAGCAAGTTTTTGTCGCCTTTTGGAGTAAATGTTAAATTGCTTAAAAGCAAAATGCCGGTCGCTGAAAAGCGAGCTATATTAGAAGACATAAAAAACGGTAATACAGATGTTGTCATAGGCACTCATGCATTAATTCAAAAGTCAGTTGAGTATAAAGATCTGGGTCTTGTTGTAACTGATGAACAGCACCGTTTCGGAGTGGCACAAAGGGCCAGAATATCAGCTAAGGGACATAACCCTGATACGTTGGTAATGAGCGCAACACCTGTTCCGCGCACACTCGCTTTGATATTATACGGCGATTTGGATATCTCAATTATTGATGAAATGCCCAAAGGCCGAATTCCTATTAAAACACGCATAGTGGATGACAAAAAACGAAGAGATATGTATTTGTATATAAAAAAAGAACTTAAAAATGATAACAGAGCCTATATTGTGTGTCCCTTGATTGAGGAAAGCGATAAACTTGATGCTAAATCAACTGAGGAAATACTCGACGAATTACAAAGCGAAATCTTTTCGGATGTTCCGCTTGCCGTACTGCACGGAAAAATGAAAACGAAGAAAAAGAAGATATAATGGCAAAGTTTCGTTCGGGAGATATAAAGTGTATAATTTCTACTACTGTAATCGAAGTGGGAGTGGATGTTCCGGAAGCGAGCTTTATGGTAATAGAGAACGCTGAAAGGTTCGGCCTTGCGCAGCTTCACCAATTGCGGGGCAGGGTAGGGCGCGGGAAAAAAGAAAGCTGGTGTTTTCTGGTTACCTCCTTTGACGGAGCTGAGGCAAAGAAACGTCTTGATATCATGCAAAAATCAAATGACGGTTTTGTCATCGCCGAGGAAGACTTAAAGATGCGCGGACCAGGACAGTTTATAGGCTTTTCACAGTCAGGAATGATGGATCCAAGAGTTATAAGCCTTATGGAGGATTATAAGCTTTTGGAAAAAGTAAAAAAAGCAATAGAAGAGCTTAATTTGCCGGAATATTCCGAAGAAGCAGAAGTCATTAAAATGGAAGCTTCAAAAAGGTATGAAGAAAAGTTAAGAGATATTATATTAAACTAATATTTGCTCAATTGATTAGATATTCTTATAAAATAAATGAACATATGTTAAATTAACTGGCATTTTTACTTCATTTTGGTATATAATATGTCCAATTTATATCGAGGTGAAGATTATGGAACAACGTTTTGCTGACAGAATAGGCACTATGAAAAAGTCTTTTATCAGAGAGATACTTAAAGCTATTGATAAGCCGGGTATGATTTCTTTTGCAGGCGGACTTCCAAACCCTATATCTTTTCCTGTTGAAGCGATAAAGGCTGCCACATGCAAAGTGCTTGATGCGGACGGAGACAACGTGCTTCAGTATTCAACTACAGAGGGATATCTTCCTCTGCGAGAATATATCGCTTCAAGATATAAGAAAAGGTTTAATCTTAACTTGTCTCCAGATGAAATATTAATAACAAACGGCTCACAGCAGGCACTGGACCTCATAGGAAAAGTTTTTCTAAACAAAGGTGACGCGGTTGCAGCAGAAAGGCCTGCATATCTTGGTATGATACAAGCGCTTTCTGTGTATGAACCACATTTTTATGATGCAAAACTGAATAATAACGGTGTGGATGTTAATGAGCTTTCTCAGATTATTTCTGAAAAGAATCCAAAACTCTTTTATAGCGTGCCCAACTTTCAAAACCCTACAGGTATAAGCTATACGAAAGAAGTCAAAAAAAAGGTAGCAGATTTAATTAATAAAGGCGAAACTGTTTTGATTGAGGATGATCCATATGGAGAACTTAGATTTATGGGGAAAGAAGCTCCTCCGTTTAAAAAGCTTGCACCCGAAAAAACAATAACATTAGGTTCTTTTTCAAAAATAGTATCTCCGGGTATGCGGATGGGATGGGTAGTGGCACAGCCAGAAATAATGGATAAGATAATCACTGTAAAACAAGGCTCAGACCTTCACTCTAATTATTTTACGCAAAGAGTTGTTCATCAATATCTTATGGACAATGATATTGACGCGCATATACAAAAGATAAAAGAATTATATAAAAAGCAAAGAAATGTTATGGTAAGCGCCATTGAGGAGCACTTTCCAAAGGAAGTTAAAGTCACAAAACCTGAGGGTGGTATGTTTTTATGGGCAACTATGCCTCAGGGAACTGATGCGCTTAAAATATTTGAAAAAGCTTACGAAAATAATGTCGCGTTTGTTCCGGGAGCACCTTTTTATGCTGAAAACGAAAAGTCTAACACATTCAGGCTAAACTACTCAAATTCTGACTGTGAAACAATTGAAAAAGGAATAGAAATACTCGGCAGCGTGCTTAACAACAGCATATAAAGTTCAATGTAAAATCATATGCTATAATAGTGTTGACAATTTATTTTGTCTATGCTAGAATAATTTAACGCTTTAACGGGATAAAGTAATAAAGCGAATGAATAAGGACCTAAAGGAATAAGTATGGGTAATATATTAACTGTGCCTCAGGGAGTCAAAGACTACCTTATAGGTGAAAGCAAGTATAAGAACAAAATTGAAAAAGATATTATGAGTGTTATATCCTCAAAGGGATATAAAAGCATTGAAACACCAATAATCGAATATATGGATGTGTTTACACAGGCAGGCGCTTTTAATCAGGAGGATATGTTTAAATTATCCGACGACAAGGGAAGCGCTCTTGTTTTGCGCCCTGACATGACGATTCCCGCAGCAAGGCTTGCAGCAACAAGGTTTATTGACTATGACACACTGAAATTATGCTACTTGGGACAGGTGTTTCATTTTAAACGCATCAATTCATGGGAGCTTAAAGAAGTCACACAAATAGGTATTGAGTATATGGGAGTAGACAGCACAATAGCTGACAGCGAAGTAATAGACATTGCTTACGAATGCGTTAAAAGCACAGGCCTTTCAAACTTCCAGATAGACTTGGGACAGGTGGATTTTTATAACGGACTTATGCAGGAAGCGGGCATAAAAGATGAGGACGCCCAAAAGCTTTCAAAGTATGTTGAGCTTAAAGATACGCTTGCAATTGAGCTTCTTTTGCAGCAAATAGGCGTTAAAGGAGCAGCGAGAAACCTTTTGATGAATCTTCCTCTTTTATTTGGCGGACTTGAAGCGTTGGATAAAGCGAAAAACTACACTGACAATAAAACCTGCAGAAAAGCTGTAGAAAACATAAGCTCTATAGTAGAAGGAATAAGCGATAATGCGCGCGACAACCTTTCAATTGATTTTTCAATGGTACAGTCAATACACTACTATTCAGGGATGATTTTTCAGGGCATAACGGACAGGCTTGGAACACCTATTCTTACAGGCGGAAGATATGACAACCTAACAGCCTGTTTCGGAAGAAAAATGCCTGCAACCGGATTTGCGCTGGACGGAAACGCGCTTCTTACAGCATTGGACGAAAGGAGCGGAAAATGAGCAAACTGACTATCGCTCTTTCTAAAGGAAGACTGGCTAAAGATGCACTTGGCCTTATGGCACAATGCGGAATGGATATATCATTTGTTGACCTTAAAAGCCGTAAACTTATATTTGAAAACGATGAAGTAAGTTTTATCTTGGTAAAACCCACAGATGTACCCACATATGTTGAGCGCGGTGTTGCTGACATCGGAGTTGTCGGCAAAGACACTTTGATGGAACACGATGCGAATGTATATGAAATGCTGGATTTGGGATTTGGAAAATGCAAACTTGCACTTGCAGGATATGAAGGTGCGCTGGACAATAAAAACGGTGATTTCGTACTTAGCGTTGCAACAAAATATCCAAATATAATCCGCGAGATATACGAACTGCGAGGACGCCATGTAGATATAATAAAGCTTAACGGATCAGTTGAGCTTGGGCCTATTGTAGGACTTTCCGATGTTATATTTGATATCGTTGAAAGCGGCTCTACGCTTCGCGAAAACGGGCTTTCAGTACTTGAGGAAATATGTGATATATCAGCAAGGCTTATTGTAAACAAGGTAAGCCTTAAAGTTAAAAGAGAAAACATTGTACCGCTGATTGATGCTATGAAGCGTCAGCTGGAGGAATGAAATGATAAAGTTATTTAAAAAAGACAGTGAAGAATGCAAAGATTATCTTGTAAATCTAACTGAAAGAAGCGAGCTTAAAGACAGTAGCGAGCTTGAGATTGTAAAAGAAATTCTCTCTGAAGTCAGAGCATACGGCGATGATGAAGTTTTCAGATATACAAAACGTTTTGATGAAGCTACTATTACTGCTGAAAATGTAGAAGTGACTCAGGAAGAAATTGAATATGCTGTTTCTCAGATTGATGAAGAAATTATTGCTGTGATTGAACGTGCGGCTGAAAATATAAGAAACTTTCACTCTCTTCAGCTTAATGAAGACAAGCAAATGATAAATGCCAATGGCAGTGTTACACTGAGATACGTACCTGTTGACAGGGCGGGTGTTTATGTGCCGGGCGGAAGGGCTGCATATCCGTCGTCGGTTCTTATGAATGTAATACCTGCTAAAGTTGCAGGTGTAAAAGAGATTATAATGTGCACACCTCCTGATAAAGACGGAATTGTTTACAACATGACTTTAGCTGCAGCGAAGATCGCAGGTGTTGACCGCATATTCAAAGTCGGCGGAGCTCAGGCTATAGGAGCTATGGCATATGGCACTGAGTCTATACCAAAAGTTGATAAAATAGTAGGTCCGGGAAATATATATGTCGCACTTGCAAAAAAGAAGTATACGGCACTGTGGGCATCGACATGATAGCAGGCCCAAGCGAAGTTCTTGTGATTGCCGATAAAAGAGCCAATGCCAGATATATTGCAAGCGATATGCTTTCTCAGGCAGAGCACGATCCGATGGCTGCATCAATACTATTAACTTACAGCACGGAATTTGCGAACAAAGTCCGCGGATGGATAGAAAACATTCTTGAAACTCTTCCGACTGAGCCAGTTGCAAGAGAGTCTATTAACAACATGGGTGCAATCATTGTATGCGAGAACTTGGAAGAAGCGGCTGAGCTTGCAAACGAAATAGCACCGGAGCACTTGGAAATTTCAAGTGACAATCCTGAAGAAATACTTCCGCTTATAAGAAATGCTGGCTCAATATTTATGGGTGAATATTCACCTGAACCGTTGGGCGATTATTTTGCCGGCGCAAACCATGTTCTGCCCACTTCAGGAAATGCTAAATTTGCATCACCTTTGGGAGTGTATGATTTCATTAAAAAGCAGAGTGTGATAAGATACACAAAAGATGGTCTTAAAACAGTTGCAAAAGATATAGAGTCATTTGCAAAAGGCGAGGGTCTTTATGCTCACGCGAATTCTGTAGCTGTCAGATTTGAGGAGGAGTAAGATGAAAAGAACTGGTGAAGTCGCAAGGAAAACGACGGAAACTGATATTTCTTTAAAGATAAATATCGATGGCGAAGGTATATATGATGTTGATACAAAAGTTGGTTTTTTCAATCACATGCTTGAGCTTTTTTCGCGCCATTCTCTTATAGACCTCAATGTGTTTTGTGACGGTGATATAGAAGTTGACTGTCATCACACTGTAGAAGATGTGGGAATTGCATTGGGACAGGCGATAAACAAAGCATTAGGTGATAAAAAATCAATAACAAGATACGGTACATTCTTTGTGCCTATGGATGAAACACTGGTTATGGTATCACTTGATATATCCGGAAGACCATACTTATATTATGACCTTGAACTTCCCGCATTTCAGATAGGAAACTATGACGTTGAAATGACAGAAGAATTTTTCCGCGCAGTTGCACAGAATGCTGGTCTCACGCTTCACATTAAGCTTATGCACGGAAAGAACACGCATCACATAATTGAAGCAGCGTTTAAAGCGTTTGGCCGCGCACTGAACATTGCATGCGGAATAAACGAAAGATATAAAGGAGTTCCTTCTACGAAAGGTATGTTATGATAACTATAATTGACTATGGAATGGGCAACCTGAGAAGTGTCCAGAAAGCTTTCGAGTTTTTGGGATACGAAGCTCAGATTACTGATGATAAAAACAAAATAAAGGATGCATCAAGCCTTGTTCTTCCGGGAGTCGGCGCATTTGGCGATGCGATGGATGCCTTGGATAAAAGAGAGCTTATAGACGTAATCCCTAATGAAGTGAAAAAGGGCAAACCTTTTCTTGGAATATGCCTTGGCATGCAGCTTCTTTTTGAAAAGAGCTATGAGCATGGTGAGTTTCTGGGCCTTGGTATAATCCCGGGTGAAGTTAAACGGTTTATGCTGCCTAATGAATTTAAGGTACCGCAGATAGGATGGAACAAGCTTAATATAATACAGGGAGAAATTTTTGACAAAGAACAAAAAGACCAGTATGTTTATTTTGTTCACTCGTATTATTGCGATCCTAATGAAAAAAAATACATAGCTGCAACATCAAACTATGGTGTTGAATTTTGCGCTGCGACAGCCTATGACAATGTGTTCGCCACACAGTTTCACCCTGAAAAAAGCAGCGAAACAGGACTAAATATGCTAAAAAAGTTTGGAGAACTGAAATAAATGATAATTTACCCGGCAATTGATTTAAAAGACGGAAACTGCGTACGACTAAAACAGGGCGTAATGGAAGACTCAACGACATATTCGAAAAACCCAGCAAGGGTTGCAAAGCTTTTTGAAAAAGCAGGAGTGAAATGGATACATGTAGTTGACTTGAACGGAGCATTTGAAGGAAAGTCCGTTAACGAAAAAGCAATTAAGAAAATAGTTTCTTCGGTTAACATACCTATACAGCTAGGCGGAGGCATAAGAACGCTTGAGGACATTTCGAGAGTGTTGTCATATGGTGTAAGCCGTGTGATACTCGGCACTGTCGCTGTAAAAGATCCAGATATAGTAAGTGAAGCAGTTAGAATATTCGGTGATAAAATAGCGGTTGGAATAGATGCAAAAGAAGGGCGAGTTGCAATAAACGGCTGGGTGGAAAAAACTGAGCTTAAAGCTATAGATTTTGCACAGGATATGAAAAACCGCGGCGTTAAAACTATAATATACACAGACATATCAAAAGACGGTATGATGGAAGGACCTAACATCAAGTCTTCCATGGACATGATTGAAGATACAGGACTTGATGTAATAGTATCCGGCGGAATAAGCACTTTAAATGATATTAGAAATTCTAAGATTATCGGAGCTTCGGGCGTAATAACAGGAAAGGCAATATATACAGGAGCAATAAAGCTTTCTGAAGCGCTGAGGATGGAGGGATAATGCTTACTAAAAGAGTTATACCCTGCTTGGATGTTCATAACGGTAGGGTTGTCAAAGGGATAAACTTTGTAAACCTCGTTGATGCCGGTGATCCCGTCGAAGCTGCAGCGGCATATAATAAAGCAGGAGCTGACGAGCTTGTATTTCTAGATATAACGGCTTCAAGCGATAAACGAAACATTATACTCGACGTCGTGTCCCGAACAGCAGAGCAGGTGTTTATACCGCTTACTGTTGGCGGCGGTATTCGTACGGTTGAAGACTTCCGCAAGATACTTAAATGCGGAGCAGACAAGATTTCAATCAATTCATCTGCGCTTAAAAACCCGCGCCTGATAACTGATGCATCAATAAAATTTGGAGCACAATGCGTAGTAGTCGCTATTGACGCAAAGCGCAGGGATGACGGCGGATGGAATGCATATATCAATGGAGGCAGAAAAGACTTCGGAATTGATGCTGTTGAGTGGGCAAAAAAAGCAGAGATGCTTGGAGCAGGAGAGATACTTCTCACATCAATGGACTGCGACGGCACAAAAAACGGATATGACATTGAACTTACAAAGACAATATCCGATGCGCTCAAGATTCCTGTAATCGCATCAGGCGGTGCGGGAAACATAGATCACTTTGCAGAAGCTGTAACCGAGGGTCATGCAGACGCTGTTCTTGCGGCATCGCTGTTTCACTACGGTGAACTTACAATTGGAGAAGTGAAACAGAGAATGCGAGAGCGCGGAATTGAAGTAAGATTATAAGGAAAGTATTATGGAATTTATTAAAAACTTAAAATTTAACGAACAAGGGCTTATCCCCGCAATAGCACAAGACGCATCATCAGGCGAAGTATTAATGATGGCTTGGATGAATGAGGAGTCTTTGAAGCTTACAATAGACACAGGATATGCTACATACTGGTCGCGCTCAAGAAGTGAACTATGGAAAAAGGGTGACACATCCGGACATGTGCAGAAAGTCGTTTCAATGAAATACGACTGTGACGGAGACACTCTCCTTATGCTTGTTGAACAGACAGGTGTAGCATGCCATACAGGAGAAAAAAGTTGTTTTTTCAACAATGTAATGGATGACAAGCAGGTACCTGCTAAGATACTTGACGATGTATATAAAGTAATTCTTGACCGCAGAGAAAACCCAAAAGAAGGTTCATACACAAACTATCTTTTAGATAAGGGAATACGCAAAACCTGTAAGAAAGTCGGCGAGGAGGCTACAGAGACAGTGATTGGTGCAGTCGCCAATGACACTGACAATGTTCGCTATGAAGTCGCTGACCTTTTATATCATTTATCAGTGCTTTTAGTGCAGTGTGACCTCACTTGGGATGATATATTCAAGGAACTTGAAAAACGCAGGTAGCTGTGTTATAATTCCATAAAATATGAAAAGCAATGATTAAGAGAGTAGCTTTGATTTAATGTTTTAAAGAGAACGGTGTCAGCGGCTGAAAGCACCTGAAACATTATGCGGAGTGAAGTTCACTTAGGAGCTTAACTGCTGAAACTAAGTAGGCTGTTGCGGATAACCGACGTTATAGGTTTTAAAGATCGTAATGATGAACTTGGGTGGTACCGCGGGTTAAAAAAACTCGCCCCTTACTACACAGGTTCTTTTTATTTTCTAGAAAGTCTAAAAGCATCGTAATCGTCATAAATGACTTACTATGCGATTTTCCTTTCACACTTCGCTTGCGTATGATTTAATACGTGCGCTTGTTTGAAAGAAAACTCACATAGTCTTCCGATACTTTTATACCTTCTATATCTGATTAGATTATATTAAGGAGCAGAAAATGCAGCAAAAAATTGATGAAATAGTAAAAAGCGCATCCGAAGCAATTCAAAATGTTGAAGATGATGGTGGTCTGCAGCAGCTGAAAGTTACTTTCCTCGGTAAAAAAGGGAAGCTTACAGAGATACTGCGCAGTATGGGAAGCTTGTCTCCCGAAGAACGCCCAAAAGTTGGAAAGCTTGTAAACGAGGCACGCGAGAAGATACAGCAGTCATTTGATGAAAAGGGCAAAAAGCTTAAAGATCTTCAAAAAGAGATAAAGCTTAAGATGGAAACAATAGATGTTACCATTCCCGGAAAACGCCCCGAAATCGGTGCGGTACATCCTTTGATGCAGACACGCGACATGCTGGAAGATATATTTATTTCGATGGGATTTTCGATTGCAGAAGGTCCTGAAATAGAGCTTGATGAATATAACTTTGAGCTTCTAAATGTACCTAAAAACCATGCAGCGCGCGATGCTCAGGATTCATTCTACATCAATGAGAATGTGTTGCTGAGAACGCATACTTCACCTGTGCAGGCACGTACAATGCTTTCACAGAAACCACCAATCAAGATAGTATGTCCGGGAAGGGTATATCGAGTGGATGAAGTGGATGCGACGCATTCTCCTGTTTTCCATCAGCTTGAAGGTTTGGTTGTGGATGAGGGAATTACACTAGGACATCTCAAAGGCACTCTTGATGTATTTGCAAAGAAACTTTACGGCGAAAACGTAAGAACACGACTACGCCCTTCATTCTTCCCATTTACAGAGCCTTCGGCTGAGGTGGATGTATCCTGCTATGTTTGCGACGGAAAAGACGAAAACTGCAAGGTTTGCAAAGGTACAGGCTGGATAGAAATACTCGGCTGCGGAATGGTTAACCCGAAAGTGCTTGAGATGTGCGGAATAGACAGCACAAAATATACCGGATTTGCGTTCGGCATGGGAATTGACCGCATTACCGTTTCAAAATACGGAATAAAAGACTTAAGAACATTGTTTGAAAACGACCTGCGTTTCCTTTCGCAGTTTATAGGAGGTTAATTATGCTGGCACCAATGTCATGGATAAAAAGATTTACTGAAATAGATGTTGACGCGAAGACTTTCACAGACAGCATGATAATGACAGGCTCCGAAGTGGAAGGCTATGAAGTGCAGGGCGAAAACATAAACAAAGTCGTAGTCGGCAAGATTGAAAAGATTACGCAGCATGAAAACGCGGACAAGCTTGTAGTATGCCAACTTGATATAGGCGAGGATGAGCTTTTGCAGGTTGTAACCGGAGCCGACAATGTCTTTGAAGGTGCATATGTTCCGGTATCGCTTGTGGGAGCTAAGCTGCCTAACGGACTTAACATCAAAAAAGGAAAACTTCGAGGAGTAGTATCAAACGGCATGCTTTGTTCCGGCGGGGAGCTTTTGATAGATGACGGCGTTGTTGAAGGCGCTGAGTATGATGGAATCCTAATACTCAAAGGCGAGCAGACACCAGGCATGCCCATACAGGACGCTATCGGCTATAATGACACGATAATTGATTTTAAGACCTACGCGAACCGACCTGACATGCTTTCTGTAATAGGACTTTCGCGTGAAGCTTCAGCAACATTTGATACTCCTTTTACCGAGCCGGATTATTCTTACAGCGAAGATGAAAAGGTTTCATCAGACTTTGTTTCGGTTGAAATTAAAGACACAGACCTATGCCCAAGATACATCGGAAAGATAGTTTATGATATTAAAATAGAACCATCTCCTCGCTGGATGCAAAAGCTTTTAACAGCAGCAGGCGTGCGTCCTATAAACAACATTGTTGATATCACAAACTTTGTTATGCTTGAAATGGGGCAGCCCATGCATGCGTTCGATTTTAAATATGTCAAAGACGGAAGTATTATAGTCCGCCGCGCAAAAGAGGGCGAAGAGATAACTACGCTTGACGGAAAAGAGTACAAACTTTCAACAGATAATCTCTGCATTTGCGACAGCGAAAAACCTATCGCGCTTGCAGGTGTTATGGGCGGCGAAAACTCTATGGTTTATCCCGACACAAACGTTATACTGTTTGAAAGCGCAAACTTCAATCCGTATAACGTACGACGCACTTCAAGGACGCTTGGTCTTCGCACTGAATCATCATCCCGCTATGAAAAGGGAATAGATCCAGCTGCTTGCGAGCGTGGTCTTAATCGTGCAATGCACTTAGTCGAGCTTCTCGGCGCAGGTAAAATAGCAAAAGGCATGGTAGATGCATGTTATGCAGAGCTTGATGAGCGTGTAATAGAAGTGAGCCCTAAGCGCATTAATGCACTCTTGGAGCAAAACATAACTCCTCAGGAAATGGTGGACATACTGGCTAAGCTTTTCATCAGTGGTGAAGTAAAAGGCGACATGCTTTCACTTAAGATTCCTACATACAGGCCTGACCTTTTAAATGACGCAGATATCGCTGAAGAAGTTATGCGTATATACGGGTATGATAAGATTCCGTCAACATTGCCAAAGAATATGACAGGCGGCGGCGGGTACAGTGATTTTCAGAAAAAGTATAAGACTATTCGTGACATGATGGTTGCTATGGGCATGTTCCAGGCTATGAGCTATTCTTTCATGAGCCCAAGCGATTATGTAAAATTGGGATTTGACGAAGAAGACAGCTGTAAAAACTCCATTGTCATAAGCAACCCGCTTGGCGAAGATTATTCAGTTATGCGTAAAACTTTAATACCTAGCTTGCTTACAAGTGTTGCGAACAATAAAAATCATAATATTTCTGATGTAAAGCTGTTTGAAATGAGCAGGACTTTCATTCCTCAGGAAGATGAAAACAGCCTGCCCGAAGAAATGAATGTAATCGGTGCTGCCATAAACGCGAAATATGAGGACTTCTTCACTCTTAAAGGCAGAATAGATGAAATTTTTGATAAGTTCAATATAAGAAGCGTTAAGTATACTGTTGGGAATCTTCCATACCTTCATCCGGGACGTTCTGCATTTATAACCTGTGGCGAAACAAATCTAGGATACATTGGAGAAATTCATCCCGATACTGCTGAGGCTTATGATATCTCAGGCAGAACTGTTGTGTGCGAGCTTGATATTAATGCTGTAATTAATGCTGGAAATGATGATGTAAAAGTTAAAGACATTCCAAAGTATCCGGCAGTTCAGCGTGATTTGGCTGTTGTAATGGATAGGTCGCAACAGGCTGGACCGCTTATTGGCGAGATTAAAAATGTTGGAGGAGTGCTTTTGGAAAGCTGTGAGATATTCGACATATACGAAGGAGCACAGTTAGGAGAAAATAAAAAGTCTGTTGCTTTCTCGCTTGCATTCAGAGCTGAAGACAGAACCTTAGTTGACGAAGATATAAACAAACTGTTTGATAAAATAGTTAAAGCTCTTGAAAAGAAATTTGATGCAAAATTAAGAGCATAATAATCGAATTAAAGAAGCCTTTTGATTGAAGGCTTCTTTTTTATGTTTAAAAATATTATTTACAATAATTGATAATTCAGATGAAACCTATTATAATAAACGCGGTGGGGGATTAAGGCAGAAGATTGCAGACGCAATTTTTTGGAGGTGTGTAATGAAGAAGACAGTATTTATTATACTGGCTACAATTTTAATTTTCTCATTCTCGGGATGCGGAAAAAAAGAAGACATAATAGAATATGACTATACTGAGACTGATGAAAACGGACAGACTGTTATAAACGACAGCTCTGATTTTGCTCAAAGCGGAAAAGAAAATCCTGATGAATGGAACTTAAGCGGATTAACTGACGAGCAGATAGACTCAATAGATTGGAATATGGAAGCTTATAAAACATATTTCAGGGTTGAGGCTGACAATGAAGTGTTTCATTACTGGAACATGTCAGAATGCATTGGTATTCTAAAAGATGCAAGTCTAGTATACCTGCATGAGGATGTAAAAGTATTAATTGACGCCATTACAGGCAATCAGTATGAAAGCGAAATAACATTTTTTAACGGAATGCTGCCTGCTGCAAGCGATGCTATGATAGAAAAGCCGACTATTCCGGATAAACCAAGCGATGATTTTTTATATGTTATGATAAAAGATCCGGACAGCGGTCTTTATATGCTTGTGTTTGATTATGCTCAGTATAGAGTGTCATATTATATAAATGAAGATTTAAAGTTAATTGGGTGGGGAAAATCAACAATTAGCAGCGATACAAGATACTATTTTAATAATGATCCTGGGTATGCCGAGATGGTGGCTCAATATTTCCCTGACGGGCTTCCGGAACACTCAGACCACAGCCATTAAAATTAATAATAAGAAATAATCAAAATTGTATGTATAATATAAAGCTTTTCTTGCTAAGAAATAGTTTTTCATGTAATATATAATTTAGATATTAAAGAGGTGGAGCAGTAATGCCGCGCAGAAAAACAACAGTAAGAATAAACGGACAGGAATATGTACTTGCGGGAGAAGAACCGGAAGAATATATGCATGAAGTTGCTATATATGTAGACAAAAAAATGTCCGAAATTTCAAGAAGATACAGCAAGTTAAGCACTTCTATGGTAGCAGTGCTTGCTTCGATTAATATTGCAGATGAATTGCTCAAAGAACGCAGAAGCAAAGCTCCCAAACAAAAGAAGGAACAGGAGCCGCCTGCACAGACAAAAATGAATGTTAAAACCGACACAATATCAAGGTTTAACAGAACAAAATAAGTTATTTACAATATGAAAATATTGTGATAAAATACCATTCGGCAAAAGCAACTGAATTTATTTCAGGAAAAGCCAAAATACCTTACTCTGAGTTATCTGATTTACCAACGGGTTACTTGGACAAAGGCGAATAAAACGGAGGTTATACTATGGAAAAGGCAGTAAAAGAACAAATTATCAAGGAATATGCGACACATGAAGGCGACACCGGTTCACCGGAAGTACAGATTGCGCTTTTAACTCACAGAATCAATCACCTAACAGAACATCTTAAGATTCACAAAAAGGATCATCACTCAAGACGTGGACTTTTAATGATGGTTGGTCAGAGACGCGGATTGCTTAATTATTTGATGAAAAAGGATATCGAAAGATATCGTTCCATAATTGCTAAACTTGGAATAAGAAAATAAGTATACCTAAGAGCGGTAATTCCCGCTCTTATTTTTGATATTTAAGGCTTTTTTGTATAAAAAACTTATTTTCAAAAACATACTAAGCAAATGCGTGTCGGAGTTTGGCACGCTTATGCGCAATTTACAGGCAAAAATAAAAGTTGATATATTAAGGAGACGCAAATGAAAAAAACATTTGAAAGCATGATTGGCGGTCGCAAGGTAGTTGTTGAGACCGGGCATGTAGCAATGCAGGCAAATGCTGCATGTATTATTAGAGTAGGAGACACTGCAGTGCTTACTGCTGCAACAATGGCAGACAGCGCAAGGCCTGGCCTTGACTTTTTCCCGCTTACAGTAGACTTTGAAGCAAAAATGTATTCTGTAGGCAAAATCCCGGGTGGATTTATAAAAAGAGAATCAAGACCGCCAGAGTCATCAATATTAACATCAAGACTTACAGACAGACCAATAAGACCTCTGTTTGATAAAAGAATAAGACGCGAAGTACAGGTTATCTCAACAGTAATGTCTGTTGATCCAGAAATTACTCCCGATGTATGGAGCATGGTCGGATCATCTGTAGCACTTTCAATATCCGACATTCCTTTCGCAGGCCCGACAGGATCTGTAATAGTTGGATTAATCGATGATGAACTTGTTATCAACCCATCTGTTTCAGACATGAAAAGAAGCAAGCTTGAGCTTGCAGTAGCAGGCACACGCGACGCAGTTATGATGGTTGAAGCAGGTGCTCAGGAAGTTTCTGAAGATACTATGCTTGAGGCTATATTATTTGGTCACGAAGAAATTAAAAGAATCGTTGATTTCATTGATTCGATTGTTGCAGAAATCGGCCAGGAAAAACAGGTAATTGAATTTGATGAGCCGGGTGAAGATGTTGCAAATGACGTAAAAGAACTTGGTTATGATATTTTAGTTGAAGGATTAAAACCTTTTGACAGATATGAAAGAAAAGAAACTCAGAAAAAAGCTGAAGATGAGCTTAAAGAAAAGCTTCTTGAAAAATACGGCGAAGAAGCATATGAAGAAAAATCAAAAGAAATAGCAGACGCTATCTATAATCTTACAAAGAAAATCGTTCGCGGCAAAATACTTAAAGATGGTGTACGTCCTGACGGCCGTAAGCTTGACGAAGTTCGCCCTATATGGTGCGACACAAGCATTTTTGACAGAACACACGGTTCAGCTATTTTCACACGCGGCGAAACACAGGCGCTTACTATCACAACACTCGGCCCGATAAGCGAAAAACAGCGCATAGACGGCATCACAGATGTTGAAGAAAAAAGATACATGCACCATTACAACATGCCTCCTTATTCAGTAGGAGAAGCAAGACCGCTCAGAAGCCCCGGCCGTCGCGAAATCGGTCACGGCGCATTAGGTGAAAGAGCATTATTGCCTGTTATCCCTTCAGAAGAAGAGTTCCCTTACACACTTCGTTTGGTTTCTGAAATTCTTTCTTCAAACGGATCAACATCACAGGCTTCAATCTGCGGATCAACACTTTCTCTTATGGATGCCGGTGTTCCGATTAAAGCTCCGGTTGCAGGCGTTGCAATGGGACTTATGAAAAATGAAGACGGCGATGAAATCGCTATATTAACAGACATTCAGGGCTTGGAAGACTTCTTAGGCGACATGGACTTCAAAGTTGCAGGCACCAAAGAAGGAATCACTGCTATCCAGATGGATATGAAAATCAAAGGTATCGACAAAGAAGTGCTTCAGCGCGCTCTTGCTCAGGCAAAGGCAGGACGTATGCACATTCTTGGCGAAATGATGAAAACTCTTGATACTCCGAGAGACCATCTGTCAGAGCATGCTCCAAAAATGATAATGTTCAAGATTAAAGTTGATAAAATCCGCGAAGTTATTGGACCTGGCGGAAAAATGATTAACAAAATAATCGATGAAACAGGCGTTAAAATCGATATAGAAGAAGATGGACGTGTAATAATTTCAACAATCGATGAGACAGCCGGCGCAAAAGCACGCGAAATGATAGAAAGCATCGTAAAAGAAGTTGAAGTTGGCGAGATATACTTCGGTAAAGTAGTTCGCCTTATGAACTTTGGTGCATTTGTTGAGCTTATCCCGGGAAAAGACGGTATGGTTCATATCTCACGCCTTGCCGACCACCATGTTAAAAAAGTGGAAGACGAAGTAAAAGAAGGTGATATGGTTCTTGTTAAAGTCATTGAAATTGACTCGCAGAACAGAGTTAACCTTTCACGCAAAGGACTTATTGAAGAAGAAGCCCGCATGAGAGAAGAACTTAAAAAGAAATAAATTAAGCTTAGGCAATGAAAAACCCTGTATCAATAGATACAGGGTTTTTATATTATAATGATAAATAATTTATATGAAAGTGCTTTGTACTCTTTTGGATCTAAACAAAGCTATAATAAATATGGTTTCTATAATAAAATCAAGCGAAAACTGAAGATAGGATCCGTCTATTATCAACATCACAGATCCAAACAACGCAGTGGCCAAATAAATAATTCTAAAAGAAATCTTGTGCTGATAAAAAAACAGCAAAACTAATAAATACAGAATGAGCTGTGCTATATAAACGTGACTTAACAAAGTAAATCCATCTAAAAAAGCGGCAATCATTATCATAAGGCTAAGAAAAATCTTTAACTGAAAAATGATTAACCAACCGCCGAATCCTTCGATTTCATCAGATTTGTTAATAATAATATTTTCTTCTAATTCTCTATTTTCATGCATCAAATAAATTTTATACCTTAGATAAGCAATAGTCAATAGATGATAATTTAAAAAATGCAGCCTTGAATTTGTGCGAATCCACAGTTAATATATTATTATATTGAAAAGCAAGGAGTTTTACATGCAGGACAAATTACAAGCAATTTTCGACATGCAGAAAATGCTAAATGATGAAATTAAACAAAAACGCAGTCTCATAGGCATTACAAAAGAAGAGTGGATGCAAAAACAGACTCTTGCAATGCTCTCTGAAATGGCTGAGCTAATAGATGAGGTGAACTTTAAGTGGTGGAAAAACCCTAAACCTGTAGACGAAGTGAAAGTTAAAGAAGAGCTGGTTGATATATTACATTTTTTTGTCTCAATGTGCTTAATATATGACATGGATGCAGAAGAATTGCACTCTATGTATATGGATAAAAACAAAGAAAACTTTGGCAGACAAAACGGTAAAAGCAAAAAGCCGGGTTATGACGTATCAAAAATACAATAATATCTAGGAGGAGCTATGTCTCTTATAGTTATGAAGTTCGGGGGCACATCGGTAAGCACAGAAAGCTCAAGACGTGCTGCATTAAATAAAATTACAGCTGCAATAAACACTGGAGATAAAGTTGCAGTAGTTATTTCAGCAATGGGAAGAAAGGGAGAACCCTATGCAACAGATACTCTTTTATCTCTTGTAGGCGAAACAATAAATCCAAGAGATAAGGATTTGCTTCTGTCCTGCGGAGAGCTTATTTCTGCTGTAGTTATGAGCGATATGCTTAATGATGAAGGATATGCAGCACACGCTGTAACGGGCTATCAGGCAGGAGTTATAACAGATGGCGTACACGGCGATGCAAAGTGCGCATATGTTGACTCGGAATATCTATCAAAGCTTATAGATGAAGGCGTGATTCCAGTTATAACCGGATTTCAGGGAGTAAGCGAGCACGGAGAGATAACAACGCTGGGAAGAGGAGGATCCGACACTTCTGCTGTTATAATCGGAGCTGCTCTTAAAGCTGACCTTGTTGAAATATATACTGATGTAGACGGTATTATGTCCGCAGACCCAAGAATTGTTGAAAATGCGCAGTTTATTGATGTAATAAACACCGAGGAACTATTCCAGATGGCGATGCTGGGCGCAAAAGTTATACACCCTAAAGCAGTTGAGATATCAAAAGACCACAATCTTAAAATGTGTGTCAGGAACACTTTTTCACAGAAACAGGGAACTACGATAATAAATGAGCCGTTGGTGCATGATCCTAAAAACATCAATGATGTTGTATCCTCTGTTACACTGCTTAGAAACCGTGCACAGTTTAAAGTAACAAGAGTGGGAGAGAGCGACGAGTATAAACTTCTTACATTGCTTGCACAAAGAGGAATAAGCCTTGACCTAATTAACGTATTCCCTGACAGTATAGTATTTACTATTGACAGCAAGGATGTTATTGAATGCGAAAAATCAATTAAATCTATGGATTTGGAATATACAATGAAAGATTCTCTTGCAAAGATTACTGCTATAGGCTCAAAAATGCACGGAGTACCAGGAGTTATGGCGAAAATTGTTTCTGCTCTTCTTGAAGACGGTATTGAAATACTCCAATCAGCAGACTCATATATGAATATTTCATGCCTTATATCAGGAGCAGACGGCGAAAAAGCTGTGAAGTCTCTTCACAAAGAATTTGTTGAAGCAAATATAAAATACGAGTAACAAAACAATTCTATACCAATATGATTTTCTAATTAATTTGCCATTTCAAACATTGCACTAATAATGTATAATGTTATTTGAATATATAATGTTGAGGTGACGATTTGGCAGCACCAAAGAAAAAGACAACTGCTACAAAAAGAAAAACAAGCACAACAAAAAAGAAACCGGCCACTAAAAGAAAGCCGGGCAAGCTTAAAAAACAACAAAGGCGTGAGGAGATCATCGGCCTTTGTATTGGTGTTATAGGCATTTTTGCTTTTTTATGTGTTTTTACTACTGAATATATGGGCAAATGGGGCGAAGCGGTGCGTGATGCGCTGTTTGGCTCTTTAGGAATATTGTCATATCTTGCACCTTTTGCAATTGTTGCACTGGGAGTTGCGATAATTGTCAAGCGCAAGAAAAAAGTCAAAGTTTTAAACATTATAGTATGGTCAATATTTGCATTATGCGTTATATGTATTTTTCATATAGCTTCGTTGCAGGTTGTATATGGCGAAAACTACAGCAAAGATACTTTTAATGACTTTGTTAACACTTCGTATAACCTTGGAAAAGTGCAAAACACGGGAAGCGGAGCATTTGCCGCAATTATATCTTTTGTATTAGTAAAAAACATTGCAGCCTGGGGTGCATATTTAGTCTTCGCTACATATATTATAGCAACAATATTAATTAAAATGCGTATTTCACTTAGAAAAGTGGGACGTGATGTGGGAGACAAAATATCAGAGACTAGCACAAAGATAAATGAAGGTGTTAGGACAAGAGCTAAAGAGATAATCGAAAAGCGCAGGCTTTATATTGATGACCTTAGAGATGAAAACAGCGGTTCTGATGACTATAACAGCGATCTTGATATTTTAAATAATCATGATTTTTCACATGACAGAGCATACGACGATGATGTGCCAGAGTTTTTGACTAAAGAGAAAAAGCGGCATCAAAGGATTGAACAGATTCCTATAGCGCATATTGAAGAAGAAACTCCTAAACCAAAAGCTGCAGAAAAAAAGAAAGACACAACAGAAGAGGAGTGGAACAAGGCAAAAGCACATGTTGGCGAAGAAAATGTTGTGCCTCCCTATAAATTCCCTCCGATAGAGCTCCTTAAACGTTCCGCAAATCAACGTGACTATAATGCGGAAGCAGAGTGCAGAGATAACGCTGTAAGGCTGGAAGAGACGCTTGAGAGCTTTGGGATACCTGCAAAAGTAATGCATGTATCGCGCGGTCCTGCTGTTACAAGATTTGAACTTCAGCCGCCTCCCGGTGTAAAGATATCCAGAATCACTAATCTTTCAAACGACATCGCTTTGTCTCTTGCTGCACAAGGAGTGCGCATAGAAGCGCCTATACCTGGGAAAGCTGCTATTGGCATTGAAATACCAAACGAGAATGTTGCTGTTGTAAAGCTTCGTGATATAGTTGAAAGCACTGCTTTTAACAAGGCAAAAAGCAACCTTTCATTTGCACTGGGAAAAGATATAGCAGGCAAAAATGTTGTTGCAGACTTGGCAAAAATGCCGCATATGCTTATTGCCGGCGCGACAGGATCAGGTAAATCTGTTTGTATAAACTCGATAATCGTAAGCCTTATATATAAATCGTCACCCGATGATGTTCGTATGATTCTTGTTGACCCGAAACGCGTTGAGCTGTCTATATATAACAGCATACCGCATCTTTTAATACCTGTTGTAAACGATGCGAAAAAAGCTGCCGGAGCACTTAACTGGGCGATCAACGAGATGGGTAAACGTTATCAGATGTTCCAGGACAAGATGGCTCGCGACATACACAGATATAACGAGCTTGCAATGGAAAGCGGCGGAAAATTTGAAAAAATACCGCAGATTGTAATTATTATAGACGAACTTGCAGACCTTATGGCTGTTGCGAAAAACGAAGTGGAGGATTCCATTGTTCGCTTGGCTCAGCTTGCGCGTGCTGCGGGAATACACCTTATAATAGCAACACAGCGTCCGTCTGTTGATGTTATAACAGGAATAATAAAAGCAAATATACCGGCAAGGATAGCATTTTCGGTTTATTCCCAGATAGACGCAAGAACAATATTGGACACTACGGGAGCCGAAAAACTATTGGGGCGCGGAGATATGCTGTTTAATCCAAGCGGTGCGCCAAAACCAATCCGTCTTCAGGGTGCATTTGTAACGGAAACAGAAGTGCACGAAGTTACACAATTTATTAAAACTGATGCAACCAACTACTCTGATGATGTTATAGAAGATGTAAAGAAAATGGAGCAGACCTCGGGCAAAAAAGGGAAAAAAGGCGCAACTGAAATGGATGAACCGGGTCTTGATAATTTAGTACATGAAGGAATCGATGTAATTTATGACATGGAACAGGCTTCTATTTCTCTGCTTCAACGAAAACTGCGTGTTGGATATGCGAGAGCTGCAAGAATTGTAGACGACATCGAACGGGTAGGCGCAATAGGGCCAAAAAACGGCTCAAAGCCCAGAGATATAATAGCTACAAGGCAACAGGCTCATGAGAAAGCGGATGAATATGAAAAATAAAAAAATCGGACTTGTATCTTTGGGGTGTCCCAAAAACCGTGTTGATGCAGAGGTTATGCTTAAACGGGCAAGTCAGAGCGGCTATATAATAGAAGAAAACATAGAAAACTGCGATGCCGTTATAATAAATACATGCGGATTTATAGACAGCGCAAAAAAAGAAGCAGTTGAAGAAATCTTTAATGCAATAAATCTTAAAGAAGAAGGAAAGATACAAAAAGTAGTTGTAACCGGATGTTTTTCAAAAAGATATCACAGTGAAATAGAAAAAGACATTCCTGAAGTTGATGCAGTACTGGGAATTACCCAATACAATGAAATAGGCAAATACTTGGATGAAATGTTTGAAACAGACAGGAAAGTAGTTGATGTAACTACTGATTTAAGCGTGATATCTTGCGGTGAAAGGGTTATAACACAGTCTCCGTTCAGATCTGACATAAAAATTGCTGAAGGATGCTCTAACAACTGCGCATATTGTGCTATACCGTCAATAAGAGGTCCATACAGAAGCCGTGATGAAAAGTCTATTCTTATTGAAGCGGAAGATATGGTTAAAAGGGGAGTGCGGGAGATAACTCTTATAGCACAGGATACTACCAGATATGGAAGAGATATCGGCGGAACGAGCCTTAATATTTTATTAAATAAGATAGCAAGCATGTCGCCTGATATATGGATACGTGTGTTATATGCATATCCTGAGATGGTAACAAGCGAATTAATCGAAACAATATCAAGCAACAAAAACATAGCTAATTATATTGATATACCATTGCAGCATATTAATGACAAAGTGCTAAAAAGCATGAACAGACGCTCTGACAGGAAACTTATTGAGGACAAATATAATCTTATAAAAGGAATTAATCCTGACATTGCTATCAGAACAGCGTTTATAACAGGATTTCCCGGTGAAACTAAAAATCAGTTTAATGAGCTATATGATTTCATTGGGGACTATCCTTTTGATAATATGGGTGTATTCGCATTCAGTCCCGAAGAAGGTACACCTGCATATGATATGATAGGACAGGTTAAAGAAGAAATTGCTGTTAAGCGTCGTGATATGCTCATGGAAAAACAAATGAGCATATCAAAATCTTTGCTGGAAGAAAGAGTTGGCAGCATTTTAAAAGTCCTTGTTGAAGATTTTTGCGAAGATGGCTACACCGGAAGGACGCAGCAGCAGGCTGCAGATATAGACGGCAATGTAATTATAAAAACTGAGGATGAAATTATTCCCGGCGAGTTTTATAACGTTAAAATAACATCATGCACAGAGTATGATTTAATAGGAGAGATTTAATATGTCGCTTGCAAACAAGATTACAACACTAAGAATATTCCTTATTCCATTTTTTATATTCTTTTTATACTCACATATGGAATACGGCTTTTTGATAGCGGCTATAATATTTCTTGTATGTGCTATAACGGACTTCATTGATGGGTATATAGCCAGAAAACAAAATACAGTATCCGTCTTCGGAAAAGTATTTGATCCTATAGCCGACAAAATACTGGTTGTTTCGGCGCTAATCCCTCTTACTGAGATGAATCTTCTTCCGGCGTGGGTTTCTATCGTACTTATTTCCAGAGAGTTTATTATAAGCGGATTTAGAATAGTTCATGCACAATATGGAAAGAGTGTTATAGCTGCAAGCTGGCTTGGAAAAGTTAAAACTGTAGTACAGGACACTTTTATTATAATGATAATGATGGAAAGGTATCTTACCTTCTTAAATGATTTTTATATTACATGGATTTTTATAATTTTGGGTGTGATATTTGCGTTGTGGTCCATGGTTGATTATCTTCTTAAGAACGTAAAAACTATTGATATAACAGGTAACTAAAATGAAAGCAGAAATAATAGGCGTAGGTACAGAACTATTAATGGGGCAGATTTCAAACACTGATGCACAGTTTTTGTCGCGCGAACTAAGCGGACTCGGGATTGATGTTTTTTATCATCATGTTGTCGGTGACAATTTGGCGCGCCTAGTTGAGCTTATAAAAAAAGTTGCTTTACGCAGTGACATTATTATTACAACAGGCGGTCTTGGACCTACTCAGGATGATCTTACCAAAGATGGTGTTGCTGAAGCTTTTGGATTAAAGATGATTAAAGATGAAGAGTCTGCAAATAACCTCAATTCATTTTTCAAATCAATTCATAGAGATATAACTATAAATAATTACAGACAGGCTTATTTTCCTGAGGGTTCAATTATACTTAAAAATGAAAGAGGAACAGCTCCTGGCTGTATCCTTGAGACTGAGGGCACAACGGTTATTGTTCTGCCGGGACCACCGAGAGAACTTAACCATATGTTTTTAAAATCAGTTAAACCTTATCTTGAAGAAAAATCAGGATATATAATCAAGTCGAATTTGATAAAGATATTCGGAATAGGAGAGTCTGATTTGGAAGACAGGCTCATGCATTTTATAGATAAGCAAGTAAATCCTACACTGGCAACTTATGCTTCTGCAGGACAAGTGTCGCTTCGCGTGACTGCAAAAGCTAAAAATGACAAGGAAGCTGAAGATTTGTTGTCGCCGGTTGTTAATGAGATAAAAGAGTTTTTAGGCGACAATATTTATTCAGTTACAGGTGAATCGCTTCCTGAAGTTGTTTTTGGGTTGCTAAAAGAAAAAGGAAAGAAAATTGCTTTTGCAGAATCATGTACAGGCGGCATGCTTTCTTCAATGATAATAGATTTGCCTGGATCATCCAGTGTACTGGACATGTCGGTTATAAGCTATTCTAATGAAAGCAAGATAGCAGAGCTGAATGTTCCGAAAGATGTAATAAATGAGCATGGTGCAGTTAGTTCCGAAACGGCTGCAAAAATGGCTGTAGGTCTTCTTAATAAGTCCAGAGCTGATATAGCTGTTTCCGTTACAGGAATTGCAGGCCCTGACGGAGGAACACCTGAAAAACCTGTCGGTTTGGTTTATATTTGTCTTTATGATGGTAAAAAAGAGTATATTAAAAAATTAACTTTTGCCAGAGAGAGGAACTATAATAGATTATATTCAGCACTGCATGCACTTGATATGATAAGAAGATATTTAACAGATATCTTATAAAATGCGAATATATGTTTGACTATAACAAAAATAAATGATAATATATAAATAATATAGGAGATTAATATGGAAGAAAAACAAAAAGCTTTAAATTTAGCATTAAATCAGATAGAAAAACAGTTTGGCAAGGGTTCAATAATGAAGCTCGGCGATGCAAACACCATGAATATATCAACTATACCTACAGGAGCATTGTCGCTTGACATAGCACTTGGAGTAGGCGGTGTTCCGAGAGGAAGAATTATTGAGATATTCGGACCGGAATCTTCCGGTAAAACAACACTTGCTTTGCACATTGTTGCAGAAGCACAAAAAATGGGCGGAATGGCTGCTGTAATTGACGCAGAGCATGCATTGGATCCTGTTTATGCAAAAGCATTGGGTGTTGATGTTGACAATCTTTATGTTTCACAACCGGATACCGGAGAGCAGGCACTTGAAATTGCAGATGCACTTGTTCGAAGCTCTGCTATCGATGTAATAGTTGTTGACTCTGTTGCAGCTCTTGTTCCCCGCGCAGAAATAGACGGCGAAATGGGTGATTCTCACGTCGGCCTTCAAGCTCGCCTTATGGCACAGGCTCTTCGCAAACTTGCGGGAGTTGTAAATAAGAGCAAGACATGCATTATATTTATAAACCAGCTGAGAATGAAAATCGGAGTTATGTATGGAAATCCTGAAACAACTCCGGGCGGACGCGCGCTTAAATTTTATTCAAGCGTACGCCTTGATATAAGAAGAATTGAAACACTTAAAAAAGGAACTGAGATGATAGGTTCCAGAACAAGGGTAAAAGTTGTTAAAAACAAAGTCGCACCGCCGTTTAAAATAGCTGAATTTGATATTATGTATGGCGAGGGCATATCAAATACAGGTTGTATTTTGGATATTGCAACTGACATGGATATAGTAAGAAAAAGCGGATCATGGTATAGCTATGGCGAAGACAGAATAGGTCAGGGCAAAGAAAAAGTTCGAGATTTCTTAGAAGAAAATCCTGAAATATTGGATGAAATTCAGAAAAAAATCTACGAACAGATAAATAAAGAGAAAGAAGAAGACTAAATAATAACGTATTCTTGACTAAATTATAAAAAGGTAATAAAATTAAAGCAGTTGTTTTATACAAAACAACTGCTTAATGATTATAAATACTAAATTTTATATATTCTCAAATTAATATTTATATTTATAGTTAAATACTATAATCGCATAAGAAATCATATTTATTTTATTCAATTGCGATACAAATAAGGAGGTGTATTCACCGATGCCGAGCAATCCATTAGTATTGATTGCTATAGTCATTGGCGCAATAATCGCCGGTCTTTTGATAGGATACGCCATCAGAAAAAAGATGGCTGAAAGAAAAACAGGAAAAGCGGAAGACATAGCTAAAACTCTCTTGGACGATGCAAAACAAAAAGCTGAAGCCAAGATGAAAGAAACGATTATTGAGGCCAGAGAAGAGGTTCACAAACTTAGAACCGAATTTGAAAATGAACTTAGACAAAGAAGAGGCGAAGTACAAAGAGTCGAAAGAAGACTCCAGCAAAGAGAAGATTTAATCGATAAGAAAAGCCTGCAGATAGAGGCAAATGAAGATCGTATTGAAAAACTCAAAAACGACACTGAAAAAGTAAGAGAAAAAGTACAGGCTGCATACGAGCAGCAGGTGGCTGAGCTTGAAAGAATTTCAGGCTATACGCGTGAAGAAGCTCATGAAATACTCATGAAAAACATTGAGCGCGAGACACGCTACGAAGCAGCTGTTATGATTCGTGAAATTGAAGCTGAGGCAAAGTCTGAAGCTGAAAACAAAGCGCGCGAAATAGTCGGTATGGCTATTCAAAGATGCGCGGCTGACCATGTGGCTGAAACCACAGTATCAGTTGTTGCTCTTCCCAATGATGATATGAAGGGAAGAATAATCGGACGCGAAGGACGAAATATCCGCGCACTTGAAACTGCAACAGGTATTGACTTTATAATAGACGACACACCGGAAGCTGTTATACTTTCGGGATTCGATCCTGTTAGGCGAGAAATAGCGAGACGCGCTCTTGAAAAACTTACGGTTGACGGAAGAATTCATCCTGCACGTATTGAAGAGATGGTTAATAAGTCAAGAAAAGAAGTTAACGCTCTTATAAAAGAGGCAGGAGATAACGCTATGTTTGAGGTAGGTGTGCATAACCTTCACGGTGATGTAGTGCGTACTCTCGGACGTCTCAGATACCGTACAAGTTACGGACAGAATGTATTAAAGCATTCTATAGAAGTCGCACATCTTGCAGGACTTATGGCCGCTGAGATAGGCGCAAATGTCCGTATTGCTAAACGTGCAGGGCTGTTACATGACATAGGCAAGGCGTTGGATCACGAAGTTGAAGGCTCGCATACACAGATTGGCGGAGATTTCGCCAAGAAGTATAATGAGAATCCAGCTATAATCCATGCGATATTAGCTCACCATGAGGATATTGAGGCAAAAACAATAGAGGCGATTCTTGTCCAGGCTGCGGATGCAATATCAGCTGCGCGCCCAGGTGCAAGACGCGAAACTTTGCAGAATTACATCAAACGCTTGGAACAGCTTGAAGAAATATCGAATTCTTTTGAAGGCGTTGATTCTTCATATGCTATACAGGCCGGCCGTGAAGTTCGCATAATAGTCAAACCTGAAATGATTGACGACAATGCAGCGGTTATAATGGCAAAAGATGTTGCAAAGAAAATAGAAGGGGAGCTTGACTATCCCGGACAGATAAAAGTTAATGTTATACGCGAAACGCGCTATTCAGAACTTGCTAAATAACAAAGATTATACCAAGAGAGCCTATGGCTCTCTTTTTTATTTTATTATGTTATAATCAGTTATCTACAAATAATTGGAGCATATTATGGATAAAAGATTAACCTTCAACGAAGTACCAAAACTATATGATAAATATCGGCCAAGGTACTTGCCTGAAGTTTATTCAGATATATTCTCATACTCAAGAATAAAAGAGGGAAGTAAAGCGCTTGAAATAGGCATGGGCACAGGGCAGGCGACGATTCCTTTTGTAGATGCCGGACTTAATGTTACTGCAATTGAACTTGGAAGGGATCTTGCTGAGTTTTCCAAAGAAAAATTATCCGGGAACACTAACTTGGAAATTATTAATTCAGATTTTATGGACTATGAGTGCGAGGATGATAAATATGATTTAATATACTCAGCCACAGCATTTCACTGGATACCCGAAAAAGAAGGCTATGAGAAAGTATTTAGGCTGCTTAAATCCGGAGGTGCTTTTGCAAGGTTTCGCAATTATCCATACAGAGACAAAGGAAATATGTTATTAAGTTCAGAAGTTGACAAACTGTATCAAAAATATTTTTTAAGTTCTGATGAAGAAAAATTGCGAAAGGAGTTTTCTGAAGAAGATGCTATAAAAATATCTGATATTAGCAAAAAATACGGTTATATAAAGCAGGAATATAAATTATATAATAGGATAAGAACATTGACCGCTGAAGGGTATACAAACTTGTTAAACACATACTCCGATCACATAGCATTAGGAGAAAAAAAGCTTAATGAGTTTAAATATGAAATCGCAAAAACTATAAATAAACACGGCGGTAAATTTAATATATACGATACAATATCGTTATGTATGGCAACTAAACCATAACAGTAGCAGGAGAGTAAATATGAAGTATATAAAATTAGGAAGAACTGGTTTAACAGTAAGTAAAGCTGGTTTGGGGTGCGGAGGACACAGCAGACTCGGGCTGGGCAAAGGCTTAAGCGAAGAAAACGCTGTTAATATAGTCAATACTGCATTGGATCTGGGTATAAATTTCTTTGATACATCCGCGGTCTATGGCACTGAGAATGTGTTGTCTAAAGGATTAACCGGGAGTAAAAGAAGTAACTGCGTAATTTCAACTAAGTTTCCTCCTACTAATTTCAGCAATGAAATATCAAAAGAAGGTGATTTGACAAAATCTCTTGAAGAGAGCTTAAAACGACTTAAAACGGATTATATCGATATATTTAACTTACATGCTGTTTTGCCGAAAATGTATATTAAGGTAAGAGACAGGTTTATGCCTGAGCTTATAAAAGCAAAAGATGCTGGAAAGATTAGATTTCTTGGCATAACAGAAATGTTCGGAGTAGACACAAACCATAAAATGCTGGAAACAGCCTTAACGGATGATATATGGGAAGTTATAATGACTGGTTATAATTTAATTAATTTTTCTGCTTCAAAAAATATATTTCCACTGACAAGACAAAAACAAGTCGGTGTTCTTATTATGTTTGCAGTAAGAAATGCACTTTCAAACAACGAAAAACTAATAGAAACACTAAATACACTTAATGAAAAAGGTGAAGTGGATTTATCAATGTTTGATAATGATAATCCTTTTAGTTTTTTGGGTGATGATGAATCTATAAGAAGTATAATTGATGCTGCATACAGATTCTGTGCGCATTCGGAAGGCACTGACGTAATACTTACCGGTACATCAAGTGCTAAACATCTTAAAAGCAATGTAGAAAGTATATTATCACCTCCATTAAATGAACTTATATTGTCTAAAATCTATGAATTATTTGGGAATGTGACAAGTGCAAGTGCCGATTAAAATCATTCTGTATTGAATGGGAAAATAAAATAACGTATAATAAACACATCATTTTTAGGGAGAAATAAATGCACGATACATATGTAAATCCGTTAACAACAAGATATGCAACGAAACAAATGCAGCGCATATTCGGCGATGACAACAAGTTTTCTTCATGGAGAAAGCTTTGGGTGGCTCTTGCGGAAAGCGAAATGGAACTTGGCCTCGATATTACGCCTGAACAGATAGAAAGCCTTAAAAGCAATATTTTCAATATTGATTACGATGTTGCGAATGCTCGCGAGAAAGAAGTGCGTCATGACGTTATGGCACATGTTTACGCATATGGCGAATGCTGTCCGAGCGCTAAAGCTATTATTCATCTTGGTGCTACAAGCTGCTATGTTGGAGACAATGCTGATCTTATGATTATTCATCAGGCACTTGAGCTTGTAAAAGAAACATTGGTTAATGTCATTGATAAACTGTCTAAGTTTGCGCTTGAATACAAAGATATGCCAACTCTTGGATTTACGCATTATCAGCCGGCACAGCTTACAACCGTCGGAAAACGTGCTTCACTATGGTTATATGACCTTGTTGCAGACTATAACGAGCTAGACAAGCTTTTAAGCGAGAAAAAGCTTCGTGGTGTAAAAGGCACTACCGGAACACAGGATTCATTTATGGCGCTTTTTAACGGCGATGAAAGCAAGGTTAAACAGTTAAATGAAAAAGTATGCTCAAAACTCGGATATAATGATACTTTTCCTGTGACGGGACAGACTTATCCCAGAAAATATGACACACAGGTTCTTAATGTTTTGAGTCTGATTGCACAAAGTGCATATAAATTTGCAAACGACATGCGACTTTTGCAAAACTTAAAAGAATTGGAAGAGCCGTTTGCTAAAAAGCAGATAGGTTCATCCGCTATGGCATATAAAAGAAATCCCATGAGAAGCGAGAGAATATGCGCACTTAGCCGTTTTGTAAATTCTTTGGTTTCCAGCACAACAAACACTGCCAATACACAGTGGCTTGAGCGAACATTGGATGACTCTGCTAACAAACGTCTTACAATTCCTCAGGCATTCCTTGCTGTTGATGCGATACTTAATATTTACTTAAATGTTGCCGAAGGAATAGTTGTTTACGAAAATATGATTAAAAAACATATAGCGGAAGAACTTCCATTCATGGCAACAGAGCGCATTATGATGGCTGCTGTAAAAAAAGGCGGAGACAGACAGGAACTTCATGAACTTATACGCACACATTCCATGGAAGCTGCAAAACAGGTAAAACTTGAAGGCAAGCCTAATGATCTTATTGAACGCATTAAAGCTGACGATGCATTTTCAAGCGTTTGGGATGAAATAGATAATCTAATGGATGCTAAAAACTTTACAGGCAGATGCGGAAGTCAGGTTAGCGAACTATATGATGAATATATCAAACCTATACTTGATGCAAACAGCGATGTTTTAAATAAGAGTGGGGAAGTTAACGTATAAAAGGGGAGACTGATGACTGTAACAAATGAAAAAGCAAAACTTAGTTTAACTGTGGTAAAGATGACAAAGAGGGGATATATATTATTTTTTGAAGACTCTATATTATCTTTTATTCTTGAAAAAGATTTCGTAAAAAAATCAAAAAAAGAACTGAAAAAGAAATTTAAAGCTGAAAAAGTATCAGTACTTAAAAGAAGCCAGGCTATTGATATGTTTTGGGATGAATATGGCAATCAGTATCTTGAAAAGACAAAAACAGAAGTTTTATCTGAAATTACAGATATTCAGGAGTTTGAATATAAAAGTATTGAGAAATTTAAGCTTACACCCTTTAGAAGGAATGTAAAAGTAGGAGGAAGCGATTCAACGCCACAGGATTATCTTGGTGAAATAAGCATTAAAAGCGCATCAGATAAACTTTGGTTTAATCACAAATATATGGCTGATGATACAAAGTACGCTGAAGCTAAAGCTATTAAAGAGAAAATTGGCGTATAAAAAAACCGCCGTTTAAGGCGGTTTGGCAGGGGAAACGCGACTCGAACACGCAACCAATGGTTTTGGAGACCACTACTCTACCAATTGAGCTATTCCCCTAAGAAATTTTTGAAGCGGTCATTATTATATAATATAGAAATATCTATGTCAATTGATTTAGGGAGGAAAAATGAGTAATTTTAAAATATCATTTATCGGCGGAGGTAATATGGCAGAGGCAATATTATCAAAAGCTTTGGATTCAGGCATAATAACTAAAGAAAATACAATGGTCTGTGATGTCGCAAAAAAAAGATTAGATTATCTGGTTGACAATTACATCGTAAAAACTACAACAAATGCTGTAGAGGCTGTTGAATATGCGGACATAGTGGTCCTAGCCGTAAAACCGCAGTATTTTGAAGAAGCTGTTGAAGAAGTGAGTGGCATGCTTAAAGAAAAAGCGGTTGTATCAATTATGGCCGGAGTTACTATTAATCAGCTCAAACATAAATTCGGAGAGCTTTGCAGGATCGCCAGAGTGATGCCTAATACGCCGGCTCTCGTAGGCGAGGGGATGAGCATGCTTTGCGCAGAAACTGATTTAAACGCCAAGGAACTGGCTTTTGTAAAAGCAATATTAAACAGCATGGGAGAACTTGAAGTACTGAGCGAAAAATATATGGATGCTTTTATAGGAATAGCTGGCAGCAGTCCTGCTTATGTTTATATGTTTATTGAAGCTATGGCTGACGGCGGAGTGCTAAACGGCCTTCCAAGAGACGCGGCATATAAGATGGCAGCTCAAACTGTATTGGGTTCAGCCAAAATGGTTCTGGAAACCGGTATGAATCCCGGAACGCTTAAAGACATGGTTTGTTCTCCGGGCGGAACTACTATTGAAGCTGTTGCATCACTTGAAAATGACGGATTCCGCGCTTCTGTTATAAATGCTGTTGATGTTTGTGCGGAAAAATCAAGGAAGTTAAGCAAAAAAGACGATGAAGAAAATTGAAATCTACACTGATGGTGCATGTTCAGGAAATCCCGGTCCCGGCGGATGGGGCGCTGTTCTCATCTATAAAAACAATATAAAACAAATGAGCGGATTTGTTCCAAACACAACCAATAACCGTATGGAGATATTCTCTATTATTAAAGCTTTTGACGCTTTAAAGCAAAAATGCAGAGTTGATGTATTCTCTGACAGTGCATACGTCATTAATGCATTTAATCAAGGTTGGTTGGACTCTTGGCAAAAAAGGGGATGGAAGAAAGCGAACAAGAAGCCTGTTGAAAATCAGGACTTATGGCGCCAACTGCTTTTATATGTTAACAAGCATGAAGTAACATGGCATAAAGTTAAAGGCCATGCTGACAATGAATACAACAACTTATGTGATAAACTTGCCACAGACGAAATTAAGCATTTTAAAGAACACGAGACAGAGAGAATGCAGGGAATAGCACCAGGAACTTGACTAAATTTCAATATAAAGATATAATAATCTTGTCGTAAAACGCAGGTTTTACGACAAGATACACTATATTTCAAGGATATTTTGAGAAATTTATGAATAATCGTGACAAACAGCGTGAAATCCTTATGCAGCTCCCTGAGCTGTGTTTTGATTTTATTTCTTCTGTATCACAGCGCACGTCAGAGCTTACCCGTTTAAATTATGTGCATGATCTAAAACTATTCTTTAACTTTCTTCATGACTATATTCCCGGATTTGATAAAACTCCGGTTGATTATTCAATTGATGATTTAAAGCGCGTCAAACCTCGTGACATTGATATGTTCCTTGACCATATTTCCTCATATTCAATTAAAATTGATGATAAAACTATTGAACGATCTAACGAAAATGCCGGAAAAAAGCGCAAAATTACGACAATTCGTGCATTTTATCGCTTTTTATACAAGCGTCAGCTTATAGATCGAGACGTTACTGCACTTGTTGATGTACCTAAAATCAAAGAAAAAGCAATAATTACGCTTGAACCCGAAGAAATTCAGCGTTTATTTGATACCGTTAAAAACGGCACTAATCTGCCAGGAAATGGCAAAGCGTGGAATTTAAAGACAAGAAGCCGCGATTTGGCCATATTTGCTCTTTTGCTTGGCACAGGTATAAGAATATCTGAATGTGTAGGCCTCAACTTGGATGATGTTGACTTTAGAACAGGTATGTTTAAAGTAACCCGTAAAGGCGGAAATGAAGCAATTTTATACTTTTCCAAGGAAATTTCCGAGTATTTGCTTGATTATTTACAGGACAGAAAAGATGCAGTTCCAAACGAAGGCTCTAAAAAAGCATTCTTTTTATCAAGCCAAAACAACAGGATAAGCGTTCGCGCAGTTCAGCATATGGTTGCTAATTATAAAAAAGCTGCTGGAATTGTTAAGAAAATATCCCCTCATAAATTCCGTTCAACATACGGTACGAGGCTTTATCAAAACACAGGAGACATTTATCTGGTTGCTGACGTTCTTGGGCATAAAGATGTTAATACTACAACAAAACATTATGCGAAAATGAGCGATGAACTGAGAAAAAAAGCTGCGGATAAAGTAAGTTTAAATACTGATGAAGTACCAGAATAGCAAGGTGTTTTAAATGAATGATAATACTATTATGCCAAACGTATACCTAAGATATTTGGTCAGTATTATAGTACTTCCTTATTTCAACTAATATTTTTTCAGAATTTACTAATATAATCTCTCTAGATTCTTTGAGTTTAATTCGAATAATAAAATCAATTTTTCCAACACCGATTCTTTTTCTATATGATATAAATTCAACTTTATTCCAGTCATAAAACATTGAAGAAAAAACCTAGTTATAATAAATCCTGTTTTATCAAAACTTATTATATCATAATCACCATTTCGAACATACGCTATACTTGCCAATATTACTATTACTAATAAAATAGCAGACAGCCATATCCCGCCCTTGATAAATAAAAATATTATTATCAGTATGAAAAATATTATATGAAGTATAGTTCCTTTTCGTCCTATCTTATAATTTAGAAAGAATTTCATAATCACCTTTTATCTATAGACTATTAAATATATTTTTATAAATTTACCAACTAAACGTCTCCGCCTACAATCCCATCAATCTTGACTTCGATATATTCAGAATCAGGTTCGATGCATTTTCCGCAGTTATCGCAGATTTTATTTCTGTCAAGATCGCAAATATCGCATTCTCCGCAATTTAAACATTCTTTATCTTCTAAAACACATTTTTTCATAATATTCAATCCATTTCGATAATACGAACATCCGTTTGACTTTATAGTATATATGTGGTAACATACTTTCAGGAGGTTCATTATGTATGATATCAACGATTTATCAGGAAAGCAACGCAAGATTTTCCTTTATATTAAAGATTATATAGAAGACAAGGGCTACCCCCCTACTGTTCGCGATATATGCGACGCTGTTGATTTAAAATCAACATCTACGGTTCACGGGCATCTTCAGCGTTTGGAGAAAAAAGGACTTATTCGCCGCGATGAAAGCAAGCCGCGAGCAATAGAAGTACTTGATTTTGAAGCTGAAGCAAAAGCAAAAGCTATGAGTATACCGCTTGTCGGTCGCGTCACAGCTGGAGAACCTATTTTGGCAACAGAGAACATTGAAGAATATGTTCCATTGCCACAGTCATTTGTCCGTGACGAAAACTCGTATGTACTTCAGGTTTCAGGTGACAGCATGATTGATGCAGGAATATATGACAATGACTATATTGTAGTCCGCAAGCAGAATTATGCTGACGACGGTGATATAGTTGTCGCAATGATAAATGACACTGAAAGCGAAGCTACTGTAAAGAGATTTTATCAGGAAGGAAGAAACGTAAGACTTCAACCTGAAAACGAAGCTTTAGATCCGTTTATATTCCCGGCAAATCAGGTAGATATACTGGGTAAGGTCACAGGTCTTTACAGAAGAATACGATAAATATTAATTTATCTCAACACCAATGCTCTCAAGGGTTTCCTTGAGGGCTGTTTTTATATGAGAATAAGTAAGACCACCTTGCAGATATACAATATACGGTTCTTTTATAGGAGCATCTGCAGAGAGTTCTATCGATGCGCCTTGCACAAAAGTACCTGCTGCCATTATCACTTTATCGGTATAGCCAGGCATATCCCACGGTTCCGGAACAACATGAGCGTCAACTGGAGAAGTTTTTTGAATGCTTCTGCAAAAATCAACCACTTCCCTCTCTGAATCTAATTTTATGCTTTGTGTTATATCAAAACGTTTGTCAGTGGCTCCGGGCATAGTTTCGTATCCTAAATGCTCATAACAATAAGAAAAAAGACATGCGCCTTTTAAAGATTCAGCAACTGTATGCGGTGCCATAAAAAGCCCTTGAAAAAACAATCTGTAACTTGCTTCATACGAACCTATTTCTCCGCCTGTTCCGGGTGAAGTGAAAAAGTTATTTACTAAATCAATAAATTTCTTTTTTCCTGCTATATATGCACCGGTAGGAGCCAATCCGCCGCCTGCATTTTTTATAAGCGAGCCGCATACAACATCAGCTCCGACATCGGTAGGTTCAAGCTTTTGAGTGAATTCGCCATAACAATTATCAACAAAAACTATACTATCAGAACTGGATTCTTTTATTTTTGATGTAATTTTGCCTATTTCTTCAGATGAAAGCGCTTTTCTCCATTCATAACCTCGGGAACGCTGTATGAATACAACTTTTGGTTTCTTTTCTTTTACACAGGAAATAACGGATTCCGAGTCTATTTCTTTTCCTTCATTTAAGGAAATATCTTCGTATAGCACTCCCCTTTTAATTAGCGTGTTTTCATACTCTCCTGATACGCCTATTGCTGTGGATATAGTGTCATAAGGTCTTCCTGTTATCGAAAGAATTAAATCTCCTGGAGTTAAAAGAGCCCTTAGTGCAAGTGTAATTGCATGAGTTGCGCTGGCAAAATGCGGTCTCACTAATGCGCTTTCTGCTCCAAAAACGGAAGCAAAGACATCATCAAGTTTTTCTCGCGACGTATCTCCGTAACCGTAACCTGTGGAAGGATAAAAATGTCTAGCTTCTACTCTATTGCTGCGAAATGCATCAATAACTTTTTTTTGGTTATGAAGCTCTATTTCGTTTATTTTTTCAAATATACTGCTGAGCGATTTTTCAGCTTCTAATAAATTTATAGATCTATTTTTCATATGCTCATTATAAACAAAAGGGCCTTTTTAATAAAGCCCTTGTTTTATACTTTCTTAATTGTAAATCTGCTTATCCGACTTTTAATCCTGTGTCTTTTCTTCGTTTTCTGTATAGTATTCGATTGGCTCAGCCGGTGTTACAGATGAAATAGCATGCTTGTAAATCATCATTTGTTTTCCATCTGAGAAAAATACCACTACAAAATTGTCAAACCCTTTTATCTGCCCTCTAAGTTGATATCCGTTGGTTAAGTGAATGGTTACTGACATGTGGCTTTTACGAAGTTGGTTTAAAAAAGCATCTTGAATATAAAACGTGTTGTTCATCCTTTTTACTCCTTCTATCTCTACTAGAGTATACTGTATGAGATGTTTTCTTTATTTAATTATATAACAAATATTTTACAAATTAAAGAACTAATTTTGAATGCTATTTAATATATTCTGAAATGTTAAATTAAGGTTATCATCATACTCAAACCACGTAATATCCATTCTGTTAAACCATGTTAACTGTCTTTTTGCATAATGTCTTGAATTCTTTTTGATATTATCAATTAATTTATCTAAACTTATATTCCCATTAAAATAGTCAATCCATTCTTTATATCCGATTGCCTTCATAGCATTGTTTTTTTCGGTTACTCCAATGCTTAATAAATTTCGTACCTCATCTTCAAGACCATCTTCAATCATTAGATCTACACGCTTGTCGATTCTTGCATAAAGGTCTTTTCTATCGTGTTTAAGGGCTATAATTTTTGCATTGGGATAGAACTTTCTTTCTTCTTGCTTTTGTTCGGACTTTTTTATACCGGACAGATGATATATCTCAAGCGCTCTTATAACTCGTTTTACATTATTTTTATGAATTTCTTTCGCGCTTTCAGGATCTTTATCAAGCAGAATATCATATATATAGTCCACACCTTTTTGTTCACAAAGCTTTTCAAGTTCTGCTCTGTAAGATTCATCAGAAGAAGCTTCTGTAAAATTCATGTCATATAATGCCGCTTTAACGTATAAACCAGTTCCACCACATAGTATTGGTGTTTTGCCTTTTTCCAATAACTCATTTATTTTAAGTCTGGCAGCCTTTTGATACATAGCTGCGTTATAATCAATAGTTGGTTCAATAAAGTTAAAAAGATGATGTGGGGCTCTTTTGAGCTCTTCTTCAGTAGGGCTTGCAGTTCCGATTTTCATGTGGTTATATATCTGCATAGAATCGCAGCAAATAATTTCACCGTTTAATTCTTCAGCAAGTTTTATTGAAAGCGAAGTCTTACCGCTAGCTGTAGGACCTACTGCTGCAATGATTAATTTATCATTCACACTATACGCCCCGCTTTTTTGTCAATCTGATTTTTAGTTATCTTCATTACAAAAGGCCTTCCGTGTGGACAAGTAAGCGGAATTTCTTCATTTTTTATATCTTTAATAAGAGACTTTATCTCTTTATCCGAAAGTCTGTCTCCGCCTTTTATTGCCTTTTTGCAAGACATGGATATAATCTTTTTTATAATGCTAAGCTCATCTTTATCCGCATCGTCTGATAAAAGATCAAGAAGTTCAAGAAAAAATGATGAAAATCTTGGCTGTCCCAAAACATGCGGCACTGCACTTATATCAACTGAATGCTCATTTACACTAATTTCAAATCCTAGTTTTTTAAAATAGTCTATGTATTCATCCAACATGTTTTTTTCTTCATAAGTAATATCTTCTGTCTGGGGTATTAAAAGCCTCTGGCTTACTACCTTATCCTCAATAAACTGCCCAAGAAGTTTTTCGTATATAAGGCGCTCGTGAGCTGCATGCTGGTCAATAAGATACAAATTTTCTTCGTGCTCGACAATTATATATGTATTAAAAGCAGAGCCGATTATTATTGCATCAGACTCTTCATCAAGATAGCTTGTTTGAGCATTTATATCTTCTTTTATAATATTACCTATGTATGGCACTTCTTTTTGACGAAGCACAGCAGGCTCTTTTATTATTTTGTACGTTTCAAGTTCTTTCTTGTAATCATATGTTTTTGGCTCAAGATCTTCATTTATATGATTGACAGTTTTTTCAGGAGTTTCTAAACTATCTTTTGATTTTTCTGGATTAGAAGCTAATTTTATATCTGAATGCGTATCATAATTATTTATATTTGAGCTTTCATATGCTCTCATTTTTCGTATAGATTCAATTTTAATTTCAGGCTCATCGCTAAAAAACATTTCCGGCTTTGCGCCTAAATTAACCGTATATTCTTTTACAGCATTATATACAGCCGTCTTTACTTCCTTCTGATTCGAAAATTTTACGAATAGTTTCTGCGGATGAACATTTACGTCAACAGTGCTCGTATCTACATCAATAAAGAGTACATAGAACGGAAATTTGCCTTTCATAAGTACCGATCCGTATGCGCTCTCGATTATCTGCCCAATAGCAGGATCTTTTACATATCTTTTATTAACAAACAGAGTCTGATTTATTCTAGAGCTTCTGAAAGTGTCGCGTCCGCCAAGTACGCCATAAATTTTTATTCCGTCAATTTCATGGCTAAATTCACTGACACTTGATGCAATGTTTGCACCATAAACAGCGTAAACTGCATTTTTAATGCTTCCATCCCCGCTGCTTTGATATATAAGATTTCCGTTTGAAATAAGCTTTATTGATATACTCGGGTGCGATAGAATTATCTTTTGAACAATTGAAGATATTTGTGAAGTTTCGGCAGAATTAGACTTCATGAACTTTAATCTTGCAGGCGTGTTATAAAACAAATCCTTAACAACTATTGTTGTACCGTTTGGACAGCCAGTGTCTGATACTTCAATTATTTCTCCGCCGTGAACCTCTGCTATTTTTCCAACTTCATTGTTAGCAGTCTTTGTAATCATTGTTGTTTTTGAAACTGCTGAGATAGAATAGAGCGCTTCTCCGCGAAACCCCATACAAGATATATTATATAAGTCGTCTTCTGTTTCAATCTTGCTTGTGGCATGGCGCAAAAAGGCAAGCTCAACTTCATCCGGATTTATTCCGCTCCCGTTATCGCTTATTCTGATTAATTCTTTTCCGCCCTGTTCAATTTCAACTGTAATAAATGTGCTTCCTGCGTCGATGGAATTTTCAAGCAGCTCTTTTATTACCGATGCAGGGCGCTCAACCACTTCACCGGCAGCAATCTTTTGCGAAAGAGATTTTGATAACAGCTTTATTTTGCTCATTTCATTTTCTCCTTCAGTCTGTCCAGCATATAAAATGCATCAATAGGTGTAGTTGTTGTCATATCCATGTTTTTTATCTCGTCTAAAATATCAGAGTACGGCAGCATAGCTGTTAAATCAAGCTGTGTCTGCTGATATTGTATGTTGCCGTTAATCATGTCCCCTGCTTCTTTTGATGTTTTTGCGGCAACGTGATTGATGTCTGCTTCCTCAAGACGCTCAAGAATTATATTTGCACGGTCAAGAACATCTTTTGGAACTCCCGCAAGCTTTGCAACATGTATTCCAAAGCTTTTGTCAGCTCCTCCGCGTACAATCCTGCGCAAGAATATTATATCTTCACCTTGCTCGCGAACTGATACACAGTAGTTTTTGACTCCGGAAACATGTCCTTCAAATTCTGATAGTTGGTGATAGTGTGTAGCAAAAAGTGCTTTTGCGCCAAGCTTTGACTTGTCGCATATATACTCAACTACGCTCCATGCTACAGACAAACCGTCAAATGTACTTGTCCCCCGCCCTATTTCATCTAGAATTATCAAAGAACGTGATGTTGCATTTTTTAAGATATTCGCAAGCTCGCTCATCTCGACCATGAATGTCGATTGACCTAAAAACAGATCATCCGATGCGCCTACTCTTGAAAATATCTTATCGACAAGGCAGATGTCCGCGCTATATGCCGGAACAAAACAACCGATATGAGTCATGAGTGTTATAATCGCTACCTGTCGGATATATGTACTTTTTCCTGCCATATTGGCGCCGGTTATTATAAGGAAACAGTCATTATCCATGTTTAGATTTGTATTATTAGGAACGAAGTTCTTGCCTTCATTTGATTTTTCAACCACAGGATGGCGTCCTTCTTTAATATTGATAAATCCTTCATTATTAAGTTCAGGCTTAACATAATTATTCTCTGTGGATACTCTAGCAAATGACTGAAGCACATCCAATTGAGAAATTAAATCCGCTGTCTTTTGCAGTCTTTTTATATTTTGTTTGAGTGCGTTTTTTATTTCGCCAAAAAGCTGAGTTTCAAGCTTTACACTTTTATCCTGTGCGCCGGTTATTTTCTCTTCAAGCTGGTTTAGTTCTTCAGTGATGTATCTTTCAGAGTTTGCAAGAGTTTGCTTTCTGATGTAAGTGTACGGCACAGAATCAATATATGATTTAGTTACTTCTATAAAATAACCAAAAACCCTATTGTATTTAATTTTTAGGTTTTTTATCCCTGTTTTTTCTCTTTCTTCAATCTCAATTTTAGCTATATGCTCTTTAGCGTTTTCAGATATGTCTCGAAGTTCGTCGAGCTCTGCAAAATATCCTTCGCGTATGGTCCCGCCGTCTTTTATATTTATAGGAGGGTTATCCGATATTGCATTTTCAAGAAGCTCATAAATATCTTCCATAGCGTCAAAATCACTGTGTATACGGCTAATTAATTCAGAGCTGAATTGTCCTGTTTTTTCTATTATATAAGGCAGTGCGCCAATGGACCTTCGTAAAGATACACAGTCGCGCGCGTTTATAGTATCATATGATATTTTTGTTGATATGCGTTCAATGTCATATACATTTTTCATATCATCAACAATTTGCTGATGCAGGATAGGGTTTTCTTTTATCTCCTGAACCGAGTCAAGCCTTTCCTGAATTTTTGATATATTATAAAGCGGCTCATCCATCCATTTTTTTAGTTTTCTTGCACCCATTGATGTCACAGTTTTGTCAAGCAGCCATAAAAGAGAGCCTTTTCTGGTTCCTCCGCGCATAGTGGACGTAAGTTCAAGGTTTCTTGAGGTTGATGCGTCAATTTTTACATAGCTGTCTTGGCTCACAGTACGCAAAGTATTGATATGCTCAAGTGCGTTTTTTTGTGTATTCTTAAGATAAGATAACAATGCTCCGCACGAACATACCACCATTTCGCTTTCATCAATATCTTTTCCGAATTTGTCTGTAAGTTTTTCTTTTGCAAAATTATACTCAAAAGACTCCTCATCCAATGTATAAGGCTTAACGTCAATTATTTTAAGCAGATCATGGTTTTCATTTAAAAACATCAGCATTTCGCTGTTTACAAGTACTTCGCTTGGCTTTATCCTCACAGTTTCATCAACTGTTTTAGTGTATAAATCATCACTTATTACAACACAGGAAAACTCTCCGGTTGATACATCGCAGTAAGACAAGCCAATATTTTCTCCGGACTTATACATAACGCAGATATAGTTGTTTGCCTTTTCATCAAGCATGCTTTCTTCTATAACAGTACCCGGAGTAATTATACGTACAACATCACGTTCTACTATGCTTTTTCCTTTTGTTGGTTCTGTTATCTGTTCGCATATTGCTACTTTATAGCCTTTTTCAAGAAGCCGCGCTATATATTGATCAACCGCATGGCGAGGAACTCCGCACATTGGGGCGCGCTCTGAAAGTCCGCAATCGCGTCCTGTTAATGTGAGTTCGAGTTCTTTAGATGCCAGTTTTGCATCTTCAAAAAACATTTCATAGAAATCACCAAGCCTGAAAAAGAGCAATGAATCCTTATATTGCTCCTTAAGTTCCATATACTGTTGCATCATTGGTGACAGTGCCATCAAATCTCCTTAAATCTTTTCTGCAAATAATGTGTTTGTTTTAGCTTCTACTATTTTAACCTTTATTATCTTGCCGATATCTTCTTTTTTACCATTATAATTTACTGTTATAGCAGAATCCGTTTTACCGGTAAAAGTTTTCTCGTTAGCACTTTGTCCTTCAACCAGTATTTCCTGAACTGAACCTATGTAGGATGAATATATTTCTTTTTTTATCGCAGCTTCAACATTCATCAACCGCTGAAGTCTGTCTTTCTTTATGTCAGTATCAATCTGCTCTTCATACTCAGCTGCAGGAGTGCCGCTTCTTTTTGAATATTTAAAAGTAAATGCAGAAGCATAACGAACTCTTTTAACGGCAGTTAAGGTATCTTCAAAATCCTCATCCGTCTCCCCGGGAAATCCTACTATAATATCAGTTGTGAATTCTATTTCCGGCATGAGTGATCGCGCATAGTCAACTATATGCAAATAACGCTTAAACGTATACTTCCTGTTCATTTTATGAAGTATACTGTCGCTGCCTGATTGTATAGGTAGGTGAATATGCTTGCAAAGCTTTTCTTCTTTTGACATAAGTTCTATAACTTCATCGGTTAAATCCTTTGGATGCGATGTCATAAAACGGATTCTTTTAACATCTGTTTCATTAGCAACGCGTTTTAAAAGGCCTGCAAAGTTTAATCCGTCATTATCAAGTCCGTAGGAGTTAACGTTTTGCCCTAAAAGTGTAATCTCAGAGCATCCGTTTTCTACAAAACCTTTTATTTCGCTTATAATCTCGTCTGCATCACGGCTTTTTTCACGTCCCCTTACATGAGGCACTATACAATAAGAACAGAAATTGTTACAGCCCGTCATGATAGTAACAAACTCACTGACACGCTCAGCTGACCTGAGAGGGATTTTAAAGCTTTCGGCCATATCAAGTTCATAGTTGATGCGATGATGAGTCTCAAGGCGCTTATTAATGTATGAAGGAAGTTTATCTATCATACTTGTGCCGACAACTATGTCTACAAACGGAAAGCGTGAAAAAATGTTATCTTTTGCTTCTTTCTGTTCTGACATGCATCCACTTACTATAATAATCATTTCTCTGTTTATTTCTTTATATGCTTTTAAAGAACCGATGTAAGAGTAAATCTTAAGTTCTGCTTTTTCGCGAACACAGCATGTTGAAATCATTATAAGGTCAGCGTCACATTCTGCAAAAACCTCTTTCATACCCAGTTCAATAAACATGCTTTTAGCACTGGAAGAATCGTTAACATTCATCTGACAGCCGTAAGTCTTTATAAAAAACGATTTATTATTAAGAGAATTTTTTAATTTTATCTCTGTATTTGTTTCCGAATTATTTTGAACCAATTGTAATTATATCCTTATGAAAATTTAGTATGATAATTATATTACAACTTAAGGATTATAACAAGAAGTCCTGATTTAAGAACGTATTTTTAACAGATAGTTAATATAATCAGATTTTAAGCTTTTTGTATGCAAACATTGCACCTACAGTAACCCATATACCAATGAGGAAATAACGGATATAATCAAACAAAAGTGCTTCAGGAAGTATAAGCTTTATTCCCATTTTTATCGCAAATACTATAATAATACCTATTATAAATCGCAGTATTCTTTTACTCCATTTTGCCTTTAATGTATATTTTATAAAGTTTTCTTCCAAATATATTCCTATCATTCCGCCAGTGAAAACCCCTGCAGCGGTGACATAACCTTTTGAAGATAAAAATATAAGCAGTACATTGACGATAACCACTGTAACTATTACTTTGATAAGAGTTATCTTTTTAAAAAACCAGTTGCCGAAGTGTACAATTAATATTGAAAGTATAATAGAAGCTATTACATCAGTCGGCCAGTGAACGCCCAAGTAAAGCCTAGAAAAAGCAACAAGAATAATTATAATCCAACCTGCCACAGTAACCCATCTTTTCTTTAGTTCTGCTATCCAGAAGTAAAAGAAAGTGGAGGTTGCCTGGGTGTGTCCGCTTGGGAATGAATAACCTGTTGCTGTATGCTCTCTTAATGAACGAATTCCTTCCATTCCGATAGGCCTTGCTACATGTAAAAGTTCTTTCAAAGATGTATTTACAATATCGCCTAATAAAAAAGTCAGGCTGAGTCTTTTTCCCAAGGTTTTATCGTAGCACCAGTATATGAAGCAAAAAACAAGAATATAAAACGTTTCCTCACCAATCATGGTTATCGCTATAAATATTTTATCTAATAGAGGTGTGGCGAAGTTTTGAATAAATTTTAAGATTTCAAGTTGTAGTGCTTGCATATGTTTTCCCTTATATTATTTATTTTTACTATAAATAATTATAACAGATTAACAAAATTATACTATTATTATATTTGATAAACCTTAACTTCTATATATATAAAGTTATTATAGAATACTATATACATTAATTGCTTTGACATGTAATGATATAATATTAAAGAACACATTTTTTAAGAAAGAAAATAAAGATTTCATTAATGGAAAACATTACTTATAAAAAGCTTATAAAATTTTATTTACCGCTTATAATTTCATCCTCTTCTATAATAATGACTCACATCATTATAAATAATGCTTTAGGTAAGCTTTATGATCCTGATTTATTTATAAGCTCCTATAACACTTCACGAAGCATGGTAATGATATTCCAGTCAATAGGTATGTGTTTATCTGTAATTTTTGCATCTTTCGTTGTTAATGAAAAAACATATATCAAAGTGAAAAGATATTCTATAATTACAGTATTGATCATAACTTTGTTTCTATTATCGATTGCATTTACTCCAATTTCAAGAATAATTTTTTCGAAAGCTTATAACTTAAAAGGTGAACTTTTGGAAAAAACAATTATATCTACAAAGTTTATTTGCTTTTTTTCAATAGCTGTAACTATACGCACGTTTTTTGTTGGAGTAGCTATAAAGCTAAGATATAATCCTCTTATTTCCGTAGCTTCTTTTATGAGACTTGTTATGGTTTTCATACTGAATCTAAGCATGGCATATTTTATAAAAAACATGAACAATGATTATATCCCCGGGTTCTTATTAATGATGTGCGGAATTACCGAAATGGCTGTTATAGCATTAAGTATCTGGATATATGCTAAAGATATTAAGGGAAAGATTATTGAAAAATGTTCACAAGAGGGTTCATACGATGTAAAAGAAGATGTTACATATAAACAAATATTTTTATATGGAACTCCGATTATATTGTCTATGGTACTAAGGGTGTTAGTGCCGGGTGTTACGAATTCAGCTCTTGCATTGTCAGATAACACAGAAAAAGTTATTGCAGCTTATAGTATTGCCCTTTTAATAAATCACTTTGTAGCGTCAATGCTTATGAATTTTAGGCTAATTGCAATAAGCCATGATTCTTTAGAAGAAGAAAACAGGAAAAAGATAAGAAATTTTGCTATTGTCATAGGTGCAATAGGGGCAGTATTTGTAGCAGCTACTGCATTTACACCTATTGGGGATTTTTCTTTAGTAGATGTGCTCAACGCACTTCCTGAAACAGCTGCAATTTCAAAGATTGCATTGATTTTTTTGATTTTAAATCCATTGTTTCTGGCTTATGAGGCATATTATTATGGTTATTTGCTTAAGATAAGAAAAACTAAGATGATAACATTCCAGAGACTTATTGCAAGCCTTATACCCTATACGCTATTTTTTCTGGTGCCTATCGTGTCGTGGAAATACGCGGCCGCTCTTGGTACTGCAGCAGTTACATTAGGCAGTTTTTCAGCAGGACTGTTTAATCATTTGGTTTTCAAGGCTTCTTATAAAAAATATCAAATCGAAAATAATGTTATATAGATATCATACATATAAAATTAAGAAACAGCATTGTTGTGTTTTACTTCGCTTACAAAAACTATTGTAGTGCTACGAGTTTTCTTGCAGATAACTCTCGGTTTACGAAATGCATAGTATTTCTTTCCAAAATAAAAAAGCCTTTCGGCTTTAAATTATTTAATATATGTAATACTTCTACACTCTCATAGTTTCTCACGAAACTATTGTCGTGCTACGAGTTTTTCAAAGAAAAACTCTCGAGCTGCGAAACACCTTGTGTTTCTTGCCAAAATAAAAAAGCCTTTCGGCTTTTTATTTTGGTGGAGGGAGATGGATTTGAACCATCGAAGTCGTAGACAACAGATTTACAGTCTGCCCCCTTTGGCCACTCGGGAACCCCTCCATATGGAGCTAGTGATGGGACTTGAACCCGCAACCTGCTGATTACAAATCAGCTGCTCTGCCAATTGAGCTACACTAGCATATATGGTGCCTCAGGACAGAATCGAACTGTCGACACAGGGATTTTCAGTCCCTTGCTCTACCAACTGAGCTACCGAGGCAAATATTAAATTAAAATGGCGACCCGGAAGGGACTCGAACCCTCGACCTCCAGCGTGACAGGCTGGCGTTCTAACCAACTGAACTACCGGGCCAAGTGAGTACGGCCAAATCGCCTTAAATTTTGGTGGGCCTTCAGGGACTCGAACCCCGGACCGACCGGTTATGAGCCGGTTGCTCTAACCAACTGAGCTAAAGGCCCTCAAAACTTATAAAATACACAGTGTATTTAATGGTGACCCCAGCGGGAATCGAACCCGCGTTACCGCCGTGAAAGGGCGATGTCTTAACCGCTTGACCATGGGGCCTTAAGGAACTAATATTATACACCGTAATCGCCATGAAAACAACCAGTCATATTGGTCGGGGTGAGAGGATTCGAACCTCCGGCCCCATGCTCCCAAAGCACGTGCGCTACCAGACTGCGCTACACCCCGTAGACTGTTCGCTCTTGTAGCGACTTTTAATAATATACAACAAATCATACTTTGTGTCAATTGTTTTTTTACATTAATTTTTCCTATTTTCTGCAACATAATATTTTTAACTTTTTATAAAAAAAACTTGAAGATTGAAACAAATTTTAGTATCATTAATAAGCAATTTAAATCTTGCGAGAATGGCGGAATTGGCAGACGCGCATGGTTCAGGTCCATGTGGTAGCAATACTGTGCAGGTTCAAGTCCTGTTTCTCGCACCAGAGTGAAAAGGTCACACAAAGTGTGGCCTTTTTTCTATGGTACAGGACTTGAACTCGTCCGAGCCTTTTATTTATAAAATGCGGGGCATGAGCGAAGCGATTGGCAAGTCCTGTTTCTCGCACCAAAACAAAAAGCCGAAAGGCTTTTTTGTTTTGGCAAGAAACACAAGGTGTTTCGCAGCCCAAGAGTTTTTCTTTGAAAAACTCGTAGCGCGAAAGCAGTTCTTTTGCTTTAGCAAAAAACTGTGAAAGCGATATATTTCAAGCACCATCTAGTGATGGTGTTTTTGTTTTAGCAATAAGCATAAAGTATTTCGCAGCCCAAGAGTTTTTCTTTGAAAAACTCGTAGCGCGAAAGCAGTTCTTTTGCTTTAGCAAAAAACTGTGAAAGCGATATATTTCAAGCACCATCTAGCGATGGTGTTTTTTGTTTTAGCAATAAGCATAAAGTATTTCGCAGTCCAAGAGTTTTGCATAGCATAACTTGTAGCACGACAAGAGTTTCGTGAGAAAATATAAAAGCAAAGTGATAAGATTACACACAGTTCTGTATTTTTTTGTACAGGGCTTTATTCGTCAAAATATTTTATTTTTAAAATGATGATCATGAATCAGGCGATTGTCTATTATTAACACTCTCATTAATTTTGTATCATTGATATTAAATATATACTGAAATATAATAATATAGATTACATTTAAGGAATATTAATGATTAATTACATTCGAGATAGCTACTCGGTGCATACGTTTGGCGACATTTTGCATCGAGAATACAAATAATCAGTTGCCAGATAACGCACCTTTATTTATGTTGCAAAAATAAAATTTATGAGGTGTAAATATGAAAAAAGAATTAGATCCTTTTAGAAATCTTAAACGAATAGAGTTTGTAATAACTAATAAATGTACTGCAAACTGCAAGCATTGTTCTGTAGCAGATGATAGAGTAAATGAGACACCATCTTCTTCAGCCAGTATACAATGTATTTTAAAATTTATTGAAAACGTATGTTCAAACTATAGTATTGAATCTGTCATGACGTTCGGGGGCGAGCCTCTGCTTAAGCCTGAGCAGTTATATGCCATACATAGTGTGGCTACAAGCTTAGGTGTACCTATCAGACAAATAATCACAAACGGATATTTTACAAATAATAAGGCTAAAATAAATAGTATTGTTACTAGGTTGAAAGAAGCAGGTGTCAATAATCTTCTAATATCTGTAGATGCTTTCCATCAGGAAACAATTCCTATAGAAAAAGTATATTACTTTGCAAAGCTTGCTGTTAAAGCAGGTATAGATGGTATAAAGCTGCACCCTGCATGGGTAGTAAATGAAAATCATAAAAATAAATATAATTCCATAACACATAGATTGCTTGATTATTTTTCTGATTTAAACTTGCCAGTATCTAAAGGTAATAATATTATTTTGTCAGGAAACGCTAAGAAATACTTGTCTGAATTTTATGATTCTCCAAAACTTAATCTGGTTTCAGGCTGTGGTACAGAACCATATTCAGAATCTTTCAGCGATATTAAATCAATATCTATAGTTCCAAACGGTGATGTACAGATATGTAATTTTACAATTGGAAATATTAATGAAGAATGCATAACCGACATTTTAAGCAGATTCAATCCATATGATAATAGATTAATGCAAACTATCCTAACGGGAGGTATATTTGCGCTTTACGAGCTTTCACAAAGTGAAGGTATAAAGATAGACTTAGATAAATATTTCAGTGTTTGCGATTTATGCAATAGTCTTGTCAAGAAACTTAGCTAATTTAAAGAAAGGAAGCTTCAATAGTCTTCCTTTCTTATTTCCTCATATAGTATATTATAATTGGCATTATATAGCTATTATGGTACAATTAAATATAATATTATGAAAAAAAGTAAAATTGTAAAACTTATAATTATTATAATACTTAGCGCAGGAGTTATCACTGCAGGAATTTATGCTTATTTTTTATCATGGTGGGCATATATTCCAATATTAAATAACTTTAAAGCGCATGCAGATGATTCATTAGAAGTTTCACCAAGTACAGCAAGCACACAACCTACGGAATTGCTTCAATTAACTCCCACGGCAGCATTGGTTGAATATACTGCATCTCCTGCTTATTCGCCAAGCCCCACTCCCCTTCCTACAGATACTCCGCATCCTGGCGACCGCGATGAAAAATTTTTATCTGAGGAAGTGGAGATCGATGAAAATAGCTATTACAGTTCTGATTTAAGCATAGAAATAAAAAAAGTTGAAACTGATTTAATTACTTATTACATAGCAGAAGTGTATTACAGAAACAATGAAAATTATTTTTCGGCATTTTCCTACGGTGAAGATAATGATAGAATACAAAAAACTTCCGAGATTTTAGAAGATTCAGCAGGTGTTCTCGCCATAAGCGGTGATAATTATAATGCACGAGATTACGGAATAATTATAAGGAACGGAGTTTTATACAGAAAACACTCATCCACTCCGATTTGTGCTGTTTTTGATGACGGTACTATGGAGGTATATCCAACAAAGGGCGAAACATATGAAGCTCTGCTTGAAAAAGGAGCATTGCATACATATTCATTTGGCCCGGATTTACTTGATGATGGTAAACCAATAGAAGATTTTAAAGAACTTACAAGTTTATACTTAAGACAGCTTCAGCCAAGGTGTGCTATAGGCATGATAGAACCATATCATTATGTATTTGTTGTCGTAGACGGAAGAGCCCCTGACTATTCACAAGGCGTAACTATGGAAGAATTGAGTCTTATTATGTATAATCTGGGGTGCATAGAAGCCTATAATCTCGATGGCGGTGGTTCTGCTACTATGGTTTTTAACGGAGAATTGGTTAACCGACCTCAAGGGCGATATCATGAACGTAAAATTGCGGATGCAATAATTTTTAAAGAAATTGATTGATTATAATATTTTCAAGAAGATTTTTAAAAGCCTGAAAAGTTATCTCAGGCTTTTACTTTATTATTAATATCCATAGTTTCTTCGTCTTATAATAATTACATACACTCCAGTAAATACAAAAGCTCCGATTAATACTGCCAGTACAATCTTAAGCCAAAATGGCATTACCGGATTATTGTCTTCTTCCAAATATTCGGCTACATTCATGCTAATTGCACCCAATGCAACGCCTTCTTCATCTAACGTAATTAACTCAAGCATTCCATTATTTATATCTTTGCTGTCAACTGTTACATAAATCGACTCATCACCGTTAATTTTGATTAATCTGTCATCTGAAGTTTTTATTGATTTTGTTCCATATGGCAAATCAGTTGTTTTAATTTCCACAACTACTGTACCGTTCTTAGAATCTTCTTTAACAGCTTGAGGCGTAACATATACATTAACCGATGGTACTGGTGTTGCTGTAGCCGTAGGAGCTGGTGTTGCTGTTATATTAGGTGTTGCGGTTGCTGTTGGAATAAGAGTAACCGTTGGAGTTGGAGATGCCGTCGGTTTAGGTGAAGCAGTTGTAGAAGAACTGTACGAATATGTTTTAATGTCAAGTTTATCTGATATTGAAGATGCGTAGTTTGTGCTTGTTTCTTTGACTCTTTGATAAAAATCATAATTCGTTCCGCTTGAAAGATCTGAAAAATAACTGCTTGACTGCCAAGTTCCTGTGCTGGAGCTTGCTCCATTTGCAACAACCTTATATTCATATCCTGCAAAGTATTTTAAAGTAACGCTGTGTCTGGTTTTGCTTGAAAGCACAGGTGTTACACCTTTTGATGGGGAACTTGAAGCTTTTGTTATAGCTGCAGTTGCTACGCTTGTAATAACACCCGTTTCTTCCGTGCTTGATATTTTAACTTTTATCTGACTTCCTATATCAGCTGCAGCTAGAACATAAGTTGATGACGTAGCAGAAGCAATATCAGTTGTACCTCGTACCCATTGATATTTTAATGTGCCTGTGTTGTTAGTGCTTGAAAGACTCGCTGTTAAAGTACTTCCATAAATAGTATTGCCAGATATTGATGCAGTTCCCGTAAGGGCTGAAGAGACGTCTGTTGTAACATCAAGCTTGTCAGAAGTTTCCGAAGGTTTCTGAGCCAATGTTTCTTTTACTCTTTGGTAAAAGTCATATGCAGTGTTTCCTGAGAGACCAGTAAACACATTGCTGTCCTGCCAAGTTCCCGCAGTGCTTGCTTCACCATCTGCTACGACTTTATACTCATAGTCTGCAACACTAGTTAAAGTTACAGTGCTTGATGATTTAGACTCTAGTGTAGGTGTATCACCTTTTGCAATAATACAGTCCTGTTTTTCAATAGCTGAAGTTTCAGCGCTTGTTAAAGAACCTGTTTGTACATCGCTGGATATTTTAACTGAAATTTGTTGATCTATATCATCAATTACTAAAATATATGTGCTGTTTACTGCCGAAGGAATATCAACTCCCCCGCGCATCCATTGATAAGCCAATGTACCTGTATTGTTTCCTCCTGTTAGCGAAGCGGTTAAAGTGCTTGCAACTATTGTTGTTCCGCTTATTTGTGCAGTTCCAGTGAGAGCTTCATTTTCTGTGGTTGCATCTAGTAAGTTTGAAGTTGCTGAGACTAAATGAGTAGCCGTTTCTTTTACTCTTTGATATATGTCATATGCAGTGTTAGCAGTAAGTCCTGTAAACTCATTGCTGTCCTGCCATACACCTGAAGAAACAAGCGCACCGTCTGCAACTATAATATACTCGTAACCTGCTACAGCGGTAACTGTTATTGTTGTATCGGTTTTTGATTCTAAAACAGGATCAACTATAGGAGAAGTTGTATTGTCTGCTTTTGCAATAACACCGGTTTGGCTGCTGGTCAATGTTCCGGCTTCCACAGTACTTGAGATTTTAACTGATATAAGCTGACCTATATCATTTTCAGTGAGTGTATATTTATCGCCTGTTGCTCCGATTATGTCATCTGCCCCGCGTACCCATTGGTATTGAAGTGTTCCTGAGTTGTTTCCTGGTGTATATACAGCAGTAAGTTCTTCGCCATATACTTCCGTACCGGAAACAGAAGCTGTTCCTGTCAACGTAACGTCAGTTGTTACATCAAGCAAGTTAGATGTTGCTGAAGCCAGATGAGTAGCTGTTTCCTTTGATCTTTGGTAAATATCATATTGTGTGTTTTCTGAAAGCCCTGAAAACTCATTGTTGTCCTGCCATACACCGGAAGATACAAGCGCACCATCTGCAACTCTAATATATTCGTAACCTGCAACAGCAGCAACAGTTATTGTAGTTCCGGTTTTTGAGACCAGAATTGGATCTGCTACTGGAGAAACTGTGCTATCAGCTTTTGCAATAGCTCCAGTTTGATTGGAAGTTAAATAAAATCCCTCAACAGTACTTGATATTTTAACAGAAATAAGTTGCCCTATATCTTCTTCAACTAATGTATATTTATCGCTTGTTGCTCCTGTGATATCAGTTGAGCCGCGTACCCATTGATATTGAAGTGTTCCTGTGTTATTTCCGGGAGTATATGTTGCAGTAAGTTCTTCGCCATATACTTCAGTCCCAGAAACAGTCGCAGTTCCGGTTAACTGATCTGGTGCTGTAGTTGCATCAAGTTTGTCTGAAACAGCTGATGCATAATGAGTTGCAGTTTCTTTAACTCTTTGATATATATCATATGGAGTATTAGAAGAAATCGGATAAAATGAAGCTATATCCTGCCATGTACCTGTAGAAACATCTGCTCCGTCAGCAACTATAATATATTCATAGCCCGCAACGGTATCAACAACTATTTCATCTGCATCTATAGTTAAAATTACTGGTGTTATTCCTTTTATTGGAGTTGGCGTAGCTTTTAAAACAGTAGTTGTTTGACCGCTTACAACAGAACCTGTTTCTACTGTGCTTGTTATTCGTACTGAAATCTGCTCACCAATGTCATCAACTATCAATGTATATTTGTCGCTTATCGCGCCTGATATATCAGATGCGCCTCGTATCCATTGATATTGCAGTGTGCCGGAGTTGTTTCCGGGAGTATATGCTGCGGTAAGTTCTTCTCCAAAAACAGCTGTGCCTGTAATAGACGCTGTTCCATCAAGTATTGAAGGAATGGTAAATTCATCAAGCTTATCAGACACAGCTGAAGCTTTATGAGTATTAGTTTCTTTTACGCGTTGGTATATGTCATATGAAGTGTTGGGATCAAGCGAAGTAAAAATGTTGCTATCTTGCCAAGTACCGCTGCTTATTAATGCATCATTTTCCACTATAATATATTCATAGCCGGCAACTATATCAACAGTAATGCTTATATCAGTTTTTGAGTTGTAAACCGGTATTACGCCTTTTGCTGTTTCACAATCAGCTTTATCTACTGCAACAGTCTGTGTGCTTGTTACAGAACCGGATTCCACATCACTTTCTATGCGTACAGAAATCTGTTCTCCTACATCGGCTTCTACAAGCGTATATTTATCTGACACAGCATCCTGTATATCGGAGGAACCTCTTACCCATTGATATGAAAGTGTACCTGTATTATTTCCTGGAGTGTAGGTTGCCGTCAGCTCCTCTCCAAATACAACAATTCCTGAAATATCAGCTGTTCCGGTAAGTGCATCACCCGGAGCTGCATATACAGTATTGGCAACTGAAGATATAATTAGAATTGAAACGATAAGAATTTTATTAATTTTATTTCTCATAACACCATCTCTTTTAGAAGATTATTACATTCCGACAAATATTATAACACATTATTAATACTTTGTTAATATATTAATTAAATATGTTACAATATTATGCCCTTATATACTATTAGATGCAATAACTTCTAAAAAAGTTCCAATCTATACTAATCTATTTAGTTGTGCTTCATATTGAAGAGTATACAATCTGCTGTAAATGCCTTTGCTTTTCATAAGCTTTTCATGAGTGCCCTGTTCTGCTATCTCGTTATCCATTAATACTATAATATTGTCTGAATTTCTTACAGTAGATAGTCTATGTGCGATAATTACCATCGTGCATTTTCCTTCAAGACCTGCGATAGCTTTTTGTATTTCTGTTTCAGTTTCGGTGTCTACTGCAGAAGTAGCTTCATCAAGAATTAATATTTTTGCATTCTTTAAAACAGCTCTCGCAATAGCGACTCTTTGTTTTTGTCCGCCTGATAGCCTAAGTCCGCGTTCTCCTACCATTGTTTCATATCCATCGGGCAGGCTTATAATAAAATCATGTATATAAGCTGATTTAGCTGCTTCAATTATATCTTCGCGAGTTGCATTTTGTTTTGAGTAGGAAATATTATCAGCTATAGTACCGTTGAACAAAAATACATCCTGTAAAACAATACTAAGGTTATCTCTTAAGCTTTTTTGAGTTACTGTCTTTAGATCGATATCATCAATTAGAATAAGACCGTCAGTAGGATCGTAAAATCTTGAAATAAGCTTTGCAATAGTACTTTTGCCTACTCCTGTCGGACCTACTAATGCGAGAGTTTTGCCTGGCATAACATCAAAACTAATATTGCTTAAAATAGGAATATTATCTTCATATTGAAAACTTACATCCTTAAATGAAATCTTACCTTCTGCATTTGCAAGTTCTACTGCATTTTCGATATCATTTATTGAGGATTCCTCATCCAATATCTCAAAAACACGATCCGCTCCTGCTAGTGCTCTTTGCACATCTTCCATCATTCGTGCAAGTTCAGTTATAGGCTGATAGAACATAGCGAGGTACAAAAGAAAGCTCGCTATGTCCGCGGTATTAAGATTGCCATTGAGCGCAAGCATACCTCCGAAAAGAACAACTATAACAGTACCAAGGGAAGTGAAAAAGATTACCGCAGGATGAAAAATACCACTGAATTTTAATGCTTTTAGTATTGATTTGCTATATTCCCAAGCTTTTTGTGATATATTTTTGCTTTCATATTCTTCTTGGTTAAAAACCTTTATCTCTCGTATGCCAGAGAAATTATCTTGTAAATTTGCACTTAAATCGGCAACCTTTTCCTGCGCTTGTTTAAAAACAGGCCTAACTTTTTTTGAAAACCAGAAAACTAATATCAGTATGAACGGAACAGGAATCAATGTGAATAGTGCCAATTTTGCTGATGTTAACAATAATATTATAGTAACGCCTATTAATGTAAGTACATTTGTCACTACATTGGGGATAGCATGAGCAACCAGTTGTTCAAACATTCTTGTGTCATTTATTACACGTGACATTAACTGGCCTGTCTGCTTATCAGAAAAATAATCCATTGAAAGGCTTTGTATATGATCGTATACCATAGACTCCATTTTTGCTACAAACTTCCACGAACCTATATGCGGAATATAAGCTGACAAAAAGCTAAAAAATGCCCTTAATAGATATAGTATTAAAAGTGATATCGCAAGATAGATAACACTTTTCATCGTAAAGATTTCGGCTTCACCGCTCATCATAGAAAAAAGAGGAGTTATGAATTTAGGAATTGCAAGATTAGCCGCTGTAAGTAAAATCATAGATATTACTGCCCATACAAAATAGGCTTTATATTCTTTGGCGTATCCAAATAATCTTATAATAGTTTTCATAACTTATCTCCTTATTTACTTAAGTATTAGAAAAAGCCGTTATAAAAACGGCTTCCTCTCCCCTTCTTCAATATATCTATAAAAGATATTGAAAATATTATTCGTACTGAGACGGATCAACTAGCACTGAATGTGCTTCTTCCTCTTCCTCATAATCATCATGCTCTGGTTCATCCGGAGCAGACAATGCTCTTATGCTGAGAGAAATTCTTCTTTCGCCAGTATTGATTTCAAGAACTTTAACATCAACTTCCTGATTAAGCTGAAGTACGTCTTCAACTTTCTCTATGCGTTTTTCAGCAACCTGTGAAATATGAATAAGTCCGTCAAGACCGGGTTCAAGTTCTACAAATGCACCGAAAGGCACTATTCTTACAACTTTACCATGAACTATAGATCCGACTGTATATTTGTCTTCAGCTATATCCCAAGGTTTCGGCTGTGTCTGTTTGAAACCGAGTGAAATTCTTTCACGGTCTTTATCAACTTTAAGAACAACAACATCAATTTCTTCGTTAACTGAAACTATGTCTCTTGGATGGTTCACACGGCCCCAAGCAAGGTCTGTAACGTGAACTAAGCCATCGATGCCGCCAATATCAACAAAAGCACCAAAGTCTGTTAAACGGCGAACTATTCCGCGTACTGTGCTTCCTTCTTCAATAGCATCCCAAAGCTCAGCTTTTTCAAGTTTTTCCTGTTCAAGGATAAATTCTTTTCTTGAAGCAACAACACGTCTTCTGTGTTTTTCAACTTCAATTATTTTAACCTTCATCTGCTTTCCAACATATTCAGCTATGTCGTTTACATAGCGAACATCTAGGTGTGAAGCAGGAATGAAAGCACGTATACCGTTAATTGTAGCAATTAATCCACCTTTAACAACCTGCTTACCTATGCAGTCAAAGAAATCCTGTTCTTCATAAGTGTCAATAAGTGCCTGCCACTGTTTGCGGGACTCGATGTTCTTTCTTGAAAGCAGTACGTTGCCGTCCTCATCGCGAACGCGCACAACTTCCACTTCGATTTCATCGCCCTCTTTGACTTCATCAGTCATTTTGACGTCAGCTTCAGAAGAAAATTCTTGCTTTGTTATAATACCATCAGCCTTATAGCCTATGTTTACGCAGATCTCTTCATCATTGACTGTAACAACTTTGCCTGTTACCACCATGCCGTTTTTAATCTGCACAAAAGACTTCTCAACATCTTCCATAAACGCTTCCTGAAGAGATTTTGCTTCTTCTTCCTTGCTTACAGCCTCAGCCTCTTGTTCAGAAACTTCCGGAGTTTCTACTACTTCCTCAACAGTTTCAGTCTTTTCTGTTTCGGTTACTTTGATATCTTTATTTTCTTCCACTTTCTTATCTACCTTTTCTTCTGCACTATCTTCAATAATAGCTGCGTCTTTTTTGTCGTTTTCTTCAGTCGGCTTGTTGTAGTCACTCATATAGTTGATGCCCTCCTTAATTATCCAATCCGGGGTTGATGCTCCGGATATGATACCCACATTTACTGCTTTAGAAAAATCAATTTCCATATTATCGTCAAACTTTTCAATATGATATGTCTGACTGCAGTAATTTTTACAGATATCAAACAGTTTCTTGGTGTTTGAACTCTGCTTTCCGCCGATTACTATCACCATATCGCATTTGCGGGATATTTCTTCGGCTTCTTTTTGTCTTTGCATAGTAGCGCTGCAAATAGAATCAAAAATTTCTAAGTCAGCAACTTTATTTTTAACTACATCTAAAGCTTTTTTCCATTCATCTTTATCAGCAGTTGTCTGTGCTACTATTACGGCTTTGTCAATTTTATCAATCTCTTCAGCTTGTTCAGCATTACTGATGATAATTGCATTATTTGAAAACCAGCCGTTTATTCCAACAATTTCCGGATGAGTCGATTCACCAAAAATTATTAACTGTATATTGTTGTCATTACAGTACTTTGCCTTCTCGCTTATACGTTTTACGAAAGGGCATGTAGCGTCAACCACATCAACTCCGAGTTTACGGCACTTATTATAAACTTCAGGCGCTACACCATGAGATCGTATAATAAGCTTTTGTGAAGAACCTATTTCGTCAAAACTGTCAACAGAAATGACACCTTTGCTTTTTAAGTCTTCCACAACCTGAGGATTATGTATTAAATCACCGTATGTGACTGCGCTTCCGTCTTCTTTTGCTGTGTCTAAAGCTATATCTACCGCTCGCCTTACTCCAAAGCAAAATCCTATGTTTTTGGATATTATTATATTCAAATATTTACTTATTCACTTTCTAAAATATCCACTTAGACATAATATAATAAATTCACAAAATATTCAAGAATTATTATCTATATAAATAAAAAAGTTAAATATTGTAATTAGTTTTAGTCTAAAATATGCAAATATTAATATATTTATATAAGTGACTCCATTTTTTTTCGCAAATCATCAGTAATTTTAACAAGATTTTCCTTTGTAAAACCTGCTTTAAGGTAGTCCTTTGCGTCAATTGGCTCCCCTACTCTTACTGAAAACAGCCTAAATAACTTATAACCGCCTTTGCTGTCTATATAGCATGGAATGATTTTGCATTTTGCCTGAAGCGCTATCATTGCTACTCCGTTATGCAGTTCCATGATTTTCCCGTCTTTTTCAGTGTTTCTTGTGCCTTCAGGAAATATCATCATGGAATATCCTTCTTTTATGTATTTCAAAGAAGTTCTTATAGCCGCCATATCCGCCGTACCTCTTACTACGGGAAAGCTTAAAAGTGAGCGGCATGCCCAGTTGCTTATTTTTGTTTTGTAGAGTTCGCTTTTACCCATAAAATAAGCTTTTCTGTCAAGTACTCTGCCAACTAAAATTACAGGATCAAAAAGTGATATATGATTTGAACATAATATATATGGCTCGTCAATTTTTAAATTATTTCTACCGCTGATTTTTGACGGTAAGATTGTGTGTGAAACAATAAAGGAGAGTATCCTAACAGTCCAATATAATAATTTGCCTAATATCTTCATTTCAAACTCCGAGTTTTTTATATACTAAATCCAGTACTTCCTGAATGCCTAATACTGTTGTATCTATTTCCAAAGCATCTTCTGCCCTATAAAGAGGAGAATGCTCTCTATTTGAATCCTGATAGTCTCTTTTTGCAATATCAGATTCTATTTCTTCTAAATTAACTTCAATTCCTTTAGCAGAAAGCTCATCAAATCTTCTTTTCGCTCTTTGTTTAACAGATGCTGTCAGAAAAAATTTATACTCAGCATCCGGAAGCACATAGGTGCCTATATCTCTTCCATCCATGACAATAGACATTTTTTTTGCTATTGCTTTCTGAAGCGAAACAAGTTTTTTTCTAACCTGCGGCCATTTGGATACTGCAGAAGCGGCTTTAGAAACATCTTCAGTTCTAATTAAAGAAGAGACATCTTTTCCGTTTAGAAGAGTTTTTTGAAAACCATTGTCATATTCGACTGTTATATCAACATCTTCAAGCATATCGGTAACGCTTGTTTCATCCTGAGGATCTATATTATTATTAATTGCATACAGGCCTACTGCGCGGTACATTGCTCCTGTATCAAGGTACAATATATTTAGTTTTTTTGCCACATTTTTTGCAATAGTGCTTTTTCCTGCACCGGCAGGTCCGTCAATAGCAATCCTAATGTTTTCCATTCTATCTCCTTATAGGGCTCTGTGTCCCAATCCAATGGCAACTTCATTAAGATGAAGCAATCCTATACCTACAAAAATTGCAACAGCTACATGATCTTCACACCTTGCTAGACCGATTTTTCCGCCAATATTAAGACCAATTGCTTTTTGAGATATTTGAGCTATCGCTTCCCTAGCAGCACCAGCAAACAGCGCCTTCTTCAAGATGAATTTCTCCTGAATCAGTCCTTCTCTTTTTGCAAGCAACTACTGAACGCTCAACTATTTTCATAACTGACATTAAAAACTCTCCGCCGTAATCAACTGCAGCTGCTTTATATATCATGGCTTAAATAACTGTCTTTTAGCTTATCTTCCTGTTGTCTGGAATTAGTTAAGCTCATTCTTATAGCGGCTCTGCAAATGTCTTTGCTGCCATATGTGGTTTCTTGCATATTGTCACCCTATTTTCTACTTGATTTTCGTAAATTAGTATAACCTTATTTAATATATAAGTAAATATTTCTGTTATTCCGATGCACTTAGTCCTGCTAGATATCCGGTAGAAAAGGCTATTTGAAGGTTATATCCTCCGGTCATTGCATCTAAGTCCAATATTTCACCTGCAAAATAAAGCCCTTCTATTATCTTTGATTCCATGGTTGACGGGTTTATTTCGCCGCAGGAAACGCCTCCTCGAGTAATTATTGCTTCCCCTATTGGTCTTAGTCCGACAGGATTAATATCAAAAGATTTTAGATTATTTATTATTAGGTTTCGCTCATCTTTTGTAAGCTGATTGCTTTTTTTCGAATCATCTATACCACATCTGTTAAATATAGTCTGCATCAGTCTTATAGGCAAAAGCTTTCCAAGTGTGTTTTTAATTTCTTTATTAGGTTCAGCTTCAACATCTCTTATAATTCTGGCTTTAAGCTTGCTTTCATCCAGTCCTGATTTAAGGTCAATACTCATTTTATAATCTGTAATCTTATCTTCTTCTATTATAGATGATGCGCTTAAGACAATAGGGCCTGATATCCCGTAATGAGTAAATTCCATTTCACCTAAACTGCTGAATATTTGTTTTTTATTATATATAACTGATAAAATAACATTTTTTAGCGAAAGTCCCGACAACGCCTGTGTGTCAAAATCAGATGTTTCAATTCCGCATAATCCGGGCTGTAAGGGTGTTACAGTATGTCCTAGTTTCTTTGCTATTTCATATGTAGTTCCATCGGAACCTGTAACAGGATATGTTTTTCCGCCGCCTGCTATTATTACTTTATCATAGAGCTTAATATCATCACTGTTAATTATAAACTTATCTTCTTGTTTTTTTATATCTTCAACTTTTATGTTTAGATTAACTTGAATATTGTTTTTATCTATTAGTTTTTTAAGTGCTTTTAGTATATCTGAGCTTTTTTCGCTGACAGGAAAAACTCTATTTCCTCTTTCTGTTTTAAGAGGTGTGCCTTCTTGTTCAACTGTACTCATCAATGTAAAATTATCAAATGTATAAAATGCACTGTAGAAGAATTTTTCATTCCTTGTTATATTCTTGAAAAAATCATTAGCATCACCGGCATTTGTAAGGTTGCATCTTCCTTTGCCAGTAATATATAATTTTTTGCCAAGCTTTTCATTTCTTTCAAATATAGTAATTGCAGTATCAGGATTTAAAGAAGCACTGTATGCTGCCATAATTCCGGCAGGTCCTCCTCCGATAACTGCAATATTTATAATTTTATTTTTGCTCAAATTAGTGTTCCCTGTCTACGTATACTTCATAATCTTCCCAAATGTGTTCAAGCTCCATAAAGTGTTCAGCAACTTCTTCTTTTTTCCGAAGCCCGATTGCAACAATCAAAGCATTCACAACTGAAAACGGAGCAACCAGTGAATCAACAAATGATGCTATGTCCGAATGTGCAACTAGTGAATGTTTGGCATATTCTGCGAGTGGTGAGAGCAATGAATCTGTAATTGCAATAATTTTTGCTTTCTTGCCGCTTGCAAACTTCATAGCCTCAAGTATTTTCCTTGAATATCTTGGGAAACTTATGCAAATAAGAATATCATCTTCTTTAATGTGCACAACTTGCTCAATTATATCATTAATTCCAGAAGTTACAATCCTAACATTATCTAAAATATAATTAAGATAATAGCCTAAAAACTCAGCAAGAGGCGCAGAACTTCTGACCCCCATTATATATATACGTTTTGCAGCATAAATCTCGTCTATTATCTCTTCAAAAATATCAGTATTTATTTCGTCTATAGTAGCTCTGATATTATTCATATCAGCTTTCATAACAGACCGGAGTACCATTGGCTTTGAAAGCTCACTGGTCATTTCCATTCGCTGTATGGTTGTAAGTTTGTTGCGAACCATTTCCTGTATCGCTTTTTGAAGTTCCGGATATCCTTCATAACCTAAAGTCATTGCATAACGAACAACGGTAGATTCAGACACATTAACTTTATCGCCTAGTTTTAAGGCTGTCATAAATGCCGCTTTATCATAGTTGTTTAAGATATATTCTGAAATAAGCTTTTGGCCTTTGCTCATTTTGGGATAACTGTCATTTATCTTATGTATTAAATCCAGATTGTTCAACATAATTCCTCCTAAACTTTCAACATATGATATTTTATCAAGTAAATCCTGCATTTGCAAGTTAAAAGTATTAAACATTCATAATATTGTTAATTCGGGATATATTCGAGTTGATTTTCTTGATTTTATGAATATTTATATACTAAAAGTTGTATTTATACTTATTGTTTTGTTTTCGAATATAAAAAAAACGGGGCTAAAGCCCCGTTTATACTTAACTTTTTTATACCGGATGTACTTTTTCTGCTTCTTTGTAATTTTCCGGATCCATTGCATATTTCTGAGCTCTTCTGTATTTGAAGAATTCAATAGCAACAGGCGGGAACAATGCATATGAAAGCACATCTTCTTCCTGCTCGATGTATTCTTTAACTTCTTCTCTGAAACCTTCGAGTCCAGGTGGGATGTCATCTGCAGGCCTGTGGTCGATGCGTGGTTCATCGCCAATAGCCATTTTAACTATCTCTGGATTTGGTTCAGCAGGAAGTCTGCCGTATTCTCCGCGAAGAAGAGCGACTGATTCTTTAGTCAGCATTTTATAGCGTTCTCCAGCCAATACATTAAGAACTGCCTGTGTACCGACTATCTGTGAGCTTGGTGTAACAAGCGGAGGGAATCCGTAGTCTTCGCGAACTCTTGGCACTTCTGCAAGAACTTCAGGAAGTTTGTCTCCTGCGCCCTGCTTTGTAAGCTGGCTCATAAGGTTTGAAAGCATTCCGCCAGGTACCTGATATAAAAGAGTTTTTATGTCAGTATTTTTAACTCTTGGATCCAAGAACCCATCATCAGTCAAGCGTTGTGCAACACCTCTGAAATGAAGAGCTATATCATTAAGTTTTTCAACATCAATACCCGTATCATATGGTGTGCCTTCAAGAGTTTTAACCATAGGTTCAGTAGCAGGCTGTGCAGTACCGTTGCCCAAAGGAGACAACGCAGTATCAATAATATCTACACCAGCTTCAATAGCCTTAAGATAAGCCATGTTTCCTGTGCCTGTTGTGTTATGTGTGTGAAGGTGTATTGGAACTTTAACTTTAGCTTTAAGCTCTTTTACAAGTTCATATGCTTCATAAGGAAGCAGCAAGCAAGCCATGTCTTTAATACAGATAGTGTGTGCGCCCATTGCTTCAAGTTCAAGAGCAAGATTTACAAAATATTCTCTTGTGTGCACTGGGCTTATTGTATAACATATACAAGCTTCAACCATTCCACCGTATTTAAGTGTAGATTCAATAGCTTGTTTCATGTTACGCACATCGTTTAATGCGTCAAAGATTCTGAAAACATCAATACCGTTTTCAAACAGCCTTTTTCACAAACTCATCAACTACATCATCTGCATAGTGCTTATATCCAAGTATGTTCTGTCCGCGAAGAAGCATTTGAAGTTTTGTGTTTGGCATTGCTTTGCGCAAAACTCTTAAACGTTCCCATGGATCTTCCTTTAAGAATCTGAGACATGAGTCAAATGTTGCTCCGCCCCACATTTCAAGCGACCAGTATCCGACAGCATCAAGATCTGCGGCAACCGGAAGCATTTCTGATGTGCGCATTCTTGTCGCAGCCTGCGATTGATGCGCATCACGTAAAATGGTATCAGTAATATGTACTTTTGCCATGATAATTCCTCCTAGTTAGTTTATGTTATAAAAACATTGTCAAGAAAACGCCGGCTGCAACGGCTGAGCCGATAACACCTGCAACATTCGGTCCCATAGCATGCATGAGAAGGAAGTTGTGCGGATCTTCTTTTTGCCCTACGCTCTGGGCTACGCGAGCCGCCATTGGAACAGCAGAAACACCTGCCGCGCCTATAAGCGGATTAATTCCGTCTTTACTTAGTTTGTTCATTAGTTTTCCGAGAAGCACACCACCCATTGTTCCGAAGCAGAATGCGATAAGTCCCATTACAAGTATTCCGACCGGGCTTTTAAGAATTGTAAAGAATACACTTCCGTCTACCAAATCTCCGCTTATAAGTCTCGGGATAAATTCAAGGAAAGACTCCCCTTTTGCTGTAGCTCCGACTGTAACTCCCAAGAATATAACAACAATATTGTTTAGCGCATTCTGTGCTGTGTCGTTAAGTCTTGCAACCACGCCAGATTCTCTGAAAAGGTTACCAAGCATTAACATTCCAACAAGTGGTGCTGCCTTGGGAATAATGAGTGTTACGATTACAGTAACTACTATTGGGAAGATAATTTTTTCAGTTTTTGACACATGTCTTAACTGTTTCATTACTATTGTACGTTCTTTTTTGGTTGTAAGTGCCTTCATTATAGGCGGCTGAATGATTGGCACCAAAGCCATATATGAATATGCAGCAACAGCGATTGGACCTAAAAGATTAGGAGGCCAGCTGAGAAGCTGTATAAATAGCTGTAGGGCCGTCAGCACCTCCGATGATACCTATTGAAGCAGCTTCGCCAAGGTCAAATCCTAGGAAAAGAGCGCCGAAGAACGCTACAAAAGATACCAAGCTGAGCAGCTGCGCCAAGCAAAAGACTTTTTGGATTAGCAATAAGCGGACCAAAATCTTGTCATCGCACCAACACCCATAAAGATTAATGGCGGATATATTCCAAGCTTAACTCCAAGGTATAACAAATCCAACAAACCGCCGTTAGCCAAAACATTTTCAATGTTAACATGGCCTTCGTGCAAAACCCATAGTTCATCGTTGAAAAGATTCGCAAATGGTAAGTTTGTCAGCAGCATACCGAATGCTATAGGGAAGCAAAAGGAGCGGCTCGTATTTTTTTACGATTGCAAGATATAAAAGCACAAAAGATATTACAATCATTATTGCGTTCAAATATCCTGAACCGGTGAAAAATCCCATAAAGCCCATTTCACTTACGAACTTTGAAAGAAATTCACCTAATTTTATTGTTGATTGCATTATTATCCTCCAATGTTAAGCTAAAGCTATAAGCATATCGCCAGTTTCCACCGAAGCTCCTTTAGAAGTTCCAACTGCAACTACTTTACCTGCACTAGGTGCTTTGATTTCATTTTCCATTTTCATAGCTTCAAGTATAACAAGAACATCGCCTTCGTTAACTTTATCGCCTTTTGAAACTTTTACATCAATTATAGTTCCCGGCATTGGTGCGGCAACTTCTGTTGATCCTGATGGAGCAGCCTCAACTGCCACAGGTGCTGCAGCCGGAGCAGCCGGTGCTGCAACAGCCATAGGTGCGGATGAACCGCCCACTTCTTCTACTTCTACCTCATATGATTTTCCGTTTACTTTTATCTGAAACTTTTTCATGGTTTCCTCCTAAAAAATTAATAACTTTTTCTTGAGCGGGAACCTATCCGCTTGAATGTTTTTATTGCATAGCGTTTTCCTTCACGCTGGGCTATACAGCTTATTGCCGCTGCAATAACTGCGATTATTTCATTTTCATCTTCTGATTCTGTTTTAACTGCAACAGTGGCTGGAGCTTCAGAAGTTTTTGCTTTTTTTTGAGCTGACCGGTGCTTTTGATGTTAGTTTCAAAAGGTTAATTACAACTATAAGTATTACAAGTATTACAAAAACGCTTCCAAGGCCAATAATTAAACCATTAAATCCCCATCCTACTTTTATGCTAACATCACTTGAAGATAAAAAGAGATTTGTAAAATTCATCATCTGATCACTCCCTTATAAAGGCATGTTGCCGTGCTTTTTGGCTGGCATTTCAGCATATTTTGAATAAAGCATCTCAAGTGCTGCCGCAAGTATCGGTCGCGTGTTTATAGGATCAATAATGTCATCTATAAGTCCACGCTGTGCAGCCGCTATCGGGCTTGAATTATATTCAGTGAATTTTGCAGTTAATTCAGCTCTTGCTTTTGCAGGATCTTCGGAATCCTTAATTTCACTGTCATAAACAATCTGAGCTGCAGTAGCTGCAGGGAGAATTTCAATCGAAGCTGAAGGCCAAGCATAGACCATGTCCGCTCCTAAGTCTTTTGATCCCATAATAGCATATGAGCTTCCTACTGCCTTGTTTAACAGCAATGTAACTTTAGGTACTGTAGCTGTTGCATATGCATAAGCAATCTTAGCTGTATCTTTTACTAATCCGAATTTTTCAGCGCAAGATGAGCATACCAAACCAACAGTATCAACCATAGTTACTAGAGGAACATTAAAGCTGTCACAGATTCCAATAAAAGATGCTATCTTTTTAAGAAGCTTTTCCTGTTATGTGTCCGCCTTCAACCATAGGGCTGGTTAGCAACAACACCCACAGCTCTAGAATTAATTCTCATAAATCCACAAACTGCGCTTTTTCCGTATCCTTCATATACTTCAAAGAACATCCCACTGTCCGCTTACAGCATTTATTACCTGTTTGATGTCATATGAATCATTGCCGATAAATGCGTCAAGCTCTGGAGTGTTGCGGTTTAAATCATCTGAAACAACATCGTCAGGTGCATCTTCCAAATTGCTTGACGGTAGGAAATCCAACAATGTCTTGAGACTTGCAATAGCGTCATCCTCATCTTTTGCGACCACTGAAGCAAGGCCGCTGTCTGATCCGGCATATACAGCTGTAGATACGCCCGAAGATGAATCCAAGCTGTCTTTTGCATCATATACAGCGCCGCTGAAAGCTCCCATTGAGCCAATTCCGTCAACTGCTATAGTGAAATCGGAAAGAGATGCTGCTATTGCGCTAGCTCCAATACAAGGACCTGCAACAACAGTAATCTGTGGTACAATACCAGAAATTTCTGCGCTTTTTGCCATAATTGAAGCGTATCCACTTAATGCGTCCACGCCCTCTTGAATTCTTGCTCCCGCACTGTCTAAAACTCCTATTACAGGAACGCCTGAAGCCTGTGCCATATCCATGGCTTTAACAATTTTCTTTGCGTGCATTTCGCTGACAGATCCGGACATCACAGTAAAGTCCTGTGCATAAATGTAGACCGGGCGTGCATTTACTGTACCGAATCCTGCAACAACTCCTTCACATGGAGCATCTTCAGAAGCAAAGTCATTTTTTCTTTGCTTAACGAATACACCGATTTCGACAAAAGTATCTTTGTCAATAACCTTTTCGATCCTCTCGCGTGCAGTCATTTTGCCGGCAGAATGCTGCTGTTCCACCTTGTCAGCGCCTCCGCCGTTCAGGAGTTCTTCCTTCAGCATTAGCACATTAGGTGCTGAGTTAGTCATTTGTTTACCTCCAATATTTTCTAAATTTATAATTTCTAAAAACTTGCAAATAGATTCAATTACCTTTAAAGTAACTGAATCTCTCCCAATTTCTATATTCTACACTAATATCCTTAATCCTTTTTTTATATATATTTTTTTTAATTTTTTAGTAAGTTTATTTCTTCATTGGTAAGTTCTCTATATTCTCCCTCTTTTATATCTGATATTAATAGGTTTGCTATGCGTATTCTTTGAAGAAAAACAGTTTTATGTCCGATAGATTCCACCATTTTTCTTATTTGTCTGTTACGTCCTTCATGAATTGTAATATTAAACGATGAGCTCTTTTCTTCTCTTTTATTTAAGTGAACTTTTGCGTCGGATGTTTTTTGCCCGTCAATATAAACTCCATTTTCAAGTTTATCTATTTGTTCGTCTGACAAAAAACCATTTATACGAACTGTATATTCTTTTTCTTTTTCATGGCTTGGGTGTGTAATATGATTTGCAAAATCACCATCATTTGTAACTATTAAAAGTCCGCTAGTATTATAATCTAAGCGTCCGACTGTGAATAATCTCTCATCTATATTGTTGAAATATTCGTATACAGTTTTTCTCCCTCTAGGCTCTCCTGCCGTACATAATACTTTCGATGGTTTATTAAATAAATAATAGTGTTTTGTTTCAGCTTTTATTCTCTTGCCAAAGACTTCTATTATGTCAATTTCAGGATCTATTACAGTACCGGGAGATACTACTTTTTCTCCGTTTACTGTAACAATTCCTTGAGCAATTAATTCTTCTGATTTTCTTCTTGAGGCAACACCGCATGATGCCATATATTTTTGTAATCTCAAAACAAAACCTCCGGTGACATTATAGCATACCGGAGGTTTCTTTGCTTATATAACTTACTAAAATTATTTAGGAATCTATTTCTTCATTTGCGTTTTCATGTTCTCCTACCAAGCTTTCCAAATCTTCAATCTTAGGAAGATCATCAATTGAATTGAGATTGAACTCACGTAAAAAAAGTTCTGTTGTTTTAAACATCATAGGACTTCCAAGCGCATCTTTTCTTCCGGCTGTCTCAATCATTCCTCTCTGTATAAGCATATTAATAGCATAATCACTCCTAACACCGCGAAGTTCTGCTACTTCTGTCCTGGTTATAGGCTGCTTGTATGCAATAATTGAAAGCGTTTCTATTGCACTGTTTGACAAGCTTGTTGTCTTTAACGGTGCAAGAACATTTGAAATATCTTCTGAGAAATCTTCACGTGTAGACATCTGGACACTGTCTTTAACCCAAACAACTTTCATTCCTGCATTGCGTTCATTGTATTCATCAGAAAGTATTGAAACTTGTTTTCGTATTTCAGCAGGCTCTACTTCCAAGCCCTGTGCAATGCTTTCAATATCAATTAAATCTCCTGCAACAAAAAGTATTGCCTCTATCTTGCTTTTTAAATCATTCATTATCTTCTATCTCAATATCTTCGGCAGTAGTGTCAGTTGCCTCTATTAATATCCCTTCTTCGCTATTTCCCTGGTTTATACTTATTCTTCCATGCTTACTCAGTTCAAGTAAAGCTAGAAAGGTTACAATTACTTCAATTTTAGTTGCAGCTTCATCAAAAAGTTCTTTAAAAGTAGTTTTTTTTCTGCTTATTAGTCTTTTTCTTATTGTAAAGATTTTTTCCTGAACAGAAAACGTTTCCCGCTCTATTTCCTGCGGAGGTGTTTCTATCAATTCATCTTCAATTCTCTCCAGAATCTGCGCAAATGCATTTTTCAGCGCGAAAATGTCAATTCCTTCAAGATCAAGTTCAGTTCTGTCCACTACTTCTTCAGGCAGCCTGTAAAAACGTTTTCCGGCTTCCTCTTCATTTTCTTTAAGTTTTTCACATGCTGCTTTATATAGCTTATATTCCTGCAGCTGTCTTATAAGCTTTGCCTCTTCGTCTTCCTCATCTTCCTGTTCATATACAGGTTTAGGCAAAAGTTTTCCGGATTTTATTTCTAAAAGACGAGCAGCCATAATAAGAAAGGAACTTTTATTTTCCATATCTGAGTATTCAAGCTGTGATGTATATTCAAGATACTGCTCTGTTATGTTTGAAATAAATATTTCTTTAATATCAATCTGTGCGCGATTAATTAAAAATAGCAGTAAATCCAAAGGACCTTCAAATATTGGCAAAACAACATGTTGAGCCATTATATTATCCCCGCTAGATTTTGAATTAACCCGAACAAGCCATAAAAGCCATTAAGAACCAGATTTGACATGAAAGCAATGTATATACCTAATACTCTTGTTATCATTAAGACAATTAATATCATAAAACCATATCTTCTTACAGTATATATGAAATTCATGTTTTTAAATGACACAAGCGTAGTAAGAACATTAAATCCATCCAATGGCGGTATTGGTATAAGATTAAGCCAAATAAGCATAAGATTTATCATTAAAGTATAATATATAAGATTATAAACAATTACATTTGAAGACAATGCGCTTCCCGAAAAATACATTACCGCTGACAAAAGAAATGCTACAAGAAGGTTGCCAAAAACACCTGCTAGCGAAACCATAGCAAAGTCTTTTCGTTTGTTGCGCATGTTGCTTATGTTTACTTGCACTGGTTTTGCCCAGCCTATACCAATAAGCAGTACAGCAATAAATCCTATTGGATCAATGTGCTTTAGAGGGTTTAATGTTAAGCGCCCCTGATTAAGCGGAGTGTTGTCACCCGCCTTTACCGCAACATAAGCATGCATAAATTCGTGTATAGTAAAGGCTATTATAACAGCAGGAACTCTATACAATATTCCCACAATAGGCCCGATTAAATTTTCCAATGATTGATTCATATATAAACCTCTGTAAAAAAATACAAGGTATTGCTACCCTGTATCATTATAATAAATACAATTGCTTTAGTAAAGCATTACACACTTCGTTTACAAAAGCTCCACAATATGAGTAACTAATGTTTTAAACTTGTCTTTAACCATCTGGCCTGTTTCCATTACTTCCTCATGACTTAATTTTGTTTCAGATAATCCTGCAGCTTTGTTTGTAATACACGATATTCCTGCAACCTCAATTCCGCAATGATTAGCTGCTATAACTTCAGGTACAGTTGACATTCCAACAGCATCAGCGCCTAACACGCTAAGCATGCGTATCTCAGCCGGAGTTTCAAAGCTGGGCCCAGAATACATCGCATATACACCAGACTGCAAAAGCATCCCGCAGCTTTCAGCCGCCTCATGGATTATATTGCGCATTTTATTGCTGTAAGCATCGCTCATATCAAAAAATCTCGGACCAAGGCTGTCATCATTAGGCCCTATCATAGGATTAACGCCAGCAAAATTGATGTGATCATCTATAACCATCAAATCTCCGGGAAGAAAATCAGGGTTTATTCCACCGGCAGCATTAGTAAGCAAAAGTTTTTCAACACCAAGAGATTTAAGCAAAGGAACATATGATGTTATTTCTTTCGCACTGTGTCCTTCGTAAAAATGAAAACGACCGGCTAACATATAGACTTCTCTGCCATTAAGTTTTCCTATAAAAAGCTGCCCTTTGTGTCCCGGAACAGTTGTTTTTAAAAAACCGGGAATTTCTGAATAATTAATTGATACAGCATCAGTTAAAACCTCTGTTAACTCACTTAATCCAGAGCCTAGAACAAGCGCGATCTTTGGTGATAAATTAGTTTTGCTTTTTATAAAGCTATAAGCTTCATTCGTCATCGTCATCCTCCTCATCTTCTTCAGTCATTTCCCATATGGAAACAAAGTGGACAAACACTTCCTTTGCAATATTTTCATCCTCAATTGGCAAAAATTCTTCTTCTCCGTTTTGTGCTTTTCTTATTTCAAATATTGCGGCTGTTTCATCGTCTTCTGTTTCTGGCCTGAGTGAGATATAATCAGTTCCGTTAAACCTGAATCGAAGCAGTATTTCAAAAAGTTCGCTTCCTTCTTCGCTTATAAGTTCTATATAATTATCCATAAATCCTCCGAATTATCTTTTCATTCTATCCATATAGCTTTGAAGTATATATCCTGCAGCAACCATGTCCACATAATCTTTGCGTTTTTCTCTGCGCATATTCCCTTCAATCAATGCACTGTGTGCTAATTTCGTAGAAAGTCTTTCATCATATAGTTCTACCGGTAGTTTTAAATGTTTTTTCCAAATGTTTAGAATATTCAGTAACAGCTTCTGCCATAGGCCCTAATGAGCCATTCATGTTTTTAGGAAGACCTACTATTATCTTATCAACTCCATACTCGTCAATCAGTTGGCAGTATCTTTCCAAATCCTTTTCGAGAGACTTTCGCTTCAGCGTTTCTACACCCTGAGCAGTTATCATTAATGGATCGCTCATTGCGATTCCAATCCGTTTGCTCCCTACATCTAAACACATCAATCTCATTATATCACCTTTATACAAAAATCATTGCATTTTGGTGCGCAATAGCCGCATAAAACGCACTTATTTTCATCAACTGTCGCTTTTCCTTCAATAAGCGTTAACGCTCCTTTGTCACATGCAGAAACACAGTTTCCGCATCCTGTACACCAATCGTGTATATGAAGCTTTCTTTTGTCAGTATTTACTTTTGATTTTATAGTTTCATTTGGCTTAACTCCGCTAAATAAAGAAACATTATAATCAATTTCAGCTTCACTTTTCATACCAACTGCAATTGAGCTTATGCCTTCAACGATTAAAACATGATTAATAGCTTCATCAGCCTTTTTGATAAGATGTCCTCCACCCAAAGCTTTCATAAGATATATTCCTTTGTTCTTTGATGAAGCCTTTTTAATAGCATCCAGCATTTCTTTTTTGCTGCCATCTACTATGCCCAATCCATTCATATTATATATTGGATGAATGATTTCAATTTCTTCATATTCACAGCTTGCATTGACTGCTGAAACAAAATGCGTAGACAATCCGATAGCTCTTATATCCCCTGCGCGTTTCCGCTTTAAAAGATACTCTATAGCTTCCCAATGTCCTCTTATTGTGTGTTTACTTTCCTGCTCGTGTAAAAGAAAAATATCAATATAATCCCTATCTATTTCACGCAGAGCTCGTTCAAGCGAAGCTTTAGCTGTTTTTTCGTCATAACAATAGTCTTTAGTTGCTATAACTATATCTTTTTTATATTTTACTGCGTTTTTTAGCGGCTTATAGGTTTCATATAGGTTTGCAGTATCAAAGAAATTTATTCCTCTATCGATGCCATAACAAAATAACTTTGATGCTTCTTTTGCATCAAAGTTTAATTGAAGCGGACTTACAGTTAAAGTGCCAAAGCAGATGCTTGACACTTTTATATCCGTAGTACCTAAATTATTATATTCCAGATTACTTTTCATCAAGAGTTTTTAAATAGCTCCCTATAACTTCTTCAAGAATTTCATCACGTTCCAAGCGTCTGATTAAATACCTTGCGTTTTTGTAGCTTGTTATATAAGTGGGATCACCTGAAATAATATATCCAACAAGCTGATTAATAGGATCATAACCTTTTTCTTTTAGAGCTTCGTATACAGTAGAAATTATTTCGCTTACTGTATCCGGATGGTCTTTAGGCCTTTTAAAGCGCATTGTATCATTAAAGTCTGACATTATAAACACCTCTTTTCTCTATATCAAAATTATAATGTATATACAAATTTATTGCAAACAGAAATAACCTCTTTATACTCATTGATTAGTTCTCTAGCATTGGCAGCATCAGTAATAAGCTGCCCCTTAAGTTCTTCTAAGTTTTTAAACTTTTTCTCTTCTCTTAACTTTTTCAAGAAACCAATTTGAATTTTCCTTCCGTATAACTCTCCGTCATAATCAAGTATATGAGTTTCAATATTGATTTCATTTTCTCCAATTGTCGGCTTATGTCCTATATTTGTAATACTGTAGTACCATTTTTTATCTATCATAGTTACAGTGAAATACACTGCTCTTGGAGGATAACAGTAATCCAATTCGTATTCAAAATTTGCAGTCGGAAAATCAATCTTGCTTCCGATTTGATTGCCCATTACAACCTTGCCTTCTATTAAATGCGGCCTTCCAAGCAAGCTGCAAGCTTTTACAAGCTCACCTTTTACAATGTGTCCTCTTATAACAGTAGATGATACTTCTTCATCTTTATGCATGAATTTATCTAAAACAATGGATTTAAGATTATTATCTCTGCAATATCCTTTTAAATCTTCAGTTCCCCATTTTCCGCCTTTGCCAAAGTTAAAATTATACCCAACTGCAAACAAGCCTGCATCATACTCTTCTTTAAGCATTTTAAGAAAATCCAAACCATTCATATTAAGCAGTGTTTTGTCAAAAGATATTATATGAATGTTTTTTATTCCTATTGATTTTAATAACTTCTTTCTTAATGATAGCGAAGTCAAAAGCTTCGGTGCATGCATCGGTGAAACAAGCTTCATTGGATGAGGCTCGAAAATGCATACTGAAGGAGTTGCTCCGTCATTTTCCGCCTCTTTCACAACTCTTTTTAACAGCTCCTGATGGCCTAAGTGCATTCCATCAAAATTACCTAGTGCTATATACTCCATTATATATCCTTTTCTTCTATTAACCGTTTAAAAACTTTAATATATTGTATATTATTGTTTTTTTCAGGTCTACCCAAGCCAACAAATTTTTCGTCTAAATATACTCGAAATATGTTTTCAAGCTTATCTTCATATGATATTTGTGTGCCTACAATTATGCTTTTTAAATGTTCCTGTCCAAGAATTATTTTTGGCATATAGCTTATTGGTTTATCAATCGGAACCAATACTTCTTTAATAGGTTTCTTCTTCAAATCTTCAATACTATAAGAATTTTCTATTTCAAATGTAGAGCTTTTAGTTCTCAATAAGTAATTAATAAATCCATATGTATCAAGTCTTGCAGCAATATCTCTGCATAAGCTTCTGATATAAGTTCCTTTGGAACAAACAATTTTCATCATATAAGAATTATGAGAAGTTTTTTTGATAACCTCTAATTCAAATATCGTAACTTTCTTTTCCGGTACTTCAAAATCAACACCTGCGCGCTGGAGTTCATATGCTTTTTTCCCGTTGATTGAAATAGCTGAAACTCTTGGGGGAAATTGTTTTATTTCTCCCATAAACTCATGGAGAATTGAATTCAATCTTTCTTCGCTTACTTCAACACTGTTTTGGGCAGTGATTTTACCCTGCATATCAAGTGTATCTGTATCAGTTCCAAACACAAATTCTGATATGTATTCTTTTTTTTCATCTTGAAGATAGTCAAATAAACGAGTAGCTTTGCCTATCATTATAGGCAGTACTCCTGCTGCGCCGGGATCCAATGTTCCGGCATGCCCAACCTTATTAAGATTATATGTTCTTTTAATTATTGAAACTGCGGTGCTGGATGTAATCCCCGGAGTTTTTAACAGATTGATGAAACCGTTCATAGCTCAGCTTTGCCAATCGCTTCCAAAATAATGTTATTAACTTCTTCTTTTTTAGAAGCGAAAGTAGCACCGGCTGCCTGTTTGTGTCCGCCTCCGCCAAGAGATTTAGCCGCAACCGAAATATCTATGTGATCCATAGATCTAAAACTCGCTTTAAATGTATCGTTATCTACCTGTCTTACTAATACTGCTACAAGAACACTGTCAGTAGAAAGCATTATATTAACCAGTGCATCGCTATCTTGAGCTGTAGCATTACATTGTTCAAAATCATCCAGTGTTAAAATTGATATGGCGATTTTATTTTCATCAGACAAAGTCATGTTTCCAAGCATATGCTTCATAAGCAAAAGCCTTTGAATTGGCATGGATTTAAATATGTCATAATGAATTTTGGAAAAGTTAACACCGCAGTTTATAAGATATGCTGCATTTTCATGTGTTCTCGCCGAAGTATATGAGTATGCAAACTGTCCTGTGTCTGTAACCATTCCTGTATAAAGATATTCAGCTGTAGTCTCGTCAGGTGTTACTCCGAGTGTTTTAATTAGTTCAAGTATTAGCTCAGATGCAGATGAATAAGTGCTGTCCACAAAATTTAAATTTGCATATTTAAGATTTGTTCCATGGTGGTCAATATTTATTGTTTCTATGTCGCTAATGTCAACATCTTCAAAAAGTTTACCAGTAAGCTTTATATCTCCGCTGTCAACAAATATTGTTAATTCATATTTGTTTTTATCATATTCGTGCATCAATTCTCTGTCATTCATGAAAGTAAATTTTTTAGGAAGGGCATCTGCACATAATATGTCATTTTTCTTTCCTAGCTTTTCAAGAGTTCTGCTTAACGCAAAAGCACTGCCCAATGTATCTCCGTCAGGATTGTGATGACACACTATGGCAGTATATTTTGAGTTCAATATTTTGTTTTTTATTTCGTTCAAATCAGTCATGTTTTATTTTATCCAAAAGTTCATTAATTTTAATACTGTGCTCAATAGAATTATTATAAACAAATGTTAAAGCAGGCACAGTTCTTGTTGACATTATATCTCCAAGCCTATGTCTTATAAAACCCGCAGCATTGTTAAGTGCTTTTACTGCTTTTTGAGGGTCAGCGTTAGGATCCATAAAGCTAATATTTATTTTAGCGTTTTTTAAATCCTTTGCCACGCTTACAGAAATAACAGAGCACATTGAAGGAACGCTTGGATCGCGAACCTCATTATTAATGATATTTCCTACCAAGCGTTTAACTTCATTTTCTACTTTTTGCTGTCTAAAGTTTGCCACTATCTAGCTATTTCCTTCATATGATAAGCTTCTATTACGTCGCCTTCTTTAATATCGTTGAAGTTTTCAATGCCGATACCGCATTCAAATCCTTGTTTAACTTCCTTAACATCATCTTTAAATCTTCTAAGTGACGCCAATGATCCTTCATAAACAATTACGCCGTCTCGCAATATTCTTGCCTGTGAGCTTCTTGTGAACAAGCCATCCGTAATATATGAACCGGCGATATTCCCTATGTTAGGCACTTTAATTACATCGCGAACTTCAGCATGACCCTGAACTTCTTCTTTATACTCAGGTTTAAGCATTCCCTTTATAGCAAGCTCAATGTCTTCGATTGCCTTATAAATAATTCTATAAGTTCTTATCTCAACGTTTTCAGCATCTGCCGCTTTTTGACCGTTAGAATCTGGGCGAACATTAAATCCGATAATAATAGCGTTTGATATAGATGCAAGGTTTACATCACTTTCCGATATTGCACCAACACCGCTATGTTTGATATTTACTCTTACTTCATCATTAGTAAGTTTAAGCAAAGACTGCTTCATTGCTTCAGCAGAGCCTTGTACATCTGCTTTTACAATAATGTTGAGATCTTTAAGTTTTCCTTCATTTATCTTATTAAATAAGTCGTCAAGAGTAACCATCTGAGACGATTTAACCTGATCTTCGCGTATCTGTCTGCTTCTGTCTGCTGCAACTTTTCTTGAAAGTTTGTCATCTGCAACATACATAACATCACTTGCATCTGGAACTTCGTTAAATCCAAGTATTTCAACCGGTGTTGAAGGACCAGCTTCATCCAGCCTGTTTCCTTTGTCATCAAGCATAGCACGAACTTTACCCGTAATAGTACCGGCAACAATAGCATCGCCAATTTTAAGTGTACCGTTTTGTATAAGCACTGTCGCAACAGGACCGCGTCCAACATCAAGCTTAGCTTCAACGATTGTTCCTTTAGCAGATACTTCCGGATTCGCTTTAAGCTCCTGCATTTCTGCAACCAGTAGAACATCATCCAACAATGTATCAATACCTTCGTTTTTAAGCGCTGAAATTGGAACCATTATTGTATCTCCGCCCCATTCTTCAGTAACCAGTTCATGCTCTGTTAGTTCCTGCTTTACTCTATCCGGATTTGCACCAGCAACATCCATTTTGTTTATAGCAACTATAATCGGAACTTCAGCGGCTTTTGCATGGTTGATTGCTTCAACAGTCTGTGGCATAACACCATCATCTGCAGCAACAACTAAGATTGCAATATCAGTTACCTGCGCACCTCTTGCACGCATTGCGGTGAAAGCCTCATGCCCCGGAGTATCAATAAACGTTATGTCTTCATCGTTATATTTAATTGTATACGCACCGATATGCTGTGTAATTCCGCCTGCTTCGCCTTCTATTACGTTAGCATTTCTTATAGCATCCAGCAATGAAGTTTTACCATGATCAACATGTCCCATTACAGTAACTATTGGTGCACGTTTTACAAGACCTTCATCATAATCTGCACCCTCATCGTGAGCTGCAACCATTTTTTCTTCGTTTGTCTGCTCCATTTTTTGCTCAAGCGAAACTCCGAGTTCAGTTGCAACAAGTGCGGCTGTATCGAAATCAATAGCTTGATTAATATTTGCGATAATTCCTAGTATGAAAAGCTGTTTAATAATCTCTGCACCAGGTTTTCCGATTTTTTCAGCCAGCTCTTTAATAGTTACTGTTTTTGTGCTAATTACAGCATGTTCAATAACTTTCTTTTCAATTACTTGCTTACGGTTATTTTTCCTAGGCCCTTTTCTTCTTGAACCTGTTGGTGTATAGACATCGTCAAAGACAAATTTCTTCCCTTTTGATTCTTGAATTAGAGACTTTTTGCTTCTCTTTTTAGTGCTCGTCTGCTGCATTTCGTGATAAGAAGATTTTGTTGTCTTCCTTCTTCTGTTGTCTTGTTTTCCGGCAGGAGCTGAAGACGCACTTGAGTCAGATTCACCTTCGCCTTTTTGAGCAGGCTTTCTCTGATATGGAGGTCTTGACTTATTGTCATCTCCGTCCTTTTTATACTGCTTTCTTTCAGCAGGTTTGTTAGCTTCTTCTCTTTTCTTTTTAGCTTCAAGCCTTTTCTGCTGTTCTTTCTTTTTCTGTGCTGCAAGCTCCGCAGCTGATGGTGCAGCTTTAACAACACGCAAACCTATTTTTTTCTTTGGTCTGTCATCAATATTAACTATTGTAACCTTAGGCTTTTCTTTATTGCTAGAATTTGAAGAAGCAGAGCCCTTCTTCTTGGGCACAACAGATGTTTTATGTTTATGCTCAGTTTTAGGAGCTTCTTTTTTTACAACTTTTTTAACTTCGGTTACTTCTTTAGGCTTTTCAACCTTCTCTTCCTTTGGTTTAGCAGGTTCTTTTTTAATATCAGGAGAGACTTCTTTTTTCGGCTCATCTTTAGGCTGTTTCTTTTCTACAACAGGCTTTTCCTTCTTTGCAGCAACAGTTTCCTCTTTTGCCTTTTTCTCCAGAGCTTCTTCTTCTTTCTGCTTTTCAAGAATTCTTTCCTGTCTCAGCTTTTCCTTCATTGTCTTTTCAGCATCATAAAGCCACGCCACTTGGTTTTTAGCTCTTAACTGTGCCGCTGAAATTGTTTTTGCGATTTCCTCTGCTGAAGACAGTAAATCTTTTGCTTGTTTTTGCAAACTGACTTTGCTCATATAAATTTATGTTTCTCCTTTTAGCCTTTTATCCACTAGTTTCATAAAATTAAAATCGTTAATGGATATAATTTTAACACTATCTTTTATATTTAACCTATTATAGGTTTCAGATAAATCCAATTCAATATATTCTACATCATAATAACTGCATTTATCCAGTATTCTTTTTTTTGTTTTCTCAGACGCATTGCTTGAAAGCAAAATACCATAGCACTTTTTTCTTTGCATCATGTTAACAGCATTGTCAAAACCATATGAACAAGCTCTTGCTCTTAAACACAATCCTAGTGCTCCGGATAAATCAATCACCTTCTGAGAACTCCTTTTTCAGATTTTCAAATACACTTTCATCAATCTGAACTTCCAAATGTCTTTCTAGAGCTTTTGATTTCACTGCCTTTTCAAGACAAGCAATATCTCCTTTGCAAAGATAAGCCCCTCTTCCTGAGAGTTTGCCTGTAAAATCCACACAAACTTTGCCTTCAGGAGTTCTTACAACTCTTCGAAGTTCTTTTTTCTCCCGCCGTTGTCTGCATCCGACACACATCCGCATCGGAATTTTTCTGGTCTTTTTAGCCATATTAATTTTCCGGGTCTTCTATTTCTTCCAAATCATCAAAATCGTCTATTTCCAACTCATCTTCAAAATCAGGCATTTCATCAATATCTAACTCATCATTTCCTGAGTTATCCTCTGCTATTACACTTTCATCTTCCTGATCTTCATCATCTTTATTAAACTCTTCTTCCATGATCTGAGACTGACTCTTAATGTCTATCTTCCATCCTGTTAGTTTGGCAGCTAATCTTGCATTCTGTCCCTGTCTGCCGATAGCTAGCGATAGTTGATTGTCCGGTACAACAACGCTTGCTACTTTTTCGTCTTCATATAGATATATCATAACAACTTTTGCAGGACTTAATGCGTTTGCAATAAATTCGACAGGGTCGTCACTGTAGTTTACTATATCAATTTTTTCACCGTGAAGCTCGTCTACAACGCGCTCTACGCGGATTCCGCGCTGGCCTACACATGCACCTATGGCATCTATATCGTTATCTTCAGAATAAACAGCCATCTTTGTGCGCTGACCTGCTTCACGAGCAACGCTTACTATCTCAATTATTCCTTCGTTTATCTCAGGCACTTCAGCTTCAAATAATCTTTTAACTAACCCCGGGTGTGATCTTGAAACAATTATCTGAGCACCTTTATTAGTTTTTTGAACTTCTACTACGTATACTTTGAGCCTGTCATTCGGATAATAGTTTTCACCATACATCTGTTCTGACGGAGGAAGATATCCTTCAGCTTTACCGAGATCTACAAAAACATTCTTCCTATCAACTCTTTGTACTGTGGCAGTTATTACTTCATCTTCCTTTTCGATGTAATCATCATATATTACAGTACGTTCTGCTTCTCGTATCCTCTGAACAACTACCTGCTTTGCAGTTTGCGCGGCAATTCTTCCGAAAGAATCCGGTGTTATTACCTCTTCAAGGATATCTCCGATTTTTGCATTCTCGTTAATTTCCTGAGCGTCTTCTATAAGAATTTCTTTGTCTTCATCTTCTATGTTGTCAACAACATACAATTGTGCAAACACATTTATGTCGCCCGTATCTCTGTCAATGTCTACACGTACATTCTGGTCAGTTGAAAAATTCCTTTTGTATGCTGCCGCTAGTGCTGCCTCAATAGCCTCTATCAGCACTTCTTTGCTTAAATTCTTTTCTTTTTCAAGAGCATCCAATGCACTTATGAATTCAGCATTCATTAATTCCCTCCGTTTAAAACTCTATTGCAATATTTGCTTTTTGAATATTGCTTCTCTTAATTTCAATATTTTTATTTTTATATACTATGCTAATTTTTTCATCATCTGCTTGTTTTAAAAGCGCTGTGATAAACTTTTTCTTCTCTATTGCCGAATAAAGCTTTAGTTCGACTTTTTCACCAAGATGTAATGTAAAGTCCTCAGTTGATTTAAAAGGTCTGTCAAGTCCTGCTGAAGATACTGTAAAAAAGTCGTAATTGCCTGCTATACCTTCAGTTTCATCAAGCACAGGATCCACAATAGTTGATACTTGTTCGCAATCTTCTATTGAAACACCGCCGTTATTATCAATAACAAGACCAAGGATTAATTTATCTCCGCTTTTTTTAAGCTCTACTTCCAGAAGTTTGAATCCGTTTTCCTCTATCAATTTAGATGCAATATTAAATACTAAGTCTTTGTTTAGTTTGCTTGACATATTACCTTCCTTAAACTAAAATTCTCCTAAACAATAGTCAAAGAGTGGCGCAAACCACTCCTTGTCAAAAGAATCATCTATATTATAACACATTTTCTTTGTTTGTCTAGTTATAGTTAATTCTATTATTAATATGTAAATGCAAGTTGAAAAATTATCAAAAGTATCATTGACAAGCCAACAATAAATTGCTATAATTCCAACTACTTGATGCGGAATAGTGTAACGGCAGCACTTATGACTCTGACTCATACTGTCTAGGTTCAAATCCTAGTTCCGCAGCCACAAGCTCCCATAGTCTAGCGGTCAGGACGTTGGCCTCTCACGCCGAAAACAGGGGTTCGATTCCCCTTGGGGGTACCACAAGGAAGATATCATCACAGATGATGTCTTTTTTTATATAACAAATGATTCAATCGTGTCTGAGTGTTAAAAAAATAAAGCCTGACTTAACGTCAGGCTTATTATCTTTGTTTTAAGTATCAGTTTCCACTCTTATTAATGCGCCTATCTTATCAATCTCAGGTATATGGCTTATTTCCTGAATAGCAGCCATCATAGCCTTCTCGCTTGTCATATGTGTTAGAAATACCACAGGAACAACATTGTTTACTTTATTACCTCGCTGAATGACTGATTCAAGGCTTACTCCGTGTTTGCCAAGTTTGCCTGCCACCTGCGATAATACACCGGGTTCATCCTTTGATTGTATTCTCATATAGTATTTTGATTTCCAATCATCACAAAATGTAATATTTTCTGACACTTCATTTACATTGCCAAAAGAAGTATACCTATGCTTTTCTGCTTTTGCTGCATAAACTAAATCGGAAATGATTGCGCTTGCGGTAGGTTTTGCCCCTGCACCTCTTCCATATAACATTAAGTCATCTACTGCATCTCCGGTTACAAATACTGCATTAAAAGCGTCTCTTACGGAAGCTAAAGGATGTTCCATCGGTATAAATGTAGGGTGAACCCTTGCTTCAATAGTGTAGCCTTCCCTTTTACCAATAGCTAACAATTTAATCTCATAACCTAAGCTTTTTCCAAATTCAATATCTATGCTTTCAATCTTCGTAATACCTTCAGAAAATATTTTTCTTGGAGGAACTTTTGCATGAAAAGCAAGTGAGGTTAGGATTGAAAGCTTATATACAGCATCATATCCTTCAACATCGTTTGTCGGATCGGGTTCAGCTAATCCCAATTCTTTCGCTTCTTCCAGAACTTCCAGATAACTTTTCTTTTCCTCGCTCATTTTAGTCAATATATAGTTTGTTGTACCGTTTATAATGCCCATTATTTTATTGATTTTGTTTGCCTGAAGAGAATTGTTTATAGTGCGGATAATTGGAATTCCTCCTCCGACAGCCGCTTCATAATACAGTCCGGCACCTGAAGACATCGCAGCTTCTTCCAGCCTTGGCCAGTTTGTTGCAAGAAGTTCTTTGTTAGCCGTTACAACAGTTTTTCCTGCTTTTAGCAAAGCTTCTACATATTCAAGTGCAGGGTTGACTCCGCCCATAAACTCCCCTACAATTTTAATCGAATCATCATTTAATATATCGTTGAAATCCGATGTCAAAACATTACTTGGAAAATCAATTTCACGTTTTTTTGATGTGTTGCTTACTAATATTTTTTTCACATTAAATTCTACAGAATCTCTGTGATAAATAATGCTTTTATTTTCCTCAAGCACCTGATATACACCGGATCCAACTGTGCCTACTCCGAGAAACGCTATATTCATTTTAGTTATCCTCCGAAGTTTCTTCATTATTTCTTTTATACACAGTTAATAATCCAGTTAAAGCAAGTTTAGGATCAATTTCATCAATAGAATTAGAAAGAGGTGCTATAAGGTTAGAAAAGCCTCCTGTAGCAATTGCTCTTGCTCCGCCAAGTTCTTGTTTCATCTGACTTACCAAATTGTCTACAGCCCCCACAAAACCGTTTACTATGCCTGATTGCATATTGCTTACAGTGTTTTTACCGATTGTTCTTTTTGGTTTGTCAAGTTCAATTTTCGGAAGTCTTGCAGCATTTTCAACTAAAGCTTCCATTGATACCTTGATTCCGGGCATTATTGCGCCGCCGACAAAAGAGCCTTTGCTGTTTACTGCATTGAAAGAAGTGGCTGTTCCGAAATCTATAACAATGCAAGCTCCTTTGGATCTTTCATAAGCTGCTATCGATGTAACAATTCTGTCAGAACCTACTTCTTTTGGATTGTCATATAATATATTCATTCCTGTCTTGATACCGGGACCAACTGTGATAGCATCTAGACAGAAAAATGTTCTTATCATATGCTCTATAGTATAGTTTATCGATGGTACTACCGACGAAATTATCGCCCCTTTAACTTCATTTTTATCAATACCCGCATAATTAAATGCGTTCATAAGCATAAGACCGTATTCATCAGATGTTTGTCTTACGTTTGTAGAAAAGCGAGCGGTTTGTATAAGTTCATCATTTTTATAAAAACCAATTTTTATGTTTGAGTTGCCTACGTCAAAAACTAATACCATACTTAAATTTCCTATTCTTTATTTCTTGTGCCTCTATACCCAGCCACAGCAATGCTTACAGCTGAAACGATTATAACAGCAGCTACTGCTTCCGGTATTCCATTTGTTACAACTATGGAACCGATTACAGCCATCATTCCTTCTTTTGTTGTGCCGATGAAACTTGCAAGTTCAGCCATTTCCGGTATGAACAATACATACATCATTCCTAAAAACAAAACAGTGTTTGTGAGTGAACCCACAAGTGCCGCCACTCCATATCCAGCTTTGTCTGTAATTTTGTTTCCTATGAGTTTAATTGCTTTGTATGTATAATATGCCGTTACCGGAACTAAAAGCCTTGGTATAAATATCATAGCCAAAGTTCTTGGAACGCTTATACCTAACACAAATAACCCAAATGGATCTCCGGGATAGTATATATTTATAAAACTAGTTAAACCGAATATAAATCCCAGCCAAACGCCAACTCCCAATCCTTCCATAAGCACACCAATTATTACAGGAAGACAAAGTATTGTTATTTTCATTGTTGGAAGAGGGATATATCCCAAAGGTGTCAGCCCGAGAAGAAATGTGATTGCAGTCAATACACCTGCTGTTACTAGTTTACGTGTGTTTGTTTTGATATTCATTTTTTACCTCCGTTCAAGCTCGGTTTCTCCGATGCCTGTCAAATAAATGAAATATTTTTGTTTTAGTTTGACTCTTATTGATGTCAACTTTCAATATATTATATCATTTTTAAATAAATATACAAACAAAATGATATTTATTAAATAATACTTCTACTCCCTGTATATAATCTCGAAAACTGTTTTGGCATACTAATTTTAAGTTTCTCATAAAACGCAATACCGGTACAATGACCTGTGAAACACATTATGCCTTTTAGCTTAATAAATTCATTTAAATCATTAAAATATTGTTCCGAAACATACATTCCTTTGCTGTTTGAAAGATGAAATCCGCCTATGGCATGCGTTACTTTCTCCCCTTCTTTTTCCGCCTTAGTTATAGTGTTTACTACACCGCTGTGAAAGCATCCGGAAATAACAGCCTTTTTTTCATCTTCAGAAATAACCAAGGCTATCTCATGAGAGAAACTGTCTTTAATAATTTTTCCGTTTTTTACTTCCATAAATTTTTCGTTAAGGCAATTGTCATACATATAGCCTAAGCCAGTTATTATTTTCACATTCTCTGAGATAATATAATCAGTGTCTATGAATATAAATCTGCTTAAATCATAATCTTTTTTATCTAAAGATAGATTTGTTTTTTCTTCGTTAACTACAGAATAAAATTCATTAAAAAACATAGATGAAACAATTATTTTAGCCTTTTTGTTGTATTCCATAAATGCAGTAAGTCCACCGGAATGATCGCTGTGATAATGAGAAATTACGGCATATTCAATATCTTTAAGATCAATATTGAGATTTTCTGCATTAGAAATAAAGCTCTCGTCACTTCCAGTGTCCATTAATATTTTATGTGAACTTGTTTCAATATATAACGACAATCCATGTCCGCATATTAGCTTCTTATCTTTTTTTGAGTTTTCAAATAATACTGTTATTTTCATGAGAATATTATATCATAATTTCTGTTCATATATTAAAAAAGCCGCTTTCGCGGCTTAAATCAGTATTCGGATTTTTTGTGTATATCCAGCTTGCTTTCTTCACCTTTAATCAATCTTTTTATATTCTCTTTATGAAGGTAAATTATAAGCAGAGGAAAAACTGTCATGAATATTTGTTGAGGAAGAACAAAGTTCAGCATATCTCCCAGCGCCCATGAACATATCATAACTATTGTATATGCCAATATGGAAGCCAATGATACAAGCCTTGTAACAACTATCAATACTATTGCTATAGCTAACAATATTAATGTAGGAATCGGTGCAAACGCAAACATTGCTCCGGTCATAGAAGCAACACATTTGCCTCCTTTAAAGTGATTAAATATCGGAAAAGCGTGTCCCAGCAATACACTGCCTGCTGCAATAGATGCTCCCATCCATCCATCATATGCTCCGTTAAGAGCTCTTGCTATATAGAGTGCAATAAGGGTTGGAAGCAATCCTTTAAGGATATCTGCAACAAAGTTAATTATTCCCCATTTAGCACCCATAACTCTGTATACATTCGTAGAACCTGCGTTTTTTGATCCTTTATCGCGTATATCAATTCCGGCTACTTTTTTTGATAAGAAAACTGCGGGTGACAGTGAACCAATAAAGTATCCTGCAATTATAAATACCACATATAATATAATTTCTTTAATTTCCATCTTTATCTCCTCTGCCTCTAAGAGTTATTTTAATGGGCGTACCGTCAAGCTCAAAAGAACGCCTTATATAATTGGATAAGTATTTCAGATAATTATCTTTCATAAGCTTTTCGTCATTAACAAAAAGAACAAAATTAGGCGGTGCAGTTGTTGCCTGTGTTGAGTACATTATGTTGAGCCTTTTCCCGGATACATTGTGAGGCGATACTGCCGCTACTGCATTTGTTATAACTTCATTAAGAACACCTGTAGATACTCTGAAGTTTGATTTTGCATAAACATCGTTAACTAAAGATAATATCTTTGTGATTCTTTGTCCTGTTTTGCAGGAAACAAAAACCATAGGAGCATAATCTATAAAATACAATGTTGAATAAACGTTGTCTTCAAATTCTTTTGAAGTATTGGTTTCTTTTTCAATTAGGTCCCATTTGTTGACTGCTATAACAGACGGTTTTCCCATTTCATCTATATAGCCGGCAATTTTAGCATCCTGCTCTGTAGCGCCAGTTTCAGCATCTACAATAAGCACTGCTACGTCACATCTTCTAACTGCAGTAAGCGCGCGAATAACAGAGTACCTTTCAAGTGACTTGTCATCTATCTTGCTTTTCCTTCGCATTCCTGCAGTATCTATGAGTATATACTTCTGACCTTCATATTCAAATGGTGTGTCTATTGCATCTCTTGTTGTGCCTGGTATATCGCTGACAATAACTCTGTTTTCACCAGTTATTGCGTTTATAAAAGAAGACTTTCCTGCATTCGGTTTTCCAACTACAGCAATCTTTATAGCTTCGCTGTCTTCGTCAGAATTATACTCCGGGATCACTTCAATTAAAGCGTCCAACATATCCCCTGTTCCCATGCCCTGAAGTCCTGAAATTGGATAAGGCTCTCCTAACCCAAGTTCATAAAACTCGTATTTTTCAGCATCATAATTAATGTGATCAACTTTATTAACGCAGAGAATTATAGGCTTGCCGCATTTTCTTAAAAAATCTGCAACTTCCTTGTCTTCCGGCAGCAATCCCTGACGAGCATCAACAAAAAATAATATAGCATCCGCTGTTTCTGCTGCCAATATCGCCTGTTCGCGCATTTGTGAAAAAATAACATGGTCAGACTTCATATCAAGCCCGCCTGTGTCAATTAACGTGAATTCACAGTCTCTCCAGCTGGTATCAGCATATATTCTGTCCCGTGTAACTCCAGGTATATCTTCAACTATAGCGATTCTTCTTCCTGCCATTCTGTTAAAGAATGTGGACTTTCCGACATTCGGTCTGCCGACAACCGCCACTAATGGTTTACTCAATTTTTCCTCCTGCCATCGCTTTTACAAACTCGTACCCGTCATTTGGGCTGATATTGACTTTAGTTTTTGTTTTGTTTCCCAATTCATCTAATGTAATTCCATCAAGAAAAACATCTTCACCGTCGCGTATAGAACTTTCCGGTACATATATAATATCTGCTCTTTTATTTGCAACAGCTTCTATAATATCATACCCTGTCAATAGACCAGCAACTGTAATACTTTCTCCAAAATGTTTGTTAACAACTTTTATAACCTCAATATTTAATCCCTTAATTTTTTCTTTTAAAATATCTGTACATTTTTTTATTTGGGGATAAGCAGAAGTTCCGGTTACTAATATAACTTTTCTATTTTTAACTCTCTTAATGGAAATATCCTTAACAGCTTCTTCAAACTCATCAAGAAAATCAGAAAAAAGTCCGACTCCATTAGCTTTCTGCGCATTTATTTCTCCTACTGTATATCTTGGGTAACTAATTTCAGCCTTTGAATAAAACTCATCAGAGGCATAAACAAATGGTTCTCCTTTTTCCTTTTTATAAAGTTTTCTATACTCTTCAATTGTTTTAATTATTTCTAATGCGCTGTTTTTATCCACATGTTTAAGTTCTGGCAGTTTTTCTCTGTGTCCTGTTAATCCCACAGGAACTACAGAAAGAGTTTTAGCATAAGGGTAAAGTTTTGCTAAATCTTCAATTGTTTTTTTCATTATTTCGCCGTCATTTATGCCCGGGCATAAAACAATCTGGCTGTGAAATGTTATTTTATTATCATATAAAAACTTTAACTGCTCATTTATCTTAACTGCTTTTTTGTTTCGCATAAGTTTCATGCGAACTTCTGGATCAGTTGTATGAACGCTGATATATAAAGGAGAAACTTTTCTTGTTTTTATCCTGTTAAAATCTTCATCTGACATATTTGTCATAGTAACATAGTTTCCATAAAGAACACTGTAGCGCCAGTCATCATCGCGCACATAAAGTGAGTTGCGCATACCCTTTGGAAGCTGGTCTACAAAACAGAACAAGCATCCGTTAATACATTCTACCTCAGATGGATATAGTTCTTCTTCATATTCTATTCCAATACTTTCATAAGTATCTTTTTCCAGCTTAAAATTAATTTCTTTATTGTCTCTTAAAACAAATATTGAAGGATTTTCCAAAGTGCTCACAAAAGTTTCATCTATAAAATCGTGCATATCAATGTCATTGATTTTTTGCACTTTGTCACCAATCATAACACCTGCTTTATAAGCAGGTGTGTTTTTGTCTACTGATTTAACTGTTAGAGCCATATGTAAATTATCTTTTAAAAAGAATAGCTTGTCAATCAAAGTAACAAAAAATTCATAATGGCAATCATTATGAATTTTTATGTTTTTTAAGATATATTTTATTTTAATACATTCTTTAAATATTGTCCTGTATAGCTTTTTTCATTGTCTGCAATCTGTTCCGGTGTTCCTTTCGCAATTATTGTTCCGCCTTTGTCTCCGCCTTCTGGGCCGAGGTCAATAATGTAATCAGCACATTTTATAACATCCAGATTATGCTCAATAACTACAACCGTATTGCCGCCTTCTACTAACTTCGCAATAATTTTCAGCAGTTTTTTAACATCAGCCGTATGAAGCCCCGTCGTAGGTTCATCCAGAATATAAAGAGTTTTTCCCGTTGATCTTTTTGAAAGTTCAGCTGCAAGTTTGATCCTCTGTGATTCCCCGCCTGAAAGCTGCGTTGAAGGCTGTCCAAGCTTAATATAGCCAAGCCCTACATCATAAAGTGTTTGAAGCTTTGTTTTAATTTTTGGCACATTTTCAAAAAACTCCAGAGCATCTTCAACAGTCATTTCAAGAACTTCATATATATTCTTACCCTTATATCGGACTTCAAGTGTCTCGCTGTTGTATCTTTTAGATTTACACACTTCGCAAGGAACATAAACATCAGGCAAAAAGTGCATCTCAATTTTTATTATTCCATCACCTTTACAGGCTTCGCACCTGCCGCCTTTTACATTAAACGAGAAACGACCTGCCTTGTATCCTTTAGCTCTTGCGTCTGTTGTTTTTGCGAACAATTCACGAATTAATGTAAATGTACCTGTGTATGTGGCAGGATTTGAACGCGGTGTTCTTCCTATGGGAGATTGGTCAATGTCAATTACTTTATCTAAATGCTCAAGTCCTATAATCTCATCATGTTTTCCTGGTTTCGTATGAGCTCTGTTTAAATCACGAGCAAGCGCTTTATATAATATTTCATTTACAAGCGAACTTTTTCCCGAGCCTGATACACCTGTGACACACGTAAATACGCCTAAAGGAAATTCAGCTTTAATCTTTTTAAGATTGTTCTGTTGAGCTCCTTTAATTGTTAAAGTTTTTCCATTCTTTTTTTTGCGCTCTGAAGGAATATCTATCTTTTTTCTCCCGCTTAAATATTGTCCAGTAACAGAAGCTTTGTTTTTCATTACTTCGTTAACTGTGCCGTGCGCTACTACTTTACCGCCGTGAACACCCGGTCCGGGACCCATATCAATAATGTAATCTGCTGACAGCATTGTATCGTGATCGTGTTCGACTACAAGAAGAGTGTTCCCTAAATCTCTTAATCTCAAAAGAGTTTTAATTAACTTATCGTTGTCTTTTTGATGAAGTCCGATTGACGGCTCATCTAGTATATATAAAACGCCCATTAGATAAGAGCCTATCTGAGTTGCAAGACGAATACGCTGTGCTTCTCCACCTGATAATGTGCTTGCCTGTCGGTCAAGCGTCAGATAATTAAGCCCAACATCATTAAGGAACGTAAGTCTTTCAACAAGTTCCTTTATAATTTGTTTAGCAATTATTTTCTCTGTATCGCTAAATTCAATATTTTTTATAAAATCTATTCCATGCTCTATAGTCATCGCAGTTAAATCAGAAATGTTTGTATCATTAACAGTAACGGCAAGTGCTTCCTTTTTAAGCCTTTTACCTCCGCAAGCAGTGCATACCGTATTACTCATAAGCGATTCGTAATATTCTTTCATACCATTGCTTGAAGTTTGTTTGTATCTTCTTTCTATTGAGTTTATTACTCCCTCAAATGGCATGTTATAAGTTCCGCTTCCGTAATCCCTGTTGTAAGTTACTTCAATTGTTTCTCCGTTTGTTCCATAGAAAATGATATCCTGATGTTTTTTTGGCAAGTCTTTGAAAGGTTTATCCAGATCAATGCCATATTTTTTATTAAGGGCGGTTAAAAAAGTCATTGCAAACGTATCTTTGTTGTTTGTATTCCAACCTCCAGCCTGCACAGCTCCGTCTCTTAACGATTTATTCCAATTAGGAACCACAATTTGTGGATCGACTTTATAAGTAGTACCCAATCCGGAACAGACTGGACATGCGCCATAAGGACTGTTGAAGGAAAACATTCTCGGCGTCAGCTCTTCTAAAATAATGTCACAATCGGGACAAGCATAATTACTAGAAAAAAGATGTTCTTCTCCGTCAATTTCTTTAATAATTACTAAGCCATGAGCCAATCTAAGTGCTGTTTCCATCGACTCTGTTAAACGTGGCCTTAAACCATCTTTCATAACAAGCCTGTCCACAACTACTTCGATATCATGCTTTTTATATCTATCAAGAGGTATGTCGTCAGTTATATCATGTACTTCTCCATTAACTCTTACACGCACAAAACCATCTTTAGCAAGGTCTTTAAACAGTTTTTTATATTCGCCTTTTCTTCCTCGTACTATCGGGGAAAGAACAAGTATCTTCTTTCCGTTTTCTATCTGCAATACTCGTTCTGTCATCTGGTCTATGCTTTGACGTTCAATAGGCTTTCCGCAATTATGGCAATGCGGATGTCCGACTCTTGCATACAAAAGCCTCATATAGTCATAAATTTCAGTTACAGTACCAACAGTTGACCGAGGATTGCGGCTTGTTGTTTTCTGGTCAATTGAAATAGCCGGAGAAAGTCCTTCAATGTAGTCAACATCCGGCTTTTCCATCTGTCCCAAAAACTGCCTTGCGTAAGCAGACAAAGATTCAACATATCTTCTTTGTCCTTCAGCGTATATTGTGTCAAAAGCAAGCGAACTCTTCCCTGAACCAGATAGTCCTGTTATTACAACAAGTTTATCCCTTGGGATTGTTATATCAATATCCTTAAGGTTATGCTCTCTTGCTCCTTTAATTTTTATAGAATCCAACATTTATTATTATCCTTAATTTAAATTATATTTTTCTTTAAGATCAGCTATCTCATCACGGAGTTTAGCTGCTGCCTCAAAATCCAATGCCTGTGCACAAGCGAGCATTGACTGCTCGAGGTCTTTTATTATATTGGCAATATTGCCTGTGTCAATGTTCGCAGGCTTCTTAGTGTCTTCCTGTTGCGAAATTTCCAAGCTGTTTACAATTCTGCTGCTTATAGTCTTAGGAATAATTCCGTTTTTCTCATTATAATCCATTTGTTTTTTGCGGCGTCTGTTAGTTTCATCAATAGCTGCCTGCATCGATCCCGTAATTCTGTCTGCATACATAATTACTCTGCTGTCAGCGTTCCTTGCAGCTCGTCCTATTGTCTGAATTAATGATGTCTCAGAGCGTAAAAACCCTTCTTTATCAGCGTCCAATATAGCAACCAAAGCTACTTCGGGTATATCAAGCCCTTCGCGCAGCAGATTGATACCTACTAAAACGTCAAACTCTCCCATTCTAAGAGTCTTTATTATTTCAATCCTTTCAAGTGTGTCTACATCAGAATGAAGATATCTTACTCTTACCCCTAAATTTGTGAAGTAATCAGTGAGGTTTTCTGCCATTTTTTTTGTCAGGGTGGTAACTAGTGTCCTATAACCTCTTTGCGTGTTTTCTCTTATTTCTCCCAGAAGGTCATCAACCTGTCCGTTAACCGGTTTTAATATTATCTCTGGATCAACCAATCCGGTCGGTCTTATTACCTGTTCTTCTATGTTCCCGGCAAGTTCCATCTCATACTTGGCAGGAGTAGCGCTTACATATAGCGTTTGACCTATTCTTTCTTTAAATTCATCAAATTTCAGAGGTCTGTTATCATATGCGGACTCTAGTCTGAATCCATATGAAACCAATGAATCTTTTCTGGATTTATCACCCGCATACATAGCACCTATCTGAGGAACTGTCATATGAGATTCGTCAATGAAAACTAGAAAATCATCCGGGAAATAATCAAGCAGTGTAAATGACGGCTGTCCAATTTTTCTTCCGTCAAAATATCTTGAATAGTTTTCAATTCCGCTGCAATATCCTATCTCCTGCATCATTTCTATGTCATAATATGTTCGCTGCGACAATCTTTGCGCTTCGATAAGCTGATTATTATCTTCAAATGCACGCACTTGTTTAAACATATCATTGCGTATATTTTCTATGGCTTGCTCCATTTTAACCAACGAAGTAGCATAGTGAGATGCAGGGAAAATAGCTACATGCTTCAGGCTGTTTAATACTTTTCCCGTAAGTGCGTGTATTTCGCTTACTTTCTCAATCTCATCACCAAAGAACTCTACACGTATCGCTTTATCGCTCTGGCTTGACTGAAATATTTCAACCACATCACCGCGTACTCTGAAAGTACCTCGCTGAAAATCCACGTCATTTCTTTCATACCTTATTTCTACAAGTCTTTTAATAACTTCATCTCTGCTTTTTATCATTCCAGGCCTTAATGATATAGAAAGGTCGTAGTATTCTTTTGGATCACCAAGAGAATATATACAAGACACACTTGCAACAACGATTACATCTCTTCTTTCCTGAAGCGAGGATGTAGCACTGTGACGCAGTTTATCGATTTCTTCATTTATTGATGAATCTTTTTCTATATATGTATCTGTAGAAGGAATGTAAGCTTCAGGTTGATAATAATCATAATAACTTACAAAATATTCAACTGCATTTTCAGGAAAGAATTCTCTAAATTCATTACACAGCTGTGCAGCTAGAGTTTTATTATGTGCAATAACCAAAGCAGGTCTGTTGAGCCTGTCTATTATGTTTGCCATAGTATATGTTTTTCCCGAACCTGTAACACCTAAAAGAACTTGGTTTTTAAGTCCGTCACGGAATCCTTCTACAAGACCATCTATAGCCTGTGGCTGATCCCCTGCCGGTTCATATTTTGATACTAACTTAAAATTAGGCATTATACTTCTCCTTCATGTTATTATAGCACATGTATATTCCCATTTGCAAACATATGTTCTTAATTTTAAATATCCAATTATGTAATTATATCATGAATTCATACTTTTTTAGTTGCATTTTTATTAACATTATGATATTGTTAAATAAATCACAAAGATGAGGTGAATTATGAAAAAAATTATATTTATACTATTGGCTTTTGTTCTTGCTTTTTCTGTTTTTACAGGCTGTGCAAAAGAAGAAACTCCAATAATTAAAGTCGCAACTCTTGCAGGACCTACTGGTATGGGAATGACAAAAATAATTGATGAAGCTGAAGGAAAATATGAAGTTTCAATCCTTACAGCACCTGATCAAATAGTACCAAAGATAATCAGCAAAGAAGTTGATATCTGTGCAGTCCCCTCAAACCTTGCTTCAGTGCTATATAAAAAGACAGAAGGTCAAATAGCAGTTCTCTCAATCAACACTACCGGTGTTTTGTATATTGTGGAAAATGGTGATACAATAGCATCTGTTGAAGATTTAAGAGGAAAGACTATATACGCTTCTGGACAAGGAGCTTCTCCTGAATATATATTAAATCATATCCTTGAGGAAAACGGCCTTGTTCCAAACGAAGATGTAACTATTATTTACCAGCAGGAGCATGCTGCTTTGGCTAACATGATGGCTGCCGGTGAAATTGAAATAGCTATTCTTCCAGAACCTTTTGTATCTGTAGTAACAGCTAAAAATGCAGATTTAAACGTTCAGGTTAATATGAACACAGAATGGGAAGCAATTCACGGAGAAGGTACTGTAATGCCTATGGGTGTTGCAATTGTTCAAAAAGACTTTCTTGAAAAATATCCTAAAGCTGTAGAAGAATTTATGAAGGAATATGAAGCTTCCGTTAATTTTGTGAATGAAGATTCGGAATCAGCATCTGCTTTAATCGCAGAACAAGGAATACTGCCTAGTGCCGGTGTTGCAAAAATGGCTATTCCAAGAGCTGGAATTACATTTATCACAGGTGATGATCTTGAATCCGTTCTTGGCCAGTATCTTGAAGTATTATACGGTTATAATCCCGCTTCCGTAGGAGGAACTTTGCCGGATGAAAACTTCTATTACAAGAAGTAAAAAAATTATTGCAGCTGTCATTTGGATTATCATTTGGCAGCTTGCAAGTATGATAATAAATCAGCCGCTTTTTTTGCCGTCTCCTTTGCAGACGGTTGCGGCTCTTTTTAATGTTGCAAAAACCTTAGAGTTTTATAAATCTGTCGGTGCGACTTTGCTTCGTGTTCTTTTCAGCTTAACTATATCTTCTTTCATAGGAATTAGTCTTGGTATTATTAGTGTGAAATACAGTTTATTGAATACATTCCTCCAGCCTTTTGTATCTACAATAAAATCTGTTCCTGTGATGTCTTTTATAATTCTAGCTTTGCTTTATCTTCACTCCAATATGGTCCCAGTATTAGTCAGCGTACTTCTTTGTTTTCCTATTATGTATACCAATACGCAAAAAGGTATGCAAACTATAGACAAAAATTTAATTGAAATGGCTGAGCTTCATAAAGTATCAAAAAGAAAAATACTTACTCATATTAAAATACCTTCCATTCTTCATTACATTTTATCAGCATTGATGATTTGTATAGGATTTACTTGGAAGTCTGTAGTAACGGCTGAAGTGTTAAGCGCACCTCTTCATTCTATTGGGTATAATTTATATCAAGCTAAAATCTATATAGACACACAATATGTTTTCGCTTGGACTTTAGCGATTGTGATACTTTCTATTGCAATTGAGAAAACTGCATTAACTTTGTTTAAAAACTCTAAATGGAAAATAGGTGATTGATATGATTAAAATTAATAATATCACCAAGAAATATGAAGAAAAGATTGTTTTAAATACTCTTGATCTTGAAATTGAGGAAAACTCAATTAACATCATAACAGGTCCGTCCGGATGTGGTAAAACTACGCTATTTAATATTATTAGTGGTTTAGACAAAAGTTATTCAGGCATAATCGACGGAGTACCAGAAGATATATCATTTTTGTTTCAGGAAGACAGACTTCTTCCCTATTATTCTGTTCTGGACAATGTAATGTTTACATTGCCCGATTCAATGGATGAATCCACTAAATTTGAACTTGCTGAGAAGTATTTATCTGCTTTGGAACTTTCAAAAGAGCATAAATCCTTTCCTCACGAGCTTAGCGGAGGCATGAAAAGACGTGTAGCTATTGCCCGGTCTTTAGCCTATCCTTCCAGTCTTTTGCTAATGGATGAACCATTCAATGGTCTGAACAAAGAACTTAAAAGTAATGTTATCAACGCTATTTATGAAAGCATATCATACAAGATGAAAACAGTTATGATAATAACTCACGATCTGCATCCTTTTAAGAATATTAGAAATAAAAACTTGATAAAACTTTAATTAATGATATTATCGGCTTGCTTATCTCCGTAAAAAAATATATTATATATAAACGGAGCATATGTTTTGAATGAATTTATAAAAAAGCTTAAAGAAACAAGCGGCGACGATTTAAATAAAATCACCTTTTATAAGCTGCTTGTGTTTTTTATACCATTAGGTACATCTACTTTTCTTATTTCAATATCCAACATGCTTTTAAACAGATGTCTCGGATATATTCCTAACTCTGAATTCTACATATCATCGTTTTCAGTAGCACGCACTTTAATGCTGTTGTTTATGTCTCCTGTTTCAATAATCGCTTTAGTTGTAACAACATTCACACAAAATAAAAATACCTTTAAAAAAGTAACAAAGTTCGCGCTGATCACAATTACTCTTCTTCAGATATGGTTTTTTGTTTTAAGTTTCACCGATATTAGCAGAAACATCTTAAGCAGTATGTATAATCTTGACGGCCGGCTTCTAGATAATGCTGTCCTTTCATTAAAAACAATATGTATACTGCCTATATTCTTTTTTGCAAGAAACTTTTTTCTGGGAATTTCAATTAAACTAAGAAACATTAAATTCGCTACAATCGGCTCTTTTCTAAGAGTTTTGCTAATATTGATCTTTTCATTTATAATGCCATCTGTTTTAAGGGCTTTCCGAGCGGAATATGTTCCGGGAATATTATTGTTTGGCATGATTTTTCTTGAATCTTTAGTATATGTTTTAGGAGTTTTAATAACAACAAAAGGCAAAGTTTTGTTACATCTTTTAAACTCAATGAGAACACAAAACATTTTATCAATCGATGATTCTCTCAACTACAAGAAAATTTTATATTTTTCGCTTCCGCTTATTCTTTCCTACTCTATGGGCCAATTGCTGCCAAGCTTTTCACAGTCAGCTCTTGCATTGGGCGAAAACAAAGAAATTATATTAACTGTTTATTCAATATCTTTAAGCTTGCTTAACATAATTGGTTCTTTCAGCTTTCAGATACCTCAGCTGGTCGTAAATCACGACACTTTTAACCCAATAAATAAAAATAAAGTGCGAAACTTTTGCTTCTTTGTTGCTGGTACTATGACTGTGTTTATGCTTCTTTTATCATTCACAGTTATAGGTGACTTTTCGCTTGCCAATATCATGAAAGTATCTCAAAACAATATCAGTATAGCAAAGCTTAGCCTAATCTTCGGTATACTATATCCTGCATCAACAGTTTTCATGGCATATAAGAGAGGAAAGCTAATAAAAATACAAAAGACTACTTTACTGGTCTTTGAAAGAGTAATCGGCACTCTCATATCACTAGTTCTATTTTTAATAGTTCCTATAGTTGCATGGCAATATGGATCGGCTGCCGGAATACTGACACTAACAGCAGCTAACTTTGCAACTGGGTTGTTTACTCACATAGTGTTTAAAATCAGTACTAAAAGAAAACCTGAAATTATTACTTATTCATAATCCTTTAGGATTTCCTGACCGCTTAAAACTCTGTATGCTCCTGACGCAAGAGCTTCCATCTCTCTTTCACCCGGATACGTTATTACAGGTGCTATAGTGTCCAGTCTCTGTTTAATTTCACCTGTAAGCCTGTTTGAATATGCAAGTCCGCCAGTTAGTAAAATAGCCTCCACTCGCCCTTCAAGGACTGCTATAAGCGCACCAATCTCTTTTGATATCTGATAAGCCATAGTTTCAAGCACCAATGCTGCAAACTCATCGCCTTCCATTATCATTTTTTCGCACTCTTTAAGGTCATTCGTTCCTAGGTATGCCATCATACCGCCTTTGGTTGTTACAAGCTCTATAACTTCTTTTTCGGTATAATTCCCTGAATAACACATGCGAATTAGACCAACTAACGGCAGAGTTCCAGTCCTTTCAGGTGAAAAAGCGCCTTCTCCGTACAGAGCATCATTGACATCCACTACCCTACCGTATCTGTGTGCTCCT
>CAXXDX010000004.1:0-168238 GCA_963677605.2 Christensenellaceae bacterium | reverse complement strand
AGACGGATACATGTCAGGCCCATTCAACGACCAGAACGCTGTAATGTTCATCGGCTCAACATCCGGCTCAGCTTATGTTGGCTCTGATGCTTTCGAATGGGACAGCGCACAGGTTCCTTTCGGCAAAGAAAAGAAAGTTATCCAGCAGGGATCAAACATGTTCATGCTTAAATCAACTCCTGAAGAAGAGCTTGCAACATTTGAATTCATGAAATATCTCATGAGCCCTGAAATCACAGCTTACTGGGCAATGAACACAGGCTACCTTCCTGTTCGCTCATCAGCACGCGAATCAGAAGAATATAAGGCATTCGTAGACTCCGGTGTAAACCCAACAAAGGTTACAGGAACTTCATACGAAGGTCCATGGTATATCTTCGACCCAATCTTCCCTGACAGCTACAGCTACAGAGTTGCTGTTGGTGTTGCAGTTGAAGAAGCTATTGCTGGCACAAAAACTGTTGATCAGGCAATAACTGATGCTGCAACCAGCTTGAACTAAGTATATTAAAAAAGGTTACCTCTTTTGGTAACCTTTTTTCTTTTTATAAAAGTTTTTATGTGAGAGTACATTAAGGTGTATTGCCACATGAGAAAAGAGAGGTAACTATGAAAAAGATAATTGCAATATTGATGACTGTACTATTTATGTTTGGGGCATTTACTGCCTGCCAGAGCGATGAAGCAAAAATGCCTAAACTTAAAAACAAAGATTACAGCTCCATGGAGATAATGAAAGATGGATATGAAGTGGTTGAGTTTGTAAGTCTTTCCGATGGTGATACAGCGACATTTAAAATTGGCGGCATGCCAATGTCAGTAAGATTTCTGGCAGTAGACACGCCGGAGATGAATTCATCTACAGATGGAATGCAGCCTTGGGCTCTTCCTGCAAAAGAGTTTACAAAAGAAAAACTTCAAAACGCCGAAGAAATCATCCTTGAACTTGATGAAGAAAGCGATACTTTCGATAAATACAGCAGACTTCTAGCATGGATATGGGTTGATGGCGAACTGCTAAATTATATGCTTGTAGAAGAAGGATTGGCTTATGTTAAGTATTTGTATGGAGATTATAAGTATAACGATACAATGATAAAGCTTGAATCGGGAGTTCAAAGCCAGAAGATTAAAATCTGGGGCGAAGAAGATCCGGACTATGATTATGACAATGATACAGCAAGCGGAACATTGGCAGAAATTCGCGAGCAGGTAAAAGGAAAGAATGTAAAGGTTGAAGGCGTTGTAACCAACGTAATAGATAAAAATGCATTTATTCAGGACAATACCGGAGCAGTATACATCTATGCAAATAAATATAACTATACCGCGCTTGTAAAAGGAAACAAAGTAACAATGGAAGGCAAGCTCTTGGAGTATAACGGGCTTCTTGAAATATCAAACATAGTTGATAAAAAGATAACTGTAGTAGAAGAAGGAATTACAATAGAGCCTAAGGAAATCACTCTTGATATGATTAATGAAGACATTGAGGCGTTATATGTGAAAATTTCAGGCCTCACAGTTCAGGAAATTATAACCGTGGACGGACAGAAGGGTTACGATGTAGTTGTTACTGATGGGGAAAATGTTGGCATTGTACGCATCGATAAATATTTAAAACCGTATCCGGAGCCAACTGAGTTTGAAGTCGGAGAAGTGATTACTGTTGTAGGAAATATAGGGCAGTATCTTGAAAATTATCAGATTATGATAGGATCGATGGATGATGTTTACAGGTGAAGCCAAGAAACTTCAAAGTGAAATAGAAAAAATCGACAGCATTATTATACTTACGCATAAAATGCCGGATGCAGATGCATACGGCTCTCAGCTGGGGCTTTTTCTTGCGCTAAAAAAAGGATACCCTGAAAAAGACATATATGCGGTTGCAACTGAGTTTCCTGCGCCGGACAGCGAGAAGCATTACACACAGCTGGATGACAAAGCATTTAAAGAGTCATTGGTTATTGCAACCGATACTCCGGCGAAAAGCCTTATAAACGATACGCGCTATGAATTGTCTAAAAAGGTAGTCGTTATTGATCACCACGGAAGAGAGCCTGATTTCGGAGATATTAAAATTACCGACAGCAGTGTAGTGTCTGCTTGTGAAATAGTTTATTATCTTATAGCTAATATAGGATTAACCCTTAATAGCGAAATTGCAGAGTATCTGATGAAAGGTCTCTCATCCGACAGCGGAAGGTTCAGGTATAAAGGTGTGTCTTCAGGCACATTCTATGTTGCATCAAAGCTGATGGAACAAGACTTTAATTTAAGTCAAATGTTTAATGAGATGTACGCTGCTGACATTAATTATATACGGTATAAAGGCAAAGTTATGGCGGGATTTGAAACAATCGGTGATGTAGCCTTTATGAAGAATACGAAACAAATGGTGGAAGAAAGCAAGCTAAGCCTTTTTCAAATATCCCGAGGAATGGTCAATGCAATGGCCGATATTAAAGGAATTGAGATATGGGCTAATTTTACCCACTCTCCCAATGGAATTATGGCAGAGATTCGTTCAAAGAGTAAAACAGTAAATCAGATTGCCTTTAAATACGGAGGCGGGGGACACGCTCTGGCCTGCGGAGCTACGCTTAAAGATTGGGATGAAGCGGATTCGCTTATATCTGATTTGTGCAAAGTATAAAAGTATATAAAGCCGCTAAAGTTTTAAAAGCTTTGCGGTTTTATTTTTATATTCGACTTTTACTCTGCCGCTCGGCAATGTCAATTCTAAGGATGTATCGGGAAAGCTGATGGGAATATGCGGAGCAAAATCAATTTCGCCCCAGCCTGCTGTTTTGGGTTTTAAACCCAGGATATCTTCTATTAAAACAGGTATAGGAGCGCTTGCCCAAGGGTGGCAAAGACTTGTGTTCCATTTTGCATCTTTGCTCCATGCTTCAAAGCAGGCGGTAGCTCCTTCTTTAATCATAGTATTCCAGGAGTTTTCATCATCTGAAGAAATTATATCATAAACCAAGTCATACTCGCCGTATTTTGCCAATCCCTTTAGTACGAAATATGCCATATAAACACCGCATGATAGACGTTTTTTATTTATAAAATCAACAATTGATTTTGATTCGATTTGCGATACAGCACCAAAATACAGTGCCAATGCGTTTGAATGAAGCGATGAATGATTAGATTCGTCGGAGTCCACAAAAAGTCCTGTCCTTTGGCTGTAAAAAGCTTTTCTGTACGACTCAATCAACTCTGCAACTCTGCTTTGACAGCTTATGTTAAGTATATCTTCTATCTTTTCGATGGATTGGACAGCTCCGATATAAAATGCGTTTATAACATTGTGACACCCGTCTGTAACAGGCTTTGACAAGTCAAAATCGTATCCATCTCGTGAGTTCTGTGGCCAATCAACAAGATTCCATTTGTCATATACATTTATTAAGAGGCCGTCATTACGCTTATATCTGTCAAAATATTGGACACTTTTTTTAGCAATCGGATAGATTTCTTTCAAAAAATCAATATCACCTGTGTGCATGTAATATGTAAGAAGCTGGTGGGGATACTGAAGCGAGTAATCCGCTATCTCCTGCATAAGACTTCCCGGAGCCACTGACATAAGTCCTGGGCAAATAAAGGAAGACAGAGCGAAATCTTTTAATGCCTTTTTATATAGTCTTGCGTCTCCGGAAAGATATAGGTGGGATGAAGCTGTAACCGTAGCATCGCCTAGGTATTGGCCTTTTTCCCTCTGCGGACAATCCACAAATACTTCCTGTGAGCCGAGAACGACGCCCCATCTGCAAATATCCCATATTGCATTGAGTTTTTCATTTTTAGAATCAAAAAGACATTTTGTACTGTCAAAAGGATAATGCCTTAATAAAACATAAATATCTTCAATATTTAAAACACTGATATCACCTAATATCTCGACATACCTAAAGGCTTTGTATTCATACGGTTCATATATATCTTCACCGCCTGACAATGTCCAGATATCCTGATACATTGTTGTACACCTCATGTCATAGCGAACCGAAGGGTGAGCTTCGTCCACAAGCTCTTCGCCATATCTGATTTCTATCTTCTGACCGGAAGTGCCTTTTGCAAAAAGACCCAAATACCCAACAAGCTCTTTCCCAAAATCCAGTACAATTTTATTATTATCACGGTATAATGTCTTTTTCGGATAAACATTGCTGAATGAAAGCGGGGGGGTAATCTGTTTTATAAAAGTATAATCATGATTCGTTTTCACTTTTACATTCTGCCAGTTTGAATCGTCAAAATCAGGCTTTTTCCAGCCTCTAATCTTAAGTCTCTCATCGATTCTTTCTTCAAACTGTGTGTCATAGGCTATGGTTTTTAGCGATGTGAATTCGCGAGCCTGTGTATACATCCATGAGCCGTCTGTCGCCAAAACGGAGCCGTTTTCATCAAAAATCTCAGCTATAATGCCCTGCCGAAGATCACCGCTGTTGTATGCTCTGTTTATTTCTCCCTGATAGAAAACATGAACTGCGATTATATTTTCGCCTTCGACAAGATATTTAGATATTTCATATGTGTTGAAGTTATAGGAAAAATAATATGATTGAGCAGGACCTTGTCCGATGAAGTTTCCGTTTATATATAGTTTATAATAATCATCCGCTGTAATGTTTATTTTGGTGTCTTTTAAAACACTGTCAATATTAAAGACTTTTCGGACAAGCATGTGATTGTTTTTATATTTATCATCATGACGCGTAATTTCTTTATCCGACATTTCCTTTTTAAAGACATCAATGGGAGAAACTTCTGAATAAATTGCAGAAGTAATCCATTGTGCTGATTTAAAACTATTCATAAAAGCTCCATATAGTTTAGTATATGCAAAGCTTATATTAGTGACTCTTAAATTACAAGAATATTAATGATAAAAATTAATCTTCTTATGATTAAAATGAATATATAGAAGATGATGGTTGACATTAAATAGCCATAGTCTTATCATTTCAATTGGTGTACTTATAAATTAACAATGGAGGATATCTTATGAGCAAAAAAGCTAAAATGATAGTTGACAGAAATTTTAAAATCGGTGATATCGATTCGAGAATATATGGATCGTTTATTGAACACCTTGGAAGGGCTGTTTATGAAGGAATATATCAGCCGGGACATGAAACTGCGGATGAAGACGGATTTAGAACTGACGTAATAGATCTGGTGCGTGAGCTCAATGTTCCAATTATAAGATATCCCGGCGGAAACTTTGTTTCAAGCTTTGACTGGGAAGACAGCGTAGGCCCTAAAAGAGAAAAGAGACTTGAGCTTGCATGGCGCACACTTGAGCCCAATGAAATAGGTGTCAATGAATTTGCAAAATGGTGTAAGAAGGCAAACTCCGATGTAATGATGGCTGTAAACTTAGGAACAAGAGGAGTGGCAGAAGCATGCAATCTTCTTGAATACTGCAACCATCCGTCAGGAACAAAGTATAGCGATATGCGTATATCCCATGGTATTAAAGATCCCCATGATATAAAAGTGTGGTGTCTTGGAAATGAAATGGACGGCCCTTGGCAGCTGGGTTCAAAAACTCCGACTGAATACGGCAGGCTTGCATATGAAACGGCTAAAGCCATGAAGCTTATTGATCCAAGCATCGAGCTTGTTTCATGTGGAAGCTCTCACAGCAATATGCCTACTTTCCCTGAATGGGAGGCCGTAACTCTTGAGCATACCTATGAGTTTGTGGACTATGTTTCCCTCCATCATTATTTTGGTAACAACAAAAATGATACTGAAAACTATTTGGCTTCAGCGCTTAATATGGATCATTTTATTAAAACTGTTATCTCAACTTGTGATTATGTGAAAGCTAAAAAGCGTAGCAAAAAAGACATTATGCTAAGTTTTGACGAGTGGAATGTTTGGTATCACTCAGTTGCAAAAGATAATGACAGCATGAAAAATAAACCATGGCAGATTGCTCCGGCTCTTCTTGAAGATCATTATAATTTTGAAGATGCATTAATGGTTGGATTGCTTATAATAACTCTTTTAAGACATGCTGACCGTGTAAAAATGGCTTGCCTTGCTCAGCTAGTAAATGTTATCGCACCCATCATGACGGAAAAAGACGGCCCTGCATGGAGACAGACAATATTCTATCCGTTTATGCATGCGTCAATGTACGGAAGAGGAACTGCTTTAAGGACGATTTTGACCTCACCCAAGCATGATACTAAAGACTTTACCGATGTTGAAGATATCGATGCTGTATCGGTTTATAATGAAGAAAAAGGCGAGGTTACAGTGTTTGCGGTAAACCGCAGCCTTAAAGATGATATTCAGTTTGACTGCGATTTAAAAAGCTTTGGCGATGTAAAACTGATTGAACATATTGAGCTTGAAGGGTTTGACCTTAAAGTCGCAAACGGTCCAGCTGGAGAGACTGTATGTCCGGTTTCAGCAAAAAGCTCCGAAGTGGATTCGGGAGTATTAACTGCTTCTCTTAAAAAAGCTTCATGGAATGTAATTAGACTGAAAGTTTAAAACACAAATAATCAATACAGTCGAAAGAAATTAAATGTTTCTTTCGGCTTTTTTCTTGTTAGAGGTTATTGTTTTGATAGGACATATCACACACCATGCTCTTGGCATGTATATAAAACCCAAAACAAGGCCTATAACAATGGAAGTAAACATTACTGAGTACATCCTGTATCCAAAGTGCACAAGCCATAATGGAGCAGATATGCTAACAAGCTGAGGAAGGGTTATAGGCAGACCGAAGAATATAAGGAATCGAATCTGTTCAATAGGAGCTATTCTGCCAAGGGATACCATAATTGTTGACATGGTGATAAAAAGAAGATTGACTCCAAAGTAAATTATAACTCCTTCAATAAGCTTCTTTCCTGTAAAAAACTTAGGCAGTTTGCGCTTTAAACTGATCTTGCTTAACACCTTTGTGAAAAATCCTGCCCTAGGACAGTAATACTTGCACCAGATTCTTTCTTTATAAACTGCAAATAGAATGATTGGTGTTAATATACAGATAATTCCGACAGATGCAAATGCGATGTTTAGAATCCCCAGAATAAAGAAAATTACAGTAAATATAAAGAAAATATTTTGATGGTTTTTCTGTGGTTTTGGCATAAAGACTCCTTTGAAAAAATTATAAACATAGATATATATGATATCTGTGACTAAGTCACGCAATATGCACTAATCATAGGAAACATTACGGTAAATTATAAAATCATGTTTTTTGGCTTTACTTTACATAAAAGGTGTGATAACATAATCGAAAATTATAGTTTGATAACCCAAAAGACTATGATTTAGATTAGATTAGTATTAGAATAGACGAGAGGAGACAAGACGAGATGGGAATTGTCACATTAATTCCCTACATTAAAAGCATATCCGGAGATATGGAAACACCGGTTACGCTCTACTCTAAATATGTAGGTGAAAGTCAAGGCTTTCTGTTGGAAAGCGCTGAAATGCCCAAGGGAAGGTATTCCTTTATGGGCAAAAATCCATACCTAACAATTAAATCAAAAAAAGATAAGGTTGTAATCGAGCAAAGAGGCAAGCTGTCTGTGAAAGACGGAAGGGCTCTTGATGTTGTGCGCGAATATGTAGGCGCTTATAAGATTATTAATAATACTGATATACCGTTTGTCGGCGGAGCAGTAGGCTCAATAAGCTATGACATTATAAGACAATATGAAACACTGCCTAGCATTAATGAAGATGTACTGGGTCTTCCGGATGTTAATCTTCTCTTTGTAAAAGAACTTATTGCATTTGACCATCAGTTTCAAAAGATTAACCTTGTGGTACTTGATGAAGATACCGAAAGCGGGAAAGATGCGGCGCAAAAGAAACTTGAACAAATGGAACAAATGCTTAAAAACCCACCTGTCCTAGATGATATTACAAGAAAAACCGTGAGTGGTAAGCCTGTGTCCAATGTGACGAGAGATCAGCACCGCGAGATGGTGGAGAAAGCAAAAAAATATATTTACGAAGGCGATATATTTCAAGTTGTACTGTCACAGAGATGGACAGTCGAATGTGATGCAAATCCTTTTACGCTTTACAGAAAGCTAAGGCAGGTTAATCCATCAGCATATCTATTTTATTTTAACTTTGGTAATTATCAAATATCTGGTTCTTCACCGGAGATGCTTGTTGGAGTGCGCGGAGACAATATAACAACATGTCCTATAGCCGGAACGAGGAAACGAGGAAACACTGCGGAAGAAGATGCAGCGCTTGCAGCTGACCTTTTGGGAGATGAGAAAGAAACTTCCGAGCATACTATGCTTGTCGATTTAGGTAGAAACGACATGGGCAGAGTTGCAAAAATCGGAACTGTCACTGTACCGAAAATGATGGAAGTAAAAAACTACTCGCATGTTATGCACCTTGTATCCCTTGTTGAAGGAAAAAAACGAGACGATATAGATGCTTTTGATGTGCTTTCCACATTCTTGCCTGCAGGAACCTTATCCGGTGCGCCGAAAATCCGCGCTATGGAGATAATAGAAGAGCTTGAGCCTGAAATGCGCGGAACATATGGCGGAGCTATAGGATATTTTGGTTTTGACGGCGACATGGATATGTGCATTGCGATACGTACTATGGTTATAAACGAAGGCAAGGTATATGTACAGGCTGGCGGAGGAATAGTTGCAGATTCTGTGCCTGAAAATGAATTTGAGGAAACCGAAAACAAAGCCCGTGCTTTGATGAAGGTTTTGGAAGGGTAGGCGCATATGATTTTATTGATTGATAACTATGATTCATTTACATACAACGTCTATCAGTATGCAGGAAGCATAAATCCTGATATTAAAGTAATCCGCAACGATAAGATTACAATAGATGAAATTAAGAAACTTAATCCTGAAAAGATTATTATATCTCCAGGCCCGGGAACTCCTGACGATGCAGGAATATCAATTGACGTTATAAAAGAATTCGGCAAAGATATTCCGATATTGGGCATCTGCCTTGGTCATCAGTGCATAGGCCAAGCTTTTGGAGCAACAGTTAGTCATGCAAAAAAACTGTATCACGGAAAGTTTTCCATGATAGAACATGATGACAGCGTGATGTTTAAAGGACTGCCTAATCCTATGCAGGCAGCCAGATATCACTCGCTTGCGATAATAGACGGCACTGTGCCTGAGTTTCTTAAAGTTACAGCTAAAACGGAAGACGGAGAAATAATGGCTGTAGAGCATAAGGATTATCCGATATACGGACTGCAGTTTCATCCTGAGTCAATCTACACTCCTGAAGGAATGAAACTAATTGAAAACTTTTTGAAGATATAAGGAGAAATTATGATACGCGATTCACTTATTAAAGTTGTAAATAATCAAAACCTGACAGCTTCCGAAATGACTGACGCAATGAATGCGATTATGAGCGGTGAGGTGTCGGAGATTGAGCTAAGCGCATTTTTGACGGCGCTTAAGATAAAAGGAGAAACTGTGGAGGAAATATCTTCTGCGGCAAAGGTCATGCGCGAGAAAGCAACGGGAGTTGATTTATCGGATGTATATGCGCTTGACACTTGCGGAACGGGCGGGGATGCTTCTGGAACATACAATATATCGACCGCAGTTGCTTTTATAGCAGCAGCTTCCGGGATAAAAGTCGCAAAGCATGGAAACAGATCGCTTACCAGCAAATGCGGAAGTGCCGATGTCCTGGAGGAGTTGGGAGTAAACATTACACTTAATCCGGAACAGGTTAAAAACTGCGTTCTTAACGCAGGCATGGGATTTATGTTTGCGCCAAGCCACCACAGCGCCATGAAATATGTTATGGGAGTTAGGCGAGGATTAGGATTTCGGACAATGTTTAATATACTGGGCCCTTTAAGCAATCCTGCAGGTGCAAAGGCGCAGGTGCTGGGGGTGTTTGATAAATCACTGGTTAAGCCGCTTGCTGAAGTTTTAGGGAAAATCGGAGTAGAGCGTGCGCTTGTGGTTCACGGAGCTGATGGATTGGATGAGATATCTGTATCCGGCTTAACATATGCTGCAGAGCTTAAAGAAGGCAAAGTAGCAACATATGATATAGATCCTGAGAAGTTAGGAATAAATAAATCACCGCTTTCCGATGTTAAAGGCGGAGATGCAAAAGAAAATGCACAGATTATAAGAGACTTATTTGATGGAAAACTTGATGGTGCAAAAAGAGATATATTGCTAATTAATGCAGCAGCAGCACTTTATGTTGGCAAAAAAGCTGAATCCCTTGAAGAAGGAATTAAGCTTGCAAGTGAGATAGTTGACAGCGGAAGAGCTAAAGCTGTGCTTAACAAGCTTGTCGAGGTGAGCAATACCGTATGAGCACGCCTTCGATTCTTAAAAAAATAGTCGCAAAAAAGCATGAAAGGCTTGCAGAACAAAAACAAGCTATTAAGCTTTCTGATATGAAGGCTATTGCAAATGACGCTGACAGCAGACCAAGTTTTAAACAGGCTCTTATAAAAGACGGTTTGTCAATAATAGGCGAGATAAAAAAAGCTTCGCCGTCAAAAGGACTGATAAAGCCGGATTTTAATCCTGTTGCAATAGCTAAAGAGTATGAAGGTTGTGTTGACGCGCTTTCCGTGCTTACCGAGGAGGACTTTTTTCTTGGAAGCCCCAATTATCTGCGCGATGCGGCAAATGCAGTTTATATGCCTATACTTCGAAAAGACTTTATTTTCGATGACTATCAGATATATCATGCAAAAGCTATAGGAGCGAGTGCTGTATTGCTTATTGTCGCAATGCTTAAAGAAATAGAGCTTAGCAATTTACTAGAAACTGCAGAAAAAATCGGGCTTGACGCATTGGTTGAAACACACAGCGTTGAAGAAGCAGAAATTGCCTTAAATGCCGGAGCTGAGATAATAGGTGTGAACAACCGAGACTTAAATACTTTTAAAGTAGATTTAATGACGACAGCAAAAGTCGCTGAAATAATTCCTCAAGGGAAAATAGTAGTTAGCGAGAGCGGGTTTCACACGGCGAATGACATAGCGGCAATAAAAAACACCGGAGCGCATGCTGTATTGGTTGGTGAGAGCTTTATGAGAAGCGGTGATATTATGAAACTTTCGGCGGAGTTTAAAGATGCCTACAAAAATTAAGATATGCGGGATAACAAGCTTAAGAGAAGTTGAGTTTTTAAATGAATCTGATGTTGATTTTGTGGGATTTGTTTTTGCGGAGAGCAAAAGAAAAGTATCTTTAAATAAAGCAAGAGAGCTTTCAGATGCTTTGCGGAAAGATATCATTAGATGCGGTATATTTGTAAACCACAGTGTTGATGAAATAAACAATATAGCAGAACAAGCAAGGCTTGACATTGCACAGGTCCACAAAAACTATACAGAAGAAATGATAAAAGAGATTAATATACCTGTATGGTATGCGGTTAGTATTAAAGATGATACAAGCATTGCAAAAGCAAATGGAGCATACCGATTCGGAAATGTTGAGGGAATAGTGGCAGACTCTTATGTGAAAGGTAAGGAAGGCGGAACGGGAGAAACCTTTAACTGGGATATTCTCAGGGGGCTGGACAAAGATATATGTCTTATACTTGCAGGCGGACTTAATGCAGGGAACATAGTACAAGCAATAAAACAAACTAAACCTTATGCCGTGGACATATCAAGCGGAGCTGAAGAGATAATAGGCGGTAAACTTCAGAAAACAAAAGATAAGGTTTTTAGACTTATAAGGATGGTGAAAGATTATGAATAGGACAAAATTCGGAGAATTCGGAGGACAGTATGTGCCCGAATCTTTGATGAGACCTTTAAATGAACTGGAGGAGGCATATAATGAAGCGAAAAATGATCCGGAATTCTGGGAGGAGTATAACTACTATATCAGAGAATATGCCGGAGGACCAACCCCTCTGTACTTCGCCAAGAATCTTACAGATGAGCTCGGAGGTGCGAAGGTTTATCTTAAAAGAGAAGATTTAAACCATACCGGTGCTCACAAGATAAACAATGTGATAGGGCAGATACTATTGGCCAAAAGAATGGGCAAAAAGAAGGTCATTGCGGAAACGGGTGCAGGACAGCACGGCGTTGCAACAGCAACAGGAGCCGCACTGTTTAAGATGGAATGCACCGTATTTATGGGCTGCGAGGATATGGAACGCCAGAAACTCAACGTTTTTCGCATGGAAATGTTGGGAGCAAAAGTTGTTCCTGCAGAAAGCGGAACGCAGACACTAAAGGATGCAACAAACGAGGCTATCCGAGAGTGGGTAAGAACGGCCGAAGACACTTTTTATATAATCGGCTCTGTTGTGGGGCCTCATCCGTACCCTTTGATGGTCCGCGACTTTCAGAGGATAATCGGCGATGAGACAAAGAAAGTGATGCTCAAAAAGGAAGGAAGGCTTCCGGACGCAGTAGTCGCCTGCGTTGGCGGAGGAAGCAATGCAGCCGGTATGTTTTATCCGTTTATAGAAGATGAAAGTGTAAAACTTATCGGAGTTGAAGCCTCGGGGAAAGGGATTGATACACCGCTTCACGCTGCGACTTTTGCTAGAGGCCGCAAAGGAATAATTCATGGAATGAAGACATATCTTATTCAGGATGACGACGGAAATGTTTACCCTGTATATTCAATTTCTGCCGGGCTTGATTATCCGGGAATCGGTCCTGAGCATTCATATCTTTTTGAAACAGGCCGGGCTGAATATGTAAGCATAACGGATGATGAGGCTGTTAGTGCGCTTCACTATCTTTCTAGAACTGAAGGGATTATTCCCGCACTTGAAAGCGCGCATGCCGTTGCACATACTCTTAAAATAGTTCCCAAGATGAAAAAGGATGAAATTGTTGTTATCAATATTTCCGGCAGGGGAGATAAGGATATGCATACAGTAATTGCTCTTGCTGAAAAAGAAGGTGATTTAAGTGAATAGGATAACTGCTAAATTTATAGACCTTAAAGAAAAAAGCAAAACGGCCTTTATCGGATATCTTACTGCAGGTGATCCAAACATAGAAAAAACCGAAGAGCTTGTTTTGGCATTGGAGCGCGGAGGCGCGGATATAATCGAACTTGGCATTCCGTATTCTGACCCACTAGCTGATGGTCCTGTTATCCAGCAGGCAGGGCTTCGGGCGTTTGAGGCGGGTATAACAGTAAAGAAAGTCTTTGATGCAGTAAAGAACATACGTTCAAAAACGGAAGTTCCTCTGTTGTTTTTAGTCTATTACAACACAATATACAGCATGGGCTGCAAGGAATTTACTGAAATGTGCAGTAAAGTTGGTATAGACGGGCTTATTGTACCGGATCTTCCGCTTGAGGAAAGAGACGAACTGAAAGTTCACACAGATGAAAAAGACATTTGTCTTATCCCGCTGGTTGCGCCAACTTCAAAAGACAGGGTTAAAGATATATGTAAAGGCTCAGCAGGTTTTGTATACTGTGTTTCGGCAATGGGAGTTACCGGAATGAGAAACGAATTCAGAAAAGATATATTGGAGTATCTTGACGATGTTAAGTCTCAGACTGATTTGCCGATTGCCGTAGGTTTCGGGATCAGCTCCAATGAAGCAGCAAGGCGTTTCGCAAAATATGCAGACGGAGTAATAGTCGGATCCGCTATTGTGGACATGGTTTACAAAATCGACGGAGATATAAAAGCGGCCGAAGAGTACATAAAAGAGATATCAAATGGCTTATAAACTGAATAAAAGCCAATAAAAAGGAAGGGAAACCTTCCTTTTTTGTTAAAATACTAATATAAATTTATAGACTTTATGTCTATATTTGGTATAATAAGATTTACAGATAAACTTATTATAAAGAACAAAGTTTGATGTGCGGGCGTTATGATGAAAATAAAAATAATTATTCCAATTTTATTGTTTGTCATAGTTGCAGTAGTAATTATACTGTATATCACTTTAGGTGATTCTAATATATTTTCCCCAACTGAAATCAACTTTAGAATAACTTGGGAGCTTCACAGCGCAAGAGGTGTTGCTATAGGCAAAATTGTTGACGCTTATAACGGTTCACAGAAGAAAGTTCATGTTAATCTTGTAGGAGGCAATGAAGTTTTTACAGACTTTATTTCTGAGCTTGAAAAAGATGAAACAGATGTTTATATGGTTCCGTACAGATATGTAAGAGACACTCAAATCTCAGGTGAGTTCATTGAACTGGGCGATATATACGAGCTGTATGATGAGCTGTATTACGAAACTGTAAAACAGATGGCTAAATCAAACGGGAAAATAGTTTCTGTACCATGGATAGGACATTCCATGGCTTTAATTTATAACAAAGATATTGTGGAAAAGGCAGGAGTTGACCCGCAACAATTTACGTCCTTGGATGATTTGCTGGATGCATGTAAAACAATTAATGATAATACCGGTAAAAAAGGATTGGGATTGATTGGTGCTGAAAGTCATGATATCACCTGGATGATGAGCCAATTTATATACACTTTCGGAGGATGCCTTGCAGGCTGCGATACAGATGGGATTCAAACTGAAGTAATGATAAACTCCGAACAGTCATATAACGCAATAGATTTTTATATAAACGAACTTGGCGCATACGCACAGGACGGATGGCAGGAACATACCGGAGAAGACGTTATGGACGCATTCCGCGTCGGTGAGATTGCTTTTGAGATACAGGGACCGTGGGGAATTACGGATATATGGAAAAGCAATGCTGGCTTTGAAACCGGTGCGATATCGCTTGCTCAGATGGGCATGTATTCTGAAGTAGGTCCGCTTATGCTGTCAATATCCAAAGACTCCGGTGATGTTGAAGGTGCGAAAGATTTTGTTTCATACTTGCTCAAAAAAAGCACGTTGGAGCGCGTGATGGATGGTGAGTATGACGATAAGTATGAAACATATTATCCATACAGAGTGCCTCTCAGGACTGACATGGAAAGCTCTGCATTTTTCACAAGATACCCCGAGTTTCTTGTTTTTATTGAAGGCTATGAGATGCCAAGCATTAACACACCCTCCTCGGAATGGGTATCTATATATAAAAATATATATGCATACTATATGCATATAGCAGCAACCGGTGAAATCGACATAAGCGAAGCATTGCAAAACATAGAAAACAGAAAACCTATCGACTGATTTATAAGATTGGGCTGTTATTATGAGACCTAGCAAAAAAGTAAAAGCTGCAATATTAGTAATTGCTGTACTATTGGTTCAGCTTATACTTCCTTATTCAGCAAGAGCTGATGAAAATGATTTCACTGAGGAAGAATTAGAATATATCCAAGAACATCCCGTAGTTATAACTGCGGTTGATCCCATGTTCCAGCCTTATGAATTTATCGACAGTGACGGCAACTACAAAGGCATGGCAGCTGATTATCTAAAGCTTATAGAAATTAAAACTGGACTTACATTTGAAATACAGGAAGGACTTACATGGACTGAAGCATATGATTTGGCCCTTAAAGGAAAAGTTGATCTTCTGCCTTGTGTAGGACTTACTATCGAAAGGCAAGACCTGTTTAAATGTACAGAAGGTTATTTTAAATTCCAGCGTGCAATTTTTTCTCTGGAAAGCAGCGAATCCTATAGTTTTAATGATTTGAGTGAAATAAAAGTCGGCGTTCAGAGAAACAGCTCGAATTACAGTTACTTAGCATATGAAACTGAAATAACACCATATTTATATGATGATACCGAAAGCCTGCTGACTGCGCTTTCAGTAGGAGAAATTGATGCAATAGTTGCAAATTATGCAAGTGCGAAATATTTGGCAACGCAGATGGGGATAACCAATATCAAAGCTGATGATATCATCGACAATGAAACAAGCAGCCTTGGAATGGCTATTACTAATGATAATGAAATACTTGCATCAATACTAAACAAGGCGCTTGCCAAGATATCCGAAGAAGAACGTATTGCAATTAGAAACAAGTGGCTTGGCATAGAAGACAGGACGGAATTAAGACATGTTTACAGAATAATTCTTTTTGTAGTACCTGCCGTTGTTGGGTTGCTGCTTCTTTTGTTTTTCTGGAATAGGACTTTAAAAAAGCATGTCGAGGAAAGAAAAGAAGCAGAAAGAAAAGTTAAGCTTATTCTAGAGTCTGCCGGAGACGGCATCATCGGAGTGGATGTAAACGGATTCATTAATGTAATAAACACTAAAGCGCTTGAACTTCTTCAATATCAGGAAAAAGATATCTTGGGAAGGCATCTTCACAATGCAATTCATGACAAAAAACCGGATAACTCAAAATATCCACTTTCTGAATGCCCAATGTTTAAAACTTATACAAAAGGAGAAAAAAGTCTTGCAGTTGCTGAGAAGCTTTTCAGAAAAGACGGCAGCGGATTTGATGCTGAATACACAAGCGTTCCGATAATAAACAACAAAAAAATCGAAGGCGCTGTAATTGTTTTCAGGGATATAACCGAGCGCAAAAGACAGCGAGAAGAGATAAAAAGCGCACTTGAAAAAGTGGAGAAACTTTATCAGGCATCTTTGGCTATAAGGAGCACTATTAATTTAAATGATGTTCTGAAAACAATAATGGACAGTCTTAGGCAGGTTGTTCATTTTGATTCAGCAACAATTCAGGAATATGAAAACAGTATGTTTAAAATAATATACTGCGAGGGATTCAAGCATCCGGAAGAAGTAATTGGGATGAAGTTTGACAGGAACATAGGAACAATAAACAATGATGTTTTGGCCAACAAAGCATCAGTTACAATTTCTGATGTCAGGACACATGATGACTTTGTTGATATGTCGGAGGGGAAAAAGATACGCTCTTTTATAGCAGTTCCTCTTATAATAAATGACAAAGTCATAGGGCAGCTTACGATGGACTCATACACTTTAGGATATTACGACAAAAACAACTCTGAAATTGCGGAAGCCTTCGCTGCGCAGGCTTCTATCGCACTCAATAATGCAAAAACTTTTGAAGAGCTTCAGGATGCCAGAGCGATAGCAGAGGAAGCGGCAAGGATAAAAAGCGAATTCTTAGCAAACATGAGCCATGAAATAAGAACACCTATGAATGCAATTATCGGACTTATGGATTTGCTTGGATATACAAAGCTTGAACCAAAGCAGGCTGACTATGTTACAAAGGTGCAAAATGCTGCAAAAAATCTTCTTAACATTATAAATGATATATTGGATTTTTCGAAAATCGAATCAGGGAATATGCCTGTTGAAAAGATTGATTTCAGACTGGACGATGTTCTTTCAAGCTTGTCCGATGTTCTTTCTTTAAAGGCTGGCGATAAGGGCATCGAGTTTATAATTTCGAAGCAGGAAGATATTCCTTATGGATTGGTAGGAGATCCGCATAGAATAGAGCAGGTGCTTTTAAACCTTGCAAACAATGCCATTAAGTTTACCGAAAAGGGCGAGGTTTTTATTAAGATTGAAGCAGAAAAAGTTAAAAAGAAATCAGTTGTATTAAAGTTTATCGTCAAGGACACCGGAATAGGTATGACAGAAACACAGCTGTCCGGTCTGTTTAAACCATTTGTTCAAGCAGATGCTTCTACTACAAGAAAATACGGGGGAACAGGTCTTGGATTAAGCATATGCAAAAAGCTTGTATACCTTATGGGAGGCAGTATTTGGGCGGAAAGCGAATTTGGAAAAGGGAGTGAATTTGTTTTCACATGCCCGTTTAAAATTAGCAGAGAGATAAATTCTAAAGAAAAAGCTGTTCCAAAACAGATTGAAAATCTTAAAGTATTGATTGCTGAGGACAATGAGTATGCAAGAGAAGTTTTGGACAAATATCTCTCGGCTTTTAATATTCAGGCCGAACTGACATCAAGCGGAGAAGAGGCTGTTTCAAAGGCAAAAAAAGAAGATTTTGACCTGCTGCTTTTTGACTATAAGATGGGTGGGATTACAGGCATTGAAGCCTGGAAAAAAATAAAACAAATGGCGAAAAAGGTTCCAAAGATTATACTTATAAGCTCATACGGCAGGCAGGAACTTTATGATGAGGCCCTGAAAACCGGAATTGATGAGGTGATGCAGAAACCAATTACGCAGTCTTCGCTTTATAACAAAATAGTTGGACTGTATATTGACGGCAAAGCCGAGAAAGAAACATCAAAGAGTGTTTATCCAAAAGGATTTGATGATATACGCGGAGCGAAAATTCTGGTAGCAGAAGACAACGAGATTAACCAGCAGGTAGTAAAAGAGTTGCTTGAACATGAAGGTTTCTGGGTGGAGCTTGTAGGAAACGGTCAGCTGGCTGCAGAAAAGATGAAGTATCATGAGGAATACGATTTGATTTTTATGGACCTTCAGATGCCCGTTATGGACGGTTACAAAGCAACCAAAACAATCAGAGAAGATTATGGCGTTAAGACTCCGATTATAGCACTAAGCGCAGATGCTATGGAAGGCACTATACAAAAGGCGAAAAAAGCAGGAATGGACAGCTACATCGCAAAGCCTATTGATAAAAAACAGATGTTTGAAGTAATGGTGGAGTATATCTTACCTGACAAGCGAGAGATAAGACAATCTGCTGAGAATGAGAATAAAGCAACTGAAATTTCGGAGGAAGTCCTGATTAGAAAGCTTAATCTTATTGATGCAGGAGACGGCCTTACAAGAGTCGGCGGAAATAAAGAACTTTACATAAGTATTTTAAAGAAGTTTGCAGACAGCAATAAAACTTTTGGCAGCGAGCTTATTTATTTGTGCGAACAAGGTAATTTGGATGAAATGAAAAAATCGCTTCACAGATTAAAAGGTGTAGCTGGAAATATCGGCGCAAAAAAACTGCGAGAAAAAATACAGATGGTTGAAAAAGGAATAAAAGAAGATTCTTATTCTGATGAAAAACTCAGAAAAAAGATAGAAGATATTAATTATTTACTTGAAAGCACAATAAATCAGATATATCATATATTAAAGGAAATTATTGTTTCTGACGAAGATAGTCAGGAATTGATTGATATGGATGAAGATGAGCTTAGAAGCAAACTAGAAGAGATATGTTCCGCTCTTGAACAGTATAATACAGATGCAAAACAATTATATAAAGAAATAAAAAACGTAAGAGCCTTAAAAGAAGACAAAAACTTTAATGAGTTGGGAAAACTAATTGAAGATTATGATTTCGATAAAGCCCATGCAGTATGTAAAGGGATGATTGAGAGGATGCACTATGGATGAGAATAGACTGAAGGATGATAAAAATAAACAGACGATACTGGTTGTAGATGACATAAAGGAAAACATTGATGTTATTGACGGACTTCTCAGAAGAGAATATAACATTAAATTTGCAACCAACGGCAAAATGGCAGTCACATTAACTAGAAGATTTTTGCCAGACCTCATTTTAATGGACATTATAATGCCTGAAATGGACGGTTTTGAGGCTACTAAAATATTAAAAGCAGATCCTCTTACAAATGAAATCCCGATTATATTCGTAACTGCTAAAAATGAAGATTTTGATGAAGCAAAAGGCTTTGCTTTAGGAGCTGTTGACTATATTACAAAACCAATAAGTCCTGTTGTTTTAAAGGGAAGGGTAAAAACACAGCTGTCATTGTACAATCAGAAAAAGCTTTTAGCACATCAGGTTAATGAGAAAACAAAAGAGCTTATTGAAGCAAGGCTTGAGATTATTAGAAAGCTTGGCATAGCTGCTGAATATAAAGACAACGAGACAGGCAATCACATTATCCGAATGAGCAAGACATGCTATCTTATCGCAGAAGCGTATGGATTTGATCAGGACAAGATGGATTTGTTTCTCCACACATCTCCGATGCATGACATTGGCAAGATTGGCATTCCGGACAAGGTTCTTCAAAAGCCTGGGAAACTTGATCCCGATGAATGGGAGATTATGAAAAGCCACTGTGCTATTGGCGCCGAGATAATAGGCAAGGCTGAATCTGAGATTATGAGAGCATCAAAGATAGTTGCTTACCAGCACCACGAAAAATGGAATGGTGAGGGATATCCCGAAGGGCTTGCAGGTGAAGACATTCACATATACGGAAGAATAGCTGCTGTAGCCGATGTGTTTGACGCTTTAATATCGGAGAGGCCTTATAAAAGAGCGTGGCCTGTTGATGAAGCTGTAGAGTATATAGTTGGCGAGTCGAGGAAACATTTTGATCCTGACGTGGTTATAGCCTTTATGAAGGCATTGCCTGAGATTAAAAAGGTTGTGGAACAATACAGATGATGAAAGATTGAAAGCAGCCGCTTTGTTATAATAGCAAAGCGGTTTTTATTTTATCAATATAGACTATTATATCTCCAATATGATATATTAAATACAAAATAAGTAAATTGTAAGGATAAAATGAATTACTCTAAAGAAGAAAAAGAATGGCTTTGGCTGGCAAGCATTGAAAATGTAGGCATTGTTGCATTTAAAAAGATATTAAGCTTTTATGCAGGAGATGTTTCTGAAGCTCGAAAGAAACTGCGCTCGGACATGGAAACAATAGGGCTTAATATAAAAGCTCAAAGAAGCATATTTAAAAGATATGAAGGCTCAACGCCGGATCAATATGTTGATTTGTTAAATCAAAAAGATGTTTATGCGCTTACTCTTTCCAATGATAAATATCCTGAAAACTTAAAACAAATTTATGATCCGCCGCTTGTTTTGTTTTGCAAAGGAGATGCAGACATTTTAAATAATGATAAAAAACTTGCCGTAATCGGCACCAGAAAACCTACGCGATACGGCACTATGGCGTGCGAAAAAGTGTGTGACGGCTTGGCTGCAAACGGTGTGACAATAGTTTCGGGAATGGCAAGGGGCATTGATTCTCTGGCACACACGGCTGCGCTTAAAAATAACGCACCTACAATTGCGGTTCTTGGCTGCGGCGTGGACATCGTTTACCCCAGGGAAAACAAAAAGATATATGATGAAATCATTGAAACGGGTGTCATTATATCCGAATATACGGTAGGCATGCAGCCTTTTCCGGGATTTTTCCCTGCACGAAACAGGATTGTAAGCGGATTGTCTCACGGAGTTATGGTGGTTGAAGCAGCAGATAAAAGCGGAACGAATATTACAATCGATCATGCACAATCACAGGGAAGGGAAGTGTTGGCAGTTCCGGGGAACATAACATCCTTAAAATCAGAAACACCAAACAAATTGATACGCGACGGTGCAGCGGTTGTCACTTCGCATAAGGATGTGCTCTCATGGTTTGGCTGGAAAGAAGAAGGAGTTAAAGATATAACATCTGTCACTCCGTCATTCGGACAGCTAACCATGCAGGAAGTAACAATTGCGAGATATCTTGAACAGGGAGAGGCTCAGTTTGACGAGATATTGGCGGAAGGAGACTTTACTGCGCCTCATCTTGCTGCGGTTCTTGTTACGATGGAGATAAAAGGAGTGATTGACAAACTGCCCGGAAATAAATATGCTCTTAAAGGGAGATAGTTATGATAAATATTATTGGGGCAGGACTTGCAGGCTGCGAAGCTGCGTGGCAGCTGGCAAACAGGGGAATAAAGGCAAATCTTTATGAGATGAAACCGGAGAAAAAATCTCCGGCACATGAAGCAGACACTTTGGCGGAGCTGGTATGCTCAAACTCACTTAAAGCAAACAATATCGACAGCGCATCAGGACTTTTAAAAGAAGAGATGCGTCTTTTTGGCTCGCTTATAATTGAAGCGGCAGACAAACACAGCGTTCCGGCAGGAGGAGCGCTTGCGGTGGATCGCGAGAGGTTTTCGGAATATATTACACACAAGATTACATCGCATGAAAACATTAATGTTATTTACAAAGAGGTAACGGATCTTCCTGATGGAATAAATGTAATTGCAACAGGGCCGTTAACTTCTGACGCGCTTTCCGAAAAGATTAAAGAGCTTGCGGGAGACAGCCTTTTTTTCTATGATGCTGCTGCTCCTATTATTGATACAGAATCTATAAATATGGACATTGCGTTTAAAGGTTCACGCTATAACAAAGGCGATGATTACATTAACTGCCCTATGGATGAAGAGCAGTATAATGCGTTTTACAAAAGACTTATGGAAGCTGAGACAGCACCTATACACGGTTTTGAAGACAGCCATGTGTTTGAAAGCTGTATGCCGATTGAAAACATTGCAAAACGCGGACATATGACCATGGCTTTTGGCCCGCTTAAACCTGTTGGTATCTATAATCCACATACAGATAAGCGCCCATTTGCAGTGGTGCAGCTACGTCAGGATAATAATTCAGGAACGATATATAACATGGTGGGCTTCCAGACGAGGCTTAAATTCAACGAACAAAGAGAAGTATTTAGAATGATTCCGGGGCTGGAGAAGGCCAACTTTCTTAGATATGGAGTGATGCATAAAAACACTTATATAAACTCTCCTTCGATCTTAAATCATAATTGCTCAATGAAAAACAGAGACAACATCTATTTTGCAGGACAGATAATGGGTGTTGAAGGTTATGTGGAGTCTGCCGCATGCGGATTATGGGTTGGGATAAACCTTGCGCTTAAGATTTTAGGCAAGGATGAGTTGGTTCCCGATGTACGCACCATGATAGGTGCTTTGATGGATTACTGCACCGATAACGACACAGAAAGTTTACAGCCTATGAATGCTAACTATGGTATAATTACACCACTTGAAACCCGTGTCAGGGGCAAGAAGGAAAGAAGAGCGGAGTATTCAAAAAGAGCCTTGGAGAGGGCAAAAAATATTCTGCATGAAATAGAAAGGCAATAAAAATGGAATTTAGAGGAACAACAATTGTTGCTGTCAAAAAAGACGGCATTTGCGCCATAGCAGGCGATGGTCAGGTTACAAGCGGTCAGCAGACCATAATGAAGGCTACGGCCACAAAAGTAAAGCGTATATATAACGATAAAGTGATACTAGGATTTGCAGGCTCAGTTGCAGATGCTTTTACGCTTAGCGAGAAATTTGAAGGAAAGCTTCAGGAGTTTTCAGGCAACCTTAAAAGAGCCGCAGTGGAACTTGCCCGTGATTGGCGCGGAGACAAAGTGCTGCGTAAGCTTGAAGCGCTTATGATAGTTGCTGATAAAGACGATTTGCTAGTGGTGTCTGGAGGAGGAGAAGTTATTAATCCTGATGACTCAATTGCAGCTATCGGATCCGGCGGGAACTATGCGCTCTCTGCTGCACGCGCACTTAAGGGTAACACTGATTTGCCTGCTGCTGAAATAGCTGTAAAATCAATTAAGATAGCAAGCGAGCTGTGCGTTTTTACAAATGACAATATAACATTAGAGACAATAGGTGAATAGACTATGGAAAAACTTGAAAAGCATAATTTAACTCCGCAGGAGATAGTATCCCAGCTGGATAAATATATAATTGGACAGAATAAGGCAAAACATGCAGTAGCTATAGCACTGCGCAACAGATACAGGCGCTCTATGCTTCAGGAAGAAATGCAGAGAGAGGTAACTCCCAAAAACATCATAATGATGGGACCTACAGGCGTTGGTAAAACGGAAATAGCAAGAAGGCTTGCAAGACTGGTTAAATCGCCTTTTGTAAAGGTTGAGGCTACGAAGTTTACAGAAGTGGGATATGTGGGCCGCGATGTTGAATCCATGGTGCGAGATCTGGCGGAAAATGCTGTGCGTATGGTTCGCGAGCAGAAGATAAAAGGCGTGGACAAACAGGCTGAAGCTTTGGCTCTTAAGCGTTTGCTTGATATACTTGTGACTAAAGACAGGAAAGAAAGCAGATCCAGCGGCGGAAATATATTGGGATCAATATTCGGTAATGCTGCTCCTACTCCTCCGCAGCAGCCGGCAGAAACACCCGAAGAGATTGAACAGAAAAAAAGCAGGCGCGACCGTGTGTATGAGGAGCTTTCACAGGGCAAGCTTGATGATATCGAGATTGAAATCGAAGTTGAAGACACAGGCAACGCTGTGGAGATGATGCCCGGAAGCGGAATGGAAATTAATCTTTCCGAGATGATGGGCGGCATGATGCCGAAGAAATATAAGCGCAGAATTGTATCTGTTAAAAATGCTAAGAAAATATTTAAGCAGGAAGAAGCGGGCAAGCTTATTGACATGGATCAGGTCAAAGAAGAGGCACGCGAGCTTGCTGAAAAGCACGGTATAGTATTTATTGATGAGATTGATAAAATAACAGGCAGGGGAAGCTCCGGCGGTCCGGATGTATCGCGTCAGGGAGTGCAGAGAGATATTTTACCACTTGTTGAAGGAAGCACAGTGTCCACAAAATACGGAGCAATAAAAACCGACTATATTCTATTTATTGCAGCAGGTGCATTCCACATGTCAAGCGTGTCGGACTTGATACCTGAACTTCAGGGGCGTTTCCCGATTAAGGTGGAACTTAACAGTCTTACGAAGGAAGATTTCAAGCAGATACTGACACAGCCTAAGAATGCAATTACGCTTCAGTATAAAAGCTTGCTTGAAGTGGACAATGTAGAGCTTGAGTTTGAGGAAGGTGCGATTGATAAAATTGCAGAGCTTGCATTTATGGTTAACGAAACGACAGAAAATATCGGTGCTCGCAGACTTCACACCATAATGGAGCACTTGCTTGAGGATATTTCGTTTAATGCCAACGGCGAGCATCCTGTAATCAATTTAAAAATTGATGAGGAATATGTTTCGGAGCACTTAAAGCCTCTTATAAAAGAAAATGATCTGGAGCGTTTTATTATCTGATAAAACCTGTATCGAAATAATCCCAACGGGTGATAAATGTTCGAAGTATATCACCGGAAGGCGTAATCTCGTATAGAGACACTCCGTGTCCGGCATAATCAAAGCTTTCAGGCAATATATAATCTATAAGGATGGACGAATCTTCTAGGAAGTATACCAAAGGTTGTCCATCTTCTTTATTTGCGTGAGAAGTATCTATCCCTAGACTTTCAAGATATTGGCTTGTCTCGAAATTCAAATCAGTGTTTATAGGATTGGGGCAGTCATCTACTATAAGCAGGCTGTTCTCATTTTGCACTGAATTAAAAAAATCAGTAATTAAAATTTCGGATTGTTCATATTCGTTTATGTTATATTCTGAGATTTCGCTTATCTTTTGGGCAAGCTGGGTAGACATAAGCGTCTGGCCGTAAACATTAAGATGAGTGTTGTGAGTATAATCCTGTTCGCGGTAGTACTTATGAGTCCAATCGGTGTCACCCAATTTATTAAAGTCGATATACATAATGTTATGCTCATCGCAGAAATTGCTTATAGTATTATAATAGTCTCCGTCATAATCTATACGGTCAACAAGTGTTTTATATAGAGGAAGCATGAAAACAACAAGCTCTGCTCCGTTTTTATCACATAAGTTTTGTATTTCCTCAAGGTTTGAAAGCCTGTACTCAAATAAATTTTTAATGCGTTTTTCGCTGTCGTATATTTCGTGACGTGTAACGGCAAGGTCGGACATAATCCTAAAATTGCTCACCGGAACAGGAGCTGTCTTTCCTGCATTAAAGTTTCTTCGCATTGATTTTAATGGATTGCTTCTTGCCCAGAAATTATGATTGCTTGCAATGGGGAAAAAACAGTTAATAAAGTTTCTTTCCTCGTCCAGCATATTATAAAATTTAACTTTGGAAAGATTAAGCGGGATAAACTCGGAACCGCCCTGATACTGTTGAATTAAAGTATATGCTTCGAGCATAACAATTTTAGGAGACTGCTTTTTAAATGCTTCTTTTAGAAAATAGTATGCAGACGGAGTTTGAAGCTGAGAGAAAGAAAAGTTAAATACATTTGCGTCAAGAATGTCAGAAACTAAGTTGGCGTTAATCCCTTCCTGTGCATGTGAATTGCCGACAATCAAAATATCGGTTTCATTTTCGGGAAGACTGTAAAAATAGTTAACCGTTTGATATCTGTTGTTATATACAGATACTCTGGCGACTTCATTTAAGAAATAAACAATCACTATAACGATAAGCGATAAAATTATGCCTCTTATTAAAATTTTCTTGTTTGCTTTTGTCATAAACCCTCTAAAACTGGAAGTAGATAAACTGCTGAGCTTCCATGTTGCCGTATATTCCGATCAGTAGTATTAAGATTACAGCAGTAATTATTACACCCCACCATACTGTGAAATGTCGCCTGCGCATGAAGCTTATAAGACTTGTTTTATTCTGAATAAGCTCAATTGCACCAAGCATAGCTATTGCGACAATACCTGCATAAAACTGATACCTGTTTAATCCTAAGGTAAAGATTTTATCAGTAAACCATAAATCACCCGTTTTTGAGCCTAGAGCTATTGCCTTTACTATAGATTTATAGATGTAGACAGCATCTTTCATGTTTTCGGCTCTGAAAACAACCCAAAGTGCTGTGACTGCAGAAAAGGTAAGAAGCCATGCCCAAACTTTGCGCAATACGGAGTTTTCAAGTTTTATAGCGGACCATATTTTGTTTCTTAATTTTGCGGTGTAGTTTTCGAAAACCTGAAGAACTGCATGAATGAAGCCCCAGATAACAAATGTCATGTTTGCTCCGTGCCAAAGGCCTGAAACCGTAAATGTTGTTATCAAATTAAATATATGGCGCGGTTTTTTTACGCGGTTGCCGCCGAGCGGAATATACACGTAATCTCTGAACCATGTGGAAAGAGATATGTGCCATCTTTGCCAGAATTCTTTTATTGAAGTGGCAAGATATGGTCTGTTAAAGTTTTGCATTAGACTGAATCCCATACACTTGGCAGCACCTATAGCGATGTCTGAATAGCCCGAGAAATCGCAGTAAATCTGGAAAGAGAAAAATATTGTAGCTATAAAAAGAATCCAGCCCGGCTGAGTGTCGAGAGTTGCATATGCTGAGTTAACAAATATCGCCAGCCTGTCGGCGATTATCATCTTTTTAAACAATCCCCAAAGCATCTGCAGCAAACCTTCGCGCATTCTTTCGCCGTTAAAAGAGTGCTTTTCGTAAAACTGCGGCAGAAGATTTGTGGAACGCTCAATTGGGCCTGCTACCAGCTGAGGGAAGAAGGATACATATAATGCGAAAATGCCGAAATGCTTTTGCACCTGTGTATCGCCTCTGTAAACATCTATGGTGTAGGACAGAGTTTGAAAAGTATAAAATGATATTCCGACCGGAAGAAGGACCTTTATGCTAAGAGGCTCTACTCCTATACCTACATACGATAGCAGTTGAGCGCCTACATCATTAAGGAAATTGAAATACTTAAATATAAATAAAACAATAAGGCTTGAAAGCAATCCCAATAGAAGATAGGCTTTTTTTGCTTTTTTGCTTTCAGCTTTTGTCATTTGAAGGGCTGCTATAAAATTTATTCCTGTGGTAAAGAGAATAAGGAATGCGTAAATCGGATTCCATGAAAGATAAAAATAATAGCTGGCAACTAACAGACACACCCATCTGTATTTGTGGGGAAGAATGTAATATAGAAGAACCGTTATCGGAAAAAATATTAAAAAGTGTAGTGAGTTAAATAGCATATACTTCCCATTTATCTGTAATATTTAAAAAAAGTATATCATTATATTGTGTAATTTCAAATATTTTCTTTTATCTTTGAATATAGCTATTTTGTAAATAATGGGTCAAAAGATAATAAATTAGTTTGTAAGTTTATAGGTTTCAAACTATAATATCAAAGTGGAGGAATACTAATGGCAAAAAATGTGAAGATAATTCCGCTTGGCGGAGTTGATGAAATAGGCAAAAACCTGACGGTTTTCGAATATAAAAATGAAATAATTGTAGTTGATTGCGGACTGGCTTTTCCGGATGCTGAAATGCTTGGAATTGATATTGTAATACCGGACGCAACATACTTATTTGAAAACAAAGACAAAATTAAAGGAATGTTTATCACCCATGGGCATGAAGATCACATAGGAGCAATTCCATATGTGATGAAAGAAATCAGCTGCCCTATATACGGCTCGGAGCTGACGGTTGAGCTTATAAGGCATAAATTTTCTGAAAACGGGCTTAGCGATAAATGTTTAAATGTAGTGAAGCCGGGACAGGTGATAAGAACAAGCAGCTTTTCTGTTGAGTTTATAAGAGTAAATCACTCGATACAAGGAGCATTCGGGCTTGCGATTAAAACCCCAGTTGGCATGATAGTTCATACAGGCGACTTCAAGGTTGATTATACTCCTGTGGACGGAGAAATGATTGATCTTCCTAGGTTTGCAGCTCTTGGAACAGAAGGCGTTCAGCTCATGCTGTGCGAATCGACGAATATCGAATATCCGGGATTTACAATTTCCGAAAAAGATGTCGGACAAAACATTAATGAAATGTTTCAGGAAGCAGACGGAAGGATAGTTGTAGCGACTTTCTCGTCAAACATACACAGAGTACAACAGATACTGCATTCAGCTGAGGCAATGGGAAGAAAAGTCTGCTTCTTGGGGCGCAGCATGATAAAATATTCTAATCTTGCATCTGAGATAAACGAGCTCAGGTATAAGCCTGACACTGTAATTGAAAGTAAAGATTTAAAAAAATATAAAGACAACCAGATAGTTATAATAACAACAGGTTCTCAGGGAGAAGAGATGAGCGGCCTTGTAAGAATGGCAACAAGCAGACACTCTCAGATTGAAATTATACCCGGAGATACAGTTATATTATCATCTAGCCCTATCCCTGGAAATGAAAAGTACGTATACAAGGTTATAAACCAGCTTTTCCGAAGAGGAGCTAACGTTATTTACAGCGCTCTTGACGATGTTCATGTCTCAGGACATGCAAGAAGGGGAGAACTGACGTTAATGCATACTCTGGTTAAGCCGAAATATTTTATGCCCATACATGGGGAATACAGACACCTTATTATGCACGGCAAACTCGCACAAAAACTTGGAATGGACAAAAAAAATATTTTAATACCTGACACAGGCGGAGTGTATTACTTAAGCGAGAAGGAATTTAAAAAAACCGGAAAAGTGACTTCCGGCGGAATAATGATAGACGGTCTTGGTGTAGGGGACGTGGGAAGTGTTGTTCTTCGCGACAGAAAGCATATGTCGGAAGACGGAATGATTATTGCTACTGTAATAATTTCAAAACAGGATGGAACGCTTCTTGCTGAACCGGATGTAATTTCAAGAGGATTTATATACATGAAAGAATCCGAAGAGCTTATCGAGGAAATGAAAAATACCGTTCTTGAAGCAATTAGCGATAATATCTTCGAAGGTGAGTCTGATTGGACGACAATAAGAGCTAAGATCCGCAAGGAGCTTAGAAAGTTTGTTTATGATACGACCGGTAGGAACCCGCTTATCCTGCCTGTGATTATGGAAGTTTAGGAGCGAAACTTTTGGAAAATATGAGAAGAAACTCTTCGGCGGATAATAAAACGCAGGGGAATAAAAACTTTGATTTGCTTTTTCTGATATGGTCTTTTATTAGGCCTGTGCTTGTTATAGTCGTGTGTATAATGCTGGTTGTTGCTGTAGTATACGCAGGAGTTGACATCTTTTTAAACAGATTTTGGCTGCCTGTTGATGAAAATGACCACACACCTGTTCAGGTTGTTATATCCAGCGGGTGGTCGGTTGCAAAAATCGCAAATACACTGGAAGAAAACAATCTTGTTAAAAATGCCGATGTATTTGAATACTATATTGACTTTTCAGGGTATGGAAACAAACTTAAAGCAGGCACATATGTTTTTAACAAACAGATGACTATGCAGGAAATAACTGAAAAGCTGTCAAAAGGCGACGGACGGTCAACGGTTACAACTTTTACTATAGTTGAAGGCCTGACGATTGAGGAGATGGCGCAGTCGCTTGTAACTCAGGGAATAATAAGCAGTGTGGATACATTTAAGCAGCTTGCCCGAAAAGGTGAGGAGTTTATGTCTTACACATTTATCTCAAACATAGATGAAGAAGATGTGGTAGGGCGAAATTACATACTGGAAGGCTATTTGTTCCCAGACAAATATGAAATTTACGTAGGCTCTTCTGAGGCTACTATAATGAAGAGGATGCTTAATAAGTTTAACTCAGTAATGAATGAAACATATACAGCAAGAGCTGAAGAACTCGGCTTGTCTGTTGATGAAATAATCACTCTTGCATCGGTTATTGAAAGGGAAGCAAAGCCCAATGATTTCAGTAAAGTATCGGCTGTGTTCCACAACCGTTTGAAGGAGGGCATGGCCCTTGAAAGCTGCGCAACTGTACAATATGTATTGGGAATAAGAAAACTCAATCTTTCAGCTGAAGATATTGCAGTGGATTCGCTTTATAACACATACAAGTATGCAGGCATTCCTGTCGGGCCGATTTGCGCGCCTTCGCAAAAAGCTATTGAAGCAGCGCTTTATCCTGATGAGGAGTATATTCAGGATGAGTATTTATTCTTTGCAACAAAAGATCCTGAATCAGGAGAGCTTGTATTTAGCATCACATATGAAGAGCATCAAAAAGCGGTTGAATTATACAGGCCGCTGTGGCAGGCATATGACGAGAAATCCGGATATTAAAACAACAATAGCATAAATCAGAACCACCTGTCTATCGGGTGGTTTGTTCTAACCCTGTAAGGGCTGGTACTTGCTTGTTTCTAAAGACATGTTGAAAGACTTGCCAATTGCTTTTTGTTCCTAATCAGCCGCTTAAGCGGCTGATTTTTTAAATCTCTTTTTACCATCCTGCTTGTTAAAATACTTGTTTTTTATCAGACAGATTTCCCCAATCGCCGCCTATTTTTATCTTTTTTATTTAACTTCGCAGCGGCTGGGAATCGGGTTTATTCGGGGGACTCTGCGAGTCCCCCGAACCCCCTGCTTGTTTGCAATAATGATAAGCTGAAGAAGTCATTTTGCCTTTTACTCGTATTGTTTCGTCTCAATAAAAAGTCTACTAACCTTTGAAAGTTCTTTTGTGCCACAAGCCTAGCATTCAATAAAAAATCCCAATCATATGATTGGGATTTTTGTTTGCATTTTATCAGTCTATCGACTTTATACCGTATTCATCAGCAAGTGCGCAATCTATTACAATGTATCCTTCTTGGTTAAGATAATTGTCCCATTGATCGGGATCCAGATAGGCAAGCACTGAATCAAAATCTTCATTTGCAGCCTCGGTTAATGCTGTGGTTTCAATATATATGTATTCTCCGCTTCCATACCATGTTTCAACTGCAACGTGCATGTGCCCCGGAGGCAGAATCAGCACAGGGTGCATTCCCATGGCCTGAAGGGCTGAAGCTATAACTAGCGATGTTTCTGCACACAGACCGCCTTCTTCGTTAATAACCTGCGCCGGTGTTTTAACTCTCTGAAGCGAAGTGTCTGTTGCTGAGAAAGGCTCCATGATGTATTTAACATTCATCTGTGTAGCAAGTGCGTGCATTAGAGCTGCTGCCTGAACATATGTTATCTGTGCTTCATTCCAGTCGGAAGCATATTGATATCCCACTATGGAATCAAGCTCGCCGTCAGTGAGATAAGCTGCTGAATCGGCGGCTGCCCTTAAAAGCCTGCTTACTTCGGGTGCTTCCGGAGTCATCCAAGCCAGAATGTTTTCTACATAAGAGTTATCATATTCGTCATACCACTGCATATCATATCGTGAGTATAAAGTTACATCCAACGTGTCCTGAACTTCAAGTTCGCCGGTATCGGCATCTTCAACGGTTATTATTAGCTGAGCGTCCTTGCTGGAGTTAAGCTGAGAAATTGCGTCGGACAAAAGGGGAGGATGAACATTGATTTCGGTCTCAGCCTTTGTGATTTCGACTTTTTGCTCGAATTTCTGGGTAAAGCCAGGAATTTCTACCCTTACAACAACAGTTTTTATACCTTTGTTTGTGGAAAGCTGAACGAATGCAATGTTATCCATTGAGCGGTAATTAGCCGGAATAATTTTTTCGGGATATGTATAATCGCATATTACCTGAATCTCAGCTTCGTGTATTATATATTCATCCGAAATCTGTGAAAGCTGTTCGGAATCCTCTTCTACTTCTTTTTTTACTGTCTGCAGCCATTCATATATGCCGTCTGAGGCTGCTTTAACGGATTCAAGATCTTCCTCCAGCCTGTCGCTTTTGGTTTCGGTATCAGCATCAAAATCAATAAGCAGTGTTCCAATATCCCTGAAATTAATCTGGAAGCTGTATAGGCCTGCATAAAACAAAACGTTGTCTTCATAGTCTATTGCATCCATACAATATTCAGATGAAGAAATTGTTTCATTTAAAACTTCAATAAATGTATTGTGAAAGTCTTCAACAAAGCTGGGGGGAGTTAATCCTTCAAGATCATCAACAAGAGCGTCATAGATATATACTATGTCCTCAAACATATCATAATAATATTCATAATCTGTATTGGATTGATCGACATAGTCTTCGCTGTAGGTTACAATCGCATCACTGTATTCAGCGAAGGCTTTATAATCCTCAAATACTGAAGTCATAATTTCAACTATTTCAGCTTCTGTACTGTTAAGGCTTTTAAATTCTGGCATGTCGGGAACATCTTGAGAAGCAAGAGATGCGCCTATATCTTTAAGTTTGTTTAATATGTTTTCACTTTCATTGATATAGTACTCCATATCTTCTTCTTCACTGTCTTCAAGCATGAAATATGTATCATATATATCATTATATTCTTTGATATTTTCTTCAACCTGATCTATATAATCATATATACCGCTTTTATTGGGGATGTTCATTTTATCCAGTTCCAAAACAGCTATACAGGAAAACAAACGCTCTTCCCATTTTTCGGCAGGCTCTTCCAGGGTAAGCTGAAATTTATAATAGTCCTGCTCTCCATCGGCGAGATATGACCTACTTCTGTCTTTTTCACTGCTTAGATATATATCATTGTCAGAAAAATAGTCCATATAATACTCAGATATATCCTCAAGGCTGCTCTCGCTGCCGAATTTAAGAGCTATGCTGCCGTCATCTTCATTATACTCATAAACCATAGCACCTTCATATACAGGCAGAGCATCATTGGGATAGTCATCATAACCGGATGCTTGTTCTTTGTATTGTTTGGGCGCGGTTATTTTATAAACTGCCTGACATCCTGTAAAAGATGAAATCAGTAAAAGTACGGATAATAGGAGTATAAGCGTTTTAATATTTTTTTTCATTCGTCCACCTCTTTTAATCTGTTATATCCATTATACAACAAAAATAATAAAATATGTACTGTTCATAATTAACTAAAAGTTCATAATAAACAATGTTAATTTTAATAAATGTATAATATAATTTTGATAGAAACGGAGGAATAATTTGAACGGATTTTTCAGAAACAGATACGGCTTTGACAGATTAAATCTTGTTTTAATTGCAGTGTCAATGCTTTTTTTGTTTTTACCAAGATATTTTTGGTCCATAGCATTTATAACACTTGGATTTGCCGTTTTTAGGGCAATGTCAAGAAACTTTTCAAAAAGACAAAGGGAGCTTATCAGGTTTGAATCAGTTTTCGGGAAAGTAAGCAATTGGCTGGATAAAATGTTTAGGCCTGTAATGAGACGGGTAAATAAAGCTAAATTCAAGAGAGAAAACAAGAAGATATATAAATATATTAAATGCAGGTATTGCAAGAAAAAGCTTAGAGTTCCAAGAAACAAAGGCAAGATAAAGGTTACGTGTCCGGATTGTAAAAACCAGTTTATAATCAAAACATAGTTAATATATAGGAAAAATTAAAGATTGAAATAACAAAATATAGTTGATATAATGATTTCACAATTTGCAGAGTAGACAGCTTGCGTTAAGTGCCAGGGAATGGGATGTTGTCCTTGGACGAAAGGCAAAGCCTGCGGTAGGCTGTCGCGTCCGCTGCCATATTGCTGTATTTGTCACATGCAACTTACTGTTACCTTTCAGCAAATGGTAAAAATGTTGGAGGTAATTTATGGAAAAGAATGTTAAAAAACTTGTCTTAGCGAGCATATTTATAGCACTCGCTATTATTTTTACCCGTTTTACATCGTTTCAGATGGGTAACTACCTGAGGATAGGTCTTGGAGACCTTCCTATACTTTTGGCGGGAATAATATTGGGACCGCTGTGGGGAGCGGCTGTCGGCGCGCTTTCTGATATACTGGGATTTTTCATTATGCCGCTTGGAGATTTCTTCATCCCCGGAATCACTCTCTCGGCTGCTATGTGGGGAATAATACCCGGTGTTGTTGTCCGCATGATATTTAAGAAGAAATCGGTTTGGTCTATATTGACTGCATGTGTTGCTTGCGGGATAATAATTGACATAGGAATGACACCTTTCTGGCTTTCTCTTGCGTACGGCTCGCTTACTTACACAGCTATGCTTTCGGTTCAGGCTGTAAATGCTGTTGCTATGATGATTGTAAATACTGTTTTGTGTGTTATCCTCATCCGTTCTCTTGAAAAAGGGAAAATAATAGGTGCAGAAATATAAAGATGAGTGAATATTATAATAAACTTATAGATATATATAATGAGAATGTTTCAAAACCTGGGCTTTCAAGAGTTACCGAGCTTTTAAAGAGGCTGGGTAATCCTCAAAACAGCCTTAAGTGTATTCATGTGGCCGGAACAAACGGCAAGGGAAGCACATGCTCATACATAGAGTCAGCTTTAAGGTGTGCAGGGTATAAAACAGGACTTTTCACATCACCTCATATTTATGATATTAGAGAATATGTAAAAGTTGATAATGAAGTAATCACTGAAGAAAAAATTGATGAACATGCAAAAGAAGTTTTAAACATTGCAAAGGAAATGGTTGAAAGCGGATTTGACCATCCTACATTTTTTGAACTTATGCTGGCTGTCGCGTTTGACTGCTTCAGCGACAGCGAAATTGATGTGGCAATAATAGAAACAGGTATGGGCGGAGAGCTGGACGCTACTAATGTTATATATCCGATATTGTCGGTTATCACGCCTATCAGCTTGGATCATATTAATTATCTCGGAGATACAATACACAAAATAGCACAGCAGAAAGCAGGAATAATAAAACCTGATGTTCCGGTGGTTTCGGCAGTAAACCAGCACAAATCCGCAAAAAAAGTTTTCAAGAAAAGGTGTAAAGACGTTAAAAGCGATTTTATCGATGCAGATGAAATGAAGCTTAGCATATATGACTTATCCATGAATGGTACTAAGTTTTTGATTGAAGACGATGGTTTGCAGTACCGTTTCAGTCTTAAAAACGTGGGCAGACATCAGGCTGAAAACGCAGCAACTGCATTTTACGCATTAAGTGTAATTGGCGAACTGGGTTTTGAAATAAGCTACAGTGCTATAAAAGAGGGAATAAACTCGACTATAATGGACAGCCGCATACAAATATATGAAGACGAAAAAATTATTATTGACGCATCGCATAATCCTGAAGGTGTGTATGAGCTGGGATATGTTATAAATGAACTCTTGGGAGATGAAAAAAAGGTGCTCTTATGTTCGGTGTTTACCACAAAAGACATAAAAGAAATGATCTATGAGTATTCAAAGTTTACTGACTATGCTGCTGCGGTTAAGTCGAATCATCCATTATCGTCGGATGCGGAGAGCTTGGCGGGTGAGTTTAAAGCTCAAAATGTTGAATGTGACAGCTTTGATGGGATTGAGACAGCTGTTAAAAAAGCGATGGAAACAAAAGGAGAAGACGGATATCTTATAGTTTCCGGCTCGTTTTCAATGATTTCAGATGTAAAAAAGGCACTTGATGTTAAATAATTGAAATATACAAAAAATTAAATATACAAATAAATATAACTTTCTGATATAATAATTTACAGAAAACAGAGGGGGATTTGCTTTTGGAGGCTAAGTATTTACAAGAACAGGACGTATGGTTTGTGACTATAGATAAAGATCTGGATCTATACACTGTCCCTGAATTAAGGAAAAAAGTTGCTAAATGCATACAGGAAAAAGAGATAGACTTTGTTTTCGACTGCTCACAGATGGACTTTATAGATTCAACGGGTTTGGGTGAGCTTGCAAGTCTTATGAAAAACGTAAAGAAATATTACGGTACAATTACAATCAACGGATTAAAATCGCACATAAAAAAAGTGTTTTTTATAACGGGATTAAACACCATATTTAACATTACCGGAGATGCAAATGAATGATGTAGTTTTGTTGAGCATACCGGCAAAGCCTGATTATTTTTTAACTGCCAGGCTTACAGTGTCGTCGGTAGCTTCGCGTATGGGTTTTGATGTAAATGATGTGGAAGATATAAAGACTGCGGTTGCTGAGTCGCTCCTTATTATTGTAAATGAAGAAAAATCATCAGAGATTAAAATTGAAATTACAAATGAAGGTGATTCTATCGCTGTTGAAGTTTCGGGAGTGGAAGGCGATGCGCCGAGTGTTGAAGTTAAAGCACAAGACAGTTCTTTGAGCAGATATTTGATAGAAGCGCTTGCTGATGAATCATTTTTTTCACAGGAAGGCGAAAACGTAAAAAGCATCAGATTAATAAAGAATATGCAGAGGTAACGTTTTGGAACGCATTTCTTTATCACAAGAGCAAATCAATTCATATTTCACAGAATATCAAAAATACGGATCGGTCGAAATCCGAAACAAGCTTTATGAAAACTATAATAATATACCATCCATAATTGCGCGCAGATTTGTTGGGCGCGGTATTGAGCTGGATGATTTGGTGCAGGTTGCATCTATGTCGCTGCTTAAGGCCATCGACAGGTTTGATGTCGAAAGAGGTATTAAATTTCAAAGCTTTGTAGTACCTACTATAGTCGGCGAATTAAAAAACTATTTCAGAGACTATAACCAGAAAGTTAAAATATCAAGACGCAATAATGAAGCTATAAGAAAGATGAAGCTTGCTGTAAACGAACTTTCTCTTGAGCTTGAAAAAGCTCCTACCACCGCACAGATTGCAGCCAAAATGGAAGTTAAAGAAGAGACAGTTTTGGAGCTTATGGAAATATCAAATAACTTAAACATTGCGTCAATTGATGCCTTTTCAAACAATGAAGACAATCCTTCAGCCGAAAATCTGCTCGGCGGCGATGAAAAGGGATATGCTATGGTTGAAAACCGCGAGCTTTTAAAAATGTCACTTGAAGTGTTGGATGAAAAAGAACGCTATGTAATAGTAGAACGTTTCTTTCACAACAGAAGCCAGCAGGTGATTGCAAAGAAACTTGATGTGTCTCAGATGTATGTTTCCAGAGCGGAGAGAAGAGCTTTGGAAAAAATGAGAAAAGTGATTAAAAATTAGCCTTTACATGTTTAAACTTTAAGTTATGTGTTTATATAATTAGCATGAAAAATCTTTTAAATAAAGTATGTGATATGATGCATTATAAAGTTGAAAACATTAATAACATGAAACCGATTATTTCAGATCTGCTTGACGACGTTCAGGAAAAATATCCATTAAGCGAAGAGAAGTTTTTTGATGTCAGGCTCATTCTTTCAGAGCTCATTATCAATGCCTTCGAGCATAGCAATAAAGGAAGCCACGTGGATGTATTTTTCGACGACGAGTATAACAGCGGTAAAATTAAATTCATTGTTGAAGACTATGGCTACGGATTCAGCCATAGAGATATCGAAAAAGAGAAACCGGCAGATTTATATGACAACAGCGGCCGCGGCATAAAGCTGGTAAAAGCGCTTTGCGAGAATGTTGCATACAATGATATCGGAAACAGTGTGTCTGTAGTAATCAGTGTTTAAAGTTTTAACTTGCTGCATAATATTCCAAATTTGAATAATGCTTAAATTTTTCACTCTCATCGTTTATAATCGTTGATATTATAAGCATAATTGCATATAATTAGTTGACAAATAAATGTGAGGGATATTATTGAGCACAGCCTATAGAAAAAAGAAAAGAGTAGTTATCAAACCAAGATTTTATTTATTTTTGGCTTTTTTTGTTGCACTTATTGCATGGATTGTTATAGCGATAGTCAGATATTTTGCGCCGCCAGTTGTTGAGTGGGGTAAGCTTTCAACCGATCAGGAAGTAACGGCGGTAATAATAAGAGATGAGCGCGTTATTTATGCTTCCGCGTATGGAAAATTTGAAAATGTTGCAGCAGAAGGAGAGTATGTAGAGCAGGAAGCTGAGATTGCACTTTTATATCAGACTGATTTTTCAGAAGATGAATATGATTCTCTGGTGGATGTAAGACAGGAAATCAAAAACTACCAAGAAGAAAACATTTTAAAAAATGTTGTTCATAAAGAAATTGTTGACCTTGATTATGAAATAGAAGAGCTGATAAATGAGATATCTGCACTTGTCATGAGCGGTAAAACAAGAGTACTTCCGGCAAAAGAGCGCATGCTTGCTGAAGTAATGGAAGAAAAACGTTTGTATATGAACGACACACTCCACAAAGATGCAACTCTTGAAGCTAAATTTCTTCGTGAGGAAGTCATGGTTGAAAATATTGAAAGCGCAATTACACGGCTTTACGCACCTGCTCCCGGAATAATCAGCTTTTATATCGATGGACTGGAAGAAGTTTTGACACAGGAACGCGTGGAATCGATAAACATCGACGATTATCAGCTGATTGAAGAAGAAATATTAAACGCTACAGTTAAATCAAACATAAATGAAGGATCGGTTGTTACTGCTGAACAGCCTATTTACAGAATAATTCAGCCAAACCACTGGTTTGCCGTGATCAAAGTGCCCAGGAGTAAGAATACTTTGGTTAAAGGCGGCACATGCGACATCACTTTTGAAAACTACGGACACACATTATCTAACATATTTGTTTATGATGTAAGACATTATGGAAAAGAAGCTCTGGTTGTTTTGGAGTTTAGCAGCGATATTGGGCCGATGTCATCGCTAAGGATAGTAACCGGGAATCTGGGGCGCAGCAATGAAGGATACAAGATACCGATTGAATATCTGACACAGCAGGGACCTCAATCAGGAGTAAACATAATAAATCAGGACAAGACTATTACTTTTATTCCTGTAAACGTAATTGCCCAAAACTACATGGAAGCAATAGTTGAACCAACGGCTGACTCGCAGGTTATGCTTGAAGAAGGCCAGAAGCTGAAGAAACCATGAGTGTACCAGTCACAGAAAACATAAATAAAGTTCGCGAAAAAATAAGGACTGCTGCCCAAGAAGCGGGTGTGGATGAAAGCAGTATTACTCTCATTGGCGTTACAAAAAGAGTGGATGAAAAAAGGATTCGCGAAGCTTACAATGCAGGGCTATGTGACTTAGGAGAAAACTACGTTCAGGAGTTCCGAAGGAAAAAGGAAATGCCGGAGGATATCAATTGGCATTTTATTGGACAATTACAGACAAATAAGGTAAAATACATTTTCAGAGATATCTGTATGCTGCATTCTCTTGATAGGGTGTCTCTTGCAAAAGAGTTAAACAGCCGTTTGGAAAAAGAAAAACTGAAACTTAAAGTTTTGGTTCAGATAAATATAGGCAGAGAGCCGCAAAAAGGCGGAGTGATGCCCGAAGACGCAGAAAAGTTCATATCTGAATTATCGGAACTAAAAGCTCTTAATGTGAGCGGTCTTATGTGTATGCCGCCCTTTTCCAATACTAGAGAAGAAACTATAAGGGATTTTGCAGCAGTAAAGAAGATATTTGATGACTTGATTAGCGCAGGATTTAATATGCAGTATCTTTCGATGGGAATGTCGGGCGATTATGAGGACGCAATTAAGCAGGGTGCTAACATTGTGCGCGTAGGAAGCGCGATTTTTGGCGAAAGAGCATAGGAGGACGAAAAAATGGCGGGGAATTTCCTCGATAAACTGTTGGTGTTTATAGGAGCTGAAGCAAAGGAAGAGCCGGATGATTACGGTCTGGATTCATTTTCCGAAACTGAACGCGACAATAAACCTTATAGAACTGCAAACAGCACTGTAAACCGTGAACGTGTGGAATCTACACGGGATCGTGACAATACAAGGCGGAGCACAGCACCGTCTTCTTTGGGCAGCAGAAGAACATATGACGAAGGCAGAAATGTAACACCTGAGATGGGAGCTGGTAGCGTGTCGGCTGATTCAGTGCGAATGGTCGTATTTCAACCTCAGACTTATGAGGACACACAGACTATAATTGACAATTTGAAAACAAGAAAACCGGTAATTGTTAACCTTGAAAACCTTAACGTGGATGTTGCCCAGCGTGTTCTTGACTTTATAAGCGGAGCAATTTACGCACTGGATGGAAGCGTTCGCAAGGTATCAAAGGGCATTTTCTTGCTTGCCCCCAAGGGTGTTGATATCTCTGGTAACTTCACATCAGCGCTGCCGGGGAGCATAAAAGGCAAGAATTATTTTAATCTTCCAAGGAGACCGGAGTAAGAAGGCATGGTTTTGACAAACATAGTAGTAACACTGACTAACTTAATATTAAGAACTTATTCAGGAATAATATTTATAAATATTATTCTTTCGTGGATTGTACCGCCTAACCACTCTTTAAAGCAGTTTTTTGAGTTTTTAAGTGCCCCCGTACTTAATCCTATAAGAAAACTTATGAGGCCTTTAATGGCGAAATCTTCAATTCCTTTGGATTTTTCTCCAATTATTGCTATACTTTTAATTAATATGTTAAATGCGCTTTTAGTGGCTCTTTGGCAGACGATTTTATAATTTAGGGGGATAATATGGCTATTGACATCAGAAACATTAATGAAATAACCTTCAGTCAGAGTTTTAGAGGATATAACACTGACGAAGTTGATGATTTTTTGGATGACATCTATGACGAGGCCGTAAACAATAATAAGGAGATACAGGAACTCAAAAAGAGAATTGAGGAACTTGAAAGCGGAGCACCTGTTTCGCAGTCCGCAGATGATGGAGTGTCTCAGGAAGAAGCATATGCAATTATTGCAAATGCACAGGAAGAAGCGGACAGAATAGTCGAAACAGCGCGTCAAAAGGCACACGCACTTATTCTGGAAGCAGAAAAAGCTCAGGAAATCCAAGCTTCCCAGCCTGCACCTGCACCTGTTGCGCAAACAACATCTCAGATAGATGTGGATGCCGTGGATAGACTTAAACAAACGCTGAGAGAAATGTACCAGAAACAGCTTGCTGTTTTGGACGACATATCAACCAGCGCTCCGGCACCCAAATATGAAGCTCCAAGTTATGAGCCTCCAGTTTTTGAAGCACCTGCTCCAACGATGGATGAAGAACAAAGCATACCAGTACAAGAGGATATGCCCTCTATATCATTTTCTGGATTAACCAGAAAAGTTACTCCAAAGATTCCTGCTGAACGTGACATCTTAGGCGAAATAAATGCTATTAATTTTGGCGAAAAACAGCCGGAACCTCAGCCTCAGACACCGATTGAAGCAGAACCCAGTACAATAGAGTTGGATATGGCTGATACCAGAACTTTTGAAAAAGCACATGAACCTGAGCCTGAACCTGAGGCTGAAAGTATAACCTTTGCTTTTGAGATGCCTGAAGAAAAAACACAGCAGCAAGAAGAACCTCAGAAACAGCAATCATTTTCTTTCGGATCAACACAGCCGGAAGATCCCGATGACATAATTGCACAGATATTAAGAGACAATAACAGAAACTGATAAGGATATTAGATGATAACAATAATAATCGCGGTAATTTCTATTATCGCTGACCAAATTAGCAAATTTTTTGTTTTACGCGACCTAAAACCAATAAAAGATTTTCCTTTGTGGGATGGCGTTTTGCATTTTCATTATGCAGAAAATACAGGAGCATCCTTTGGAATGCTTCCGGGGCTTAAATGGGTATTTTTAGCGCTTGCAATTATTTTTGTTATCGCAACCTTTATATTTGTTCTTATTAAAAAGAATAAAATTGATAAATTCGCCCTTATAACACTGGGCTTAATCTGCGGCGGCGCACTTGGAAATGCAATCGACAGAATAAGATTTGGATATGTTATCGACTTTATTTATGTAAAGCTAATCAATTTTGCAATCTTTAACATAGCCGACTCTTGTATTGTGGTAGGCGGAATCCTTCTTGGAATATATGTTTTATTTTTCTATAAAGAACCTGAAGAAGAAAAACTGAAAGAAAAAAAGGATAATGACTGAATATAATTTAGTTTGTGATATAGATGATGCAGGGCTGAGAATTGATGCGTATATTGCGCTTAAAATTTCGGATATAACAAGATCATATTGTAAAAAGATTATTAAAGACGGCAATGTTCTCGTAAATGGTGCGAGAATAAAGCCGTCTTATTCTGTAGCTAACAATGATAGGATAAAAGTAACAATTGAAGATCCTAAGCAAACAGAACTTATTGCAGAGGACATTGATATCGATATTGTTTATGAAGATGAAGATATAATAGTGGTTAATAAAAAGAGGGGAATGGTTGTCCATCCTTCGGCAGGGCATGAAAACGGAACGCTTGTAAACGCACTTCTTTTTCACTGCGGAAGCATGCCTGTTATCGGCGGACAGATGCGTCCCGGTATAGTTCACAGGATAGACAAAGATACAACGGGGCTTCTGGTTGTTGCCAAAAATGACAAAGCACACCTGAGCCTATCAGAGCAGATAAAAGAAAAAAGCGCGGTTCGCAAATACAAAGCTTTGGTTGAAGGCGTAATAAAAGATGATGGCGGGGAAGTTGATGTTCCTATCGGCAGGCACAGAACTGACAGAAAGAAGATGGCGGTAGTACCTGATGGAAGAAATGCGAAGACTCTCTACAAAGTAGAGAAAAGATTTAGCAACTACACTTTGCTGGACGTGGAGCTAACAACAGGCAGAACGCATCAGATACGCGTTCATATGGCGCACATTAAGCATCCTGTTGTCGGAGATAGGACATATGGATTTAAAAAGCAGAAGTTTAACCTTGAAGGTCAGATGCTTCACGCATATGAGCTGACACTTACGCACCCTAGCACAGGCAAAAAAGTTACTTTTAACGCTTCATTACCGGAAGATTTTTCGGGGCTTCTTAAAAAAATCTGAAAAAAAGTATTTTGATATAGACATCAAATACAACATGTGGTATATTACATACAAACCTTTAATTCGGTTCCGTGAAACCGGCAAGGTGGATGATTTGAATACGCTTTTTTTGTGTAACTTATTATACCTTGCTTTCGCGGCAGGGTATTTTTGATTTTGAAAGGGAAAGTTATGACATTAAAAGCAGAGCTTATGGACAAAAACGCTATCAAAAGGGCGTTAAGACGCATTTCCCACGAAATAATAGAAAAAAATAAAGGTGTTGAGGATGTTAAGATAATCGGCATCCAGAGGCGCGGAGTTCCTCTTGCGGAAGAAATCGCACAGCACATCAATCAGGTTGAAGGCACAAAGCCGCAGACCGGAGTATTAGACATCACATTTTATCGCGATGATTTATCATTGCTTGATGCACACCCTGTTGTAAAGGGTACAGACATTCCTTTCAGTATTACAGACAAAAAAGTCATTATAGTTGATGACGTATTATATACGGGCAGAACTGCAAGAGCCGCTATTGATGCGATTATGGATTTAGGCAGGCCGAAAAACATTCAGCTTGCTGTATTGGTTGACCGAGGGCATAGAGAGCTTCCTATCCGTGCGGATTACATCGGCAAAAATGTTCCTACATCAAAAGATGAAGTTATTAAGGTTCACGTAGACTGTTTTGACGGAAAAGACAACGTTGAATTATACAATATAGAAAGATTTTAGTTTTCGGGGAAACCCGATATTTTATTATTATATTTTATAGGAGGATGGGAAATTGACAGATTTAACTCAAAAAACTAGCCCGGGAAAACTGATTGTACTTGGCATACAGCACATGTTTGCAATGTTCGGCGCCACAGTGCTTGTACCGATACTTACAGGACTGCCTGTATCGGTTGCGCTCTTTACAGCAGGTGTGGGAACTATAATGTTCTTCTTCATCACAAAGAGGAAAGTACCTGTATTCCTTGGCTCATCATTTGCTTTTATGACAGCTATATCAGCTGCAGCGGAAGCAACAGGAGACATTGCATATGCAACAGGCGGACTTATGGTGGCAGGCGCGCTGTATCTTGTTCTTGCACTGCTTGTTAAGCTTTTTGGTGCAGACAGAATAAAAAGCTTCTTCCCGCCGCTTGTTACAGGAACTATCATAATTCTTATCGGTCTTATGCTTGCAAACGTTGCAATCAGCAATATTACAACAGCTATAGAAGGCGTTCCTGTATGGCAGAACTGGATTGTTGCACTTATCGCGGTGCTTACAATAATGGTTATAAGCGTTTTCACAAAAGGCTTTATAAAGATGATACCTATTATTATTGGTATTGTTGTGGCTTATCTTTCCGCACTGGCTTTCGGTATGATAAACTTCACAAGTGTAACTTCTCCTTCATGGATTGAAGCACCCGCTTTCTTCCTTCCTAAGTTTAGCCTGAAAGCTATCTTAATTGTTGCACCTGTCGCAGTAATCACATTTGTTGAACACATAGGCGACATCACAGCAAACGGCGCAGTTGTCGGAAAAGACTTTGTTAAAGATCCTGGACTTCACCGCACATTAATAGGCGACGGACTTGCAACAATGTTTGCAGGACTTGTCGGCGGACCTGCTAACACAACATATTCAGAAAACACAGGCGTTCTTGCTGCCACAGGCAACTACAATCCTGTATCTCTCGTAATTGCTGCATGCTTCGCACTTGCAATGAGCTTTGTTGGAAAGTTCGGAGGTTTGATTCAATCAATCCCCGGCCCTGTTTTAGGCGGTGTCAGCATTGTGCTGTTCGGTATGATAGCTTCTGTAGGCCTTAGAACATTGGTTGAAAACAAAGTGGACTTCAAAAATCCAAGGAACATGCTTATTGCGGCGGTAATGCTTATCCCTGCAATCGGCGGTGCGACTATTCCGATAAGCGCGACATCGGGGATGGTTCTTACGGGGTATGCGCTTGCTGCTGTTGTCGGAATCATACTCAACAAAGTATTGCCGGAGAATATGGGCAAGACTGAAAAATAATTACAGTGAGAGCGGCTTTGCCGCTCTCTTTTAAAAAACCACGAAATATTGAAGGGAATAAAACATGTTAAAGAGCAAAGACCTTTTAGGGCTTGAAGGCGTGTCAAAAGAGGAAATCACTCAAATTCTTGACACAGCTTCACAGATGAAAAAGATACTGATGAGCGGATCAAAGAAAACACCGCATCTGCAGGGAAAGTCTGTAATACTGTGCTTTTTTGAAAATTCGACGAGAACGAGGGTATCTTTTGACTTAGCTTCAAAATATCTTTCCGCATCATCGTCTGCAATATCTGCATCGGCTTCGTCGGTGTCAAAGGGTGAAACACTTCTGGATACTGCTCGTACGCTGGACAGGATGAAGGCCGATATTATCGTTTTGCGCCACCCTATGAGCGGTGCGCCGCACTTTATGGCGAAAAATGTTGAAGCATCTGTTATAAACGCAGGTGACGGAATGCACGAACATCCGACACAGGCACTTCTTGACATGTTTACTATACGCGAGAAAAAAGGAACACTTGAAGGACTTAAGGTAGCAATAACGGGAGACATAATGCACTCAAGAGTAGCACGCTCCAATGCTTACGGGATGCAGACTATGGGAGCTGAAGTCGTACTTGCGGGGCCTTCAACTATGATACCTATAGGTATTGAAAAATGTGGGGTAAAAACCACAACAAAAGTAGATGATGCACTGGATGGTGCAGACATTGTTATGGGGCTTAGGATACAAAAAGAAAGACAGAATGCTGGACTATTTCCTTCGGTGAGGGAGTATTACAAATATTTTGGTATTGATGATAGAAGACTTAAACTTGCAAAAGAAGATGCCATCATAATGCATCCCGGCCCTGTAAACCGCGGTGTAGAGATGTCAAGCTTTACAATAGACAATGAAATGTCGGTGATAGATGAGCAGGTGACAAACGGACTGGCTGTGAGAATGGCGCTTCTGTTTATGCTTACAAGGAGGGAAAAATGAGCAAATTGCTTATAAAAGGCGGGCACGTTTTTGACCCGAAAAATAAAATTGACGGTAATTTCGATATTCTTATATCGGGTTCATATATAGAAAAAATCGAAAAAGATATTAAGAACGAATCTGCAGAAGTATTTGAAGCTGATGGAATGACAATAATACCGGGAATGTGCGACATGCATGTACACCTTCGCGAGCCGGGATATGAATATAAAGAAGACATTGCATCGGGAACTGCATCGGCTGCAAAGGGTGGATTTTGCACAGTTGCATGTATGCCTAACACCAGTCCCGTAAACGACAACCCTGCGGTTACGCATTCGATAAAAGCTGTTTGCGAAACGGATGCAAAGGTCAATGTGCTGCCTATTGGAAGTGTTACGATGGGACAGCAGGGCAAAATGCTTACTGAGATGGGAATGATGACAGATGCCGGCTGTGTGGCATTTTCGGATGACGGAGTGCCTGTATCAAGCGCCAGAATGATGTATCTTGCGATGGAATATGCCAAAAACTTTGATGCGCTTATAATTTCGCACTGCGAAGAACCAAGCCTTAAAGGCGACATGAATGAAGGCGAAGTCAGCACTATGCTTGGGCTTAAAGGAATACCCAATGTTTCGGAATCCATCATGGCAGTGCGTGACATACATCTGGCTGAATACTTGGGAACGAAGGTTCACATTGCGCATATTTCGGCAAAAGAAACTGTGGAAGCTATTCGAAATGCGAAGAAAAGGGGAGTGAAGGTCACTTGTGAGACAACTCCGCATTATATTACTGGAACTGACGAGATGGTAATAGGCTATGACACTAACACAAAGGTGAATCCGCCTCTGCGCACAGAAGAAGACAGGCTTGCTATAATCGAGGCTATAAAGGATGGCACAATTGACTGCATAGCAACTGACCATGCACCGCATCATCTGGATGATAAGAGAGTGGAATATTCTCTGGCATCAAATGGTATCTCAGGATTTGAAACGGCATTTTCACTGTGCTACACAAAGCTTGTTAAAGAAGGCCATATAGATATGGGAAAACTTGTGGAGCTTATGGCATATAAACCGCTTGAAATACTAAAGCAGGAAAGTGTGGGAATTGTTGAAAAAGCAGCTGCGAACCTTACTTTATTGGACTTAAACAGGGAATATGAAATAGACCCTCAAAAGTTTGTATCAAAAGGAAAAAACAATCCGTTCGGAGGAATGAAAGTTACTGGATGTGTAACAGGGACTGTTGTTAACGGAAAAGTCGCATATAAAGAGTAAGCGCTGTATAAATATACAGCTTGCATAATAAATATACATTTGATAGAATAGGAGTAATATGATTATCAATAGACTTGTAAAAGAAATAACTGAAAAGGAAAGTCCCATATGCGTAGGGCTTGACACAAGACTGGAGTATTTGCCGCAAGAGCTTTTGAGTAAATACAATGTGTCTATATTAAAAGGTGCTTGTGAAGCAATATATGATTTCAACAGGCAGCTTATAGATGAGCTTTGTGACATTATACCATCAGTTAAAATTCAGAACGCTTACTACGAAATGTACGGGCTTGAAGGAATCGAGATATACAAAAAGACTATTGATTATGCAAAACAGGCAGGACTTGTCGTTATCGCAGATGTTAAACGCGGAGATATAGGCTCAACAAGCGAAGCGTATGCACATGCGCATATAGGAGAGACTCCTTCTGTAGGAGGTACGCCGTTTGGCTCTGACTTTATGACAGTCAATCCTTATTTTGGGACAGACGGAGTAAAGCCATTTATTAAAACATGCGAAGAAATGGACAAAGGGATGTTTGTGCTGGTTAAGACATCAAACCCATCAAGCAGTGAGATACAGGACATAAAAGCACATGACGGTGAGCTTATATATGAAAAGGTGGCAAAGCTTGTTATTGATTGGGGAAAAACAAGCATCGACAAGGACTGTGGATATAACCTTATAGGCGCAGTTGTGGGCGCGACACACAAAGAAGAGGGAATAAAACTCAGGAAAATGATGAAAAACACATTTTTCCTGATACCCGGATATGGTGCACAGGGAGCAAGCGCTTCTGACGTTGCAGGAATGTTTGATGATAATGGGATAGGAGGCATTGTAAACTCATCCCGTGGTATAATGTGTGCATGGAAGAATGAAAAAACTCTCTCTTTCACAGAGGCTGCCAGAAAGGTGACTTTGGAGATGAAAGAGGATTTAAATAAAGCAATAGCAGGCAATAAGGAGTAATGATGGCTTATCTTTATTTGGAAGACGGCTCGGTTTATGAGGGTAAACAATTCGGAGCTGACGGCGACACAATCGGCGAGGTTGTGTTTAACACCGGAATGACGGGATATCAGGAAGTTTTGACCGATCCGTCATATTACGGACAGATAGTAATGATGACATATCCGCTCATAGGAAACTATGGAGTCAACTGGGAAGATCCCGAGTCCATGCATCCGCAAGTGAAAGGTTTTGTTGTTCGGGAGCTTTGCGAGCTGCCAAGCAACTGGCGAAGCGAAGGCTCGCTGGAAGCGTACATGAAAAAGCATGGCATCGTCGGCATACAGGATATAGACACACGGGCGCTTACACGCTCGATACGCGACCACGGCACACTTCGCGGGATAATATCCAAAAACGAGCTTACGGAAGATATGAAAAAAGAGATGCTTTCATATAAAGTCGATAAACCCGTGGATAAAGTTACATGTGACGAGAAGTTTGAGATACCAGGCAAAGGAAAGAAAGTTGCTGTGTTTGACTTCGGTCTAAAAGCGTCAATCCTTTCTTCGCTGAGAAAGCGCGACTGTAATCTTATTGTGTACCCTTCCACAACAAAAGCAAAAGAAATCATGAAAGATGATGTGGACGGCATAATGCTGACAAACGGCCCGGGAGATCCAAAAGATAATCCAGAAATAATCAATGAAATTAAGCTTTTAATAGGATACAGACCGATTTTCGGCATCTGTCTCGGTCATCAGCTTATGGCGCTTGCAAGCGGAGCTGACACCGAAAAACTAAGATATGGGCACAGGGGTGCAAACCATCCTGTTAAGGACTTGGATAAGGACCGCGTGTTTATAACATCGCAGAACCACGGCTATACTGTTGTAGAAGATTCTCTTCCGAAGAATATTGAAGTGTCCCACAGGAACTGGAACGATATGTCCATTGAGGGTTTAAGATATATGGATGATGATATCTTCACAGTGCAGTTTCACCCTGAAGCAGCACCGGGACCACAGGACACAGCTTATCTTTTTGATGAGTTTATGGACTTGCTATAATAATTAGGAGACAAAATGCCACTTAATAAAAGTATAAAAAAAGTAATGGTGATAGGCTCAGGACCGATAGTTATAGGTCAGGCGGCTGAGTTTGACTATGCGGGAACACAAGCCTGCCGCGCACTAAAAGAAGAAGGTATAGAAGTTGTTCTGGTTAACTCAAACCCTGCAACTATAATGACTGACTTAAACATTGCAGACCAAGTGTATCTTGAGCCTTTAACACAGGAAGTTTTAAAAAACATAATAAGAAAAGAAAAGCCTGACTCAATCCTTCCGACTCTCGGCGGACAGACGGGCCTTAACGCTGCTATGGAGCTTGCAGAAAGCGGATTTTTGGATGAAGTTAACGTACGCCTTCTGGGAACCAATGTAGAATCTATCTATAAAGCTGAAGACAGGGACGCTTTCAAGCAGATGTTAATCGAGATTGATGAGCCGATAATTGACAGCGTCATAGTAACTGATGTGGATCCTGCGCTTGAATTTGCAAGCGAGATGGGTTATCCGGTTATCGTTCGTCCTGCATATACTTTGGGCGGCTCGGGCGGCGGAATTGCAGCTACTCCGATGGAGCTGGCATCCATTTGCGCGGACGGATTAAGATATTCAAGAGTGGGGCAGTGCCTTATTGAAAAATCAATTTCCGGATGGAAAGAGATAGAATATGAAGTAATGCGCGACTCAAAAGGAAACTGCATTACAGTGTGTAACATGGAAAACATTGATCCTGTAGGAATACACACAGGCGACTCGATAGTTGTTGCACCATCGCAGACACTTCGCGATGCTGAATATCAGATGCTTAGAACATCTGCCATAAAGATTATATCTGCACTTAATATCGAAGGCGGATGTAATGTGCAGTATGCGCTGGACACTGACAGCATGCAGTATGCAGTAATTGAGGTTAATCCACGAGTCTCAAGAAGCTCAGCACTTGCATCGAAAGCAACAGGCTACCCAATAGCCAAGATATCTGCAAAGATTGCAATAGGCTACGGACTTGATGAGATCGAAAACTCGGTTACAGGAAAAACATACAGCTCATTTGAGCCTACGCTAGATTATGTTGTAGTTAAATTCCCAAGATGGCCTTTTGATAAGTTTACAAAAGCTGAAAACACACTGGGCACAAGAATGAAGGCCACAGGCGAAGTAATGTCTATAGGTTCAAACTTTGAGTCTGCATTTTTAAAAGCAATACGTTCGCTTGAGCTGGGACTTGATTCTTTGGAGTTCCGTGATGCAGCAAAATGCTCTGATGATGATATAGAAGAGCTGCTTCATATGAAAACGGATGAGCGTATTTTTGTTGTAACAGAAGCTTTGCGCCGCGGTGTGAGCGAAAAACATATATTTGATATAACAAAAATCGATCCATGGTATTTATATAAGCTTTCAAACATAGTGCGTCAGGAAGAACACCTTAAAGACTGCGGTATTGAATGTGTTGATAAAGACCACCTAAGAGAGCTTAAAAAGCGCGGATTTTCTGACCATGCAATCGGAAGACTTACAGGAACAAGTGAAGAAAAGATCCGCAATCTGCGTATAGAATATAAAATTTATCCTACGTTTAAAATGGTTGATACATGCGGTGCGGAGTTTGACGCAGTAAGTCCATATTATTACTCTTCATACGATATTGAAAACGAAGCGGATAAAGGCGATAACAAATCAGTTGTGGTTCTTGGTTCTGGACCAATAAGAATAGGCCAGGGAGTTGAGTTTGACTATTGTTCGGTTCATTCCATATGGGCGCTTAAAGAACTCGGTTATGACACTGTTATAATAAACAACAATCCTGAGACGGTGTCAACTGACTTTGATACATCCGACAGACTTTATTTTGAGCCTCTTACACCGGAGGATGTATGGAACATCTTGGAGTTTGAAAAACCGGAAGGTGTTGTTGTGCAGTTTGGCGGACAGACAGCCATAAAGCTTGCGGAATCTGTTGAAAAGATGGGATACAAAGTGTTGGGTACAGCTCTTGAAAACATCAATGACGCAGAAGACCGCGACTGTTTTGACGCACTGCTTGAAAAATGCAATATACCGCGTCCAAAAGGCGACACAGTATTTACTACAGAGAAAGCATTAACACTTGCAAACGAATTAGGGTACCCTGTACTTGTTCGTCCATCTTATGTTTTGGGCGGACAGGGAATGGAGATAGCATATTCGGATAAAGACATAACCGAATATATGGAGATTATAACAAGATACGGCACACCAGAGCATCCTATACTTGTAGATAAATATCTCGTTGGTATGGAGATTGAAGTCGATGCAATATCAGACGGCAAAGACTTCCTTATACCGGGAATAATGGAGCATGTTGAGCGTGCAGGCGTTCACTCGGGTGACTCGATATCTGTTTATCCTGCATACTCATTTTCAAGCGAGATAAAAGATACTATAGTAGAGACTACCAAAAAGCTTTGCAAAGAACTTAAAGTTATCGGAATGATTAATATACAGTACATTTTAAGCGAAGATAATGTATATGTAATTGAAGTTAATCCGCGTTCATCAAGAACAGTTCCTTATATAAGTAAAGTGACCGGCGTTCCAATGATAGAACTTGCTACAAAATGCATGATGGGATACAAGCTAAAAGATATGCCATATGGAACGGGGCTATATAAAAAGCGTGATTTCTATGCTGTTAAAGTACCTGTGTTCTCGTTCGAGAAACTTCCGGACCTTGAGATATCTCTAGGGCCTGAAATGAAATCCACAGGCGAAGTTCTGGGGATAAGCTATGACTATAATGAAGCAGTGCTTAAAGGGCTAATGGCAGCAGGATTTAATATTCCGAGAAAAGGCAATGTGTTTATATCGGTTGCAGACATTGATAAACCTGAAGTAACAAGGATTGCAGAGGATTTAGTTGGTCTTGGTTATAAGATATACGCAACAAGCGGAACTGCACATGCATTAAACAGCAGCTATGTTCCTGCATCACAGATAGGCGGGATAAATGAGGACTTGCCGAATGTAAACCAGATGGTTCATTCTGAGAAAATTGAGCTTATAATAAACACTCCGACACAGGGACGTGACAGCTCCACTAACGGATTTAAACTGCGCAGAATGGCTGTCGAGTTTAAAGTGCCTTGTCTTACATCACTTGACACTGTAAAAGCGCTTGTAAACAGTCTAAAGCTTAACAAAAGCGATGCGGAGCTTGACATAGTAGGACTTCATGAACTTGGTGAGAACTAATGGCGAAGAAGTTTGAAAAATGCAAGGTTGTGTCAAATGTTATGGTCGCAACTGATACATATTTAATAGAGTTTGAATGCAATACAAAAGAAACATATCCGGGACAGTTTGTGCATATCAGAGTAAACGGACGCAATGACTTACTGCTGCGCCGCCCGATAAGCATAAACTCTGTAAACCACAGCAAAGGCACTATAGAGATAATAGTACAGGCTAAAGGCGAAGGAACAAAGGCTATTTGTACAGTAAAGGCTGGGGAATGTTTAGATGTGATATCTCCCTGCGGTAGAGGATTTTTACTGGATGAGAATATAAAAAAAGCCGCTGTTGTTGGTGGCGGAATCGGTGTAGCTCCGCTTAAATATGCAATGGAATATTATAAAGATGTAGAGTTTGATGCTTATATTGGATTTAGAAGCGCAGAATTTGCATATCAGGTAGATGATTTTAAAGAAATCGCGAAACACACATACGTTTGTACTGATGACGGAACGCTGGCTGAGTGTGGATTTGTAACGCAGTTATTGGATAAAAATCTTGAAAATGAAGGGTATGACATAATTCTCGCATGCGGACCTGTGCCGATGCTTAAATCACTAAAAGAAGTAGTGGGAAGACACGGCGCTAAATGCCTTGCTTCGCTGGAAGAGAGAATGGCTTGCGGGATTGGCATATGCAAAGTATGTGTGTGCAAAACTGTTAAAAACGGCGAAGAAAATCATGAAACTGTCTGTATGGATGGACCTGTATTTGATCTGGACGAGGTTAGACTATGATAAATACCAGTGTGAAATTATGCGGTAAAACACTTAAAAATCCAGTTATTGCTGCGTCCGGATGCTATGGCTTCGGACGTGAAATGCAAAACCAGTATGATTTATCTGAGATAGGCGGTATATCGCTTAAAGCCGTTACGGGAAAAAAGAGGCTGGGTAATCCTCCGCCGAGGATTGCGGAAACACCATCGGGAATGCTCAATGCAGTCGGTCTGCAGAATCCCGGAGTGGATGCGTTTATTGAAAAAGAAGTTCCCTTTTTAGAAAAGCTGGACACAGCGGTTTTTGCGAATGTTGCAGGAAGTACGCTGGAGGAATATATCGAGGTTATCGACAAACTGCGCGATGTTGATGCAATCGATTTTCTGGAGCTTAACATCTCTTGCCCCAACGTTAAAGAGGGCGGTGTTGCTTTCGGTGCAAAGCCTGAGACTGTCCATAGCATAGTAAAAGAAGCAAAGGCACATGCGAAACAGCCTATGATAGTTAAGCTGACTCCCAATACCCTGGATATTACAGAAAATGCGAAAGCAGCGGAAGAGGCCGGTGCTGATGGCGTTTCACTAATAAACACTTTACTTGGCATAGCAGTTGATGCGGACACTAAGCGCCCGATACTATCGAATGTTACAGGAGGGTTTTCAGGGCCTGCGGTGAAGCCTGTAGCGCTTCGTATGGTCTATCAGGTATCAAAAGCGGTTAGCATACCCATCATAGGTATGGGCGGCATTATGACTGGCAGGGATGCTGTGGAGTTCATGCTTTGCGGTGCGACGGCTGTTATGTGCGGAAGCCTTAACTTGGTTGATCCTATGGGTATGCTGAGTGTGGTTGACGGAATTGAAGAATATATGAAAAAGCATGGCATAAAAGATGTGAACGAAATAATCGGAGCACTTGAAGTATAAAGGAATAAAAATGGATTACAAAGCTGAATTTATTGAATTTATGGTACGCTCGGAAGTTTTGACTTTCGGGGATTTTACAACAAAAAGCGGACGAAAAACGCCTTACTTTGTCAACACCGGCAGATACAAAACCGGGATGCAGATTACAAAGCTCGGCGAATATTACGCGGAGTGCATCAAAGAAAACCTTGGCGATGGATTTGACGCACTTTACGGACCGGCATACAAAGGCATACCTCTTTCTGTTGCTGCCGCGACCGCATTGTTTACAAAATATGGAATAGACACACCCTATTGCTATAACCGCAAGGAAGCAAAAGACCATGGCGAGGGTGGCAATATTATCGGCTATTCGCCAGTTGATGGCGACAGGATTGTTATCATTGAGGATGTTGTGACGGCGGGTACATCCATCCGAGAAAGTGTGCCGCTTTTGAAGTCTATTGCGAATGTGGATATAACTTCCGTTATCATTTCCGTTGACCGCATGGAACGTGGGCAGGGGGGGAAGACCACCATACAGGAGATAAAGTCCGAGTACGGAATTGACACTTATCCCATTGTAAATACGCTTGATATTATCGCTTATCTGCATAACAGGGAAGTGGACGGCAAAGTAATTATTGATGATGATATGCGCGCGAAGATGGAAGCATATATGGATGAGTATTGTGTGTTTTAGTGAATGATTAATGTTATTGAATAGATGTATAAGAACCGCCTAAAGGCGGTTTTTTGCTTAACACTTAATTTGATATATAAGATTTAAGAATATATTATAGATTTAGAAATTTATGTATGGTATATTAGTAGGAAATATTAAAAGGTTCATATAGGAGTAAAATGAGATACTTTAAAAATCCAAGAACAGCGAAAAAGGGAATTACTTTATATTTAATTATTGCTGTAATAATTGTTGCTTTAGCATTTTGGGAAGTAGCCGCTTCAATAACATTTCTTGTTATTGGCGGTCTTGCAGGTTTAATGTACTTAAAGAATGGTATATTTGATAGAGTAGGAATAACAAGAGAAGGTTTATCGATATATACTTTTTCTAAAAAGAAAACATACCCATGGCATGATATTAATGATATTGGATATAAGAATCAATTAATACCAAAAGGTGAAGAATATAAAATAACTGTACGAATAAATGGAGCGGCAGATATTATTATTTTAGATAATGGTTCAGTTATTAATGAATTGAAGAAGTATTATAATTCTGAAAGTAATAGTACAAGTATATAAGTATTTTTAAAAGTTATAAATGATTAAAGTTCACGATTTAATACCAAAACATAAATTCGATGCTTCAAATATTGATATATTAAAAACTATTAATAAAAAAGATGTTGAGCCTATTCTAAAAGATTTAATGGAATGGATTCAAGATATCAATTGGCCTATTGCTCAAGAGTTAATTAAAGTATTGCCAAGATTTCATAAAGAACTGATTCCAATTATTCGTGATATTTTTAATACTGATGATGGTGATTGGAAAATGTGGACTTTGAAGTTGATAAAAAAATTCCCTCAAGAATCTATACTTCTATTGAAAGCTGATATTGAACGAATAGCTTATCATCCAACTGACAGTGAAGTGTATGAAGAGGTTGACGATTATGCTAAAGAAGTTTTGAGTATTATTTAATTGTGATAATTTTACGAAACCGCCTGAGGGCGGTTTTTATGAAGATTTAATTATTGTTAACTCATAGAGATTTGCTGAGCAATATAAGAGCTTAGTTGATAATAATTTTTATGGATCAGTCAATGCAACCAAATCTTCCGAGTTATAAACTACACAAGCTCGGCCGGAGCCGGCTTCACCTAAGTATATATAGCCGGTCATGCTGTTATAAGAAATGTACATCCAGTTTCCGTCAACAATGCCTTCCACTGAAACACCATACGGTATTTGACCAAGGATAGCGGAGTCAGTTCCGGTATCTTCGCGAATTCTAAGAGCATCAACATTAATCCAGACGGTTTGCTCAATATCAGAACTGTTTGCCTGCGCAGCAGCCACCATAGGCAATGTTTCAAGATTGCCAATAAACTCGCTTGATGCGTATCCGACTGTATCTCTATAGCTTATTTTATACCAAAGTTCATCCTCTTCAAGTATCTCCACCTGAGCACCGTTAGGCAGTGATTTTATTATATTGCCTGATGTGCTGGGCTGGTCACGCATATTAAGATGTGATGATGAATTGCTTAAAGCAACATAACCGTACAATACTAATGGAACAGGTTCAGGAGTAAGCGTTGCAGCATGGGTAAGAGCAGCTGTTGGAGGAGGTGAAACGGTGGGAGACAAAGTAGGCGAAGGAGTATAAGCCGGTTCTTCTTTTTGAAACGAGCATGAAGAAAAAATCAGCATAACAGTAATAATTATAACTATGATTTTCTTTTCCATTATAATCTCCGAAAAGCATAAGGTAGTGTTGACTTATCATAGTTTGTTAGTGGAATTGATTACATATTAATTTTATACAAAATTTTATAAAAAGACAAATATATAATTTATTGTGAGATTAGGCGGGAAGAGTATGTTTTTTATAATATTTTATGACTCGCATATGTAAAATGTTATTTAATAATAAATGATTTATGGTTTTAGGTAGCGATATTGATTTAAAAACGAAAATAAAAAACCGCTCATAAGAGCGGTTTTAATAAATTATAAATCAATATCCCTTATGTAGCTTCTTCGGCGGCGATGCTGCCGTTTTTCGAAGTACTTCCATTGTGCCTGCACTTTTTCATTGGTTTCAAGCTCAGGATTAGACTCGGCGTAGGGAACTCCGAACTCCTTTGCACTCTTCATGATGGCATCCATTAAGATGGCATTAAGACCAAGTCCCTGAAGTTCAGGTATGACGCCGACAAGATATAAGTCCAGAATGTCAATCTTGCTGCGGGCTTTTAGGAAGTGGAATATGCCTGTCGGGAAGAGACTTCCGTTGGCTTTTTGCGCTGCATCGGTAAATGACGGAAAGCATAGGGCAAAGCCGACGATGCGGTCATTCTTATCGGCAAGCAGCTTCAAAAAGTGCGGATTGGCAAAGCCGATGTTTTCTTTTATCGCCTGATCTATCTGGCGCTGAGTAAGAGGCGTTGTGCCGTAAAGCTCTTTATAGGCGTCTTCCCATACGTCAAACATTCCGCCGAGGTATTTTTTTGCCTGACTGATTTTTGTGAACTCAAGAAGCTTATACTCGCCGCGGGAAAGCAGCATCTTTGAAATGCGGGACAAAAGAGCCGATGCTTTGTCGGTGACTTTGAGCTGATATTCAACCCAGTCGGCATCTTTTTCAAAGCCAAGCGCATCCATGTGCTCAACATAGTAGGGATAGTTATACAGCGTTACATATGTGCCCTTTTCTTCAAAACCCTCAATCAGCATGCCCTCATAGTCAAGGTCGGTAAAGCCGAGAGGTCCCTGAATCTTGTTGACGCCGAACTTTTTGCCATATTCTCTTACTACATCAATCAGAGCTTTTGAAACTTCCTTGTCGTCGATAAAGTCAAAGCGGGTGATGCGGACAACTTTGTTTTCCCAAATGTCGTTTGCTTTGTGGTTTATGATTGCGCCTACGCGGCCGGCCGGTTTTCCGTCTTTATATGCAATATACCATTCATGGTCACTGTATTCGGATGCCGGATTCTTTTTTTCAACCATAAGGTTGCGTTCGTTGTCGCGGAAAGGCGGCGCCCAGTACTTATTTCCTTTATATAAGTCAAAGAAAAAGTTGACAAAAGCCCTGCGGTCTTTCGCGGTTTCTACTTTTTTAATTGTAATCATGATTTCCCCTTAGTTTGAAAATTCTTTGCCCATAAAGCAGGCTGCAAGAGTGTTAGGTCCGCAGTGTGTTCCTATGACGGGACCTACGTATTGAAGATAAATGTTTTTAAACTGAACTTTTTCTTCAATCATTTCCTTAAGCTTTAAGGCTTCGTCTTCGCAATCGGCATGAACAATTATAAGAGAATGCTGTTCAGGGTTTTCTGCGTTTTCGAGGGTAAGCTCAACTATTCTGTGAATAGCTTTTTTTCTGCCTTTTGCTTTTTCAAGGGATATAATTTTGCCGTTGTTGTCAATTGACAAAATAGGCTTTACTTTCATCATAGTGCCGACCATGGCAACTGCAGGGGAAATCCTTCCGCCGCGCTTTAAGTGGAACAGATCATCAACTGTGAAATAGCCGTGGGATTTTTTATAGTTATCTTCAACCCAGTCGGCAACTTCATCCATACTTTTGCCGTCGTTGTACATATCCAACGCTTCAATGACGATAACAGCCATAGGAGCTGAAATTCTTAATGTATTAACTGTTCTGATTTTACGGTCCGGATACTCTTCAAGCAGATTCTGTACAGCTGTTGAAAGGAAGCTGTAGGCTGCTGAAAGTTCGGATGAAAATGCGAGAAAGAGAATGTCTTTTCCTGCTTCAAGATAGGGGCGGAAAAGGTCCTCATAGTATGTAGGAGGATAGGTGGAAGTTGAAGGCATTGCGCCGCCTCTGACCTTTTCAAAAAAAGATTTATAATCGGTATGTTCGCCTAAATCATAGAAATACTCAGTGTCTTCCAATGTATAGGGCATCGGCACATAGGGTATGTCATATTGCTTAACAAGTTGAAGTGGAAGCTCACTGTTGCTGTCAGTGAACAACTGATATGATTTGTCTGTCATAATGCATGCTCCTGTTTATAATTTTATAATGAATTAATGTCATTATACACGCAATGGCAGTGTGCCGCAATGGATTATAGATTAATATCGGGTTAAATTACAGGTCCTGCTTTTGTATTTTTGAAAACTGCTCTTTTGTGCAGGTAACGTTTATTGTAGAGTTTGTAAGATAGATAACATAGCCTGGTTTTGAACCGTTCGGTTTTCTTATATTGCGACGCTGAGTATAGTCAACCGGAACATTGGATGAGTTTCTTGCTTTTGAAAACCAAGCGGCAAGAAAAGCTCCTTCATCTATGGCTTTTTGCGACACTTCGTTGTTTTTTGTGCGAATTATGACGTGTGAGCCGGGGATATCTTTTGTGTGCAGCCAGATGTCATCAGCTCTTGCAAATCGCATTGTAAGTTCGTCGTTTTGTTTGTTGTTGCGTCCGATGTATATCTCATGTCCGTCGGAAGAGATGAACCTATGAGGCTTTGACGGAGGTAGCTTGCGCGATGTCTTTTTATTGCTGTATCGGATGTATCCGCCCTGCATAAGTTCGGTCTGTATTTCTATTGCCAAGTCTTCGCTGTCGCAGTTTTCAATTGAGTGCAGAGTGTTGTCCAGATAATTTATTTCGGCTGTGATTTCTTTTATACTGTCGTGTGCAAGCTCAATTGCAGTTTTAAGCTTTTTGTATTTTTTAAAGTACTTTGCGGCGTTTGCGGATGCTGAGATTTTAGGATCCAAAGGAACGGTTATCTTTTCTCCCGTTTCTGAGTAGAAATTGTCAAGCTCCGCGCTGTTTGCGCCTTTTTGAATCATATAAGAGTAGCTTGTGATAAGCTCGCCGTATATTCTGTATTTATCAAGCTTCTTCTCGTCGGAGAGTATGTTTTGCTGAATCTTAAGCTTGCGTATTGAGCGGTCAAGATGAGTTTTCACCTGCTGGCGCAAGGCTTGTGTACGACGGGATATGTTGTCTTTTAATGCGCGCAGTCTGTAGAAATCATCAAGCATTAGGCTTGGTGAGTCATACTCTTTGTGATTTAGCATAGGAGAGGTATTTAAAAGAGTAAAATCCTGTACCATTTCAGCTTCATCCAAGATCATATAGCATTTTGAACTACCATTAAAAAGAGAATCATAAAAGCCATATAAAATAGATGCAATATCAGCTATTTCTTTTTCACTATAGCGAAGCAGGGGAGTGTCTATATCAAACTTACCGTCAAATATGTAAATCAGAGTCTTTTTTGAAATACCTGAAATGTTTTTCTGAATTGCATCCTGCAGCGACATCTCTGTGTTTTTAATTAAAATCCGCTCAATATCACCCGTTGACAACCTCTTTGGATTTTCTTTATTGTCTGAAGGGGGAAGAGTGTAGGGTATAGCTGGGAGTATCTGTCGCACACGGCTTTTGGATTCATCCACGCGTTTTATGGAATCGATGATGTTATTATCTTCACCTACAAGAATTATATTTGAGTGTCTGCCCATCATTTCGCAGTAGAGCTTGTATGTATTTTCGCGCGCAAGCTCGTCTCTTGAGGATATTGTAATCACAATGATGCGCTCCATATCCAGCTGCTCGACGGAGATGATGCGCCCTGCGATAAGCCTTTTGCGAAGCAGCATGCAAAACATCGGAGGGCTCTGAGGATTCATCGAAGCTTCATCAACAAGATGCACTCTCGGGTATGATGAAGAAGCCGAAAGCAGAAGCTTTAAGTTTTTTCTGTTTGCTCTTATGGAGAAAGTCAGCTGATGTTTTTCACCCTGATGGACTTTTTCTATTTTGCCGTCATGTAGTTTTTCATTAAGCTCTTTTGAAAGAGCGTAAACTGTTGTTGCGTCCAGTGCCATTTTATACCTCTTTAATTTCTATGGGCATTATAACATATATTAAACGATATATTGACATAATATAAGATGCGAAATATAATAGTTTCGAATAAACACCCACGGAGGTTTAGAAGCATAAGATGAAACGCAGATAATTACAGTCGGAATTTGTAAACTTAGGTATATGGGATAACCATATGCTTGTGATTTGCATGGCCGGGACTGTAGCATCTGCTTTTTTAGTACTTATTTTCAAGTGCTATTTACTATGCTTACGCTTGTCATGCCTTTGGGAGGTGTTTTTTATTTACACATTGGAAATTAAAAATTTATATATGGAATACGGAGCAAAGACTCTGTTTCAAATTGAAGAACTTGACGTATACACAGAAGACAAAATAGGAATAGTCGGCCCTAACGGCGCGGGAAAGACAACACTGCTTGAGATAATCTGCGGAAGGATTGAAGCTTCCGCAGGATATGTGGATTTAAAAGTTTCGCATGTATACGTACCGCAGCTTACAGAAGAAGATGGCGTGATATCCGAGCTGTCAGGCAGTGAATGGAAAGTTCCGGATGAAGCAAACAGCGGAGGAGAGATTACGCGGCGAAAGCTGGCCAAGGCATTTTCCACATCCTCGCAGATGCTTTTATGCGATGAACCTACATCAAATCTCGACGAAGAAGGTATAAACCAGCTGGAACAGTCACTGCTCAGCTATAAAGGCAGCATTATAATGGTGAGCCATGACAGAGCGCTCCTTGATAAAGTGTGCAACAAGATATGGGAGATTGAAGACGGCGAACTTACCGAGTACCATGGGAACTATTCATCATATAAAACGCAAAAAGAACTAAAGCGTAAAAACGCCTGGGATGAGTATGAAAAATATACATTGCAAAAGCGCCATCTTGAGGAAGCGTCGCGAAACAGGTCAAGCAAGGCATCCGGTATGAAAAATCCTCCTAAGCGTATGGGCAACAGCGAAGCTAGGCTTCACAGACAAAGCGTTCGTCAAAGTCAGGGAAAGGTGCAGCAGGCTGCAAAGCAGATAAAGCGCAGGCTTGAACATTTGGAGAAGGTGGATAAGCCTAAAGAAGAGATATCTTTTAAGATGAGGGCAAATATATCCAACGAGTATGTATCAAAGACAGCTGTGACGCTGGATAGGCTTAGTTTCTCATATGGCAGAAAAGAAGTGTTAAAAGACATATCACTTATGGTTAAAAGAGGTGAGAAGGTTTCGTTTACAGGCAAAAACGGAAGCGGTAAAAGCACGCTGCTTAACTGTATATATAAAGAACATACAGGAGTTAGAGTGGCAAACGGTGCAAGTGTGGGATATTTCAGGCAGGATTTAAACAACTTGAAAGATAATGAAACAATTCTGCAGTCCATCAAAAAAGAAAGCTCTTTGCCAGAGCATATGATAAGGTCTGTTCTAGGAAGACTTGGTATAAGACGCGATGATGTCTTTAAGAAAATTGAAGTACTGTCGGGTGGCGAAAGGTGCAAGGTGAGCCTCGCTAAGATTATATGCGGAGGATACTCAATAATCCTATTGGATGAGCCGACCAACTATCTGGATATATATGTGCTTGAAGCGTTGGAAGAAATGCTCAAGAGCTTTGATGGTACATTGCTTTTAGTGTCGCATGACAGATATTTTAGGAAAAAGGTAACGGATAAACAATTGACGATAGAAAACAAAAGTTTACACTCTGATATCAAACCGCAAAAGGCCAAACCCATTAAACAGAATATTATGATTCTGGAAATGCAGAAGGCGGATTTAGTGTCCAGAATGACTTTTCCTAAAAAGGGGGATGTGAGACAAGAGCTGGAAGAGCAGTATAATGAGGTGTGTAGAAGGCTCAAAAGCTTTAATTTATAGTTGTGTATTACTATTGAATATTATATATTGGTATAAAAAGGAAAGTAGCTATGGTATCAACATTAACACAACTTATATCTTTAGTTTCATATGGTAACGATTTTTTGTCAAAAGGAAATATACAATCTGAATTTAACAATAATTCAGTTTTTCAGTTTTGTAAAAATGTTTATTTTAGAAAAAATTTAAATATAGTAAGTAATATCTTCAATAATATAATAGCCAATAATCCAAGCGGCTGGCTTGAGCTTTTGAAAAAAAAGAGATGCAAAAAGCTTAGGCTGCACTATCTTCCACCTGTAACAACTCATGAAGATAAAATGTTACCTTACATGATGGCTGGTTTTATAGGTGGTGGCGGGACTTGGATAATTGAAGCAATATATAATCATAGAGTAGAATTTTGGAAAAACAGCTGGGAAGCAAAATATAAAGATACAGAAGCTAATAAAATATGGGAAGTTAATTACTACAAAATAAAACTAGAGTATATAAAACCTAATATAAAGTATAATATTAATAGTATAAAGTTGAACTTTGAAGCGACTATTGATGAATTAATACAGTTTTGTTATTGTAATAAACTAGATTATTGGTCGGAAATTTTTAAAAAAGCAAAACTAGTTTTAAAAAGCAAAAATCCTAGTGAAACTTATTATCATAAGGATTTAATAGTATTAGAAAATTGCAATCTGGAAGAACAACAATTACTTTTTTCTGCAGGAGCTGCTTGGGTTTTTGGAGGAATGGGATCATGGAATGACTTGGGATTTGATTCCGATGAAGATAATGCAAAATATAGGGATTTGTCATCAAAACTATATAATTTAATAATAGATATAGTTTTATTAGTAACAAATTCATTTTAGTTTAAGATATTTCTAAATCAACATTGAAAAACACGAACATATGTTTTATAATAAGAACGTAGAGCAAATGAGGAGTGTTTTAATGGCTGAAAAATGCTGGTTTCATGTAGATGTAAACTCTGCCTTTTTGGCATGGGAGGCTGTGTGGCGTCTGCAGCATGGCGATTCTGTGGATTTGCGGGAGATTCCGTCGGTTATAGGCGGAAGTATTGCGGATAGGCGCGGGATTGTGCTTGCAAAATCCACGTCCGCAAAAAAACTATATAAGGCGCAGACAGGAGAGCCGTTGTTTGCGCTTTTAAAGCGTGCGCCGAACATTACAATAATACCTCCCACATATGGAGTGTATTCCATTGCGTCTAATGCGCTGATGGAGCACCTGAATAATTTCTCTCCTGTTGTACAGCGCTTTTCGATAGATGAGGCTTTTGTGGAATATACGGGGCTTCAGAAACTTTACGGCGATCCTTTAAATGCTGCGCATGATTTATCCAGGTCTATAAAAGATGAACTTGGTTTTACAGTAAACATCGGAATATCCGACAACAAGCTGCTTGCCAAAATGGCGGGAGAGCTTGAAAAGCCTGACAAAGTACACACCATGTGGCCGTATGAAGTTAAGAAAAAGCTGTGGCCGCTGCCTATAGGCGAAATGTACATGGTGGGCAGACAGACTGAGAAAAAGCTGCGCGCACGAGGCATAGAGACTGTAGGCGATTTGGCGAAGTATCACAGAGAGATACTTGTTGCGCTATTTAAATCATTTGGATTAACTCTGCATGACTATGCTAACGGCAAGTTTACGCAGACAGACAAAGGCGGAGCCGCGGACTTTCACGGCATGCTTCCTAACGGTAAAGAGCAGAAAGCAAAGGGTTTGGGCAACTCTTCGACAATTGCTTTTGATGTTGAGGACCTTGAATGCGCACACAGGGTACTGCTATCGCTCAGCGAAACTGTAGGCTCAAGATTAAGAGAGCAGGGGTATAGGGCAAAGACTGTGCACGTTCATTACTGTACTTCGGATTTCAAGCGAAAGGGAAGACAGAAGTCATACAGTATTTCATGCGCGTCAACAAGCGAGTTGTATGACCGCGCTGTCGAGATATTTAACGGTATGTGGGGAGGAGAACCGCTTCGACAGCTAGGTGTTTCAACCAGCACTCTTTCATCATCCGGAAACATACAGATAGGGATGTTTGACCTTGAGTGGAAGAGGGAAGCGGCAGACAGCGCAGTGGACAAGATACGCGAAAGATATGGAGACAACGCGGCTAAGAGAGCTGTGTTTATAGATTCTGATGTGAAATCTATGATAGGAGGGACTGCAAATCTTCGAAGATTCCCTTATGAAACTTGATTAAAGAGATGGAATGATAAATTATGAGATATGTTGATATGCTTGCTTGGTTTGACAAAGACGGGAATCCCAATCCCATACGTTTCCGCACACAAAATAAAGAAGGCGAAAACATCGTAATAAAGCTTGATAAAGTAACAAACAAAGAGACAAGAAAAATAGGCGGTAATTATATTATTTCTTTTTACTGCAGAGCAACCGCCAAAGACAGGTGTTTCAGCATGAAGCTTATGTATGAGCTGGGCTCTTGTAAATGGTGCTTTAACGAAAATGAAGTGGCGGTGAGCGGAGATACTTTAACGGTTTGACTTAACGGCTATTTAAACCATATTTCAAACAACATATTAGCAATTATTGTTTTCAAGAAATTGATTATAACTTTTTCGTGATGTATTATATATAAAAGCTATAAAACAAAGAGGTAGATAAAATGTCAAGACCTGACGGAAGAAAAAACAATGAGTTAAGAAAAATTGAGATAATACCGGATTACATACCGAATGCACATGGATCATGCCTTATAAAATGGGGAAACACTCAGGTTATATGCACAGCTATGATGGAAGAAGGAGTGCCGCCTTTTAAAAAGGACAGCGGTGAAGGCTGGCTGAGTTCGGAATATGCTATGCTTCCTGCGTCAACAAACACCAGAAAAAGAAGAGAAACAATAAAGCCTGACGGACGTTCTACGGAGATTAAGCGTTTAATCGGCCGCTCTGTTCGTGCAATATGCGATTATTGTGCGCTTGACGGATATACAGTATGGCTGGATTGTGATGTAATAAACGCTGACGGAGGAACACGTACCGCGTCGATCACTGGAAGCTATGTTGCTTTAATGCTTGCTTCAAAGAAGTGGCTGGCGGAAGGCAAGATTCAAAAAAGTCCGGTAGTAGGGCAGCTGGCGGCTGTATCTGTTGGCATAGTTAATGATGAGGTTGTTGTAGACCTTCCGTATATAGAAGATTCAAACGCAGAAGTTGATATGAATGTAGTAATGAATGCAAAGGGCGAGTATCTTGAAGTGCAGGGCACAGGCGAAAAACGAGCCTATTCGCAGGAGGAGCTTTCGCTTATGCTGGATTACGCAAAAGAAGCAATAAAAAAGATTATGAGCATTCAGGCAAGCGCTGTGTTCGGAGACTGATATGAACCTAATAATAGCCTCCAATAATAAACATAAAATTAATGAGATAAAAGAAATTCTTGCTAATGAGTTTGATGAGATACTGTCTATGGAAGAAGCAGGAATCTTTGACGATATAGAAGAGACAGGAATAACATTTGCTGAAAATGCGCTTATAAAAGCCAAGTTTGTAGCAGAAAAAATTAGTTGCGCTGTTCTGGCGGATGATTCGGGCCTAGAAGTTGAAGCGTTAAACGGGGAACCCGGTGTTTATTCTGCGAGGTACTGCGGACACCACGGCGATGATGAAGCAAACAACGACAAGCTCCTTGAAAAACTTGAAGGCATAAAAAACAGAAACGCGAGATTTGTATGCTCAATTGCGCTTGTAAGACCAGATAAGGAAGATGTAATTACTCACGGATATTGCCCAGGAGAAATCATCTACGAGAGAAAAGGCGACGGCGGATTTGGCTATGACCCTATTTTTTATATGGACTATATGAAAAAAACTATGGCGGAGCTTGACAGCGAGACTAAAAACAAGATAAGTCACCGTTATAAAGCATTAATGAGCCTCAAGGAGATTCTTGACAGAGAAAATGAATAGAGTTATCAGAAAACTTAATCAATATCCTGTTATCGCGGCTCTTAAAGACTCGCAAAGCGCACAGGCTGCGTGTAAGAGCAATGTTAAAGTGTGCTTTATATTAGGCGGCGATATATTAAGCGTACCTAAGATTATTGAGATGCTGAAGGATGCAGGGAAGTTTGTGTTTGTGCACATTGATATGATAAGCGGCATGGGAGCCGATAAAGCTGCCGTTAAATATATCGCAAGAAAATGGCGGCCGGATGGAATAATTACAACACGAAAAAATCTTATAAAGTGCGCAAAAGATGAAGGGTTGACTACTGTACAGAGAATATTTCTGCTTGACTCTACATCAGTTACATCCGGAATTAAAATGGTGAGTTCAGCCGAGCCGGACATAGTAGAAGTTGTTCCCGGTGTGATATCCAAAGCTATCTCGGAGATAAAGACAAACATTAAACAGCAGGTTATAGCAGGCGGAATGATAACAGAAATCGATGAGGTGCAACAGGCGCTGAATGTAGGAGCTGTGGGGATTTCAACAAGCAGGCATGAGCTTTGGGATATAAGCATATCGGAGTAAAATATTTGTAGTTGCAAAACACATGGATTTTGCAACATCCGATTTGTTCGTATTAAGCCATACAGCCGTTGACTAACAAGCCCGATAGTGTATAATAAATGAAATAACAATTTAGGAGATATATGATGACAAACGTAATGGATACGCTTAAGGAAAGAGGACTGGTTCAACAGATAACATATGAGGATGATTTGTATGAACTTCTTGGCAGAGAAAGCGTTTCTTTTTATATAGGATTTGATCCGACTGCAGACAGCCTTCATGTAGGACATTATGTTGCAATGATGGTTATGGCTCATATGCAAAAGGCAGGACATAAGCCAATCGCGCTTATGGGCGGCGGAACAGCTATGGTCGGAGATCCATCAGGAAAAACTGATATGCGCAAAATGCTTACAAAAGAGGAGATTGCGTCAAATGTAGAAAAGATTAAAAGCCAGTTTGCAAGAGTCTTGGACTTTTCGGATGGTAAAGCTGTTATGGTAAACAACGGCGACTGGCTGATGGAAAAGAAATACGTTGAATTTCTTCGCGAAGTCGGCGCACATTTTTCAGTTAACCGTATGCTTACTGCAGAGTGTTACAAACAGCGTCTTGAAAAAGGACTTTCATTTTTAGAATTTAACTATATGATAATGCAGGCTTATGATTTCCTTCACCTAAACAAGGAATATGGCTGCAAGCTTCAGATGGGCGGAGACGACCAATGGAGCAACATACTTGCCGGTGCGGACTTAATACGCAGAAAAGAAAAGCAGCCTGCTTTTGCTTGTACATTCCCGTTGCTTTTAACGGCTCAGGGCAAGAAGATGGGCAAAACGGAATCCGGCGCACTTTGGCTTTCTCCTGAACGCACAAGCCCGTATGAGTTTTATCAATACTGGCGCAATGTGGACGATGCTGATGTTGAAAACTGCCTTGCAATGCTTACATTTATCCCAATGGATGAAGTAAGAAGACTTGGAGCTCTTAAAGATGCAGAGATTAATGAAGCCAAAAAAGTGCTTGCATATGAAGTTACTAAGCTTGTCCATGGCGATGAAGAAGCGAAAAAGGCAGAAGCTGCTACTAATGCATTATTCGGTGGCGGAGGCAATATGGCAGAAACACCTACTACAGAGCTTACGGAAAGTGAGTTTGAGGAAAATTCGGGATTGCTTCAGCTTATGGTAAAGTGCGGATTAACCAAATCAAACGGAGAAGGCAGAAGACTTGTTCAGCAGGGCGGAGTGCGTGTTGATGACGAACAGATAAAGGACGTAAATTACATAGTGCCAAAGCCTGAAAGCAATGAGCTAATGATTAAAAAAGGCAAGAAAGTATTCCACAGAGTAGTAATAAAATAACCTACAGCCCGATTTTTTCGGGCTTTATTTAATTATGATTAAAAAAGAAATCACCTCATATAAAAGCGTTAAAGAACAATCCGAAACCGAAGAATTTGTTATAAATAAATCACGGTTTATCGGCTATGCAGCATCTGCTATGACTGAAGAAGAAGCTAAAGCTTTTATATCACACGTACATGAACTGCACCCTGAAGCAGCGTGCATATGTCATGGCTATGTATGCGGTATGTCGGGACAGATACAGAGGTTTGAAGACGGACATGAGCCTGTAGGCGGCATGCCTATATTAGAAGCTATTAAAATGAAGGGCTTAACGGCTACAGCCTGCGCTGTAGTTCGCTATTTCGGTGGAGTTAAACTTGGTGTAGGCGGTCTTGCCCGTGCGTTTACCGGAGCTGCAGTAAAGGCTATTGATATGGCAAAACCTTGTGTGTATGAATTAAGCGAGAAGTATCTTATGGAATATGACTATACTTATCAGGGTAAGATTGAGTATATGCTGGGCAATACACATTATATTCTTGGCAAAACACAATACACTGAAAAACTTTCAACAGAAATTACAGTAAAACTTGGTGAATACGAGAAACTGAATGCGCATATTTCTGCAATAACCAGCGGTAATCATAAAATAAAATTGTTGGAAAAAGAATATATAGCCTGGGATGATTAACTTCTTGCCAAGACATAGAACATGATATAAAATATATAAGCACATGGGATTTTAGCTCAGCTGGTAGAGCGCTTCGTTCACATCGAAGAAGTCGTTGGTTCGAGTCCAATAAGTCCCACCAAAGAAGAGACCACAAATGTGGTTTCTTTTTTGGTATATACTAAAATAATGGACTCGAACTTGTCCAATGTTTTGTTTGCAAAACATGTAGCTGAGCATATTTAAAATATGCGAAGGCGAGTCCAATAAGTCCCACCAAAGAAGAGACTGCGAAAGCGGTCTCTTCTTTGGCAAGCGAAGCGCAGCCCAAGAGTTTTCGAAAGAAAACTCGTAGCGTGACAATAGTTTCGATAGAAACTATGAAAGCGAAAAGTAAAAGGATGGCGAAAGCGGTCTCTTCTTTGGCAAGCGAAGCGCAGCCCAAGAGTTTTTATTTTATAACATATTGTTTAGTCTTCGTTAAGTGTATAAATTTAAAATGCTTTCTATGGAGGCTGGATATGAAAATAACCCTTAAACTTACAAAGAAAGAACTAAATAATGACAATCTCAGACTTATTATAGAAAAAAGAATTAATGATGAAATATCGATTCAAGAATTTAATATCAATAAAAATGATAGATTTAAAAGATATTGTTCCCAAAAGGTTCATTTAGTGTCATATACGCCAATATTTTAAGTATATTATTCGGAGGAAAGAAAGAATGAAAAAAATATTAATTGTGGACGATGCTGCCTTTATGAGAAACTCCCTTCTGCTCTTATTAAAAGATCAGGATTATGAAATAGTCGGTGAAGCTGAAAATGGCAGAGCTGCACTAAGCAAAATCAAAAGCTTGCATCCGGATATAGTGCTGCTTGATATAACAATGCCTGAGATGGACGGAATTGAATGCCTTGGAAACATTGCTAAATTAGACAATAAACCCGACGTTATTATGATATCCGCAATGGCGCAAAAAACAAATGTAGTTAAAGCGATAAGCATGGGAGCAAAAGGATTTATTGTTAAGCCGTTTAACAAAGACGATGTAATAAATGCCCTAAAGAGTATAAGTTAACAGACAATAACAGAACTAAAGAATTATAAATATTATGTGTATAAACAAAAATGATAAAATCAAACTTTCTCTTCCTTCAAATCCAGAATATACTGCGATTTGCAGATGTACCGCGTCTTATATAGCTAAAAACATTGGCTATGATGATGGAAAGATATGTTTGTTAAAACAATTAATCACCTCCGTGTGGATGCTTTTTTTAATAGCTAAAAAAATAGATATTCTGATTACTGTTCATGATGATAATATTTTAAAAATGGAGTTTTATTCCGACGAAACGTGTGAAACAAAAGACAATAATCCCATGGAAAAGCTGACTTTTAAACTTCTTGAAGAAAAAGCAAAAGCATTTAACATAGAAAGAGAAAAAGGGAATATAAAGAAAGTATGCTTCACACTTTAAATAATTGTTTAAGTAAACAGATGTTTCGATAAACTTTGAATATTATTTATCACATATATAGATTTCTGAGGAAAATATTAAAAAAATTTGATATAATATGTATAAATATTATATTGGAGTAGTTATGATTACCGAAGAAAATCTATTAACTTACACAAAAAAATCATCAAAAATAATGATAGTTGATGATAATTTATCTAATATTACTATTATAAAACGAATACTCGAAGTCAGCGGCTATAAAAACATCTTGGGGATTTCAGACCCTTCTGAAGTTTTGGATGAGTTTAAAAAATGGCAGCCTGATATAATCTTGCTTGATTTACTAATGCCAAGAATTAACGGGCTTGATGTTCTTGAACAGATAAACAGCATAAGAAGCAAGCAGTATCTGCCGGTTATAATGATTACGGCAGACAACAGTATAGATAACAGGCTAAAAGCTTTAAATCATGGTGTAAACGACTACTTGAGCAAACCGTTTAACGCACAGGAATTGCTTGCAAGGGTTGAAAACCTTATACGTATAAAAGCCTCTATGGACCAGGCAATGGCTACAGAAGTCGCTTTTTTACAAGCTCAGATAAAACCACATTTTCTATTTAACACGCTGAACACAATTTCATATCTTTGCGACACTGATCCAAAACAGGCAAGTGCGCTGATAGATGACTTTTCTGAATATCTAAGACAAAGCTTCGACTTAAAAAACCTTGAAACGCATATACCCATTGGCAGGGAACTAAAGCTTGTTGATGCATATGTAAAAATACAAAAGGCGCGTTTTCAGGAAAGAATAAAATTTGAGATGAATGATAAAAACCTCAGCAATGTTATGATTCCGCCTTTATGTATACAGCCTATAGTTGAAAATTCGTTTAAACACGGTTTGAAACATAATGAAAGTGTTGCTATAAAGGTGGGTTTCGAAGAATTTGAAGGCGGTCTTACTGTTTCAGTAAATGATAACGGCGGCGGCATACCAAAGGAAAGCCTTGAAAAAATTCTGATACGCTCTGATAATAAGGGAATAGGACTATGGAACATAGATGCAAGACTTCAAAAATATTATGGACTGGGGCTTAAGGTTGAAAGTGAAGAAGGTAAAGGGACAACTGTTTCGTTTTTAATCCCGAAATAAAGGTATGTGATGAAAAAAGCAATTATTGTAGATGATGAAAGAGCTGCCATATTCAAACTTAAAGGCCTTTTGGATGATTTAGGTGCTGTTGATGTGTGTGAAACTTTTATAAGCCCAATGGAAGCTTTGGAATATGCGAAAAGCAATCATATAGACGTTGCTTTTGTTGACATAGAAATGCCCAATATCAACGGTATTGAACTGGCTGACAGGTTTATTGACATAAATGAAAAAGTTAATATTGTATTTGTTACAGCTTACAGTGAATTTGCAGTTGAGGCTTTCCGGATAAATGCACTTGATTATCTTCTGAAACCTATTAAAGCAGAAAGACTGAAAGATACAATTGAGCGTTTGCCTAAAACTGATACCACAGAGAAAAAATCAAGCAGTATTAAAGTGGATTGCTTCGGTAAATTTCAAGTAAAAATAAACAATGAATTAATCAAATTCCGCACTGCAAAGGCAGAAGAGCTTTTTGCATATCTTGTCACAAGCAAAGGGGTTCCCGTCAATCGAAACAACATAATGGATTTGTTCTGGGAAGATTATGACGGTGACAGGGCGCTTATACTTTTTAATACAACACTGCATTATTTGAAGAAAGCCTTTATAAACAATGGGAAAAAACTGAACATCAAGTTTGATAGGGGAACTTACAGGCTGGATATGGCTGATATTAACTGTGACATTATGGAATTTGAATCATTTTTCACAAAAATCAAAGAAGTAAACAACGAAAATATTGACGAAGCTCTTAAAATAATTAAGCTATACAGCGGAAACTACATGGAACATAACGACTATGACTGGACACTGCAAAAACAGACAGAGCTAAAGCAGATGTTTAGCGGTTTAGTGCTTAAGATTTGTGACTATTATAAAAATGAGAATATGAAATCAGAAATAATTGCGCTTATACAAAACGCATTGGTTTATGATCCTCTGGACAAATATTTAAACTTAAAGTTGATAGAAACATACTATTTAAAAAATGATAAAGTTTCAATGAAAAAACAATATGACATATATAAAAACCGGCTTAATCTGGAATATGGAATAGAGCCGGGAAGAGAATATCGAGAGATAATGAGTAAAATTTAATTTAATGTTTAGTCTGTGTTAAGTGGAGTAAGTTTTAATCATAGTAACCAATACTGTGAATAAACAAATAAATCCTGATACGGAACTAAATATATGAATGATTTTACAAAAAATAAAAATGAATCCAAAATACTGATTGTAGATGACAATCCTGCAAATGTTAAGCTTCTTGAAAAGATACTAAAAATCAACGGTTACACTAACATTGAGACTTTGACAGATGCAAGACAGGCACTTATTTTATATGAAGAATTTGATCCGGACTTAATGCTTTTGGACCTGAAAATGCCATACTTTGACGGATTCAGCATTATGGAATTTTTAAAAGACGAAGTTGGATTGGTATATTTGCCTGTAATAGTGATTACGGCACAAAATGACAAGCAAAACCGGATGAGAGCACTTGAGCTGGGAGCGCAGGATTTCATAGGAAAGCCTTTTGACACTGCAGAAGTTGTGCTTCGGGTAGGCAACTTCCTTGATATAAGGACAATCAACAAAGAGCTGTTTAATAAAAATACAATGCTTGAAACTTCAGTTTCGGAAAAAGAAAAGAAGCTGGAACAAATGCATACTGAACTTATAGAAAGACTGTTGATTGCGGTAGAGTTTCGTGACCAGGATACGGGAGAGCATATTTCCCGTATAAAAAAATACGTAGAAGCACTTTCAAAGAAACTTGGTTTTTCGGAAGAGGTAGCGCAGAATGTAGGAAATGCAAGCTTAATGCATGATATAGGCAAAATCGGAGTTCCTGACAATGTTTTAAACAAGAAAGGAAAGCTTGACAATAAAGAATGGGAAAACATGAAAGAGCATACCGTAAAAGGAGCTCACATACTCAAAGGTAGTAATTCGAATGTAATAAAACTCGCAGAGGAAATAGCGTTAACCCATCATGAAAAATGGGATGGAAGCGGGTATCCAAATGGATTGTCCGGAGCAAATATACCGCTGCCCGGAAGAATTGTTGCGTTGGTTGATGTTTTTGATGCATTAATCAGCGACAGAACATACAAAAAAGCTTGGGAAATCAACGATGCTGTTGATTACATTAAATCGCAAAGGGGCAAGCATTTTGATCCTCTGGTAGTGGATATGTTTATAGAAAACTTAAATGAATTTATAAAAATAGCTAATTCAAAAGAATGAGATAATTAAGGAGCACTGCTTTGGTGAAAAAGAACAGGACAGAGAAAATTAGAAATTGGGTTTTTAAAACTTTTATCGGCTCTATAAGAATCTTCGCTGCTGCTTTTGTGGTTATTTTTATGTCGCTTATTGTTATAAACAGAGCGTATGTAGTAAGAGTTATGACTAATATTCTTGTCGAGCAGGTTCAGGATGAATTAATCAAGTCAAACAGTCAGGATGCCAAAAATATTGACCAGCAGCTTGAAGATATTAATTATATTACTGAAGTGTATGCTCTTCAGACGGCAAATGCACTTAATACGCCTACAGAGATGAACGAAGAGGACGTTAACAGATTGGAATACTCTGCATCAGGTGCTTACTATAGCGTAAGCGACACTGAAGAGGGCGGAGCTGCTGTTTTTTACAGCGGATATTATCCGATTGGCGAAAAAGAGCAAGATAAAACTGCAAGAGTGCTTTCAACACAACAGTTGATGAAAAGCATTCAAAAAAGCCATCCTCTGGCTGTACAGATATACTTAAACACTTATGATTCTCTTAATGTTATATATCCATATTTTGATGTTATATCGCAATATGCGGAGAATATGGATATACCGCAGTATAACTTCTATTATGAAGCTGATGAAGAACACAACCCGGACAGAGGAGTTGAGTGGACAGACGTATATCTGGATCCTGCAGGTTCAGGATGGATGACGTCATGCATTGCGCCTGTTTATAAGGAAGACTTCCTTGAAGGTGTTGTAGGAATTGACGTAACAGTAAGCACGATTACTCAGCAGGTGTTAAATCTGGATATACCATGGAATGGCTATGCTATGCTTGTAGGCAGCGACGGGACTATTTTAGCGCTGCCCCAGAGAGGCGAAGAAGACTGGGGATTGTCTGAGCTTACGGATCATCATTATCTGGAAGCTGTATTGCAGGACACTTTTAAACCCAGTGAGTTTAACCTTAACAATATGAACGATATCAACGGGCTTGCGCAAGATCTTACTGATAACATGAACGGGCTTTCAAACGTTACATTAAATGATCAAAACAAAGTAGTTTCATGGAATACCATTAATGAAACGGGCTGGAAACTTATGTTTGTTGTTCCGGAATCAAGCATATACATGGGAATAAACAGAGTTAAAGCCAACGAGCTTATGTTCGGATTTTTCATGATAGCGAGCATGCTTATTATATATATAGTATTCTCATTTATATTTAAAAAGATTATGACAAAAATAAGCACTACCATCTCAAACCCACTGCTTGACATTGACAATATGGTCGAGAAAATCGGCTCAGGGGACTACTATCAGGAAAGATTATCATATGACATAGAAGAGTTTCAAAACACTTCAAACCATATAATAGACATGGGTAACAGGCTTGGATTATATAACAGCCAGTTGCTTAAAACGCAGGAAAAGCTTAAAACACGCGAAGCTTATCTTCAGGCGTTGGTAAACTCTATTGATGATGCTATATATGAAGTGGATGAAAACGGCGTAATAAAGAATTTCAGAACAAATGATCCAAGGATATTTGCAAGAATCTTTCCTAACGGACCTGAAGAAACCACTACGCTCAGTGCAATATTAACTCCTGAGGAAGCGGAAAAATATCTGGAAGTAGCCCGTGATGTTATAAGAACAGGAAAGACTGCTTCTTTGGAATACAGCACCGAAACCGCAAGCGGTATAAGGTGGTTTTTAGCATGTGTCGCATTGATAGAAGACGGCTCAAGAACTGTAGCAGTCTCGCTGCGTGACATTACAGTGCAAAAGAAGCTTGAACAAAGCATGAGAGAGTCAAGAAACGAAGCGGAAAAGGCAAGCAAAGCAAAATCGGAATTTTTGTCAAATATGAGCCATGAGCTTCGCACGCCTCTAAACGCTGTGCTTGGATTTTCACAGCTTTTGGAAATAGATCCTGAATATCCGTTAAGCGAATCTCAGCAAGACAGCATTTACGAGATAAAAAAAGCTGGCAGTCATCTTTTGGAGTTAATAAACGAAGTTCTGGACTTGGCGAAAATCGAGTCAGGGCGAATGAGTATTTCTATAGAGCCGGTCAGTGTATGCCAGATTGTTGAAGAAGCATTTGCGATTGTTAAACCTATGGCTGAAAAATACGGAATTCAGCTTATAAGCAATTATGAGAAATGCGAGAATTATGTAAATACTGACAGAATAAGAATTAAGCAAATTTTGATTAACTTATTGAGCAATGCAATAAAGTACAACAAAGAAAACGGCACTGTAACTTTCTATTGCGAACATGTTGACAATAAAATAAGGTTTCATATAGTTGATTCCGGAATTGGCATCCCCAAAAGCCATCTTGAAGAGATCTTTAAACCCTTTAATAGATTAAACGCCACTAAAAACCTTGTTGAAGGAACAGGAATAGGCCTCGCTATGGTTAAACAGCTGACCGAGCTTATGGGCGGAAGCGTACATGTTGAAAGCGAACTTCACAAAGGCAGCCATTTTTATGTTGAACTTAATGAGGCTGTGCTGGACAAACAAGGCTATCAGCATATGGAACAAGAACAGGATGTTTGGAGTGAGCAGGAAAATGGCCAGTACTTAAGCAAAGTGTTATATATAGAAGATAATCCCGCAAATTTAAACCTGGTACAGAGAATTGTTTCATATATCAACGATATTAAACTTCTTTCTGCTCCGTCGGCACAGGTAGGAATTGATATTGCTCGGGCGCATTATCCTGATTTGATTCTTCTTGATATAAATCTTCCGGATATGGATGGATATAAAGTCTTTAAAAAGCTTAAAGGTTTCCCTGAAACGAAAGACATACCTGTTATCGCCGTAAGCGCAAATGCGATGGCAAAAGATATACAGTCTGCTTTGGCTTTGGGATTTGAAGATTATTATACTAAGCCTATTGATGTACCGGTATTTATAAAGAAGATAAAAGAAATATTGAACAGATAGACCGTTTGATACAGCAAATTTAGGAAAAAGCTTTGCAATTTATACTTCCTACATGAATGTTTTTATAATTTATAGCCTGTTTTGTGTGTTTTTTCAGTGAAATTATTGTAAAAACTAGATTAAAATAAAATATAAATGTGTTATAATGTCTGGAATGACACAATATGTTGAGGTTGTTGATGCCAAGAAAAGACACAAACAATTTTTCACAGCGGGGTAAAAGCAAGACAGGACGTTATTCTACTTTGGATGATGACACAGCCAGAGCAGCGACTTATTTGCCAAAAGCTGAAAAGCGCAATCCTATTGGTGCGATAATTGCAATATTTATGATAGTTGTGATAGTGGGCATAGGAATATATGCTTTTTTGAACTGGGACAATATTATAAATCTATCAAACAAAACAATTGAGCAGGTAAACGGAACGCCGACTCCCTTGCCAACTAAGATAGCTACTGATACTCCGACTCCTGCACTTACTCAAACTCCGATACCGACACTGTCGCCTACACCTGTTCAGTCACCGACTCCGCCTCCTGAAATAGTGGATATAACTATAAGCGCGGTAGGGGACATTATGGTACATCAGGCACAGCTCGATGATGCTTATGATACGGCCACAGGAACATATGATTTCGGCCATAATTTTACTGAGATAGCTCCAACGCTTAAAAGGTCGGATTTGGTTATAGGATCAATTCTTACTACATTTGCGGGCGAAGAATACGGATACACCGGCAATCCTCTGTTTAACTCGCCGGACTCAATGCTTACTGCTTTGTACGATGCAGGAATTGATGTTTTGACTACAGGAAATACCCATATATTCGATTATGGATGGATAGGTGTTGAAAGAACCAATAAAAAAATCCGTGACGCAGGGATAAGTACTACAGGGACATACCTAAGTGAAGATGAGTATTATAATCCTCTTATTCTAAATGTAAGCGGGATGAATGTAGCAATTTTATCATTTACCGATGAGGTATTTGAAGAAGATAAGATATCTGAAAATAAACTGGATTATGGTATAAAGTATATCAGAAAATCCAGAATAAAAGATAATATTGAACTTGCCAAACAAAGGGGAGCGGAAATAATAATAGTTTGTCTGCATTGGGGCGAAGAGTTTGCAAGACAGCCGACTGATGAAATGAGAGATATTGCTCAGTATGTTCTTGAACAGGATGCAGATATTATACTGGGAACAAAATCGCATGTGATACAACAGGCGAAAGTGCTGTCGGTTAAAGCTGAACGCGGAAAAACAAAGCAAAGAGTGGTTGCTTATTCACTGGGCAACTTTATATCCGGACAGCGCGCGCCATACAAAGATGCAGGCATGGTTTTGAACATACACTACAGGAAGAACAACACAACCGGAGAGATTGAATTTACTGGTGTGGATTATGTTCCTACGTGGGTTTCAATGGATGAAACCGAAGGCACGGACAAAAACTTCAGAGTGCTTCCTGTGGGCAAATATTTAAGCGATGCTGAGCTTTTAAGTCTTTTGCCTGAAAGCTCAAGACAAAGGCTGCAGGATGTGTGGACGGAAACTACAACTGTAATTGATCCTATGATTATCAGTGCTTTGAATGAATAATGGTATAATATAATACATATATAAATAATTAGCCTTGGAGGATACTATGAGGTGCATGTATTGCAATCATGACGAAAGTAAAGTTGTTGACTCAAGACCGACAGAAGACGGATGGGCAATTAGAAGAAGACGCGAGTGTATGAACTGCGGCAAACGGTTTACAACCTACGAAAAGATTGAAAACCCGATTGTTCTTGTTGTCAAAAAAGATGGCGAAAGACAGCCTTTTAATCCGGCAAAGATTAAAGATGGTGTTATAAAGGCTTGTGAAAAGCGGCCGGTCAGCGCTCAGGAGATTGACAGCATTGTAACCAATGTTGAGAAGATGGTATATAATTCTCTTAATCAGGAAATAACAAGTCATGACATAGGGGAAAAGATAATGGATGAGCTTAAAAAACTTGACCAGGTTGCATATGTCCGCTTTGCTTCTGTTTACAGACATTTTGAAGACATCAATTCTTTCCAAGCTGAACTGAACAAACTAAGCGAAGAGTAACAAAAATGGATTTTGAAAAAATAATCAAGAACGGTGTAACGCTTTATACTGTTCCTCTTTTAGACCGCACAGGGATAGTAAAAACAGGATTTTCGACTAGAATTGGCGGAGTCAGCACCGGAAAATTCGAGTCGCTTAATTTTTCTTTTATAACAGGAGATAAGCGGGAAAACGTTGTTGAAAATTATAGACGCTATTGTGAAACTTTAGGCTTAGACAAGAAAAAAATGGTGCTTACGAAACAAGTTCACAAAGACTTTATACATATTGCACAAGAAAAAGACTTCGGAGGAATGGTTGAAAAAGAGAGCATACTTCCAGAAGCTGACGCTTTAATCACCGATATGAAGGGTGTAACTCTTGTTAAATTCTCGGCAGATTGTCCAATTATATATTTGCTTGATACCAATAAAAAGGCTGTTGGATTAGTGCACAGCGGATGGCGCTCGACTGAGATGAACATTGTCGGAAAAACTGTAAAAAAGATGTCGGAAACATTTGGAAGCAGAGCTGAGGACTTGATTGCAGCTATAGGACCTTCGATTGAAGCATGCTGCTTTGAAGTGGGAGAAGAAGTCGCTCAGATATTTAGAAAAACATACGGAGAAAATGTGATTGACGGCGGATATGACAAACCGCATGTAAACTTAAAAAAAGTGTTGACAATGCAGCTTATAGAGGCAGGCATCATACCATCAAATATAGTATATTCGGACATTTGCACAGGCTGCAATACCGATGAATTTCATTCATATAGGATTACAAAAGGCAAATGCGGACTGTCGATAGGAAGCATAACACTTATATAATCAGACTGTGATTAAATGGATTTCTTTGCTTTTAATAGCCTCAGTTAAATATTCTCCGAGGTATTCTGTTTTTATCCCCAAACTTTCAAGTGTTTTTGTTGAGCCAATCTTATCGGCACATGCTTTGCAGGCTATAACGTTAACGCCATCTGACATCAGTTTAACTACATCTTTTTGTATATCAACGTTATCTTTTATCAGCCTTGATGTTGCACCCCAGACAATTATCGTCACCTCACTCCACCAGCTGTGCTTTATTGAATTTCCTGCATACATAAAAACCATATGCCTGCTAGTATCAATATCTGCATTTGTCCAAAGTATATTAAGCTTTTCCATATAAAGCTCCTTTCAAGAAACAGTCTACATCCAAAAAACTATATTGGCAAACAAACTGTAAATGATTGCTTAAACATTCAACTTGCCACATTATGTCTGTTTATGTATAATAGTCATATATTTTTCGTGTGAAGGAGAGATTATGAAACATTTTAAAACTGTTGCAAAAGAATGCCTGAATAAAGATGGTGGATGCGGAACATGCCAGTCTTCTTGCCAGTCAGCCTGCAAAACTTCCTGTACTGTAGCTAATCAGGAATGCGCAAAGAAGAAATAATATATTTCTTAAAAATTGAAAAGAAAGATGAAATCGGCGTGATAAACGCCGATTTTTAAAGGAAATGATACATTTATTTAAGTCTCTGGGGAACTATTTCGCGTACGATACATACAGCGGTGCATTGCATATGCCTGATGAAACGGCATATAACGTGCTTGAGCTTATGGAGAAGAACAAAGATAATGATGAAATTGTAAAGGTTCTAGCAGAGAAATTTGATACTGAAGATATAAAAGCGGCACAGGAAGAGATTTTAAAGCTCAAAGAGTTGAATCTTCTTTTTACTGAGTTTGATTATAAAGATGTCAAGCCTCTAGCTGACGATAGAATAAAAGCCATGTGCCTGCATATTGCACATGACTGCAATTTAAGATGCAAATACTGCTTTGCGAGCAAAGGCGCTTTTGGCGGGAAAAGAACTCTTATGAGCTTTGAAGTTGGGAAAAAGGCTATTGACTTTCTTGTTAAAAACAGCAAAGACGCAAAAACTCTGGAAGTGGACTTTTTCGGCGGTGAGCCATTAATGAACACTGATGTTGTCAAAATGCTTGTTGCATATGCAAGAAAAGTTGAAAAAGACACAGGAAAAGAGTTTAGGTTTACATTAACTACAAATGCATATGACATGGATGAAGAAACCATGGATTTCTTAAACCGCGAGATGTATAACGTAGTTATAAGCATTGACGGCAGACCGGAAGTTCATGACTTTATGCGCCCAAACGACCATGGGACAGGTTCGCATGAGACTATACTCGAGAATGCTAAAAAGGTTATAGAAAGACGCGGGGATAAAAGCTACTATATACGCGGAACATTCACGCACAATAACCTTGACTTTGCCGAAGATGTTAAATTTATAGCCGAGCAGGGATTTGAGCAGCTTTCAATAGAGCCTGTTGTTACAGAACAGAAAATGTCATATGCACTGAAACCTGAAGACTTGGAAGCGATAAAACAAGAGTATGAAGAGCTTGCAAAATGGTGTCTTGATTACAGGAAGGATACTTTTGTAAATTTCTTTCACTTCATGATAAACTTAGAAGACGGCCCGTGTCTTATAAAAAGACTTTCAGGATGCGGGGCAGGCTTTGAATATGTTGCTGTTACTCCAGAAGGCGACATCTATCCGTGTCACCAGTATGTCGGCATGGAAGAAATGAAAATAGCTACTGTAGACAGCGATACAATAGACCGCGAAATGGCAAAGAAATTTGCAGCAAACAACGTAACCAACAAGCCTGAGTGTCAAGAGTGCTGGGCGCAATTCTGGTGCGGCGGCGGCTGCGGTGCAAATGCTTATAAGTATAACGGCGATTTGAATAAGCCTTATAAAATGGAGTGTGAAATGCTTAAAAAAAGGCTTGAATGCGCTATGGCTATATATGCTTTGGAAAAGGAAGACTGATGCTTGGATGGTTCCAAAAATTTGAAAAATTAATTGACATACCACATAGTATGCTGGTTGAAAGCGGCATTAAATGCGTAATGATAGACATGGACAGCACTCTTTTGGTGTGGCATGGAAAAGAAGTTGGCGATGCAGAAAAAGTGTGGTGTGAAAAAGCTGTTGAAAGCGGCTTGGATATAGTTATAGTATCAAACGCAATCCATGAACGCACAGGGAAAATTGCAGAAAGCATCGGAGTTAAATTTATCGCACCTGCGATGAAACCATTTCCTTTTGGACTGTGGAAGGCACAAAAACTGATGAAGGCAAATAAAAAGAACTGCGTAATGGTGGGGGACCAGCTTATAACCGACAGAATAGCGGCGTTTTTCGCAGGTATAAGGTTTGTTTTAGTAGAGCCTTTGTCTAATATTGAATTCGGAGTAACAAGGTTTAACAGAAAAGTTGAGAAATTTCTTTTTGGAAGGGACACGGATAAATGAGAAAAGCTTTATTCGGACCAGCCGGAAACCCTGTTGCATTTTATGACGCAGGACACAAGCACAGCTATGAAATGCCCCAGTATATTAAAAACATGGACCTTGACTGGTATGAGTATTCATGCGGCAAGGGTATAAGAATAAAAAAAGAAACAGCCCAAAAAATTGCAGATGAAGCCCAAAACAATGAAATATCTATTTCTGTACATGCGCCGTATTATATTAATCTTGCAAACCATGATCATGAAAAAAGAGAGAGGTCCAGGAAATATATTATGGATACTTACGAGGTTGCAAGAAACATGAGAGCAAAGCGTGTTGTGCTGCACACCGGCTCTGCAAAAGGCAAAAACAGAAAAGAGGCTGTGAAGCTAGTTATAGATGAACTGGCAATTGTCAGAGATGAAATTACAAATGCCGGTCTTGGGGATATTATATTATGTCCTGAAACTTTGGGCAAAATAAATCAGCTTGGAAGCTTGGACGAAATTCTTGAGATATGCAAAGCAGATGACATGCTTTATCCGACAATAGACTTTGGACATCTTCATTCAAGGGGAAACGGATGCATAAAAACACAGGAAGACTATGCTGAAATTCTAGACAAAATAGAAGATGCATTAGGCAAAGAGCGCCTTGACAATATGCATGTTCACTTTTCCCATCAGGAATATACTATACAAGGCGAAAAAAGACATCTGTCTTTTGAAGACAATGAATATGGCCCGTTTTTTGAGCCGCTGTCAAAGGAATTGGTAAAACGGAAAATGCATCCCGTTATTGTTTGCGAATCCCGTGATGAAATGGCAAAAGACGCTCTTAGCATGAAAAAAATGTACGAACAGGATTTATTAAGCACCGGTGCTGTGATATAATCTTTTGGTAAAGGATTAATTATGAGACTTGAAAAATTAAAAACAAAATTAAATGAAATCGGAACAGAAAACTTTCTGTTTACAAACCGCAACAATATATATTATTTCTCGGGGTATTCCGGAGAAGGCATGCTTGCCATAAAGGGCGATGATGCATATATACTTACGGACTTCAGATATACAGAGCAGGCGCAAAAAGAATCACCGAACAGCATAGTAATTGATATTGCTGATGCCGGATATGCAAAAAAGATAAACGAAGTCTTTTCGGATGCAAAAAAAGTTGGGTTTGAAGAAGATGAAATGACAGTAAGCCAGTTTCAGGGTATTAAATCCGAATGCCTAAAAGCGGAGTTTATACCTACAAAGGGTATTGGCGTAAATATAAGATGCGTAAAAGATAAAGACGAAATTGAGCTTTTGAAAATATCGGCAAACGCAACACAGGATGCTCTTAACGAGGCATATAGAATTACCGCAATAGGTATGAAAGAAATAGAAGTATGTGCTGAGCTTGAGTATTTCCTGAAAAAGAAATACGGTGCTGATCCTGCTTTTGATTTTATTATTGCATCAGGAAAAAACGGATCTATGCCCCATCATGTAACAGGGGACAAAAAGATTGAAGCAGGCGACATGGTAACGCTTGACTTTGGCGCAAGAATCAATAAGTACAATTCTGATATGACAAGAACATATTCGATTGGCAAACCGGAAAAAAAGCTTCATGACATATATAACATTGTTAAAGAAGCGCAGAATGCGGCGCAGGCAAAGCTGGCACCCGGTGTGGCCTGCAAGGATGTCGACAAAGTCGCAAGAGATATAATAAGCAGTTATGGCTATGGCGAATACTTCGGACACGGCACAGGGCACGGAGTGGGCCTTAACATACATGAAGCACCAAGGCTTAGCACAAAATCTGAAGAAGTGCTTCAGGCAGGAATGGTAATTACCGTTGAACCCGGCATATATATCCCGGGACTGGGCGGAGTTAGAATAGAAAATACTTGCTATATAACAGAGGATGGATACGAGTCCCTGTTTGACGCATCAACAGATTTAAAGATTATAGACGGAGGGAAATTATGATTTCAGCAGGGGACTTTAGAAAAGGTGTTACTTTAGAGATGGACGGGCAGTTGGTTAACATCGTTGACTTTCAGCATGTTAAACCGGGCAAAGGCTCGGCGTTTGTCAGAACTAAAATGAAAAACATCATAACAGGAGCAATAACGGAAACTACATTCAATCCTAATGATAAGTTTACAAAGGCACACATCGAAACAAAAGATATGCAGTACCTTTACAGCGATGGCGATTTATATTATTTCATGGATAACGAAACTTACGAACAGATTCCTATAAGCCATGATTTAATCGCGGAAGCTCTTCCTTTTATAAGGGAAAACGACGAGGTTCAGATGAAGTTTCATCAGGGCAGGGCATTTAGCGTTGACCCACAAAACTTTGTAATACTGGAAGTTACAGAAACTGAACCTGGTGTACGCGGCGACACAGCTACAAACGTGACTAAACCTGCAACGGTTGAAACAGGATATGTAGTAACAGTTCCTTCGTTTATAAATATTGGCGATAAAATCAGAATCGATACAAGAACAGGCGAATATATGGAGCGCGCATAAGCGTTTTAAAAGAGCCGAAAGGCTCTTTTTTATTATGCGGATTATATTGATATATTAACAAATGATTAAAAAGACTGGAAATAATTAATATTTTATTCATTGGATAATAAATTTATTTTTGGTATAATGATTTTAACGGAGGTGAAATTAATTATGAGTGATAAAAATGAAAAGATTGTAACCACCAATGAAAGTGGCTCAGTTAACTACTCAAATGACGTACTTGCAAAAATAGCGGCACTTGCAACAGAAGAAGTGGACGGTGTATCGGGAACATCCGGCGGAAGCCTTTCTGACATGCTCGGTGTTAAAAACCGCGGCATCAAAGTGGAGCTTACCGAACAAGAAGTATCCTTTGATTTAAACATTGTAATTGAATATGGAAAAAAGCTTCATGAAGTTTCTAAGAATGTTCAGGAAAATGTTAAAAAAGCCATTGAGAACATGACAGGACTCAGCGTAGCTGCTGTAAATGTACATGTTCACAGTCTTTATATGGAAAAAGAGAAACCTCAGGAAGAAACTGAAGAAAAAGAATAAAATAAGGAGAAACCTATGAAAGTTAGAGTTTTTCACAGAATAGCTGCTGCTATAATAGCACTGGCTCTTTTATGTGTTGCATTATTGTTGATAGCAGTTGCTTGGAATATAATTGACCAAGCCTTAGTAAATGATTATGTTGATGCATTCTACAGCGTTAAAATAAATACTTGGATTCTTACGGGAGCTGCGTTTATCGTAATCCTAATGTCAGTCGCATTGTTTTTTATATCTTTCGGAACGGACCGCAAGGTTAACCGCTATATAGAAATCGGAAGCGAAGAAACAGGCGCTATAAAAATTGCAAACACTACTTTTAAGGATATGATTAACAAGAACGCAAGAGCTGTTAGCGGTGTTAAAGATTCTAAAACAGCAATAATGACAGAAGACAAAAAAGTCAGCGTTATTATTAAAGTACAGGTCGAAGAAGATGTAGTGCTTCCGTCTGTATGCACGGAAATTCAGAATCAGGTTAAAACAAACATTGAAGCGATGAGCGGAATAAGCCTGGAAAAAGTTAATGTTTTAATAGAAAACGAAACAGTAAAGTAAGATGAAAGAATTTTTAAAAAGCCTCAGTGAAAGCTGTGCTCCTTATAAATTTAGATTATTAGGGCTTGTCGTTGGTCTTATTATAGCTATATTGTTTTTAACAATCGGTTTTTGGGAGACAATTTTAATTGTCTTATTGACTGCCGCAGGATTTGTGGTAGGATATTTTTTAGACGATAAGTCAGATTTGGGGGACATGATTGACAGGATAATGTCACGTGTCAAGGGAGATAATTAATGTCAAGACATGATGCCCGCATCGCTGCGATGCGGACTCTTTATGCAAGACAGTTTGATGGTGTGGAAGGAAAATATCCGTCCTATAGCTATTTAAACGTTAACGCGCAGGATAAGGAAATGACTCTGGCCATAATGGAAGGTGTGGCGCAGAATCTGGACAAAATAAACAGCGATATAGAAGAGCACTTGAAAAAGTGGAAAAAGGAAAGACTTCCAAAGGTTGATATTGCAATATTACAGATGGCTGTATTTGAGCTTAAATATCAGCGAAAAAATCCACCCGGGGCAGTAATCAATGAAGCTGTAGAGCTAGCAAAAGAATTTTCCCTAAGCGATTCAGGAAGCTATATAAACGCAATCCTTGCAAGTGTTTTAAAAACTGTGGAAGAAAGTGATAAGTAAGTATAAAACCGCTCTATGAGCGGTTAAAATATATGTGCGTTTTTACGCATAAATTTTTTCAAGAGGTGATTAGATGTCAGCACAGATTATTGACGGGAGAGAACTTGCGAAACAGACCAGAATAGCACTTAAAAAGAAAGTCAACAAACTTTATGAAGAGCGCGGGAAGTATCCCGGGCTTACGGTTGTTTTAGTGGGCGATGATCCGGCTTCTGCAACATATGTCAGAAACAAAGAAAAGTTTGCAGGGCGTGTAAACATTGTTTCAAACACAATAAGGATGCCGGAAGAAACTACGCAGGAAGAGCTTCTTAATGTAATAGATGATTTAAACAATGATGAAAACGTACACGGAATACTTGTACAGCTTCCTGTGCCAAAACACATAGACGAGCATGCCGTAATCAATGCTATTTCACCTGAAAAGGATGTTGACGGTTTTCATATTTTAAACTCAGGAAAGCTTTTAACAGGACAGGAAAGCCTTAAACCCTGCACACCTGCTGGAATAATTAAACTTATTGAAAGCGCAGGAATTGAACTTGAAGGTAAAAATGCAGTTGTTGTAGGGCGCTCGAACATAGTGGGTAAACCGGCTGCCTTATTGCTTCTTGAAAAGAACGCGACTGTTACAGTCTGCCACTCAAGAACAAAGGACTTAAAAGCTGTAACAAAGTCTGCGGATATATTGGTTGTGGCTGTTGGCCGAAAAGAAATGATAACGGGCGATATGGTAAAAGAAGGTGCTGTTGTTATTGATGTCGGATCAAACTACGATGAAGACATGGTTCAATACGGCGATGTGAAATTTGACGAGGCAAAAGAAATTGCTTCTTATATAACCCCTGTACCGGGCGGGGTGGGACCTATGACTATTGCGATGCTGCTATCTAACACTGTAAAGGCATTTGAGCTTTATGGCTGATTTTGTTTTTACCGTATCCGAAGTAAACGGATATGTTAAGAAAGTGCTTGAAGCCGAAGATTTGCTTCAAAGGATTAAAATCAGAGGAGAAATATCTAACTATTCAAAGTCATATTCCGGACATGTTTATTTTACATTAAAAGATGAGATGGCATCTGTTCAGTGCGTATGGTTTTCAGGCGCCTCAAAAGGCAGAGCCGGAAGCTTTAACAGCGGAGACAGGGTACAGATAACGGCAAATGTTACTTTGTATATTAAAGGCGGAACATACCAGCTTATTGTATCCGATATGCAAAAGGACGGCGTTGGGGATCTTTATGAGCGCTTCCAAAAACTTAAAAAGCAGTTGGAAGAAGAAGGGCTTTTTAACGCAGATAAGAAAAAAAGTTTACCGATGTACCCAAAAACAGTCGGGGTTATAACAAGCGCAACAGGTGCGGCCATCCAGGACATCACAAGAGTGCTTGATACCAGCTGGGGCAATGTAACGATGATGTTATATCCGGTTTCCGTTCAGGGCGAAAATGCGGCTTCTCAGATGATAGATGCACTCGACTGGTTTGACAACACAAAAAGTGCAGATGTAATAATAATCGGCCGCGGCGGAGGTTCTTTTGAAGACCTTAACTGCTTTAACGATGAAGCGTTAGTAAGGATGGTTTCTGCCTGCAGTACGCCGATTATTTCTGCGGTCGGACATGAAACAGACTTTACATTATGTGATTTCGCAGCAGATGTACGCGAAGCGACTCCTTCGACTGCCGCAAAAAGAGCTGTACCCCAAAAAGACGAAGAGCTTCAGAAACTATACAGTTATGCTCACTTTTTAAGAAGAAAGACTCAGGAGAATGTAGAACGAAGCATTTTAAAGCTTTCGGGAGCAGAAAGCAGGCTGATAGCACAGAATCCTAAAAACCTATTGCTGCAGTATGGACAGCAGCTGGATGTTGTGCAGATGAAAATTGTTGCAACTATGAATAAATCTATCGATAGCGAAGATCGCAAGTTAGGAGAGCTTAGGCACATATTCAGCACTTTAAATCCCAAGAATACTTTAAACAGGGGATATGCTATTATCGAAAGCTCAGACGGAAGTGTTATAACGGATAAAAAATCTGCAATTGAAGCTAAAAAGATTATAATTAACATGAAGGACGGAAAGCTTAGCGCCGAAGTCGGGGAGGAAATAAATGAGCGATAATTTCAGTTTTGAAGAAAAGATAAAAGCTCTTGAAAATATGGCTGACAAAATGGAGTCGGGAGAGCTGTCTCTTGAAGAGTCATTGGAATCATATGAAAGTGCAATGGAAATAATTAAGGATTGCGAATCATATATAAACAATGCAAAGTTAAGAATTAAAAAGATTGGCGAAGATAAAAACGAGGAAGAATAATGGAATTTAAGAAGCAGCATGAGATGCTTAAAAAAGATATAGACGAGTATCTTAAAACAGTATTCCGCGATATTGATGCGCCTAGAAAGATTGTTGAAGCAATGGAATACTCGCTATTTGCCGGAGGGAAAAGATTGCGCCCTGCCATAATGCTATATCTTGCAAGAGAGTTTGACATTCCGGATGAAGCCTCTTTTCCTTTTTGTGCCGCTATTGAGATGATACATACTTATTCTCTTATTCATGATGACCTTCCTGCTATGGATAATGACAGTATGCGCCGCGGCATGCCTACAAATCATATTAAATTCGGCGAAGATATTGCAATACTTGCGGGAGATGGTTTGCTCAATTTTGCATTTGAGATCCTGTTTAAAAATTATAGAAGCGAATATGGCGAAAAATACATAAAAGCTATGTCCTTAATTGCAGAATGCGCAGGAGTCTCGGGCATGATAGGAGGACAGACACTTGATATAACTAACTGCACATCAAATGTCGAGGAGCTCCAACTTATGCACAGGCTAAAAACCGGCAGATTATTTACTGCCAGCGTTATGCCTATGGTATACCTTGCTGGTTTAATAGACAAAGAGAAATACTATAGCGATTTTGTTGCTAAATTTGGCTTGCTCTTTCAGATAACTGATGATATTCTTGATGTCACAGGAAGTGCTGAAATTTTGGGAAAAACAGTGGGCAAGGATGAGCTCGAAAATAAAACAACATATGTTTCAGAATTTGGACTTGAAGGAGCTAAAAAAAAGGCCAAAGAAATACATGATGAATGCCTAAATATAATTAAGAAAACAGGTAGAGAACATGAATATCTTGTGTCACTTACTGAATATATAGTAAAAAGGAAGAACTAGATGCACATAGAATTTTGGAAAATAGTAGAAAGCCCAGTTTTTATTACTGCGCTTATTTCGTGGTTTCTAGCACAATTTTTAAAGATATTTACTTCATATCCAGAAGAGAAGAAACTTAAGTTTTCAATGTTTTTTTCATCAAGCGGAATGCCTAGTTCACATACATCGGTTATAATGAGCGCAACATCTACGATAGGTCTACTGCAAGGTTTTGATACACCGATTTTTGCTCTTGCCATGATATTTTCGGCTATTGTAATGTACGATGCGGCAGGTGTAAGATATGAAACTGGAAAACAGGCTACTATTATAAACTTCCTGATGGAAGAAATTCGCGAACATAAAGAATTCCATGTTGAAAAGCTGAAAGAATTGATTGGACACAGACCTATAGAAGTTCTTATGGGAGCTCTCCTGGGAATAGCTGTGGCAGTTGTTTATTGCTTTTTAATATTATAATCACATATAGATTATTTGATTTAAAACCATTTTTTTAGTGTACATTTTACAAATATTGAAACAGAAATTCCTATATGATATAATTTCATCAGGTGGCGCAGTATTCTAGTCAGCAACGCCGTTTCCGAAGACGGGGCTAAAAATCCGTTAAAGGGCAAATCGATGAAGTTTCTTGTGCCGGCTACCGACGCCCAGTTGGGGGCTGGTGCTGGGAGTTAAGAAAGAAGGGCGATCCGCAACGGCATGCGGGCGTTGACCCAGCTTTCGTGGAGACCCGTATAGGTGGGAAACTACTTTGCGGGATTAAACCTGTAATGCGGTGATACAAAGCTGTGTGCAGTGTAGCCTGCCTTGAGTGGTTCGGGTGGATTTCGGAATAACATAAGAATTAGGAGTGCACTCCTTATGACGATGATCGCCGGGTGAAACCCCTGTTGCAAAAAAGGATAGGAATCGGAAGGTGCTGCGGAGGAAAGCTCCTAGACTGTAGCGATCTGACATAATGGGGATTATAGTGTGGATATAACGGTAATCCAGCCCTGACCATGGCGACATGGCAGCTGCGCATTTAATGGGGAACCGCCTGATTGGCGACAACAGGTAAGCGCTAGGGGAAATCCTGCTGGACCAATGCCGCAAGGTTTACCCATTATGTTGCCACCTAATTATATTTTAAGGTATTAAATTGAGCAAAAAAAGCGAAAGCGGTTCTGAATCCGCTCCAAAAAAAAGGGCTTACGGTTGGGTATTTAAGATTGTAGTCCTTACTTTTATATTATCAATATCAATGAGCTTGGTTGCAGAGTCTTTTCTTCAGTCAGTTTCATTGCCGATTGCAATTTTAATTTTACTTATTTTTATATTAGTGGGTATAACATTTGACACTATAGGAATTTCAGTCACTGCGGCTGAACTCAAGCCTTTTGTGTCAATGTCATCAAAAAAAATTCCAGGTGCGACTCAAGCGATTTCACTTATTAAAAAAGCGGACATGGTCAGCAATATATGCAATGATGTCGTCGGGGATATCTGCGGAATCATCTCAGGTGCAATGGGTGCGATAATAACTCTTTCTTTGATGCAGAAAGTGGAGTCTTTGCCAAAAATACTTGTAGCTGTTATAATCAGCGCAGTCATTGCCACCCTTACTGTGTCGGGAAAAGCTTTTGGCAAGATCATAGCAATGAGGCACAGCAGAGATATCACTTTAGGTGTAGGCAGAGTATTAAGAATACTGCACCTTAAGTTTAAAAGAGAGAATAATGGAAAAAAAGATAACATATAATAATCTAAACTACGAAAATATTAAAAGTATGTCAGCAGGCGAATTAAGACAGCTTGCTGATGAACTAAGGTATAAAATAACCAATACAGTTGCAAAAAACGGCGGGCATTTGGCTTCAAACCTTGGCGTTGTTGAAATAACAATAGCTTTGCACCGCGTATTTAACTCTTCTGAAGATAAAATTGTATTTGATGTAGGACACCAGTGTTATGCACATAAAATTTTGACCGGAAGAGACAAGCTTTTTGACACTATACGTTTGGAAAACGGATTAAGCGGATTTCCCAAAAGAGAAGAGAGCAAGCATGACGCTTTTAACACAGGGCATTCAAGCACTGCGATTTCTGCAGCTGTTGGAATGGCCAGAGCCAGAGATTTGGCAAATGAAGACCACAGCATTGTAGCTCTTATCGGCGACGGCGCGCTCACAGGCGGCATGGTTTGGGAAGCGCTGAGCGATGCAGGGCATTACGGCAAAAGGATTATTATCATTTTAAATGACAATGAGATGTCCATAAGCGAAAATGTAGGTGCAGTGTCGGCACTTCTTTCAAACATGCGCTCTGCACGAGGATATATGAACCTCAAAGGTGCTATAGCGCGCGGGTTGAGCAAGGTTCCGATCGTCGGAAAGCCTATAAAACATTTTATTGAGCGCATAAAAAACGGCATAAGATATGTTTTTGTACCCAACGTTATGTTTGAACAGTTGGGCTTCAGATATTATGGAATAGTAGACGGACATGACATTCAGGATTTGGAAAAGATATTTGAACATGTTAAATATATCGAAGAGCCTGTTTTGGTTCATGTAAAAACACAAAAAGGAAAAGGTGTAAAATATGCCGAGGAGAGACCGGATAATTATCACAGCACCAGTCCTTTTAATGCGGATACAGGCGAAAAGCGTCATGTAAACTACAAGATTCCGAACGCAATGGGCGGATATCTTGCAAAGCTTGCTGAAAAAGATCCAAATATTTGTGCTGTAACTGCCGCAATGGAGCATGGCTGCGGTCTGGGTGAATATAAAGAGCTTTTCCCGGAAAGATTTTTTGATGTCGGAATAGCAGAACAGCATGCAGTTACAATGTGCTCAGGTATGGCTGCAGCGGGATTTAAGCCTGTGTTTTTTGTGTATTCAACATTCCTTCAAAGAGCGTATGACCAAATACTGCATGATATGTGTATGCAGAATCTCGGCGTTACAATTGTTGCATATAACTCAGGAGTGGTAGGCTCTGACGGCGAGACTCATCACGGCGTATTTGATGTATCTTTCTTAAGACATATTCCAAACCTTACGGTTTATACTCCGGGAAACATAGAAGAAGCTCAGGTTATGCTTGAAAAATCAACAGCTTCAAGACGTCCGTGTGTTATTCTTCTTCCTAAATCTATGCCAAGCCGTGCATTTGTAAAGCCAAGAGATATCGATGGGTGGAATCAATATACAAAAGCAGAAAACCCTGAAATTGCAGTTTTTGCTTCCGGTGGGATTTTAGTAAATGTAATGGATGCAGTAAGACAAAATGACTTATATAAAAAAGTAGATGTTTTCAATGCGAACATTATCAAGCCTATAGACAGCAAAACCATAAAAGAAGTCTCGGAAAAATATAATAAAATTGTTACTTTCGAGGACAATGTTAAAATGGGTGGGTTTGGAAGCGCTGTTCTTGAAGAGCTGTGCAATCTTGGATTTAACACTATGAATTTTGAAAGCTATGGCTATCCCGACAAGTACATAAATCATGGAAGCATTGAGTCTTTACATAAAATTGCAGGTATTGATACACAGAGCATAGCGGACACACTTTCGAAGATGGTGTGAAATGACAGATAAAATCAGAATAGACACATATCTTACAGAAAAAGGGCTTGCGGAATCGAGAAGCAAAGCGCAGAGGATGATAATGGCAGGCATGGTTCTTGCGAATGAAGTTCCTGTCGATAAACCTTCGCAAATGATTTCACACGACGATGTTATAAGAGTAAAGGAATCTCTTAAGTACGTGAGCCGCGGAGCACTGAAACTTAAAAAAGCGCTTGAAGTTTTCAATATTAATCCGAAAGACAAAACATTTATAGATTTCGGAGCATCCACAGGCGGATTCACCGATGTGCTGCTTCAAAACGGAGCAAAACATGTGACGTGTGTTGATGTCGGCTATGGACAGCTGGCATGGAAAATCAGAAGCGATGAGCGGGTAAAGGTACTGGAAAGAACAAATGCCAGATACTTAAGCGCTGATATGATTGATGGAAAGAAAAACGGTGCAGTCTGCGATGTTTCTTTTATATCGGTGACAAAGATACTTCCTGCTATGGATTTGTGTACTGATGACGATGCGCTTATTGTTATACTGATAAAACCGCAGTTTGAAGCTGGTAAAGATCAGGTTGGCAAAAAGGGAATAGTTAAGGATAAAAAGGTTCATTGCGAAGTCATAAAAAAAGTCATTGATTTTGTGAATGATGAAACAGCATTTTCAGCAATAGATATTGATTATTCTCCAATCACAGGGCAGAAAGGAAATGTTGAATACCTTTTATATGCTTTAAAAAATTCAGAATCTAAAGTAAACGAAGAAAAAATACAGGAGATTATTAAGAAAGCATCTGAAAATTTCTAATTATTGTATTTATGATTTGAACAAAAAAAGATAATGAATTATAATACATTTGAATGAATAAATAGAAAGCTTTTATAAAATTCTTTTAATATGAATGCAAGAAAAATTAAAGCCGGATTATTTTTAAATACCGACAAAGAAAAGAGCAGGGAAATCTCAGAGAAACTAAAAGCCTTGCTTAAAGATTATAATGCAGAAATTTATATAGCTGAAAACGGAAAAAAGCATCACAATGACAATGCAAACGCAGAAATCTTAAAAGAAAAGTGTGATGTGATTTTTTCGGTTGGCGGGGACGGTACGCTTCTTGCGGCGCAACGGCTTTTTTTTAATACTGACATAAACATAGTGGGAATAAATGCTGGAAGGCGCGGATTTTTAATAGAGCTTGATGAGACTACAATGGAGCATGGCGTAAGAAGCTATTTTGAAGGCAATTACTTTGTTGAGAAAAGGAACACGCTGTGCGGAGCTGTCAGAAGTATAGAAGGGACTGATGAAAGATCGGTCGATATAGCTATCAATGAGTTTGCGATAATGCGCAGCACAACAACAGGGATTATAAAGATAAAAGTGTTTGTTGACGGAAAGCTTATGGAAGCGTTTACCGCTGACGGCGTTCTTGTTTCAACGCCTACCGGCTCAACCGCTTATTCTTTGTCTGCGGGAGGGCCTGTAGTTATGCCGGAAGTAAGATGTACGCTAATAACACCTATTTGCGCACACTCGCTTCATACGCGGCCATTTGTGGCACCGGATGACTTAACGGTTGAAATTGTGGCTGAATACAGAGAAGGTGATGTCTTGCTTATTGCTGACGGACAGCAGTCTCGGGAAATTCCGGAAGGATATAAGGTAGTAATAAATAAAGCAGATGTATATGCAAAGTTTGTAAGAATAGATAAAAAAAATATGTATGCGGCATTCAGGGACAAGATGCTTCAGCATATAGAATAAGCGGAGTTTAATATGAAGAATAAAAGACATGTGCTAATTATGGAACTTATTAAATCCATGAACATCGAAACTCAGGAAGAGCTGGCTAATCAGTTGAAGCAAGCCGGACAGGACGTAACTCAGGCGACGGTTTCAAGGGATATAAAAGAGCTTAACCTGATAAAAGTTCCCAGTGCTACAGGCGGCTATAAATATGCCAGCCAGTCATCGGCTTCAACAGGAATATCATCAAGACATCTTAGAATATTTGCAGATACTGTGCTTTCAATAGATTACTCAGGCTCTATGATAGTGATAAAAACAATGACGGGATCCGCAAATGCTGCGGCTGAGACATTGGATGCACTTAACTGGGATGGGTTTTTAGGAACTATAGCCGGAGACAATACGATTTTTATGATTGTAAAAGAAAACGTAAGCGCAGAAGAAATCTGCGAGAAACTAAAACAATTATTGGACTGAGGTAATTAATGCTTTTACAGCTTTCCATTAGGAATATTGCAGTAATTGAAAGCGCAGAGATAACATTCGGAGAAGGATTGAACATCCTATCCGGTGAAACAGGCGCAGGAAAATCAATTATTATAGATTCAGTGAATCTGGTGTTAGGCGAAAGAGCCGACAGAGCGCTAATAAGAGGCGGAGCCGACAGTGCTTATGTTGAGGCTCTGTTTGACATATCAAACTGTCCGAATGTTAGAAAAACTCTTTATGAAATGTTTCAGACAGAAGAAAGCGAGCTTCTTGTAGCGCGTGAAATTTCAGCGCAGGGCAGAAACTTCTGCAGGATAAACGGCAGAATGGCAACGCTTAATCAATTATCCCAAATAACAGGAGAGCTGATTGATATTCATGGTCAGCATGAACACCAGTCTCTTCTCGATCCTAAAAACCACATAAATGTACTTGACGCTTTCTGCAAAAAAGAGCTTGAAGTATACCTAGCGGATTATAAAAACACACTAAAACAATACAATGCAATAAATAATAGAATAAGCACAATTGAAACTAATGACGCGGAAAAGAAAAGACGTCTTGATATGCTTAACTTCCAGCTGGGTGAAATTGATGCACTATCTTTAAAACCCGGAGAAGATGACGAGCTTCGGGAACAAAGAGACATACTGCAGCATGCAGCTAAAATAAAACAAAACATTGACAATGCCTATGCAGCCTTTTTAGGAGACAGCGAGATGTTCGGGGGCATAGTCGGCATAATGGAAGATGCGAAAAAGCAGCTTGCTGAGTTAGCAGCCATTTCTGACAGTTATTCAGAGCTTTCAAACAGAATGGAATCACTTTTGATTGACAGCGAAGATATCGCACAGGAGATACGCTCACTTAAGTATAATGAATCGTATTCAGAAGGCAATCTAGACAGCATTGAGGGAAGAATCAGCGATATAAACAAGCTTAAAAGGAAATATGGATCAAGCGTAGAAGAAATCCTTCAGTATCGAGATGAAGTTAAAAAACAGATAGATGATTTGGAAGAAAACGAGTTTATAATTGAAGACTTAATGAAAAAGAGGGAAGGGCTTTACCAAAGCTTAAAATCTATAGCTTTTAATATTACGGAAATCAGAAAAGCGAAGTCGAAAGAACTTTGTATAAACATAATGGATCAGCTTTCTCATCTTGGAATGGAACATGCGAAATTTGATGTGAAATTTAATAGCAATTATGACGCTGAGGGTAAACTGGTTTTTTATAAAAACGGAGCCGACGAAGTTGAGCTTATTATTGCAACAAACCCCGGTGAAGAACTGAAACCTCTTAATAAAATTGCATCAGGCGGAGAAATATCAAGGATAATGCTTGCGCTTAAAACCATATCATCGGAAAACGACAGCATTCCTACCATAATCTTTGATGAAATAGATACAGGCATAAGCGGTCTTATGGCTTCTGTAGTTGCTCAAAAGCTTTCTGTTATCGCTGGAAACCATCAAGTTATATGTGTTACTCATACAGCCCAGATTGCGGCTATGGCGGATGTGCACCATTATATAGAAAAGCAGACTGACGAGAACAAAGCTAAAACTGAAGTTAATCTTTTGGATGAAGAAGAAAGATATGTTGAAATATCGCGATTGGTCGGCGGAAACAACATCAGTCAGTATAGTGATGCGCATGCAAAAGAGATCATTGAATGGTCAAAAGAATTTAAAAGAAATATCAGGTAAATGATAAGAGATATTGTTTAAAAGCGATATATTAATCTTTCTTAATATATATGAAATACTTTAGTAAACCTATTGTTTTGAATAGTGTAAATGTTCTAAGACAGTGGGGGTATTTTACATTTTGTTCATACATTGAGAAAGTAAATTTGTTAAAATATTTTAGTCTGAAAATGGAGAAAATATTATGTTTTCTCCTTTTAAATTGTACTACGTATAAAGACAAAGAAGCAGGAGGGAACTAAATGATCAAAGTCGAACACGTTACTAAACGTTACGGAGATAACCTTGCCGTTGATGACATAAGTTTTGAGATTCAAAAAGGTGAGGTTGTAGGTTTTCTCGGCAGAAACGGTGCCGGCAAATCAACAACAATGAACATTATTACAGGCTACATCTCATCGTCCGGGGGCACAGCAAGCATTGCGGGCTATGACATCTTGGAAGATCCGCTGGAAGTAAAAAAGCATATAGGATATCTTCCCGAGCAGCCGCCGATTTACATGGACATGGTTGTAGATGAATACTTGAATTTTTGCTGTGACATTAAAAATGTCAGCAAAGACAAGAGGAAAGGCCACCTAGCTGATGTTTGCGACTTGGTCGGCATTTCCCATATGCGCAAGAGACTGTGCAAAAATCTCTCTAAAGGTTATAAGCAGAGGGTTGGTCTGGCACAGGCACTTATAGGCAATCCGGAAGTATTGATTTTGGATGAACCAACGGTTGGTCTTGACCCGAGACAGATTATAGAAATTAGAAATCTTATTAAAGATTTGGGTAAAAGCCATACTGTTATTTTGAGTTCACACATTTTACACGAAGTCGCAGATGTTTGCGAGCGCGTTATCATAATAGATAAGGGTAAAATCGTCGCTAAAGACACGCTTGAAAATCTTGCAAGTTCAGTTAATGAAATAAAGAGAATGACAGTTAGGATAGCCGGCGGAAATTCTTCTGTAAGAAAAGCTATTCGCGAGATAAACGGTGTTTCGTTTGTAGATGAGCTCGGAGTACGCGAAGCTGAAAGCGTAGATTATGTAATAGAATCTGAAAAGAACGCAGATGTACGCCGCGCCTTGTTTAACACAATGGCAAGGATGGGCAATCCGATATTAATGATGAGACCGATGGATGTAACGCTGGAAGATATCTTCCTTCAGCTTACAACCGAAGATGGGAGGATATAATTATGCTGGCTATATGGAAAAGAGAGGTGCAGAGTTATTTTCTTTCACCAATCGCATATATATTTATAGGCGCGTTTATGGTTATTACAGACATTATGTTTATATTTAATAATATATTGAGCATGAATGTCAGCTTTAACTCAACACTGGGATCCATGACATTTATCTTCATGCTCATTGTACCGCTTCTTACAATGAAACTTATATCCGAGGACAGGAAGACAAAGACGGATCAGCTTCTTTTAACTTCTCCTGTTAAAATATCATCGATAGTAATCGGAAAGTATCTTGCAGCAATTACTGTGTTTTTTGCAACACTGGTAATAACACTTATCTTCCCGATAATATTGTCTATTTTCGGGATGCCTTCATTCGGCGAGATTTTTTCGGGATATCTTGGTTTCTTCCTCTTGGGAAGCGCACTTATAGCTGTAGGTGTATTTATCTCCTCTGTAACTGAAAACCAGGTGATATCAGCCCTAATGACTTTCTTTGCACTGCTGTTTATATACATTGGAGCGTCAACGCTATCATCGATAAACGTTCCGGATATTCCTGTTTTTAAGCAGATATTAGAATTTTTAATACTTATATTAAATGGCCTTATGGTATATTCGAGAATGAATTATTTCTCAATTGGTATCGTATCATTGTCGCCTTTCTTATACTTTATTACTTTCATTGCAGTATTTTTGTTCTTAACAGTAAGAAACATTGAAAGAAGACGTTGGAGCGAGGGTTGATAAGATGAATAATTTTAAGAAATTTTTAAATAATAAAAAGTTCAAATATGGCGGATATGCATTAATAATAACTGTAATTGTAATTGTAATCGCATTTATGTTTAACATGTTTGTCGAATACCTAGATGACCGTTTTGACCTTTCTTTGGACTTAACTGAAAACAGAGTGTATTCGCTTACAAGCCAGACAGAGCATATACTTGAAGGATTATCTCAGGATGTATATATTTATACGCTTTTTGATCCGGGTCAGGAAAATGAAACTATTGCTGAGCTTTTAGACAAATATTCTTCAGGTTCAAAGTTTGTTCATGTAGAAAACATTGATATGGTGTCACAGCCCGGTAAAGTTCTTTATTATGAGCAGGTTAAGGACATAACTTTGTCACAGGGCAGCATTATTGTAACCGACAGTTATGATACATCAAACACTAAGCAGAATTTTAAAGTGCTGGATTATTATGATATGTACGGATATGATTCGGAAACGGAAACATTCACACTGTTTACCGGCGAAGATGCAGTTTCAGGAGCCATTAACTACATTTTAAATCCGGATATACCTAAAGTGTGGTTCCTTGAGGGACATGGCGCAACAAGCGCTGACTGGTCACTTATAAGCAGCTATCTTGAAGATGAAAACTATAATACTGAAGGTATTTCTTTATTAACTCAGGCAGACCAGCTTGAAAAAGATGACATCTTAATGATTGTTGCTCCTTCTGTTGATCTTTCAAATGATGAAAGAGAAACTCTTCTTGAGTTTGCGTTAAACGGCGGAAAAACAATGATATTCTTTTCACCGAGCATTTCAACGGAATTACCTAACTTGATGCTTGTACTGTCACACTTAAATATCGGGCTTAAAGATGGTATAGTTCTAGAAGACAGCGCAAAAACGAATAACTATCTATCATATCAGTCTTATCTGATACCTGATAAGAATAGTCACTCTATAACAAGTCCGTTGATATCAAGCGATATGTCAATTCTTGTTCCTGAAGCCGGTGCGTTAAACATTGGCTCTGAGATTAGCGGCATAAATGTAGAAGTATTGCTTGAAACTTCAGATAGCTCATACCTCGAGCCATTCTCAGGCAATATGGACATTGAAAAAGATGATAACGCTGAGGAAGGCCCGTTTGCTATTGCGGTGGCAGTTACTAAAAACGCTACTGAAGACACACAGGAAGCAAAACTAATTATTACTTCAAACTCAATAATGTTCCAGGCCGCAAGCCAGATGGGAACACAGGGCAACTATGAATTCCTGCTTAATGCAGTATCATGGCTCAGCCCGTATGAAGACAACTTCTATATTCGCGGCAAATCTTTGCAGACTTCAAGCTTATACTTTAAGTCAAGCGCACAGATATGGGGAACAATTGTAATAGTCATACTTATTCCGATACTTGCGTTTGTTGCAGCATTTGTAGTTTATCTGAGACGCAGGCATCTGTAAAAGGGGAGTACTATTTTGAATAAAAAATTAAGAAACCTAATTATACTTGTTGCATCCGCGCTTGTAATTGTTGCCGCGTTTGTAATATTGCCAAAACTCGAGCCCAAAGAAGATCTTGACAATATGGTCACGCCTGAACCAACTATGGATCCTGCGCTATTGACTTTCTCGGATTATTCCGCTGAAGATATAGTTAAACTGACACTTGATTATAACGACAATATAACTGTTCTGAAATATGATAGTGACGGCGAGACTGTTGTTATAGAAGGACATGAAGACATTGCGCTTAATCAGACACAGGCTAAAAATGTGCTTTATACAGCTTCAAAAGTAGTTGTTGAGAAAATCATAACTGAGGATATGAGCAATATTGCACAATTTGGTTTGGAAGATCCTGAAATCGTAGCAACTGCTGAATACAGCGACGGAAAAACAAACACTTTCTATTTCGGAAATAATGTCCCTGGCAGCGGACAGTATTACATGATGATGGAAGGTGTGGATAAAGTTTTTGTTGTCTGGAACAATTATGGCAACAATGCGAAATCTTCGCTCAATGATTTAGTTGAAGTCGAATCGATATCTATGACAATTGATGAAATTAGTGACATTAATATCATAGAAAACGGCGAAACATACATGAGCTTTTCCAATATAGCAGGCAAAACAACGCTTGTTGACATGAATTCGTGGAAGCTTACTAAGCCATACTATAGAAGCTTGGATTCAAGCAGCGAAGAATCAAAGTGGACACTATTATATACAGAATTGTTGGATTTGCTTGGAGAGGATGATGTTTTGGACTCAGCAGGCGATGCTGCAGACTATGGTCTGGACAATCCTTGGATTCAGGTTGAATTTACAAAAACCACCGGAGAAACCATTGCAATCTCTTTTGCTGAAGAAAACGAAGATGGAATCTGTGCAATGAAATTCTCTGATTCAGACATTATTTACAAGGTGAATCCAAAGGTTTTAGGGTTTATGGACTATGAAGCTTTTGATTTGGTAGAAAAGCTGTTAATGCTTATTAATATCAGATATGTGGACGAGATAATTTTGGAAGGTGTTGTTGGCGATGACACAGTTATTGTGTCTCACAGTGATTCGGTGGACGAAAACGGCGAGCCAAAGCTTGACGGAAATGGTGAGCAGATAGTAAACACAGGTTATATAGTTGACGGAGTTGAACTTACCGAAGACGAAATAGAGCAGGGATCATGGTTTTATCAGAATATATTATCTGTGAAATTGTTAAGAGAAGCCGATAAAGATTTTACTCCTTCAAAGCCTGCAGGAACTGTAAGCCTCAGCCTTTCTGAAGAGCCGTTTACATACACAATCAATTTTTACGAGTATGATGATTATTTCTATGCAGTAAAAATAAATGATGATGACGTATTATTTGTTGCAAACAAAGACGATGTTTTGAAAATAAAAGATACCTACGAGCTTTTAAAAACAAGGGAAGTTGAGAAACCATACTAATTTAGTAAAGAATTGCCCCCAAATTCGGTTTGGGGGTTATTTTTTTATTTAAAATAGTTTATAATCACAATATGAAAAAGAATTTTAAAATAATAATTGTAATATTGGCCATTCTGACAGTATTTTCAGGATGCGCTTCATCTACCGACAATTCAAAAGGGGAAGTTGTACAGGAAACTACTGTTTCAGACACAGCAGAAATACCGGATGAAATTAAGGATGATTTGAAAGTTGATAAATCGCAGCTTTCAGAACGTGACTGGGAACTTATTGCAAACATCAATGATGTTCCAATGCGCGACTTTACATTGCCTGATTTTAACGGCAATGAACACTCGCTGTCGGATTATAAAGGCGAAGTTATAATACTTAATTTCTGGGCGATAGGATGTCCTCCCTGTATAAATGAGCTTCCGGACTTTAATGAAGTTGCCAAAAAAGAAGGAGTAACGCTTGTAACAGTTGCTCAGAAAGATGTTTTGGGAAATGTTAAAGCTGAGAGCGGAGAGTTTATAAAAGATTTTGATACAGTTGCTCTGTGGGATGAAGATGTCTCTACTATGAGTTTATATCCGAGCCAGTACTACCCGCATACATATATCATAGACAGGCAGGGAATAATTCGATTTGTTATAAATTCCGCAAGCTATGAACTGCTTGACGAGCTTGTAACATTTTGCGATGAAAAGCTTAATTGATGAAAATCTAGAAACCCTTGATGACCTTATGTGCGGATATAAGGTCATTCAATATAAAAACGGATTCAGGTTTTCTTTAGATGCTGTATTGCTCTCTCATTTTGCAACAATTAAAGACAACGACACGGTTGCTGACTTTTGCTCAGGAAGCGGTGTAGTAGCTATCCTTGTTCTTGCCCACAACAAGCCTCAAAAAGTCTCCTGCATCGAAATACAGCCTGAATACTGCGAGATAATAGACAGAAGCATTGCGTTTAATTCTCTTGGCAATAAGATGGAAGTATTTTGTGCGGATGCAGAAGAGGCTGCTGAAATTTTTGGATACGAATCGCTTAACTGCGTTGTTTGCAATCCACCGTATTTAAAAAAGGGAACAGGAAAGACAAGTGTTAATAACAGCCTCAATATCGCAAGAAGAGAAGAGAGAATTACGCTTGAAGGAATCGTTCGCTCAGCCTCAAAGGTACTTAAAAACAAGGGTAGGTTTTCAATGGTTCATCTTGCTGAAAGGGCTGATGAAATATTCAGTTTAATGAGCCAATATAAATTAACGGTTAAAAGAGCACAGCTTGTCCAGCCGAAAGAAAGCGAAAAACCGAATCTTATACTTGTAGAGGGTATAAAGAATGCTTCAAAGGGAATTTCGTGGCTTCCTGCTTTAATTGTTTATAAGGGCGGGGATTATACGGAAACAATAAAGGATATTTATGGACTTTGATAAAAATCAATACGGAGTGCTATATATTGTTGCAACACCTATCGGCAATCTCGGGGATATAACCTTGCGTGCGCTTGAAACACTTAAAACGGCAGATGTTATTGCGGCTGAAGACACACGTCACACTATAAAACTATTAAATCACTATGATATTAAAACTAAGATGATTAGCCACCATGAGCATAATGAAGAAAATAGCGCGGATGGGATTGTAATGCTTATGGAGCAGGGATTAAATGTAGCTCTGGTTACAGATGCCGGTATGCCGTGCATAAGCGATCCTGGCTATAAGCTTGTACATCTTGCAAGGAGTCGCGGATTCGAAGTTACATGCCTTCCTGGAGCCTCTGCAGTTCCTGCAGCAATCGCTTTAAGCGGATTGGATGCCGGAAGGTTCAGATTTGAAGGATTCTTGCCTAAAAATAATTCTCAGAGAAAAAAATTGCTTGAAGATATATCAAAAGACGGATGCGCTGTTGTTATATATGAAGCTCCGCATCGAATTTTAAAAATAGCAGAAGACATTGCAGAAGCTTTTCCTGAACGGAAAATTGCTGTAATCAATGATATATCAAAGATTCATGAAAAAGTTGAAACCTATGATGCAGCTGACCTATTGCCAAAATTACTGGAATGGAAACTTAAAGGTGAGTTTGTGATTGTTATCGAAAGAGGAGAGGCAAAAATTAATGATGATTTCAATCAATATAGCATTAGAGAGCATGTTCAAAAAGTTATGGAAACTGAAAAGCTAAAGAAAATGGACGCTATAAAGAAAGTTGCAAAACTTCGCGGATTAGCTAAAAATGATGTTTACAAAGAAATGATAGACTAAATATTAAAAGCGCCGTAAAAACGGCGCTCTGTGCATCGATAATCAACAAATAAACTTTTAGACGTTTTCTTTGAGTGTGTCCAAACATTCCTGGCAGATAAGCTTACCTTTGTAGTTTTTAACATTGGAAGCACTGTCGCAGAAAATGCAGGCAGGTTGGTATTTCTTGAAAATAATGTGTTCGCCTTCTACGTAGATTTCGAGAGCGTCTTTAATTTCAATACCTAATGTTCTGCGTAATTCAATTGGAATAACTACGCGTCCGAGTTCATCGACTTTTCTTACAATACCTGTTGATTTCATATGAATCTCCTACTTTCTTTTGGAATTGCATATATGTATAAATAATGCAATTCATACTGATTTAGTTTGTTATTGCATTTTTAGTTTATAACTTTTAACATTTCATGTCAATATATGTATGTGTAAATTAATTGTTAATAACACAATTTATGTTAAACTGGATAATTTATATAAGTCTAGATTAATATGTGGAAATTGAATTTGTCTGTAATATGATAAGCATTATTTTAAATATTGTCAAGTTGACATAAAAAAACATGTGAAGTATAATGTTAGAAAATTAAACGCTATGATAAAGAGAGTAACCGTTAAATATTGCAAAGAGATGTGTCGGTTGGTGTAAGGCACAGAATATGATTCGGCGAAGATGGCTTTTGAGCGGAGGTGTCGATATGTAGATGCTTACGGGGTTGACCGTTATATCAAAGCCGCAGTGATGGCTGTGGGCTGAGGCTTGCCTAGGCAGGCGAATTTGGGTGGTACCGCGAGCATATCTCGTCCCAATGTGGGATGAGTTTTTTTATACTTATTTTTAGGAGACAATTATGCAGAAAAAGTATTATATTACGACAGCAATAGCTTATACCTCGAAGACACCTCATATAGGAAACACTTATGAGGCAGTTTTGGCTGACTCAATAGCAAGGTTCCACAGACAGACAGGATATGATGTCTTCTTTTTAACTGGTACTGACGAGCATGGCCAGAAGATTGAAAACCAGGCAAAAGAAATGGGTATATCTCCAAAAGAGCATGTTGATAAAATTGCCGGCGAAGTAAAAGAGATATGGGACTTTATGAACACAAGCTATGACAAGTTCATAAGAACTACCGATGATTATCATGAAAAAGCGGTTCAAAAGATATTTGAGAAGCTATATAAGCAAGGCGACATATATAAAGGCTCATATGAAGGGTGGTATTGCACATCCTGTGAATCCTTTTACACAGAAGCACAGTTAAAAGACGGAAAATGCCCTGACTGCGGAGATGAAGTTGACAAGGCTAAAGAAGAAGCATACTTCTTGAAGCTTTCAAAATATACCGACAGACTGATGAAACATATTGAAGAAAATCCTGAGTTTATCCAGCCAGAATCACGTAAAAATGAGATGGTTAATAACTTTATTAAGCCGGGCCTTCAGGATTTATGTGTTTCAAGAACATCCTTTACATGGGGCGTGCCTGTAACATTTGATGAAGGTCATGTGGTTTATGTATGGATTGATGCGCTGAGCAACTATATTTCAGCACTTGGATATGACACTGAAAGCGACGCACCGCTGTTTAACAAGTATTGGCCTGCAGATGTGCATCTAATCGGTAAAGACATACTAAGGTTTCACACTATATATTGGCCTATTGTTCTTATGGCTCTGAATGTAGAGCTGCCAAAGCAGATTTTCGGACATCCATGGCTTTTGCAGGGAACGGACAAGATGAGCAAATCAAAAGGCAACACAATCTATGCCAAACAATTGGTAGACCATTTCGGAGTGGATGCTGTAAGATACTACCTGCTGCACGAAATGCCTTTTGCAAATGACGGCTCTTTGACTTATGAGCTGCTTATAGAAAGAATCAATTCGGATCTTGCAAACATTTTAGGCAACCTTGTCAACAGAACTATTGCTATGAGCAAAAAATACTTTGACTCAAAAGTAATGGAGCCAAGTGTAAAAGAGCCTATTGATGATGAATTAATAAGCCTTGCGCTGGAAACTCCCAAAAAACTTGTTGAATCTATGGACAAGCTAAAAGTTGCTGAGGCTATAAGCCATGTGTTTACACTGCTAAGAAGGTCCAATAAGTATATAGATGAGACGTATCCTTGGCTTCTTGCTAAGGAAGAAGATAAAAAGGAACGTTTAGGCACGGTGTTATATAATCTGCTTGAATGCATACGTTTCAGCGCTGTAATGCTTTCTTCATTTATGCCTGATACTGCAAAAAAAATATTTGAACAGATAAATACGGAAGTAACAGGCTGGGACAGCCTAAAAAGCTTTGACGGTATGAAACCCGGAGACAGCGTTGGTATCGGCGAAGTGCTATTTGCTAGAATTGATGCTGAAAAGAAGCTTGAGGAAATTGATGAAGAAAACGCAAATAACGCTCCTAAACAGGACATTGAGATTGTATCAAAGCCTGAAATAACAATAGATGACTTTAGCAAAATTGATGTAAGAATAGGCAAAATACTCGAATGCGAGCCTGTGAAAAAAGCAAAGAAACTTCTGGTGAGTAAAGTTAAGGTCGGAAATCAGGTTAGGCAAATAGTTTCCGGCATCGCTGAATATTACACTCCGGAAGAGATGGTAGGCAAACAGGTATTGGTTGTTATAAATCTAAAACCTGTGAAACTTCGCGGAGTATTGAGTGAAGGAATGCTTTTATGCGGAGAAGATGAAGAAGGAAAACTGTCACTTGCTACACTATATGATGATATGAATTCAGGCTGTGAGGTAAGATAGTGGGATTTATCGATTCTCATTCTCATCTGGATGATGACAAATTTGACATCGATCGCGAGAAAATAATTGCATCGCTTAAAGAAAACGGAGTTGATGCTGTTATTTCCTGCGCAGATTCTATGGACTCGGCACATAAAGCTCTTAAACTTGCTGAAACTCACAGCAATGTGTTTGCTGCTGTGGGAATTCATCCGCATAATGCCAAAAACTTTGTTTATGATGATATAAAAGTCCTAGAAGAGATGTTAAAGCATAAGAAAGCTGTTGCGGTCGGTGAAATCGGGTTGGATTATCATTATGATTTTTCACCGAGAGATTTGCAGAAAAACTGTATGTTGGAGCATATAGAGCTAGCAGTAAAATACGACATGCCAATAGTATTTCATGTGCGTGAAGCTTATGGAGACTTTATAGATATTATGCGCGGAGGAGGAATTCCCCGCAATGCTGTTGTACATTCTTATACCGGAAGCCGTGAAATAGCTAAAGAGTTTTTGGACAATGGGATGATGCTGTCATTTAACGGAGTAATCACATTTACAAATGCAAACAGGGTAAGAGAAACTGTTGAATATGTACCTATGGAACGGATTATGCTTGAAACCGATTGTCCGTATATGACACCTGTTCCATACAGAGGGAAAAGAAATGAGCCAAAATATGTTTCTAATGTGGCTGAAATGATGTCGGAGATTAAGAACATTGATATTTATGACGTGATGGAAATTACGACAAACAATGCAATAGAATTTTTCAGACTGAGAGAGGCAATATGAATGAAACGTTTGTGTATGAGCACGGAGGCTCTATATATATAAACCTAACAAACAGATGTACTAATAACTGCGTGTTTTGCATCAGAAACACTGAAGATGGTGTGGACGGTTATGACTTATGGCTTACTCATGAACCAAGCTCTGACGAAGTGATAAAGCAGCTTGAAGAACATAATATTGCTGATTACAGAGAAATTGTGTTTTGCGGTTATGGCGAGCCTACAATAAGGCTTGATGTACTTTTGGCTGTTGCGGGATTTATTAAAAACAATTATCCTTCTGTGAAGACAAGGATTAACACAAACGGCCAGGCAAACCTATATCACAAAAAGGATATCACACCAAAATTTAAAGGATTAATAGACAAACTATCAGTTTCATTAAATGCACCGAATGCAAAGAAGTATCAGAAGATATGCATTAGCGACTATGGTGAAGACGCATTCTGCGGACTATTGGAGTTTTCAAAGCATGCAAGCAGACACACTGAAAGTGTAAGGCTTACTGTTGTAGATGTTATAGGTGATGAAGAAATTGCGGAATGCAGAAAAATTGCAGAGGAAAACGGACTGGAACTTTATATAAGACCGTCTCTATAAAGGAGCGATTATGTTAATTGATTTTCATACACACTGCTTTTCAGATGATATATATGAAAAAGCGATTGCATCGCTTTCTAAGATGGCAGAAAACACTGTTCCTCAGCATGATGGAAGCTTATCCGGACTTCTGGACTCGATGGAGAAAATGGATGTTGATATAAGCGTAGTTCATACCATTGCAACAAAACCTAAACAGACGCCGATAATCAATGACTGGGCAATTTCGATAATGAGCGACAAAATAGTACCTTTCGGAACTATTCATCCCGATTATCACGATTGGGAAAACGAGATTGACAGGATAAAAGCCGCAGGTATAAAAGGAATAAAATTTCACCCTGATTATCAGGGGTATTTCTCGGATGATAGAAAAGTGTATCCTATTTACGAAAAAGTCGCACAGGAAAAGATGATTGCAATGTTTCACTGCGGATATGACATATCTTTTCCTAACCTTATAAGAAACACGCCGAAGCATATGAAAAATGTAGTAATTGATATACCTGAACTTATTGTCGTAGGCGCACATATGGGAGGTCACAGGATGTATGATGAAGTTTATAAGATCCTGACACCGCTGGACTTATATATTGATACTTCATTTGGCCACTATATATTAGGAGACAAAAAGTATACTGAGCTTATTAAAAAGCACGGAGTGGAAAAAGTGGTTTTCGGATCAGACAGCCCTTGGGACAGCGCAAAAGAACAGGCTGACATTATAAAAAGGCTGGATTTCACCGACGAAGAAAAAGAGATGCTGTTATATAAAAACTCAAAAAAGCTGCTTAATATGTAGGAGCATAAATGGATTGTGTGATTTTTTACTTTTCGGGAACAGGCAATACCGAACTTATAGCCCAAAAGATAAAGGAGAAGCTGGATGGATTGGGAAATAGGGCAGAGCTTGTTTCTATAGAAAACATTAACGATTATAATAAGAAAATAGATACTAATACAGTTATTGGGTTCGGCTTTCCAGTATACAAATTTTCATATCCAGATATATTCGACAAAGCAATTATTAAAATTAAAAACCTTTCAGCAAATAATAAATATTTCTTGTTCTCGACGTATGCGAGATTTGATGCTCAGGCTTTCTATGATTTTGAAAAAATGGTTGGAAAGAAAGATTACAATCTTATTGCACAAAAGAGCTTTAAAGCTCCATCATGCGGGATATCCGCAAGGAAAGACGAAAATAGTTTTGAATATAAGTCTGTAATGTTTTTTGAAGATGATATTGAAAATAAAATCGAAAAATACTGCGATGAAATTATTGCAGCATATTCTGAGAACAACAAAATTAAAAACAAGAGAATGTTTTTAGGTGGCTTTAAAAAGAGAATTGTTAAAGACATTGAGATAACGAAATATCCGACACTAACTATTGATCAAAAAAGATGCACTCAATGCGGACTGTGCGTTAAAAAATGCCCCGAGAAAAATCTAACAAGGCTGGAGAAAACAATTAAGGTAAATGATAGTAGAGAATGTCTCCATTGCTTGAGATGTATGAACCATTGTCCTTCAAATGCTATTGACTTTGGCATGCTCACAAAAGGCGAAAACAGATATACATTAAAAAAACGCGACAGTCTTTTTAAAAAGTCTGCAGACGGCTATAAAGAAATATTTTGGAGAGAGTTTCCGTCGATAGTGAGAAAGTGGAGAATGGATACTATAAAATATTGGATTAAAAATAAAAGAAGCTGAGTTTAGATTAACTCAGCTTTTATCTTAGTCTTCATAAAATTTGGCAAACCATTGGGTGATACAGTATACTTCGAGTTTTTCGTCCCATGTTATCCCTATTCCAACATGCGTATACTTTGGAGAAAGCATGTTTTTCTTGTGACCGAAAGATTTAAGCAGTGCTTCGTGGGCGCTTTCTATATCGCTGAATCTTGCGATATTCTCACCTGAAGAGATATAATTTATTCCGCTGGCATAAAGTCTGGTTACATAGCTTCCGCTATAGGGAGAATTATGTGAGAAGAAATGTTTTTCAGACATTTCTTTGCTGTGATTTCTTGCAAAATATGAAAGTTCTTCGCAGTAAATAAGCTCATCCTGACCTGCAGCAACTCTTGCTTCGTTGACTTTTTTGACCAATTCCATTTCAAGAGCAAGATATATGTTTGCATCTTCTTCCTTTATTGAGCTACCGTTTAGTGGTGTAGGCAAATCAGGAGAGTAGATTATTTTGACATCATCATTTGGACTGCTGTTTGATTCGGACGAGATATCATAATCAACGATTGGAAAGTCAGAACGTATCAGTTTGAACGCATCTGTCGGTGCAGAGTTATTAGAACCGAATTTTCCTGTATACATTTGAAATCCTGAATTTTTATATTCATATTGGGTTTTTTGAGGGGAGCTAACCTCGCCGCAGGCATATGACGCCTGAGCGAAAACGATAATAAATATTGAAATGTAGACAAAGCTTACCAAAAGCTTTTTATGCATATTCATCTCCCGATATAAAATATAATAAAATTGATATATATAATATAATAAATAATTAAAAAAAATACAAGTGTTTTAAGAAAACTTTACAAAATAATTAATAAAAAAAATTGTTGATTATATAATAAAATATGATTATATTTATTATTGCAGGATGGATAGATAACTTTCCAAACTGATTAATCGCAATATAATACCGAGGTGTAATAGGTTATGGCTATCAAAAAATGTGAAAGATGTGATCTGAATTATGTCAAAGAAGGGGAGAAATATTGTAAAGTCTGCAATAAACTTTTAAACGGTGACAAAACAACAGCCCCTAAAGCTGAGCTTTGCCCTTCATGCGGCGAACGTCTTGTTGCAAAGGGATATGAGCTTTGTAAAGTGTGTTTAGCTGATATGATGGACACTGTTGAAACTCTTGAAGATGAGAACAGCGATGTGATTGAACAGTCAATAACTCCAGCTGATATGGAGATATCCGAAATAGATTTGGGTGACGACGAAGATGATGAAGAAGCTGTTCCAGATGATATAAAAGATGATCTTGATGATGAAGATTATGATTTGGATTATGACGAAGACGAGGAACTTTAAACAAACGGAAAGAATTACAGTTAATGAGCTTATATGCTATATCAGATTTACATCTTCCGGGGAATAATGATAAACCGATGGACATCTTTGGAGATCACTGGACGGACCATTGGCAGCAAATATCGAGTTCCTGGAAAGAAAACATAGATGAAGATGACGTAGTTCTTATAGCCGGTGATATATCGTGGGCAATGAACTATGATGACGTTATGGAGGATATTGAAAAGATTTCATCAATGCCGGGCTACAAAGTGATTCTAAAAGGCAACCATGATTACTGGTGGCAGTCGCTAACAAAGCTTCGCAACATACTTCCCGACAAAATGCATGCAATACAAAATGATGCGGTAAGGATAGGCGAATATGTTTTGTGCGGAACGCGAGGATGGACATGCCCTGGATCAAAGCAGTTTGGCCCTGATGACGAAAAGATATATAAAAGGGAAGCGGAGAGACTAAAGCTCTCATTGATGAGAGCAAAACGGGAACAGGATGAAAACACAAAACTTGCAGTAATGATGCATTATCCTCCGTTTAATGACAAACAGGAAGAGAATCTTTTCACCCAACAACTTGAAGCGATTGATCCTGATGTTGTTATTTACGGACATCTTCACGGATTCGGAGCCGCATCGGCGTTTGAAGGCAACTTAAGGGGAGTTGAATATCGTATGACGGCATGTGATTTTTTAAATTTCCAACCCGTTAAACTACTTTAAACCATTTTCCCCCCACTTCACACCACAGCATAATAACAAAATAATTTAAGAGATAGACAGGCTAATACAGCCTGTTTTTTATTAATATGGTTTAAAAATTATCAGCTATAAAGATCTTCTCCACTTCACACCACTGATAATTTCAGTGAAATCCCAACACTTTTTTTAAGAAATACCCAAATAATGCGAACACATGTATTTATGACAAAAACGCACTTCCGAAAAACCGAAAATCGTAAGGATGTTTTTTCTAGGATATCTAGAAAATGGGTTGTAAATGCATTGAAATGGGTTATAATATCACTATAGTGTTTAAATGTGGTTAATAGTGGTGAGAAATTAGCCAATACAACAGAATATGAATGGAGTATTGATGCCGCGTTTCATGGGAACATACACGCATACTGTGGACGACAAGGGCCGCGCGTTCATCCCCTCAAAGTTCAGAGATGACCTCGGGGATAACTTTGTTGTATGCAAAGGATTCCATGATAAGTGCTTATATGTTCTCCCCAATGCTGTGTTTGATGCAATAGGCGACAAGCTTATGGGAGAATCGCTGTTTGATGAAAGCATAGCTAAAGTTCAGAGAGAGTTTTATTCAAACTCAGCAGAAGTTTCGCTAGACAAACAGGGAAGAATAGTTATCCCGCAGGATTTACGGGAATATGCCGGAATAAACAAAGATGCAATAATCATCGGAGCCGGTGCAAGAATCGAAATGTGGGACAGCGAGACATTGGAATCCAACAAAGATCCTAATGGAATGAAAACAGCGTTAAGGAATATAAAAGCGCAAGGAAGAAGTATTTAATGGCCGCCGCAAATTTCAAACATACCCCCATCCTTATTGATGATGTGACGGCCTTATTTTTATTAAAACCTAAGATGGTGATGATTGACGGCACACTTGGCGGAGGAGGGCACTCGGAAAGAATGCTCGAAGAAACATCACCTGATGGAATACTAATCGGTATTGACCGTGATCCTGTGGCACTAAAAGCTGCTGGTGAAAGACTTAAAAGGTTTGGAGAAAGGTTTATACCTGTTCGCGGCAACTATAAAGATGCTGTAAAGATAGCCAAAGAAAAAGGCTATAAAGGTGTTGACTGCATACTGCTTGACCTTGGAGTGTCATCGCATCAGCTGGACACGCCGGAAAGAGGCTTTTCATACAGATATGATGCGCCTCTGGACATGAGGATGAATCCTGATGATGCATTAACTGCCTATGAAGTGGTTAACGAATACTCTGAACGTGAAATAGCAAATGTGCTTTTCAAGTACGGAGAAGAGAAGTTTTCAAGACGCATAGCACAGAAGATAGTTCAGGCAAGAAGCAAAAAACCAGTGGAGACTACCTTTGAGCTTGTGGAAATAATAAAAGAAGCTATACCCGCTCCTGCACGGCGTAAAGGCGGACATCCTGCAAAGCGTACGTTTCAGGGATTGAGAATAGAAGTAAACGGTGAACTGGAAGGTCTTAAAGAGACAATAAAAGAATTGATAGGCCTTTTGAATGAGAATGGGAACCTGTGTGTTATAACATTTCATTCTCTCGAGGACAGAGCTGTTAAGCACGCTATGCGTGAAATGGAAAACCCGTGCACCTGTCCGAATGACGCTCCGATATGCGTTTGCGGCAAAAAACCTCAGGGAAAAATGGTTACTAAAAAACCTATAACCGCAAATGAGAAAGAGCTGGAAGAAAACCCTAGAGCATCAAGTGCAAAACTTAGATGTTTCAGGAAAAAGACTGAAGAATAATAAAGGGAAAGTGGGCGATTAAAATGTTAATGACATCAACGCAACGTAGATATCATTATACGGCACAAGCTGACAACGCAATATATACAAGAAACAGACAGATGGAATTTAAATATAACCTCCATCATAAAACCGAATGTAAAAAAGTTTCGCAAAAAAGTGTATATCTGATGATGTTTTTGGTGATAGTCCTTTTATTCATGTCATGGTTTGGAATGATCTTCTTCAAAAGCATGATATCAAGCGTACAAATGGAGATAAATCAGGTAAACTCACAGATTCGCGAACTTGAGCAGGAAAACAGCATGCTTGAAGCTGAAAAAATTAATGCATTAAATATAGAGAGCATAAAAGCAACAGCAGAGAGCATGGGAATGTCCCTTCCGAATTCATATCAGGTGGAGTATGTTGACACAGCTGACGGAACAGCTAACTTGAAAAATACAGATTAAATTTAGTTTACATGGGGGTGTAAGAGGTGGCATCAACTGATGCTTTGCAAAGAAAGAGACTGAGGTTTCTCTTAAGTCTGTTTATAGCAGTTATTTTATTGCTTGTTGTGTTCAGGCTTGGTTATTGGATGATTGTAAAATCTCAGTGGCTTAAAGACAAGGCATCGTCACAATGGGTTCGTGAACTTCCTATCGAGCCGCAAAGAGGAAACATTGAAGACAGAAACGGCAATATTCTTGCGGCGTCTGTAACCAGTGATACCGTTGTGTTGCATCCTAAAGCTATTAAAGAGGAAGAACTTGAGGACTTAGTCAATGCTTTGAATGAAATATTGGGCATTGATAAAGATATAATTGAGAAAAAAGCCAAGAAAACGAACTACTCTGTAGTTTGGCTAAAAAGGCAGATTACTCAGGAACAAAGTCAACAAATTAAAGAGCTTGACTCGGGAGGAGTCTCGCTCACAGAAGACAAAAAGCGGTATTATCCGCTTGGAAGCTTCTTAACGCAGGTTCTGGGGTTTACTTCAGTGGATGGCGAAGGCCTAGAGGGGATAGAGTCCCGCTTCGACAATATACTCCACGGTACCCCGGGATCTATTGTTACGGAAACTGACCGCGACGGACAGACACTGCCCGGAGCAGTTGAAGAATATACAGATCCAATTGAAGGCAACAATTTAAAATTAACCATTGATTTAGCTATACAAAGCTACATGGAAAAGGCACTCAAGCAATGCATAGAAGATACAGGCGCAAAATCAGCTTCGGCTGTTGCGCTTGATTGTAATACCGGCGAAATTCTTGCTATGAGCAATAAACCTGATTTTGATAACAACGAACCACCCAGATATGATATGGATTTACTGCGGGAGCTTACAACGAACAATGCTATAACACATGCATACGAGCCTGGGAATATATTCGGTGTTTTTGCTGCAGCTGCCGCGCTTGAAACAGGGGCAATTTTTGAAGGATACAGCTTTGACTGTGAAGGTGATTTCACAACACATGGCTCTGAAATATACTGCTGGGAAGACGGCGGACATGGTTTAGTCAACCTAACAGAAGCTTTTAAAAATGGATGCAATCTTACATTTGCGGACATTGCATTAAAAACAGGAACTAATCAAATATACGACTATATATATAAATTCGGATTCGGCCAAAAAAGCGAAATAAAACTATATGGTGAATCACAAGGCGATATTTTATCTCCAAAGTATGTAGAAAGCGACGATCTTGCGGAAATCGGATACGGACAGGGAATATCTGTTACAACATTGCAGATGGCAGCAGCTTTTTCAGCTGTAGTTAACGGCGGAAACTATATTTCCCCTTATATCGTTAAAGAAATTACCACACCTGAAGGTGAGCTTTTAGAAAGCTTTAATGCACAGAAATATGAACAAATATTATCATATACCACATCTGATATAATATGCGATTTGTTAAAGGCTTCTGTACAAAACGGCAATGGCATTACTGCATCCATATACGGATATGATATAGGCGGATTTGCGGGAAGTGCAAAAAAATATGACTCAAATGGTATTATAATAGAAGACAGCCATATCGCTACTTTCGCAGTCGCAGCTCCTATAGACAAACCCAGAATTGTGATATATATTATGGTAGAAGAACCGGAAGGTGATGTAGGATTTGGGTCTTATGCCGCGGCACCTTATGCTAAAATGATTTTGGAAGAAGCACTGCCGTATATGAGCATTATGTCAGATTCGGACTCTTCTTCTGTTTCCGGACATGAAATGCCGGACATCCTTGATCTTTCGTTAGGTGATGCAAAAAGCGTTCTTAACGAAAGGGGAATAGACTATGTTGTTGAGGGAAGCGGAAATGTCGTAGTGGCACAGTATCCGGATGTCGGTGAAGTGGTTAATCCTTATTCAAAAGCACTCATACTCCTTGAAGATGAGGATGATCAGGATTTAAAAAAGAAAGTGGAGATACCTGATTTAGAAGGATTGACAAGCATAGAAGCATATAAAAAGCTTGAAGAACTGGGGCTTAAGATAAAAGTTAAAAGCATAGGATCGACTGTATACAGCCAATATCCTATGTATGGCGATGAAGCATATATGGGCGATGTGATAGAAGTCACATTCTATTATCCGCCTGAAGAAGAAAATGATGAAACGGAACAAGGTGATTGATATGAAACTTGATTACTTGCTGCAAAATGTAGAGTATACACCATATAACTATAATAATGCTGAGGCGAACGGCATAGAACATGACTCAAGAAAAATAAAAAATGGCGATATATATGTTTGTTTGAAAGGTTTAAGCTTTGATGGACATGATTTTGCAAAAGCTGCGTGCGACGAAGGTGCGATTTGTATTATTACAGAAAAGTATATAGATCAACTAGACTGCATTCAGATTGTAGTTGAAGATACGCGCTCTGCTTATTCTATAATGGCGTCAAACTGGTATGACAATCCTTATAAAAGCTTAAAAGTGATTGCTGTAACAGGAACTAACGGAAAAACTACTACTGCGCACATGATTGGAAAAATTTTAAACAGCACAGGAGCTGAAACCGCAGTTCTGGGTTCATTAGGCGCTTTTATAAAAGGAAAGCAGTATACACAAAAGCTTAACACCCCGGATCCTATGGATTTCCACTTTAGACTTAGGCAGTCAGCGGATGCAGGATGTGAGTATGTAGTAATGGAAACATCGGCTCATGGACTGTATTTGAAAAAGACTGAGCCGGTTAAATTTGCAGCCGGAATATTCACGAACCTTACTCAGGACCATCTTGATGATTTCGGGACTATGGAAAACTATAAAAAAGCTAAGAAAATATTATTTGATGATGATAAATGTGATATAGCGGTGATAAATGCTGACGACAAAGAGAGCAGCTTCATGTTAGAAGGATATAAGGGAGATACGGTGCTTTATGGTCTGGGTGAAAATGCTGATGCAAAGGCTTTGAATGCAAATTGCATGCTAAACGGCGCTGAGTTTGTCTATTCTTTTAAAAATCATAAATATCCTGTAAACTTAAAACTGCCTGGGAAGTTTAATGTATATAACTGCCTTGCGGCAATGTCAGTTTGTATAAGCTTGGGAGCAGATGTTAAAAAAGTAATTGATAGCGTCGAAGGAATTTTAAATGTTGACGGCAGGATGGAAAGCGTTGACTGCGGACAGGACTATCTTGTGCTTGTAGACTATGCCCACACTCCTGACAGTCTGGAAAATGTTTTGAAAGCAGCAAAAGGATTTACGCAGGCAAGAGTTATTTCTGTGTTTGGCTGCGGCGGGGATAGAGACAGCAAAAAGCGTCCTATAATGGGAAGAATATCAGGAGAGCTTGCAGATGTATCCATAGTAACTTCTGATAATCCGAGAACAGAAGATCCTGACAGCATAATTGATATGATTGAAGAAGGCATGAAGGATTTTGAGCATATAAGAATCACCGACAGGGAAAGCGCAATTTATAAAGCCCTTAAAATCGCAGAAAAAGGTGATGTTGTGGTCATTGCAGGCAAAGGTCATGAGACCTATCAGGATATTATGGGAACAAAGCATCATTTTGATGACAGGGAAATAGTAAGGAAATATTTTGGGGAATAACATGAATGAATTGATTTTACCATTACTTATAGCATTTGCAGCAGCTACATTATTAGGACCTGTAGCGATACCGCTGCTTAAAAAGCTTAAATTTGGTCAGGTTGTACGCGATGACGGACCACAGTCACATTTATCTAAAAGCGGAGTGCCTACCATGGGCGGATTTTTGATAATAATCGGCGCAATAGTAGGAATTATGGCTATGTACGGTAAATTTGATTATAAAGCATATTTATTTGTTGGCGCTTTTGTTTTGTTTGCTATAGTTGGCTTTATAGATGACTTTAAAAAGGTAATATTAAAAAATACTAAAGGCCTTAGTGCTAAAATGAAGGCTGGTTTGTTGCTAATAATTTCACTTGGTTTAGGATATTTTATATATAAATATGTCGGAACTGAAATAAAACTGCCATTTACTGACAAAACGTGGGATATAGGATTATGGATAATTCCTCTTTCCGCATTTGTGCTTCTTTCAACCACAAACTCCGCAAATCTGACAGATGGACAGGATGGGTTGCTTTCGGGGATATCGCTTGCATATTTTTCTGCATATGCGATTGCTCTTACTGTGATATCCGGGTTTTCTGACAGCAGCTTAGTAATTTTAAGTGTTGCAATTATAGGAGGATGTTTAGGATTTCTGGTTTTGAATGCATATCCGGCAAGATGTTTTATGGGAGACACGGGTTCTTTGGCACTTGGCGGTGTTATGGGGATGATTGCATTGCTGTCAAAGACTCTTATCTGGATTCCTTTTATGGGATTTACTATAGTTGTTGCAAGTGTTTCGGTTATCATACAGGTTGGGTATTATAAAAGAACTAAAAAGCGTGTGTTTAAGATGGCACCGCTGCATCATCACTTTGAGCAGCTTGGCTATCCTGAAATGAAGATTACAACAATTTATGTAATAATAACTGTGGTAATGAGTCTTCTTGGAATATTAGCTATTAAATAAACATATACGGAGAAACGTAATTAATGAATTTAACAGATAAAAGAGTACTAATCGTTGGTTTTGCGCGCTCTGGAGTAGGGGCTGCAAAGTTGTTGTGCGAAAATGGCGCAAAAGTTACAATCAATGATATTAAAAGCGAAAAAGAGCTTTCAAAGCAAATAAAAATGCTTGAAGGTTATGATATAAAGTTTGAGTTGGGGCAAAAAGCTGATGAGCATATCAAGAGCAATGACCTAGTAGTAGTAAGCCCGGGGGTTCCAACAAGTCTGAATTTTTTTCAAGCTGCAAAAAACCTTAATGTTAAGGTGATTGGCGAGATGGAGCTTGGATATCTTTATACTAAATGTCCTATAGCAGCTATTACAGGCACAAATGGAAAAACCACAACAACTGCACTTTTAGGAGAGATATTTAAAAAATCCGGCAAAAAAACATTTGTAGCCGGAAATATAGGTGAATCTATCGCATCTTTGGCACAGGAAACAAAAGAAGATGATTTGATGGCTTTGGAAGTAAGCTCTTTCCAGCTTGAAACTATTAATAAGTTTAAGCCTAAAGCAGCAGCAATATTAAATGTTACTCCCGATCATCTGGACAGACATAAAACTATGCAGGGATACATAGATGCTAAAATAAGAATATTTGAAAATCAGGATGAAAATGATTATGCAGTTTTAAATTTTGATGACGAATATTCAAATGAAATTGCAAAAAAGATCAAATCAAAAGTATTTTATTTCAGCATCAATAACGTTATTAAAAACGGAGTATGCTTGAAAGATGGTAATGTTGTGTTTTGCGAAGAAGGCGAAAAAGACATAATGATTACGCGGCCGGGCGAAATTCGCATACCCGGTAAATATAATCTCCAAAATGCTATGGCTGCTTCATGTCTTGCTATTTTGATGGGAATAGAAGCTAATGTAATAAGGTATACTCTTGCGGCATTTGAAGGAGTAGAGCACAGACTTGAGCCTGTTTGTGAAGTTAAAGGCGTTAAATTTGTAAACGATTCAAAAGGAACAAATCCTGCTTCGACTATCTGCGCGATTGACTCTATGGAAAATCCCACAGTTTTAATTCTGGGCGGCTACGACAAAGAAAGTGATTTTGATGAACTTGCACAAAGTTTTACTGACAAGATAGTGTCAGTTGTTGTTCTTGGACAGACAAGTGAAAAGATAGCAAAAACTTTGCTTAAAAATGGTTTTGGGGCAGTTACATACGCAAAAGATTTTAAAGGTGCGGTTTACAGCGCTTTTGAGCTTGCTAAACCAGGTTATACTGTATTGCTGTCTCCGGCATGTGCAAGTTATGACATGTTTAAAGACTTTGAAGAACGGGGAAGAGTATTCAAAGAAATAGCACATCAACTTAAAGAGGAAAACTAGAATGAAAAAAGGCTCGCCTGATTTTGTAATATTTATTATTGTCATAGGCCTTGTCATATTCGGTATGCTTATGGTTTTTTCAGCGAGCTATTATAACAACCAGATAGAAGGCGAAAGCGGTTATTATTTTTTAACAAAGCAGGCAGTCGGAGCCGGCATCGGCCTTCTCGCAATGATTATAATTTCATTTATAGACTATCACATTCTGCAAAAAGGCGGACTGGCTTTTTTGTTCTTGGCGGCAAGTATTGCGCTTCTTGTTCTAGTCTTGATTATTGCGGAGGAAACAAACGGTGCTAAAAGGTGGCTTGACTTAAAAATATTTACGTTTCAGCCTTCTGAAATTGCAAGAATTGCAATGATAATTTTTACTGCAAACTTTTTAGCAAGAAGGAGCAAAGCTCTTAGAACAGATGTAGTAAGTGAATATTTCAAAATAACATTCCCAGTAATATTCTTTTTGATATTGGTTTGTGCATTAATAGTATTAGAGCCTAATTTATCTATGATGCTAAGTGTTTTGGCAGTAATCTTTTGTATTATGGTTGCATCCGGCATTCACACTAAGCCGCTTCTGTCGATGGCGGGAATTGGCGTTGCAACCGGTGCAATATTCGTTTTAGCAGCAGAATACCGAATGAAAAGACTTCAGATATTTCTAAATCCCTGGAAAGATGCTAGGGGAGACGGATATCAACTTATTCAATCTCTTTATGCATTGGGTTCAGGCGGTTTCAAGGGAGTTGGCCTTGGCAACTCAAGACAAAAGCACTTGTATTTAACCTATGGCGAATCGGACTTCATTCTATCGGTTATTGGAGAAGAACTGGGATTTATCGGAGTTATAATATTAATTGGCGTTTTTGGTTTTTTGATATACAGGGGAATAAAAGTTGCACAAAGTGCACCCGATACATTCGGCTTGCTATTAGGTACAGGAATTATTTCAATGGTCGCAATTCAGCTTATAATTCACATTGCAGTTATTACAAGCTCAATGCCTCCTACTGGAATGTCGCTTCCTTTTGTAAGCGCAGGCAATACATCGCTTATTATGTTTATGGCATCAATGGGAGTATTGCTTAATATATCAAGACAAACAAAAGACATAAACGAATTAACGGATACTTAGGTATGTTGATAAACCTTAACTATACTGTTACAATTATGTCATAATAGACAAAGAGAATGTTTTTTAAGTTATGGCAAAAAAACCACCAAAACATTTAAAACTGCCTGAACCTGAGGAAATAAAAGAACCGATTAACCTCAAGGTTTATTTAATAGTTCTTTTTTTTATATTGCTTATTGCAATAGGGTTGATTTCCTGGGATAAACTGACCGTGAGAGAAATTGAAATCGAAGGCAATATAAAGGTTAATTATCTTGAAGTAGTTCATTTGTCCGGAATTGAATATATGAGCAATATATTTTCAATTAATACGGATAAAGTTAAAGAAAACATTGAACAAAATCCTAACCTGAAAGTTATTAATATAAAAAGAAAGCTTCCGGATACTATAATTATTGAAGTTGAAGAAAGAGAAGCAATAGCAATTATTAAATCAGAAGATAATGAAATTGCAATTGACAAAAACTGCATAGCTCTTGAAATTTTCGATTTACAGTCACAGTCATCAAGGATAAATATTATTGGCACAACTATACTTTCGTATGAACTTGGCGAAGAAGCTGAACTTGAAAAAGAGATTCATAAAAAGAAGCTGACACTTCTGTTAAATGCGCTAAGTTCAGCAGGTATTGCTGAATTTATAGAATCAATTGATTTGACATATACGGAAAACATTAAGCTTACTGCAGTTAAAGGATATGAAATACAAATCGGCAGTGTAGAAAACATCGAAAATAAATGCGTTTGGATAAAAACCATGATTCCTAAACTTGTTGAAGAAGGAAAAAACGGAGGTGTTTTATACATCACAAATGTAGACTCAGCCCATTATATTGCGTCTGAAAGCGAAGAAAACCCATAAATATTGAGAAATTTCAAAGAAAATTAACTATTTATTAATTTTATTAGTGACAATTTTGAGTTATTGTATTAAGATAATTATTTGTAATGAATTTGTAATAGGTTAAATGTGAAAATAACCTAAGGTGATAAGTTTGTTTTTTAATAAAAGATACAGCGTAATAGAATTTGGAACATCAAAAGTAAGTATTGCTGTCGGAAAATCCGGCGGCAAAAACGCTGACATTATGGGGATAGGTGTTTGTGAATATGCGGGCTTTCGTGACAACGAATGGGTCGCTCCTTACGATTTGGCAGAAAGCATATATTTGGCAAAAAAAGATGCTGAGTTTAAATCAGGGAAAAAAATATTTAATATATTTGTTATGATTCCGGGAGAGTTTACTCGTTCATTCTTCTCGCATTTATATACTAAGCCGATTAATATGGACGGCTGTATAGTTAAAAGCGATATTGATAAGATGATCGATGAGGGAACACACGATTTGCCTTGGCCGGATGATTATGAGATAATTCATACAGCTCCGGTGCTATATCTTCTTGACGGATTGTCATGGAGACGAAATCCAGAAGGAGCATACGCAAAGGATCTTGAATGTTTTGTCTCCTACACGGCAGCAGACAGAATATTCATGGAAAACATGACAGCTGTGCTAGATGATGTGGGAATCGGTGTAAACGGATTTATTGCTGCGCCTAAAGCTACCGGTGAACTTATCTTTAGGGAAAGCGAAAAAAAGACTGTAATTATAATAGATTCAGGATATTTTTCAACGGATATTCTAATTTATGAAAACGGTGGTATAATAATACATGAAAATGTTTCATTAGGGGGCTATCATATAGCGTCTGACATTATGGTGAAACTTGGATTGGACCGAGACAGGTCAGAATTTGTTAAAAAGAACTGCTCTATCGGCATGGATAATATCGGAGTTAACAAAGTAATTGTTGATGAAGACGGAACAAGAATTTCATTTCCGACCGGCGAAACGCAGGAAATTATTGAAGCCAGAGTTGATGAGATAATTAGTATACTTGTTCAGCTCATTGAAAAAACAGGAATGGCGATAGACAACAGAACCGCTTTATATGTTACAGGAGGCGGGATTGGAAACATAAAGGGGATAAGAGAATATATAACGAGAACGGTTAATATAACTACAAAAATATTTAACCCGCCTCGTCCGATAGTTTCTACGCCCATGCAAACTGGTGTTTGTGCTGGGCTTGAATATGTGATCTCAACCAAAGGATTGGTTAACACTAAAACTTTTAATGAAAATAATGACTACGACTTTAAGTTAGCGTAGCAAGGGGGTAAACCAAATGCTAGAATTTGATATTGATGTGGCACAGTTTGCGCAAATAAAGGTAATCGGCGTAGGCGGAGCCGGCAACAATGCCATAAACCGCATGATAGAAGAAGGTTTGAAAGGCGTTGAGTTTATAGCACTCAATACCGACAAACAGGCATTATTGCTTTCAAAAGCAAATCAAAAAATACAGATGGGTGAAAAGCTCACAAAAGGTTTAGGTGCAGGTGCTAATCCGGAAATCGGCAAACGTTCTGCAGAAGAAAGCCGAGAAGAGATTTCACAGCATCTTAAAGGCGCTGATCTTGTGTTTATTACTGCCGGAATGGGTGGTGGTACTGGAACAGGCGCGGCACCTATAGTAGCTGAAATAGCTAAAGAAATAGGAATATTAACAATTGGCGTTGTTACTAAACCATTTACTTTTGAAGGAAAACCAAGAGCGAATAATGCTTTAAAAGGAATAGCTGAGCTTGAAGAATATGTAGATACGCTCGTTGTTATTCCTAATGACAGACTGCTTCAGGTAGTCGGCAAAGGCACATCGCTTATGGATGCATTTAAAGTGTGTGACGATGTGCTGCGTCAAGGTATTCAGGGTATATCTGACCTTATCTCACAGCCAAGCCTTATTAACCTTGACTTTGCCGATGTTCGCACAACCATGCAGGAACGCGGACTTGCTCATATGGGTATCGGTATTGGTACAGGTGAAAACCGTGCAATGGAAGCTGCGAGACAGGCTGTTGCAAGCCCGTTGCTTGAAACTACAATTGACGGAGCTAAAGCGGTTCTTATTAATATTACAGGCGACTCTTCACTCGGTCTTATTGAAATCGAAGAAGCTGCTTCGCTTATCGCCGAATCTTCAGATCCTGAAGCAAACATTATATTTGGTGCAGGTATTGATGATACTATGCATGATCAGGCACGTATTACTGTTATTGCTACAGGCTTTGACAGCGGCAGACCTCCTGTAAGAAAAGTAGTCGAACAGGAAGAAAAAAGGTCTCCGAGACAGGCTAGGCCAATAATACAGGAAGAAACTCCGGCACCGCGCTATACACCGCCTGTCCGCCAGCAACCTTCATATTCTAGCCAGCAGCAGCCGGCTATGCAGCAGTACGACGCACCTTATCAGCAATATAATCCTGAACCTGTACGTCAGCAGCCTACACCGATGTTTTCATCTGATGATGAATATGACACACAGGATTACTATAGCAGAGAACCTCAGGTAAGAAGGGTTCAAAACCGCGAGCCAGCACCGCCATACGGAGCAGGATACGGAACATTGCCGGGAAATCAAAGCCCGCCAAGCCGTCAGCAGTCAGCTCCTGCACCTGATGAAGAAGATGACCTCGATGTGCCGCCATTTTTGAGGCGCAGAAGATAATAAGAGCTTAGTTACCTATTAAATAAGGCAAAAAGCTTGAGCTGATTGCCTTATTTTTACGCAATGTAAAAAAATAAAACCAGACATTGACTGGAATATGCAGTGTCTGTATAATAAATTGGTATTATAATTTGGAGGACTTAGATGAAGAAACGGACAAGCATTATCGCTTTGTCGATTATAGTTTTGTTAAGTGCATTTCTTGCATATCTTGCGTTCGCAGGACTAGAGGTAGGAGTTTATGATTTGCTGCCTATGTCAAAAGCTATAAAACAAGGCTTGGATTTGCGCGGAGGTATGTATATAACATACGAAGCCAAGAATACGGATGTGGAATATTTTGAAGAAAAAATGTCAACAGCAGTTGAGGTTTTAAGAAACAGACTTGATGCTCAAGGTTATACAGAAGCTACTATAGCAAGAGAATCAAAAAGAATCCGTATTGAGATTCCCGATGTCGCGGATCCCAATGTTGTAGCCAGCATTTTGGGGGAACCGGCAAAGCTGGAATTTATCGGACCTGATGGTGTTGTTATCATGGAAGGCAGCGATATTGAAAGAGCTGTTGCAAGTACTATTTCAGGTGAAGGCAACACATGGGCTGTATTTTTCAAGTTAACAAACGAAGCGGCCCAGGCATTCGGAACTGCTACTGCTGAATTTAAAGGTCAGGTAATAAGCATTTATCTTGACGGAAAATCAATATCAGATCCGGTTGTTGAAGAAGTTATTGCTACAGGCGAAGGACGTATTTCGGGCGGAGACGGAAGCCAAGCATGGGCTGAAACACTTGCAATGCAGATAGAAAGCGGCGCGCTTCCGATTGAGCTTGAACAGCTTGAAATGAGAACTATCAGCGCAACTCTCGGTGAGAATGCATTAAATACAAGCTTGATTGCTGGCGTTGTGGGAATTTGCCTGTTATTCCTATTCCTAATAATATTTTATAGACTGTCTGGATTTGTTGCTTCAATTGCACTTACAATTTACCTAATAATAGTGGTATATGTGATTGCAATAGCGGGAGTACAGTTAACACTTCCGGGATTTGCAGGTATTATCTTGGGTGTGGGTATGGCAGTTGATGCAAACGTAATTATATTTGAAAGAATCAAAGAAGAGCTCAGAATGGGAAAAACGATGAGAACTTCTGTTGAATCAGGATTTAAAAAAGCATTAAGGACAATTGCTGATGCTAATATTACAACACTTATCGTAGCCTTCGTTCTTATGTATTTTGGAACTGGAGCTATAAAAGGATTTGCATATACTTTGACAATAGGTATTATTGTGTCTATGTTTACAGCACTTGTTGTAACAAAGTTCCTACTAAGATGTTTAATTGCTCTGGAAGTTAAAAATCCAAAGCTTTACACTACTAACTATAAAGTTGATGAGGAGGTTTAAGCATGAATATTAAAGTAATGAATAATGCAAAATTCTTCGCTGCGGCTTCCATAATCATAATCCTTGCAGGGCTTATGATGCTATTGACTGTAGGTTTTAACTTCGGTATTGATTTTACAGGCGGAACAGTTTTAACAATCGAAGTCGGTGAAGGATTCGACCTTGATGTAGTAAAAGATGCTACAGCTGAATATGCAACTACAGACTATGCTGTTGCAGTTTCAGAAGACACAAAAGCTGAGATAAAGATTCAGGACAGAGATGTTGATCCTGAAGCACAAAACACAGTGCGCCAGAATATAATGGTACGCATTCAGGAAAAGTATCCTGAAGCTGTGATTGAAAGCATTGACCGCGTAGGCGCAACCGCAGGAAGCGAACTGCTTTATAAAACTATAATGTCAATACTTATAGCATGTGGTGGAGTACTCATATATATTTGGATTCGATTCGAACTTCTTTCCGGCTTTTCAGCATTGGTAGCATTGATACATGATGCACTTATAATGTCGGCTATGGTTTTGATTTTCAGAACAAGAGTTAATTCATCATTTATTGCGGCGGTTCTTACAATTGTCGGTTACTCCATAAACGATACAATCGTTGTGTTTGACAGGATAAGAGAAAACTCAAAGCGCTTCCAGCATTCTATCAACAGATCAAAAATTGTTGACAAATCAGTAAGTGAAACAATAGTCAGGTCGTTAAATACATCAATTACTACTTTGTTTACAATAACAGCTCTTTATATTTTCGGAGTTCAGTCAATTAAAGAATTTGCGCTTCCGTTAATAGTTGGTATATTAAGCGGAACATACTCTTCAATCTTTATAGCAAGCCCGCTTTGGGTTGCACTGCATAATCTGGAGAGAAAAATGAAAGAAAAGAAAGCGATTAGAAAAAAGAAAAAAGCTTAAACTGAAATTAATACCCCTCTTTTTTAGAGGGGTATTTTGTATATTATGAGATATGTAAAGCGAAACAATTTTAACATTTCAGATGAAGATGCTGTGAATATGTCAGAGCATTTTAAACTAAGCCCTATTATCTCAAAGTTTTTATTGTCAAGAGGGTTTTACTATAAAAAAACAGAGAGTTTCTTGGGAGATAATATAAATGATATTACTCCTAATTATGATTTGCCTAATTGTGATATAGCTTGTGAAAGAATAGAAGAAGCTATGATGACAGGAGAGAAAATCGCTGTTTTCGGAGACTATGACGCGGATGGCATATGCGGCACATCAATTGTTGTAAACGCATTTAAAAGCTTCGGATATGATGATATCTTTTACTATATCCCTCACAGAATCAGTGAGGGATATGGTTTAAACAATGATGCGATAGACTTGTTTGCCGAACAGGGATGCTCGATTCTAATTACAGTGGACTGCGGAATATCAAATATAGAGGAAATAAACTACGCAATAGAAAACGGAATTGATGTGATAGTTACAGACCATCATTTGCCCGGAGAAGCGCTTCCTCAGGCGATAATAGTGAATCCAAAATTATCAAATGATGAATCACAGCACAATTTATGCGGCGCAGCTGTCGCAATGAAACTTATGTGTGTTTTATTTGATGACGGTATTTATTATGAAAGCTGTGACTTGGCTGCTATAGCAACAGTTGCTGACATGGTGGATTTAACTGGAGAAAATCGTGCACTGGTTAAAATGGGACTTAGAAAAATTAATCAGGGGACAAATAAAAATATAGAATTTCTTGTTAAGGAATGTTTTGAAAACAAAAAAGAGATAAAGGCTGATGATATATCATATACAATAGCTCCTACAATAAACGCTGCAGGACGAATTGATGCGGCAGATAAATGTGTTGAGCTATTTACAGGCGCATCTTCTTTGCCACAGGAAACTGCAGCTATTCTGGCTCATGACAACTATAACCGCAGAAAAATAGAAAAAGATACTTTTCTGAGTGCTATAGAAAAGATAAAAGATTTAGACTTATCAAAAACAAAATCTATAATATTATATGATGAAAGCTGGCATCAGGGCGTATTGGGTATAGCCGCCTCTAAGATTAAAAACAGGTATCACAGACCGGTTATATTATTTACTTTAAATGGAGATGAGCTTGTAGGCTCTGCAAGAAGCATAGACGGAATAAACATACACGAGGCTATAGACAGCTGCAAAGAATATGTTTCTCATTTTGGAGGGCATTTTATGGCCGCAGGACTGAGCCTTAGCCCGGAAAACTTAGCGAATTTTAAAAACTCGTTCGAAAACTGTCTTGAGAAATATGATAATACATTATTTATTCCAAAGCTTGAATACGATATTAAAGCCTCAACCAGTGATATAGATTCGAAAATAATAGAAGATATCGAGAAACTGGAACCGTTTGGGAAAGGAAATAAGGCTCCTGTTTTTCTTCTGAAAAATATAACGGTATCTGATTATAAAAAAATAGGCAGTGATAAAAACCATTTTAGATGCACTATCAATAATGAAGTAAATAAAATTCCTGCAGTTGCTTTTTCAAACAATATCATTCTGGAAGATACATTAAAATACGATGCTATTATTTCTGTTCAGAAAAATGAGTGGAACGGCAGAATATCAGTTCAAGCTCAAATACATGATATTAAAACATCAAATGAGTCTATAAATGATTTTTATAAAAATAAAAATGATAGATTTAATTTAAGTATCTCTCAAGGGTTGTATGGGAACAAACAAAAAGAATATATAATGTGCGATTATACACAGCTAAGAGAAATAGCGTCAAAATGTTTATTTTCTAATTTGATATTGGCAGTGGATAAAGATAGTGTAATTAATATTAAAAATCAAATACCGGATGTGTATGAAAGTTTTGATGTTAGATTTAGCTACATTGAAGAAGAGAAAGTTAATTACAACACTTTAGTCATTGCACCCGATTTTGAAATGCTTAAATTTATAGATTATGACAATATTTTTGTTATTTCAAATTTTGATATCTCTAATATGTTTAATTCATTGCGTCCAAAAGGCAAAGTGTATATAATTAGTGATAATAAAAAAATGAACAGAGATTTTAATCTGAATGTAAACAGGCTAAGAGAAATATTTGTTAATTTAAAGCAATCAATACTGGCAGGAAACTTTTTGGAATTTATTGAGGGAAGCGATAATATTAAGCTTTGGGAAGCAAGGGCTGCTCTAAGAATATTCAGGGAGTGCGGACTTGTGAAATATAATATCTCTGATAAAAAAATTATGCTGACAAATAAAAATAAAGCTGATATAACTAAAAGCGAAACATATATTAAGATGCAGGCAGGTAATTAATTTGGACGCAATATTAAACAAAATAATGTCCGGATATTCTAAGGAAAACGCTGAAATTATTAAGCGTGCACATAATCTTGCCTTAAAAGCGCATGAAGGACAGAAAAGAAAGTCCGGAGAACCATATTTTATACATCCAAGCAATGTTGCAGAAATCATATATGAGATGGGTTTAGACACTGCAACAATTGCCGCGGGATATTTACATGATGTTGCAGAAGATACGGAAGTTACAATAGAAGATATTAAAAATGAGTTTGGTGAAGAGATTGCCATGCTTGTTAACGGAGTGACTAAAATCAGCAAAATTGAAATATCATCGCATGAAGAACGGCAGGCAGAAAACCTAAGAAAAATGCTTCTTGCAATGGCGGATGATATACGAGTAATACTTATTAAACTAGCTGACCGTCTTCACAATATGCGCACATTAAGATACAGAGGAAGACAAGCTCAAAACGACGTTTCTCGGGAAACGCTGGAAATATATGCGCCTCTAGCACACCGCTTGGGAATTTTTAAAATCAAATGGGAGCTTGAAGATCTTGCGTTTTACTACCTTCATCCGGATGATTATGCAGATTTGGCTCGCAAGGTAGCTCTTAAGCGTCAGGAACGCGAAGATATAATTGAGAAAAAGATTGAGACTATTAAAAAAGCTATGCGAGATCATAATGTTGAAGGCAGCATTGAAGGCCGTCCTAAACATTTTTACAGCATATATAACAAGATGATAAGCCAGAATAAGCCGTTTGATCAAATCTATGATTTAACTGCTATACGTGTAATAGTTAAGGACGTGAAGGACTGTTATGCTGTTTTAGGACTTGCTCATACAATTTGGACACCGATACCTGGCAGATTTAAAGATTATATCGCAATGCCTAAACCAAACCTTTATCAATCTCTCCACACAACTTTAATGGGAGAGCATGGGGTGCCTTTTGAAGTGCAGATACGCACAAAAGATATGCATAGAACGGCGGAATATGGTATCGCTGCTCATTGGAAGTATAAAGAAGGCGGAAATACCAACGGAAGTCTTGACTCTAAGCTAAGCTGGCTCAGACAGATTCTTGAATGGCAAAGTGAATCAAACGATCCAACTGAGTTTATGGATACTGTAAAGCTTGATTTATATTCGGATGAAGTGTTTGTGTTTACACCAAAAGGCGATGTTTTAAACCTGTCTTCAGGTGCGACACCTCTTGATTTTGCATATAGAATTCACTCAGCTGTAGGAAATAAGTGTGTAGGTGCGAAGGTAAACAGCAAAATGGTACCTATAGATACTGAGCTTAAAACGGGTGATATAGTTTCTATTATTACATCTAACAGCGGAAAACCAAGCCGTGATTGGCTTAATATAGCAAAAACTCCCCATGCCAGAAGCAAAATAAGGTCTTACTTTAAAAAAGAAGGTAAAGAAGAAAATATCGAAAAGGGAAGGCATATGCTCGAAGAAGCAGCAAAAAAGCATAATGTCTCAGCTAATGATTTATTTGAAAAGGAATGGCTGCAAAGCTATTGTGACAAAAATACATTTAAAACTATAGATGATTTGTATGCTGCAGTAGGATACGGTGGCATAGCTACAGGACAGGTAATAACATATTTACTTACAAAATATAGAGATGAACACAAAGAAGAAGTTTCAAATGAAGAAGAAATTCAGCTTGTAAAGGTTAAAAAAGAAAACACATCGTCAAATGGTGTTATTGTAAAGGGCCAGAAAAATATGCTGGTTAGATTTTCACAGTGCTGCAATCCCGTACAGGGCGATGCTATAACCGGCTATATAACAAGAGGACGGGGCGTTTCAATACACAGAAGTGACTGTTATAATGTAACTAACTTACCTAAAGATGATCCAAGGTTTATAGAAGTGGAATGGGAAGGCGCGCAGCAAGGTAAATACAGTGCTAGACTTAGCCTTAGATTTGTGGATTCTCCGGGAATAATAGTACAGATTTCAAATGCAATACAATCGCTGGGTATTTCGCTTTCGAAATTTAACGGCACAGTTCTTTCTGACGGCATATCAAAGATTGATTTGAGAGTTACTATATCTAACACTGACCAGCTTGAAAACTTAATTACAAAGCTTAGGCAGATGGAAGGCTGTATAAATGTATACAGGAGGACATCTTAATTGATAGCAGTCGTACAAAGAGTAAGTTCAGCAAGCGTATCAGTTGAAGGAAAGACCATATCTGAAATAGAAAACGGTTATCTTGTACTTCTTGGCTGCGAAAAAGGAGATACAGAAAGTGACGCCGAGTATATTGCAAAAAAGCTGACAAATCTTAGAGTTTTTACAGATGATGAAGACAAGATGAACCTTTCTATCAAGGAAGTAAACGGTAAGATGATAATAGTTTCGCAGTTTACTCTTCTTGCAAAAACCAGAAAAGGCAACAGACCAAGTTTTACAAATGCAGAAGAACCTGAAAAAGCAGATAAGCTGTATATTGACGTTGTAAACAAAGTTAGAAATAACGGTATAGAAGTCGGAACAGGAGTATTCGGAGCTGATATGAAAGTAGGACTTTTAAATGACGGCCCGGTAACAATAATTTTAAACAGCAAAGATACTAGAAAATGATTAAACTTATATCAAATACACCTAAGATAAGCAAAGATATAGCCGACATAATACGGCTATTTTATAATTTTGAGAAGATTATTTTAAATGAATCAGAAAATGCAGATATTACATTTATGCATGAGCATATTGAAGAAGATAAGAATAGTTGGATTGAAAAGACATCTTTTATTGAAGGTGTGATAAAAAAAGATTTTAAGTTTGAATTTTATCCTAAAGAGATATTAACTGAAGTTGAGTATAAGCGAATGCTTAAGCGTTCGGCAATGCTTGCGTTTTATAAGATGATAAAGCAGATAACAAAGAAAGAACTTCCGTGGGGCGCACTTACAGGAATACGTCCGACTCAGCTTTACAGAATGCTTGATTATGAAAGCTGTGGCAATGCTCACAATCTGCTTAAAAATGACTATGATGTTTCTGACAAAAAACTTGAGTTGATTGAAAATATAATAGATGTGCAGAAGATTTATTACGAGAAAGATAAACTTACAAGTGTGGATTTATATATCGGCATACCATTTTGCCCCACAAGATGCGAATATTGCTCATTTATAAGCTTTGATATGTCAAAACAAAAAGCTCCGCTTAATGAATATACCCAAGCTTTAAAAAAAGAAATTAAGTGGTTTAATGCTTGGAGAAAAAAGTCAGAAAAATCTTTGCGGAGCATTTATATAGGAGGAGGTACTCCGACTTCAATAGACAAAGACTACCTGGAAGAAATAATCAACACTGTAGAGTTTGAAAAAGGAATAGAGTTTACAGTTGAAGCTGGGAGACCTGATACGATAAGCATTGAAATGCTTGAAATGCTGGAGAGTAAAGGTGTAAACCGAATTAGCATTAATCCACAGTCAATGAACGATGACACCTTAAAAAGGATGAAAAGACCTCATAATTCAGATGATATAAAAGAAGCCTTTGAGATGGCAAGAAAGTTTAATTTTATAATTAACATGGATTTGATCTTAGGGCTTGAAGGTGAAACATTAGACTCAATAAAAAATACTCTTAGCGAAATTGAAAAACTAAATCCCGATAACCTAACAATCCACACACTAGCTGTGAAGCGTGCATCAAAGTTAAAAGAAAATATAAAAAATTACGAATTCACAGATGAACAGACTATAAATGAAATGGTGGAACTGGCACAGGAAAGAGCCTATAAGATGGGTATGCATCCTTATTATATGTACAGACAGAAGTATATGTCCGGCAATTTAGAAAACGTGGGATACGCACATAAGGAAATGGACTGCATATATAACATAGATATAATGGAGGAAACTCATAATCTCATAGCGCTTGGTGCTGGGGCTGTTTCTAAAAGAATGTATTATGAAGAAAATTATCACAGTAGATTCTATAATAATAAGTCAATATCGCATTATATAGACAAGATTGACTCACAGCTCTTGAAAAAAGACGACTTTTTCGCTTATAATTAACTGAATACAAAAAAGAAGGTAAATAAATGCTGATTACAAAAGCCCCAAAAGGAACACAGGACATACTGCCTCAGGAAGTATATAAATGGCACTACATTGAAAATATAATGAGGGATACTGCGAAGAAGTTTAATTTTAAAGAAATTCGCGTCCCCACTTTTGAACATACTGAATTATTCCTGCGCGGAGTGGGGCAGACCACGGATATTGTAAACAAGGAAATGTACACTTTTGAAGATAAGGGCAACCGTTCGATTACGCTTAAACCTGAAGGCACAGCGGGAGTTGCACGTGCATTTCTGGAGAACAACCTAAATCAGGGAGCGCTCCCAGTTAAAATGTACTATGTAAATTCTCCTGTTTTCAGATATGAGCGCCCGCAAAAGGGAAGATTTCGCGAGCACCATCAGTTTGGTATTGAACTTTTTGGAGCACAAAGTGCATATGCTGACGCAGAAGTAATCATGCTTGCAAAAACTCTTTTAAAGGAACTTGGACTTAAGTCTGTATCGCTCAAATTAAACTCAATCGGGTGTCCTAAATGCAGACCTAATTATAATGAAGTTCTTAAGGATTATCTTAGAGACAATATTGACCAAATGTGTGGAACATGCAAAGAGCGTTTTGAAACAAATCCGCTTCGTATATTGGACTGCAAAGTGGAAGGGTGTAAAACAATAGTAAAAGACGCTCCGAAGACTGTTGAGCACCTTTGTGAGGAATGCAGCGATCATTTTGAGACACTAAAAGGAGTACTTTCCGAGCTTGGTGAAGAATTTGATATTGATCCGCTTATTGTTCGAGGATTAGATTACTATACAAAGACAGTTTTTGAGTTTATAACAGATACTATAGGCGCACAGGGCACTGTTTGCGGAGGCGGAAGATATGACAACCTTATAGAAGAAATAGGCGGAAACTCTTTGCCTGCAGTTGGCTTCGGTATGGGGATGGAGCGTTTGCTGCTTACAATTGAAGCTGCAGGAACTGTTATTCCGCAGCCACAGAAAATTGATGTTTATTTCGCAGCTGCAGATGATGATGCAAAAGACATGATAGCAATTAAATTGGCTGAACTTAGAAAAGAAGGATTAATTGCAGAGATGGACATAATGGGCAGAAGCTTGAAAGCTCAGATGAAGTATGCAAACAAAATAGATTGCAGGTTTGTAGCTATCATTGGAAGTGATGAGCTTCAAAAAGGAACTGTTATACTCCGCTCTATGGAAAATGGGGATCAAAAAGAGATGAAAATTGAAGAGCTTTTGGAGGCTGTTAAATAATATGATTAAGTCAAAGACTTTTTACCGCACAAATATGTGCGGAGAGATAAACAAGAATAATTCAGGTGAAAAGATTTCAATGTGCGGGTGGGTACAAAGGAGACGAGACCTTGGATCTCTTATATTTATCTGGTTGCGCGACAGAACAGGAATTGTTCAGCTCGTGTTTGACCAAGCTCAAAATCCTGAGTGCTTTGAAATAGCAGAAAGCCTTCGAAGTGAGTACGTAGTATGGGTTGAAGGAAAGGTTAGCCTAAGAGAAGAAAAAAATATAAATACTGAGCTATCAACTGGCGAAATTGAAGTAATAGTTAATGAAATCAAGATTCTTAATGAAGCAGAAACACCTCCTTTTGTTATAGGCGATGAAAAAGTGGGGGATGAGACCAAGCTTAAATACCGTTACCTAGATTTACGCGGAGAATATCTGCGTGATAATATTATGCTAAAACATAGGTTAACATCATCTGTTAGGGATTTTCTAAATAAAAATGGTTTTATTGACATTGAAACACCAATATTAAACAAATCAACACCGGAAGGAGCTCGCGACTATCTTGTCCCTTCCCGTGTGCAGCAGGGCAAGTTTTACGCGCTCCCGCAGTCGCCGCAGTTGTTTAAACAGCTTCTTATGGTGTCGGGGTTTGACAGATATTATCAGATAGCAAAATGTTTCAGGGATGAAGATTTGCGAGCAGACAGACAGCCTGAATTTACACAGATAGACATTGAGATGTCATTTGTTGATGTTGACGATGTAATATCAATTAATGAAGAGCTTATTTCAAAAGCATTTAATGAAGTTGCCGGAGTTAAAGCTAACACTCCTTTTCAAAGACTTACATATAAAGAAGCTATGCAACGCTATGGAAGCGACAAGCCTGACATTCGCTTCGGCTTGGAGATTGTAAGCCTTAATGAAGAAGTAAAAGGCTGCGAGTTTAAAGTTTTTTCTTCAGTTGCCAATGATGAAAATGGAATGGTTTGCGCTATTTGCGCAAGCGGAGCTGACGAAGTATATTCACGAAAAGACATAGACAAACTTGGCGAACATGCAAAGCTTTACGGAGCAAAAGGCCTTGCTTGGATGGTCGTTGAAAAAAGCGGTGTGCGCTCTCCAATTGCAAAATTTTTATCAGAAGATGAAATAAATACAATTTTAGATAAAACAGGAGCTGAAGTAGGGGATATAATATTTATTGTAGCTGATAAATGGAGTACAGCATTAACCTCAATGGGACAGGTAAGACTTGCTGTTGCAGAAAAGCTTAACCTTATTGATGAAGGAAAATATAATTTTCTATGGGTTACTGACTTTCCTATGTTTGAATATAATGAGGAAGAGGGAAGATACACAGCGATGCATCATCCTTTTACTTCTCCGAATGATGAAGATTTAAAATATTTGGAATCAAGCCCTGAAAGAGTGTGTGCAAAAGCATATGATATAGTACTCAATGGAAATGAAATCGGCGGCGGAAGTATAAGGATACACAAGGAAGATGTACAAAAGCGTGTTTTCAAGGCGCTAGGCTTTTCAGATGAGGAAGCACAAAACCGTTTTGGATTTTTGCTTGACGCTTTTAAATACGGCACTCCTCCTCATGGTGGAATAGCATACGGACTAGATCGCATGGTAATGCTTATCTCAGGTGCAAAAAGCATAAGAGATACTATTGCATTCCCTAAGGTTCAGAGCGGATCATGTCTTCTTACCGGAGCACCTGATTATGTGGATGCTCATCAGCTTGAGGAACTTAAGATAAAGTTAGACGGTGAATAAGCAATGAGTGCGCATGAAAGACTCGAAATTTTAATAGGCAAACATGGAATTAGTGCTATTAAAAAAGCGAAAGTCTTAGTTATGGGCGTTGGAGGCGTAGGGTCAATTTGTGCAGAAGCTTTGGTTAGAAGCGGAATATCTGATATTACACTTGTTGACGGAGATGTTGTAGAAGAATCTAATATTAACAGACAGATTCCTGCAACTAAATCTACAATCGGAAGACCAAAGGCGGAAATAATGGCTGACCGCTTGCGAGACATATATCCTGATGCGAAAATCACTTTCTATCATGAGATGTGGCACAAAAACAGTGAATTTATAAATCTTTATGAATATGATTATGTAGTTGATGCGATTGATTCGTTTAAGGACAAAATTGATTTAATTGAAGAATGTAAAACAAAAGAAATTAATATTATTTCGTCAATGGGAGCAGGCGGAAGGCTTGACGGAAGCAAATTTGAAGTAACGGATATTAAAAAAACATATAATGATCCTCTCGCAAAAAAAGTTCGCAGCGAGCTTAAAAAACGCAGAATTGACAAGCTGAAAGTAGTGTTTTCTACGGAACTTCCGAAGAAAGCACAAAAAGGACCGATTGGAAGCGCTATGTTTGCTGTTTCATGTGCGGGACTTATTATTGCGGGGGAAGTAGTAAAGGATTTATTGGGTGAGTTTAATGAATAATGAAAAAGGCATAGTAGCAGCAATTGATAAAGATGAAGTGATTGTTGAGTTTTACAGATCGTCGGCGTGTGAAAAATGCGGTGCATGTATGATGGCAAAGGACACCGGAAAGATGATGATAAGGCTGCCGAATACTAAAAAGATAAATATTGGCGATGAAGTAATTGTTGATGTAAAAAGAGATTTTTATCTACTATCGGCAGTGCTTTTATATCTATTCCCATTAGTTGTATTGGTTGCTACTATTTTTATTGGATTGTCAGTAATAAAAGGAGAAAGTGCACAGGTTATATCAGCAGTTGCAGGAATTATTTTGTCATTTGGCTCATATTTTCTTCTTAAACTGTTTAAGAAAAAGTTTGCTGAAATGAAAAGAAAGAGCATGACATATTATAAGGTTTAATCTTGTATAAATATAAGTGATATCTTATAATTAGTCTTTAACATTGTAAATTAAAATTTTTATATAGGAGTTTTTTATGATTGACTTTAAAGCAATAAGGAAAAACGACAGCGAAATAGCAGACGTAATGGAACTGGAACTTAAAAGACAGCAGGAGCATTTGGAACTTATAGCTTCTGAAAACTTTGTTTCTCCTGCAGTTATGGCTGCAGCGGGTTCACACCTTACTAACAAATATGCAGAAGGCATTCCCCGTTATCGTCATTATGGCGGTTGTGAATTTGTAGACATGGCTGAAGACTTGGCACGTGACCGTGCAAAAGAGCTGTTCGGATGTGAGTATGTAAACGTACAACCGCATTCAGGTGCGCAGGCAAATACAGCTGTGTATCTTGCAGTTCTCAAACCGGGAGACACTATACTTGGCATGAATTTAAATCATGGCGGACATCTTACTCACGGCAGCCCTGCAAACTTTTCAGGTATGTTTTTCAATATTGTGCCATACGGCGTAAGCGATGAAACACAGACAATTGATTATGATGAATTGGAAAGACTTGCTGTAGAAAACAAGCCGCAAATTATAGTTGCCGGTGCAAGTGCATATCCCAGAACAATTGATTTTAAGCGCTTCCGTGAAATAGCAGACAAAGTCGGCGCTTATCTAATGGCAGATATTGCGCATATAGCAGGGCTTGTTGCAACAGGACTTCACCCATCACCGATTCCGTATGCGCATTTTACGACAACTACTACACATAAAACTCTTCGCGGACCTCGCGGAGGAATGATTATGTGCCAGAAAAAATATGCAAAAATGATAAACAAGGCAGTTTTCCCGGGAATGCAGGGAGGCCCGCTTATGCATATTATAGCAGCTAAAGCAGTGTGCTTTAAGGAAGCTCTAGGAGAAGATTTTAAATCATACCAAAAACAGATACTAGTTAATACTAAAGCTATGGCTAACACTCTTATTGAAGAAGGTATTTCTCTCGTATCAGGCGGTACTGACAATCATCTTATATTACTTGACCTTCGCCCGCAGGGCTTAACCGGAAAAGTGGTTGAAAAGCAGTTGGAATCAGCAAATATTACAGCTAACAAAAACTCAGTTCCGAATGATCCTGAAAATGCATTTACAACAAGCGGTATTAGGCTGGGATCTCCTGCACTTACAAGCAGAGGCTTTAAAGAAGAAGATTTTGTGCTTATAGGAAAGCTTATTGCAAAAATCGTAAAAGAAGGCGACAGCGCAATTGAAGATGTAAAAGCGCAGGTACTTAAGCTTTGTGAAAAGTATCCTTTATATAAAGAGGATATTATAAGATAATAATTATTGTTTACACAAAGTTAGCAACTTGAAATCTTGACAAAAAAACTTAGGTATGATAAGTTAAAAATAGTCAAAAAACACTTGAGGATGGTATATGAGAGTTTCAACAAGGGCGAGATATGGTGTTAATGCTGTATATGAGCTTGCAAAAAATTATGGCGATGACACTATTGCAATTAAGACAATTTCTGAACGTCAGGATATACCTGTTCAGTATTTGGAGCAATTAATTGTTAAGCTCAGAAAAGCTGGAATTGTTGAAAGCGTAAGAGGAGCAAAGGGCGGTTATAAACTGGCTAAAGCACCCGAAGATATATCGGCATGGGATGTTATATCCTGCCTCGAAGGAGATTTCGCACCTGTTCATTGCAAACAGTTTAAAGCAAGCGGCTGCGAAAAGACCGAATCATGTGCAGGAAAGATAATATGGGAAAAAGTTAATTTGGCTATAAAAAGAGAAGTTGAAAATATAACTTTTAAAGATTTGATAGAACAATTAAAGGACTGCTAAATATGAGCAACGGTAAAAGAATATATTTGGATAATGCGGCAACAACGCCGGTGAAAAAGGAAGCGCTTGATGCCATGCTTCCTTATTTTTCGGAAGAGTTTGGAAATGCCTCGAGTGTATACAGCTATGGAAGAACTGCAAGAAGTGAAATAGAAAAAGCAAAAAAGGTTGTTGCGGATGTGCTTAAATGCACAGACCGTGAGATTTTTTTCACATCAGGCGGAACAGAAGCCGATAACTGGGCATTAAAGGGTATAGCATCTGCATTTTCGAAAAAGGGTAAACATATTGTAACTACTACTATTGAGCATCATGCTGTTTTACACACTGCTAAAGCCATGCAAAAAATGGGCTATGATGTAACATATGTTCCTGTGGATGAAGACGGAATTATTAACATGGATGAGCTTAAAAAAGCCATCCGTGAAGATACAGTTCTTGTTAGCGTTATGTTTGCAAATAACGAAATAGGGACAATACAGCCTATAGCTGAAATTGGCGCACTGTGCAGAGAAAAAGGAACTTTGTTTCATACTGATGCTGTTCAGGCTGTCGGACATGTGGAAATTGACGTAAAAAAGATGAACCTTGATTTATTATCTCTTTCTGCACATAAGTTTGGCGGACCAAAAGGTGTAGGCGCTTTATATGTGAGAAAAGGCGTAAAAATTGATAACCTTCTCCATGGAGGCGGACAGGAACGCGGCAAAAGGCCGACTACTTATAATCATGTAGGAATAATAGGCCTTGCGAAAGCTCTGGAACTTTCTTACGCAAACATGGAAGAAGAAAACAAACGTCAGATTGAAATGCGCGACGCATTTATAGAAGGGATTTCATCTTCGATCTCTGATGTGAAGCTAAACGGTCACAGAACCAAGAGATTGCCCAACAACGTGAATATGTCGTTTAAGTATATAGAAGGGGAGTCATTGCTCCTTTCGCTTGACATCATAGGTATAGCCGCTTCCAGCGGTTCTGCTTGCACATCGGGGTCTCTTGATCCTTCACATGTGTTGTTGGCAATTGGATTAGACCACGCTACGGCACACGGATCGCTGAGGCTGACCTTAGGTGAAATGAACAAGATGGAAGACGTTGAAACAACAATAAAAGAATTGCAGCCGATAGTCCAAAGGTTAAGAGACATGTCGCCGCTGTATGTTAAAGGAGAATAAACATGTCACAAATGTATAATGATAAAGTTATGGAGCATTTCACAAATCCTCATAACGTAGGCGAGATTGAAAATGCAGACGGATCTGGACAGGTTGGCAGCGCAGCATGCGGCGATATCATGAAAATGGATATAAAAGTCGAAGATGATGTTATAACTGATGTTAAATTTAAAACTTACGGATGCGGCGCAGCTGTAGCGTCTAGCTCAATTGCAACTGAAATGATAAAAGGCAGAACAATTGAAGAAGCTATGAAGTTTACAAACAAAGAACTTCTTGATGCAATAGGCGGTTTGCCTGCAGCAAAAATTCATTGCTCAATATTGGCAGAGGAGGCTCTTCAGGCAGCTCTTAAGGATTATGCTGACAAACACAAAAAATAGTGGGTATAATATCAGCACTCCTTTTATAGGGGTGCTTTTTTAATTATTTATTAATTGTTTTATATAAATAGTTTTGTTAAAATTGCTGTCATGAAATGGTAGGTATTGTATGAAAAAAATCTTTATATTAGTTTTGCTTTTGATAACTATAGTGTCACTATGTTCTTGTGAAGATATACAAAAACAGATTAAAGAAGAATCTGTTGAAAAGATTGTTGGTAAAATAATGGGAGAGGAAGTAGACGTAACTATTATTTCTCCTACACCGGATGCTGATGCATCGGCAGAGCCGGACACAACAAGCGGCATCTTTAATGACATTATAAAAAGCGATACTGACGGCGACATAGAGTGGCCGGAAGACATTCCGTCTTTAGTGCCAGAACTTAGTGCTGCAATTAAAAGCAGGATGAAAACTCCGAATGGCGTAATTTTGGACTACGGCGAAATGGATAATCAAACTGCAATTCAATACTCGGAAACTTTAAAAAGCAATAGTTTTGATACCATAAGAGAAGATATCAGCGAAAAGAAGTATGATGCATTATACAGAAAAGATGAAGTATCAGTCACTGTATATTGGTATGAGGGCGGAAGCTTATCTGTTATGATAACATGGTAATCATTTAAAAAGCTCTTTAGCAATTTCCAGCTTAATATCTCCCTGGCCTTCAGGAACTTCAACCATAACGCAAACAAGTTTTGCGTTTTCTCCTTTTGTATAGCCTATAAACCATGCGATTTCACGAGCCTTGTCGTTTCCTATTTCAGCTGTTCCGGTTTTACCATAGATAGACATTCCCGAAACGTAGGCTTTTGTTCCTGTTCCGTGAGTTATAACTCTTTTTAAGTAGGGAGCTAGAATGTCTATTGCATATGAACTTATAATGTCATCTCTCCAGATTGCAGGCTCATACTCTTGCTGCACATAATATTTATGATCGGTTACAACGTTAATAGAATTAATCAGGCGGGGAATAAGTATATCGCCGCCGTTCGCAAATGAAGCGAAAGCTGATGCCATTTGAAGAGGAGTAATCAGCAGCTCTCCCTGACCGTAGCCTGAGTCAGCAAGCTGTTTTATGTCTTCGATTTTATCAGAGTTTGATATTTTTGCAGATGGTATATCTAAATCGAAGGGTATAGAGTCATTAAATCCGTATCTTTCGCAGTAATCGTAAAATGTAGTTCTTCCAATCTGCATAGCGACATATGCAAAATAAATATTATCGGAATATGTAATTGCGTTTTCCATGTTTAAGTTCCCGGGGGTTCTTGCGAATCTTTTTATTCCGGGGTATACCCACTCGGGATCGCTTGGTGTCCAGACGTTATCGTCGATTTTTTCAGTAAAAACAAAATTACGGTTTATAGAGTCTGTATCTATTGCCATAGCCGCAGTAAACGGTTTGAAAGTAGAGCCCGGAGGATATAATCCCTGAAGCGCTCTGTTATAAAGCGGATTTCTGTTTTCGGGGTCGTTTAGATATTGCCAATCTTCAGTGCTCATTGAAAATGCGAAAAGATTAGGATCAAATGTCGGGAAGCTAGCTACAGTTAAAACATCTCCGTTTGTCGGATCAAGAACTACTACTGCGCCGGCCATTTCATCTGTGAGTTTTTGCATCAACATTAATTCTGCTTCCATTTGCAAATCAAAATCAATGTTCAAGCGCAAGTCAGAACCATCCTGTCCTTCTCTTTGAGCTACAACTGCTTTTTCATGACCGTATTTGTCTAAAATACTAAGCTTGTAACCTGGTTTTGCGCGAAGATACATTTCATATTTTTTTTCAAGCCCTGATTTGCCAATCATGGTATCAGCAGGAAGAGAAATGTTTTCAGAAAGTGCCGCTTCATCTTCCGTCATAACGCCAACATAGCCTATTGTATGAGCCATGATGCTTCCGTTTGGATAGTATCTGTATTTAGTCATAAAATCAGTATCAATACCAATTCCGTCTATTTCTAGCAAAGTATCGATTTCTGCTTGTGTCAATCCATTATCTTTGGAGAATGCTTTAAGCACAACAAGATTGGAAACGGAAGAATACTCTTCGGCAGTATCATCATTTGTGTCTTCTTGGGCTTCCTGAAGCTTTTCATAATAGGGCTTAAGCTTTTCTCTGATATCTGTTTCTTCCATGTCTATAATTGGAGCAAGTACTCTGATAAGGCTTTCATCATTTTGAATTTTATCAATATTGACATAAACAGATGTCGCAATAGCGTTTTGGGCAAGCAAACTCCCGTCAGCTGCGAAAATTTCTCCTCTGTCTGCAGCGGTTGAAGTAATTCTTGCTACATCTTCATCATCCATACCGGGAAGCAAAAGCGAGGGTGACCACTTTAGTTTCCATCCGTTTGAGTCTTTTATAAAGATGGCAGTCATATTCAATTTAAACTCATCAAGTTTTTGCGATGTTATGTTGAGAATAAAAAAGATATGACATGCTGTGTCGGTATATTCGGTAGTTACTACATCATATGTCATTGAAGTGATAGACATTGCGCTATAAATATTTGTATAACGGTTTACTAAATCATCTAAAGAAATGTCATCTTTAGAGTCATCGGACAACATAGTATATATACGTTCGTATTGAGTTTTTCTCAAATAATTAAAATAATCCTCAATTGGCACTTCTGAACTTTTTTTACATGAAGAAAAAGAGCTTAAAATTAAAATAAGGATTAAAAATAGCGCAAGGCAGTTAGATTTTTTTAATTTCATAAAGTAATTATACAGCCATAAGAAAACCGTGTAAATGTTTTATTGTCTTTGTATTATGATGTTTAATAATTGTAAATTATAAAATTCAAGCTTGATTGAATGACTTTAATAACTATAATATAGTTGACTATTTAAAAATATTGTAATAATATTGTAACATATTAGGATGATATTTAGCTAAGAGAGTAATTAATGAGAAGATACGCAAAAGATAATAAAATAAACGAACCAAACACAGCAGATGTAACAAAAGACACTGTTGACTTCAATGATGAAAAAAATAATATCTTTACAGATTCAAAAAACATAGAATCTAAGGAAAATGATGAAACCGCACAATATAATCAAGACAAAAGTTCGGAAAGAAAACTTTCTAGAAGACTTCTGGGAATTGAAGATACGGAAAACTTCGAAAACAGAAGGAGAAGCTCCAGAGGCACTGGCAAACACTCCGCAAGACAAGACAGAAATAAAAAGGACAGTAAAGTAATTAGCTGGCTTTATAATTCTGTTTTTACAGTTGGTCATATAAGGGTAACTAGACTTTTTGCCATTACCTCATTTTTGGTTTTGGCTTTAGCTGTTTCAGGCTTCGCATTGTGGCTGTTTGCCACCGATGTGCTTGAAAAGAAAATGCCTATAGAAAATCCAGAACTTATACCATCTGAAAAAATTGTATATATACAGGATGAAGGTGAAACTGTTCTTGTAAAAACTGAGGAAGACAAAGTTATTGATGTAGTAGAATCAGAAGAAATAGTTTTAAATGAAAATGATTTGATACTTCCTGATGAAAGCTCTCAGATATATAACAGAATGACTTTGCATATAAAAAGAGCTAAAAATGTAACGATACAGGCAGGATCTGAAGAACATAATATTACTTTTTATTCGGGTACTGTTGAAGATGCCTTGAAGGAAGCCGGAATCAGTTATGATGAAGATGATATTGTTGAGCCTTCTTTAAACACAGAAGTTAAGAGTGATACTGATATAAAACTGGATATAGTAGAAGTTGAAACGGTAACTGAGGAAGTAGTTATTGAGTTTGAAACTGAGTATGGCGAAACTTCGACTGTGCTTAAAGGAATGTATGCTGTAACCCAAAAAGGTGTTGATGGTTTAGCAGAAGTGACATATGAAGTAACTTATGTTAACGGGGAAGAAACCGGAAGAAAAGCTGTTGAAGAAGTTATGATAAAAGAGCCTGTTAACAGGGTAGAACTTCACGGCACAGCACTTACAAGAATTGGTGAAGGCGATGATGATGAAGAACCGTCTGTAAGTGTTAAAAATCCTGATGAACAATCAACGAATCCTACAGTCCCAGGAACTTCAAGTACTTATGTTGATATAGTTTCATGCATGGTAACAGCTTATACACACACAGGTCACACCACAGCAACCGGAACATGGCCCCGCTCAACAAGAACTCTTGAAAACCCGGGTTCGTGTGCTGTAGTTCCAGACACTTTCCCTTATGGAAGCTTATTGTATGTTACAGGTTATGGATATTGCATCGCAGAGGATACGGGAGGATTTAGGCATGATCCTGACAGATGGAATCAGATTGACGTCTTTATGAATACGGTAGACGAATGTTTAACATGGGGAAGAAGACGTGACGTAAAAGTATATGTTATAAGGTATGGTTATTAAGAATGAATTTAAAAGACGAGATAAAGATAAGGTCTATATCTGCAAATAAAAGCCTTGGACAAAATTTTATTTATGATACTAATATATTAGAGAAAATCGCTTCCACACAAGAAGATGGAAGCGTTTGTCTTGAAATAGGTGTAGGTCCGGGCGGGCTAACAAAAGAACTTTCAAAAATATGCAGGAAAGTTATTGGAGTTGAGATAGACAGAAAATTCGAATCTTTATATAACGAAATATTTAATGAAGATAACATAAAAATTATTTTTGAAGATTTTATGAAAACTGATATAAATGAAATGTTCAAAAATCATATTAAAGAACCTTTTTCAGTTTGTGCTAATCTTCCTTATTATATTACAACGCCGATATTAATGAAGCTTCTGGACTCTGATTTGCCTATAAGCAATATTACTATTTTAGTTCAAAAAGAAGTTGCAGAAAGAATCGCATCTCCGCCAGGATCAAAAAAATATGGGATGCTTTCAGTAATGACGCAGTGCAGGGGAATCGCAACCAAACTTTTTGATCTTCAGCCGGGAGTTTTTTCGCCACCTCCAAACGTAGTCAGTTCATTAGTTGATATAAAACTTCAAAACGGCTTAATCGGTTCGGATATTGATGATTTTAGAAAGTGTGTAAAAACTGCTTTTTCGTCAAGGAGAAAACAGATGAAAGCTAACATTGCAACAGCGTATAATCTGAGGAAAGAAAATGTTGAAAATATGCTTGAAAGCATTGAAGTCAAAAAGACTGCAAGAGCTGAAGAATTAAGTGTTGAGGAATTTGACAGACTTACTAAACTGTTAAAAAGTCATTAGATGAACGTTGTATTAATAATAAAATTTATTCTATGAAACTTAACGTATTTGATATATAATTAAATCAATAAATGTTTGGGGAGGTCAAGATGCTTAAAGTACTTTATTCAAGAAGAGGGACAGGCAAAACCAAAGAGATGATTAAAAAGGCAAATGCCGATGTTGGAACAATTAAAGGTGATGTTGTTTTTTTAGACAAAGATAATCATTGTATGCTGGATTTGAAACACGATATAAGGTATATCGACACACAACAATACAGAAAACTTTCACTTGAATATTTTTTGGGTTTTATAGGTGGAGTGATGGCATCGGATTATGACATTGAGAAAATGTATATTGATGGTGTTCCGGGGCTTCTTTCTGATGAGGATTTGGAAGCAGCCGTAAAATATATTGGCGAACTTGCCAAAAACAATAATGTAGAGGTAATGATGTCCGTATCAGGAAAAAAGGACGAAATGCCAGAGTTTATTAAAGAGTACGTTGTAGATTAATTTATTCGGAGGAATATTGAAAATGTATTATATCAGCACACGCGGCCAGCGCGGAGCTGTTAATTCTTCGACCGCTATCGCTCAAGGTATCTCGAGTGACGGTGGTCTTTTTGTACCACAGGAAATACCTAGAATTACAGCCGGCCAGTTAAAAACACTTAAAAATAAGTCTTATCAGGAAACTGCAAAAGAAATACTGGCTATGTTTTTAACTGACTATACAAAAGAAGAAATCTCTGATGCAGTGGATGATGCCTATAAATCATTTGATAAGGAAGAAATTGTTCCTGTTGAGGAAATTTCAGAAAATCTTTATTCTGCTGAATTGTGGCATGGGCCCACTTCAGCATTTAAAGATGTAGCTTTGCAGCTTCTTCCAAGGATTATGACTGTTGCAGCGAAAAAGAACAATTACAAGGAAAAAATTCTTATTTTAACAGCGACTTCAGGAGATACAGGAAAAGCTGCTCTTGAAGGGTTTAAAGATGTGCCTGATACAGAAGTTGTAGTTTATTACCCACATAACGGAGTATCTGACATACAGCATCTTCAGATGGCAACTCAGGAAGGGAATAATACTGAGGTAATAGCGGTTGAAGGTAATTTTGATGATACGCAGACTGGTGTTAAAAAGATTTTTACTGACGAAAATATAATAAATGATATTTATAAAAAAGGTTATCGTTTTTCTTCAGCAAACTCCATAAATTTAGGAAGATTACTGCCACAGATTGTTTATTACTTTACATCTTATCTGAAAGTATTGAAAGAGGATGAAATCTCATTAAACAATTATGTTGATTTTGTAGTGCCGACAGGCAACTTCGGGAATATTCTGGCTGGCTTTTATGCAAAAAGAATGGGTCTGCCTATAGGAAAGCTTATATGCGCATCTAACTCAAACAATATTTTATATGACTTTCTGTCGACAGGGGAATATGACACAAGGCGTGATTTTAGAAAGACTGTATCTCCATCTATGGATATAATTATATCGTCAAATTTCGAAAGATTGCTTTATGAAATGTCAAAAGGAGATAGCGATTTTGTATCAAAACTTCAAAGTGATTTAACTGAAAAGGGACATTATGAAGTAAGCGAAACATTCCTCTACAAGATTAAAAAGACATTTGACGGCGGATGGGCAAGTGAAGAAGAAACTTTTTCTCAGATTAAGAAGGTATGGGAAGAAAACAACTATTTGCTTGATCCTCATACAGCGGTAGGATTTTCTGTTTTGGAAAAGTTAAGTAATAAACAAAACAAAACCATCGTATTATCTACAGCAAATCCATACAAATTTACAAGCACTGTGCTAAAATCTATAACAGGCAGCTGCACAAATGACGGGTTTAAAGATATGAAAACTCTTGAAGAAATTACCGGCATAAAGCCGCCTGATGCATTATCGGATTTGAAAGACAAAAAGATATTGCATGAAACTGTTTGTAAAAAAGAAGATATGGCTAAATCTTTAATGGAACTTGTATGACAAAATGGATAACAAAGAAGATAAGGCCATTTGATCCAGAGCTTACTTTTTTAAGCGGTCAGTGCTTTAGATGGAACTATGAAAACGGAAGTTGGAATGCTATAGCAGATGAAAGATATGCACAGATAAGCGGTACACTATCTGAAACACGTATATCATGCCATGACAATGATTTATCTTTCTGGGAAAATTATTTTGACAGTAAATATGATTATGAAAAAGCTTCAAAGGTATTAGCCAAAGATAAAAAAATATCCGAAGCTGTATTAAACAATAAAGGACTTATACTTCTTCGACAGCCGTTTTTTGAAACATTAGTATCTTTTATTATCTCGGCAAATAATAATATTCCGAGAATAAAAAAGATTATTGAAAACATTAGCAAAAAATACGGACAAGAAACTGAACATGGATTTGCATTTCCAAAGCCGGAATCATTGGCACAGCTTAAGTGTGAAGATTTGCTGGAACAAAACTGCGGGTATAGAAGCGATTATATAATCGAAACTTCCAAAATGATTTCAGAAGGATATGATTATTCGAAGCTTGAATATATGACGCTTGATGAAGCGAGAAATGAACTTTGTAAGTTTAAAGGTGTGGGCAAAAAAGTCGCAGACTGTGTGCTGATTTATTCTTTAGGAAGAAAAGATGCATATCCTGTTGATACTTGGATCAGAAAAGCTTCATGGGAGTATTTCGGCAAAAAAATGTCTGACGAAGAAATAAGAAGGAACGCTGAACAGCGTTTTGGAAATGATGCAGCGCTTGCACAGCAATATATGTTTGTTGCAGAAAGAGAAAATACAAATAAAGTTTAGTTGTTAATAACGAATTTTGTTATTTATCATAAATTCATTGTCCAGAGGTTAATATGGAAAACAGCGAAAACATAAAAGATGAATACATCTTATTAAATGCAGTTGAAGCGATTGTTAAAGAAAAAGCCAGAATAATGGTTGAGTCAACAGATATGTGCAAATGCAGACAGTGTTATCTTAATGTATGTGCTATAGCTTTAAATAAGCTAAAACCAAGATATATTACCAGCTCGAGAGGGAAGATGCTGTCTTCGCTTGATGTTATGGACTATGGGTATCAAGCTGAGCTAACTGTAGCCATTGTAGGGGCTATTGAAATGGTAAAGAAAAATCCTAGGCATTCATGACAGCAAATAAGCGGATATTGTTTAATATCCGCTTTTACTATAGATTTTAACCTCTTGGTCTGTCTACCATTCCGATTTTACGCATAACTTTGGACAAAGTTTTTCTTGCGACGCGTTCTGCGTTGTTTGCACCTTTTGCCATCGTTTGTTCAATATACTTCTTATCACTTATTATTCTGTCATATTCAGACTGAATCGGCTCAAGTTTTGAAATGACAGCATCTGCGACAGTTTGCTTGAAAGTTCCGTAACTTGTTACGCCTGAAAATTCGGCTGCTGCTTCGTCGAGAGCTTTTCCTGTCATGATACTGTATATTTCTAAAAGGTTTGAAACCCCAGGTTTGTTTTCTGGATCATATTTTATAGAGTTCTCACTGTCTGTAACAGCACGCTTGATTTTTCTTAAAATCACTTCCGGTTTATCTAACAATGTGATATACCCATTTTCATCAGCATCCGATTTACTCATCTTCTTGGTTGGCTCAGCAAGAGACATTACGCGTCCGCCGACTTTGGGGATTAACATGTCGGGAACTTCAAATGTAGGTGAATATAAGTTGTTAAAGCGAAGAGCTACATCGCGTGTAAGCTCAAGATGCTGTCTCTGGTCTTCTCCTATAGGAACAAGATGACTCTGATATAAAAGGATATCAGCTACCTGAAGTATCGGATAGTCGAAAAGACCTACATTTACGTTTGCTTCATTTGCTTTAGACTTTTCTTTAAACTGGATCATGCGGGACGCTTCGCCCATATATGTATAGCAGTTTAAGATCCAATTTAGCTGAGCATGTGCCGGAACATGTGACTGAACGTATAAAGTACACTTATCGGTATCAAGTCCGCAAGCAATAAGCAAAGCAAAAATACTTTTAGTATTTGCTCTTAAGTCAGCAGGAGTTTGGCGAACTGTTATCGCATGCATATCAACAATGCTGTAATAACACTCGTACTCTTCCTGCAGAGCTACATAATTTCTTATAGCTCCTATGTAGTTGCCGATTGTTGGGTTCCCTGAAGGCTGTATGCCTGAAAAAACCCTTTTTTTGTTTTCATCCATGAAAATCACTCCTTAATAATTACTTGGACAGTTTTTTTGCAAATAAAAAAACCATCCATATAAGGACAGTTTCCTGCGGTGCCACCTTATTTCCCGGCATTATGCCGGACACTCAATGCCTTAACGCGGCAAACGCTGCAAAAGCAGGAAGCTCATAAGCCCATAAACCGATGCATTGTGCAAGGCTCTCACTATCCCAAGCTCGCTTATCCAAAGCATAAAATCGATTATTTTCTTAATCATAGCTTATTGATATTATATTACTTTTGTTGATTGTGTCAATATTTTTTTGTGATATAATAGCTCCTATGAAAAATGAAATTTATATTCGCAAAGCGACACTTGAAGATGTTAAAGACATCAATGATATTGTAAATGAGGCTATTAGAACTTCAGCTTCTAACTGGGCTTGGTCGGAAAGAAGCTATGAAGATGCGCTACAATGGTTTAAAGGACATGATGACAATAAATACTTTATTTTTGTTGCTGAAATAGATGGCAAACCTGTAGGTTATTCTTCATTTTCAAAACTTAGGGATAAAAAAGGATATTGGCCGGTGGTTGAAAATTCAGTATACGTTCATAAGGATTTCAGAGGGCGGGGAATAGGCGCCTCTCTTTTGGAAAAACTAATATTAAGCGGAAAAGATTCAGATATTTGGGCAATAAGTGCTTGGATAGATTCATGTAACAAAGAAAGCATTTTGCTTCATGAGAAGTTTGGATTTTATATTACAGGCGAACTTAAAAATGTTGGAGAAAAGTTTAATGAAAAACGTTCTGTGACTATAATGCAATACGATTATCCCAAGGAGTAATAATGAAAAAAGCAGATAAAAAATATATCGAGAGTCTAATTAATTTTGCTGAAGAAAAGGGAGCTGTAGATGCTGTATACTTTGATATAGATGATATAGTATTTGACAGCAGAACTCTGCTTAAATGTATGTTTGGATGCAATGATTGGGGGTATGGTCAAACATGTCCTTCGGCAAATCCTCAGGTTACAATGAAAGACTATGAGGAAATGTTTAAGAAATTTAGCTATGGCATTATTGTTCATGCCAATGATAAAAAGACCAGTCAAGATGTATCGCTCGCAGTTGAAAGCAAGGCTTATACAGATGGTTATTACTTTGCTTTTTCATTATCTGACTGTGCGCTTTGTAAAGAATGTTCAGGATTTCAGGGAAAACAGTGCATACAAAAAAAGAAAGCACGTCCCGCTTTCCATTCTGTTGGAATAGATGTTTTTCAGACTGTAAAGAAATTCGATTTGCCGCTTTATACGTTAAAGGAAAATGATGAAAGAAATCAAAACTGGTATTCAGCAATTTTTATCGAATAATGAAATTAAGGCCAATATTACAAAAATGTAATTTGTTAAAGAAAATAATAATGTTATAATTATATAGTTAGAAATAAATGTAAAAGTATTAGGGGAAGATAAATGCACTCCGCGTCTTATGAGATTACATCTCTTATAGCAAGATATATATTAGTAATTTTATGCGGTATAGTTTTTATTCGCACTATTTTCATCTCCCGTGCAACACGTCCAATTATTATCAGTGCAGAAGATATATGTATAGCAAAGCTTAAAGCTTATAACTCTGAAAAAGAATATTTTTTGGGATACGATAATATAATTGGGTCATCTAAACGCTGCGATATTCAAATCTTAGGACGAAGCGTGTCAAAAATTCATATTCAAATTTATAAAAAAAGAGACTGTTGGATGATGTGCACATATTCGAAAAAATCAACATATCTAAATGAAATTAAAATATCCGGAAAGATAAAAATCTCATCTAATGATGTTGTTAGAATTGGTGCACAGAAATTTGTATTTATTGCAAATGAAGGCGGTGATATATAATGGCTGCATGGAGAAGAAGCGCGCTGCCATTTGGTGCAATTGCCACATTTACCGCAATATCATATTTTTTGTTGTCAATCAGAAGCGAAGTCCTTGATATAGTTTCAATTATAATTGGCGTTTCAGTTATTGTTTTAATATTTGCTCAGTATTATTTGATACCGCATTTCCTTGGCAGAGTAGATAAACCGCTCATGATAGTAACAAATATGTTGGCAGTAATTGGGCTTGTAGTGTTATATAGACTGGAAATGAATGTCGGAATTAAGCAATTCATGTGGTATTTTATTGGATTAATATCCATGGTGGCTGCAATAATTATTGTAATGAAAATCGAAAATCCAGAAAGCGGACAGTGGTTTTTCATAGGCGGAGGCATTGGACTTTTGCTTATTTCTATTTTGTTTGGGAGCGTAGTAGGAGGATCTCAAAGCTGGGTTCAGCTTGAAACTCTTGGTGTAAATTTTCAGCCATCGGAATTTGTAAAAGTAGCGCTTGTTTTAGCCATTGCTTCAGTTTTTAGAGAAAAAAGAAGACAGTTGGCATATGCACCTGCGTATGCGTTTGTTATTGTAAGCATTATTATACTTGTGCTTATTAAGGATTTGGGCGCGGCTCTTTTATATTTCTTCGTATTTATGGTAATGTTATATGCCGCAACCGGTTCAAAGTTTTTAACTTTTGCCGGAATAGGAGCTTTTTCGGCTGCATCTATTGTTGCTTATCAGTTGTTTAACCATGTGAGAGTGCGTGTAGAGGTGTGGATTAATCCTTGGGCTACTGCGGACACAGGGGGATACCAAATTATTCATGGTTTAATCGCGATTGTCTCAGGCGGAGTATTCGGCTCTGGATTGGGATTGGGTTCTCCCAGATACGTGCCTGCATATACTACTGATTATGTGTTTTCTTCAATATGCGAAGAAATGGGAATAGCAATGGGATTTTTGGTAATCGGATTGTTCATATTGTTAATGTTAAGAGGTATAAATATTGCTAAAAATGCAGAAAACTCATTTTTTTCTCTTCTTGCATTAGGAAGCACAGCAATGATTGCCTTTCAGACAATAATAATTTTGGGCGGAGTTATAAAGATGATACCTCTTACAGGAATAACATTACCGCTTGTAAGCTACGGTGGCTCTTCTATGATTGTGACTATGATATTTATTGGAATATTACAAGCAATTGCAATTAGAAACTCAAAGCTTCAGCCAAAAGATAAGGCGGTGCAGGAGGTTTGAAAGAATTAAGGAAAAACATAGCAACAGTTATGATAGTGCTCATTTTGTTTTTTGCCGTATTATCTGGATATTTAGCATATGATGTTATGAAATATTCCGGCAGATGGGTAAGCTCTTCGTATAATCCCAGGCTTAGAGAGAAAAGAAGCACAGTTATACCGGGAAGTATATACGATATTAATGGTATTGAGCTTGCAGGATCTTCCTATAGCCAAAGAACTTATATTTCAGATGAGAATACAAGGCTTGCTGTTGCACATGTAATAGGCGATATATACGGATTTTCGCCATTGGGGATTGAAACTACGCAAGGCGCATGGCTGTTGGGTTTTAATGAAAAACTAAGAGAAAGAATCAGCAGAATACTGCTTAATGAATCGGAACATGGTAACGACATTACACTAACGCTTGATTCAAAACTTAATACTTTAATAGCAGAAAAACTTTCGGGATATAGCGGTGCAGTTGCAGTAATTAACTACAAGACCGGTGAAATTATTTCTATGGTATCTCTTCCGACATTTGATTTAAAAGATATAGATGTAAATCTGGAAAACGGGGGAGCAAATCCTGAATCATTATCAAACCGAGTACTCCAAGGCGAATATTACCCAGGAGAGATTTTCAAAGTAGTTTCAGCTGCCGCATTTATGGAATATTTGGACTTATCAAAAAATACATATGTTTGCGATGGCAAAGCCGAACTTAATGACAGCAGTGTTTATTGTGATAAGAACCACGGAAGCCAGACTTTCGAAGAAGCAATTTCAAATTATTGCGAGAGCGCGATATCATTGCTTTCAGTAGAACTGGGATATAAAAAAATAATTAAAACAGCAGAAAAACTAGGATTTAATTATCAGTTTTTGTTCAGCGATACAGTATTATATGAGTCAAGCATAATTGTTGACTCGTCATCTGAATACAGCATTGCACAGACAGCGCTTGGAATGGAAGGCTTAAAGGTCACACCTATGCATATTGCAATGTTATACGGCGCAATTGCAAACAGCGGTAAAATGATGCCGTTAAAACTTGTTAGCAGCATAGAAGGGCATGAAGATAATGGTGCTACAGGCAATTCGCTTAGGATAGCTTTTGACTACGCCATTGCTGAAAAGCTGGATGAAATATTGATGATGGACAATACTTTTAATGTTAAGGGGATTGATTCATGCGGAACTTCTGCATGGTTTACACACAAAACGGAATATTATGATACATTAACATGGTATGCGGGGTATTTAAACGATGATAACTTCCCATATTCGGTTGCTATTGTTCTGGAAGACTGCAATGAAAAAGAAGAAAAAGCCATACAGTTGGCAAAATATATATACAGTGAACTAATAGAATTTGAAAGTGGGAATTAATATGCAAACTCAATCAGTAAAAACTATTGCGGAAAAAATAAGGGAAAACATTGAAAAAGTTATTATCGGCAGCGAAGAAACAGTTAACTTGCTTTTAGCTGCGCTTTTATGCAAAGGCCATGTTCTTTTGGAGGATGTTCCGGGTACTGGCAAAACAATGCTTACAAAAGCACTGGCTAAATCTTTGGACTGTGAGTTTTCAAGAGTTCAGTTTACTCCTGACTTGCTTCCTTTTGATATAACCGGAATGAGTATATATAATCAAAAAAAAGGTGAATTTGAGTTCAAGGAAGGACCTGTTTTTACAAACATACTGCTGACAGATGAAATAAACCGTGCGACACCAAGAACTCAGTCTGCGCTTCTTGAATGTATGCAGGAGCGTCAGGTAACTATGGACAATGCAACTTATGTGCTAGAAGAGCCGTTTATAGTTCTTGCTACTCAAAACCCGATTGATACGGGCGGAACTTTTCCGCTCCCCGAAGCACAATTGGACAGATTTATCATAAAGACTAAAATGGGTTATCCTACTAATGAAAACTCTATAAAAATTATTGACAGATATATAGATGACAACCCTCTTGAAAAGTTGGAAAGCGTTGCTTCAAAAGATGAGGTTATCGAAATACAGAATGCAATAAAAAACATTGAAGTTAATGCGGATATAAGAAAATATATGGCGGATATTGTAGAAAAAACAAGACAAGAAGATGGTATTCTGCTAGGTGTTTCACCAAGAGGATTGCTTGCGCTTCTTATCATGTCGCAGGCATGGGCAGCTCTGAAAGGCCGCGATTATGTTATACCCGATGACGTGAAAAGTGTCGCTTTACCAACTCTTTCGCATAGAATAATATGCCAAAGCGGGTATTCAAGCGGAAGCGATATAAATGAAAAGGCAATACAAAGTATTATTGAAACAATAAAGGTTCCAACAGAAAAGTTAAGTGAATGATATGACAATTCTATGGGTTTTTCTAATTGCAGTTATCCTAACGTTGGTACAAAATATAATATTTTCAAGAGCGGGCTTAAGAAAAATTAAATATAAAAGAAGCTTTAGCTCATCTTTTGCACATCAAGGTGATGATATATATATGGTAGAGGAAATATCAAACAATAAGATGCTTCCCGTACCTTGGCTTAAAATAGAATCAAGAATGCCAAAGATTTTATCATTTGGAACTATGGATGACCTTACTATAAGCGGAGAGCTTTATCATCGCAGTTTATTTTTCATGGGCTCGTTTAGAAAAATCACAAGAACTCATTATGTTAAATGTGTAAAACGGGGAAGGTGTGTGTTAAGTTCTGCAAGCATTACATCAGGTGGGATTTTTGGCTTTTTGGATGTTAGTCAGGATTTATCAATGAAAGCAAGCGTCTCTATTTATCCAAAACTAATTAGTTATGATGATTTGCCGGAATTGACAAAACAGCTGCTTGGAGAAGTTACGGTAAAAAGATGGATATCTCCCGATCCTTTTTTAATAAGTGGGATAAGAAATTATATGCAGGGTGATAACTTGAAAGACATACATTGGGGAGCAACTGCAAAAACAGGCTCTCTAAAAGTAAAAACACATGACTTTTCCGCTTCACCAAATCTGCTCGTTCTTTTAAACATTGAGGTGTCTGAAAACCAATGGGGAGCAGTAATGGAAAAAGAAGCATCTTCTATTGAATTTGGAATATCTTTGGCGGCTTCTGTTATAGTTTGGGCTATGAAAAATGGATTGCGGGCAGGGTTTGGCACTAACGGATATTTGTCTGATGATGAAAACAAAGAAACCGTGTATGTTTCGCATGACGGAGGAAGCGGCGGGATAAGAAACATTCTTGAAGTAATGAGCCGAATTGTAGTTGCGAGAAGTCTTACTTTTTTTACGTATCTTGAATCTGTTGTTATGGAAAATGCTAGAGACATGGATGTTTTGATATTAACTGTTTATAAAGACGAAAGGCTTGAAAAACAAATTGATAGACTTAAAAGTTTTGGGAACAATGTAAGTGTTCAACTGATTGGCAAGGCGAGCAGCTATGAGTAATTTTGATAATTTATATGACAATTTCCCGGATAAACAGGAAAAAAGGGCAAAGAAAAGAAAAATATATTCTCATAGGGACTTTGTGCCCGGAGTTAAAGGAAGATTAATAAAGCTTTTAACTGCGTTTACGATATTTTTAGTTTCTACAGGATTATTAGCTACTCTTCTATCTTCCGTTTTATATCTACACCAGATGCTTTTTATGTTAATTGTATCAAGCTCGATGTTTATAGTTTCATGGGCTGTATCTGTTGTTTTTGAAGATAAAAGCAATTTTTATAAAGTAGTACCAATGTTTTTATTAAGTGCACTGTTTTGGTTAGTTTCGCCATATAATATAATATTAACGATAGCCGTTATTGTTTATAATTTTGGTGTGGCGATTATTGCGATTTCCAGACTTAGGCTTCCCGAAAAGCTTGCTTACAGCCAAAGTTTAGTAATCAGTTCCTGCCTTTTTTATTGTGTGTATCAGATAATTTATGCAGTGGCATTTTTCGACAGTGCAAGAGGGGATAGCGTACGACCGATTGTTTTTGCAGTTGGAATCATATGGATTGTTATAAGTTTATTCATACTTAACATAATGAATATTACAAGAAATGCTGACAGCGGAGCATCTGCTAAAAGCATTATTGTAAATAACGTTATTATAACTGCTGTATTTACCGGTGCACTGATGTTTATCGCAAACTTCGGAAGAATAAAGGAATTTATTGAAAACGCAATAAGATCTTTAATAGTTTTCCTAATAGGAACACCTAGTGAACAGACTCCTGTTGAAGAAGCTGCTCCGCCTCCTGGTGCCTCACAAAACTTTCCGATATTGCCGGAAGCAACAGAGCCTTCAGCGTTTGCTGTAATACTTGAAAAGATTATAATGGTAATTATGATTGCAGTTTTTGCTGTAGCAGCAGTGTTTTTGCTATATTACCTGTTTAAGTATATTAAAAAATTAGTTTTGAACTTACTTGATTATTTAAAGGAAAATGATAAAACATCATCAATAAATAAGTATAAGGATGAGCAGGAAAGTGTATTTGACAAAGGTATGTTCAGCATAGATTTAAAAACTGGGTGGGAGAATTTTAAAAAGCGGTTCAGACAAAAAGAGAAATATTCAGATAAAAATGATAACAGACAAAGGATTAGATATTTATATAAGGAACTTATGATAAATGATATAAATAGCGGGATTAAGGGAGATGAGTATTTAACAGCAAGAGATAAAATAACTGAAGATAATACAACAACAGATGGAAAAATGTTTGCACAAGGATACGAAAAAGCAAGATATTCCATGCACGATGTATCCGATGAAGAAGTCTCGGCTGCTTTGAATATAACAGGACTAAAAAAATGAAACAGAAGATAAAAGACGCACTTAATGATATACCTATGCTTCCGGGAGTCTATCTTATGAAAGACTCGGAAGATAATATTATATATATTGGAAAAGCTAAAAAACTCAAAAACAGAGTAAAATCTTATTTTCTAAGCGGTAATGCTACTACCATAAAAACTCGGGCATTGGTTGAACATGTTGAAAATATAGAATGGATTGTAACCGGAAGCGAACATGAAGCTTTCGCACTTGAATCAAACCTCATAAAGCAGTTTATGCCCAGATATAACATAATGCTAAAAGATGACAAGCATTATCCATATATAAGAATAAATCTAAAAGAAGATTATCCTAAGATTGATATTGTGAGAAAAGTAAAAAAAGATGGTGCAAAGTATTTTGGTCCGTATTTTGATTCGGGAGCAATGCGAAAAATGGTAGATGCTATAAACCGTGTATTTAAAGTACGCACGTGCAAAAAGAATATAACAAAAATAAAGGGGAAGGAGAGACCTTGCATTGAGTATGATATTGGCAGATGCGTTGCTCCTTGCTTAGAGGAAGTAAAAATTGAAGATTATAGATCGATAATATATGATGTTGTTGATTTTATGAACGGAAATGTAGATAAAGTCAGAACTGAACTTGAAGAGAAAATGAAAGAAGCTGCAAATAACATGGAATATGAAAAAGCGGCACAGTTTCGAGACAGAATTGAAGGAATCAGCATTGCGCAAAACCAAGGACAGCGCGTCATATCCACAAGAAAGGAAGACTACGATTTATTTTCTGCAGACAGTGATGATGTAAACGCAGTTGCTCAGGTTTTTGTTGTAAGAGGCGGAAAAGTTATCGGTTCAGATAACTTTGCTATGGATATGCCTGAAGGCGGCGAAATTGCTGAAATACTATCATTCTTTATTCAAAATTATTACATGAATCAAAATATAATACCAAGAGAAATATTTGTTTCTGATGAAATATCAGACATGGATGAACTTATTGGTTATTTGCAGGAACTCCGACAAGGGCCAGTTCATATGTCAGTCCCGGAACGCGGAGAAAAGAAAAAATTGATTGAGCTTTCAAAAAGAAATGCGAAACAGGAACTTGAAAGAACAAGATTAAATCTCGCAAGAAAATATGAACGAACGGGTGGAGCTGTTGAATCTCTTATGAAAGAACTTGAACTTTCTAAACTTCCAAACAGAATAGAAGGTTATGATATTTCAAACATTCAGGGAGTGGATACAGTCGCTTCAATGGTTGTCTTTGAAGGAGGAAGTTCTAAAAGAAGCGATTATCGCAGATTTAAAATTAAGACTGTTGAAGGACCCAATGATTTTGAATCTATGGCTGAGGTAATAAGACGGCGTTTTGAAAGGCTTAAACAGGAACAGGATAGTGGGAAAAAAGAAAGCTTTTCAAAAAAACCGGATTTAGTTTTAATAGACGGCGGAAAAGGACAGCTTGCTTCGGCAAGACAAATTATGCATGAACTTGGATTCGATGACATAGATACAATAGGCCTTGCTAAAAGAGAAGAAGAGGTTTTTGTTGGTGACGGAAGAAAACTTGTGATATTGAGCAAACGCGCACCTGCCTTGCATTTGCTGCAAAGAATACGCGATGAAGCTCATAGATTTGCAATTACTTATCACCGTTCATTAAGGAAAAAAACAGCATACAGGTCAGTGCTTGACGACATACAAGGCATTGGAAAGAAGAGAAAAACAGCATTGCTTATGGCATTTCCTACAATTTCTGCAATAAAAAATGCTGATTTGGAATCGTTAAATAATGTTGACGGAATGTCAAAAGATGCAGCGCAGGCTGTATATGATTTTTTTAACGCTGGTAAAGGTGATAAAGATTAGATATAATTTAGATATGAATATAAAATTACTATTACTTGATTTAGACGATACTCTGCTTAATTCTAAAGGACAGCTTTCAAAAAGAACAGAGACTACTGTACATAATGTCGTTGAAAAAGGCATTACTGTAGCAATCGCATCAGGCAGGATGCATACATCATTGCTTCCATATGTGAAAATACTTAACACACACGGACTGGTAGTAAGCTATAACGGAGCTTTAATAAAAGATTCAAATAATGATAAAACTATTTATAAGAATCCGGTCCCGATGGAGATAGCAAAAGAGATTCTGTCACTTGCTGAAAAAGAAAAAATACATTGCCAATTTTATGACGAACATGATTATTATTTTGCACAGCACAATGATTTAACGGAAAAGTACTATATTTCCACAGACATAAAAGGCATAGCTTTAGGGGAGGATTTATCTTCAAAAATAAAAGAAGAGCCCCCTAAAATACTGCTGATAGAAAATGATACACAAAAAATGCTTGAAATGTTTGAAATACTAAAAAAAGAATATGATGACAAACTTCATATAACACGTTCAAAAGGGCATTATATTGAAATAATGAATAAAGCCGTAAATAAAGGCGGAGCATTGATAAAAATGTGTGAAATATTTGGTGTAAAGCCTGAAAACTGTATGGCAATAGGAGACGGTTTAAACGACATTGAGATGATTTCAAAAGCCGGAATCGGGGTTGCAGTTTCAACAGCTTTGGACGAAGTTAAAAAATCAGCTGACATAGTATGTGCATCATCTGATGAAGATGGTCCTGCAACAATTATTGAAGAATATATTTTAAGTTAAGTTTTCGGAGGAAACTATGGCAAGAGTTAAAATAGAAGATTTTAAAAAAGCATTAGAACTTGAAACATTATATGCCGGTGAACAGGAAGAAATCGAAATACTTACTGCAAACTTAAACAGACCGGGATTACAGTTGGCAGGATTTTTTGACTATTTCGCAGCTGACAGAATTCAAGTCTGGGGCAAGGTTGAGATGACTTATCTGTGTGAGTTTTTGAACATGGAACAAAGAACACTGATTGTAGATAAGTTTATGTCATTTCCGATTCCATGCGTACTGGTCAGCAGAAGCCAGGAAGTGCCTGATGAAATATTTGAGATAGCAAAAAAATATAAAAGACCGATATTTAGGTCAAACCTTGTTACCACAAAACTATTCCACAGTGCAATTTCCTATCTTGATATGCTGCTTGCACCTCAGGTTTCACGTCACGGTGTATTAATGGACATAAACGGTGTAGGAATATATCTTATTGGTGAGTCTGGAATAGGAAAATCTGAAACAGCGCTTGAGATGATTAAACGAGGCCACAGGCTGGTAGCAGATGACGTGGTCGATATAATGAAAGTCGGCAGAGATCAGCTTGTAGGCGAATCTCCGGAGTCTATAAGACACTTTATGGAGCTTCGCGGAGTTGGAATTATTGATGTTAGGCAAATGTACGGAGTTGGCTCGGTAATTAACCGCAAAACTATAGATTTGGTTATTCGCATGGAAGTATGGGATGGGGAAAAATCATATGAACGACTGGGCCTTCATGATGAATTCATTACTATACTTGGTGTTAAACTGCCAGAAATTGTTGTTCCGGTAAGACCGGGCAGAAACTTGGCTATTATTATAGAAGTTGCCGCAAGAAACTATAGATTAAAGTATATGGGATACAATTCAGCAGAAGCGCTGACTAACCGTCTTGCTGAAAGTCATAATGAATTTTAGATACAAAAGCTAGTAAACTATAGTTAAATGATACATTAACTAAAAGGCCGTTTGCTTGAAAAAAAACAACGCTTAGTGTAAAATATTATAAGTAAAATTGTGATGACTATGCAAAAAAATTGGAGATTTTATGATGAAGAAAGAAGATATATATAACGGTCTTGTTGGTATTCTTGGCGATGACAAGGTTTATTTGGATGAAGACATGTCCAAACGTTCTTCTTTTGAAACCGGAGGTAAGGCGGATGTTTTTGTTACACCTTCCAGCAAAGATGAAGTTTCTGATATTTTGAAGTTTATTAAGAAAAATGATATACCGATAACTGTAATAGGCAATGGGACTAATCTTCTTATAAGAGACAATGGTATAAGGGGAGTAGTGATGAGCCTTTATGATAATTTTAATTTTATAAGAGTAGAAGACAACTTAATATATGCACAAGCCGGAGCTTTGATATCGGCAGTATCAAATTATGCATGCAGAGCAGGTCTTTCGGGCTTGGAATTTGCAAGCGGGATTCCCGGCACTGTTGGTGGAGCTATAAAGATAAATGCCGGTGCTTATGACTGTGAAATGAAAGATGTATTCAAAAGCGCAGTTTTAATGGATGAAAACGGAAACCTTAAAGAAGTCGGATTAGAAGATATGGATTTTGGATACAGGCACAGTTCTGTTAACAAAGAAGTGGTTGTTGAAGTAACGCTGGAGATGGATGACGGCGATACACAAAAAATCCGTCAGAAAATGGTTGAGCTTAATAAAAGAAGAAAAGAAAAACAACCGCTTAATATGCCATCTGCCGGTTCTACATTTAAAAGACCAAAAGGGAACTATGCCGGAAAACTGATTGAAGAAGCCGGGCTCAGGGGATATCAGATTGGCGGTGCTAGAGTTTCTATCAAACACTGCGGATTTGTAGTCAACACTGGTGATGCAACTTCTTCAGATATAGAAAACCTTATAGAAAAAATCCAAGAAGCTGTGTTTAACAGCAGCGGAGTCAAGCTTGAAACAGAAGTTATGATTTTGGGTGAAAAATAGTTTATTGGAGGATTTTAATTGAGACTTGTTATGGTAACCGGAGTATCCGGAGCCGGAAAAACACAGGCACTTCATGTTATGGAAGATATGGGCTATTATTGTATAGACAATCTTCCTCCTGTTTTAATTGAAACTTTTTTTGAATTGACAGCGAACAATGCAAATCTTCATATTGATAAGCTTGCAATCGGAATTGATATAAGAAGCGCAAAGCATTTTGACAACATAAAGAAAATAATTGATGAGTTAAATCAAGAAGCTGATTCATGCGAAGTATTGTTTCTGGATGCAAAAGATGAAACCATCGTTAAAAGATTTAAAGAAACAAAAAGAGTACATCCTCTTGCAACCAGGGGGAACTTAGCTGAAGCTATATTAAAAGAAAGAGAGATAATTCAACCGATAAAGGATATATCAACCTATATCTTGGACACATCGGACTTTTCCATATGGCAGCTTAAAGAAAGGATAAACGGAATTTTTCTTGGAGAAACATCCGAGAAGAAATTCCCTGTAAATGTAGTATCGTTTGGTTTTAAAAATGGCGTTCCCAATGATGCTGATATGGTTTTTGATGTACGATTTATAACAAATCCTTATTATATTCCTGAGCTTAAAAATAAAACTGGAATGGATTCAGAGGTCAGTAATTTTGTTATGTCTACAAATGAAGCGAGACAGTTTTATGAAAAACTTATTAGTTTGATTGATTATCTGATTCCATTGTTTATTATGGAAGGCAAAGGACAGCTTACTATAGCTATAGGCTGCACAGGGGGCAAACATCGCTCAGTAACTCTTGCAAACGAATTGCACAAGCATCTTGTGAAAAAAGGCTACGATTCCGCAGTGGAGCACAGAAGCCTAAAAGCGCTTGGCATGATATAGCAGGTATTGTGCAATGACATTTTCATCAAGCGTCAGGGAAGAGCTTGCCCATCTAAAGATTGAAAAAAAGTGCTGTGCGCTTTCGGAACTCTCAGCTCTGATTAGAACATGTGCGACTGTTAAAATCGGCAATAAATTTAAATTAGCAGTAAGGTTTGAAACTGAGAATCCTTCAACCGCTAGAAGAATATTTAATATTATCAAATTTCTTTATGATTATCATAGCGAAGTTTCCGCTAAGAAAATTGACAAATTGAGAACCGGGCATTTCTACATGGTGCTACTCAATGATGATAACGTAGTTGAGCAAATGCTTCATGATACCGGAATGATGCATGAAGGTGAAAATGTTTTTAGCATGAGCAAAACGCTGCCTGCGCATCTTTTAGATTCAAGATGCTGTGTGAAATCGTTTATGCGAGGATGTTTTTTAGGCTGCGGAAGCATGAGCGATCCAAACAAAAGTTATCATCTTGAATTTGATGTTCATGATGAATATTTGGCTGATACGATACATTCTCTCTTGCGCGGCTTTGAACTAAATGCTAGAATTACATTAAGGAAAACATTATATGTAATTTATATAAAAGAAGCAGAAAATATAATTTCTTTATTTTCCTTAATTGGTGCACATGCTTCACTTTTAAAGATGGAAAATATATTAATCTTAAAAGAAGTACGCAATAATGTAAACCGTGCAATGAATTTTGAAAACGCTAATTCCAACAAATCGGTAGATGCAGCGCAAAAACAAATTCAAAGCATAAAAAAGCTTGAAAAAGCAGGTAAACTGAAAACTCTGCCGCCATCTTTGAGGGAAGCTGCAGAATTAAGGCTTGAACATCCCGAAAGCACACTTAGCGAGCTTTCAGAAATATCAGGAACAATTACAAAATCGGGAATTAATCACAGGATGAGGAGAATTGTCGATTTAGCAAAAAATTTATAATAGGAAGGTGTTATATGCTTAGCAAAGAACTTGTTATAAAAACAGAAGAGGGCTTCAATCGCGACCGGCTGCATTGCTTGTTCAGGTTGCAGGGAAATTTATGAGCAACATATGGATTGAGCAGGGAAGCAAAAGAGTTAATGCAAAATCAATCATGGGTGTATTATCATTGAGGCTTAAACAAGGCGATTCATTTTTTATCGTAGCAAACGGAGATGATGAACATAAGGCAATTGACGCAATTGCAAGGTTAATTAATACTGGATCAGCTCAATAGAATGCAATTTACACATCTTCATGTTCACACAGAATATTCTCTGCTGGATGGAGCTTCGCGCATTGAAGAGCTTATTGAGCGATGCAGTGAATTAGGAATGGAATCTATAGCAATCACCGATCACGGCGTAATGTACGGCGTGGTCGATTTTTATAAAGCCGCAAAAAAGCATAATATAAAACCAATTTTGGGTTGTGAGGTTTATGTCGCAAAACGTAGGCTTACAGACATGGAAAGCTTGGACAGAAGCTCTGCACATCTAATCCTGCTAGCAGAAAACGAAACAGGATATAAAAACCTCATGAAGCTTTCATCAATAGGATTTGTTGACGGATTCTATTATAAACCGCGTGTGGATTATGACACATTAGAAATATATTCCAAAGGACTTATCTGCTTATCTGCTTGCTTGGCCGGAGATATTCCGACAATGATTTTGGAAGGAAGATATAACGATGCAAAAAAACTAGCTCTTCGACTTAAAGATATGTACGGAGAAGATAACTTCTTTATTGAAATTCAAGATCACGGAATAATGGAACAAAGCAATCAAATCCCGATTTGATTAAACTGGCTGATGAAATAGGAGTAAAATTAGTTGCAACAAATGATGTTCATTATACGTTAAAAGAGGATGCTCAGGCTCACGATGTATTGCTGTGTGTACAGACACAGACACAAGTTGATGATCCTAACAGAATGCGATTTGAGACTGATGAATTTTATTTAAAAAGCGCAGAAGAGATGCAGGAAGTTTTTCCTTACAGAACTGATGCTATTGAAAACACAAATTCTATTGCACAAAGATGCAACGTTGAGCTTGAATTTGGAAAATTTCATTTCCCTGAATTTGAAACGGATGAAAAAGATAAATCCGAATATTTAAAAAAGCTAGCAAGGCAAGGATTGGAAGCGAAGTATCCTGTCATAACTCAGGAATTGGTAGACAGGCTTGATTATGAAGTAAACACTATTATAAGCATGGGATATGTTGACTACTTTTTGATAGTCTGGGATTTCTGCAGATATGCGAGGGAAATCGGTGTAGAGGTTGGCCCGGGGCGCGGAAGCGGAGCAGGATCAATTTGTGCATACAGCTTAGGAATAACTGAAGTTGATCCTATTAGATATGATTTAATTTTTGAGAGGTTTTTAAATCCTGAACGTATTTCTATGCCTGATTTTGACATAGATTTTTGTTATGAGAGGCGTCAGGAAGTAATAGATTATGTTATAGAAAAATACGGTGAAGACCATGTAACTCAGATAATCACTTTCGGAACTATGGCAGCTAGAGGAGCTATCCGCGACGTAGGGCGCGCTCTGGGCATGGGATATGGCGAAGTTGATAAAGTTGCTAAAATGATACCTATGCAGCTTAAGATAACCATTGACAAAGCGCTTACTATGAACCATGAGCTTAAAGAGCTTTATTCCGCTGATGAAGATGTAGCGAAACTTATTGATATGGCACGAAAAGTGGAAGGACTGCCTAGGCATGCATCAACGCATGCTGCAGGAGTTGTTATATCACAAAAGCCGGTTGTGGAGTATGTCCCGCTGAATAAGAACGGCGAGGTTGTTACAACACAGTTTCCGATGACTACAATTGAAGAACTTGGCCTTTTGAAAATGGACTTTTTAGGGCTAAGGACTTTGACTGTAATTCAGGATACTGTTGACCTTGTGGAGATGAATACAGGCGAAAAGATTGACATACATCATATAGATTTTGATGATCCTGATGTGTATAAGATGATATCTAATGCAGATACTGACGGAGTGTTTCAGCTTGAGGGAAGCGGAATGCGCTCTTTCCTTAAAGAACTGCAGCCGGATTGTTTTGAAGACATCATAGCAGGAATTTCTTTATATCGACCCGGTCCTATGGATTATATACCTAAATATATAAAGGGAAAAAGAGATCCTTCTTCTGCAAAATATGATCATGAACTCATGAAAGACACTCTTGAAGTTACATACGGCTGTATGGTTTATCAGGAGCAGGTTATGAAGATTGTCCGTGATCTTGCAGGCTATTCGTGGGGACGAAGCGATTTAGTGCGCCGTGCTATGTCTAAAAAGAAGCATAAAGTGATGGAGGAAGAACGCAAGCACTTTGTGTACGGCCTTGATAAAAATGGCGAGATTCTAATAAAAGGTGCTGTAAGGAACGGAGTTCCAGAGAAAACCGCAAACAAAATATTTGATGATATGATGGATTTTGCAAACTACGCTTTTAATAAGTCACATGCCGCAGCTTATGCCGTGGTTGCGTACCGAACTGCATATTTGAAGCTGCATTATCCTGTGGAGTTTATGGCGGCTTTGATGAATTCCGTTATGGGTAATACTTCAAAAATAGCAGGATACATTAACTATTGCAGAAAGCATAAAATAGAGGTTTTGCCGCCTGA
>CAXXDX010000003.1:0-165104 GCA_963677605.2 Christensenellaceae bacterium | reverse complement strand
TTCGTTTATGCGAACTCCCCACAGGAATATGCTCGGATGATTCCAGTCACGCTCTATCATCTCACGCACATTTTCGCATGCTACATCCTGCCACATTTTGTCGCCGATATGCTGCCATCCCGGTATCTCTTCAAGCACAAGTAGACCTATTTCATCACACCTGTCAAGAAAGTGTCTTGACTGCGGGTAGTGTGATGTGCGAACAGTATTCAGCCCAAGATCATACTTTAATATATCTGCATCCTTTTTCTGTGCGCGCTCCGGCATAGCGTATCCCACATACGGAAAAGCCTGATGCCTGTTAAGACCCATTATTTTTAGCAGCTTTCCATTCAGCATAAATCCCTGCGGAGTAACTTCCGCTGTCCTGAATCCAATTCGTGTTGAGTATTCATCCTCTTTATCATCATATTTGAGTGATATTTTCACAGTATACAGATTGGGATTATCTATATCCCAAAGCAGGATTCCATCCAGTTCAGGCAACTCAATTGTCTCTTTTTGTTTTTCTTCAGCAAGTGATATTTTTTTTACTTCCGCAGCTCTGACAGTTCCATCCGAATCAATAAGCTCACATTTAATCTCAGCTTCTTTATAAATTCCTTCCGAACTTTCAATATAAATTTCCGTTAGAAGCCCTTTAACTTCTTTATCCGCATCTATAGTTTTAGCAAACACATTGTCTATATAAGCATTCTCGACTATTCGAAGGTTCACTTCTCTGTATATACCGCCATATGTCAGATAATCTATAACAAACCCAAACGGCGGGATATCGTCCCTTTCCGTACTGTCTGCCATAACTGTTATTACATTATCTTCGCTATATGATAAATTGTCTGTCAGCTCAAAGTTAAAAGGAGTGTACCCTCCCCTGTGTTCGCCAAGCAAAATGCCGTTAATATAAACTTTTGCATAAGTCATGACTCCTTCAAAGTCTATGAATATACGTTTGCCTTTCCACCTCTTGTCTGCTTTAAAAGTCTTTCTGTAACAGGACACAAACTGATACATTTTCTCGTCAAAGTAATTGTATGGGATTTCTTTGCACATATGAGGCAGCTGGACAGTTTTGAATTTTATATCATCAAAATCTGTCGCTGCATAAGTTTCATTGAAGTCTTCCGTAAATTTCCAGTCGCGGTTTAAAGATACCTCTTGTCTTTTCATTTCATCTCCTAATTCAACAGTTGAATTTTAAAATATTCTTTCTCTTTTGTCTCCCCAGTCAGGAAGCATTCTGCGCAAAGCCTCAAGCCTAAATGCTGTAGGCCACGCAACAAGCCACTGAGACGGACTGTCTTCATATAGCCCGAACGTGTAGCTTACGCTTTCATCCTGGCTTCCAACTGGTCTTGGCGCTTTTCCATCCAACACATAGTCGCCATCTGATATAGCCTGCTGTCCGTTGCGCCATATAGCTTCCGCTCTCTGGTGCCATTGCGCATTGCCAGTATATTCAGCCAAGTCACACAGTTCATGTACATAAAAAAGCGCATATGGATCCATTCCGCCATGGATAGAAACTGCTGTTCCGCCGAAAGTGTCAAATCCCATCTGGTCAAGCAGACAGCCTTCTTTATACTTTTTGGTATAGTGCCACTGCCATGTTGAAAGATACCAAGCCGCAGTTTCGGCGTAACTGATATATTTTTTGTCTTTCGTCAGCTCATACAAAAGTAAGCTGCTTTTAAGAAGAGGAATAGAAGACTCTTTGTCTATAGAGAATATATCCAAAGCGCCGGCTGTGGTATATCCATTTGTTTCAAGCTCCTGAATGTAATAATCCAAGCTTTTCTTTGCCGCAGTCAGATATTTATCTTCTTCTGCCGCCTTTGCTCCTTCGCATAGAGCCATAGTAAGAAATGCGCCTGTGCTTCCTTCTTTTACTGCAGGAGAAAGGTCTTTTTCCAGCCAGCTTTTGCCTATCCTGCCCTTTTCGTTCATTACATCAATAGCAAAATCGCAGATTTTAACCGCCATGTCAAAATACTCTGGCTTTTCAATCTCCAAATCCTTTGCATTTTTATATGCTTCAAAAAACTGAACGGCAGCTGTCCCGAGATTGCACGCGTCGACTGTCTTCTCATATCCATTTGTATACATATTGTCATCATAATGGGTTGGAATAAGTCCGTTGGGACGTTTTGCGGCAATCCATGAATCAAGCACATCAATTGCCATGTCTTTCGCTTCCTCATCACCGGTCATTCTTGCTTGTACTAAAAGAGAGTTTGCAAGAGAAGCATTTTGTCCGCACCAGCCAATCTCATATTTCTGGCCGTCTCGTTTCCTCCATGCTCCGTCTCTCCATATATATCCAATGCTAAATCCTCTGAAATTTTCATTTTCTTTAGTATATAAAAGCTTTGTATATGCCACTCCTAAATCCCACAAATCCTGATAGGATCTTTCTGCGCTAGCAGTTACGTAGTTTTGTTTCCATGCAGCATCCAACATCTTATGCCACATCTTTCTTTTTTCTTCCGATTTATCAAAAACAAGCATAACTGAAAACTCACTCTGAGGTTTCATTTCCCTCTTATAATTTTCGTTTAGCTTTCCATGCGTCATTACAGGAAGCGGGCCTTCCTGCTCAGGCCAAAGCATTTCGTGCACAGTGTTTTCTCCGTCAGGGTATACTGAGCAAGCAGAGTTCAAATCCCCTTTTGGCAAAAACATAGCAAGAGACATGCCATCTCCTTCAGAATAAGTTCCTCCCGCTACACTTGAGCGATGATACGCAAAGCGCCATGGTTTTTTTGTCTTTTCCTCAAAATGTCCTGCAAAGTAAGTCGGCAGCTTCTTTTCTTCCTTGTCTTCATACACTGCGTTTCTTACATCTATATAATCCTGAATAAAGCAGTTATTTGCATTATATTGAACCGTCGGAATCAACTGATATTCAAGCTCATATTCTGTTACAAAACTCATTTTCATTTCTGTGACCGCAGTTTCTGTCTTCCTTTTCCAGCAGACTACACCTTCTTCCACAAACACAAATGTATCTTTGCTGCCATCAGATGCAATAGCTGTGCCTGCTTTTTTGCCGTCAATAAAAAATTCTGTACCGTTTAATCCTTTTGAATAACTAATACTTTTCATATTTACTCCTATAAATTCTTTTTCTTATTCAGAAAATTCCAGTCGTTTAATTCCCTCAAAGCTTCAAGCCTCAATGCACCCGGCCATGCCACAAGCCACTGCGAAACACCAAAATAGCTGCTTTTTTCCTGTTTCCACCTTGTGTGCATAAATCCTTCATCCTGACTGCCTTCGGGCCGCATCAATCCGTTTATGATAAGGCTTCCGTCGGATATTCCCTGTGTCGCATTGTTCCAGATAGCTTTTGCTCTTTCGCTCCACTGTTGCTGACAAAGCAGTTTTCCAAGATTAATATAATCGTGGAAGTAATAAAGCGCATATGCATCCATATGATGGTGTGCTGTTGAGACAGAAGTTGAACCAAAAGTGTCAAAACCTATCTGATTCAGTATGCTTCCTTCCGGATACTCCACACTGTGGTGCCACTGCCATGTAGCAAGATAAAGTCCTGCCTCTTGGGCACATTTCAGATACTTTGTATCGCCGGTAATCTCAAACAGCATAAGCCCGGCCTTAAGCAGGGGCATTGCAGATTCTTTGTCTATACAGTATGTGTCAAGAGCACCGGCCGTTGTATAACCTTCTTCATTGAATTCCCCGTAGTAATATGAATAACACAAGATTGCTGCTTTTAAATATTTTGCGTCACCCTCTCTTTTATATGCTTCAAGCATAGGCGGTATCATAAATGCACCTATGGTTCCTTCCGGCTGATCCACTGTTCCATCCTGATTCCAGCTCTTAGCCAAGCTGCCGTCTTCATTTTGCCTTTCAAGAACAAATCTGCATATCTTAAGGGCAGTGTCATAGAATCTCTTCCCGTCAATGTTGATTGACTTAAGCACATCATATGCTTTAAACAACTGGAGTGCATAAGTGCCAAGATTACACGCATCAATTACACGAGGTTTTAATGGACTATAGTGCGTCAGTATATGCCCTTCAGGACTTTTTGCGTGATTAAGCCATGAATCCAATACACCGATTCCTTTTTTAAGAGAATCTTCGTCTTTATTTTTAATATAGTCATATATTAAAGATACAGCATAGGAGGCATTTTGACCACACCAGCCAATTTCGTATTTATTGTCCTCGTTCTTTCCCCACTCTTTTTGGTCGCTGTTCCAAAAAAGGCCGATATCAAATCCTTCAAATCCGTTTTGTTCCTTAGTCCAAAGGGTCTTTGCATATTTAACTCCAAGCTCCCATGTTTTTTCCGGTGTATACCAAGCTTTAACCTCATGCTTTGACTGCTCCCATGCATTTTTCAGCATTGTCTTTAATGCCGTTTCACTTTCACCTTTTTTACCTATGCATATGTAAGCTTTGAATATGTTTTTTGGCTGCATCTCTATTTTATATGAGCTTGCCCAGTATCTCGCCCCCATAGATCTGGGTGACTCCTGTTCGGGCCAGATTATGCTATGTTTCACACTGTCATCATCAACAACCATAGCACATGAGCATATCTCATCATTTTCTGCATAAAGAGCTAAGCTTACGCTTTCTCCCTCTGAAGCACTTCCTGCTCTTACAGCACATCTGTGATATGCAAACAAGTATGGTTTCCCATCATATGAATATCCTTTATATTCATGATCTGTTCCCCACCTGTTGCCGTCATAGCTTACTGAAGGTATCACCGTATGAATAGGTTTATAACAAGCTTTAATCTCCATATTCATCTCGTCGGTAGGATTAAGGCTCTCTCTTATCCACCTGAAAATGCCATTTCCAACCTTCTCAAACCTGTCTACACATTTATCGGCGCTTATTATTATTGCCGCCTTTTTTCCATCAACCAATAAAACCGTATCCGCTCCGGTTTTGTCTTTCAAGAATTCTGCTTGCATTTAAACTCCTGTTATTTTTTTAAAGTATGTCTATATTCCTGTGGTGTTATCCCTGTGTTTTTCTTAAAGAAATTAGTAAAATATGATGCCGTGTTAAATCCAATTGCATGAGCTATCTCGTTTGTTTTCATCTTTGTATTTTCAAGCATATCCCTTGATGCTGCAATTCTTATATTAACGATATATGAACTGAGCGAAACTCCTGACGTTTCCTTATAAAGTCTGGACAGATACGAGGGATGGAGCCCGACACAGTCAGCAAGCTTCGTGAGCGATAAATCGCCGGACAGATTATCAGAGATATATGAGTTTACCTGTTTTACGGCAATATTAGCGTTATTTTCTCCCATTTCATCTATCTGCTCAAAGTACTCTTTTGCAATTTCATCAAGATACTTCATTGCCTCTCCGAAGTTATGATGTGTGTAGTAGTTTCCTAATCTATATGTTATGTCATCATCGTACAATGAGCTTTCAAAAGGCAAGTGATGAGATATCGAGTTCATAAGAAGAGATGCTAGCGTGGTATAAACTGTTAACTTGGCTATCTTATTGGATTGTCTGAACTTTGCAGTAAGTTCATTAATTGTCGTGTAATACTGCTCCATCTGTCCTGTTGAAAGACAGTTCATTATGTTTTGCAGCTGGAAAGCCTCAATCACCGGTATTTTAGATTCTGTCTTAATTTTGTCCGGCTGGGTTTTTACAACCTGAACACCTGGGTTTCCCTTCATCTGAAGTCTCTTTTGAAGAAGATCGTTATATACAGATGGCAATTCGTTTATGTCCCATGTATCATCCTCAAGAAAGAATGAAAGCTTACAGCTGTTTACTACGTTTGCACACATTCCCAACGCCACTTCCAAAAGCCCTTTGCAATGTGCGATATTAGGCTTTTCTCCCCTGTCCTGAATCAACATAACAAAAGTATTGCCGGGCAAAACAGAGCACATGGTCTTATATCTTACTTCAAGCGTTTTTTCGACAATATTCTGTATCTTTCCGACTTCAATTGCATCAAGATGTATATCAAAAGCTCCTACCGATACAAGCATTGGCTTTTTTATATCTATAGGATCGTTCAACGTTGCTATCATATCAAATACACTTTGTATGTTCGTAACTTCCGTCGGAAATGTCAGTGCTTTTAATATCTCTGCTTTAAGCAAAGGCTCAGCGATTTTGATCCTTGAAATCTTTTTGCTTATTTCCTGATATTCAAGCTCAAGTCTGTCACATGCTTTGTTTAAGGCTTCAATCACAGCTTCATCGCCTTCAGTCTTTAAAATATATGAAACCGTAGTCGGATTAATTGCTTTTCTGGTATATTCGAATTCATTATGACCTGTAAGGAAGATAATCCTGCATTGCGGCCAGTTTTCAGCAACAATATCCCTAAGCTTCAATCCGTCAATGTCAGGCATACAAATATCCGTAACCAAAAGATCTATCCTTATACTTTCAAACATCTCGGCAGCTTTTTTACCGGAATAGGCAACGTATACAGCAAACCTGTCAGCCTGCGTTTCCTCTATCATATGGGCTAAACTGTCAGCTATTATCGGTTCGTCATCTACTATCAGTAAATTATACATCGTTTTCCTCATTTAACTCTTTTGCCGAAAAGTCAATAATTACTTTTGCTGAAAATCCCTTTTTCTCGAGATTTTTAACAATTATTCCGCTTTTTGCTCCATAGCTAATTTTAAGCCTGTAGTTTGTGTTAATAAGCCCATGGATTTCTGCCGGAATTTCTTCGCTTATAAATGACTTTTGGAGTTTGCTAAGCTTATCTTCGTCCATTCCAAGGCCGTTGTCTCTGACCTCCATAGAAAACACTTCGTCTTTACAATCAAATGTTACACTGATTTCAGCTTTGTCTTCTGCAGAATGTATTGCATGCTCAAAGACATTTTCAACCAAAGGATGCAATACAAGCGGAATGACTTCCTTGGACTCTATTCCTTCCGGTATTTCTCCAATAATAAGCTTAATTCTATTGTTAAATCTCATCTCCTGAATTTTGAGATAGTCAACTACATGTCCGACTTCATCCGAAAGAGGTACCTTGTCCATATTAAGCTTTGCAATATATTCATAGTATTTGCTCAGATGCAAAACAAAAGATGCAATCCCGTCATTTCCGTCGTATTTAGCCATTCTGTAAACTGTATAAATACTGTTATACAAAAAATGCGGCCTTATCTGATATTGAAGCTGTTTAAACTGCGCCATACTAAGACGATATTTGCTTTCATATACTTCCCTTATAAGCCTATCCATACGATCAATCATATTATTGTACTGAGTATATAAGTATGTGAATTCGTCAGTGTCATGCCCTTCGATTTTGTTATCAAAAGTACTGGTTTTTTCAAACGCGTCCAAAATCAAAGTCATTGGCCTTAAAAATATCTTTTTAATAAACCTCGCATATGCTACAAGCAGTGCAACCGAAAGCAGTGCCAATGCGAAAAACTGAATGTTATAAACCTCAAGAGGTTCATAAATCGCATCAGTAGGTACCGTGTATATTACACCGAAGCCTTGAGTGCTTGAAATACTGTAAACGCCAATTCTCTTTTTATCAGATTTAAACTCAAATGATCCTTCGTATTCACCGTTTGTGTTGCTTTCCTCAAACGCATTCAAACAATCTTCAATTAATGTGCCTTCCTGATTACCTACTGTCGCCAGCACTTGCCGGTCTCTGTCAACTAAAATAACTATCCCGTTTTCATGCTGATTCATAGACTTAAGTGTTGTAGCCAATCTCCTGCCTGTTATCTGTATGCACGATTGGTAAATAGTCGGGAAATAGCTGACAAGATAGATGTTTCCATCTCCAGAGGAAAGGATGCCTGCTCCTTTGTGGTTAAGCCATATTTCATCTTTCGCATCATCAAAGAAAGGAGGTGTTGCCGCTATAATCGAATTCTGCTCAGGTATGAAAATCATAGCATTTTCAACTAAGGTATAAAGATGCTTTATATTTATAAGCTGGTTGGATACGTTCTTAACTTTCTCAGTAAATTGATATGGAGTCATTATATCTTTTGCCACAATAAGTTCCATTAAATCTTTATTTACAGCAAAGTTCGACTGCAGACCTATCAACGTTTCAAATTCAGTTTCCATCTGGGACACATAATAATTTGAACTTGACCAAACATCTTTTTCAATCTCTGTTCTCATAGCATTTCTGTTACTGTTTAATCCCCAGAAACCTATAAGGATAAAAACAGCAACAACCAAAAGAACAGATAATATCAAACGTCTGTAAACTCTAAGATGAAAGAAATTCATTGCACTCCAATATAGTAGAAATTTATCCTTTTACTGAGCCTATAACCATTCCCTTAACAAAATACCTTTGGAAGAAAGGATACATAGCTATTACTGGCACAGACGATAAAAATATCTGAGCACTCTTTACAGTTCTGTCTGAAACCTGCGAAATAGTCTGCCAGTCGGATGATCCAAGAAGAGACAGATCTCTTTGTACAATAACTGTTTGAAGGTAGCTCTGCAAAGGATACTGAGCCGGTTTATTCATAAGTATTATACCATCAAACCAACTATTCCAGTGAAAAACCAACGCCAAAAGACTGATGGTTGCTATTGAAGGCAGCGATACAGGTACATATATCTGGAACAAAAGTCTCCAATGCCCTCCTCCGTCAATGAATGTTGCTTCGTCCAACTCTTTAGGCACATTCCTGAAGAAATTTAACAAAAGCACAACACTGAAAACAGGAACAGCTCCTGGAAGAACCAATGCCCATATTTTGCCTAACAAACCAAGCGATCTTATTGTCATATACCATGGAATAAGTCCCCCGTTTATAAGCATTGTCAGGAAGAAAAACCAAGTGTATATTGTTCTGTGTCTAAATCTTGTTTTATCTTTAGAAAGAGGATAAGCAGCCAGTATGCACAAAAGAACATTAAGCGGTACTCCCAAGAAACAGCGCAATACAGTAACACCGAGAGACCTCCAAAAGGCGCTTCTGTGAGCTACATATACATATGAGCTCCAAGTAAAATCAACAGGCCATAATGTAACTCTGCCTGCGTTTGTTGCCGCCGATGAGCTAAATGATATAGCCAAGATATTAATAAGAGGGAGCAGGCAAATTAAGCCTAAAATAGTTAATATTATAGTGTTTACTACTACAAAAATCTTCGATGAATATTTTTCTTTGTTGAATTTCATAAATGTTCTCCTCTAAAAAATACGATAGTCGAAAAATTTGTAAGCGACGTAGTATGACACAGATATAAATACAAATGATACTAGTGATTTAAACAGCCCCATTGCAGTTGCCACACCGAACTGGGCATCTTTCAGACCTATTCGATATATAAACGTATCTATTATATCTCCCGTTTCATAGACTTGAAGACTATACATATTGTAAACTTGCTCAAATCCGGCATTTAATACATTCCCAAGGCTTAAAACACCCATTAGTATTACAACCATATACATACCGGGCAGTGTAATATAAATGGTTTTATGCCATCTGTTCGCACCATCCATCTTAGCCGCCTCATAAAGGCCCGGATCAATATTAGTTATTGCAGCTAAGTATATTATTGTTCCAAACCCAAAATTCTTCCAAACATCGGTTATTACTATCGTTGGCTGAAACCATTTATTGCTTCCCAAGAAAAATATCGGCTCAATACCCATCGTTTCCAATAATCTATTAACTATTCCATCCGTTGGAGAAAGTATGTCCACAAATACTCCGCTTAAAATAATCCATGACAAGAAGTGAGGCAAATAAATAACCGTTTGAACCGATCGTTTAAATAGATCGGATTTTACTTCATTAAGCAATATAGCTACAGTTATAGGAATTACTAGATTAAAAAGCATTTTGAAAAAAGCAATTACAACCGTATTTCGCAGTGCTTGTATTGAACCCGGCATTCTCAGCAGATACCTGAAGTTATCAAGACCTACCCATTGCTGGTCTCCAAACAATCCTCTTGCCGGTATGAATTTCTGGAGGGCTATTACCAAACCTCCCATAGGAACATAGGCAAAAATAAAGACTGCAGCCACAGCAGGTATAAGCATAATATGCATAGGCAGTTCACGCTTTAACCTTATACGCGACATATTCTTTTTGTTTTTCTTTTGCATTTAAATAATCCTTTGATAAAGTTATGATGCGGACGGAACAAGCCATCCGCATCACAATGTTATTGTATTATTATAGTTATTTTACCGAGTCATACCATTCATTGACTTCAGCAGTAATTTCTGTTCCGCCAAGAGCCATGAAGTCTTCAACGAATTTATCAAAGTCTTCTATTGGTGCTTCGCCTAAAATAATTTTAAGGAAAGTCACGTCCTGCATGTCTTCTAATGTAGACATTTTCGAAACCATTGTAGTCGTCGGTGCGCCAACAAACTTGTCCATTACATAAAGGTCTTCCAACTGATAATATTCCATTGCTGAATATGAACAGTCGTCGTTTGGTGTATAAATTCTTTCCCATCCCCAAAGAGCAAATCCTTCTTCGCTTCCTGAGTTATAAGAATCAAGTTTGTCCTGAATTGATCTTGCTTCGCCTGTAAGAACTGAAGTATCACCGTTTTGTGTTGCTTCACGGATCTGCAGGTATGCGTCAAGGTTTTTGAATGGAGGAGAAGGATTAACCGGTGAAAGTTTCCAGATACCTTCTGCATAAGGAGGTGCGTAGTAAACGCCGTTATCGCCTGTTTCGCCCCAGCATTTTTCGATAAATACGTTAAACATTTTTACCAATGCTTCAGGGTGCTCAAATTCGCTGTTTGCAACCCACCATGTGCTTGTTCCAAGCTGAATCTGTGCTTTAGCAGGTTTGTCTGTTGCTGAAACTATTGGATATACTGTCCACTGTGAATCTGGGAAGTTGTCATGGCATGACTGCAGAGGCCATAATGAGTTCCATTGCTGTCCATAGTTGAATCCGTTGAATCCATTTGCAGGAGCTTCGCCAACCTGTCCGCCGTCTTTAACGCCGAATGTAGGATCTATATAGCCTGCTTCAAACATTTGATTAAGAGATACCAATGCATCACGCACTTCCGGCTGAATTGAACCATATTCAAGCTTACCGTCTTTTTCAATCCAGATGTTCGGATATGCCTGATATGCGTTAAAGAATCCCTGAAGGCCTGCATATCCATCCCAAAGCGATCCTGTTACTGCAAGTCCAACTGTGTCATCTTCGCCGTTTCCGTCAAAGTCCGCAGCGCAGAAAGCGTCTATCATGTTGATAAGCTCATCCATTGTTGTCGGAACTTCCATGTTAAGCTTTTCAAGCCAGTCGGTGCGTATCCACATAAGGCTTACATTGTCGATTGAACCGCCGGTGTTTGGAAGTCCATATACTGCATCGCCTACTTTACCTGCAAGGAAAGGAGCGTCTCCGTCCTGGTTGATTACTTCTTTTGTAAGAGGAGCAGCATATTCATCAAATACCGGTGCCAGATCCTGAATCATTCCAGCATCCATGAGCTGAACCATCTGTGTTGAGTCAACGCCGATTAAGTCAGGAATATCTCCGCTTGCCAATGCTACATTAAGTTTTGACTGATATTCGTCATTTGAACCGGAAACAATCCAATCGTAAACGATTTTAATGTTCAGTTCATCTTCATAGACGCGTGTCCAGATGTTGTCTTCAACCGTCTGGTCTCCGTCAAGGTTTGCAAGAACATTTGTCTCTAATGTGTCTTCAACCGAGCGGACAAAGTGAATTTCCAATGGTTCTTCATATTTGCCGAAAGGTTTGTCTTCTTCCACAGCGACCTGATCGTCAGCTTCTGTTTCTGTGCTTACGCTTTCAGATGCAGTGTTGTCGCTGTCTTTGGTCGGAGCAGTTTCTTGATCTTTTTGGCAGGCCGCAAACAACAGCACAAAAGCCATTGCGAGGGCTAAAAAAATCGTCAAGTTCTTCTTCATAAGTTTCCTCCCATTAAGTTAGATTATATTCTAATTATAATTTTTAAAAGGGAGCCGTTTCAATTGCGTTTTAAATACATCTCTTGCGGAATATTAATATTTTTGCGATATTTTTTCCATTCTCTTTGATTAAATTACTAAAATATAACACTATGTCTTTGTTCATTATATACAAAAAATTGTATATAATGAACAAATATTGATTTACTTTTCGTCAAACTTCAATCCAAACAATTCTTCACACCCATCTAAATTTATGCCCTTTTTTATAAAAGAATAGTCATTTTTTACAGACTGAGCTTTTGTATCTAATGCATTAGTTATACCTTCGGAATATTTGTTTCCGCTGTACGTTGACTCATTCCATTTGTCCTTAGGATTTTTGTTAAATATGAAAGTGTTGTTTTTATAATTGTGCGATTTGCCATCAGCTTGTATACATATGTTGAAATCTTCTTCCTTAAAGTTTATAAACAAGTTATTTTCTAAAAGAGTTTCGATTCCGGTGTCCGCCTGAACCAGTGTTCTTTTATCGTTAACACTTACATTATGCTCCAGTATTGTACCTTCACATTTGTCATTCATGTTAAATGCCGTGCAGTCCAGCCAGAACCCACCTTCGTTTTCATGTGAATAGTTGTATCTGAATATAGTTTTTCCTGCTGTTCCCCAGTCAGTGTCAAAAGCAGTGCCGTCATTGTCAAAAAGACGCGTGCGAGCAACTTCGTTATACTGTATCACAGCGTTATTTGTGGCACAAACCCATACACCGGCAATGAGAAAAGTATCTTCCAGCGTTCCTAAAGCTCCGGCGTCATAGCAACGATTATATTCTATAAGCGGTCCATCGCAGTTAGCGATAATCATCCCGTCTGTTCCTGTCCGCTCTATTTTGTTTCCGCGTGCGATTACATTTGTATGATAACAGTCGTTTTTAACATCTTCATCCTGATTGACACGTATTCCGCTTGTTAAAACATCGTGAACATAGTTGTTTTGTATCAATATATCATCAAGGTGATTTTCTTTTGTGCTTCTTCCCGGAAAGGTTACATATATCCCAGAATTCCAATACATGCTTTTATAAAACGGCATTGCTCTTCTGTTTTCTCCATGAACTTCACATATTTCGCAACTTTCTATATGAATGCCTTTTGTTATTCCCTCAGGTCTTCCGACTATTTTTATCCCGCACCTAACCGAACGGGAACTAAACGTGTTTTTACACTTAATTGATTTTACTGTCCAATAATCTAAATTTTTAATAAGCACAGCAGCTTCCATGCCGCTTCCGTCGATTATAGGCATCTCACCGTCTCCGTATGAGTCTATTGTTATTGGGTTTTCAACTGTTCCAGAACCAGACGGATAAAACATTTCCCCCCATACACATCCGCATCTAAATAATATTTTGTCTCCTGCTTCATACTTTATAGCGTTAGCCTTTTCTATACTTTTTATAGCTTGTTCCGGATTATGTCCGCTGTTTGAATCATTACCTGATTTATTATCAATATAATATGTTTTTGACATATATCTGACTCCTTAAATGAAAATTTGAAATTTGGTGTTGTGTTTTTATAATCTAACTTATGAATTAAGTAAATAGTAATGGAGTGTAATCGATATTTCAAGAAAAATGTTGTTTGAAGTATTACAATATCCAAAAATCCTTTTGCCAGTCCTCCAAATCTTCTATATAGATAAGCTATTGTTCTACAATTATATTGCATATTAAAATTTATGTAATAATATTATTTCACATAGCCCATTTCTAGCTTTTTTCTTTTGGATTTGCAATAATTATCTTATTATCCTCAAAGTCAATTTTGACATGAGACTTCCCTGATATACCAATATTTTTTAAGTGATCCTTGGGAAGCTGCACTCTGCCTGTTCCGTCAACGACGGCAAGTTCTATGTGTTCATCTTCCTGATTTGTATATGATGCAAGTTTGCTGAACTCATCCTTATAGGCATTTACACGCAAAAACTCGCTGGAAGTGCGTCCGTCGCGTATGGCGACTATCCTGTCCACCTGCTTAGAAAGATTAATATCATGGGTAACTATTATAACTGTTACACCCATTTTGTGTGATATATCTCTGAATATCTTCATAATATCCGCTGCCGTTGATGAGTCTACCGATCCTGTAGGTTCATCAGCCAAAAGAATGCTGGGATTGTTGGCAAGTGCAATAGATATTGCAACACGTTGCTGTTCACCGCCTGAAAGCTGGTCAAGCCTATTTCCCGCTCGGTTGGAAAGTCCTGTAAGCTCCAAAAGCTCCTGAGCTCTTTGCTTGCGCTGTTTTGATTTTTTATTAATCATCGGGATCTGAATATTTTCAAGCGCCGTCATATACGGAACAAGATTTCTCGCATTATTCTGCCAAATAAAACCTACAACATCACGCTTGTAGAGCATGTAATCCCTCTCGCTGAACTTGAGCATATCTCTTCCATCTACTAAAAGCTTGCCGGCAGAAGGTCTGTCAAGCCCTCCAATCATGTTTAATAGAGTGGATTTCCCACTTCCGGATTTACCGATTATCGCCATTAACTCGCCTTTTTCAACAGTAAGATCAAGCCCCTGAAGAGCGACGACTTCAGTTTCTTTGGTCTTATATATTTTAACCAGATTTTCACATTGAATCATCATTGTCACCATCGGAAACATCGTTATGAATTTCTTCAACAACCTTACCATCTTCCAGCCTATATATATGATCTGCAAGCTCCATCATGTTTACATCATGAGACGTCATAACCACAGAAACATTATGTTGTTTTATCATTTTTCTAAACACTTTAACAACCTGCAATCCTAGATGCGTATCAAGCTCTGCTGTAGGCTCGTCAGCAAAGAGTATTTTAGGCTCATGAGCTATTGCTCTTGCGATTGCAACACGCTGCTGCTCTCCTCCGGACAGTTCGCTCGGACGATGTTTTGCACGATTAGCAAGCCCCACAGTGGTTAAACATTCCATTATCCGCCTGTCTCTTTGCGCTTTGTCATATTTTGATATTCTAAGTGCAAAATCAATGTTTTCATATGCGGACATTAGTGATATCAGCGCCACAGACTGAAAAACAAAGCCTATTTCATTTCTTCTGAGCAAGTCCTTGTTTGTATCAGAAAGATTTGTAATGTCAACTCCGTCAAAGATTACTTTGCCCGCGTCAGGCTTTTCCATTGAACTTAAAACATTAAGCAATGTAGTCTTCCCAGATCCGCTCCTGCCCACAAATAGAGTAAGTTCTCCATTTTTAATGTCAACCGAAACACCGTCAAGCGCCTTTATGCTTTGACTTCCGGATTTATATGTTCTGCTTATATTATCTGCAAACATAAAATTATTATTTTTTATATATGTTCCACTCATAAGTTAGTCCTCACCAAGTTTTATAACCTGAGCGACTTTAATCTTTGAAACTACTGTCCCGATAAAAGATATTCCCCCTGCCATCATAATAGTAAGAAGAGTATAGATTTTTATATAGTCACTTCTGTCTGCAATGAGCCTGAACGGCGGTACCTGCTCTGAAGCACTGCCTATAACCTCAAGAAGGGGCATAAACAAGCTGCAGCTTATACCACCTATAATAACGCCTGTTATGATAGCAGTAAGCGATATAAGAAGCTGCTCTATTGCAATAATAGCAAATACATTTTTTTTAGTCATTCCCATTGCTCTGAATATGCCGAACTGAAGTATTCTGGCCTTTATGGAAAGTACCCAATATATTATATATCCTATTATGCTTATCATCATTGTTACTATAAATCCAAGTGTCATAGCACCATTAATTCCTTGTATAAAAGGATCGTTTTTCTTCGAGATAATTTCCTGTTTCGCAGTTTTTATCCACTTAAGATTTATATTATTTTCTGCAATACTGTTATAGATTTGCGCAGTGCTGGAATCTCCTGATGTTTTCATCCATACTTCATATGGCTGTGTAGCTGTCTGTACCTGAACATATCTTAGGTTTGATACTACAAAATACTTGCTCTCATTAGATTCCAAAGGATTTATGCCAGGCCAGAATTCTGCAAATGCTACTATAACTCCCTCAATATGGGATTGCCCAGCCCAATAGTATGTAATAGAGTCTCCGGTTTCCAAACCAAGTTCCTGTCTGTATGCTTCAGATACAATTACATAGTTTAAAGAGTAGGTCATAAGGTTTAGATATTCGTTGATGTGGTGAGGAAGTATATTATTTGATGACCACACAACATTTCCAAAACTGTAAGGTTCAATAGCCATCAGTTCCGTCTGAATGGTATCAGATTTAGTTTTAACGATAATCTCATCTTCCCTTAAAACTTTAGCCGCACTTTCTATTCCGGAAATATTTTCAACAGCGGAAAAAGGCGGTTCAATATATACAACGGTTTCCTGTGCCGTGGAGATAGTAGCAGCTTCTGGAGAAACCATATCAGTTCCTCCCACTATCGCACTGGAATTCCACTCAACCTGCATTTTAATATCACAGCCAATGTCATAATATATCCTGTCTTCAATATTTTTATTTATCGTCCTTACAGAATTTGCGCTGAATATACCAACTGAAACTGTTAGAATAAGAAATAATATTAAAAACTGTTCTCTTCCCGTAGAGCGACTTACTTGCACCAAAGAAGAATACATCACAGGACTCCAGTGTTTTTTCCCTATTTTGTATATCATTTTTATAAGGAGAGGGTAGATCCTTAAAAACATCAGACCGGCTCCGAGAATAAACAGAGTAAGAATCAAAAACATAAACGGATCAATCGGCGACTCTAATCCCGTTTGTTCCATTGCAAACCTTGCTTCACCCTGTCTTAGATAGCTATTTAGACCATATATAGATGTTGACAACAAAATTATATCCAAAAAAGTTTTCTGCCACCATGGAGATTTCCACTTACGTGACTTTATTTGTTTCTGCTCAACAATAGATACTTTAGAAGCTTTTATTGCAGGTATTATCATAACTCCAATAGAAAACAATCCCGAAACGCACGAATAAACTATAGCGTCTTTTGTCATTTTTACAGGAAGCTTTGTTCGTGACACAAATTCCAAAAATCCATTGGAAGCACCCAATACTTTGCAAATTAGAATGCCAACTATAGGTCCGACCAAGCATGCAACGAATGCAAGCAAACTGCTTTGCAGAAGATATACTGCAAATATCTGCCATCTGGAAAATCCTCGGCTTTTCAATATTGATATTTCGTTTTTATCGTTTTCAATGACAAGCTGTGCTGCCATAAACAGATAAAAAGCCAGCATAATAAGTATTGGAGCCTGCAGAACCCAAAGAGTCAGCCTTAGCTGTTTCGCTCTAACTAGATATTGATTGAAAATATCAAGCGCTTTGAACTCAAGACGTATTCCCGAATATTCATTAAACCACTCATCCTGAGAAGCTATTGCAGCAACAAAAGAGTTTAAATCCTCAATTTCTATTTGGGAATAATCCAATTGATAGAGCCATTTGGCTTTTGTGATTTGTTCTGTTTCATATAGAAACTTCGACTTCATATAGTCGTAATCTATCAAAAACGCATCGTAGTAATTATCAATATTTATCCACCAAGGATCATTTTCATCTTTAACTGTTATAATGCCGACAGGTTTGATTTTTATAACTTCGCTGTTTTTATCCGTGTAGTCTTCCAATATATAAACATGATCCAGAAGCACGTCATTTTCTCTTTGAAACTGAGGCAATAAAGCGCATTCAATAACACCATCGACAACTTCTGCGCTAGGATATCTTCCAGAAACAATCGTGCTGTGCTCTTTAAGCCCTTCTAGTCCAACCATAGGCGAAATGAGTCTTTCAGCTTCTTCCAGACCATAATATTCTTCAGGAGTATAATATAGATAGCTCATTTCCAGCTCATGTCTTTTAGCAGTAGAATTAATCCCAATATCATTGATAAACTGATTGTCAATCTTGTCTTCAAAAAAATTGTACGTTTTGTATTGCTGAGAATCCCTGAAAGAATAATTCGTATATAAATCCAAGTTTATTTCATATCGTCCGGGATAAATGTGTCTTTTATTTTGAAAACTCTCTAGATCTTTTTTAAGCATTCTCTGCAGTATGCCGTTTGTAAACAGCGGGATTGCACAAACCATCGCAACAGTTAACAGCATGCCAATAAAAAGACTGAGCGACAGCCATTTATTCTTAATTATTTTTCGAATTACTAAAAAAAGCAACTTATACTCCCAAACAGAAAAATCTGTCAGTTCATAATGACTTCATCTCCGACATCTAAACCCTCAACTATTTCAGCCATTATATTAGTTGTTATCCCTACCTTAACATCTCGCTCTTCTTTTACTCCATCAACAAGCACATAAACAAAAGTTCTGCCAAAATAATTGTTAATGGCACTTCTTTTTATTACTACTGCATTCTCTGCGCTTTGTTCTGTAATTGTAATTCTTGCTTCTTGATTTAAGTATGCCTTTGATGTGTCAAATCCAATAATCTCAACAACTGCTGTGGGCTCATCATAGCTCTCCTGCATGTTTTCTGGTTTATCATTAGGAGACATTAATACTCTGCCTTCAAATGTCACTTTTTCTTTATCTATTGTAAACTCAGTTCTTACAGTATCTCCCATGTTAAGTTTTGCTGCATCATCTCCTTGAATCAAAAGAGTAAGCTCTGTTTCATCTGCAATCTTTACCATAACTTTTTCTGCGGAAACATACTCTCCTACATTTGCATTAGACACATAGGTTATCACACCATCTATTGGCGCTATAATTTTTGACTTTGATATTTCAAGGCTTACTTTGTCATATGCGACTTGTTTGATTTCCATATCTATTTCTGCCATACGGCGTTCATATGTGGAAGAGGTTCTTTGTTTTACCCGTTCATAATACATAGTTGCCTTTTCCAGATTCAGCTCAGCAACTTTTTGCTCCATCAGCATATCGTCGGTGTCAAGCTCAAACAAGATATCGCCTTGCTTAACTTTGCCGCCATACCTTCCGTTGGTTGTTATAAGATATCCCCCGCGCTCTTCAAAGCACAAAGTGACTTCCTGCTGCGATTTGAATTTGCCATAAATAGTAGTTTCTTTTGCGATGTCGCTCAATTCTATAACCTGTATTTTGTATTCTACTTCCGCAGGTTTAATGAGCGGAGGCTCAAGCGACTCTTCCTCCTCAGGCAATAAATAGCACCCGGATAGAAGCGCAATAACAGAAATTGTTGCAAATAAAAGTTGAACACATTTTTTCATGGTTTTATTGCCTCCGATAAAGTTACAAAATAACAAACTGTATAATTAAGTACTTAAATGGTTTTTCGGTAAATTATACCAATATCATTGATTATAACATAAACAAAAAGGATTATTGTTATAGAAACTATATTAAAAAGTATTTTCAGATTATTCCGAAACCGAATCAATAATAAAATTCTTCACATCAAAGAAAGTAATATGTCAGTTTTCGACATCACTAAGCACAAACACTCCAAAAGGATCAATCTTTTGAATACCCTCAAGTTTTTCACCGTTAATTGCATTATAAAACTCTTTTCCGAGTTTGATATCAAATGCTTTGTCTTTATAGTTTAGCAATATTATATAGTCGTCTCTTACAGCCAGCTCCACTTCTTCCGGCAATTCGATTACGCCATCATATTTACTTTTAATCCCTAGATAATCAACAAGCCATGTTGCCGCCGAATGAGTAAAACCGGAACCGTAATATATTACCTGCCCATAACCGACTTTGTTAACAGTGACAGCCGGTTTACCGTCATAATAATCGCCTTCGTATGTTGCAATAACACTTGCTGATGTTGGCCTTAATATGTCAACAAAAGATTTTGTTTCAGCTTTTTGCTTATCAGCAAACATTATATGATTGGCTTCTTCTTTAGGGCTTGTTGCAGTAAAGTCTTCCACTTCAACTCCCGCAATGCCTTTAAGCACAGAAGGCAGCGTGTCCATATAACATCTTCCAAATTCATCTTTATATCCGCTTCTGCATCCAAAGATGAGTTTTCCTCCCTTTTTACAATACTCACTAAATAAATATGCAGTCTTTTTTGTCATAATTGCAGCATGAGGAAATACGAGCAGTTTATATTTCAACAGCTCCTCAGCAGTTACATCATCATTAATATACTTAATGTCCATAGGTATATGTTTCATCTGCAAAGCTTTAAACCATACACTTTCACTCTCTGAACTTAAAGGACCGTGCCATATGTCAAATTCTCCGTCCCATTCATTTGCGTATTCTTTAATTAGGGCTACTTCTGCTTGATACTTACTACCGGCAATTTGTTTCACAGCTTCAATTTCATCACTTATCTTTTTAAGCTCGTCCAAGCGTCTGCAATGCTCATTGCCGTAATTGTTTATACCATGCCAGTAAATTTCAGTTCCAAAAGTACACGTTCTCCATCTAAAGTAAGATATTATATCCGCACCATGAGCCAGCGATTGCCATGTCCAAAGGCGCATCTGTCCGGGCTTTGGAGTAATCATTTTCATGCGGTTAACCCAACCTCCGGCACTGGACTGCTGCTCCATAATGCAGAAGTTCTCCGAAATACTTCTTACCAGGCAAAGCTTCATGCTTGACCATCTATCATTAAAACTAGGTCGAATTTCTTCATTGTCGTAGCTATCGCTTGAAAAAGCAAACGCCGGATATGAGTCATAGCTGTAAAAATCAAGACAATCCTTTGTCATTTTATGATTGTCCAGATGTCCAAACATACCGTTTGTAGTAATAGGTACCTCTGGGCAATATCTTCTTATAATATTTGCTTGCATTTTACAATAATTAATTGCACTATGGGAAATAAACTTTTTCTCTTCCAGCATCAGATGTGGATTTGAAGAGTCCGCTGGAGTTGGCCGCGAAAGATATATCTGGTCAAAGCTTTGATATGACTGGTTCCAGAATATTGTTCCCCAAGCTTCATTAAGCTCTTCTATAGTTTTATACTTTTGTTTTAGGTAAGTGCGGAATTTTTTATGATCTGAATCCGAATAAAATACATTAATTTCACAGTTTAACTCATTGTCTATCTGCCACATTACAATATTAGGATTACGCGAATAATGCTTTGCCATTTCTGTTACAATTTTTGCGGAATACTCATTATATACATCACTGTTGTAGTTTGTATGGCGTCTCATTCCATGACGCATTATTACGCCGGTTTTGTCCGCATTGAGTATCTCAGGATAGTTTTCACTAATCCATATAGGTGGTGTAGCCGTAGGAGTGCACATTATAACCTTTAGTCCATACTTCCCCGCCTTATCTACAGCATCATCAAAAAAAGTGAAATCATATACACCTTCTTTGGGTTCAAAATAATTCCATGCGAATTCACCCATCCTGACATACTGGATGCCGTATTCTTTCATTTTCTTGAAATCGTCTTCCCACATTCTTTTTGGCCAATGTTCAGGATAATAACATACACCAAGCTTCAATGAACCATCTACCACTTTATCAATCATAAAATACCTTTCTCAAGTAAAAATCACATAAGTTTATTAATCGGAAAATGCCTTATATTTTATACAAAAATATTATAGAGCGAATATCATTCTTTGGCAAACTGCATTTTGCTTTATTTATATAAGAATTAGAATAAGAAACACATCCATTTAAAAGATGTGCTTCTATAATTTAACTAATCAGTTTTTCGTTTCTTATTAATGCAGGTTTCACATATTTATACAATACGGCTCTTACAATAAAATTAATCTAGCGCTGAACCTAATTCAAATCCATCCCATATAGCATACATTATATTTGACACTTCCCGCGCATCTCCAATACGATATATGTTATCCACATCAAATTTAAGCTCATCATAAAGTTTGTTTTCAGAATAGTATCCAACAGACAATATAACTGTATCCGCTTCTATCTCTACGTTTCCTTGCTCAGTTTCTGCTGTTATAGTCTTTCCGTCATAGGACTTTGCCCTTGCAGATGTAATAGTCTCAATCCCTTTGAATGGAATGAGTTCTGCAAGCATGTCGCAGTTAGCATGGCACAGCGGCCCATTAACAGATAAAATTTTGTCCATTACTTCTATAATGGTTACATTTTTATCATCTTCTTTAAGATAAAGCGCAAGTTCACAACCAACAAGTCCTCCGCCAATAATTACAACGTTGTCACCAGCCTTGCCTTTATCCAGCAAAATCTCAGCCGCTGGATATACTTTTCCTGCGCCAAGCTCAAACATTTTTGGTTTAGAACCTGTAGCAACAATTACAACATCAGCTTTTTCCTGTTTTATTTTTTCAGCATCTGCTTCAGCATTCAGGTAAACCGGTACATTGAGCTTTTCAAGTTCATTTTCATACCAAGCAACCAAAGCATGATCGTCTTCCTTAAATTTTGGCATACCTCCCGGAATTAAATTTCCGCCGATTCTTCCTGTTTTCTCATATATAACAGGGCTATGTCCCCTGAGAGCCAATACCCTTGCAGCCTCGCACCCTGCTACACCGCCTCCTGCAATCACAACCTTCTTTTTAGAAAGTGCAGGCACAAGTCTTGAAGCTCTTTCTCGGCATGCCTGAGGATTTACCGCACAGTTCAATGCAGAAAACTCCTGAATTCTCCCCATGCATCCTTCCTGACATGAAAGACACGGTCTAATAGATGCTATTTCGTCGTTTCTTAGCTTGTTAACATAATCCGCGTCCGCCAAAAGAGGACGTCCCAACGACACTACATCGCAGGCACCGTCTTCCACAGCAGAAACAGCCAAATCAGGATTGTCCATGCGTCCCGCACATATTACAGGAACATCAACCACTTCTTTTACTGCTTTACAAAAAGGAATATATAATCCTTTATCCTGATACATAGGCGGATGGCTCCACCACCAAGAGTCATAGCTTCCTACATCTACATCCAAAGCGTCGTATCCGTATTCTACAAGAAGCTTCGCAGCAGCAAGGCCTTCTTCCATGTCTTTTCCTTTTTCTTCAAATTCTTCTCCTGGAAGAGCACCTTTTCGTAAATCCTTTATAAAGCTTTTAACGCTGTATCTTAAGGTCACAGGGAAGTCATCTCCACACGTTCTTTTAATCTCCTCTACTACTTCACGCGCAAATCTTAAGCGGTTTTCCAGGCTGTCGCCATATTCATCTGTGCGCTTATTGAAAAGAGAGATGGCAAACTGGTCAAGCAAATACCCTTCGTGCACTGCATGAATCTGTACACCGTCAAATCCGGCCCTTTTTGCATTGTATGCACCCTTACCAAACTGAGTTACTATTTTATGAATTTCTTCTTTAGTGAGTTCGCGACAGGTTTTATCCAGCCATCTGTGCTGTATCGCAGAAGGAGCTACGGGTGGATGCTCTCCTAGGTTAGTCGGAATTGTAACACGCCCAAAACCACCGGACATCTGCAGGAATATCTTGGAATCATATGCATGTATACGCTCTGTCATCTCGCGAGCTGTGCGGATAAAGTGCACCGGATTCCAGGTTGAACAGGGACAGTTCGGCATATCATGCTCTTCGACTTCATTATCCACAAATGTAACGCCTGTAATTACAAGCCCTGTTCCGCCTTTTGCGCGTTCAGTATAATAATCAATGCCTCTTTGATTAAATCCGCCTTCGGCATCCCCCATTCCTAAAGGACCCATTGGCGCCATAGCAAACCGATTTTTAATTTCACAAGAACCGATTTTTACCGACTCAAATAAACTTCTATACTTTTTATCCATCAATTCTCCTCATACTTCAATATTTTATACTTTAAAAACTAGTGAATTTAGATTATATCACTTTTTCTTTAAGTTTTTATCAAAAAATTTTGTTATAATCTCATTGATTTCTTTTTGGAAAAATTCTGCTTTAGCGTGGTTCACACCTTCCAATGCATAAAAGTCCGCCTCAACACCTTTTTCTATAAGTTCGCTGTACATCATTTCGGTTTGCTCACACGGAACAACTACATCAGCAGTTCCATGCAACAACAAAAACGGTGGCGTTTTATCACAAATGTACGTTCCCGGATTAGCTTTTGTCGTTTCCTTTTCATCATCCAACGGATTAAATCCGAGCATATGCTTAATAACATCCACATCGCTTCCGGCCCTTTTTGCAAGCATATTAAAATCCGAGATCATATACCATGTGCACGCTGCCTGAACTGCGCTGCTAAATTCCAGATAGTCTCCTTTATCAAACTCGCGTGTTTCTCCTGTTGTTCCGATAAGCGCAGACATTGTTCCTCCGGCAGATTCGCCCATAACGCCAAAATTATCAATATCAATCTGATATTTTTCAGCATTCGCCCTAAGATACCTTATAGCCTGCTTAACCTGCTCAAGATGGGAAGGGAAAGTGACATCGCAGCGATACTCCACACTTGCGACAACATAACCTTTTTTTGCTAAATATACGAGGTTTGGCAAATGCAGATTATAATCCATCTGCTGCCATCCTCCGCCGCAAATCCAAACTACACACGGCAGTTTCTTTGATTGGTTTTCAAAGTTTCTGATGATGCTCATCTTAAGATCATTAACAGTGTGCCCAAACCAACCCGGCACCTGTCCGTATGTTATATCCGAAACCTGCCAAAGCCCCGGTTCTTTTATATCTATTTGTAATGTCTTTTTCACATTATGCTCCTTTTGACGTTTTTCTTAATCTATTTCAATATTTCACCAGCCAGTATAAGGAAAATAGCAGCAGTCCATGAAGTGTCCAAGCTCATATCAGCCACATAAGTCCTAATAAAATGAAGCTTCTCGATCCTAACGAAAACATACTTTATGCTTCAACTGACTTAGCATGGGACGCTGATAATGGTGAGTTTGATCCAGCTGACTTGCAGTACATCTACTTAACAGATCAATACAGAGAATATGCCTTGAGAATGGCTGAGTGGGCAAAACGCGGCGTGTGGCCGACTACTGTAATGAGCAACACTACTACAACAAACGATTTAATTGTTGAAGGCAAAAGCGCAAGCGTTTGCTGCAGAACAACTGAAGCTGAGACTATTCTCAATAACGGTTCAGCAAACGGACTTGATTTAGAGTTTATAACTCTGATGACAGAAAACAACGTTGGCCGCCAGAATGCATATAATGGTGATGCTATAGCAATAGCCGCTTTCTCAAGAAATCCTGAACGCGCAGCAACATTGCTTGACGTACTTAAAAACGATTATGAAACAAACTGCCTTATCCAGGGTGGTGTAGAAGGTAGGCACTACATCTTAAACGAAGACGGAACACGTTCTGCCGGTCCGGAAGTTGCTGACTATGGTTGGAGTTCATGGGCATGGGGTCTGAGAAGTTCATTCCAGCCAAAGCTTCACCATAACCACGAGATTCTTACTCAGACTGAAGCTTTCTATGAGACAATAGTTGCTCCTTATGATATGTTCCCGTTCGCAGGATTCTCAGTAAATAATGATAAATATAGCGCAGAAGTTGCTGTTATACTTTCACTTGAAGGCGAATATGAATATTCATTGGATCTCGATGCATATGGGAACCATACAGAAGAAGCTCTGGACAAATTTATATCAGAGTTAAAAGATGCAGGTATTGATGAAGTAGTTGAGTACTGGAGACAGCAGTGCAAAGACCACTATGATGAGTATTTAGCATCAAAATAATAATTAGCTTAGAAAACTTAATCTAATTCATTGTCACTATATCAGATATTCTGCTTAACATTCTGATATAGTGATTTTTTATATTAAAGAATATTAGTAGAATTTAATCTATCGGAACTTACAAAAAACACTTGCCTTTTAACGGAAATTTATAGTTATTTTCCATAAAGCAATCCACTACTCCTGCATTCCCCGAAACCTTGTCCAATGCATCCAATTCTTCTTTAAGCGGGTCGGAAACAACACTGAAGTTACAGTCATAAATCATTGTTTCTTTTTTCTCCATTCCAAAAACAGGCCAAGAAAGCGTATCTGTAGAGGGATTCCCGGTTCTCATAAACGCACAGTAGGCCGCTGCAATCTTTTTAGAGTATTCTTCCATCTGCGGATAAGCAACCATGCGAAAAGCAGGACTCACGTCCGTGCAGTGTCCAGCATATCTTCGCTCAGGATATGTTCCGTGCGGAGCATCATAACGGTTTAGATATAAAAAGACAGGATTTGTTCCGTTTTTTACATAGTCTTCAGCCATATACTGAGCTCCACCCATAAAGCTTTTGATTGAAACAATCTTCATGAATAACTGGTCAGCAGTATCATATTTATGGTTTGTCTTTCTGAAAGCTTCTATAACTGAATCAACATTAGATTCTGTTATATCCAACCCATAATTGATTCCGCGTTCCAGTAGTTTTTCTCTAAGATTACATTCAGTTATATCAAAGCTGGACTCCACATCAAAGCTTGCCATCTCATCTTCGGATGCTCCCATAATAATAGGTATTGATGTATCAAACGAAGGAACATAACCATCTCCAATCGGTTGATTTATGTGAATCCCATCCAAAACAGGAGCAAAGGTCAGACACCAGAGCCTTGTTCGCTCTTCAAACACCTTTTGAGTAATATATCTTGCCGGAAGCTGCTGAAGCTTCTCAAGATTATTTGGTTCTACTCCCAGAAGATTTAGAACTTCCAGTGTATATTCTGTCGCTAAGTCTTTTGTTATTCTCCCTATTGGCAAAAAGCAGCTGGTAGCAATCGCTCTATGAAATAATCCTTTTGCTTGCTGCATATGCATCAATGTATGCACCTTATCCGAGCCTCCGGATTCTCCGATTATAGTCACACATTCAGGGTCTCCTCCAAAAGCTTCAATATTGTCTCTAACCCATTTCAGTGCCAATATAAGGTCTAGGTGTCCGACATTCCCAGAATCTTTATAACGCGTATCCAGCTCTCCCAAATACAGATAACCAAAAACATGAAGCCTATGGTTAACACTTACAAGAACAACATCCTGCTCCCTGGTAAGCTTGTCGGCCCCTAAAAGAATTGATCCTGACAGCTGCCAATATCCTCCTCCATGAATATAGAACATGACAGGACGCTTTTTCTTGTCAAGCCCCGGTGTAAGCACATTAAGACAAAGGCAGTTTTCATCCTGAGTCTCATATTCAAGCCCAAGTTTTTCCGGATGTCCCCCTGTTCCGTAAAAATCACTTACGCTTCCTGCTGTTTGCACGCAGATAGGTCCGTTCTTCGTGCAATCCCTAACACCATCCCAAGGATCAGGCTCACAAGCCGGCATAAATCTTCTTTCTCTGTCACATCGGCCTCCATAAGGAATGCCTCGAAAAACAGCTATTTTATCGATTGTTTCTCCCACAATCTTTCCGTGCTTTGTGCTTGCAAAAGGGAACTGCTCGTTCACCGTTCCAAAAACAGGATCTCCATACATGATATTTTTCTCCTTCATATTATCTGCGTTTTAATATAGAATCTACAATTTTGTGTTTTCAAAGATTTCTTTCACCTTGTTAAAAGCTAACTTTTTACGTCTGTAAACATCCACTAAACCTTTGTTGTTCTGGCACTTCGGACGCACACCAAACCAACCGAGATCTACTCGGCAATCAGCATACTGCCACACTATTACACCGCTTAATTGTTCATCTTCCAAGATTGTTGTTAGCTGCTCTTTTAAAAGCATTTCCTGAAATTCTTCCGACCATTTTTCGCAGTTGTGACTTCTATGTCCATATATTCCGCCAGCACCGATTTCGCTTATAAGCAAAGGCTTTCCGCTGCCTTCCGAACCTGAAACAAAATCTTTCAGGCTCTTTACTAATTCTGCCGAACCAATGTTTTCATACCATCTTGGATAGATATTATATGAAACGATATCCACCAAATCTAAACACTTGTCATTTCCTATAAAAGCCTGAAGGGACGCATAAGTAACAGGACGGCTTTTATCCAATTTTCTGATTTGATCTATCTGCAATTTAAATATCGACCTCCCGAAGTCAGTATTGCTGACACATTCATTTAAGACTCCCCAAACAAATATTGAAGGATGGTTATAGTGGTTTCCAATCATTTCGTTAATGCAGTCAGCACTTTGTTTATTGAAGTTTTTATGCTTCATCTGATCTTCGCTTAACCCGCGGGCATGCGCTTCTTCCCAAACCAGGATACCTTTTTCATCGCACATGTCCAGAAAACGCTCATCGTTCGGATAATGACATGTGCGCACGCAGTTAGCTCCCAACGATTTAATAATTTCTATGTCTCTATACATTGCTTCAACAGGAATAGCACATCCGAATTCCGCATAATCCTCATGGCGGTTAACACCCTTTATTATTATCTTTTCATTATTAAAAAGAATATCCTCGCCATCTATCTTTACTTCTCGGAAACCTACACGCTCAATAAGATCATCAGCAGTGTTCCCATCTATGGTTAGTTGAGCCTTTAGTTTATAAAGTTTGGGTGAATTAAGTGTATAAGGCATAACATCATCAAACAAATAGCATTCTTCAATCACTGCATCAGTGTTCGGTGATAGTTCAACAGATAAGCTTCCTATACTATCATTATTTAAACTAAATGATACATCAGCTTTTAAAGTTTTATCCGATAAATTAGTTATTATGGATTCTATTTTTGCAAACCATGTACCATCTTTTATATAGGGAGTGAAATGCAGTTTTTTTATATATGCGTCTTCTAGCTGCTCAATAATCACAGGCCTCGTAATTCCTCCATAAGAATAATAATCGTTTGGCACGTGAAGAGATGATTCTTCATGAAAAGTATTGTCAGCTTTTACTTCAATCAAATGTTTTCCATTGGGAATATTTTTCAACAAAACATGAAACTCCGTATAGGCATTATAGTGATAGGCAACTTGTACTCCGTCTATAAATATATGTGCTGTGTGACTTATTCCTTTAAATACAAGGCGTACGTTGCCGCCGAAATCAATTGTTTTCGAGTAAATCCCCTGCCCTTTATACGATGCAAGAGAAGGATTGCTCTCCCAGCAAGAGGGAACAATCATATTATATTTTCTATCTTTTTCTCCATCTAAATTTAATGTCCAGAAATCCCATGCCGGCGTAATCGGAATTTCTTTTCTGATATAATGTGTTTCAAACAATCTTGCTTTCATACATACCTCCCGTTAAATGTACTTCTTAATAATATTACAATATAATATTAAAGTTATAATGCAAGTCCCATTCCAATTACTCTACCTCGATATTTTCAAACTCAGTTTTAGGCAATAATTTTTTTACAGCTAAAAAGAAAGTAAAAATTCCAAGTATTGCAGTTGTTATAAAAAACGGCAGATATCCGACAGTATCAATCATAATCCCCCAGAAAAAAGAAGCGAATGAAAATGGCAGCATTATCAAACTATCCAATATCAGGCAATCAGGCCTCGCTTTTGTTTCCATTGAATACATCTTATAAAGCATATATCCAAGCATAGTCGCATCGGTAATTCCTGCAAAAACAGTAAATACATAAATGAAATATGTTGGCAGTCCCAACCATAAGCATAATACTATACCGCTAAACGATAAAACAAGAAGCAATACTGACCGTAAAACAATAACAGGCTTATATCCATGTCTGCTTGAAAACCATCCCGAAAAAAAGCCTCCTATAGTACGTCCAACCGTCCTCATAATAACAATAATACCTATCTGCGCATTTGTAAGGTTTAATATATCTTTTGAAGCAATAATCAAAAAAGTAGTTACGGAAAAAGCGATAGCATCAAAAATTCTTACAATGATATAATTTTTAAAATGTTTTTGTCTTTTTAAAATCGATGGCATTCTTTTAATCAGATTGAAAATACCTTCGTTTTCAGTCTGATCCGTCACAGGTCTTTCAGTTTCCTTTAAAAGCGAGAGCGGAATAGCACAAACAGTCAGGATTATTGTACCAACCAAAATAACTATTCCATATTGCAGTTTATAATCGATCGAAGATATCGACAGTATTCTCTGTATAACAATACTTGCAAAGATTCCCGCCAAAGCTCCTAGCGACTGCCTATATCCCATAATTGTGCTTCTGTATCTGGGTGTCATTGTCCTTGAATAAATGTCCTGCCAAGGTGCTACAGTTGCTCCGTGTATAAAGAAACTAACAAAATATATAACTATAAAAAATATCCCATATGCCTTATCCGTTATCCCTAAAAATATAGCGCCAAAAGCAATATATAAAAATATTTTCGCAAAAATCACCTGTTTTGCCATAAATCCAGGAATGTTCTTGATCCGGCTGAGTTTTGATCCCCATAGGATATTGCCTCCGGTTATGCCTACCATAAAGCAAACTTGTGCAAGCCCAGAAAGGCTTGCGCTTTCCGTTAAAAGAAATATAAAAACAGATATAATCGAAGACGCATCTATGAAACTCATACCAAACTGAAACATTATTCCATCAACAAGGAATACTTTAGAATTTCTTTTTGCTATCTTCTCCTTCTCAGTGTAAGTAAAATCGCCAGTGTGACTCATTATGTAATATCCTTCAATAATTTTTATTCAAACTTTTTTTGTAAATCTTTTGCGTTTAATATATTCCTAATTTGCAACTATCAAGCAAATACAGTGTATCGGAAGTTCAAGCTGTATTTTAATAGTTCCATCTTTTGTTTCAACCGTCTCTTTGTCTACAATCGGTATTAACTCGCTTGCCTTTTTTAGGCTGTTAATTTGTGTTTTATCGGGGTATTCAGGACTGCCCATTTCTTTCCATGCTGTATATGAACTGCAGTTATTATTATCGACCTGATATAAAGTGATTTCACAGGCTTTTTTATCGACTCCGCAAACTTCAACATCCACCTTAACACTACCTTTTTCAGACCATTGATTATCGTGATGGCAGTAAACCAAGGCTTTCATCACACCGTCATCCATAGTGGCATATCCGTTTATTTCTGCAGGCAGTTCTTCAGACCACGGATCTTCTATTTCAGTTCTGTCTTGTGCACATGAACTTTTAAACTCTATTTCCTTTTCTCCCATCATTGCTGCCAACCTGAAGTAGTTAATAACAGGTTTTTCTACTCCCTGAGTCACAAATGCCCTTGTACCCTCAAAGCAGCGCTCTCCTCTAAACATAAACGCCCATGTCAGCGGCCTTACATCCGCGTTATACTTACGTGCAATCATCTCCATGTGATGAAAGCTTGCCGCAACAAACGAAGGATAATAGGCTGTGTTCCTGTAGTTCATATTAACATTGTCGTATATACCGCCGGCCGCCCATCCATCAGGATCCGCTTCAGATAGGACTATCTCTTTATCAATATATCCGTGTTTTTTTATTGTATCCAGTCCGTTAGTAAGTTCACTTAGCATTTTTTTCACGCTTGGACTTTCTTTTCTCGCATCTATCTCAAAAGGAAATCCACCGCCTTTTACATGGAATGTAACAAAGTCCAGCCTGGTTCCCTTCTTCCCGTTTGCGTAATTTGTTCCTGAGCTGCAGTGTTTTAAAAACGAGTCAAGAAGCTTCTCATTCCCTGCTCCTTTTACAATTCCCGTTACAGAAGGCCCTCCAATTTTAGCTGTCGGCAAAGCCTGTTCAACTCCGGCCGCAGTATAATCATAAAGCTTGATATACTCCTCATCCGTTCCCCGCCAGTAGAAAATATCAGGCTCATTCCAAAGTTCAAAATACCAGCTTTCCACTTCCTCTCTTCCATATCTTTCTTTGCAGTGAACTACAAGTTCATAAACTAAGTTCTGCCATTTGTTATAGTCTTTTGGCGGACAGCTATGATATGTGTTTTTATAATTGCCAAAAAGATTCCACTTGATTTTTGAGTTTTTATCTTCTCCACTTATATATTTTGCATCCACTAAGTCCAAAGGCATAAAGCCAAGCTCAACGAAAGGCTTCATGCCATACTTTTTAATAGTGTCGAAAATTCTGTCGACAGTTTTAAAGTCATATATAGGATTTCCACCATTATCTTCTGTATAAATGTTTGTAGAGCCCCATTTATATGTTCCATGTAAATTGCCGTTACAAAAAAGAAAATGTGGTCGGACATAATACGGTTTTTCCTGAAAGCTGCTAAATTTTTCAAGCACAGCCTCGCCTTCCGGAGTATGGATGTAGTTACACTCATCCATGCCGATATAGTTCCAATTATGGCTTAATGTCCCGATTTCTTTTCTTGTGTTAATAGATATCTTTGCAGTTTTTTGTAGCATATTATCCACCTATTCATTATTTATTACATCAATTATACCTCTAATAAGTTCCATATCACATTCATATGTAGAACCTCCGAGGTGCGGAGTAATTATCACATTTTCATATTCCAACATTTTTGAAGATTGAGGTACACCTTCCTCCCATAATACATCCAATGCAGCAGCCCCGATTATTCCTTCATCAAGAGCTCTAAAAAAGTTATCTTTATCAATTATTCCTGCCCTTGCAGTGTTGACAAATACACAACCTCTTTTCATCAACTCAAACTGTTTTTTACCAAACATACCCTTTGTATCATCATTTAAAGGCACTAGAATACAAAAGTAATCAGACCTGATAAGTAAGTTTTCAAATGAGACATAAGTCACACCTAACTCAGTTTCTTCTTGGTGAGGCAGATGAACTATATCATTATATAATACATCCATTTTAAATCCCGAAAGCAGGCCAGCTAATTCTCTGCCTATCTTCCCCATTCCCCAAATACCAAAAGTTTTACCACAAAAACTATGCCCTGAGTATTTTTCTTTCAAATCAGTATGATTAAGCCAGTTCCCTGTTTTCACATCGTAGTTTGACTGTGGTATCATCCTCGCTGCAGACATGCAAAGAGCAAGAGTGTGTTCTGCCACCGTTGTCCATAAAAGATCAGCCTTAGTGACCTGTATATCATTTTTTTGTGCCCACTTTTCAGCATCTTTACTTATAGAATGACAGCCAATTGCTTTAAGCTTTGACATCTTTGCACTTGCCCAATCATCAGGAAAGCTATAAATTAACATAGCCTCAGCATTTTCAGCCGCAATAAAGTCTTTAGTTATACTAAAATATTCAGACAACTGTTTTTCAGCTTCTGGATGTAGAGTTATCTCTACAAAACATAAAGGTTTTTCAATCATAACCATAACTCCGATTTTGGCATTTTATATTATCTTTTAGTCTAAATTATAATGAGTAAATAATTTACTCTCTAACCCTAAAAACAACTTCACTGTCTTCTCCTGAATTTTGGAGTTCAAACGTAAGTATCGCTTTTCCCTCCCAATCCTCAGGAGCATTTCCTAAAATATCAATAATAAATTCGTTTTCCTGCACTTTATTAACAATGTCTGCCTTTGCGGTCGTTCCCCAAGGCACTTCTGGGGCTGTCGTATTATCACAAATAATGTGGTATTCAACAGCTTTAACATAACTTTCTCCGGTTTTGTAATCTATTCGAACACCGACATAGGCATCTTTACCGTATTTATCTATCTCTTTTGTCGTGTCAATATGAATGGTATATTTATCTGCAGCATCTTCAAGTTCTATTCCTACAATAGATAACGCTTCTTTGACTTCACCCATTCCAAGCCAAAGACTCCAGTCTGATTTGTTAAACTCAGCATAATTGCCCGATCCCCTATTAGGATAATAATGATATTTTCGTATTATCCTTGCATCAGGAAGCTCATCTTCTGTAATTTTATCTTCATTTAAAACCTTAATATACGCAAATCCATAAGAGCCTACTTCAATTTCTATAGGTGAATTATCAAAAGCAATCGTTTTATAAGGTACAATGTCAAACTTGCTTTCTTCAGGATAGGAGTAGGTTTCATCATCTATCAGATATATTTCAACTTTGCCTTCATCAAACGGCAGGTTTTCCAATATTAGCTCAGTATTTTGAGGAGACTCATCCCTGTTCCACAACAAAACACAGCTCATGTTTTCATCGGTAGACGCAATCCGTCCAATTTGGTGTTGTTTGAAATTTGCACCCTGCCCAAGGGCATCTCACCATACATCCTATATGCATGCAGGGTAGATTTTATCTTCCCATCTTTTTCAACCATTCCCAATCCATCTACAGTTGATGAAAGCCATTGCGCCCAATGAACAAGCGTAAGATCAGTCTCTTCCAGTAAGTCCTTGAAACTCTGCAGCATAAAAACTGCAGTTAAAGAATTGTCAAGAGGTCCCCCAACCGGCCATGGCCAAGGTATTGTATTAATCTCATTCATGTGAAGCTCGGTTGTATCAAATCGTTCATATTCCTTGAGAGTTTGATTCGCCAACTGTGCCCTGTATATATATCCTCTCTCAGTATATGTACCATCCTGAGGATAACTATGAAAAGAAAAGAAATCCAAAGGCAGATTCTCATCAATAACCATATCAATAAACTCATTAAGCCTCATCTGTGACTCAATAATTGCGGTAGAAGGCCCCCCTACTAAAGCTTCAGGATTACCTTCCAGCAAACCGGTAGCTCCATATCTGTAAAGATTAAGATAGTCATCCCAACTGCCTGTGAAAAATACATCCCCCAAGTCCGGCTCATTGTATATTTCATGATACACTTCAATACCAAGGTCTTTGCAATGCTTCGCAAAAACACTGTGTATTTGTTTCCATTTTTCTAAATCATTTGGTCCGCTTCGCCAATCACCGTCTTCCTGTAATGGTATAGGAATATAGCACCAGCTCATATACGGCATAATCCCCTTGCCATTTAAGAGATTCATCCATTCATCCAGCTTTGCAAAATCATATTTGATGTCATCACTTGTGCCTGTTAAAGTTTCTCCAAATGTATACTCACTGTTGCCTAAAAACAAGTCTACTCTAAGCGACTCAACTTCTATCCCATCCAGCGTATATATGTCTCTCCTGTAATTTTCCAATGGTGCGATTCCGGAATTAAACAATGCAAATTTTTTAAATAAAGGAACTCCTGATCTAACTGAAAAATCTACTTCAATAAGGTTCTTTTCTCTATCATATTCACTGCTTGCTTCAGCTGGGTTTTCAGTTGGCTCTTCCATGGATTCCGCAGTTATATTTGAGTTGATTTTAGTGTTTATGCTGCAGCACGTTAGAACTATAGTAGATAGTATTATTAGGATTATTGCTATGCAGGCTTTTCTCTTCATCGTATATTCCCAATCAGGTTGTTATGTGATTAGTTGTTCTCCCTAAGCTTAATAATTGCTTCACTGCCAACACCGGCATTTTGCATATCAAAAGATAATATTACTTCACCATTCCAGTTTTCCGGCGCGTCTTTCTTGATATTCACAACAAATGACTCTTCTTCTACAATATTTGTCTTATCCGAAGTATTCTTACCACCCCATGGTATATTTGTTTTGATGTTTTCATTCTCAAAAATATTATATTCAACCGACTTAATATATTCATTTTCAACCCTGTAATCTATCCTTACACCCAAGTAAGCTTCTGTGCTTTTAGCAATATTATCGCTTAGGCTGATTATACATTTGTATTCATCTGCGCAGTTTTCAAGCCCTATTCCAACCAAAGCTCTTGAATCAGCTTTATTGCCCATTCCCAGCCAAACACTCCAGTCAGGTTTATGAAATTCGGCATATGAGTTTGACGATCTATCCGAGTAATAATGATACTTTCGTATTATGTCGGCGTTTGGCAAATATTCATTTATTCTGCTCTTTGAATTCTTAATCTTTAAAAATGCGATTCCGTATCTTCCAATGTTTAAACTAAGATTATTATCTTTAAAATCAGTATTATCCAGTTTAATTGTTGGTTTGATGTTAAATTCACTATGCTTAGGATAAGGATATAATTCATCATCCAGTTTGTATACTTCAATATCCCCTTTTTCAAAAGGTATATTTTCATTTTCTAAAGCAAAACTTTTTTCTTCATCTTCTTTATTCCATATAAGCACACATGCAAAGTTCTCATCACTTGATGCCATAACTCCTAACGAGTCTGCGCTTTCAGCTTTGTTTCTTGCAAGAGGCATCTGAGAATACATTCGGTATGCATGCATAGATGTTTTTATCTTCCCGTCATCCTCTACCATTCCGAGCCCGTCTACCGTGGATGAAAGCCATTGCGCCCAATGAACAAGAGTAAGGTCAGTTAGCTCAAGCAAGTCATTGAATGACTGTAACATTAACATAGCAGTCAGAACACTGTCCAGCGGCCCTCCTACATCCCATGGAACTGGGATTAGGTTCAGTTCATTCATGTGCAGCTCTGTTGTATCAAATTTTTTATATTTAGCTAAAGCTTCGCTTGCCATCTTGCTGCGCCATATATATCCCGTTTCAGTATGTTTACCATCCTGCGGATAGCTGTGAAACGAGAAAAAATCAAGAGGCAGATTTTCGTCATCAACCATCTTGAGAAAATCATTAAGCTCCTCCTGTTTTTCAATTATAGCCGTCGAAGGCCCTCCTATTACAGCATCGGCATTACCTTCAAGTACACCCTTTGCGCCATAGCGGTACATGTCCAGATATTCCTTCCACGAACCAGCAAAAAACACATCATCCATGTCCGGTTCATTGTATATTTCATGATAGACATTTATTCCAATCTCTTTACAGTGCTCAGAATATTCTTTGTATATTTTCTGCCATACATCAATGTTTTTAGGCCCTTTTCTCCAATCATTATCCACCTGGACAGGATCAGGCATATAGCACCAGCTCATGTACGGTGTTATGTCGTTTTCTTTTAAGATTTTCATCCATTCGTCAAGCACGGAAAAATCATATTTAATATTATCCTCAGTTCCTGTTACAGTCTTTCCCATAGGATGTTCATGATTCCCGAAAAAAAGATCTGCACGTAAAGATTCCACATAGACACCATCTAACGTATACATATCTCTTTTGCAATTTTCAATTGGAGCTATACCTGAATTAAAAAGAACAAACTTTTTAAAAAGTGGTATGCCCTCTCTTTTAGAAAAATCAACTTTAACCATTAAATTTTCACTCATAATTTTATTCTCCAAAATCAATATTTAATATAAAATATTCTATCTGATTATTATATACTCAATGCATATAACAAAGGCTATATATAAGTGATTAAGGCATAAATGAACAACATTTTAACAATAAATTGTTACTTATATTATTTTTAAATGAATTACAATTAAGAAAGAGTTTATAAATGTGTTTATTACTAAATTCAGTTTATTAATTGTTAGTTCAGCTTTCAAATACACTCTGAGAGAAATTATTATTATTTAATCTTAAAACATGAAAAAGACATAAATTTTAATTCCATTCCAAACCATAAGCCTATAAAACTTTTCTAAAATATCACAATAAAACAAAAGGAGTTTACAATGAAAAGAAGATGGTCAGAAAAAGAAATATGGGACTGGTATAATAGTCGCCCCTGGATTACAGGATGCAACTACATACCGCACAACATCATTAATTCAGTAGAGCTGTGGCAGGAAGAAGGCCATGATGAAATAATGAAAGGTGTCAAAAGAGATGTTGAGTTGGCTGCCGAAATTGGTTTAAACAGCTTTCGTATGAGCCTTCCGTCAATTTTTGTTTGGGAACATCAAAGAGAAGGCCTTATGCAGCGCTATGAAGATTTTTTGACTCTGTGTGACAAAAACAATATAACATTAATGCCATTGTTTTCGGGTGACTGCCTTGTGCCTAAAGATGTAAAAAGACCGGAACCTCATTTTGGCAAGCAGCCGGATCCTGTCCCCGGACATTTCGGCGGTTCTCCAATAACACCTTTTGACGGTACCGAAAAAATCGGATACCACCCAATTGCCGACAATAAAGAAAAATGGGATTTGTTTGATGATTACGTTATGGACTTTGTAAACCGGTATAAAAACGATGAAAGAATTATAATGTGGAACATTTTTAACGAAGCCGGGAACTCTCACAGACAAATGATGAGTTACCCGTTTATTAAGCATCTGTTTGAAATGCTTCGCGATGCTGATGTGTCTCAGCCTCTGACCGCCGATGTATGGGGTGCAGACAAAGAGTTAAGGTATGAGTACCAAACAGATGCCACATACCTTACCGAAATCGAAGAAGCAGTCATAGAACTCTCAGACATAATAACATGGCACTTCTATGGCGATTATCTGCATACTCGGCAATTTATACGTACATTGCAAAAGTATAACCGTCCGCTTATAAACGACGAATGGCTTCATCGCCCAATGCGAAGCTTGATTCAAACCCACCTTCCTCTGTTTAAAAAAGAAAACGTCGGAAGTTACTTCTTTGGATTTGTAAACGGAAAAAATCAGTTCAATGAAGTCTGGGATATGATTCGACCCTATAAAGAGTTGGACAACAGCCTTTGGATGCATGATATCTACCATTCTGACGGAACACCTTATGATCCTGAAGAAATTGAAGTACTGAAATCAATCAATCTAAGCAAGTGACAGAAGAAAATAATAAAGCCCGTTTCATCTGAAACGGGCTTTATGTTATACATTGTTATACTCTTTTTATATCAGAAAATCTGACAATATTTTTTTAACGTGATAATGAGATCATATGCAAAATCTCTGATTGCTCTCAAGTCTCTTTCTTCTTCACTTTGGCCTCTCCATGCTTGTATAGTCATCGTCGGCGGCTCGTACATTGGAACCATTTCGCTTCCTTCAAGCATATTGGCACAATACTCCGCTGCCTCCAATATATCGTCAGTTGAGCTTTTTTGGTTCTTAAACAATGTAATGTCCTGTTTTAGGGCGTCTTCCATCATTTTTATTGCTCTGTATGCATAACCTTCTTTGTTCGGATCCGGTTTTATACTGGTCTTCTTATCACGCTTACGATAGAATCCATATATTGCTGAAATTATTGCAGGATCGCGTATAGTTCCGTCCGGATAGACTATTCCATGCACATCTCCCCAGTATCCATGTATCATCAGTTCAAATAAGTACCATCCAACATTATGCTCTTCACACTTTTCCAGTGCTAAATCATAAGGATTAGCTCTTCCAAGGCAAGCAAGCTCGCTGTTGACCAGAGGCTTATTATACTTTTCAGAAATTTTTTCAGCCTCAACATAAGTGCTTTCAATTATTTTTCTAGTCTCCAGATAGTCATGAAACGAGATTACATCAACACATTCAGCCGTAGGCTCAATATCTTCAACAAAAGTGTGCCCGATAGTGATTGGGTTAAATGAATCCAAGCTTTTGACATATTCACAGTAGTGCCAGAGGAACTTAGTCATCTTCTCCCAACGCCCTACACGAACCTCGGGATCAACTCCTCTTAAATAATCATTGCATGATGGCTCATTCATTATGTCCCACATTATGATTTTCTCAGTTTTGTCTTTAAGAGAATCTACAATATGTTTTACATATTTCTCGCCATCCGGCCAGTTTTCTTCTTCCAAGATACCAATATCCAGACCATTTCCGTTCCAGAGTATCGGCATTGTTGTGATTCCGTGTGAATATGCAGCATCAACATAATGTACAAGCTTTTCAACAAATTCCTCGGGATTTTTGTCATACAGTCTTTTTACCAGCCATATTCGGGAGCTATTGAGATTAAGCCTTTGAGCATATCCCAACTGCTTTTCAATAACTTCGTAAGTTTCCATAAACCAATCCATAGGATGGCAAAACCCTCTTATGAATCCGTATTCTTTTTGTAACTTCATTCTATACCTCCAAAAACAGATATCTAGTAGACTACATCGTCAGTTTCAAGATTAAGTTCAGGATATCCTTGACCTTTATCTTTTCCATCAGAGTAATATCTGTTATACCTCCAGTTTCCTGTAATTTCATTTACTGTTTTAAGTTTTCCATCTTGTTCCTGCATTTCGAAAATCAGCAGTTTTTCTCTGCCTATAATATTCGGCGAATGTACTGTAAGCATCAATTTGCTTTCAAACGTAGTAAACATCATTCCATGCCCGCCATCCTGTGAAAATATCGGCTCTTTCTCCTGAATCCACGGACCTTCTATTTCACCCGAGAGTGATTTCGCATATCCTACTGTATATCCTGTGTTAGAAAAGCTGGACCACAGCATTATTAGCTCATCATTTTTCATCCTGTGCAAAAACGGACCATCTGTAACTCTCGCAAATCCCATTGCAGGCTGCGGCTGTGTGAATCTCCATGGCATTGCAGGATCCGTAAACTTCCATGGAGCATCTGAGCCTCTAAATAAAATGATAGGTTCTCCTGCTTGCTTCCCAAGGTCATCAGTCATCGGAACAGCTGCTATCTGTCCGTCCTGCACCTGAGTCCATTCATGACAGAAAACCATCCACGGCTTGCCCTTTTTATCTTCATATAAAGTTCCATCTAAGCAATGCCATCCTTCAGGAGTGCTCGCAGAGTTATATATAGGCTTGAACGGTCCCTTTGGAGACTCCGACACCAAGAAGGCACATCTTCTGTATCCGCCTGGGTTTCTAAAGGAACTGACCAAATAGTATTTTCCTTTCCATATATGGCACTCCGGAGCCCAAAAATCCATTTTACCCCAGAAATCATCTTCAGGTTTAAATGCGCACTGAGGTTCTGACCACATTATAAGGTCCTTGCTTTCCCGAACATTTATTTTGCGGTTGAAATGATCTTCCCATGGTTTCCCCGAATAAAGATAGTATGTTTTTGTTTTTTTATCCGCCAGTATAAACGGGTCGCGTTCATTCATATCATTTATGTGAATCATTTTATTTTTATCCATACAAACTCCTTATTAATAGTATGGTTATTACCCTTTAACTCCTCCGAGAACCAAACCTTTGACAAAATATTTCTGAAGGAACGGGTAGGTTAAAATTATAGGTATTGCTCCCAAGAACATCTGTGCCGCGTTATATGTTCTTCCGCCTAGCTGTGAAAGCCGCTCTGCCTCATCGGGCGTAAGGTTGTCCCAGTCGATATTAAGCACTGCAGTTTGCAGATAAGTCATCAATGGATAATTTTTCGGGTTATTCATATATATCAATCCATCAAACCAGAAATTCCAATGCATGACCAAAACGTACACAGTTATTGTTGCCAATGCAGGAAGTGACAAAGGAATATAAATTTTAAACAATATTTTCCATTGAGAAGCACCGTCCAGCAAAGCGGACTCTTCCAGCTCAATTGGTAAGTTTCTAAAGAAGTTCAGCATAACCAAAACATAAAACACAGGCACTGCCATTGGAAGAACTAATGCTAATATATTATCTATTAAGCCTAATTCTTTTATAAGTATATAATTTGGTATCAATCCGCCGTTTATAATCATTGGCAAAAAGAAAAACCAAGCAAATATAGTGCGATGTTTAAATCTTTTGTTGCTTTTAGAAAGCGGATAAGCAGCAAGTACTGTGAAAAATATATTAATAGTCCAACCCAAAGCAGTTCTTACAACACTGTTTTTTAATCCAGACCAAAACAGTTCTGCCTCCATAACATATCCATATGCAAATGTTGAAAAATGTCTTGGCCAAAAAGTAACCTTATTTGCCACTACCATCGCGTTTTCACTGAATGAAACAGCGAAAATGTGAAGCAGCGGAGCAAAACATACAATGCCCAGCACTATCATGAAAATATCATTTATCCAGTAAAATATTTTTTCTCCTCTAGTTGCTTTCATATTATCCCCCCCTTAAAATACCCTATAGTTGGCAAATTTGTATGCGCCATAATAGGAGCTTGATATTAATATTAATGAAACCAGAGACTTGAAAAAACCTACTGCTGTCGAAAGTCCGTAGTTCGCTTGAATTATTCCGATTCTATACACTAAAGTATCAATAATATCACCGGATCTATATACCTGCGGACTATACATATTAAAGATCTGGTCAAAGTTTGCATTTAAGATATTTCCAACATTTAATAAGCCAATGAGAATAATTATAGGTACAATGCTTGGCAGTGTAATATGAATTATCTGCTTAAATTTATTGGCACCATCCATAACCGCTGCTTCATATAGGTTTGGATTTATTGTTGTAATAGCCGCTAAAAATACAATTGCCCCAAATCCAAACTCTTTCCAAGTATCAGTAATAATCATTATTGGCTGAAACCACTTATTGCTTCCTAGGAAGAAAATAGGCTCACCTCCTAAAGCTGCGATAAGTCTGTTTACGAGGCCATACGAGGGAGATAACATATCAACAAATACACCGGCAAGTATTACCCACGAAATAAAATGAGGCAAATAAACAAAAGTCTGTATTGTCTTTTTTGCTCTTATCGCTCTCACTTCATTTAAAAGAATCGCAAATGTAATTGATGTAATTAATCCTAAAAATATCTTAGAAAATGAAATTATTAAAGTATTCTTTAGTGCCGCTTTAAAATCAGGCAATAAGAATAAATATCTAAAATTATCTAATCCAACCCACTTCTGATCTCCGAAAAAACCTTTAGCCGGAATGAATTTCTGAAATGCAACAGAAAGACCAACTAAAGGCAAGTAATTGAAAATTAAAAGCATAATTACACCCGGAATAAGCATTACATAGAAAGTTCCGGCCCCTAAGCTATATGCATGCTTTTGTTTATTTTTCATATCCATCCCTCTAATCATTATTTTTTTAAATGGTGGAGCAAAACGCTCCACCATTTACTAACCTATTATTACAATGCATGTGCGTTCCAACTATTATATAGCTAAAACATTATTTATTTCATTCCAGCATACCACTCGTTTATTTCGTCAGTGATTTCCTGTCCGCCAAGTGCATACCATTGCTCAAGATAGTCATCCCACTCGTCTATTGAGGATTCGCCTGTAATTATACGTGTGATGGTTTCAAGCTCAAGTTTATCAAGAGTGGCTTGTTTTTCAAGCATTGTCTCTGATACAAATGCACCAACCATGTCAGCCTTAAGTGTTCCTGCATCTCTTTCAGCTAAAGTATCCATGAATGTATTTCCGCAGTTTTCAAGGTTGAACCAAAGTGCCGCATTTGCAAAGTCAAGTTCGCCTGTTGCAGTATTGCGATGATTTGCACCATTTGAAGGTTTGCCGTTTTCAGACCATTCAACTAAGCCTTCATAAAGTCCCATGGCAAGGAAGTTATTTTCCAGATTGCCCAAGTTTCCTGTTTCAATTGCTTCGAAAGACCATAACCAGCGGTTAACATTGTTGTGTATAACTTCGGGGCATATAAATGCTGAATCCCAATCGTCCCACAAAAGATCCCAATCGCGTACTGTTTCGTATCCTTCTTCTTCTGCGACTGCGTGCCAATCTTCATAAGGATCTTCAACGCCATCGCGCCAATCGCCAAATTCTTCTACAGCCCAAGGGCCTACATTCTGCGGTCCTCTGCCCATCATGATAATAAGATCTGTCATCTTCACGAGAGCTTCTGGATGCTCAAAGCCAGCAGTTACAGCATAGAATGAGCTTGTTGTGTTATACATTATCGGGCCAGCGTCATCTGTTGCTTTAGGAATTTTATATCCCCAAACATCAGCATCGCCTTCTCTGTTTGTATATAATGATACAAATGCATCGCCTAAGAATCCTGCCCACTGTATTCCGAAGAAAGATCCAACGGTTTCCTGTGCAAAGAGTTCACCGGCTTTAGCTTGGTCATTAACTACAAATTCCTGATTTATTACGCCATCCTGATAATACTTAGCCAGTTTTTCAAGAGCAGGCTTCATTCCATCCATAACACCGCCATAAATCAATCCGCCGTCTCCATCTTCAACCCATGCACTAGGATATGCACCAAAGCAGTTAAAGAATGTTGTTGCATCGTGGCCATCTGTCCATAAATCCTTTGAAAGGCTCAATCCGTATGTATCGTCAACACCGTTTCCGTCAGGATCATCATTTGTGAAAGCATATATCATAGCTTCAAAATCTTCAAAAGTTTCAGGTGTTGCAAGACCTAATGACTGACGCCAGTCTTCACGGATAAAGATATGGTGTGCAGTTTCAATAGCCGGTCCTACATTAGGAATAGCGTAAAGCTTTCCGTCTCTTGATGCCATGTCAAAGTTTTGTGTGCCGTCGGAAGTCATAGCTTCTTTAGCCTGATCTGTAGCATAGTTTTCCCATGCCGAAGTAAGATCTGCACACTGATCCGCATCTATCATATTATATAGCTGAGGTAAATTTACCTGCATCATATCAGGAAGATCATTAGATGCAAGAAGCAAGTTAACTTTATTATCATACTGCTCACCAAATGCCTGCAGTTTGTAAGTTAACTTGATACCTAAAGTGCGTTCATATTCTTTTACCCAAACTGTTTCCGAGAAATCGGCATCTGTGTCTGCCAACTGCACATTTCGCACAACCTCGATTTCTATCGCAGGATCATATTTACCATAAATATCAATCGTTTCTTCAGTTTGATCGGCTGATCCCTCCGACGTTTCTCCTTTAGCAGTGTCTGCTTCGTTGTCTGCACTGTCTTTATTGCACGCAGCAAAAGAAAAAATCAGTGCAAAAGCAAGTACAAAAACAATAAGTTTCTTCATCTTAACTCCTCCTTAAAATAGAAAATATTCTTTATTATTTGTGCCAATTACACAAATACCACTTTGAATTTATCACAAATATCACAAGCCATCAATGAAAGGTTCTTATACTGTATAACACAATCTTGACATCAGTATAAAAATATTAAAGCAAAAAAATATGATTATTGAATAATTCTGTTATTTGTGAATATATACTATGCATGATATAATTATTTTGTTCATATAGCACAATTTTGTTAATGCCATATGTAATAAGAGGTGAGATTTTTGCATAAAATAAAAAGGCATTCAAAGCCACATTCAATATACAAAACATTAATTATGATATATCTAGCTTCTGTGCTCCCGCTTTTAGCTCTTTTTTTTATATCTAACAAACTAGCATTGAATGAAATGTCCAACCAAAAGCAAAGTTCTTTAACGGCGTATCTCGAAACCAATAAAAGCCTTTTGGAAGATGAGGTAGATAGAATATATATGGCTGAATATGCCCTAATCATAAACGATATTAATATAATTGATTTATCCTACAGATATGGGTCTATGCGGGGATATGAACTGGGAACAGTGGTTTCTTCGATTCATGAAAGCTTATACTACCTAAAAAACACCAGCAGCCTGATTGAGAATGTTCATCTTTATATAGAAAATATCGATAGGAAACTCTCAACAAACGAATACTACAGCGATAACTTGTCCGATGATGAGAAATTGTTATACACACTGGATACTCAATACCATCAGTTAATGAAATATAACGATCAAAGCATGTATGTAGTAAATCAAATGAATATACAGCGTCGTCATTCTCCTTACTATTTATTCTGCGAATTGAAACAAGATGCAATTATCAATCTGTTTTCAAAAGTTGAAGAAAATGTATATACAATTTTCTATTCAGATAACCTTATTTTAAGTAATGGCGATAATTTGATTAATGAAAACTTAATAGAATATCTGAATAATGAAAACATTCAGAATTCACAGCTATACACAGATAATTTTGAGTTTGGCAAAACTAAGTATCACATAGTTGCTGAGCATTCCGAGTCATTAAACGGTACTTTCATAGTTTATGCTCCTGAATCCGTGATTATCGGAAGCTTAAAGAAATACACCGCATTTATTTACATACTTGCCATCTTAGCTGCAATTATAATCTTGATTCTAATTATAAGTGTATACCACATGGTAAAAGAACCTTTTGAGAAGCTCATTAAAATGTTCCATAAAGTTGAAGAAGGCTCTTTAGATATAGAGATCGAGTATGAACCTAATAACGAATTCGGTGACTTGCTCCATTCGTTTAACTTCATGGTTAACAAATTAAAAAACAGCATCCATCAAATATATGAGAAAAATGCCAGCTTAAAAATAGCTGAACTTAAACAGCTTCAAGCCCAGATATCTCCTCATTTTCTTTATAACAGCTTCAATATCATCGCGCATTCCATACAACCTGACAATGAAACAGCTTTGTCAATGTCCAGGGCTTTGTCAAAATATTTTAAATACATCACTCAAAACAATAAACAAGATGATACATTGGAAAATGAATTTGAATTTGCAAAAACATACCTTGATATACAAAAAGCGAGGTTTGGCGAGAAAATTGAAATATGTATGGATATGATTGATACAGAACTAGGCATGCTCGAAGTGCCTAGGATGATAATACAGCCTCTCATTGAAAACTCGTATAAACATGCTTTTTCGAAAATATCATCAGGCGGTAAGCTCATAATAGGGTGGGAAAAATCTGGCAACACTTTAAAAATAATAATAGAAGATAACGGCCCGGGATTAGAAACGCAAGAACTGGAATTATTAAGAAACACAATAGAGTCAACAGAAAATATGGAACATAACGGTTTATGTAACGTGCATCAAAGAATCAAAATAAAATACCAGGACAGTTATGGTCTGCGTATTTATAGCGAAAAAAACAAATTCTTCAGAAATGAAGTTATTATCCCTATTAACCCACAAGAAGAAAGGAACAATCAAGACTATGTATAATTTACTTTTAGTAGACGACGAGTTGCCAATATTAGATAGCTATTACGAGATTTTAGATGATCATTTTAAAAACTCTTTAAATATAATAAAATGTTCTTCATCAGAAGAAGCACTTAAAAAGACGAATAACCGTATTGACATTTTGGTGACAGACATTTTTATGCCGATTGTAGATGGATATGAGCTTCAGGAAAAAATATGCACAATCTGGCCAAAGTGCAGAGTAATCTTTTTAACAGGTAATACTAATATTAGCAATGTTCAAAAAGCAATTAGATTTAGCAGCAATATTCTTGATTATATTCTAAAGTTTGATGATGATTCTGTTTTAATAAATGCAATGGAAAAAGCAATAAGCAGCCTGGATAACGAAATAAGAGTTAATGATTTGATGCATGATGTTCAAAAAAACCTTCAGTTAGCTCTTCCTGTGTTAAGAAGAGAATTTATTTATAACCTATTAACAGAGCCAACACCTGATAAAGAATTAATTGTTGAAAAAATAGAGCAGTATCAGATGGATCTTGACGGCAACCAGCCTTTATTATTATTATGCAGCAGACTAAACTCTTTGGATAAAAATTCCCCTAATAATAAAACCCAAATAGATACTTTACACTTTGCTATCGATGGAATAGTAAATAAATATCTCTTGCACCATTTCAATATATTCAGCCTTGTCTACGACAAAAACAAAATAGTATGGCTTATGCAGCCTAAGAAAAGCTTTCCCTACAAGGATAATGGTGAGCTTATATATTATGTTTACTCACTCCTAGATATAATTCAGGATAATTGTACAAGAGTTTTAAAAAGCGCATTGAATTTTGTTATGTCCAGAAACCTATGTCAATGGACTAACATAAATAATTTGTTCATTCGACTAACAGCAGTGCTTGAGCAGAATAAAATTATAGAAGATGCAATATTATTTTTAGAAGATATTGCTTCAGAAACTCTTAATTTTGATGAATCAATGCCTGATGATTCAGATCTAATACTAAATAACCTTAACGAAGCCTTGTCTGAAGGAGATAATTCAAACCTTAAAGAAAATCTTAATAAAATTGTGCGCATAATGGTAAAAGATAGAGAAACATTTATTATTCTCCGCTTTGAGATCTCATCTATCTTTATAAAATATATGAAACAAATCGGATTGCACAAAATTACATACAATGATATTTGCAGTAAGCTTCTCGATGTAAAAGAATATCCTCTTGAATACAAAAGGTTGTATGATGAATACATCAATATTATAAATTCATTCACACATTTATTATCCAAAAACACGCATAGCACAAAAGGTGTGATTGATGAGGTTCTTAAATATATCGAAGACAACATAGCAGGAGACCTGTCCCTCGTTACAGTTTCTTCAACAGTTTTTCATAGTCCTACATATCTATCTAAGCTTTTCAAAAAAAATATGGGAGTTGGTTTTTGTAAATATGTAGTAAATCAGAGAATGAAGCTTGCCTGTAATATGGTTCTCAATTCAGATAAAAAAATCAACGAAATTGCTTCTATTGTAGGCTTTGATTCAGTATCTTATTTTATCAAGACATTCAAAAAGACCTATAATCTTTCTCCACAGGAGTATAGAAATAAATATGTTAGCTAAAAAAGTCTCTAATATTAAAGGTTAAGAACCATACTCTGTTATATTCATAACTTGTATTGGATATAGCATTCAGTTTCTTTTTAATGGCTATTTTTAATTCTTTACAGTCAAATTTTTATAGCATATTCTCTATAAATTATAAGCAAACACAGAATTTGATATATCTATACATCCGTAAAAGTATTAAGATGTACTAGGCCAAATTGTCACAGATCTTAATTTACTATTAATACAGAAATAAGTTGAACTATCTCAATAAAATGCTAATTTCATTATCCACTTTAATTATTAAAATAAACAGACACACAAAGAAATAAATAGGACATCTTTAGCAAACATCTATTCTAAATTTATAGTTTAAAAGCCTTTATATTAGATTTATTATAGAATACTAATAATATAAAAGGTGAAAACAAAAACACCCTATCATATGTCAAAATTAAAACTTTAATCTATTTATTCAAATCTTGAGGTGAAAATACTAAACTCCAATCCATCTAAGAAAACAGCATATTCTTGTAATCAGTTGGCGTTACTCCTTCATATCGTCTAAATGCTCTAGTCATGGTAATAGAGTTGTAATATCCAAGCAAATATGAGATCTTCTTAATACTCATATTGGTTTCACGCATCAATCTTTTTGCTTCTTCAATCCGTAACCCGTGTAAATAATCAAGCACTCCTTTGCCCATCAAATTTTTAAACATACGGGAAAGGTAAGATGAACTTACGTTGTGTTTTTCCGCTATAGAAGCAATAGTTAGCTGAGGATCCTTATAGTTCTCGTTAAGATATTCCAATATTTCATCCAAGCGAGATGATGTAATGTTTTCCTTTTCTTCTGAGCATTCAATAATTTTGTTAAATATCTCGGATAAAATTTCTTTAATTTGGGGTATGCTTTTTGCTTTTTTCAGCTGCTGTATAGGATCACCTTCAGTGAAAATTATATCAGGCGAAGATAATGCTAACCCTAATTCTATAGTAAGAATATTAATTAGAAAGGCTTTATTTATCTCAACTAAATTGATATTGTCGCATCCTGAAATAAAATCAAAGCTAAGCATCTCATCCATTACTTCTCTAGCGTTTTTATAATCTTTGGAAATCATGCAGTTTAAGAATTTTCTTTCAAACTCAGTAAGCTTCTGAATGTCTTTAAACGGCAGTGAGGAATTATCAATTGTCCCGAAAATTATGACTTGTTTTTTTATTCCGGTGGTTTGTATGAACTCCATAACAGATAGCGCATCCTGATAAGAATTTGTTATTTCGCTAATTGAGTATTTGGGGCTTCCGATAGCTATTGAAAGAACTATGCCGAATTTTTCATAAACAAAAGTATTGATTTTTTCAGATAAAGCTTTCAAATTATTGCATACATTTTTATCTTCAGGTACATTAACAAGGCACGCAACAGCATCCTCAATTACAACCGATTTTGTTGGATACATTTCAGAAATCACTTCTTCGATAACAGATCTTAAAATAAAATTTATCTGCTCCGCCACTGAGTCATCTGTAACCAGATGCTCATCATCGACAAGAGTGCCGAATTCTTCAACTGAGAAAAGAACAACAGAATATCCTGGATTGGGAAAATCAATATTATAATTGTTCAATATAGTTTTTATGTTTTCCTGATTCCTGACATGCCCTTTTATAATTCTTGAAACAGCAGTATTAACCATCTGTTTCTTATTTTCCAACATAACTCTTTCATCATTTATTATCTTATTTAAGAGGTTTGTTAATTCTTTTTCTATAACTCCATATTCATCAAGCGCACTGTTTTCAGACACCTCCAATCGGCTTAAGCATTTATTCATCATTCTTTTAATTGGCGAATAATGCTTTGCCGCAGCCTTCGGAATCAGAAATACTCCGAGCACTATGCAGATTAATATATACCCAACCAAAATTGATATAGCCGCAAATGTCTTCTTGGAAAATATCATATTCGGAACAGACAATATATACTGCCAATCATTTACTTTTGATTCCATATGGCTAATTACTGTTCTCGTATTCCTGTCACTGAAAATGTTAGGTGCATCTTTTAATTCCATATATTCAATATCATAAGAAACCATATACTGTCTTTCATCAGCAACAATTTGATCCAAACTGTTTTGTATCATAATCATCGAATCATCTGTAAATTTCAGAGAATCCATTAGAGAATATAATTTCGTAGGATTAATAAAAACCGTAATAGTAGACTTATTATTTTCAGCACCGCTTATTACATAGTGTCTTTTAGTTATAGCAATAGTATCCGATTCTCCAACATTTATCCAAGTTTTGGTTGTGCCTTCAAAAACAATAGACTTCTCCCAGTAATCATAACTCATACCCAGTGCGCTTTTACAATGCCTTTCAAAATCATTTTGAGAAAAAAGGCCTTCAGTTGAAAGAATCATATCATTGTTTGTAAAGGTTACATAAATGCTTTCAACCAAATCATTCGTTAGCTTCTGAAGATTCATCTCCTTTTGAAGCTTCCATGCAGAAACCAAACTTTCGTTAGCAAATGGATAAGATGAATAATTAAGCCTTTGAAGGTTGGAATTGTGCTCCAGCTGCTGCTCAATCGAATTGATGTTTTTTAGGTTTGCATCTAAAATGGAACAAAGTCTGTATAGAGAAATTCTATTTGACTCTTTTACCTGCTTATCTAAAAGCGTAATAGAGAAAACAAAACCTCCTACCCCGATTATAAGCGGTATAAGAAATGCTATAAAATATGAAAACAGCATAGATAAAAAAACTTTGCTTTTCCATGTTTGCTTTTTTTCTTTAATGTATTTAATCATGGCTAAATTTTCTTTTCTTCTTCATCTAATAATGCCTCTTTGCATTCGCAATTTTTAAGAAATAATATCCAGAAACACAGTAGCTCCTATTGCTTTTTTAGCAATAGAAGCATTCGTTTTGATAATTAACTGAATCTGATTATATCATGTATCCCACACTAGGACTATTTTAATGCGCACTTAATACATAAATAATCAAAAATTCAAAATCTGCTTATAATTACACAAGCCTGCTTGACAAAATGTGCTCCAAAATATACTTAACCTTTTTGTTTTCAGGATGATATGCCTTTACTGAAAATGCATTCCCATGTCCCGGAATGATAAAATCAGCCAATTCAACAGCTTTATCTATACTGTTTTCTGATTCTTCCAAATCCCGACAAAAAAAATAAGGTTTTTTGTTTTGAAAAAATTCATTTGTCATAATTGAGTCGCCGCTAATAAGAACTTTTCCTTCAGGTGCATCAAACAATAGTCCTGTTGTTCCCTTTGTGTGTCCGGGAAGAGCAACAGTTGTTATCCCCTCAGCTAGCACTTCATCTGCTGAAGTATATTGCATTACGATATCTTTATCCAGTGGTTTCCATATTTTTTTATACTCCTCAAGGTTTTCTTTTAAGTCCTCAAGATCAATACCTGACATATACCATTTGGCATTTTTGAAAAGATCGGGTGAAACCAAATGATCATAATGATTATGTGTTGAAAACACTTTTGTTATTTCTTCCGGCTTTATCCCGCTATTATCAAAAAGTGATTTTTCCATTTCTTCAGGTGGAAGCGAAGGATCCACAATAATTTTTTCTTTATCATCAAATATCAATGTGCTTGTTGCAAGAGGCATCCTGTATCCGATTTCTTCATCTTCTCCCCAATAACGGTTTCTTGAAAGGTGCCCAATAGTTATGATTTTCCAATTATACATACAAATTTCCTTTCTATTTAAAGTAGCCGAATAGAAGAAATATGAAGCAGTATCGTCTTCTACCCGGCTACCGGTTCAACTAGTTCATTTGAATAGTGAATCGGATATTTGAGTTATCGGTTTATCCATGCATTATATTGTTCAGTATATACTTCTGAATAAGTATTCCCATACATCTCTTTATACTGTTCAATAGCCGCGAGCATATCATCTCTACTAATAGCCCCTATTATATAATTAAGCATATTTTCGTCTATTAATGTCTGTGCATCATTACCTAAGAACTCAAGCTCAGTGCCAATTTCAGTATAAGGAACTGTGATATCAAAGCCTTCAACATAATTTCTTGCAGGATCATTAAGCTGCTGTAGGAAATCAGCATATCTCTGCGATACATATTCTTCAGGAAGTACATTTACAAACTGTTCTTTTGGCTCCCATTGGCAGACCGCCTGAAATCCTTTGAAGTATCTGTCCGCAGACCCTGGGAACACTTTATATGTAAGAGTGTCTTTGTTGTACCATTCCCAGTGTTCGCCTTCGATTCCGTTCCAAACTGTTACGTCGATTGTAGGATCAGAAATCATCCAGTCAAAATAAGCTACAACAGCTTCAGGATGCTTTGATGTGGATGAAGCATATATAACAGGCTGATATTCATTGCCTTCGCTGTAGCATGATTCCACGCCTTCAACAGGAGATTCAATGTTCCCAAGCACTGCATATGTCTTAGTTGGATCTGCTTCTTCTATAGCTTGGAAAGGTCTTACTATCATTGAATACCAATACAGCTGCATACCTACCCGATCAGCTCCAATGAAATCCTGACTTTGGGCATATGTAAGAGTGAAGTATTCAGGATATATATACCCTTTTGAATACCAGTCTCTAAGCTTATCAAGCAAAAGAATATAGTTTGGATGTGTATAGTCCTTATAAACAACTCCATCTGAAAGGTAATTGTCTTCGTAGGCATCTTTTCCAAGGAAAGTACCTTCCCATACATATAGAAGTGCAGAATAATCACCTTTGCTGCTCACAGGCATCATTGCGATTTCATCAGTCGGGTCACCATTTCCGTTTGCATCATTGTTTGCTACATAATCCAAGTACTGTTCTAATTCATCCATTGTAGTTGGAAGTCCGGTTAAGCCCGCAGCTTCGCACCAGTCAACTCTGATTGTCGGACTCCACCCTCTGTGGTTAGATACACGTTTTGGCAACGCTAAAAGTTCACCTTCGCGGCCTTGTGCAAATTTAAAACCATCCGATAAAAGTCTTAAGAAATTTTTACCGTATGTTTCCATGTACGGGTTAAGATCTACTGTATATCCATCATCCAGGAGCTGTTGAGCTGGCCTGAAATTGCCTTGAGTAAATCCATCATACTCTTCGCCGGATGCCCATACAAGATTCATTTTTTCAGGATAATTGTCGCTGGCAGTATAGATAAAGTTTAGCTGCAGCCCAGTTCTGGCTTCTATCCACTCTTTGACCATACCATTATCCGGCTTTGAATCTTCAGCCCATGAATTTGTAGTATACATAGTAAATACTGTACCAAGCGCAGGATCAAACAAAGGATCTTCCGGCGATGAACCGGTTCCTACTAAAGGTAATCCTATTGAGTCATCATCTTCTTTTGTTGTCTCTTCTGCTGTTTCTTTGGAGTCGTTTTGGCTTTTTGTCTCTGTTGTGGTTGTTGCGTCTGACGCGGCATCATTGTTGCAGCCTGTAAATGCAGACACCATTGCCAGCATCAAAACCATTAAAGCAACAATCACCAGAGAAAAGTTCTTTTTCATATCCATCCTCCTAATTTTGTTTTATATAGTGCTTCTCCGTCCTATACCATAGCAAGCTCAGATAAGTCTTGTTATACATTTTTAAATCTTTAACTTGCTAAATTTTTCACATCATTCATTTATCCATCTTTTTATCAAATGATAAACTTTTATTTACTGTGAACATTTGTTTTCGCTTAATATTATCCCTTAACAGACCCGACCAATACACCCTTCACGAAATATTTCTGTATAAAAGGATATACGCAAAGTATTGGTAATGTTGTAGCTACAGTGGATGCCATTCTGATTATTTCTGATGGTGGCTTTGCGCTCACATCAGTTGTCTCTGCCATAAGGTCACTCATATTAGCTGATGAAATTATCTGTCTTAAAACATACTGCAATGTCCACTTAGATCTCTCTGTCATATAAAGCATTGAATCAAACCATTGGTTCCAATGCCATACTGCATAAAAAAGTGCGATTGTTGCAAGAGAGGCTTTAGAAAGCGGTAGATAAATCCTATAAAATATCTGAAAATCATTTGCACCGTCGATAAAAGCCGACTCTTCCAATTCATCAGGTATATTCATAAAAAAGTTTCTCATTATTATGCAATACCATGGACTTATCAGCCAAGGAAGTACATATGCCCAAAAACTGTTTACAAGCCCGTATGATCTGTACAACAGATATGTAGGAATCAATCCGCCGTCAAACCACATAACCAAGGCAAGCATAGCTGTCAGCTGTATGCGAAGCGGATATTTCTTTTTCGATAACACATAAGCAAACATAGCTGTAAAAAGCAGATTGCATGCTGTTCCTATTATTGCACGCTTAATTGTTGTTAAATATGTAATTGGCAGATTGGAATTTTTTGCAAAAATCAATTTGTATCCGGAAAAATCCAAGCTTCTCGGAATCATGGCGAGTGGTCTTGCAATTCTTTCCGCATCTGTCATAACGGATCTTGAAAGAACATACAGTAGTGGGTATAAAAATATCAAACAAATAATTATCATACCAATACCGTTTAGCATATAAAACGTTCTTTCACCTTTTGTTGTCAATTTATCAGCTTTACTCTTCATCATTTGGATAATGCCTCTCCCTAAATATTTTTATCAAAGGTTGTTACCAGATACCGCCTGCGCCTAATTTCTTTGCTAAGGTATTCGTTCCCATTACCAATATAAGCGAACTTACTGCTTTAAACAGTCCTACTGAGGCTGCATAAGAGAACTTGCCTTCCGTAATTCCTGCACGGTAAACATATGTGTCAAATATATCTCCGACTTCATAAACTGCAGGGCTATACATATTAAATATCTGTTCGAAGTTATCAGTCATAGCGCGCCCTACCTGAAGAATCAGCATGATCACTATAATCTCCACTATACCAGGAAGTGTAATGTGTAATATCATTTTGAATTTGTTTGCCCCATCAATACGCGCTGCCTCATAAGGCTCAACAGGAATCCCTGAAATTGCAGCCAAGTATATAATGCTGCTCCAACCAGCACTCTGCCAGAGACCCGTAAGAACTACTATCGGCCTGAACCAATGCTTATTTGCTAGGAAATAGATCGGTTTGATGCCGATTTTCTCAAGTACTGCATTTATCGGGCCCGAATCTGTTGAAAAAATTGTAACCGTCAATGCTGTAATGATTACCCATGAAAGGAAGTAAGGCATATAAGATATTGTCTGAATTGTTTTCTTAAAGTGCTTATTTCTTACTTCGTTTAATAATAGTGCAAAAATAATCGGAATCGGAAAAGCAAAAATTATTCGAGAAAAGCTTATAACAAGGGTATTTTTAAGAAGTCTTAGAAAATAAATTGAATTAAAAAATATCTGAAAGTTTTTAAATCCTATCCAAGGTGCTTCCAATATCCCCGCAAATCCGGAACCTACTCCACGATAATTTTTAAAAGCAATCACTAATCCTAGCATAGGGCCATATTTAAAACATATAAGCCAGATAATACATGGCAATACCATAAGATTTAAAAACTTATATTTTAAAACAAAATCTTTTATTCTTACGAGTACATTATTCTTTGTTTTATTCTTGCGGAAAATTATATTCCCAGATTGCTTCATAGTCTCTCTCCCTATTTAACTTTATTTAATTTAACCAAAATTGTTAGCTGTTTTTATGTTTAAATTATATATACATAAATCGAAAAAAATAAAGCGACAGTTTTTTACTTGTAATCAAAATCTGAACAAAATAATGCTTATCAATGCTTTTATTCTATATTTTTTGTCAATACGGATGTTTTTTATTATTAACTTGGAAATATTTATTATTGGGGATATATCATATCAAGGAGTTGTCAAAGCTTTTGCTCTTTTCTATTTTCATATACAATTCTTTGAATTTATTAAGAATGAATTGGGTAAAAAGTTAATCTATCTCTTAATTTTACACAGTAAATACTATTTCATAGTAAAAGCTAAAATAAATTATTCATTTATTATTAATAGCTAAATTTGAAAGAGTACAAAACTTAAGAGTACTCGCTAATAATTATGTGTTGATAAATCGAGTTTGCACTACCACTACTCAATCGTTTATAAACGAAAAAAATCCAGTATACAATAAAGAAACATGTCTATATCTTACTAGTCTTTATTTTTATGTTAGGTAAACCTTAAAATAAAAGCACAGAACGGTATCACATAAATACTTATTCTTTTCATTAGCGTTTCAGTCTTGTAAGAAAGAAAATAATAAATATTCTAAAACTATATGATTTTTTAGACAATCTTCGTAATGCGCTCTGTAAATTTATACCAATTTGAAAGTTACATAAAACAACTAATGCTAAAAAGGAGTAGTAATAAAATGACAAAAAGAAATATACATCAAGCAAAGTTCACCAGTATAATTCCAACAACAAGTTATGATATTGATGAAAATTTTCACTATATTATCACTACTGTTTAAACATCAATTGTAAGCTGCATTTTCGATTTGGCTGTTCAAAATATAGGTTGTAAGCAGATAATTAATAAACTGAACTTTAAATATAAGACTAAAACAGACAAATTCTTTTCCTAAAAATATTCAACTTCTCTTTTATGATACAAAATATTGTTTTATTTATAAATATAGCAATGCTTTCAATACAAGAAGTTGATGAAAAAAGAAATCATAATACTAGAAAACCAGAAGAAGAAATAATTCGATTAGAAAATATTATACTTTACGCAACAAATAAGCTTTCCTATTTATTGAAAACAAAATTAAGTTGGCAAATAAATCAGTATGAAAATACACACAAAAAAAAGTCTTTTTACACAATATGATTTGACTATAGTAATTGTTGCAATACCTATGTTGTCACAAAGCTTTTAATAACGTTAAGTAAAAATGTGTTTAATATTCATGTACTAATAATCATCACAACTGTATTTGCGACAGCACTCCTATATGTAAAAATATACGCAATCAATATCTGAATATCTTTGATATTTTTATTATAGATTTAAATACTGCTTATATATTGTACAAGCAAAAACTGCGAGAATAGCTCAGAACACAAAATGCCTCAAAAGAGAAATGTATATCCTAAATAATATTATAAACGTTATATCAAAAACCGGATTTGAATCAATAGTTAACAAATTACTATCTATGATGATTACTTTGAAATTAAGAAAAAATAAAACGGATTCTAATTATTATGAGAGATAAAACAGTATCACAGTAGATCGCGCCGAAAATGCGAATTGTATTACACACGAACATTTTGTTAAAAGATAATCCACTACTATTTCAAAAGAGTGCAGCTTCATAGAAGAAATAGCTAAGAAAAATCATCAATATTCAATAACGATTTTTGTCACATCCGCTTTGTTTTTTATATTATATTCAAATGCTTTGTCCGCTTCATCAAATGTAAAACTATCTGATACGATGTCTTTTAATGGAAGTCCGTTTTCAACTGCTGAAATCGCAGTCGGATATAAGTTCTTGTATCTGAACACTGTTTTTATTGAAGCTTCTTTGTTAATAAGCTGATTTATATCTATCGGTGTAATTGCATCCGCTGCCATTCCGACATACACTATCGTTCCGCCCGTCTTAACTAAATCCACACACTGAGACTGTGCCTTCTGGTTTCCGGCAGTCTCAATAACCAAATCAACTCCTTTGCCGTCAGTTGCTTTTTTAAGCTCCGCTTCAACATCCTGTGTAATCGGGTTAAACACTCCGTCCGCACGCATGTCCCGCGCTTTCTTAATTCGTACATCAATCACATCAGACATATACACTTTTGACACTCCCATTGACTTTAGTGCAAGCATGGTTACAAGTCCAATGCATCCGCACCCTACAACCATTGCTGTCTGTCCTGCTGTTGCATTCCCCTGTTTTGCTGCATGAAACCCCACGGCTAATGGCTCAATCAATGCACCTTCGCAAAAGCTTACCTTATCCGGCAGTTTAAAGCACATATGTTCAGGGTGGGCAACATACTCTGAAAGTGTTCCGTCATATGGAGGCGTCGCAAAAAACACTACATCAGGACAAAGGTTATACCTTCCTGTTTTGCAGAACTCGCATTGCCCGCAGGTGTATCCCGGCTCCATAGCTACTCTGTCGCCTGCTTTAAGCGAAGTAACTCCTTCTCCGACTTCAATTACTACTCCTGCGCTTTCGTGCCCAAGAACAAAAGGATAATCCACAACAAAGTCGCCTATTTTCCCATGCTCCAGATAATGCAGGTCAGATCCGCATATGCCTGTACATTTTACCTTTATTAACACTTCTCCCTTTGCAGGCTTTGGAATTTCTTCTGTGACCATTTCCTGCTTTAAGATGTCTGTCTGCTGCCATACTTTCATCTTTTCTTCCATATCTTCTCCTTATTCAGAACTATATATCAAATAAGTTAATAGACATTTGCCCAGCCGCTAAAGTTCGTATTACAGATTCAGTACAATTGGTAATCAATTCCTCTGTTCTTTGCATAGACTCCTGAAGTGTAATAGGACCGTTTGTTATAGAAAACATAGCATTAATACCATTTTCATAAGCAGCTTCCGCTCCTTTTTCTATACTCCCGCCAATAGCAATCACAGGGATATTCCCCATGCTTTTTGCATGTTTCGCGACTCCAACAGGTACTTTTCCAAATGCTGTTTGCGCATCTATACGTCCTTCACCTGTTATAATTATATCCGCGCCTTCCAAATCATTGTCAAAATCTATAAGTTTTAAGACTGCTTCAATCCCGGATTTAAAATCAACTTTTAAAAAAGCATGAAAGGCTGCTCCTATACCTCCGGCAGCTCCAGTTCCGGGCACATTAATAATCTCAACACCAATTTGCTTTTTGATTACTTCCGCATAATGTCTCAGTGCTTTGTCAAGCAAATCCACCATTTCAGGAGTTGCTCCCTTTTGAGGGCCATATACGCTAGACGCTCCATTTTCTCCGCAAAGAGGATTTGAAACATCACTTGCGATTATTATGCTGCAGTCTTCAAGCCTAGGGTCCATATTGCTTATATCAATAGAGTCCAAATCCCCGAGGCAACCTCCTCCAAAACCCAGTTCTTTACCTTCATTATCTTTAAAAGAAACACCTAATGCCTGCATCATGCCAATGCCGCCGTCATTAGTTGCCGAACCGCCCAAACCTATCATCATTGACCTGAATCCGTCATCAAGCGCTGCCTTTATGAGCTCGCCGGTTCCGTAAGTCGTCGTAATCAATGGATTAAGTTTATCTGTTGGTACGAGAAGCAATCCAGAAGCAGAGCTCATTTCCATAACAGCTATACCATTATTAAGCATGCCATATTCAGCAATAACTTTATTGCCCAACGGCCCTGTTACTTCGCACTTTTTAATTTTTCCACGCCCCGAGCCGACTAAAGCTTCTACCGTGCCTTCTCCTCCGTCTGCCACTGGTATGTTGATTACTTCGGCATTCGGGAAAATTCTATTTATTCCTTTACTTACAGCTTCACCTGCTGCAAACGATGTGCAGCTGCCTTTAAATGAATCCATTGCGACAACAATTTTCATTTTTTACTCCTGAGGTTTATTGATTTACTGCATTTGTAACTGTTCCATCCACAAAAGCCTTTAGGTTGCCTATTGCTGTTCCCATAAGGCGTGCCCTTGCTTCCTTCGGTGCCCACGCAATATGCGGCGTTAGTATTGTGTTGGGTGCATTCAGTAGCGGATTATCCATTTTAATAGGTTCTGTAGATACTACATCAGCAGCAAACCCGAATACTTTTCCATCATATAATGCCTGAGCCATATCTTTTTCTACTACAAGTCCGCCCCTTGACGTATTGATTATTATCACACCATCTTTACATTTTGCGATATTATCCTTGTTCATTATATTTTCTGTTTCCGGGAACAGCGGACAGTGAAGGCTAATCACGTCAGACTCTTTAAGCAATGTATCCAGCTCTGCATATTCCATTGTTTCGCACTCAAGATCTTTGTTTTGATATTTATCAAAAGCAAGCACTTTCATACCAAATGCCTGAGCTATCTTACCGGTAGCCTGTCCTATACGTCCATATCCGATTATTCCTATTGTTTTTCCCGCAAGTTCTATTAATGGGTAGTTCCAGAAACAAAAATCAGGATTGCTTGTCCAGTCCCCATTTTTAACAGCAAGGTTGTGATCCCATGCATGGTGACATATCTCCAAGAGCAGTGCGAATACAAACTGGCTAACAGCTGTTGTGCCGTAAGTAGGGACATTGCAAACAGGAATACCTTTTTCTTTTGCTGTGATAACATCCACCACATTATATCCTGTTGCAAGAACTCCTATGAATTTTATACTCGGGCACGCCTCAAGTATATCTCTTGTTATTGGTGTCTTATTTGTATATATTGCCTCAGCATCACCTATACGTTCTATTATTTTATCATTTGGAGTGCGCTCATATACTGTAACTTCGCCAAGCTTTTCAAGAGCCTCCCAGCTTAAATCACCCGGATTGAGTGTGTATCCATCTAAAACTACAATTTTCATTTTGTTCCTCCTAAAGTTTTGCCCACGCTTTATTAAGTGTTCTTTTTGCATTAGCTATAACAAGTTCAGGGTCTTCATCTCCGAATGGTTTCACCTCAAAGCTTATTACTTTTGGTTCGCCTTCTTTGATATACCCTATTTCCATAAGAACTCTCAGATATTCCGCAAGCTCATCGACATCATTTGATCCACCGGGGAAACCAAATCTCGGGTGTGCGTCACCATATGCAGGCAATCCTTCTTCAACCACAGCATTGCCCATATGCGCATGTATGATGTAATCTTTTATTGGCGTCAGTGATTCTTGTGCTGTTTCACGAAGCAATGGCAAATGTGAAAGGTCAACCATAAGGCCAAAGTTGTCCGCCATTGCACACACCGTCTCGGCATATTTCTTTGCGAGTTCAGCCGGACCTATCAGTGAACATTTATCCACATCATAGTCAAACACTTCAAGAGTCACTTTGGGTACACCTTTTTCTTTTGCAAATTCACAAAGCTCAACAGTAGTTTTAACCAAAGCATCAAACGCCGCATCCTTTGTTGCTTCTTCGTACTTACCGGAAAGAAACGCAAAACATTTCGCACCTATCTGAGATGCTTCGTCAATTCCTGCTTTAAGATTGTTAAGCGCTATCAGTCTTTCGGATTCGTCCAAGGCATTTGGGTTATTCCCTGTTGTAAGCAGCCTTGGCTGCGCGCCGTAGTACACTTCCATTCCTGATACATCTATCATTTCCTTAACGTTACTTCTAACTGCGTCGTCTTTTATCCATGTCACTTCAACCGCATCGAAGTAGTCGTCTTCCGCTATTCGTTTAATAGTCTCTTCTATCGGTCCTTCGCCTTTGATTGTGTTAGGGTACGCCATGAAGTGGATTAATCCTACTTTTATGTAATCTCTGATGTTTTTATTCATTCCTGCTCCTTATTGTATAAAAACTATTCACCTTTTATGTTGCTTAGCATTTTCTTGCCACTCATTGAAATCATGCCTGTGTCCGAACTCAAAGCGATGAAAGAAAATCCCTGGCTTAAATATTCGTTGCAGGCATCTTCATTGCCGGCAATTATGCCTACTGATTTACCTTTTGCAATAGCTTTGTTTTTTACCTCTTCAATCAATCCTGTTACCTTTGGATTCTTAACATCTCCAGGGACGCCCAAAGATTGAGAAAGATCAAAAGGCCCAAAGAAAATAACATCAATATCTTCCAACTCTAAAATATCATCAATATTTTCAGCACACTGCGCTGTTTCACAATAACAAACAGTCAAAGTCTTTTCATTAGAAAGCCTAACATATTCAGTAGGAATATTATCACCATATCCTGCCGAACGCTGGCTTGCCGCAAATCCTCGATTTCCATCCGGATAATATTTCACAGCATCTACAACCGCTTTAGCATCATTAAACGTGTTTATCTGAGGAACCTGTACTCCGGAAGCTCCTGCATCTAATCCGCGCAAGATCTCAGAAGCGTTATTTTCACGAACACGTACTACAGTCTCGATTCCATAAACATCGGCACACCTTATCATACCAACAATAGATTCGCGGTTCATTATCGTGTGCTCATCATCAATAACCACAAAGTCAAATCCAGAACGTGCTATTATTTCTACAACAGCCGGATCATTAAGTTTGATAAATGTTCCTATCAACTTTTCATTATTTTTTAAACGCTGCCTTATATTAGATTTGTTTAACATTTTTTTCTCCTCAAATTATTATTTAACGTCATATGTTTTATTTAATCAAAAAGGATGTGATATCGAGTAGTCTGACGCTAATCCAATTAAGTCTTCAATTACCGCATCACCAAGCTCAATTCCTTTATCATCTGCCTTTTGATATTTAATGTTTTCAATTTCTCCTGGGATATAAACACTTTCATTCCCTGGCGACGGAGGACAGCTTTTAATCTCTTCAATCATGCTGTCCATTCTTTGGTTGAAAATTTCAATTGACATAATTTTGCCTATATCAAAAACTCCCATAAACAGTCCCAAATTCTGAGGATTTTCAAAATCTCGCCAAAAATTATTGATATGATTGCTGTCGTATGCACCACTCAATGCTGAGCACATAATATCAATTATAAACGCAATAGCATATCCCTTAGGTCCACCGAATGGAAGCATTGCTCCATTCAAAGCGTCATTAGGACTTGTCGTAGGAAGGCCTTCTTTATCAACTGCCCAAGTATTTGGTATTGATTTTCCTTCTTTTTCTGCAAGGATTACTTTTCCCTGAGCGACAACACTACTCGCCATATCCAATACCAGTGGCGGATATTTCCCGGCAGGTATTGCAATAGATAAAGGATTTGTTCCTATTTTAGGAACTTTACCGCCGGTTGGAACTATAGAAGCTGGTGCATTAGACGAAGCAACAGCAATCATTTTTTTGTCAGCTGCATGCATCGTATAGTATGCGGCTATTCCAAAATGATTTGCATTTTTAACTGAAGCAAAGCACGCTCCATGTTTTTTTGCATTTTTTATGCATTCATCCATCGTAAATATACCTATTGTAGAACCCATGGCATTCTTACCGTCAACAAGCAAAAAAGAATCTGAAGACTGTAATATTTCAGGCTGAGCAGTAGCACTTACTACACCTGATTTTATCCTTTTGGCATATGTTCTAAGTCGTGTCATGCCATGTGATGATATTCCGCGCATTTCTGCCATTATAAGGTTGTCTACGAAAACTTCAGACTGTCTTTTGTCCAGTCCTGCCTCTAGCATAATGTTTACACCGAAACTTGAAAGATCTTCTTTGGTATACAACAAAATATCCTCCTAATACTTCCCGTCTATTATTTCGCATCCTTGTTGGCTTAAAGTCGCATCAATCCAGCTGCGATCAAAAGTTCCTTTTTCAATCTGTTTAAATATATTGGCCTCTTTTTGATTGTGTTCAAGTCCTTTATTAAGCATATCTTTAGCATCTGACTGTCTGATTATAACGACTCCGTCACTGTCTCCGGAAATAATATCACCTGGGAATACAACCTGCCCTCCGCAGTTTATAGGAACATTTATCTCTCCCGGCCCGTTTTTATAAGGCCCTTTTGGATTATAGCCTCTTGCATAAACAGCAAAATTCAACTCTTTCAGCGAATCAACATCTCTTATACATCCATCTATCAAAAAACCGGCAATATCTTTTTTCATAGCATATCTAATCATTATCTCACCGCACAATGAATGGTTCATATCTCCTTCTCCATCCACAACTATCACATCTCCGGGCTGCGCCATATCAAGCGCTTTATGAAACATTAAGTTATCTCCCAGAGGTGCCTTAACAGTAAGAGCACTGCCTATGAGTTTGCAGCTGTTAAATGGCTTGATATATGAATCCACACAGGAAATCCTTCCCATATTATCCGCTAAATTAGCGACAGGAATATCCCTGAAAGAGTCAACAAGTTCTTTTTTGGGTCGATCAATTTCTGTATATATCCTAAATCCTACATTACTCATTTATCTCTCCTTAATTTATAATATTCGACAAATATTTATTAAGTTTAATTATCTGTTTTGCTGCTTTACCCATTGGCTAACAATATTGTAGCTTTTATCACCATAACCTTGGTTATTTACTGCTTCGTAAATTTGATAGATCAAATTCATAGCAGGTAACGACAGATGATTCATATGCGCCTGTTCAATGCAAAGACCTATATCTTTTTTCATAAGGCTAAGCTTAAAACCAGTATCAAAATATTCTTTCATCATGTGCTTTGGAACATTGTTTTTGAAAATCCATGAAGCTCCGGAACTTTCATTTACTACTTCACACATAAGATTCATATCCAATCCCATAGTTTCCGCCATTACCAGTGCTTCAGACGCAATAAAAGTATTTCCTGCATTTAAAAATTGGTTTATCATCTTGATTGATTTTCCGCTTCCGATTCCACCGGTATAAAACATTTTCTTTCCTAAAATTGAGAAAATACTTTGGTATTTTTCTATGTCTTGTTTATTCCCACCAAGCATTATAGTCAAAGTACCTTTTTCTGCCGCAGAAACTCCGCCACTTACAGGTGCATCAATAAAAGTGATATCCTTGCCAATAGATTTTGCATCCTGAGATATTTGCTTAACTGTTTCGCCTCTTGCAGAAGTCATTTCGATACACACACCGCCGTTTCGGATATTTCGGATTATTCCATTATCTCCGGTGTATACATCTATGATTTCTTTGTCGGCCGGCAAAATTGTAATCATTACATCACAAGCATTAGCAACCTCTGCATTTGATTTAAGAACATGCGCTCCCATTTCAATTAACTCGCATGCCGTTTTCTCATTTCGCAAAGGTACAAAAACCTTATATCCATTTCTGATAAGGTTTATTGCCATGGGTTTCCCCATGGCACCTAAACCTATGAAACCAATCTTTGTATCCAAATTGAACTCCACATTCTTTTGTAGTTGTTTATTTCTTCATTCCTTTTTCAATGTCAGCGATAACTTTTTTCATTTCATCCATTGTATTAAGTGCTGCATTGTAAAGTCCTTCGGCCGATTCTCTTGCAGTTCTTGTTGACACAGTATAAGGATCATTAACAACTTGTTCTTCGATTGTTTTAACCCAGTCAGCCGGCACTGCTTCAATTCCCATCAATGCACCAGCCAAGCCACCCGCAACATATGCTTTGCAGTCAGTATCGCGACCAAGGTTTACAGCATATAACAGAGTCTCCCTCGGCTGTCCTTTTGCCACATATAAGCACGCAAGAGCTCCGGACAGTACCTCAACAGCGTCAGACTGCGAATGGCCATCATACTTATCCTGATAAAGCGGTCTAAGCTCTTTCCAGTCGCTTACTTTCTGCGCCCATTCAAGTCCCATCTCAACTTCTTTAAGAGGAACTTCCGAAAGATTAGCCAACACAGCTGATATTACGCTATCCAAAGTAGCTTCTGATTTTAAAGCCTCGGCAGCTCCTGCTGCAATACCGCCGCATACTTCTATAGCATAATTGCCTTTAACTCCCCTGACATCTTTAAGCCTGCCAAGTTCCATTGCATCCTGAGCTGCAAGGCTCGGGTTGCAAGCATTAACCATACCAATAGGCAATATCATTTTAGAAGTTCCGATAAGTCCTGGCCATGAAGCATATCTTCCAACCTCCCAAGGAGGTACACCTGCGTGTAATGAATAGTATATAACCTGATCCTGAGGTCCCATAAGATATCCGAATTTATCAGGCATAATATCGTCCATAAAAGTTTGTGCAAGTTCCATTATGTCTATACGGCCATTCTTTTTTAAAACAGCACTTGTACATAAGCGATGTCTTTCATGTCCGTCTTCAGTCTGTCCCGGTGGTCTGTGGTGTGCATGCCATACCATATCCGGACCAAACTGCTGTGTCCATATTCTGTCTTCATAGGTTCCGTCACGACCCCATTTTGTTTGGGGCAGCAATGTATCTACAAATCCCCATCTTTCTTCGATTTCTTTATAGTTGAAAAGCTCAGTTACATCACCCATAGAATTGCCTATAGTACATGCGGCTTCACAACCATAGATTTTTGAAAATAATTTATCCACTTATTTCCTCCTGTTATAGTTAGTTTTTTATATTTTCATATTTTTACAAGGCGTCAAATAAAGATATTATTCCTTAAATGAACCTGATGCCCTGTAGATTTCAATAATATTTTCCAGCGGGGTATCTCTTTGAACATGGTTGGCCGGTGCTAATATGAGTCCACCATCCTCGCTGCAATGTTCAATCCTGTGCATTACTTCTTCTCTGACATCCTTTAATGTTCCTTTTGGCAGTGTTTCCTGTATTGAAATTGTTCCGTGAAGAGTTACATCTTTTCCATACTTTCTCTTTATTTCTGCCACATCCATGCTTTCCGGCTGTATTGGATTTATAATATCAACACCAATTTCAATTAAATCAGGAATAACTTCCTCCATATTCCCATCGCTGTGATAATAAATAAGAATGTCTGGTCTGATGCTTCTGAATTTTTTTATCATTCTTTCGAAAATCGGTTTGTCCAGCTCTCTCCATGCCTGGACATTAACCATCATCCGATCCTGCATTGCTATATCACCCGAAAAAGATAATATATCAACTCCAGCTTTAAGCATTCTTATTCCTTTTTCAGTTTCATAAAATGCTGCTTTTTCAAGAAGATCTTTTGCAAATTCCTTTTCAATGAGCATGTCGCATAAGAAATTCTCCAATCCCCTCATTTGCCAACATACTTTAAACGGATAATTTAAAGTTGCTATAGTAGCATACTTTCCTTCATAAACATCTATTCGTTCTTTCATGCTTTCTACAGATTCCAAAACATCCAAATCCGGCCAATTGAATGAATCCAAGTCTGTTGTGTTCATAAACGGACCGCTAACCCATTCATCGTATAGCCCATCTGCTGATGGTCTGTGAATAATTCCCCAGGCATTTTCGTATGAACCATCTTCATAAAATATATAATTAGCACCGCTTTTTTCCGAATTGCCTCCAAGCACACCATTAGCTCTATTTTTGAATTCTTCATGGTTTTCTCTTACTGACAGCCTTCTGATATCAACACCAAGTTTCTGATATAGTTCTTCTTCATTTGCAAGCCCAAAATACTTCACAAGGTTATGTTTAACATCAGTTCTTGTACAGTAATCCATAGGGATTCGGTCTGTTTTTTTGTGTGCAATAGCTGCCAGAACTCGTTCTCGGGGAGTTTTGGTTTTCATTTATTGAAACCTCCTATATGTTCAAATCACTTATTTAATTTTCTTATGGATTGATTTATCCTTTGATTGCCCCTATCATTACGCCTTTAACAAAATATTTTTGTGCAAATGGATAAACTAAAAGAATTGGAAGCACAGAGACAATTATCGTTGCATACTGTATTGATATACCTACAGACTCTGTATCTGCTGAAGCTACTCCAGTTGTCATGTTTTCTATACTGTTTGTAATAAGTATCTCCCTAAGTATAAGTTGCAGCGGGAACAGCTCGCGCTGTCTCAAAAACACCATAGCCCAGAACCACGCGTTCCATATTGCTACACTATAAAACAGAATCATTACAGCCATAACAGCTTTTGAAAGAGGGAGAATAATTTTAATAAACACAACAAAGTCATTTGCCCCGTCTATCTTTGCAGATTCTTCTAAGCTGTCCGGTATGGCTTTAAAGCTTGTTCGCATAATTATTAGATTGTAGACACTTATTGCGTTTGGTATTATAACCGCCCATCTTGTATTATCCATATTAATGTTGTTTACTAACAGAAACAGCGGTATCAGTCCTCCATGAAAAAGCATTGTAAATGTAATTAAGAACATAATCGGCGTAGCTAACTTAACATTTTTTCTGGAAAGTCCGAATGCGCCCAAAGAAGTCAATACAATACTTATAAATGTGCCTGATATAACATAAATGAATGTATTCTTATAGCTGATTAATACCATCGGATCTTTAAATATTACTGCATAATATGCATCAAAGTTTATTTTCCCAAGCGGGAAGAATAATAATCCTCTGTGTTTTATTAGTAAGCTCGGTTGGCTTAGAGATGCCACAGCTATGTACCATATTGGATATAATGTGATAACTATTAAAATTATCATTAAAGACGCATTAAAAACATTAAAAGTTTTATCGCCTATGCTAAGTCTTTTTTTGTTCATATTAACACTTCCTTACCACAAACTTGTTTCAGAGATTCTGCGACTTATTTTATTAACACTAAAAAGCAAAGCAAAGTTAATAACTGAATTAAACAAATCAATTGCCGTACTATAGCTGTAATTTGCTTCTAAAATACCTTTCCTGTATACAAAAGTAGAAATAACATCTGCAGTCTCGTATGTGCTTGAATTGTAAAGCAATAAGATTTTTTCAAACCCAACAGTCATGATTGTGCCCGTTCTAAGAATAAGCATTATTATTATTGTTGGAATAATTCCTGGAATCGTAACATGCAAGAGCTGCTTAAAACGGTTTGCGCCATCAATAGTTGCAGCTTCATAAAGCTGTGGATTTATTCCCGTTAGAGCTGCGAGATAGATTATAGAACCCCACCCAACCTGCTGCCATATATTTGTAAGTATATATACAGGCCTAAACCATACGGATTCGAGCATAAAGGGAATACTCTCTATCCCTATAATATTGAGTATATTATTTATAACTCCGTCTCTGCTAAAAAAATCAAGTATCATTCCGCATATTACAACCATAGAAATGAAGTGTGGCAAATATGTTACTGTCTGTATGGTTCTTTTAAAAACATTATTTTTTATTTCGTTTAAAAGCAAAGCCAATATAATTGGAGCAGGAAACCCAAAAACTATATCATATACATTTAAAAGAAGAGTATTCCTTAAAAGTCTTCCAAAATAATAGCTTCCAAAAAAGTCAGTAAAATATTTTAACCCTATCCACGGACTCTTTGTTATACCTATAAATGGTGTAAAGTTTTTAAATGCAATCTGAATTCCGTATAGAGGGATATATTTAAAAACCACAAAATAGATTAAAACAGGCAATAACATCAAATATACTATTTTATTTCTTGAAAGGTCACTAGTATATTCTTGAATAATATTTCTTTTGCGATAACCTTTTTTTGTAGTTGTATTGATTTGCGAGGTCATATATTTCCTCTCCTCCTACTTTTACGTGACTTTGATATATTTATCTAAATCCTCGTTTTTATAAAGTTATACGGCAGTTTTTTACTTGGGTTAAAATGCTTCATTTTTCCCTATACAGTTTGAATAAATCCCCAATTATATAAACTGCCGTATTGTATCAGTTTAATTCTTAATTATTTTTAGTTTCCTCTGTTATAATAGCGTTCAAGTGCTTTCTGATTAATATCGAGAGCTTCAGCTAAATTCAATGATTCAAGAGTACTTATATAGTTATCAAATTCACTGATGTCATCCTGACCCATAATGAATCTAGCAAACATTTCATTTACATAAGTATCAATTTCATTCTGAATCGAGGAAAGAGTAGTAGCTTCTTCCGGTGTCGGTGTTATTGGCGGAAGAGTTTTTTCTGTTGATGCCTGTGCAAGAATTGCCATTGCACTGCGCTGATTATCATACTTCATCATTTGATCCCAGTATCTTTGATCCTGATAGAGTCTGGCCGCAGTTCCAACAGGCATATATTTAGCTGCTGCACGGTCAATTGATAATCCATCTTCATTTGCAGTTATCATTTCTGTGTATTGAGGTTTACCGTCTACCATTGTGAACGTTGTTCCTTCAATACCAAGGTTAAGCAGTATTCTTCCGTCTTCGCTGTAATAATAATCCAACAGCTGAGCTGAAAGTTCAGGATATTCGTTCATGCTAGTAATTGCTATACCTTCATTTGCAACAGGACTGCATTCATCATTTTTAAAATTGTATTGTTTTCCATCCGGTGAAACTGGTGCAGGAACTTCCACTAACTGTGCTTCTGGGTTTTGTTCCATTAAAATACCAGTGTAGTTACCCATATAAGAGTTCAATAGGCCATAGTATGAGCCAGCAACTTCTGATGTTACCTTCGCATCATGTGTTTTGCGGTCAGTGTTTAAGAAGTCAGGATCAATAAGACCTTCCTGATACCATTTTCTCATAGTCTCAAGATATTCTTTATATTCAGGCTGAGCAGGTCCGAATTTAACTTCGCCATCTTCAACATAATAGCTATATCCGATTCCCCATGCTGTAGTAAATCTTTGAACACCGTTTACAGGACCGATCATTGTTGCAATAAAAGGAATCTCATCATCTTCGCCGTTGCCGTTAAGATCGCTTCCTTTAAAAGCAGTAAGAACTTCATACCACTCATCCATATTAGTAGGTATATCCATGCCAACTTTATCAAGCCAGTCTTTTCTAATCTGGAAACCTCCGCTTACACGGCTAGCTGGATCAAGTCTAAGCAATGGGTACATATAGAAATATCCATTATCAGTAACAGCATCTTTTGCAACCTGAGAATTATCATTTACAATCTGTGTGAAATTAGGTGAATAATTATTCATATAATCACTCAGCTCTAAAATAACCCCATCAGATATTGCTTTTTCCGGGCCGCCTACATAATCAGTTGCCCAACTGTAATGTATAAGATCAGTTAATTCACTTGAGGCAAGCATAAGGTTAAACTGCTCCTTTTCTTGACCTACAGGCGGATGAATAAACTCGATTTCTATTCCAGTTCTATTTTGAAGTTCCTGATATGCAAGCATTTCTCCATAATTTTTAATGGATGCAGCCGCTCTTGAGGAAAGTCCTGCCCACATTGTAAGTTTCACAGATTCTTCAGTCAGCGGAAGAGTTAGTTCAGTAATAGGACCTTCGTCCTCATCTGCAGCTGGCTCTGTAGTTTCTTCTGATTGTGTTTTGGCTTCTGTCTTAGTTTCGGATGTAGCCGCAGGTTCTTCTTTATCAGAACAAGCCGACATTACTCCAAGCACCATAATCAGACATAGTATTATTGCCAAAGTTTTCTTCATGAAATACGTCCTCCTTCTTGTCTTGCTTTTGATTTTCGAATCGATTCTGTGGTCTATGTTAGCATCATATAATCATCTTGTATATTTGCAAAATTTAATTTTTCTTTATACAAATTGATAAAAAAGCGCAAATAAAGCGTTGTTTTTTTATACTATTTCAACAATAATTAATATATACCCTAAATATAGGTATTGATTCCATATTACAGTATCGAAAATTGCATTATGGATTTTATGCTTTTCCATTATATAAAAACACAAATTTGTGATATTAAACAAAGAACTTCTAAATGATCTTATTTGAAAAGCATCTAGAAGTTTTATTTATTATTTTTAAAAAATCAAATGCAGCTATTTATATAAGCTGCATTCTGATATTCTCTTAATTGATCTCATTTTGTTTAAATGAACTCGGCGTAACTCCACAGACTTTCTTAAACACTCTGATAAAAGATGAATCGCTATTAAAACCAACATTTTTAGCTATTTCACTTATGGTAATATTATTCGTTTTAAGCAGCTTTTTCGCTTCTTCTATCCTCATATCATTTATGTATTTATTCAAATTGCAACCCGTTTGCTCCTTGAAAAACCTCGAAAGATAAGGAACTGTAATACTGAACTCCGATGCAATACTTTGAAGACACAATTCAGGATTGTGGTACTCCTTTTTTATATATTCAATCATATTGCTTGTAAGTATCGTATTATGGCTTTTTTTGTTATTATTAATATATGCACATAAAGTATTTAGAATATTATAAAATTTAAGCTTGATATCTTCAGTTGTAGAACAATCCGCAAGACAAGTAGAAGGATTAAAGCCTTGGCTAAATACCGTGCTATAATCAAGTTTCATATCATTAACGATTACCTTTACAATGGTTCCGACTATTTCATAAAATAATAGTTTCAACGTATCAGGAGATAGTTTTCTGTTTTCGATATTCTCTTTAAAAATAAACTCAATTGACTGCATTGCATTTTCAAACTCTCCGGCCTTTATATAATTCGCTAGCTGCTGTTCTGTTTTTATAGAAAATGAATAACTTTGATCAAATTCCACCATATCATCACAGAAAATAACCGGTCCATATTCTTTAAATATTCTGTAATCTAAAGATTTCATAGCTTCTTTATAGGATTTATTAATTCCTGAAATTGAATCATAAATTGAGCCTATGCCCACCATACATTGCGCTTCTATCAAATCTCCTATAAACAGCAATGCTTTGTTTGACAATAATTTTATTTTCCCAATTTGATTGTTAGTATTATTTGGTATGTTAATAAGAAGACTTATGTTGCCCTCAATTTCAGTAACATAAGTTTGCATATCATTGCTTGAAAATGCTTTTATCAGATATTCAATTATCTCTAACTTACAAAAAGTCCATTTTTCTTCGCTGTATCCAGCCGATATTATTTGCTGGCTATCAAATTCGAAAACAGCAACTACAAACGAGTTGAATGGGAAATTTATCCCAAAGGAGCTTATTGTACTGACATATGATTCCTGCTGCATATTGAATTTTCGTTTAATAAGCCTTTGAATCAAATTATCTCTAATGATAGGTTTTTGCTCTTCCAACATTAAATGAATCTTTCTATCTTCCTCTAATGTTTGTGACATTGTTTTTTGGATATAATCAAATTCATTTGTTTTATTTTCATTTCCCTCAGAAGACCTGAGCGATATCATTTTCATAGTTTTTTTAATGGGAGAATAGTTTCTGTAAGCAAAAAGTATTGCCATTATCAATCCTATTCCTAAACTTGCTGCTATATTAATTATTGTGGTTGTTTTTAAATACTTTTTCCATGTAAATTTCCAAAGGCATTAATGAAACATATTTCCACCCATGCTGTTCAGATGATACATAGCTTAATGCCATATTTCCCATATCTGTTTTTATTACAGAGTACCCTTCATCACCATCAAGCTGCAATTCCGTCAAATTGTCAAACTGGATTTCCGAAGTGCTTGAAGTAATTATTTCACCATTATTATCAACTATATATACAATACCGTTATTTAACCATTTTAAGTCACCTAGCAAAGATATAAGCACCTGCTCATCTACCAGTACAACCAATGTAGCTTTAATGTTTTGTTTAAGATAAATCGGCAATGACCTTACATATGTTATGTATTTACCATTAGGTTTCTGTTTCATTTCCATAGGTAAGATAAATGTGTTTTCATGATATCCACTCAGAATATCGGTTTTCCATTCATCGTAAGAGAATTCTTCATATCCATAAATATATTCATAAAACATTTTTGAATTATACACCGATGATGACGTTACTACTCTATCTGTATTTTCAAAATATATGTAGTACTCGCTTATATAAGGATACTTATTTTTATATATCGACATATCTTTAATAAGATTGTACAAGTCATATTGCTCGGATTCGCTGATTGGCTCTTTTACATTTATAAATGAATTAATCTTGGTATTCAACCCAATATCTATAAGAAGCAGTTCTTCCTGTTCCAATACTGTATCAATATATGTGCATGCTTGTTTCAAAATTGCAGAATTAGATCTAAATACTTCATCTTCCATAATTTTTTTAGATGATAAGTAATCAAATATCCCGCTAAATAAGGATATAAGCAAAATAGCTATATAAGATATAAGAAGAATTGTAAGATAACTGCTTTGTCGTATTTTCATATAAATCCCCATTTATTTGTGAATTGGTTTATATGATACATTAAAAATTAATTAATTACATATTTTTTATATGAATTAACTAAAACAAAGAAAGAAAATAATATATTTTAAAAGATTTTCCCAACTTAATAGTTCTCTGGCATACAGATAAATTAAAACAAGGCAAATTATACTAGAATTAATAAATCTTTAGACAGAAACACAGAGGCTGTCACTGCTGCAGATTCTGAGACTCTTTATAAAAATTTTTGCTAAAAGTTAAAAGATCCATTTAAATTTTCTTTATATAAATTTAAAAGCACAAGTAATATCAAAACAGTTTCCAATGGAAGTCTCAAATAAAAATACTGATCATGCAGGTTATCCAAACACAATATTGGTTTAGATATAAGTTGTACCTAAGGTGGAAAATTCTAAAAGAACATCATTTTGTTTGTAATTTTAATTTCATATCGGATTATAAACAAATCTTCCTCAGAACGATTAATTATTTTACCCCAAGAAACAAACTTCACAGGCCTTTCAGATATACTCAAAACTATTTCCTAATTCTTTTAAATTACATCTCAATTTAGAACAATACAAATAAGTATTGATGTAATCTTGAACCTTAGCACATATAATATTTATTTGTATTATTTAATCAATCCCATCATTTGCTTGCGATACTCGTTTGGTGTAGTTCCAGTATTTTTTTTAAATACGGTGTGAAAATAATGCTGGTCGGAAAATCCCAAATTAGATGATATCATAGACAGCGGCAGCGAAGTGTTTTCAAGCAAATGTTTTGCTTCATTAAGCTTTGACTGCGTAATAAAAAATGAAATTGTATTGCCTGTTTTTTGTTTGAAATGGCGACACAAATATGAGCTGTTCATGTTCATGTAATCTGCGATTTCAGACAGCTGAATCTTTTCATCCAAATGCCCTAATATGTATCGGCATATACGTGTAACAACAGCTGAATCCGAAGTAACTGACCGCGCTTTTTTTGTACGTCTCGTAAAATCCATAAACATCTGCTGTATATAGCTCTGAATTTCCTGATAATTGCTTAAACTTTCAAGGCGAATTAAATATTCATCAAACAATGTAATTGCCGTTGAGTAATCCAAACCTCCTTTTATAGCTGCTCTAGATATAAGGCTTGCAGAAACAATAAAGGTTATTTTAAATGAACGAACCGCATTCTCAGACAAATGAGCAAAGTCATTTGACTTATATCCGTTTGGATATATAAGCTTTTCCATTTCATTTACATTTCCGGTTTCAACCGCAGTAAGGACACGCCTTTCAAGCGCGTCATCAAGATGATGTGTAAAAGGAGACTTTATATCATTTAGGACTTTTGCAGATTCTGGTGGGCTATATGGGATTAAATTTATTGAATCAATTTCCTTTCCGGTAATATAATTGTTTAATAATATTATTGCATTTTCAAATCGTTTTGAGCTACAGGGGGGCATGTCACGGAACCAGTGTAAAAGTTCTCTTTCGCGGGATAGGCTTTGGTTAAGAATCTGCAGAATGCTTCTTGCCTGCTGGTGTGAGCAGTTATAGTATAGCGAAGGCCCCATCATTATTGTTTTTTCACCAAAACGAATATAACCGTAAAATAGATAGTTCGGTGAAACTGTAAAATACGCACCCTCTTGTTTTATCTCCAAGCCTTCCAGCACTATTGCAGCTGGATTTGGAGAAAAAGTTCCAAACTCGCATAAAACTCTATCATTTTCAATCAAAGCTATAGGTATTCCTGTAGCTTCACTTATAGTTTGTATTATATTTTCCATTAACATAAATCCTCTTTAAATTTTAACTGTTAAGTCAATATATTATACATAAAGTAAATATATTAGTATATCATCAAAAAAAATAATTATATTATATATTTATATACAATAAAACAACCAAATAATTTAATTTTGTGGAGGATAAAATGCCTGAAGACAGTAAGCTTTACCATCCGGAGAACGATTCAACCTATTCAAAACCTTATGTAGATATAGAAGAATGGCGGGATGAACCCATAAAACACTTGTATGTACACGGAGGATTCGAAGATACAAACACACGTTTTTCATTATACTTTCCTCCGAAAGAAAACTACAGAAAAAGGTTTTTTCATTTAGTAACACCGGTGCAGGGAAATGAAGATTCATCACAAAAAATTGAACGCGATGAAGACAATATCGGCTTTGCTGTGTCTAACGGAGCCTACTTTGTAGAATCCAATATGGGCGGCGACAATCCAGATCCTACAACTCTGTATCGTTCAAGCGCGGCAGTTGCGGAGTATTCCCGTACAGTCGCATCTAGACTTTTTGGGGATCACAGACCATTTGGATATATTTACGGCGGAAGCGGAGGCGCTTTTAAAACTATTTCATGTGTGGAAAGTACTCAAGGTATTTGGGATGGTTCAGTTCCATTTGTTATTGGCTCTCCAATGTCGATACCGAATATGTTTACCGTAAGAGTGCATGCGATGAGGCTTTTGCGCGACAAATTCCCTGAGATTATTGATGCCATTGAGCCGGGCGGAAGCAAAAACATGTATGAAGTTTTGAATCAGGAACAGGCAGACGCGCTAAAAGAGGTTACACGCTTCGGCTTTCCTCCAAAAGCTTGGTTTGCCTATGACGAAATCGGTGCTGGCGCTCTGCCAGTTCTTGCCTATGCAATTGATCAAATGGATCCCAATTATTATACAGATTTTTGGACAAAACCGGGATATTTGGGAGCAGACGTTAACGGTTCAGCAGCAAGAGACAGACTGCAGTTCAAGACTAGTGTAGTTTCCGTAAAGATTCCCCCAAAAGCAGAACATACGAATGGCTTGGGTGTTGATGAGGCGTGGCAGACGCTTGCCTATAAGTATGAATCAAGTCCTGAAATAGTGCTTTCGTGTGCACCTGTAAATGCTCAGTATTTGGATGGAACGAAGATTATATTCGCTTCAGGTGCGATTCAAGGCTATAACCTTCCTCTGGAGAGTCTGGATGGTAACACAGTAAAGGTCGGATCGGCTTTTGGAATGGGGGATATAGTAGAAGAGTTGAAGAAAGTTAAAGAGGGTGATGAAGTTGTGCTGGATAATTCAGACTATATCGCTCTACAGACTTATCACAGGCATCAGGTTCCATCAGAAGACTATCCTGCTTGGGACCAATACAGAGATGAAAACGGCGAGCCGATCTATCCGCAGCGCCCAATGCTGGTAGGTCCGATGGTAGCTTATACTGGGGGTGGATCAGTACAGAGCGGGAAAATACACGGAAAAATGATTGCTTTTGGAACGCTTATGGATGAAAGCGCACTCCCTTGGCAGCAAGACTGGTATCGCAGAAAAGTTACCGAAGAACTCGGCGGCAAAACAGACGAAAGTTTTAGATTATACTATGTTGACCATGCAATGCATGGCGGCGAATACGATCCCAATAGAAGCTTGCATATGGTAAGTTACAGAGGAGTATTGAATCAAGCCCTGCTTGATGTCAGTGACTGGGTAGAAAACGGTAAAGTCCCGCCTGATTACACAAATTATAAAATTGTTGACGCTCAGGTGGAACTTCCTGAAACTGCAGATGAGAGAAAAGGAATCCAGCCTATTGTTACCCTTAAAGCAAATGGAAGCGAAAAAGCTATTGTTAAGGTTGGTGAAACAGTGTCATTCGAGGGAGATATTGAAGTACCTCCGAACACAGGAAAAGTAACAATTGCTGAATTTGACTTTGAAGGTTCTGCTGAATATGCAAACAACGCAGATATTGAAATGCTTGACGCCGAAGAACGTTTTGCAAAAGTCAGAATGGAGTATGCTTTTAAGAAGTCTGGGACTTATTTTCCCGTTCTGCGTATATCATCAAATAGAATAGGAGACAAAGAAGCAAAGTATACGCAAATCAAGAATATTGCAAGAGTAAGAGTAGTAGTAAAATAGAGCTCCAATATATTAGAGTATTAAAAGTTCTATTTATAAAATCTGTTATTAATTATCTTTCCCAGTGAAAGAATAAAAAAGAAGTTTAATTTATCAAAATAAATTACGAGGTGGAGAATGAAGAACATAGAAAAAATTAAGCGGCGTGAAGAAGCTGAACTTGAAAAGAGAACTAAACTTAGAGCAAAACCGAAGTTTATGGGATTTATGGTGTTTTTGTTTTTGATAATAGCCTTAACTCATATACTTGACGGGTATGTAACCGACGCTCCGGCAGCACTGCAAAGTGCTATTGTTAACGAGTTCTATGTAAATGGACTGGGGCTAAGTTTTGAAACTGGGCTATCTCAATATTCCCTGCTGTCTACTGCCTTTATTGTGGTAGCTGTATTTGCAACGTTATTTAAGGCACAAAGTGATAGATTTGGCAGAAAACCAATTCTTCTTATAAGTATTGTAGGAATGACGGTTGGTATGTTTATATTATTTATCGCAAAAGACCTGACATTACATATCATAGGCAGAGCGATTATAGCATTCTTTGTTGCAACCGATGTACAGGTCGTTTATGTTCTTGAGTGCGCACCGCCTCAAAAACGTGCGACGTGGTATGCGGGAACAAAGTTTTTGGCTATGTTCGGAGCTGTTTTTATATCACTGGCTCGTGGCGCAAATACGGTTAACGGAATAATCCAGTGGAGAAATGTATTCTCAATTCCTCTTATTGTAGGAATAGCTTTAGTATTTTTTGCGTTCATATTCATGCGTGAAACAGACACCTTCCTTGACAACAGGATAAAAGAACTTAGTACTCCGTATGATGAAAGAATTGCAGCGAAAAAGAAAGATAAAAAGAAGACTTCCGGAAATATTGTAAATGCCTTCAAATATATATTCAAAAACAAACAGCCACGTTCAATAATAATAACCAACATTTTCTCTTTCATGGCTGTAATGGCTTTCTTCGGATACTATGAATCGATTATGATGACAAGCGGAATGGCAACCGAAAATATTACAAAAGCAATATTCGCCTATCCCTTCACAGGTGCGTTTATAACGCTGATAGCCGGATGGATCAGCGATAAGATTGGCAGAAAAAGAGGAATATTGCTGTATGGCCTAGTTGCAGTTATAAGTCTTATTACTTTTGTAGTGCTTGCAAGGAATAATGCAAATGCATATATTGTTGGTTTGGCTTTTGGGCTTGCAATTGGCGGTTACTGGACGTTTGGTGATACCATAGGCATATCACTGGCTGAATCCTCACCGACAGAAATCAGAAGTTCGGTTATAGCCGCTTCGGGATTGATTCAGGTAGTAAGCGCCGCGATATCGGCTATTGTTATAGCGGTAATGATAAATTTCGTGGACTTAGGCATACTTTGCAGTGGCTATGGCGCGATTCTTGTTGGTATTGGCATAACATATTTTATGATAAATGTTAAAGAGACGAAGGGAATTGACCTTGAAGGTGTAGACTTCGCTGATACAGCTAAAGAAAAATAAAAATATACCATATCTAAAGTATATAATATCTTACTGCAAAAAATTTCTAATCAATTAATCCTAAAAAATTATATATACATTTAAAGAGTTTACGGGAAACATTCTTTTGTTTCCCGTTTCTTTCCTCTATATCCTTTTATTCAATTATCAAATCTCTAATAATTAAACTGTGTTGACATTTCCTTAGACTGTTCTTAAAAGTTAATGATAACGGCAAAAGAAGATAAAAAAGCACATCCTATCGGATGTGCTTTTTAAATTGGTTGGCTTTGTGCCCTATTAACCATATTTGGTACCAAAGGTGCGACACATCATAAAGGAACACGGTTGCTATATGCACTTTTATCATCAAAACAGAATAGAAATTAGATTTTAATAAAGTGTTCATAGTGGATTATTCGAATCTCTAAATAGCCCAAACTATATAAACATTCAATAATTTACTAGGTTCCAATAATACTATTTGTTGAAATAAAACAAATAGCATTCCCATAAAATGGCATATTCTTAACTATGTTGAAACTATCTTTTGCCTTCAAGCTTCCAATACTGATCCTCTGTAATATTCTCCATTTTTATTATTTCTATTATATCCATTAACTTTTTAATCATTTTTTTAAACATCCTATAACTTTATTATTATAAGAATACATGATAATTTAGTAAAACAACTTGCATTAATGTTAATAAAAAATGAATTACAACCAAGAAATATAAAGATTACAATTTAGCAGGCAAAATTTTGTTTTTTGTGCATAAATAAAAGTCAAAGCATCATGGCCTATTAACTTTGGTAGAATAAAATTCAAGCTATATATGCCTTTTTCTCATAATTATCTGTGATATCATAAAAACTCCAATACAAAATATCGAAGCCACAAGAAACATAAATCTCAAACCAACTACATCCCCTACAACTCCCCAAACTACTGATCCTAAACCAAATCCTGCATCCATCGCTAAGTAAAAAGTTGCATTAGCGGCCGCCCTTCGAACTCTAGGTGTGTTAAGTACTGCCCCTACATTTAAAACTACAGAAGACATACCAAAACCAAATCCATAAATAAATCCTACGATAAGCAAAGCCGTTATGTTTTTAAATACAAAGACTCCTAATACACCAAACAGAAGACTAATTATTGAAAATGTTACAATAATGCGATTATTATATTTTTTAGTTAATTTTCCTGCTAGTACTCTAGAAACAGCTATGCTTATTGCTCTCACTGTAAAATATAGCCCAATATTTTCAATTGAGTCCTGCTTAGCCAGCGGCAACAAGAAAGTTGCTGTAGACGCATATACAAAAGCTATGAGTCCCATTATTAAAGAAGGATATAGCGCATTTCTTTCTACAAGCTTATTAACAAATCCCCATCTATCCTCTTCTTGTTTTTCTTTAATTGCTTTTCGCCTAGTTTCTATATAAGAATGATTTTTCTCATAGTTAACAAGAAAAATCATAAAAATTGCTATAACACACACTATACCAACCAAAATAAAATTAAGTCTATAACCATAGCTTACTATTGTCCATAAAGCTATCGTAGGAGCTAGTGCCTGAGCCAACGTTGCTGTTAACCCATAATAACCCAAGCCATCAGCAAGCCTGCTTTCAGGAACTATGTCAGTAACTATAGTTGTCCAAGCCACACTTAAAAAAGAAAATCCTATTCCGCTCAATGCTTGAAGTACATATAACAATAATAGCGATTGTGTCATTCCCACCGGAAAAGTAGTCAGTGTAAAAAGGACTGTCCCGAAAAGCAACATGTTTTTTCGTCCATATTTATCAATAAACTGTCCTGCAATAGGCCTAAGCAATAAGGCAGAAATGGTATACACTGTCATCATCAAACCAGTTGCCGTTTTCGAATAATTTAAATCTACTACATAAAGTGGCATTGCAGCCATTTTCTCATGCATTCCTAATCTAATAAATACTGTAATAAAGCAAATAATCAAGTATTCTTTCGTAAGAAATTTTTCTTTTTTATTCAAATTTCCACTCATAATAAATAATATTTCAAGCGTTCTTTCTTTTCAAAATATGCTTTTACCTTTCTTAACATTGGTCTTTTATAACTTCTCATATTAATTCATACAAAGCCATAACACTATAAACATAGTAATTATAAGCTTTATAATACTAAGCTTAGCATTAGTCATCTAAATTGTTTATCTTATTGTACAATAACTTTCTTGTTAGTGAAGATTACAAGTATCTTGATAAATGTATAATAAAGAAGTAATGAACTACAAAGCAAAGAAAAATACTCATAATAAATCAATTTTTTATGGATATTACTAATTTGAAAATCAAATAAGGAAAATAAATTTTGCTATAAATTAATTAGCTTCGGACTGTAATTTTTTACTTCTAATAATTATATAGTTGATTTTTGATTCAAAAAAGCCTATGAGAAAAGATAAAGTTGCTGACATTATTAGTAAACTAATTATATAGATATTATTCATTATATCTCCATCGTCATTTATAATTAGATATATCATTCGCACTATTGCCGCTAATACTAAACAAAACGAATTCAACTTTGCAGAAAATATAATCGGTTTAGAAGTTGCATTAAAGCATCCAACTGTCATTTTTCGGGGCGATGTAATATAACCAATCAATACATAAAGCAAATAAAAATAACTTAATAAAGATATAATTTGTGATAAAATAACATACCACATTGAGTTCCCAGGTTCTCTTGAAAGTAATAATATGGTGAATATAGTCAATGACCCCATAAACATCAATGGGAATAAAATACGGTATACAATCCATTTTTTATTTGGTATATCCTGATAATAGTAATCACCTTCATATACCCTGATAGTTTTTGAACCTTTCCCATCTAAATTCTTTTTTCTATGAATAGTAAAATCTTTGAAATAGTTTACATAAGCCATTTTCCCGATTTTAGCTTTATCAGCCTCTTTTTTATTTAGCTGAAAACTTCTAAGCCAATCAAACATATAACGACCTCATTTGTAGCTATGGTTTATATTGTAATATTTCTATATGAAATTTATTCTGATAATTCATCTTGGTGCAAGGATTTTTATATTAAAAGATATGTAGCTTGAAATCCTCGTTGCTTTTTAATATATGCTTTACTGAATTCCCACATTGCTAAGTGATTGAAAAGAACTCTCTCTGGCCTTTATTAGATGACTTCGCATTTTTTGTTCTGCTGCATCTGCGTCTCCATTAAGCATTGCATCAATAATCTCAACATGCTCTTCGTTACTTGCCCTCAATCTGTTAGGAATAGATGCAGCCATAGTAACAAAGCGCATATTATGCGATAAAATATTATCCATCATTGAAATTAAGTATTTATTATTGCTAATACCGACTAAATATTTATGGAAATTAAAGTCATTCCATTCCATATCTTCATCTTTAACCTTGTTTGAGTTAAAAAGCTTTTTAAACTCTAATAGCTTTTCCTTATCAGCAATAGGAGTTGTAATTCGGGCAATATAAGGCTCAACAAGCTCTCTTGTAATACAAATAGTTGAAATATCATTATGTGTAATATTTGCGACAAGAACACCTCTACGCGGTAAAATTACAACCAAGTTTTCTTGCGATAAAGCAGTAATTGCGTCTCTAATTGGCGTACGGCTAACACCTAATTCCTTTATAAGTATATTCTGATCTATAATCTCATTAGGCTTCCATTCGCATGTTATGATTTTATTCTTCATATATTCATACACACTATCTTTAAAGAGATCCATACTATATCCTCCTGCTATTTAATATCATTTAAGGAAAAGGCTCACTTAGTAGAGAAACGAATTGAGCAAATAAATGTTTCCTCAAAAAAACTAAACAATAATTTGCTGATTAAGCACATTAATTTGGTTCGAATGACTTTATCTATATATAACAATATTATCTAAAAAACAATCTCACTGCTAATTTTACTTCATTTATCCTTAAAAGACCAATTTTATCTTTAACACTTCCTAAAATACCACAGAAATATTACGTTTTCAATATATATATATCAAAATTAAGCTATAGAAAAAGAATACAAGTATCATTTATTCAATAAGTAGTTTTTCGCTGTAAATTACAATAAATTTTCGCCATTGGAATTACAAACATAACCATTCGCGATTTTACTATATACAGCTGCAAACATAATGTATTTAATATATTTGCAGCTGCATCTATCGAGTTTCAAATATTCATCACGATAATTTTTTAACAATCAATTATAATTAACGAATAAAATTTCATCTCAACCATCTTATATTTAAAATAAACTAAAAAATATACATGCCTAACATTTTCAATTTCATTTATATACCATGATTTCATGACAATTAAAAAGCAATAAACCCTTCTTCATTAATTCCAAAGAATTTAAGTGCTTCTACAAGAGCCTTGTCCCAAAAACGCCATTCATGTCCTAAATTTGGTAATTCAAAGAAATGAGCCTCTATACCCTTTTGCTCACACATCTCCTTAAATTTTAAATGATTTGCATATCCAAAGTCCTTTTCAGCACAAGCAAACATTAGTTTAGGCAATGTGCCTGCTTCGTGCATTTCTATTACTCTATCCCATGCATTTTCATATGATTTTAAATAGGCTTCTTTGCCGCCAACGTTCTTTATAGTGTTTTGAAACCTTGGGCTATGTACACTGAAACGATTTTCTGGATCCGGATTATCCCAGTCAAGGTCAGCTGGGTTTCTTGGCGTTCCAGAAAGGATCGCTGCGGCTGCAAATTTATCAGGATGTCGCAAAATATATTTTAATGCTCCACCACCACCCATGGAATCACCAGAAACGAAATTATCCTCAGGTTTGCTTGAAGCCGGGAACCAATTATGGATTAAGGGCATTAGCTCCTCTGTTAAATAGTCTCCCATTCTAAATCCTGTACCGAAATCATCCCAATTAGTATAATTTGAGTTTAAAGCACTTGGCATTACAACAATCAAATCTTTTTCACGTGCATATACTTCAATCATAGTTCTTCTCAAAAATCCGGAACCGTCATCAAAAGAACCATGTAGCAACCATAAAACTCTATATTTTTTCCCATTTGTATAATATTCTTTTGCATCTGCTTCACGTGGTTTGTCTGGGAGTATTACGGTTACATTGTGAGCATTACTAAGATATTGACTTTCAAAGTTCAGATTTACAACTGCCATCTGTTTTCTCCTTTATTATTGTATTATTAGTTCAAGTAAAGCAGACCATACATAACGTATGGTCTGCACTTTCAGTTAATTATTCGAAATAAGCGTCAAGTATATCCCAATAATATGATACTCTAGTTAATCCATAAAGATTGTCTACCATAACATAGTTTTTGACTGGTGCAATAAGATTATAGATATACAATGCTTCTGTAAGGAAGTTTTCTTGAATCTCATTCTCAATAGCATATCTTTTTTCAGTATCCATCTCTTTTGCCATATCACTGGATAAAGTCTTATATTTAATCCAAGTTTCATCACTCTCATTAGGATGACAGTTAACAGCAATTGTATTGTCAATCATAGAGTACCAAACTGTGCCTGCTCCCCAGTTTCTAAACCAAACATCCCAGCTATCAGTCTCATTTGCCATAGTTGCAGCATATGTAGCATTATCATAATTAACTATTGAAGCTTCAATACCCACTTCAGCTAATTGATTTTTTGCTATCTGAGCAGCCATTGAGCGGTTAGCATCCTGGTTTGTAAGTAAAGTCATTTCAAATCCATCGGGATACCCTGCGTCTGCAAGAAGCTCTTTTGCTTTTTCAACATTCAAAGAATACGGCCATGTTTCCGGAGTGTAGCGCAGCATATTTTCTCCGCCATCAGAGAATATTGTGTATGCGACTTGACCAACACCTTCATATGCACCAAGTGCAATCGTATCACGGTCAAGAGCATAAGCAAATGCTTGCCTTACACGAAGATCCTGAAATGGACTGTCTGAGCTTAAATTAAACCCTGCACAAGTGTGAAGCATATCGCTTATTTGTACAGCTTTAGCAATTCCTTCATATTCACCGTTCATGATGTTTTGGACATCTACCCAGTTGGGTATATCTATTACGTCAATTCCGCCAGTTTCAAGTTCCATCATACCAACAGATGCTTCCGCGATAAACCTGATTCTTATATTCTTAATTTTCGGAGTTCCTCCAAAATAATCATCGACAGCTTCAAGATCGATCGAGTCACCAGGTACCCAGCTAACTACTTTGTAAGGACCGCAGCCGATATAATTAGTTGTTGTAAAGTACTCTTCTTCACCTATTTCTTCAAGTACTGACTGTTCAACAATCCACATTGTACCAATACCGAACAAAGCATTTGAATCAGTTCTGGTAAATCCAATATGTACTGTATTATCATCAACTTTTGTTATATTCTCATAATCAACATAACCGTACCTTGAATTGCCTGTATAACGTTTCAAAGAATAAACTACATCATCAGCAGTAACGGGATTTCCATCATGCCATTTTGCATTATCACGAATTGTAAAAGTCATACCCATATTATCATCATCAAATGCATACTCTGTTGCTAATCCGTAACGATCATCAATGGCATTAATTGTACCTCCTTTTCCATCATCTACTGTACGCAGTAATGTGCAAGTAGTCATGGATAAGATTTGAACAGCATTCATAATATAAGTATTTACTAAGTTAAATGTTCCTGGATCTGCATCCATACGCATGACTAAGATATCTTTGCTGCTCTCCATAGACTCATCCGATTTAGATGATGACTCGGATGTGGAAGTTTCATTATTGTCTTTGCTCTCTTCAGTTACTGTGTTGCTCTCGCTACTTGAATCTGTTGATTCATTGTTACATGCAGTAAAGACAAATATCATCAGTACCGACAATATAATTGCGAGAATTCTCCTAGTTTGTTTCATAATATCCTCCTTCAATCCTCATGTTTTATTTCAAAGCCATCTAGGCTTCAAACTTATCAAAATGGCACCTAACAAAGTGGTCTGGTTTAATTTCAACTAACTCAGGTTCTTCGCAATAACATTTATCCTTTGCATATAAACATCTTTTTGCAAACCTACAGCATGGTGTCGGGTTTATAGGTGATGTAACTTCACCCTCTAGAACGATCCTGTTCATTTCTACATTAACATCCGGTATTGGAAGTGCTGATAATAACGCTTGTGTATATGGGTGTATTGGATCATCAAATATTTCATCTGATGTAGCATACTCAACCATCTGACCAAGATACATAACAAGTATTTTGTCCGATATAAATCTAACAACAGACAAATCATGCGTTATAAAGATATATGTTAATTTTCTTTCTTGTTGAATATCTAAAAGAAGATTAATTATCTGTGCTTGAATAGATACATCCAAAGCAGAAACTGGTTCATCACATACTACAAATTCTGGATCTAGGATTAATGCACGACCTACACCTATCCTCTGCCTTCTACCACCGTCAAGCTCATGAGGATATGTGTTTACAAGCCTTCTCGCTAAGCCAACAGTATCCATCATGTCATATATTTTCTTTTCTGTTTCAGGGCTGTTCTTTTTTGCTCCTCTAATCAAAAGTGGCTCAGCAAGTTGTTGATATACCGTCATCCTTGGATTTAATGACGAGAATGGATCTTGGAATATCAGCTGCATTTTTCTTCTTAGTTCGCTTAACTTTTTACGATTAACAGTTGTTATATCCTCACCTTTATATAACATTTGCCCACCTGAGTTCTCTAATAAATGAAGAATAGTGCGACCAAGGGTAGATTTGCCACATCCAGACTCTCCAACAACTCCAAGAGTTTCTCCTTCATTTATCTTAAAGGTTACTCCATCAACTGCGTGCAAAGTTCCAGCATTTACATTAAAATATTTTTTTAATTCATTGACCTCTAATATAGCTCCCATATTACACTTCCCTTTCCATTTTTTCCGCAAAGTCACAACGAACCCAATGGCCAGGTTCTATTTCCCGTATTTCTATATCGTGTTCTCTGCATTCTGGCTGGCAATAATCACACCTGTCTGCAAAATTACATCCTTTTTTAAGATCTGACGGATCAGGCATAGCACCTTTTATAGGCCTTAGTCTCGTATGCTCTTTATTTATACTTGGTAAAGATCCAAATAATCCTATTGTGTAAGGATGAGAAGTGTTGTTAAACAGCTGATACTTATCACCTATTTCCACAATTTCTCCTGCGTAAATTACGGCAACATTGTCACACATATTTGCAACTACACCTAAATCATGAGTAATCATTAGTACAGATGTTTTATACTTATTACGCAAATCTTTCATCATGTCCAAAACCTGCGCTTGTATAGTAACATCCAATGCCGTTGTGGGTTCATCAGCAATTAGTAATGCAGGGTTACATGAGAGCGCCATCGCGATTATCACCCTTTGTTTCATACCACCTGAAAATTGATGAGGGTAATCTCTATATCTGCTCCTTTCAATACCTACAAGTTCAAGCATTTCGCATGCCATTTCAGCTGCTTCTGCTTTGCTGCATTTATTGTGCAAAAGTATCGCTTCCCGAACTTGATCGCCAACTCTATCTATAGGATTTAAAGCTGTCATTGGATCCTGAAATATCATAGATATCTGTGTGCCTCGAACTTTCAGCATATCTTTTTCTTTCAGCTTTAATAAATCTCTGTTTTTAAAATAAATTTCACCATTCATTACTTTACCCGGAGGGCTCTGTAATAATTGCATTATGCTATACGCAATAGTTGTTTTCCCTGCTCCAGTTTCTCCAACTAAACCTAAAGTTTCTCCTTCTTTTATATCAAATGAGACTTCATTAACAGCCTTGCATGTACCAATCTCTTCTCCTATGTAATAGACAGAAAGATCCTTTATTGATAACAAAACTTCATTACTGCTTGTTTTCGTTTTTATATTTTTTTCAACTGACATAAACGTCTCCTATTAATATTTTAATTTTGGATCAAGAGCATCCCGTAACCCATCTCCAAAAAGGTTCATAGAAAGTACAGTAACCGCTATCGCTATTCCGGGGAATGTAACTAAATATGGATACTCTCTAATATATTGTCTCGATGTCGAAACCAAAGAACCCCATTCCGGTGTTGGTGGCTGTACTCCAAGTCCTAGAAAACTTAACATTGCTGCAATTAGAATTGCAAATGCAACATTTGCTGTAAGTGTTATTATTAATGGTGACAAAACATTAGGTAGAATATGTTTCCTTATTATTCTTCCGTCCCGTGCATCTATAGCTCTTGCAGCCTCGACATATTCAGTTGATTTAACTGCCAGAATCGGTCCTCTAACTACTCGCGCAATACGAGGAGTGCTTGATATCGCTATCGCCCAAATGCAGTTCATTAAACCACCACCTAGAGCAGCAGAAATCGCTATTGCCATCAACAGATTCGGAATTGAGCTAAATATATCCAAGAAACGCATTACGAAATGGTCTACTTTCCCTCCATAGAATCCAGCTATAGAACCCAATGCTATGCCTAACACTCCAGAGAATGCAGTTGCTATAACTCCAACGGATAGAGAATATTTCCCACCATATAATATCCTCGCAAGCATTGAGCGCCCTAAACTATCAGTTCCAAAAGGATATTCTTTGCTTGGTGGCTGAAATTTATTTAAAACATCTTGTGAATCATATCCCTCAGGGCTAATTATCGGTGCCAAAAGGCACAATATTGTAATAACAACAATTACAGCAGCACCTGACATTGCCAATCTATTTCTAACAAGTCTATGCATAGATTCTTGCATTACGCTTCTTCGTTTAATATCTTTGTGTGAAACTTCAATTTGTTCTGCATTCAATTTACTATTTTTCCTACGCATTAGCACTACCTCTTTCCATGAGAATTTTTATTATTTTTTTAATTTTATTATTCTTCTCAAAATCAGCTTTAATACGCGGATCAACCGCAGCATATAAAATATCAATAACTAGGTTGACAGTTGACACTGTAATGGCTACAAGCAAAACACTGGCTCGCAATTGTGGAAAATCTCGGCCATTAATCGCTGCAACCATTAGGCTTCCTAAACCCGGTATTGCAAAAATTTGTTCCAATATCATCGTTCCACTCATATTTATTGCGAAGTACATACCTGCACTGTTTATAATAGGTACAAGAGCATTTCTTAGAATGTGATGACGAGTAATTACTTTTTCAGTCTGACCTTTCGCTTTAGCTGTTCGAACAAAATCGGCATTACTGTTGTCTAGATATGAACCTCTAACCATACGCATTTGCCCAGCTGATCCAAGAAGACCTATAGTTATTACTGGCAGTATCCAATATTTCACCCCATAAAACCCAGAAACAGGAAGCCAACGTAATTTTACAGCAAATAAAAGAATCAGCAATAGTGCAAACCAGAAGTTTGGCATAGATATACCCACCATACTAAATACTCTAATAGAAGAATCTACCCATGTACTTCGGTTCTTAGCTGCAATGATTCCTAAAATCATTCCAAATACAACTGCCATTGAAGTACACAATGTTGCTAGCAGGAATGTTGTAGGCCATCTTTCAATAATTGAGCGAGTAATGGACTTACCAGTTCTCCATGAAGAACCAAAATCACCTTTTGTCGCAATATTCCAAACGTATCTGAAATACTGAACAAAAAATGGATCATTAAGTCCACGGTCTTCGTTCCATTGCTGAACTTCCTCTTCTAGAGCTTCATCTCCCAAAATCAGCCTAGCAGGGTCACCAGGTGTAACTAGCTGCAAAGAAAATATTATCAAAGTCACACCCAGAAGTACTGGAATCATCATCAGGATTCGCTTGAATATATACCATGCCATGTTCTATCCTCCAACTATATTTATATGTTATGTTTTATTGTCTCCTAAATAGTTACTCCATCAGTTCCAAATCCATACTTATTAGAACTTTTCTAATATCTTCATTGTTTTCAGAAACATAACGAAATGCTTCTTCAATCTCTTTCGATGAAAACTTCTTTGTAATAAAATCTTTTATAAGTTCTTGATTTTTCTCAATGAAATCAATTGCCTCTTCAAATCGATCAGATTGAAGTCTTGAGCCCATTAAGTCAACTTCTTTTTTCATTAATGTGACATGCGGAACCTCTGATGCAATATCAGCATAACCAAGTTCAACAACTCTTCCAGCCTGTGATACATATTCAATTGCAGTTTCTAAGCTTTCCTTCGTGCATACTGCATCAAGAATTACATTTGGGCCTTTTCCATTAGTTATTTTATTAATCTCATCCTCAAGATTCTTTGTATTGACGTTTATTGTATAATCCGCATTAAGTGATTTGGCATATTCTAATTTTTTATCAAATAAATCTGTAATTACTACTTTAGCTTCTTTGTATTTTGCTGCCATCAAACAGCATAATCCAACAGTCCCTGCCCCCATTATCAATACTAAATCGCCTTTTTGAACTCTTCCTCGTTCAACAGCTTGAAATCCAATTGTTAAAGGTTCTGCAAGCACTGCAGTCTCCCAAGGAATAGATTTTTTTATTCTATGAGCTTTTTTTGCTTTTAATGTAATATATTCTTGGCATCCGCCATCTACATGAACGCCATATACCTGTAAATTTTCACATACATTTCCTCTGCCATTTTTACAAGCATAACATTCTCCGCAGTTTAAAAAAGGTTCAGCTACAATGTGGTCTCCTACTTTTAGTTTTTTTACTTGTGAGCCTGTTTCGACAACTTCACCTGTAAATTCATGCCCCCATACTCTTGGGTATTTTGCAAATGGATTTGTCCCATGAAAAATATGAATATCAGATCCGCATATACCAACACATTTTATTTTAACAAGTACATCATCTTCTTCAATGACCCTTGCCTTTTCACGATTTTGAAACTCAATAACATTTGGTTTTAATACACAAGAAACTTTCATCTAAAATTCTCCTCAAATACGTGTTTTGTGTAAATTGTATTTATCTGATATATCAGTTATGTTTATATCGTATATTATATAGCATATAGTTTAATTATTCAACTATTATTTTGTTTGATTTGCCTAAAGTTTTTTAAATATGTGTTTCACTACTTATTATTATTGATTTATTTGGTATTGCTTACTTTATTTGCTTTGATAATACAAATGCGATAGGTTACTAGGTCTTTAGCATTAAGCTTAACTTGGTTATTTTTACATTATTTCCATAAGAGCTGTCAACTGCTTTTAAATAGAATATTTACTTAGAGTTTTACTCTATTTTAATTCCTCGTTTTTCTTTTCTGTTATAGAAGAAAAATAACATCATTCCTGCCAGAAGTATTCCTGCGCCGAATATATACACACAGCTAAATCCAAACGAACCCGCAATTACCCCTCCTATCATAGGCCCCAGTCCATTTCCTATATCTGCCCCTATATAGTAGGTACTAGTCGCTACTCCCACCCTTTTTCGGCCAAGTTTTTTTATACATGTCGCCTGAAAAGCCGGCTGACTCGCTCCTTGTCCCACAGCATAGAAGAATGCCGCTATAAGTATCATCCACAAAGAGGTCGCAAGACCTATTAAAATAGCAGCTACTATAGCTAATGTGAAAGCCGGGAACACTATAAAAGCCAGTCCTTTTTTATCTATTAATTTTCCCGCAAACGGCCGTATAAACAGAAGAACAAGCGCATTTACCGTAAAATACATACCAATTCCGGCTATTCCTTTTTCATCACTGAGGTTGATTAAAAAGCTGCTTATCAGTCCGTTCATTACAGAGATAGATCCCACAACAATCGTAAGTACCAGAAGTTCTTTTGCAATCAAGTCACTGAACTTAAGTTTAAATTTCTCAGTTGATTGTTCATCTTTCTCTTCTTTTTCATGGGTATATTTGATAAATATCATCATAATCGCTGATAATGCGACTATCACAAATCCTGCAATAAATACCGAAGAATAGCCGAAGTTTTCTAGCAAAACTATGCCGATATTAGGCCCTACCGCTCTTGATAAAATAAAGCCTATACCTAAAAAACCAATTCCTTCCCCAAGCCTATCATGTGGTATAAACGCTGTTCCCAAAGATATGCTCGCAGTTCCGCTTACTGAAAATGCCAAACCATGCAAAATCCTAAAAAATAAAAGCACAGATGTGCTTTTAGATATCCCATATCCCAGTGTTGACACTGCTAGCATTCCAGTCGCAAAAAGCATTACATATTTTTTATTGAACTTGTCTGCAATAAGCCCTGAAAACGGCCTTCCTATAAGCGCTGTTATTGAAAAGAAGCCAGCAATAACCCCAGCAAACGCTACCGTAGCACCGAGCGATATTGCGTATTTTGCAACTATAGGCATTACAATGCTGAATCCCATTGATGTAAATGTATTTATTATAAGAATAGTAACGAAGTAGCTATTCCAAAGTTTTTCTTTTGGATTGTTCGGCATATTTACTCCTTATATAAACAGATTTCTTATCGTATAGAGTCTACAAACTGATATCAATACATATGTATAAATAACTATTATAAATCAAGTAATAAATCTGCCGATTATTTTCGGTTAAATTTTATTGTTTCTTCAATTAAAGCTTGGATATTTTCTTTTTTGGCGTCCATAGGAACTCCTCCTCCGACACTTAGGATAAGGCCTTTCTTTCCGCCATTTGCCTTAGTATATTTCTCAATAGCCTCTTTTGTCATTTCCGCCACTTCAGAAGGCGTTTTATTAACAAGAGCCATCGGAGGTACATTTCCCATCAAACATACTTTTTCTCCTATTTTTTCACGTGCTGACGCTATATCCTTACCATAGGTAAAATTGAAAACATCTACACCAAGCGATTCAATGTAAGGGAAGCAAATATCATTATCAGTATCGTTGTGAAAGAAATGATATAGATCACTAAATTCATCAAATATAGCTTTAAGATAAGGATGTGCAAATTCTTTATAGTCATCGTCGCCGAAAAAGCCTGTCACATCATCCAAAACTAATATAGCTTTTATATTATCATTCTGTTCTATTTGAGCCTTAAGCCATCTTTTACATAGCTCAGTCGTATTTTTAAGCAGTTCGTGTATCTTTTCCGGATATATCTTAACACCAATAAGAAGTTCCGTAAGCGGCATAAGATGCGATGCTATTGTGAGTGGACCGCGCGTAGAGGCGACAAAAACATCTTCACTGTTTTCTCTCAATTTAGGGAGTATTTTACGCTGATGGCTTAAAAGAAGGGGCATCAAGCCATGCATCTTAGGATCAGGCACCGAGGGAATATCACTTGATGCGAATTCATCGATATTTTTATATATATGCTCAGCATTCGGAGGAGAATTGTGAAAAAAAGATATCCTGCATCCGTACGCTGAAGACTCGCATGCCATTCCAAACTCTGACCACCAGTCCGGAAAGAAAATCGTATCAGGAAAATCACTGTGTATTTTATTATATGAATCTTCCCACGTCTCCATCTGCATGTAAAAATCTATTGTTGAAATATTGCAATACCCCGGCATCCAAGGGCTGTCTATTATTAACGCGCTTGGAATTTCGGAATTTTGCTTTTTTATTGCATCTTCTATTACTTTCCACTGTTCAAATTTCATATTCTTATTCCCCTTTTATACTTGTATTTGAAATATCCCAACTAATACACAACTGATATATCACTATAATATACATTGTATACTCTGAAGTCAAGCAGTACTTGTTATATTACAGAGCAAAAATATAGAATGTTTTAGAACGTAAACTTAAAACAAAATACCACAACTACGATAAATACCATTACTTATATAAATGACAGGCACAATAATGCTTATGTGATATCTCTTTTAGTTCCGGCTCGATGCGAGAACATATATGCTTAGAATCAGGGCATCTCGGCAGAAACAAGCATCCTCTATCCGGTATTTCCCATACATCACCATCTAGAAATGTATGCTCTCTTTCCCTGCTTTTTTGGGGATCGGGTACCGGTACAGCAGAAAGAAGTGCCTTGGTATAAGGATGCATCGCGTGAAAAATTATTTCATTTGTTTCTCCCATTTCTACAATCTTTCCAATATACATTACAGCAATCCGATCTGATATATGCCGTACTACAGATATGTCATGCGAAATAAATAAATAAGTGAGTTTCATTTTATCCTGCATTTCCTCGAGAAGATTTATGACCTGCGATTGATATGATACATCGAGAGACGATACAGCCTCATCACATATTATAAACTCAGGATTTAGAGCCAATGCACGGGCGATTCCTATCCTTTGAAGCTGCCCCCCCGAAAACTCATGAGGATATCCCAGTAAGTGCTTTGAACTTAGTCCAACCTTGTTTAAAAGTTCCAATACTATTTCTTTTCGCTCTTTATTGGAATCGCCTATTTTATGAATCCTCAAACCTTCAGCCACACTGTCGTGTACACGTGTGCGGGGATCCAGCACTCCCATAGGATTTTGAAATATTATCTGCATTTTCTTGCGATATTTTTTCATATCTCCAGAGATTATATTATTTTCGCCAAAATATATCTTCCCTTCATCAGGCTCCAATAACCTCAAGATTGTCCGTCCGAGCGTGGATTTCCCGCATCCCGACTCGCCCACCAAGCCCATTGTTTCTCCTTTTACTATTGAAAGATTTATGCCGTCTACAGCGCGAATTACTTTTTTTCTATTAATACTTTCTCTTATCTTAAAGTATTTCTTAAGATTTTCAGTCCTAACCAATATATCATTGCTCATTAGGCGACTCCTTCTTTATCTCCAAAAGCCAGCAGCTAGCGCTATGCTCATCTGATATATTGCGCTGCGGTGGAGTTTTTTTACGACATATCGCCATACAAGAGTTGCATCGTGGATGAAAAACACAACCCTTAGGAGGATGAAGCGCATCTATCGGAGTACCCTCTATCGTAATCAATTTTTGATGTTGTAAAGAGTCCACTCTCGGGATAGCGTTTAAAAGTCCTTTAGTATATGGATGCGCTGGATTATAAAAGATATCCTCCACATTCGCTTGCTCCATCATCATTCCTCCATACATCACATATACCTTGTCACATAAATCGGCAACTATTCCAAAATCATGTGTTATAAATATCAATGACATCCCTGTATCTTTTTGTATTTCTTTTAAAAGCATGACTATTTGATCTTGTATGGTTACATCAAGCGCAGTCGTTGGTTCATCTGCAATGAGAAGCTTTGGTTTGTTAAAAAGTGTCATTGCTATCATAACTCTTTGCAGCATGCCTCCCGAAAGCTGCAATGGATATTGTTTCATTATCTGTTTTGCGTTTCGGATTCCAACTTTCTCGAGCATAGCAATTGAAATCCGGGCTGTTTCCCTAAGAGAAATGCTCATATGAGCGCGAAGTGTTTCTTTCAGCTGCCAACCGATTGTAAAAAGCGGGTCAAGACATGACATAGGGTCTTGAAAGATCATACCTATCCTGCTGCCTCGCAGCTTTTGCATTTCTCTTTCAGAAAATTTCAACATATCGTTTCCTTCGAAAATTACACTGCCATTATCAATCTTACCGGGTAATTTTAATAACCCAATTATAGTGTGTGCTTGCACGCTTTTCCCACTTCCCGATTCTCCTATAATGCCAATTGTTTCGCCCTTTTTCACATTGTAAGATATACCGTTAACTGCTCGGACTATTCCGTTTGAAGTTGGGAAGGAGACGGTGAGGTTTGTTACCTCAAGCAGATTTATTGAATTTCTTTTATCTCGCATACAATATCCTTTCCATTATTTTCTTCCAGGTTTTAATGCATCCCGCAGACTATTTCCTATAATGTTAACGGAAAGTGCAGAAAGAACAATTGCTATACTGGGACATAGTACAATAAAGGGATATTCTCTAAAGTAGTTTGTACTTTCAAAAACCATATTGCCCCACTCGGGATTTGGCGGTAAAACGCCTATACCTAAGTAACCTAAGATAGTACATGCAAGCATTGTCTCTGATGCAGTGCTTGTAATCTGTATTAGTAAAGAGGGTGCTATATTATGAAAAACATGATGAAATAATATCCCTGTATTGCTCATCCCAAGTGCACGGGAGGCAGTAATAAACTCGCTTCCCATGACATCCATCACAGAAGCACGTACGAGCTTGGCTATCGCAGGTATTGCAGCTATAGCCAGAGCATACAGAAAATTACCTTTACCCCACCCCAGCGCCGCTTCCATTACAATCGCCAGAAATAAGCTTGGAACAGAAGCCATAGCGTCAATTATCCGCATTATGTAGAAATCTGTCCTCTCCCCTAAAAAGCCTGAAATCAAACCTATGATTGTTCCCAATACTCCGGCTATTGCAACAGCTGCAAATGTAAAGCTAAGTGTATTTCTCCCGCCGTATAGCGTTCTTACAAATATGTCTCGCCCCAAATAATCTGTTCCAAATATATGTTCCGATGAAGGTGGTTTAAAACGGTTATTTAAATCAATTATATTCCAGCTCCATCTGCTCAATAAAGGAGCTGCGATGCAAGATAAGCATATTATTATAAAAATCACAAGGCACGCTATCGCCAGATGATTCTTTCTAAATTTATTCCAAAATTCAAACCAGGAACTTTCTCTGAAACTCAGCTTTTTATTAAATTGCTTTATAAAATTAAATTTAAATACCATCAGTCGATCTCTTTTCACCCAGGTTTTCGTGCCTACGATACTGGGATCTAAATTTAGGATTAATTAAAGCATAGGCAATATCAGAAATTACTGCTACAAGAGATAATATGACAGTGAATATAACAATGCAGCCAAGTATCACAGCAGAATCTCTCCTAGAAATAGCCTCTACCATATAGCTCCCTATCCCGGGGATACTAAAAAATCTTTCCACAATAAGAGCGCCGCATAAAAGCTGACTCGCCAATGTGCTTATAACTGATACTACAGGAATCAATAAATTCTTAAGCGCATGGCAATATATAACCCATACTTCTTTTAGACCTTTGGCCCTAAGCCCAGTAATAAACTGCTTATTGAGCACCTCTATCATACTTGAGCGAGTCATTTTAGTGAGTATAGCTATCCCGCCAAACGATAAAGTTGTGATAGGCAATATAAATGACTTTACGTCATACAGGCCTGAAACAGGTAGCCATTTTAGCTTCAAAGCGAAAATCAAGGTTAATATCAATGCCAGCAGAAATACTGGAATGGATGATACAAATACAGTTACTACTGTAATAAAATTATCTTTCCACTTATCTTTGTGAATAGCTGCGATTATTCCTGCCGGAATCCCTATAATGAGAGTAGCTGCGAGACTAATACCTGCAAGCAGGAATGTAGGCCTTAATCTGAGGGCAATCTGCTGGCTTATTTGTGTTTTATAAGAAGAAACCCCTAAGTCGAATTTTATAAATAGATTGTAGCAGTATCTTATGTAGTCCGCAAAAAAGCCGCCATCTAAATACTCCAAAACCTGATTTAGATTGTCACTTACCTCGCGTGAATTAAATTGCGAAGTATCAGTTCCCGGCAAAAAATATAGTAGTAGAAAAACTATGAAAACAACGACTAATACAATAAGAAATATATGTAAAATTCTTTTTGTGAAATACCAAAGCATCCATACTCCATAAAGTAAATATTTAAGGTTTGGAACCGGTCTTTATTCAAAAAAGCCATACTGGTTTTTGAATAAAAGCTGTCCAAACCAAATAAAATTAAAATTAATTATATTTTTATTATGCTATCATCATTAAGTAAATTTCAAAATCCTATGCAGTTTTTAGCTCATTCAATATAAAAATTTCACATTTTTATATTCGTACAATTTACAGGGAAAATCATTCGGAGGCTTAGTCCCGTAAAGCTTTCCATCTTTTAATTGATTTGCTCCTTGAATTAATACTTCGATTAGTGAAGGTTGTACTGGGCATTCTCCATGAGAAGGCCAAATGGTAGTTATCTTGTCATTTAGTGAATTTATTTTTTTCAAGCTGCTTATATATTTACTCAAGTCCCTGTGCTCCCCAAACATAAATATCGGAGCTAATCCTATACTATCGCCGCTTATAATCATTTCATCTTGCTTACTAAAAAACATTATACTCCCCAGAGTATGTCCCGGCGCTTCTATTACTTCAAACACTTTATTGCCCAAATCTATAATATCACTTTCCACTATAGGAATAATCTTTAAATTTTCATTCTTGTTTTTATAATTTTCTATCTCGAGAGGATGCATATATATTGCTTCAAACAAGTCGTTTCCGCCTATATGATCCATATCTGTATGAGTATTCACCACAATCAAAGGCTTGTCCGTTAGCTTCTCTGCTAATTCCTTTATATCTCCATTTCCAAAGCAGGTATCCACTAGCATAGACTTCTTGCTGCCTTCCACTAAAAAGCTTCTGACTCCAGAGTCTTCTATCATCCAAAAACCTTCGCTTATTAGCCTTACATTAAATTCTTGCACCTCGCGCCTCCTAAAGTATGTTCTATTTAATTCAATCCTGAATAAAAGTAAAAGTCTTCTAAGTAAATAATCTGTTTTAAAAATTGATTGCTTATTTTCTAAAATGCAATAAATCCTTCTTCATTTATTCCAAAGAACTTTAGAGCTTCCACGAGCGCTTTATCCCAGAAACGCCATTCATGGCCTAGATTTGGAAGCTCAAAGAAATGAGCATCAATACCTTTTTCATGACAAACTTTTTTAAACTTTAAGTGAGCGTCATATCCAAAATCTTTATCTGCACAAGCAAACATAAGCTTAGGTAGATTACCTGCTTCATGCATTTCCATCAATCTTCCCCAGGTATTTTCATAGGACTTAAGATATGCTTCTTTGCCTCCCACATTCTTAAGCGTATTTTGAAATCTAGGATTTGCCACACTAAACATACTCTTAGTATCATTACTGTTCCAATCCATCTCTTCCGGATCTCTCGGAGATGCCGATAAAACCGCAGCTGCTGCGAACTTATCTGGATACTCCAGTATATACTTCAGTGCACCCCTTCCACCCATCGAGTCTCCCGAAATGAAATTATCTTCTGGCTTGCTTGATGCCGGAAACCAATTGTGAACCAATGGCATTAATTCTTCTGTCAGATAGTCGCCCATCTTGAACCCGGTGCCAAAGCTGTCCCAGTTAGTATAATTTGAGTTCATAGCGCTGGGCATCACTACAATTAAATCTTTTTCTCGTGCATAGACTTCTATCATCGTTCTGCGCAAAAATCCTGAGCCGTCATCAAAAGACCCGTGAAGTAGCCACAGTACTTTATATTTCTTACCTTTGGTATAGTAATCTTTAGCATCGTCGTCCCGTGGCTTATCAGGGAGAATAATAGTCACATTATGTGCATTCCCTAGATACTGGCTTTCAAAGTTCAAATTAACAAGTGCCATACATTTATCCGCCTTTATTATTCACGATTCAAAATACGTAGTTTAGATATAGGTCCCCTCATTATTTCTGATTAGTTGAGCATTTTCTTTTGTATTATACTGATATATCTATTCTTTTTTTTTGATATTTTTATTATATACTTGTTGTAATATGAATGCAAACTTTCTTTATTAAAAGCTTATATCTTAAAAAACAATGCTAACAAAGTGTTTTTTCTTTTCATCTATGATACAAAGCATTTTAAGTAAAAAGGTTTTATATAACACACATAAACACTCCCTTTTAAGTAGAGTGTTTATGTGTGTTATATTTTTTATAGACTAAGAACATGTATAAAAGATTATTGTTTGTATTATTTAGTACTATACCTCTTCATGTTTAGATAAAAAGTCCAATAAATCATTCCTTGTGACGATTCCTTTTAACTTCCCTTCTCTATCAACAACCGGAATTCTGTTTATTCCTTTCTTTTTCATTAATGAAGCCGCATCATGCCACGTATTATCTTCTTTTACAGTGTATACTTTTTTCGACATCACTTCTTTTACTTTTGTCTCTAAAAATTCTTCTACACTTTTTTTGTAAACAACATTATCTAAAACATACTCATATGCTGGGGCTCCATCAGGGAAATATGGTAAAGGTATTATCTTAGTTTTTTCTGAATGCTTCAGTAAGTCACGAGCAGTTATTATGCCTATTACCTTATTATCTTGATCAACAATAGGCACTCCGCTAATCTGGTTTTCTCTGAGAATTTGTACAATTTTTTCTAAGTTATCGTCAGGGCGAGCATACTTTACATTAGTTTTCAAAAACTCACGAATTTTTGACATATTTATCACTCCTAACCTAATTAAATTATATCATCTTTGACAAGAAACACAAAGCATGATATTATTGTTGAATGTTTCTACTGTTTAATTATTCAACTTTTATTATAGGCAGGTAATTGATGTGACACAAGAACAAATTTTAAAAAGAGAAAATCGGCATAAAATGATGCTTGAAGAACCTATAGTTAAGGTAATTCCTTTAGTAGCTTTACCTATGATAATAGCTATGCTGATTGATTCCATATACAATATCACTGACACATATTTTGTAAGTCAGCTAGGTACAGCGGCTACGGCAGCTGTGGGTGTTAATTCATCACTTATGTTCTTATTTCACTCAATAGCTATGGGATTCGGAACAGGCGCTTCCAGCTATATTTCGAGATTACTTGGTGCAAAAAAATATAGTATCGCAAGCAAAGTTGGATCTACCGCATTGTTCACTGCTATTCTCACAATGATAGCCTTCGCTGTAATATCATATATTTTTATTAATCCAATGGTTACACTCATGGGTGCTACCGAAACGGTTAAACCATATTCTATACAGTACGCTTTGTGGATTTTAGCTTCATCTCCTTTCACAGCAGGAACTGTCGTGCTAAGCCAACTGCTTCGCTCTGAAGGCAGCACTAAGTTTTCCATGTTCGGCATGGTATCAGGATGTGTAATAAATATTGCGCTCGATCCTATTCTTATCAATGTAATGGGGCTGGGAGTCGCAGGCGCAGCTATTGCAACTGGTATCTCAAAAATGGTCAGCTTTACAGTTTTATTAATCCCTTTCTTAAAAAAATCATCTCTCCTAGAAATAAAACCTAGTTTATTTACTCCTAAAAAAGAGATATATTCAGAGATAGCCAAAATGGGAATACCCACTTTTTTACGCAGTAGTTTGCTTACTATATCGTTTATAGTAACAAATAATATTGCCGGCTCATTCGGAGATACCACCCTCGCTGCTGCTACCATAGCAAACAAATGTACAAGAGTTGCAGGTACTGCGATACTTGGCTTAGGGTTAGGTTTTCAACCTGTAGCTGGATATTGCTGGGGTGCAAAAAAATATACAAGAGTAAGGAAAGCTTTCTGGACATGCAGCATGATGGGAATATCCGGAGGCCTTGTTTTAGGGGCGTTGCTGGCATTTTTTGCAAAAGATATAGTTTCAATATTTACAACAAGTGATAGCGCAGAGATTATCGCTTTAAGTTCTTTTATGATTATAACCCAATGTATCACATTGATTATGAGGGTGTGGGGAATAATAGTAAATGGTTTCTTTCAAGCATTGGGAAGACCAGTTGGTGCAACAATACTAGGCCTTTCGCGACAACTTATTTGCTTTATTCCAAGCATTGTAATATTATCTATAGTGTTCGGTGTATATGGATTAGCCTCGGCTCATGCTGTTTCTGATGTTTTAACAACGATTATAGCATTACCTATGGTGCTATCACTGTTAAAAAAGATTAAAACACTTGAATCAGAGTCTGGCATCGATGAAAAGCAGAAAAAAATTACTAAAGAACCGGAATTGATTCCTGAACCGCAAAAATCAATAGTATAATGAGTGAAACAAAACAAGAATTATCAAAAAACATAGTACGCTATATAGCACGCTTTGAACGTTTGAGAAAACGTTTTTTGAATGAGCGTTTCAAACCATATAAACTTCAAGGTCCGATGTACCTTATTATTTTATATTTATTCAGACATATAGGTACCAATCAAGATGCACTGGTCGAGTTTTTAGGCATAGATAAAAGCGACATCGCACGAAAATGCAGGAAACTTGAAACCTTAGGTTATATATATAGAAAACAATCTCAAACAAATAGAAGAGAAAACGAATTATATCTAACAGACACTGGAAAGGAACTAATGCCCGTGATACAAGGTGCATTAGATGAATGGCACGATTGGGCAACAGTGGGCATTAATCCGATTGATCAACAGAAGATGTCTGATCATCTGGAACTCATGCTCAATAATGTTATTTCAAAAAATATATAACGATACTCATTATAGCCTGTTAGATAGTATTAAACTTCAGATTTTATATTATAATACTTTCATTTAATTTTCAGTTCAATAATATTCTTATCTTAAATGCTGGTGATTTCATCCAAAGAATCATTTTCTTTATTGTCTTTCTATAAACCTGAAACAATACTATTTTCAGTGTTCTTTATTAATCCATCATACCACGTAAAATAGTGCATTTATTGTTCTACTTTAATTCTATCTATTGCACCATATACTCCAACAATCTTAGTATTTCTAAAAGTTGTGTCAGACCGTATAAATAAATAATATAGTAATTATTGCAGTTTACTGTTTTTGTAAACTGCAATATGTTGTTGTCGTTCTTAAGTTAACTATACTATAAAAGTTATCCATACCTTCAATCATTTCAAATACCAGCTGCTTTATTTCTTTGGCCGCAAGTATTTTATCTCTAGTTAATTAGCTGTTTGAATTTTGTATACTTTTCCTTTACTTCCAGCTTCATTTGTGCTCTGAGTGTTACAAGCTCTCTGTCGAAATCGTTTTTAACTTCGCATTCGTTGTCAAAAATCAAAGTAGCACATTCATCCGTTTTATAAGGTGGCCATTTCACCTTTAGATATTTATTATTAGGATCTGAATTGTGAGCAAACGCAGCCCAGCTACCGCTTATTGTATCTTCAAGACCATCAAGAAGTCCATCATGGAAATTTTCAGGATACATCGCTGAGTTATGGAACACAATTGGAATATCCGAACAGTGCCACGCTCCTCTGCCGCCGTTCTGTGGAAAATCATGCCCAAATACATATACATATGTCGGAGCACTTGCAGTTTTCGCTCTAAGGTCGGCGAACTCTATATCTCCCGGTCGGAAAAGGCCATTACCCGCAATCTCTATTACATCGGTTATGCATTTATTTGGCCATGCTTGTTGGAATAGAGAAATAAGCTTTTCTACATCTTGACCAGGAAAACATTCTTTTACTATTTCTATCTGCTCTTCTTGAGTATAATCGTGCTTATTGAATATTCTCATAAGCGGCATCTCTGAAATCACGCTTCCAATCATAACGGGAACTGTTTTTGCATGCTCTGTGATTCCGACATTCAATGCGCTTCCGAGATACCATTCGTTCGCTATTGGGCGCCATCCCATGATTGAGAAGTTACGACCTCCCGCGACTTCATGGAAAGCCTCCAGGAGTTCTTCCGGCTCAAGTGTTTCAAGCACTTCCAGATTATCCGTATCAAATTTCTTGAGCAGTTTTTCCAGTATCATGTTGGAGTAATCATTGCTTTCTTCCACATGATCTGTATCTGAAGGAAGTCTTATAACACCAGACATAATAACAGCTTTGTGAAAAAGCCCATCTGCTTCAGGAATCTGCATAAGTGCACCTACTTTTCCTCCACCTCCAGATTGGCCGTATATCAACACATTATCAGGATCACCACCAAAAGCTTTAATATTTTCTTTTACCCATTTAAGCGCAAGTACAAGGTCCGACATACCTGCATTAGCTGAGTTTTTATACTTATCTCCGAACTTTGAAACATCAAAGAATCCAAATATATTTAATCTGTGATTTAGCCCGACAACTACAACATCGCCAAATCTGGATAGATTTTCACCATCGTGTGCCTGCATTTCCATTGCAGATCCAGTAGCAAATCCTCCACCATGTATCCATACCATAACAGGTTTTTTTGCTTTTTTATCTATTGAAGATGTCCAGATATTTAAGTTCAGGCAATCTTCATCATACGGATATGCCTCATGAGCAACACCACAGCTATCCCATGGAGTGAATCCACTCGCCGGAAATGCACGATTTCCAAACTGCAACGCATTTTTTATTCCCTTCCATGGTTTCACCATCGTAGCAGTTTGCCAGCGCTTGTTGTCTCCATACTGGACTCCCAGAAAATTATATATGTCTCTTTGTTTGAATCCTCTTAGTTTACCGTTAGTAGTTTCCACGATTTCTAATGTTTTAGGTGTTAGTGGTTTAATCATTTTATAGCTCCTTTCCTTTATGTTAATTAACAAGTTGTGTGAATTTAGTATACTTATCATTTATTGATAGTTGCATTTTTCTTCTTACAGTTACAAGCTCCCTGTCAAAATCCTTCTTCACTTCACATTCGTCATCAAATATCATGGTCGCACATTCGTCTTTTTTATATTCTGGCCATTTTACATCAAGATACTTATTATTCGGATTAGAATTGTGTGCAAATGCTACCCAGCTTCCACTCATTGCATTTTCCAGCCCTTCAAGCAGACCAGTGTGAAAATCCTTAGGATATAAAGCTGAATTATGAAATATAATAGGCAGTTCTGCACAGTGCCATGGACTTCTTCCACCATCTTGTGGGAAATCGTGTGCAAACATATATGTATAGGTAGGTGCGCTGCATGTCTCAGCTCTTAAATCAGAAAATCTTATTACAGATGCTCGTACATCCATGCTGCCCGACATTTCTATCGCATCAGTAATGCTTTTGTTCGGCCACGCTTTGACAAAAAGCTCTATAAGCTTATCTGCATCTTGCTCTGGAAATGCTTCCTTAACTATTTTTATTTGTTGTTGTTTAGTATAGTCATTCTTATTGAATATTCGCATAAGAGGCATTTCAGATAGTGTGCATCCTATCATTACAGGAATAGTTTTAGCATGTTCTGTGAAGCCTACCACATAAGGATAACCGACATAATAATCACTGGTTATTGCAGTCCACCATCTTTCGTCAAATCCTTTTGATTTGAGTTCAGGTACAATAGAATAATAGGTATCTAAAAGTTCCTCGGGTGTGAGTTCTTCAAGTGTATTAAGTGATTCGGTTTCACATTTTTTAAGTAATAGATCAACAATAGCATCCGACCTGTCAGAATCTTCTTTTATAATAGGATCTGCTCCCATTACATATGGCTGCACACCAGACTGTATCACAGCCTTATGAAACAAACCGTCTGCGTCAGGACACTGAAGCATACAAGTAACTTTCTGTCCGCCACCCGACTGACCAAATATCAATACGTTATCCGGATCTCCCCCGAATGATTCTATGTTGTCGTGTACCCATTGAAGTGCAAGAACAAGATCTGATATCCCACAATTCCCTGAATTTTCATACTTTTCACCGAATTTGGACATATCCAAGAAACCGAACACATTCAATCTGTGATTTATCCCAACCACTACAACATCTCCAAATCTAGACAAGTTCTCTCCATCATGTGCTTGCATTTCCATAGCGGATCCTGTAGCAAAACCACCGCCATGCATCCATACCATTACAGGTTTTTTAGCCGTCTTTTCAATAGACGTTGTCCAAATATTTACGTTAAGACAATCCTCACTGTATGCATATGCTTCATGTGCTACTCCACAAGTATCCCAAGGTGTAAAAGGCCCTGCAGGAAACGAACGATTCCCAAACTGAAGCGCATTTTTTATTCCCTTCCACGGCTGCACCATAGTAGCTGTCTGCCATCTTTCGCAGTCGCCGTACTGAACACCCAGGAAATTATATATATCCCTTTGCTTAAATCCTCTTAGTCTGCCATTTTTAGTTTCAACAATTTCTAATGTTTTTGGTGTAAGTGGTTTGAACATTTTCTACTTCTCTCCTCCTTCTTATGTTAGCTGTTTTAGTCAACAGCAAGTTTCCTTTTCTTCCATATCCCCGACCAGAAGTAAATGCCTCCGATTATAAAAGGGATAAATCCAGCAAAAGCATCACCATACCAGAATCCCTTTATACCCATGCCAAATGTCGTACCCATCAAAATAGCGAGCCCTACCCTTGCTACAACTCCGTCAAGAAGCCCTAGAATCATAGAAAGCTTAGTATTGCCCAGCCCATTGATAAGCGCCATCATTGGGCTACGCAAAGCTGCTGCAGAAAAGCCAAGCACTGCAATTACTGAATAAATATGGGACATTTCCAGTACTTCTGGATCATTATTAAAAACGCTAAATATCTGTTCTGGGAATATCAAAATCACAACAGATAGCACAGCTGAGAATATAACACCTATTGTCATACTCACATAAATAATTCTAGTAATTCTTTTTTTCTTATTCGCTCCAAAGTTTTGCCCTATCATTGATGTGCCCGCCATACCCAACGCATTACAAACCACAAAAGATATCTGTCTTATCCTAGCACCTACTCCATTTACCGCAGCAGCAGTAACTCCATAAAAGTTTATTGAAGAATTAACAAACATTTTTGAAATTACTATCGCGCCATGCTGAAGTGCAAGAGGTATCCCAAGTCTCACAAGTGCCTTTAAAATCCTAACATCTATTTTGAAACTACTGAGTTTGAAATCAAAACCGAACTGACTCCTTTTGATATAAAGATATACAATTGAACCCATAAAACTTATACCTTGACCTGAAACAGTAGCGATAGCGGCTCCTTTTGGCCCCATATCAAATACCGCAACCAGTATAAGATCAAATACAAGATTTAAAGATGTTGCCACAGCTATTATTATAAATGGCCGCTTAGAATCCCCCATACCCCTAAGGATAGAAGAAACTATGTTATAGCCAAACATAAATATCATGCCCAAATAACAAACAAAACTATACTCTTTAGCCTGTACATATGATTCTACAGGAACGTTCATTATATCTAAAAGCCAATCATTGATAAAGATACCCAAAACAGTAGAGGTGGCCGCCAGCAAGCTTATGAATGTGAACATCACACCTATAGTCTTTTTCACATATTCTTCATTATGCTTACCAATAGATTGCGATATAAGAATTTGCCCCGCCATAGAAAAGCCCATGCCAATCATTAAAAAAAGATGCATTATATCTCCGCCTACCGATACAGCCGCAAGACCTGTGCTTCCTACATATTGACCTACAATGATCATATCCGTTATGTTGTAGGCAATCTGCAAAAGATTCGATAGCATAAACGGAATAGAAAACGTTATGAGTGTTTTGCCCACGTTTCCTTCAGTCAGATCATTAATCATTGATTTTCTTTGCAAAACTACTCCTTCATGAAATAAGCAATTAATCAAATCTAGTATTTTAATAGATAATCAAGATTAATTATTCCATTATAAATACTATAAGAACTGTAATTAAGATTATTGTCTAATTACGTGCAAAAAGCCTTTACTAGACAGTTTTGTTGACTACATATCAATTATGTTGATTATTTCAACAGTTGAATGTTTCAATTGTATATCAGTAATATATCAGATTAATATATTATAGTCAATATCTTTATAACAAATTAATTGATTCAAATCACCTTAATGAAAACTATTATATTGGTAACATCTCTCGTTCTTACAATTTGTCTCATACATTTAGGATAATAGTAAGCTATGTACAGTTATGCGTTTCTGTTTACTTTGTATTAAGTCGTATAATATTTATATGACTGCTAGTAATATCATAACTAAATCCAGTAACAAACATTCGCTCCGATACTCCCACTAAACAAATTTTGATTTCTAAATCCTAACTAATGTAAGCTATACTTGATTTGTAAAGTAAAAATTGAAAACAGTATCTTAATCATATTTGCTTCTTGCCAATCTATTATAGTGTGCTACTTTTATCTTTTTTTGATTGATCAATGATAAATATAATGCAAGATATAATAATCGCTACGATAAAGAGCAGAAACATAATGCTGTATCCTACTGTTGAAACCAGCTTCCCAGCAATAGCTGCTCCCCCTCCGATTCCGATATCAATACCCATTGATGTAGTGCTGCTTGCAATGCCACGCTGATGTGATGGTACACGCTTAAAAGCAAGAGACATCATAGTAGGATAGATAGCTCCATAACCTACTCCAGTTAATAGTCCTGCTATAATAAAGCCGAAAACGGATGTAGCTTGGCTTATTACTATAAGAGAGCTGATAAACGCTATAGTTCCTGGGAAAATTATATACTTTTCTCCCTTAATATCTGCTAGTTTACCACTAAGAGGCCTTACTAAAAGAAGCATTATAGCGTAAGCGGTGAAAAATACACCTGGATTTTCAATACCACGATAATCATATCCATATGCGTTTACAAATGTTGTCATAGAACTATATGCCATACCGGAAAATACAAGTATCAGCATAGGTGTCAAGGCTTTAATTGATATTATCTTACCTAAACTAAATTTTGGTTTTATTATAGAATTGTTATCTGCGGTTTCTAGAATTTTTGGTGGTTGTTTTACAAATATAAGCATTATCATTGCACATACAGTTAAAAATGATGACGTTATAAACATAAAATTATACCCAAAGTGTGTAGTTATATATAGGGCAATATTTGGTGCTATAGCCATAGCTACAACTATGGACAATCCATATATCCCTATTGTTTGACTCAGCTTCTCTTCTGGTGCTGTATTACTTGCCATAGTTAATCCTACAGTAGCAATAAATGCCCAACCAAAGCCATGTATTAACCTAATAAGTATGATAACTTTGATATCGGTTGTAATACTATAGCAGAAAGTAGCTATAGCTACTATTATTAGTGCACTAGCATAGATAAGCTTTTTATTAAATCTATCTATTAGGTTCCCTGCAAGAGGCCGTGTCACTAGTGAAGTAATGCTGAACACTCCTGCAATAAGTCCCGCTTGCATTTCGTTACCCCCTAGAAATGTAACATATTTCGCTATACTTGTTAGTATCATTACAAGGTTAATGAATGCAAACATACTGACACTAATCAATACTATAAAGTCTTTATTCCATATTTTTAGGTCTTTTTTTATTACGGATTCCATACGCACACCTATTCCCATAAAAATTATTAATAAATCTTATTCTATATCAATAAATAACTCTGTTTTCATAGTCGTAATGAAGTATATCCTCATCTTATATATTAGTATATCAAGCACTACAATAATTTATTATTTAGGTATAATTGGTAAGATTAAGTGGGATGGATGTTCAATATCATGGAAAACTTTTTGGGTTGCTTTAATACAATAAGAACTTTTACCAATTAATTCAGCAGTGTTCGGATTTGGATCATGCTCAGGATAAAAACTGCTTGATATATGTACTTTTATCCTGTGCCCTTTTTTAATCACAACACATATATTCCCAAGTTCTATTGAAAACTGATAGATTTCATTTGGTTTAAGCAAGCTAGAAGAATGACCGTCCCTAAATCTTCCCCTTGCAATCCCTGATAATAGTGGAAATGCATATCCTTTTTCATCAACATCACATATTCTGCAGAAGAAATCTGTGTCTACTGCATCTGTTGATGCAAATAATTTAAATTCTACCATTCCCGCGACTTCTAAATCGTCTTTAAGCTTTTCAGTTGCATAAACCAATACATCGCCACGTTTCTCCTGATATGTCGTATCAGCAAATATTGTTCTGCCTTCATTATCTTTTGCTCTAGAAGGCAGAGGATTTTTAGGATCGTATACAAAAGTTTGATAATCTTCTTCTGTAGGCATTTCCGTGCTCAGTAGCCCTTGATTCTTACCTGAATGTATATAATACTTAGTATTAATAGCACGAAGTGGCGGCCATTCTTGCTCGCTGCGCCAATAATTTTCACCGAGCACAAAAATGTTTATAGGTGCACTATCTAATATGCCGTTTTGTTCATTCTTTAGCCAATAATCAAACCATTGCTTTACAGTTTCATGTATTCTAATTCCATAGCCGCTATTTTCTTCACCAAAATCTATCCCATCTATATTAGAAGATAAGGTGCTTCCATGAAGCCAAGGTCCGATAATAAGTTTTCTATGAGAAGATGGTAGTTTTCCTAACTTAGCCTTATTCCAATTATCTATAGTACCATCTCTTGCTCCATCAAACCAACCAGTTAAAAAAAACATCGGGATATTAATGTTTTCAATTTTGATAGGACGATGTGTGCGCTCCATAAACTTTTCATAATTTTCTACACCTTCTATAAGTTCCAAATAAGATTCTAGCTGAGGTACTTCTTCAATTCGTGCTGCAGGCGTATCATATAAAGGTAGTTTTGAAATTACTGAATCCCAGTTTTCTTTATAATATTCAATTCTTTCTTTTACTTTTTTTCTTATAGTTTTGTCGTCATACCAATTATCTAAATTCTCAAGAACCCGTTCATATATCCATGCTAAGTGATAATTACTGAATGTCATTGCTTTAGATAAACTTAAAGGATGTATCGCTGAATTTTGAAAAGGACAGATTGCTTTTAAATGCGGAGGATTATTTTCAGCAGCTGCCATTTGAGTAAATCCAAAAAAAGATAATCCCTGCATTCCAACATTTCCGTCACACCAATGTTGTTTTGCTATCCATTCAACGGAATCATACCCATCTTTTATCTCATTTGCACCAGTTGGATCAAGAACACCTTCTGAGCTACCAGTGCCGCGGATATCCTGAAAAATTACATTATAACCAGCTGTAGCAAGATCCTTATAATTTGAAAACAGTTCTCCATCACCTGCCTTTTCTTTAATATATGGAGTGCGAAGCAAAATAGCCGGATAGGGCTTTTCATTGTCAGGACGGTATATATTACACGCTAGATTAGTACCATCACTCATTGGCGTCAAAATATTTAACATTTCACGTATCATAAAAATGTCTCCTCTATCTTGTTTGTAGTTCTATATAATTTAACTATCACAGATTGTAGATTTATTTACATCGATATCTAAGTTTTCATATTTTCTACTATCAGTCAAAATTCTTTTTTTATTCATTATAAAAAATATAAAAGCAAAAATCATCGGTACTGTCATGAATAGGAACATTAAAGAATATGCACTTGCTTCATTAAGCGAAGCAGCTTTAGCGGTGTCTATAATTATTCCCGCTAAAATCGGTCCTGCAATCATACCGCAATCCATACCTATATAGTTTGTATTACCCGCCGCTCCTCGTCTTTCTTTTGGCACGCTTTTCATGCATATTGCCTGTATAGTAGGCTGGCAAATACCAAAACCCATAGCGGCAACAACTGCTGCCAGTAAAAACAACCAAAGCTTATCAGCCATACTCACTATTACAAACGATAAAGCAAAACAAATAATTCCTGGCATTAAAACTTTATCAAATCCGTACTTATCGCCAAGATTGCCGAAAAGCGGTCTGGTTATAAAAAGTGATAATGCGTAAACAGTAAAATATAATCCAATATTATTTATCCCTCTAATGCCTCCGTAAATAACCATAAAAGACATTATACATGCAAAAGACGTACTCAAAAAGAAAACAATAATAGCAGGGCGTAATGCTTCTTTGGCTATTATTCGTTCCAGCGTAATCACGTATTTTGACCTTACAGTTTCTTTTTCTTTTAGGATGAAAATCAATATGCAAGCAAGACCCATTATAACTGCACCTATCCAAAATGTACTGTTATAACCAAATAATGATAATAGCTTCAATCCAGCACTTGGCCCTATCGCTTGAGCCATTGCCATACCCAGCGAAAAAATAGCAATTCCACTTCCAAACTTATTCTGTGGTAAAGCATCGCTGGCAAGTGCAAGACATAAAGGTCCTGAACAGCCTACCCCAATTCCATGAAGTAATCTGGCCGCTATAATGAACGGTATAGTCTTTGCCTGGCTATAACCTACAAAAGATATCGTAATAATTACCATAGAAATTGCCAATAACTTTTTTTTACTAAAACTATCAAAGGCTGGGCTTGCGACCGGCCTTATTGCAAGTGCTGTTACTGCAAATATACTTGCTACTGTTCCAACGATTGTCGCCTCCGCACCAAGGTAAGCAGCATATTTGGGGATAAGCGTCTGCATCATCATCTGTGACATACTCATAATAAAATATATCACAATCAGGTTAATAAAAGCTGGGTTCCATATAGTTTCTTTTTTCTCCAAAACATCACCTCTTTACTAATATTGGTAATATTGTTTTTGTGGTTATCTTACTTTTTTAATATTGTTAGACTAAACTACATAATAGTGATTTATTTTTATTAATTTTTCTAAAATTGTTCATTCTCTTATAAACCAATTATATTAGCAATTTCATCAATAAATAAGACAATCACGATAATAAACAAAACCTATTCGAAATAGCAGATAACATTCTATTTAGTAATCGAATTATAATATTATTTAATTATCTATTATGTAGATTATTACAACTGTTGAATGTTTCAATTGATATATCAGTAATATATCAGATTAATATATGTTAGTCAATGTAAAAAATCTTGTTATTAATCCATGCTAATCTTTGGAATAATCCCAATGAATACAGAATTAACTTAGATAAATACTGAATAAACATCAATTCCTCCATTGTATTAACTGATACCTAATCTTAGGATTAAAGGAGCTTAATAATATGTAATATGTCTCCAGAAGCTGAAAATGCTTGTATCGAAAATCACTTTCAGTTCGGAAGTGTTTCTAGGGGCAGGTTAGAGTTACTGTATATGATAATCATGTGAAAATGATGATAAAAATAAAACCCGATTTATCCCTTTCTACCACAGACAAAGATGAATCGAGTTCTAACTACGATAGGGATACTTTATCGTGTCCCATTGTTGGTGCCGAAGGTACTACAAAAACAACAAGGAAACTACTAATGTTAACAACAATATTAATTAAATTATCCTAAGCACAACAATAAAATGTATAAGATATCTTTAGCAATATCCCCCAACCATCGATGTTTATCTTTACATCAGTATCTGCAAACTCTTCATCATCTGTTGAGTTATATACTTCAATTAAAACATTACTACAGCAGCGGTTTATGTTGTTCTTCATCTTGTTCCAATAGAAGTGTATGGGTACATACTGTCCTTCTTCCAGCATAAGCAGTTTCTTGGTATATGATTTGGTATACTTTTCATCATTCAGATTACCATTTCTGAGTGTTATCAGTGCAAATCCAAACTCCTCAATCTTACTTTCGCCGTAGTTTGTTACCTCCCAGCAAAGCATATTGTCGCGCACTTCGTCATATGAGCTATCTTTACTCTCCCATTCTTCGGGCGTAAAGCTTCAGAAAGGTGGTAATTTGAACCGACATTTATCTATTAACATTCCATACGCTTTATTGCTGCATTTATTTCACTTCGTTTCATATTGTTCTCCTAATTTTAATATTATAATACATACGAAATTCAAAAAAACCATTAACTTTTATTACTTTATTGGAATGTAATCATAAGATATTTTTTACCATCTTTTATACCACTCAATACCGTTTACAATAATTATAATATTTTATCTACCATTACTATTTTCAAATATTACATGCATTTTTCAACATCCCAATTAACTCATACAACCATTTTTTAATCTCGGTAGAGTCCGGCTTCTCCTGTCTGCGATAATTTGCCACTCTTGCCGTAGGTGGATAATCCATAGGAACATGCTCGCCTGCTTCTAAAATATTAGAAATGTATTCACAAGCTTCAAGCATTTCATCAGTATCATTGCTACGATCTCCTTTGAACCCATTTCTAGAGTTATTAATAGCCTTTTCTGCAAGCTTTATAGCTTTTTGAGCATGATTTTCCTGATTAACATCAGGATATATTGCACTTTCACTGCGATTTCTAAAGAAACCAAACAGAGCTGACACAATACTAGGATCACGCACAGTGCCATCCGGATAGACAATGCCATGCACACGGTTCCATACATCGCTGCCTACCATAAGCTCAAACAAGTACCATCCAAAGCCATACTCCGGCAATATTTCAAGAACCATATCATATGGATTGGCACGGCACAGACATGCTGTCTCATTATTTATAACAGGTTTGTCATACTCCTCACCCAATTGTTTCGCCATATCGTATATTAGTCTTGTGCGGCTCCTTGTTTCAGAATAATCATGGAATATAATAATATCAACCAAATCTGCTGTTTTGCTGGCTTGTGTTTCGTATATGAAAGTGTTCCCCACGCCGATAGCATTTACAGGATCTTTAGACTTAACATATATACAAAAATGACGTATAAATTCCCAGACAACTTCCTGCTTTCGTCGAAGCTCTTCAAGATCCGGTTCTTCAAAGCCTTCACGCATATATTCAGGTTCTTCAGGATACCATGTTGCATTGTTCGGCAATCTATATCCCGGTTCATTTGAAATGTCCCAGAATAAAAGTCCCGGCTCCTGCCCGATAGCATTATATAAATCATCAAAATATTCCTCTAAAAGATTCCAACTGCTTTTGTCCTGAATCATCTTCGGAATGGGCCAGCCCTGCCCTTGATCTATTATCTGTGGTTTAAAATCTTCCGGATGAACCCTTAAACCATGATAAATAATAGGATTAGTCGAAATTCCGTGTAACCATGCTGTTTTTACATAATCTTTTACATTGCTCAAGAATTTTTTCTTATCTTTAGCATATGACGAATATGTAAGGAATACACGAGCACTGTTTAAGTTAAGCCTTTGGGCATATCCCATTTCTCTGTCAACAATTTCATGATCATATTCTTCCCAAAAGTTAGTATCAGTCCAAACGTTACTCTGTGTATAGTTAAATCCTTGGATAAAACTATAATCTTTAAGTGGCTTCATTATTTTCTCCAATCTTTATATAATATTTTTTAGTTCGTTTATTTTAGTTTTTTAACTTTTCTCCGGAACCACCAGATTATACATGAAGTACCACTCCATCTCACCTACTATGAAATATGGGTAGAACTTTCGTGTAAGATGGTCGTAAGCATCCACATGACCTTTTTCAGTAATAAATGTCATCCATTTGTCTTTTACAGGCTTTATCCAATCTTCCGGATGTTCCCAATCGCCCTTAAGCCGTACAATCTCATCTGTTACAAGAACTATAGGACCACACATCAGCGCCATAAGGTTTGGGTGTTTATCATCCACAGGCTTGAAATATAGGTCAAAAGGAAAATCCATAGTCACAATATCGCCATCTTTCCATTCTCTTTCGATGATTGCCCAGGTGTTTGGTTCGGCATTTATATCAGTTTTAGCTCCGTTAATCAGTATCTTAGCCCCTTGTTTCAGCCATGATGGAACTCGAAGTTTAAGAGCAAAACCGACAGGTTTGTTTGTGTGAATCAAAAAATTAACTTTCTCTTCGAAAGGATACTGTGAAAAGTTAGTCACTTCAATTTCAGCACCATCTTTTTCCCAAAAAACTTTGCTTGGCAGATACTGAGTCACATGCAAGCTTTTATCATCGTGGTAGTAAAGCATATTGTAATATTCAGCCATATCCTGAGGAAAAGTTCCTGTGCAGCACACCCATGCAAACGTTACACCTGTATCCGGCCATATCCTTCTATCATAAACACTTTTATAACCGCCGTTTTGGTAGTAACTCTCATAGTAAAGTATATGTCCGCCAGGCTTTACAGGCGGCAGAGCTCCTACAGAATTTATCATCATCCTTTCAGCCCAGTCACCAAATCGTGCTTCTCCCGTGAACTGCAGAAGATAATTACACATTTTAAACACTGCCCAAGTGCAGCATGATACTTCGCATTGAGCCATTGCATCATCGCGTATCTTTTTTGTTCCGTCAAAAGCATTAAACATAAGTTCTTCAATATTTTTTTCATGCTCTGACACAAATAAAGGCTCCAGTGAATTTCCGAGATATGCGGGATTGTCTACAAACAGTGTCTCTGACGGTCCATATCCTCCAGTGGCATAAGTATGATGTTTTGTTAACTCGTCATACGCACCTTTCATGATATCAAGATATCGCTCTTCCTTTTTTACAAGGTATGCACGCGCTGCGCTGCTGAATGTGTTAACGTGGCTATATGCATGCCTTCCGCCAAAGTATTGAGGTTCACCGGACAAGAATTTATCCCAGTAAAAAGGATACTCCCACTCTTGGGCGAATTCTTTGTACCGCTCATCTTCTGTAAACTGATATGCTCTGTATAGCTGTTCGCCCATAGTATACCATTCGCCCATATTGTTATCTGTAAGATTCTCATTTTGGATACCATCGCGAAGAATGTCTTTTTTAAAGCCGGTTTCCGCAAATTCCAAAAGGCGGTTCATGTAGTGTGTCACTCTCTCTTTATCAAAGCTTAGATACTCATTTAAGTCCATAAGCATAGCAAGCCATTTTTCGAAGGAGTATGGTCTATTTTTAAGTAATTCATCCGATGCGTCCCAACACATCATCAGCTCGTTTGTCAAATAAAGAGCTTTTTCTTTAAGCCTTTCATCACCGGTGGCAGTATAAAGCTTAACAAACGCTGTTATAAACTGCCCAAGATTAACAGATGGTCCACTTCCATACCAGCCCTGTAGAGGCACACCTGGTGCTTTAAACCCCGCATTCTGACGAAATCTGTAAAGCAGCGAATCATTTGATATTTCCAAATAAAATCTGATCGCCTCATCAACCTGATTTTTAAAAAATCCATCATCAAGATTTACGTTCTTGTAATTGAATGGTCTTATCTTAATTAGTTTACTCTCCATAACACCTTATCCTTTCACAATAGAATACGTCGATATACTTTGTTGTCTGCGATAAATTGTCAATCAAAAACTCTACAGCTTACTCATCTATTATATCCCAATGTCTATTTATGCTAAAGCAAGTAAATAGTTATGATTTTTCGATAGGTTTCACATTAAAATAAACTGTATATGGTTCATAACCTACTTTGTAAATCGGTATAAACCTAAATCCGTTATCATGCCCCAATGTGTAATAATCCGTGTTCCATGTTCCCCACTGTCTTTCATTGTCTGCTCTGAGCATCGTGTTTGGACTGGAAATGTCTCCATATAATGTACGTTCTTCATCTGCCATACCAGCCAAAACAACAGGCCCGTCCATGAATGCCACCATCTCCGGCGCATCAGGAAGCAGCCAGCAATGGAGTCCTCTCGGCAGTTCCACATAAACTTCATCATCTTTTTGCCACAAGCGCTTTATATCGATAAATCCACCAATTGCAGCTATCTCTTTTTGCTCACCATTAATCTTTACAACAGGTTTGCCTTTTATCCACCACGGAACTCTGATTTTCAAAGAAAACTCAGCTCCGTTGGTTTCTCTCATCCTTACATAAAACGCCATTTTGTTTGGATTATTGGGAATTTTTGTTGTTATCGGTTCAGTCATTTGGTTCTGAACCGAGTTGTTGCTCCACAACCTATGCCCAGACAAGGTCTCAATATCAATTTCAAATGCTACCTTTCCGGCTGACAATTCACACTCTGTTTCCATTCCAAAATATTGTCCGATTACAATCGAATCATCATTTGAATATACCAGTCCTTCATGATGGCTGGCGTTTGCCTGAACAAGTGTCCCATGACAACAGAAAAAGTCATCAGTTTCTGACGCCCAAGCTTTTCTTCCGCCGGGCATCAAAGGCAGAAAATATGTCAAAAGTCCAAAAAGAGGATATTCTGATTTAGCTCCGTTGGGCAGCCATCCATTCCAATATGATTGAGCGAATATGCCATTATATAAGTTCCGTTCATAATAATCCAAATAATGTGATTCTCCGGTGACTTTGAATAGAAAATCAGCCAGCCTCATCATATTATAGACAGTACAAAACTCTTGATTTTTGTCTCCCAACCTCGCCTGCTGAGACTGCGGCGGAGTCCAAACTTCTCCAAGTGTCTGACCTCCTGTACAGAACATACCTCTTACGGTAACAGCCATGTTCCAATAAGCTTTACATATATCTAGCCACTTATCCTCCTGTGTTACATGATACGCAATCGCTGCACCTATTACTTCAGGTATTGTTGTGTTAGCATGCATATTTGTCAGTACATCATGCCCTGCCAACAAAGTATCAAACAGACGGCCTCTGTAATAACGGTCCATCAAAACACAATAGCAGTCTTTACCAGTGAACCCATACATTCTAGCCCAGATTTCAAGCATTCCTCCGGTTTCCATATCAAGAATGTCATCAAACTGTTCTCTTGTGAACTTCGCGCTCCACTCCAAAAACCATTCAGCCCAATTTTCTGCTATTTCCAGAGCTTGCTGATTACCTGCGTATTCATACATATCAAGCAACCCCATAAATGTTTTATGGAAAGCGTATTGAGGTGCCCAGACAAACTTGTGTTTTGCAACTCTATCAAGATATTTTTCCGGTATTGAGCCTGCCCACCGTCCACCGTTTTCCATCTGGCACACAGCCAGGCGCTCAATAATTGCATCCGCTTTTGCCTTTATCTGAATATCACCTGTCGCTGCATAGTTTTGTGCAGCTCCTGAAAGCCAGTGCCCTAAAAAATGTCCTCTCAGCTGACAATAAGGATTTTCCCATCCTCCGTGTATGCCGGAAGGATAATGATCATACTGCATCAATCCGGCTTCGAATTCATAGTTTCTCATTAGATTATCATTTGTCAGTTTCATAAGATAATCATAATTATCTTTTCTTCTGGAAATTAATCTATCGTCTGTAAGCTTAACAGTATTAAGCGGCAACGAATTATATTTATATTTATCCATGGGAATCTCCTTGAAATCAGTTATATATTTTAAATAACAGTGTTGATTGCAAATATTATTAAAAGGCACTACACATCATCAGTTTACATCAATATTCAATAACGATTTTTGTCACATCCGCTTTGTTTTTTATATTATATTCAAATGCTTTGTCCGCTTCATCAAATGTAAAACTATCTGATACGATGTCTTTTAATGGAAGTCCGTTTTCAACTGCTGAAATCGCAGTCGGATATAAGTTCTTGTATCTGAACACTGTTTTTATCGAAGCTTCTTTGTTAATAAGCTGATTTATATCTATCGGTGTAATTGCATCCGCTGCCATTCCGACATACACTATCGTTCCGCCCGTCTTAACTAAATCCACACACTGAGACTGTGCCTTCTGGTTTCCGGCAGTCTCAATAACCAAATCAACTCCTTTGCCGTCAGTTGCTTTTTTAAGCTCCGCTTCGACATCCTGAGTAATTGGGTTGAACACTCCGTCTGCACCCATGTCATGCGCTTTCTTAATTCGTACATCAATCACATCAGACATATACACTTTTGACACGCCCATTGACTTTAGTGCAAGCATGGTTACAAGCCCAATACATCCGCAGCCTACAACCATTGCTGTCTGTCCTGCTGTTGCATTCCCCTGTTTTGCTGCATGAAACCCCACGGCTAATGGCTCAATCAATGCACCTTCGCAAAAGCTTACCTTATCCGACAGTTTAAAGCACATATGTTCAGGGTGGGCAACATACTCTGAAAGTGTTCCGTCATATGGAGGCGTCGCAAAAAACACTACATCAGGGCAAAGGTTATACCTTCCTGTTTTGCAGAACTCGCACTTCCCGCAGGTATATCCGGGTTCCATCGCCACCCTGTCGCCCACTTTAAGCGAAGTGACCCCTTCTCCGACTTCAGTTACTACTCCTGCGCTTTCGTGCCCAAGCACAAAAGGATAATCAACAACAAAGTCGCCTATTTTCCCATGCTCCAGATAATGCAGGTCAGATCCGCATATGCCTGTACATTTTACCTTTATTAACACTTCTCCCTTTGCAGGCTTTGGAATTTCTTCTGTGACCATTTCCTGCTTTAAGATGTCTGTCTGCTGCCATACTTTCATTATATTTTCCATTGTTTTTTACCCCTGTATAATTTGTTGCTTTTTTAGCTGCCTTACTTTTTAGTTTTAAATCTCAATACATTCCACGAAAGCTTTTTTACTGTAGTTTTAAGCTTCCCGTCATTATAGTTTGCCATAGAGCTAACACAAGGCAATATATTATCCGGATTCTCATATGAGTTTGATGCTTTTATATCTTCACTGAAAAGCTCTTTGTGCTCGATAAACTCAAGGTCTCCAAATCCTGAAACATCAAGATCCAATGTCGTGTCTTCATTCCAGTTCCTGTTTATGACAAATATATTTACTTCACCGTTTTGTTCATCATATGCGCATGCTGAATCAATGAAAGGTACTCCTTCATGGGTGTCATACTGCTGAAAATCACTCAATGCATAAGCTGGAATATCATAAGTGTCACAATCAACTGAAGTTGAAAGTGATACTCCGCGTCCATAATTTATCAGGTCAGTAAATGCATAGTGAGAAGCTGATTTCCATACATGCTCGCGACTTGTAGCTGCAAGCGCACCAAGACCGCGCGTCATACATCCTATCTTTATCCTGTCAGCATATTTTAAAAGAGTGAGTATCGTTGACGCACCGGTTAACGCGTTAAGAATCTCGTGACTTCTAAAACGCATTTTTCTCTGACTCCAATCGTCCGGATCGTGATTCACATATTTTTTCGCAGGATCAGACTGATAAAATACTGAAGAGCTTGTCCTTTCCGCTCTGCCATAGTGCAACTCTTTCACAGGCGCTTCAGAACTTCCGTACTCATCAAATGATAACATCATTTTTTTCGGACTGCGCAGTTTGGTCTGAACTAAATCACAGAGTGCAATTTCAGTTCTTATATAGTCCTCAAAGATTACAGAACCGCCTAACAATGCTCCAATATCATCCATTGGTGCCGCATGATAATGATGTAAAGATATATAGTCAACGGTCTCATAGCACTCCTGTAATACATCAAAATCCCACTGCGGATATGTATGCAAAAATGGAGAAGAGGATACACAAGCCACAGTTTCTATAGTCGGGTCCACCCACTTCATGGCTTTTGAAGATTCATGAGCCAGCACTCCATATCCCTTTGGGTTTTTCTCCCAAGACGCTATTTGCCAAGGCCCATCCATCTCGTTCCCAAGATACCACGTTTTAACACCATAAGGCTTTTCGTGCCCATTTTTCTTGCGAAGGTCGCTCCAGTATGTGCCACCCTCATGGTTTGTATATTCCACGATGCTTATTGCATCGTTTATATCTCCAGTTCCCAGGTTTATAGTGTAGAGCGCTTCAGAGTTTATGCGTTCCATCCACTGCAGGTATTCATCATGACCTATATCATTCGGAATATATTGAAACCATGCCAAATCAAGATGTTTTTTTCTTTCGCTAATAGGTCCTATTGAATCTTTCCAATCCCAACCGGACACAAAATTTCCTCCAGGCAAACGCACTGCAGGAAGGTTTGTTGCCTTTATTGCTTCAATAAAATCATTTCGAAATCCTTTATTATCTGCAGTTGGATGCTTTGGATTATACATGCTTCCGTTAACCATAGAGCCTATAGGCTCTAAAAAAGCGCCATAGAGACGCGGCGATATATCCCCAATTTTAAACTTCGGATGAACTGTAACTGTAGCCTTATTTCCCATAATATCCTCCTGTTATTATTTCTAATCACTTTCAATCGACTTATAATTTGTATTCATTCTGTGGAAACTAAAACCCTTAATTGCAACATGCTAAATCAGCCCAATAACTCAATCTCGTCATTTCTCAGATAAACAACCTCATTTTGCACGCTGTTTTAACTGATATGTAATTACCCTTAGTACAAATTATTTAATGGCTGTCATATTATTATGCAAAAGGGATATATAAAATACATATCCCTATTTTGCATTCAATTAGTTTAGTTATTAATATTGCTTAGTTTAAAGCTGCCTCTATAAGGTCAACTTTCTTCTGAGCTTTCTCAATATCAGAAGCAAGAAGTGTCTGCCAGTCAAGTCCGTCAAGCTGTGTTTTCATGTCAGCCCAAAGAGTGTCAAACTCTGCCTGATCAGCTGCAAATACCATCTGCCATGATGTGTCTTTTAGTATCTGTGCACACTGGCTGCGGATGGTTTTAATATCAGAAGTATCAGAACCAAGGTCAGCATTAATCTGCGGTGTAACAGTCATCTGATTATTTTGAAGGAAATACTCAGTTGGGTTTGTCGCTCCGCTGAATCTCTCAGACCATTCATTTGTAAGCTGGTTCTTATTCTTTTCAACTTCAGCTGCCCAATAAGCCGGATTGTAGAATTCACCTGTATCAGGATCGACAGTAAAGCTGCCCATGATGCATGTATTGATTGCACTAATACCATCCTGATAGTTTCCACCGCCGTACTCTTCTGGTACAGGAGCATTCTCTGTGAACGCATTCCATCCAAGTTCTGTATACTGGAATTTGCCGTTATCCATTTTTTCAAATACGAAATCTTCAATACCTGAATGAACATAACGGAGACCTTCTGGGCTATTAAGCCAATCTATAAACTCCATAGTCCTTTCCGGATCCTGTGCTTGACTGCCAAGACACCATACTCTGCTCTGTCCATAATAGGCATCACCGGGCTGGCTTATGTCTAAATCACTTATAGGAATAACTATCCATCCATCACCATTAGCTGCTTTATCAGTTGAGTTATAGAAACCTCTTGACCATGTATACCACATAAGGTTGACCTGGCCATTAGTATACTTAGCATTAACATCCATCCATTGTTGTGAAGCAGCGTCAGGGTCCATCAAGCCTCTCTGGTTGCAGTCAAATAAGAACTGGAGACCAATCTTATATGATGATGCATCGTCAATAATTGAAATAATGTCTCCCTCAGAGCCAATCTGAACCGAGCTTGTTGTATTATCACACTGGTAACCATACCACTGACCTATCCAGCAGGCTGCTTCCATATAGTTAGTATCCCAATCTTTCCAGATTGTTATTGGAATATGAGGTTTGCCATCAGCTGTTGTCGGATAAGCATTATATGCTTCTTCCATATAGTCAAGCAATCCGTCAAGATCTTCTATCTCAGGCATTCCTAACTCTCTATACCAAGGCCAATACATTTCAGGGCTGGAATAAGGCTGTGTCTCTGAGAATGATGTAGGAGAAGTATCTGCTATAAAGTCAGGCATTCCATATATTCTTCCGTTTGTTACAGAATCAAATGATTTGTTAAATCCAACAAAGTGATCCATGTATTGACTCAAATACTCAGTTCCAGGAAGAATATCTGTTAAATCAGATACCAAACCAGCGTTTATACAGTCAACCCACTGTGCATTATCAATAATGACAATATCGCCTAAGTTGCCTGCTGCAGCTCTTGTCTGATAAAGCTGATCGCCGGAAATCTGTGGAGCTAGTATGTTCAAAACTAGATTGAACTTCTCTTTAACGATATATCCAAACCAACCAGGCTGTTCGCCCTGATAGTTAGCTGCGTTGTCGAATATATCCAATACCAGAGTTTCCAACTCTTTTGATTCTTCTTTAGAGTCTGAATCAGTATCAGCAGCATCCTCTTTTGCCGGAGCGGCAGTTACAGTCTCTTCTTTTTCATTCGAAGTTGAATTGTTACAGCCTGTTAATAATGCAGATAGCATAAGCAAACCTATCAGCATAAACACAACTAGCCTTGTTACCTTTTTGTCTTTCATTTCAAATCCTCCTTTTAATTTATAACAATTTCATTGTTATCCTTTTACAGCCCCAATCATGATGCCTTTGATAAAGAATCTCTGAAAAAATGGATATACCATGATTATGGGCAATACTACAATAATAGTTACTGTCATTCTTACCGATACAGTTGTCTGTTTTTTTGCTAAAGACGCAAGCGCCATAGAAGAGTTTTGATTGTTCAAAAGTGTAGCTAACGAGTTCGCCTGATTAATATACTGATAAAGTACAAATTGCAATGTATTAAGTCTGGACTCTGTTACAAGCAGGAGAGTGTCTTGAAATGAGTTCCACTGATTAACCGCACTAAATATTGCAACCGTAGCTAAAATTGGCTGAATAAGCGGCAGCATAATGACAAAAAAGAATTTCAAAAAGCTGGCTCCGTCAATCTCTGCAGCCTGCTGCAGTTCCTTTGGCGTTGACTCTACAAATGTCTTTACCAAAATTATGAAAAATGGGGAGACTATCCATGGAAGTATATATGCAAGGAAATTATTAGTAAGCCCCAGTGTCCTCATAGTAAGATACCAAGGAATTATTCCTGCGTTAAAATACATTGTAATTAAGGTGAATCGGTACCAAAATCTTCTTTTCCACATATCCTCCTGAGTGAACATAAACCCCAGAAAAGCAGAAGCAAAAACAGTTAAACCGGTTCCCAGCAATGTTCTAGATAGTGATATAAACATTGCATTCCAAAGACCTTTTATTTTAAATACGTTAACATAGTTTTGGAAATGTATCCCTGATGGCAAAAACAAGATTTCACCATTTGAGCTGAGTTCATTTGAGCTGATAGTGTTGATAAAAATATAATAGAACGGATATATGCAAAAGAATGCGAAAACACCGAATAGAATGTATACGACTGCCATCATTATTTTATCAGACAAGTCATTGGTCTCTTTTATTCTATTTTTGTTTGATTTTTTTAATAGGATATTACTCATACTATGCTATCTCCCCTTATTGATTTTGAAAGACCATTTACAACCGTAAGCAGTCCAACACTTATAATGCTTTTAAGCATACTTATACCTGCTGAAAGCGAATAACTGCCGCCTCCGGTTGCCAGGTTATAAACATAAAGGTCCAGAACTTGAATAGTCTCTTTATTAAACGCATTCTGGAATACAAAATACTGTTCCATTCCATTGTTTAAAAAGGCTGCAACCTGCAATAATAATAGTACAAAGTAAGTGGGAAGCAATCCCGGTATTGTAATATGCCTGATTATCTGAATCCTTTTCGCACCGTCAACGCGTGCAGCTTCATATAATGTTTCATCTATCCCTGCTATTGCTGCAATGTACATTATTGCTGCCCAACCCAAGGACTTCCATGTGTGCCACAGCCACATTGAGACATATATTCCTTTTGATGTTTCCAAATACCTTATAGGCTGTTCAATAACTCCCATGCTCAGAAGCAGGTTGTTTACCATACCGGAGCTGGAAAAGAACGAAAACGCTATCGAAAACACCAGTACCCAGCTTATAAAGTTTGGAAGTGTAGTGACCGTCTGAATAATTTTCTTATATCTGACTACCCTTATTTCATGCAGGAAAATGGCAAACACCATTGGCAGCCACGAAAAAAGTACTCCCAGACCACTTATCGCAAATGTGTTTTTTATAACCTGCCAAAGCTGTAGTATCTTTATCTTGTTTCCAAATAGATAACTAAACCAATGCAGTCCTACAAATGGAGATTTGGAGAGTGGTATTGGAGGTTTATAATCATAAAATGTATAAACCCAACCATACAACGGGAAATACGCAAACATAAAAACTAACATAAGAAACGGCACTATGACCAAAAACTTATAAAATGATCTCCGTTTTTTACTTGATCCAAAAAAGCTCATAAGTTCTCCCTTTCGCTAATAAAATATTTTCTATTAAAAGTTGAATACTTCGGATTTTTGCAAGGTAAATTACAGCAATCAAAATATCCCGCTTGAAGTGCTCTTATGCAAAATCAAATACGATATAACTGCATATAAAATTTTGTCTGCCATCTATGTTGTTTTTGTTTTGAAATCTTTTATGAAAAACCATATTTTAATTATATATAGCGTGCAATCAAGTTGCTATTTTCACCTTTTTACTTTCTTATCTCATTTATACAGATTTGTTTTTTTGGAACTTATCATTTTTTTACTTCTTATCATATTTTTACTCTCCAACGAATTTTTTTGACTATTTTAACCATATTTTTAATGATTAAATTTTATAAATTGCCTATTTTTTTGATATAAATAAATTAAATTAACATTTATCACCTCGTCAATCCAAGATGATTAATACCAATTTTCTATAAATTCGACCATTAAAATAAAAAATATCAGCAATAAATTATTGCTGATATTTTATGTGTCATACTCACCTAAATTTGCCTGTGAAATGATCTTATGAAAATTGATTTACTCAAAAAATTTATATGATATGAAATATGATTTAGTCTATTTTTTAACGAGTGATTTTCTATCGCATCCTCATATCATTTGTTCCGGAATAATTATTTATGCAGTTAGAACTATTCATTTTAAAAAGCTTTTTCTCATCCATTTCAAAAATAATATCATTAAGTCAATAACAGTTTCATATTAACAAAAAATGCTATACAGAGAAATAGCTGTGCATAATATCTCCAAAATATGTTCCTACCACTTATTCCCTGAAGGATTTGGACATATTCTTAAAGCATTGAGTGCCCGAACTCTGACAAGACATCCGCAGCTCATGCATGTAGTTCCGTAAACCAACTTATCACAGCTTTTGCAGATATCTATTCTTTTTGCATATAAACTCTCTTCCGTAATCGGCACTCCCGATTTTAAAACTAGCTCCATCTGCTCTTTAATCTGACTTTCAGTAATATGCACACTTCCAGCGCAATTCCTGCACTCTCGTTCCATTAGATTCTCCATATATTAAAATTATTAAGTATTATCTGTACATCTGTTTAAGAATGTATGAGTTTCATTATATAATTTTGATATATAACTCCACAAGTATAAACTGTTTCAATCCAAATTATTTACTTAAGTTCAAGCATAACTATAGATTTTGATGGAATAGAGAATTTTACTCCATCCGAACTTATACTAACTTTATTGAAATTCTTAATTGAGACATCATTTAAGCCATCAAATGTATTTTTTGCATTCATCTCATCAGCTGTAATAACCTTTGCCGTTGCATTCTCTGCTTTAAATCCTCGTAAATCCAAGTTAATGTCCATATCTTGATTAGGATTTATGTTGCATAGAGTAACATGTATATACCCTTCATCATCCTGCGATGACGACACACTCAGCTGTGGAAGCTCATTGTTTTCATATCCGTATTTAGGACTCTCAAAAGCAGTCTCAAGAAGCTGAGAATCGAAGTGTACTTTATATAAGTCAAAAGCATGATACGTAGGCGTAAGAACCATATTGCTGCCTTCGGTGAGTATAATAGATTGCAGTACATTCACCATTTGCGCAATATTAGCCATCTTTACTCTATCGCAGTGGTTATTAAAAATGTTGAAATTAACTGCCGCAACCAATGCGTCTCTTAGCGTACTTTGCTGATATAAAAACCTTGGATTCATTCCCGGCTCCGGATCATACCATGTGCCCCATTCATCAACAATAAGAGCCACTCTTTTGTCCGGATCATATTTATCCATAACCTCTTCATGTTTTGTCAGCATTTCCTCCATAAACAGAGTTCTCTGAAACGTCTTAAACCATCCCTCTTCACCAAATTCGGTAGAAGAGCCTTTTTCATTCCAAAAATCACCAGCAGCTGAATAATAATGCACGCTTAGCCCATCCATCATATGACACGCTTCACGCATCAACACTTCCATCCAATTATAATCAGCTTCATTAGCACCGCCGGCTATCTTATAAATTTTGTTATCGCCAAAGTTTTGAACATAAGATGCATATCTTTTATAAAGATCGGCATAGTATTCAGGGCACATATTTCCGCCACAGCCCCAATTTTCATTTCCTACTCCGAAATACTTCAATTTCCAAGGCTCTTCGCGCCCGTTTTCTCGTCGAAGATCTGCCATTGGAGATTTTCCATCAAATGTTATGTATTCTACCCATTGCTGCATTTCCTGAACTGTACCGCTGCCTACATTTCCACAAATATAAGGTTCCGCTCCTATAAGCTTGCAAAACTCCATAAACTCATGAGTGCCGAAATGATTGTTCTCCACAACACCGCCCCAATGAGAATTTATCATAGAAGGTCTGTTATCTTTTGGCCCTATACCGTCTTTCCAATGATATGTGTCGGCAAAGCATCCTCCCGGCCACCTAAGGTTCGGGATATTAAGATTCTGAAGAGCCTCTACTACATCTGTCCTGTATCCGCGAATATTTGGGATTTCTGAATCTTCTCCAACCCAAATACCTCCATATATACATCTTCCCAAGTGTTCAGCAAAATGTCCGTAGATATGCCTGCTAATAGTACCTTTTTTTGTTTCTGTGTTTACAATGATATTATGCATCTGAATATTATTATCCTCCTGTTTTAACGAATACTGCTTATTTAAACATTTTAAAAAGACCAAAGATGTAATTAAGTATATGTATAATTGCACCCATAAAGCCTGATTATAGCTTTTATGAATGCAATCCTTACTTGTTTTAAAATAGGTTAGATAACCATATATGTTATTTTAGAATATACAATCAAACAATACCAGTTGCATGTTTTTACTTGCTTATCATTTGTTTACTCATTATTTGTAGAAGATAAAATAATTAAGGTTGTGAAGAATACCATGCGTTTACTTCCTCAGTTATTTTTCTACCGCCAACCTGATACCAATCATTAACAAACTCATCAAAAGCATCAATTTCTAAAGATCCCATAACGATTTTTACAAAAACTTCTCTCTCGATTTGTTTTAGTGTGTTCATACTTATGCTCATTGTCGGAGTCGGGGTGCCTGTATACTTGTCCCACATATATAGATTATTTTGGTTATATTTGACAGCATGTTTGTAAACTCCGTCAGGACCATAGATTTTAAACCATCCCCATTGTGACAAATCACCGTTTTGAAAAGCTTCTACGTTTCTCTGTATTATCGCAGCTTCTCCGGTTAGATGGCTGAATGAACCTTCAGCACGAGCTGCCTCTAATTTCTCAAATGCCTTAAGGTTTTTCAGCGGCAGAGAAGGAGTAACGGGAGAGAATTTCCATACGCCAACATTTTCATTCTCTTCCGGCATATAGTAATAATTAAAATCACTAGTTTCACCCCAGCATAGCTCTACATGCATGTTAAGAAGCTTTAGCAACGCCTCAGGATACTCACAATTAGCATTAACAGCATAAAAAAGGCTCATGCCAAAAACTGAAGGTGAGTATGCAGGCTTTTCGTCTGCAGAAACAAGCGCGTAGCCTGTCCAATCAGCTTCATTGTCTTTGTTATAGCTGCTTATTAGAGGATACATTGGATTCCATTGTGCCCCAAACTCAATCCCAATTTTCCCATCCTCTAAACTTTCAGAAACATTGCTCAAGTCCTTCATACCAAATTCTTTGTCTATCTGACCTTTTTGATACATATCGGCCAGAACACTCAGTGCTTTTTTCATTTCAGGCATTACACTTCCATATACGAGCTTTCCAGAATCATCTTCTACCCAAATATTCGGATATGCATGGAATCCGGAGAAAAATCCCTCCAACCCCAGTACACCATCGTGAAGATCTTTTGTCACGGCAAATCCATATGTATCATCAAGTCCGTTGCCATCAGGATCATTTTCTGTAAACTCCCGTGCAATGTTTAACAGATCCTCCATGTTTTCAGGTGGCTCTAGATTAAGCTTTCTCAGCCAGTCCGCTCTTATCCAAATGAATAGTCCATCAAGATATCCATCTGTAAAAGATGTAATTGCCTGCAGTTTTCCTTCAAATGTAGAAGATCCCAGTATAAATTCTCCTTGGGATGTATAAATGTCTTTGAGCATATCCGATGCATATTTATCCCAATATGGAGAAAGGTTCTTTAACATGCTTGAGTCCACCATTTGTTTTAAATGAGAAGGACCAACAGGAATGATGTCCGGCAAATCGCCTGAAGCTATCGCGACATTCATCTTTTGAATATACGGATCACTGTCATATCCGCCATTTACTATCCAATCATACGTAATATTTATTCCGAGTTTTTCAAAATAAGCCGTTAGCCACCTGTTGCTTTCTAATGTTTCTCCTGGAGTTCTGGGAAGAATATTGCTTTCCGTGTCTTCGTCCAAAGTCCTTACAAAGGAAATGTCTATCGGTGTATCGTATTTTGTAAAAGGCCCGTCATCCTGAATAGAACCATCTTCGGACACTTCAGTGGACAAAATCGCAGGGGATGTGGTATTGGTCTCTTTTATAGCTCCCGCATCGCATGCCGAAATCATAACAAGTAAAATCAATAATACAGTAAATATAGCTGTCATTTTTTTAAGTTTCATGTCATTCTCCCTCGATATCTTTAAATGCATAATCAAAACTACGGTGTCTAATTTTTCAAGTCAATAATGTGTCTTATTGTTCAAAGTCACATTTTATGCCGCAAACTGCCGTTTAATTGAGTTTCTCTATTTAGACTCACATTAAAACGTAGTAGAAGCTACATCTTATTCTATAAGTACAGTTTCTTTGTTAGTGGATTTTATCGATTCCAAATATTCCTGTGGGGAAACGCCTACAATCTTCTTGAAAAACCTAGTAAACGATGCTGGTGTTTCATACCCCACAGCTTTGGCTACTTCATAAATTTTATAGTTATCACTTTTTAAAAGTTTCTGTGCTTTTTTTATCCGCGTACTATCTATATAGTGTGATAGATTCACTCCAGTTGAAAGCTTGTAAAACCTTGAAAGGTAAGAAGGATTAAGATATACCTGATCGGCAAGTCTTACAAGTGAAAGATCTTCATTTATATGGCATTCTATAAACCTGTGAAGATAAGTTATTGTATTATCTTCTCTAGTCTTATCCTCTTCGCATTGATGCTTGAATATCTCGTTGGATATATTATAAATATCAATAATAGCGTTTTCCCAGGACTTGTTAGGATCTACCTGCATCAGTTTATTTTGCTCCAGATAATGCGAGAGTTTATCAAAAAGATTGGTTCTATGTATATAAGAAAGCAAGCCTAAAGTTATTTTATAATATACTAGCATCACTGTATTATCATTTTTTCCTTTTAGACTCTTCAGCGGAGCAATAAGTTCAGCCAGTTCATTAAAATATTTTTTCTTTTGACCTGACTCCAAATAAAGTTCAAGTGTGTCAAGCTTTCTTAAATGCAATACTATGTTTAATAAATTTTCATCATATGTTTCCTTAGGATCATTGACCTCCGCTTCCTTTTTTCTCCCGCGGTCAATAAGAATCATTTCTTTTCCTGCAGATCTTCTGTTCCCCAACATTTGACTCATTGCATAGTACCGATTTGGTACTTCGCTCCATTCGCACGGGCTATCCGCCAAAACGAAACTTATTGAAGCGTTTAATGCCTTGCGGCATATAGTCTGAACTCCCTCAAGCGTCCCTTTTAAAAACGAAAACAGCTTTGAGTAGGAATCCATACTTTCATTATAGCCTCCCAGTTCCTTAGGCTGTATGAACAAAATAAACCTATAGTTATCATCCATAATATTCACACTTCTTACGTGAGTTTTTAAGTTTTTGTTTAATATCAGCTTGATTGAGTTCAGATGTTCTATTTTATCGCTATATGTCAAATCCAATGAAATGTTATCTGTACGTCCCAGAAGAAGTATAACAGGCTTATCCGGATACAATGGCACTGACAGCTGCTCAAACTGTGACCTGCCTATCTCCAAAGAAGTATCATTGTGCAGCATATGTATGAAATAATCTTTTTGAAATAAATCTTTAACCAAATTCATTTGTTCTTTAGCTTTATGTATAAGGTTTTCAATCTTTATTCCCTTCTCGATATCTTTGACTGTGTTTTCGACTTCTGTGACTACCTTTTCAGGATCCTCAGTTTTCAGAATATAACTAACCTTTTTATGTTGAATTGCTTCATATACATAATCAAACTCATTATGGCCGGTTAGAAAGATCACTCGACACTGCGGCCAGTTTTTAATAATCTCATCAAGAAGTTGAAGCCCGTCTATATCAGGCATTTTTATATCTGTAAGTACAATGTCAAATCTGGTTCGGTTGAGCCATTCAATGGCCTCTTCACCTGAATACGCTCTGTACACATCCAGGTCTAATTCCTTTATACACACAAAAATCTCATATAGGCCATCAACTATTATCTCTTCATCATCAACTATCAGCAGTCTGTACATATCGCTCTCCCTTTAGTCCTCTAAACATTACGTTCACCTTAAGTCCTCCCAGCTGACTTCTTGAAACGTTAAGCCCGCTGTCTTCGCCAAAAACAAGTTTAATTCTTTTATGTATATTAATAATCCCAGTTACTTCAACTTTATTGTCATCGGATTCCAATAGTTTATGTAAGCCTGTCAACTCTTTGTCGGATAAATCATTTCCATTATCTTCTACTATAATATCAAATCCTAAATCACTCATTAAAAAATCAACCTTTATCACGCCGTCTTTCATTTTTCTTCCCAGACCGTGTTCAAATGCATTTTCAATTATTGGCTGCAGAATAAGTCTTGGTACACTTAGCTCCTTATACTCCTTTGGGCACTCTGCAAAATCAACTGTCAGCCTTTTAGAAAAGCGTATAAGCTGAATGTTCGAGTATATCTTTGCGTGGTTTACTTCATCATGAAGAGGAACGTAGTCTGATGTGTTTCGCGTAATATACCTAAAATACTCTCCTAGGTATTTTGTGAACTTCACAAGATTATCATCATGGATAACAGCCATAGTATTCAGCATAAAGAAACTGTTATACAGGAAGTGAGGATTAATCTGAGACTGCAGCTGCTTAAGTTCTGCTCTCTGCATAAGAATTTTCTGATTATACGCCTGGTCGATAAGCGTTTGCAGATTTTTTGTCATTTCATTAAATCGCTTATATAAATAGCCGAATTCGTTTTTTGCACCATGATCTATAGATACCTGCAGATTACCTTTTTCCACCTCTACAAACGAATCCATAAGCTTATGCATTGGCTTATACATCAATTGATATGCATAATAAGAGAAAACTATAATAATCACAATAGCTGAAATTGTAAAAACCCATACCCATGTATTGAAATTATCAAGAGGAATCAGTCCCAGCTCTTTAGGTATAAATCTTAATAGATTCATACCAAGGTATTTTGACTTCACATACACTGAGTAGTATTCTTTATTGCCAATAAAGTAGGTCATCATACTGCTCGGACTAATATTTTCCGTATCGGCTATTTTATCACCAACAGTCTCCATATCCATATCAGATATATTAATTACAATTTCATTATTATCATTATTTACTAAATACAGCCCACTTTCCTCATATGTATTTAGCTGGTCCAGAGCATTCTTAAATGCTTCAATATCCAACTCTATTTCTATAAGATATAGCGGGTTTTCAGTTGTATAGTTCCGCTCTTGAAGAGTGCTGAGATATAGTCCTCCATTATAGCTTATTATCTGTGCTCCCATTTTCCCATAGGCAACCCTAATATTCTCATACTTTTCAGCATCAAAACTTTCAATGCCTGTTTCGCTTGTAATTGTTCTTTTAATTGGATAAATATAAATACTAACTTTTTTTATATATTCACTGCTGTTTTGAATCGTAATAAGCCTTTTGTGCAGCTGACTCATGGAATCAATAATGTCATACTCCTCCATTATCTCCCAACCAATAGCCAGCTTATTAAGATTTTCATCATTTAAGCAATCATATTGAAGAATTTTTATTCTTTCAATCTCATTTTCCAGTCCTTCTAGATAAAATGAAGCCTGTGCAATCGTTGATTTTGATATTTCGTTTTTTACAGTAGTTAATCCCCATTGATATATATATATACCCAAACCATATATTGGAATCATAATAATAAGAAAAGTCAGCACTAATCTGCTGAAAATGCTATTAATGTGTTTTATTTTAAACGATTGCATAATTTACTCCCATAAATAAATTTTTAATGCAAAATTTTATCTTTTATATCTTATCTATTACCTTTATCATAACCATCTTGAGTTTTATTTATATTTTTGCAGTTTAAGTCCTATAATTCCAGTCCGCACTTTGTCAAAAACGTTGCTAAAACAGATACCAAATTCATTCCAATCACTGCATGACCATAACCCGTCGGGTGGATTAAGTCACAGCTTAGTCCATTAACATCATCCAACAGATCATAACCATGTGTAATTCTAATAGTATCGCATTGAGCATCATTTACAAGTTTAACTAATATCTTATTATACTCATCTTCATTAAATGTGTACTGATTTGGTAATGCGGCATATTCCAGCGAGTATCCATTCGGAAAAGTTGTTATAATAACAGCAGGTTTTCCTAACTTTTTAAGTCTGTCAATCAAGTACTTGGCACGGCTTTCAAATTGAGAAGGAGAATATATCTCTCTCATGTTTATTCCCAGTTCACAAGTAATAAAATCAAAGTCACATTCATCCAAGAAATAATCAACAAGTTCCTTTTCTATGTGACATCCTCCACCCAATCCCTTGTTCTGCATTTGTACCTTTAACCGCTGTGCTGCTAAAAATGGATATCCATCTAAAAACGAGTGCGTTATTGAAGAACCATATGCCAGCCAATTGTATTTTGGAAGCTCGCTATCTTTTGGTTTTTGGATTTCATATCCGAAAGCATTCACGCCATGAAAAGCAAACACCGAATTCCCAAAAACTACTCTCCATACATTTGGTGCAAAACCGCCGTGCTCAAGCAGTCTTTTGTCTGCGTCAGCAAATGACGTTGGTGCCTCAACTCTAATTAAAGTTACCTTTCCCGGAATAATTGTTATTGTTTGGCACATAAAATTGCCTTTATATACGCGAATCTGCGCAGTATCCCCATGTATGGGTTCCTGCATTGACACATAAATTTCAATTCTATCTGATTCTGTTACAAACCGTGCTTCTACTCCTATCGATTCCGATCCTACAAACCGTGCCCAATCGTTGAGCTTATTTCGTACTCTTTTTGGCAGACGGACAAGCCCGTTTGTGCTTAAACCGGGTATGTTTTCAAAATCTCCAAGGTTAAAAAATGACACATTGTTCAAATTCACTTCATACCCTCCTTAACATTCTTCAAGATAAATCTGCGCTATCATAAAAGCGGAAGAAATCAAAATCCGCAAATCCGCCAACTTCTGAAGATGCATAATTAAACAAACCAATTCTACATCCAGTAAAGTGCACAAGAGAAAACTGCATTTTTACAAGACCGCCTATTTCCACCCAGCTTTCACCATCTGTAGAATACTCAAACGCAACTACATCCATTCCATCTTCAAAATAAAACCTCGCTCTAAGGTATATATCGTCTAGTACGTATGCAACCTTTTCAACAGTTTCTTCCCCGCCGGTTCCGTTGTTAACACACATCCTTACATATTTTCTGCCGCAGTCAGAAGCTTCAATACCCAGAGCTGCAAATCTATTTTGAAGCGCAACAATACCAGCATAATCTCCGTCTTTAATACCGCTAGTATCAAGTTTTACACATGCAGTACATGACGGACCTTTCGTTCTCTGAGTTAGAGTGTTTCGTGCTGTAAGTAAATTGTTAGTTGCCTTTCCTGTTTTAAGCCTCAGAAATCCAGGTCTATCTGTAAGAGACCACATTTCACTATCCGGGTTATGATTCCACTGCCATTGGAGTTTAAGAGTATTACTGCCTTCAAACTCATCGCTTATTACAAAATCCTCTGTAGGTGATGGCAAGAACTCCGTTTCAAAACTTTTAGGAACCTTTCCTTTGTTTCCAACGATAGGCCAACCATCTTCCCATTTAACAGGAATTAAATAAGGTATTCTGCCCACTGCACCATGATCTTGAAAAAGCATTGCATACCACATGCCCTGCGGAGTATCGAATATTGATCCTTGTGCTATTCCGCTGTTTTTATATCCCATGTCATCGTCTAACAATATACGCCTTTCATACTCACCAAACAGATCGCTAGATCGATAGCATATCTGCCGCCTTCTCCAGTTGCCAAGTTTCGGCCATTCCACAAACAAAAGATAATAGTAACCATCTATTTTGTACGCTCTGCACCCCTCGCAGCGTAGAATAAGGCTATCGTTTGAAGTGGAAAAAAGCAGTTTATTTTCCCCACCAGCTTTTTCTCTTTTTAAATCAGACGTGAGTTCTTTTATATAAATATTTCCAAGACCGAAAATTAAATAAACATATTCCTCATCAAAAAGAAGGCTAGGTTCTACATGTTTTCCATTAATCTCAGATCGTTCCCAATTACTTTTCTCGATATCGTCAGTCGAAAATATATAAAGCTTTTCCACGTCGTAGCATGAGAAACACACATAATATCTACCATTATTGAAACGAAGATTAGCAGCATAAGCACCCAACCCGTATATGCCCCTTTCATCGTCTAAATTGTGAGCGCTGTTGTCTTCCAGTGTATTGAAAACATAACTCACTATCTCCCAGTTAACTAAATCATATGATTTCATAATTGGACAGCCCGGCATAATATGTATGCTGGTACTAACCATATAATATGCTTCACCCACTCGTATAACGTCGGGATCTGGAAAATCTGCATAGATTAACGGATTTTCTACTTTCATATAGATAATTTCTCCGAAATTTTTTACGAATACTACAATAATTTTATTGTACTTTTTGTTAAACTTGTTTTATTCTAAGTATTTTTTATAACTATTCTATCATAGAACTTACGTAAAAAGTTGATTTGCTTGTTTTTCAATGCTATCATATTCAAGTTATCATTTTAACTCCTTTGCAGCTTAAATAAGGTGGTGAAAGAAATTAACGTTTATCTCTCTCGTGCAATATCTCCTTTAAAATTTATAAGCGCAGGTAAAAGTTTTTCTCTCACCCTGCCTAAAAACGACCATAATTCATTCATATTATTTTTAGGAAGTGATGGAAAACACAAGATTTCTACTGGCCATAAAAAAATTAGCCTTGATTCTAAAAAATTTATACTTCTTTCCGAGAACAAAGGTCCCACAACCACTGAAAGCCGGTCATCCGACGATCCGCTTCTGTGGATAAAATTTTTATTTGAAGATTATGAGTATCTTGAAGGCTCGTCAGCAAAATCATTTATAGAGCTTATGTGTTTTCCTGATAAATCCAGAAAACCATCCGAAAACATTAGAAGAGATATGTTTTTAATACCGGAAAGCGGGATCCTTACCTATAGTGCGTCAATAGAAATACTTTTATCACAACTCATATCAGCTTCAGATAGCGCATATAACTTTCCGAAGTCATATATGAACTACAATTTAAGTATGATAATCATGGAAATGATGCAGGAATATCTAGATAATTACAAACAACTTCAATCTCCAACACTAATCGGTGACATAAAGCAATGGCTTATCAATAATCTTGAATCAATCCCCACAATCGAGTCTATAGCAAATCACTTCGGATACAGCACACGCTATCTATCAACAACTTTCAAAACGCAAACAGGCTTTACTCTTATGGAGTACTTACATAAGCTAAAGCTTGATTATGCAAAAAAACTGCTTGTCATAAGCGATACTTCCATACAAAAAATAGCATATTCATTAGGTTACAGGGATGAAAAATATTTCATGAAGCTTTTTAAGCAAGTTGAAGGTATTACTCCAACACAATACAGAAACGCATTCTACATTAAAAATCAAATCCCCATAGAATAATTTCACATATATTTATAAGAATCTATTTGGTCTGTCACCTCCCGGCATTTTCGTTCGGCATAGATTTTCCTGTCTGAAACACGCCATCCATCCCGGCATCCAAGCAAAAGCAGAATCTTCATATGGCCTGCCTATTCCAACAGCTTCATGCTGACCGCCTCTCGGAACAGGTATGCCATTTATAACAAGCGTTCCGTCGGATACTCCGTCTGATCCATGTACCCAGGCAGCATGCGCACGCTCAGCCCACTCAGCGGTTCCAGTAAGCTCCGAAAGATCATATAGGTCATGAACATATTCCAACGCATATGGGTCTTGTCCAGTTCCGTTTATTGATACACTTGTACCACCGTAACTGTTATAACCCACTTTCCCCATCACACTGTCTTCCATAAGTGGATGTGTATGCTGCCACTGCCATGTTGACAGGTAGTGCGCTGCACCCACAGCACAGTCTATATAAATTTTCTTGTGCGTTAACTCATAAAGCCTAAGCGCACCTTTAAGCATTGGTATGCACGATTCCTTATCTATTGAAAACTTATCCTGCGCTCCACCAAAAGAATACCCGTCCCGCATAAACATCTCATAAAAATACTTATAACTGCGTATAGCACCTTCAAGATATTTTTCTTTATGGGTGACACGTGCGCCTTCGCATAAGGCCAGAGTTAAAAACGCACCTGAGTTACCGGTATCTATAGCAGGTTTAGAATCATATTCAAACCAGCTCTTAGCAAGTCTTCCGTCAGTACCCATCCTGTCAAGAGTAAAGTCGCATATATTGCAGGCAGCTTCAAAATACTCGGGTCTTGGTTTGCCTAATATCTGAGCATATTCCCATGCCCTGAAAAAATGAATTGCTCCTGCCGACAGATTGCAGGCATCAACTACCATTCGACCGTCGCATGGGAACTGCTGTCCCATAATATGTGTAGGATATATCCCCGATGGAAGCTCGGATTTTATCCAGCTATCCAAAGCCTCAAAACCCATTTGTTCGGCTTCCTTGTCACCATTTACTATAGACTGTGCCAGCATATTTGCTCCAAGTGATATTCCCTGACCTGTCCAGCCCATTTCAAAGCGGTAGTATGGGCGAGGTATCCATTCATCATCTATAAAAACCTTGCCCAGTGTAAATCCCTTGAAACCATCTTCTCCTTCACAAAAGAGTGATTTTGTGTAATCTACGCTCAAGTCCCAGATTTCCTCATCTGAATACTTCGCGGGCACATACTGATGGTTAACACTCCACGAAAACGACATCATCTTATGCCATGCAGTACGTGGCCTATCATATTCAGCAAACACTATCATTACTGCAAAAATGTATCGCGGTTCAATAGTAAGAGAATATTCATTTTCTCTGGGCGGTACTGCGAACATGTCGGATACATCTTCATCCTTATATGCAGGCGGACGGCGGTACATTGCTTTACGCGCGCCAGGTGCTCTTGGCCCTTCGGTCAAGGGCCAATATATGCTATGCACAGTCGAGTCTTCTTCAGGTGTTACAGACACCGAAGCATCCCTTTGATCCGGTGGTAAAAACGTTCCTACCGATAAACCATCGCCTTCTGTATACATTGCTCCGGCAACAGATGAACGCCACCAGGCTATTTTGCGTACTTTCCCAGCTATAGGATCTATACATCCCACAGGATAGCTTGGCTCTTTGCTTTCATCCAATCCATTTCTATCAAGTATGTCAGTTGACATATCTGTGATATCGGAGCTTATATTTTGGTTATACATACGTGCAGGCATCATCTGATAGTCCATTTTATACTCTGCCTCAAAAGACATTGTCATCTTATCGGTTTTATCCTTTGAAGTGCGCTCCCATCTATAGGCTCCATCAGCTTCTTCAATAAAGCGGTCCGAACAATCAGATAATCCTAAAGCACAACCCACATATCTGCCTTCTACATAAAACTCCGTACCTTTTTTACTTTTTTAAACTTAATATTCATTTAGCACCTTTTTATCGTAAATCCTGCGCCCACTTTTTCATTGTTTCCCCCAGCTCGAATGCAAAATCGCGTATTGCTTTAATGTCGCGTTTTTCTATCGGTTGAGCTCTCCAATCCATTATCTTCGACGTTGGCAGGTCATACGGCAAAGCAAGACCGTTTGCTTCCATCAGGTTCGCTGCATACTCCGCAGCCTCCAGTATTTCATCTGTCGGCTTATCTTCGTTTTTAAACAATCCTCGCTGTTCAGTCAATGCTTCTTTCAGCCCTTCTAAAGCCTTATAAACATATCCTTCCCTGTTCGGATTTGGCTTAATGCGTGTCTCGGAACGATTTATGAAAAATCCCTGCAAAGCTGCTATGGCTTCTGGGTTGCGAATTGTTCCATCAGGATAAATTAGTCCGTGCGTATCTGCCCAGTATCCTTCAATAACAAGGTTAAAGACATAAAATCCCATGTTTCTGTCCATGCATGTTTTAATTGCCAGATCATATGGATTTGCTCTGCATAAACAGCATATCTCAGAGTTTATAACAGGTTTATCATACTTACGACCTAATTCCTCAGCTAAATCGAAGTTCTCTGCAATCCGAGCGCGAGTTTCCCTATAGTCGTGGAAACAGAGCACATCCACCCAGTTAGCAGAAGGCTCCAGATGCTGCGCTTCAGTATGTCCTATTGTTATAGTTCCATCCGGATCAAGACTTCTCACTAAATCACAATAATGCTTTAAAAACTCATTTATCTTCGCCCAACGAACCGGTTTTTCTTCAGGTGTGGCATCTTCCATCCAAAGGTTGCACGAAGGTTCGTTCATCACATCCCACATCAAAATACCGGGATGATCTTTAAGAGCTAATACGATGTCTTTAACATACGCATCGCCATTTTCTTCCCAAAACTCAGGTTCCAGTATCACAGGATCCAGCTGATTGCCGCCAAATAGTATCTGCATCGTGGAAACACCATACTCCCAACAGGTGTCAACACACTTAATAAGGCTTTCTTTAGTTCCCTGAGGATCCTTTTCGTACATTGCGTAGTCCATGAAGTTACGGCTGGAGTTAAGTTCAAGTTTCTGGCAGTATTTGAGACGCTCTTCGAGCGATATTCCGTCTTCTGCCCTGCGCATTCCAAGATGTATTCCTCTTATATGACTGTAATCTTTCATCGGTTTCATAGATTGCCTCCTAAATTTATTTATATTTTATTTCAATTTTCTTGGGTCGATATTAAAAGTAACTTTGCCCTCTTTAAGCTGTGTAAACGGGCCGGCTATACGTTTTTCACCAGTTGCATTTCCAAAAAAATCCGTATCGGCCTGAGACCATGTTGTAACTTCTGACAATGAATTTTTAAGCTCCACTGTCATTTCCAACTTGCTGCTGTCAATGCCTATTTCGGCTTCAAATTCACATCCATTCAAGTCAAAGCCCATAAATTTCTGCCACTCAGGCAGGTTTACACACATAGATGGTTCAGGATATAATACACGAAGATATCCACCAGGCATCTCAGCATATGCATTGCCCTCGCACTCGTTATTTGGATTTGGCAGTTTAATTGCAGCCTCTCCGCAATCATAGAACATATTGTTTATAAACTTCTGCTCGCGTGCAGTACCGCCGCGGTTTTGCCCTGATATCCTAAACGCAACTGCTTTTGCAAAATACCCGGCACTGTTGCATTTTCCAATAAGGTTATTCGCCATTATTATGTAATCACTGCCTTCGTTATATATGCCGTATCCATTAACAAAGTCCAACTCGTTCATCTTATACCATCCAGATGAACCGGGCTCTTCTGGCACTGCATTTTTGTCATATCTGCCTTCGACATTCCAGATTATATTGTTGTCTATAAGCTTGTCCGTGTCTCTGTTGCATTCTATAAACATATGCTCACGTGAGTCTATGCCATCTATAAATACATTGGATGTTATCCTACAGTTATTGTTGCTCACATCCAGCCAGATAGCATCGCATCCATAGCATCGTGATATAACATTACGGCGAAAAAGAGCGTTTTGTGCAAAGTGTGTCTTTATGCCCGCAGCCTCCCATGAAAGTTCCATCCTCTGCCATCCGGTACCGTCTATCAGGTTGTCCTCTATTAAAAGGTTTTGCGAGCCGAGTGCCGCAATGCCACACACACCACAGTCGTGTATAACGTTTCTGCGCACTATATGCCCGGGATTTATGTCCGGATTCATCTGATGGTGCCAACATTCATTGCCACAGTCTATACCCACAGTATTAGCCCAGTCTATTTCGCAGTCTTCTATTATCCAATGATGTCCGCGATAGCATGATATTGAGCCACGCTGTGGCACTGGTGCACCATTTGCAGCATGTGCGCATACAAGTCCTTTTACTCTTATATATCCCAGAAAAGGAACATCAGATGCAAAACACTGTTCTCTGTTTGTAAGCTCTATATTATGATTTTCCGGAGACGCATCTTGGGGCAAGCGTACGTGAATCTTCTGCCCGTTGCTTTCCACCCAGTAAGTTCCATCACTTTTTGACAGCTGATTGTAAAGCGCCACCTGCTTTAATGGCTTGCCATCCACAAATACCATTCCGCGCCTGTTAAGATAGGTTGTCATATCTGTTTTGTCATACTCTATAAAAACTCTGTCATGTATGATATTTACTGCGCAAAAGGGATTATATCCTTTAAAATCTTCAGGATTCAGCTTTGTTTCCCACACTTTTATGCTTTCAGGCAATGGCTCATTATCTCCAAAACGCTGAAGCAGCCAGTCAGTGCTGGGTTTCCAGTCAGTAGCAGGCACCGAAGCCTTAATGATAACTTTTTCACCATGTGCAGCTTCATAAGATATCATGCTGTCAGGCCCATTTCCGCCATTTTGCGGCTGAACAGTTTCCCTGTATACACCTTCACGGATAACTACCCGTGTTCCGGCAGCAGCTATCTTCGCAGCTGCATTTATAGTTTTAAATGGTTTGTTTTCAGTACCAAGATTGTCATCGCTTGCGTTAGGTGCGTTGCAGTCCACATATAGCGTGTTTTTATAGTTTTGTTCCACTTCCCAAAAAGGGAAGTATGAGCCATCTGGCAGCTTTGTGGTTAAATCATTTTTATTTATCATATATTCTTCCTTTAATATTCATTTATTATTCAAAGTCTATTTCAACACCGGCAATTGCGCACGCCGGCAGTTCTACAACAACCTCACCATCTTTTACTGTACACTTGAGTTCTTTTTCATATACTGCATCCGGCTGTTCAAAAGTGTTGTGAGCTGTACACTTTCCGTCACCGTCCATATACATTCCAATAGCTTTTGCTGCCTTTTTGTGTGCAAAATTAAGAGTGACTGATGTACTTTCTTTAGCAGAAAGGTTTACAAGCGATACATATGCCATATTATCGGCTACTGTGGAAGCTGATATATCAACATTTGGCAAATCCATGTCAATAATCTCCGGTTTATCCGCCCATGTAACAGGCACATAGTCCGCATCCTGATGCCCTTTCAATAAATCAAACACATAATATGTAGGTGTCTTTATCATCTTTGCACCTTCGGTCAGTATTATTGACTGCAAAACATTTATTGTTTGAGCAAGGTTGCATAGGCGTATCCTGTCTGAATATTTATGGAACATATGAAGCATGAGTACAGCGCACAGTGCCGAACGCATGGTGTTTTGCTGATATAAAAATCCATTATTCGTTCCGGGCTCGTTATCTACCCATATTCCCCATTCATCCACTACCATTGCCACTTTTTTCTCAGGGTCATAATAGTCCATTATGCTCATGTTTTTTATAAAATGAGGTTCTTTTTCGTAAGTGTTCTTGGCTGTCTGATACCAGCTGTCATCAGAAAACTGTGTTCCATTCATCTCCTCGCCCGGCTTCACGTAACAGTGGATTGAAAGCCCACCCATAAAAAATGGCCCTGCCTCGCGCATAAGAGTCTCTGTCCAGCTCGTTTTTTCAACATTCTCTCCTCCGGCTATCTTCATAATTGGCGGCACTTCCCACCAATTAGCCTCGCCCATTCCCTTATAGTTTTTCACAAACGTAGCATACCTTTTATAAACATTGGCGTAATAATCGGCTTTCATGAATCCGCCGCATCCCCAGTTTTCGTTTCCTATTCCGAAGAAATTTATGCCCCACGCTTTGTCTCTGCCATTTTTGCGTCTGAGTTTCGCCATAGGCGAGTTGCCGTTATCTGTTAAGTATTCCACCCAACTTCTCATCTCACGCACTGTTCCGCTTCCAACATTTCCGCAGATATAAGGTTCACAGCCTATTTCTTCGCACATATCCATAAACTCATGTGTTCCGAAATGGTTATTTTCCAGCACACCCCCCCAATGAACATTTATCATTGGCTCACGTTCCTCTTTAGGCCCTATACCGTCAGTCCAGTTATAGTCGTCAGCAAAGCAGCCGCCAGGCCAGCGAATGTTAGGAGTTTTTATAGCTTTCATAGCTTCGATTATGTCGGTGCGAACTCCATTGGTATTGGGGATGTCCGAATCTTCTCCCACCCAGTATCCGTCATATATGCAGCGTCCAAGGTGTTCTGAAAAGTGTCCGTAGATATGTCTATCAATCTTCGCCTGCTTATTGCGTATATCGATTATTGCCTTCATTTTTTTCTCCTTAAGATTTATTAATATGTGTTTTGAGTTATAAGAAAAGTTATATTATAATGATGATGTCAATCACCTTTATAAACAATCGACTTATGTAAGAATTAGTGGCTAAATATCTCATGCGTTACCTTTATGCTAAAGCAGATGCTCCTGCAAAATTTATATCCTGCGAGAAGACATCGCCTGTAGTTTTAAGCGATAAAAAACTAATGCCGCTTGATGCTTACACTCTTTTGTATACAAAGAGCGGCTCATTAAAAATTACTTCATCCGGCAGAATTTTTGATGTAAAGAAATACCATTTTGCCCTTCTTTTCAAAAACGAACCATATGAAATATCCTACTCCGAAAAATCTGAAGTTTTTAAGCTTAGTTTTGATGTCTCAAATGCTTATCATATGGACAATATTGAATTTTTTAACCTGTTAACAAAAACCAACCGCGAAGATAAAAACATCTTTTTGATTCCAGAAAACGGATACAATATAATCAACAATAAGCTACCAGTACTATTCTCCAAAATCCTTGAGGTTCAAAAACAAAAAAACAAGTGGTCACCCTACATGATGCACTATAGTTTGAGTATGTTCTTAAGCGAAGTTACCTATACATATCTTAAAATTTACAAGAAAAGTAATGAGCCCACGTTTGATACAGTATCCTTGATTTCAAGCCTTATTAAGCATTGGATAGATCAAAACTATCAGAAAAATCTAAATATCAAGGAGATAGCTAAAATATTTGGCTATAATTCACACTATCTCACAACTCTATACCGTGAAAACACGGGCTTTACTTTAATAGAATATATTCACAAACTCAAGCTGGATAAATCCAAGCATCTTCTTCGCAACAGTTCCCTTTCAATAAAGGACATAGCATATGAGTCCGGTTTTGACAGCGACAAGTATTTCATGAAACTGTTTAAGAAATTTGAGGAAATTACTCCTTCAGAATATAGAAAGCTTTATTCTCAACAGTAAAACATTAAACCACTTATGCCAGATTATAAAGCCGGATTATTTACCATAGTTATCATATATCCTGTTTCTTTTCTTGCGTTCATTCAAGTCAAGCTTTTCAGCATCAGCTATCTCATAAACACCGAATGTATCATACATTCTCGACGTAGGATCAGCCTCCACAAATGTACACCACGGCAGCCAGTGATAATGGCTTTGCAGCACCTGTTCTGTGAAATTTCCGCTTTCATGGCCAATACCAGGCATTATGTATCCTATGCTTCCGTCCACATCATTTGATTGACGGGTGTTTTTGTCAATAAACTCAGCAAAGTCAAGATAATGTACATCGCCTGTTATAAGATATAGCCTATAATATGTGTAAGAGCATGCCGCCATGTAAACATCCGCACCGCCGCCAACTGTAATAATGGACTGTCCACTTATAGAATATTTGTTAAACGGATGCTTTGGCCAAGTTGTCTCCACAGGGAATGTCCATGCATATGTCCAAGTCTCTGTATAATCAGCCGCCGCGACTGCAGCCTCCAGCCACTTGTCTTCTCCGGTTAAGTCATACAGTGCTAAAAATCCGAAAATGCCATAAATGCCAGCTTCATTGTCCTGTATGTCAATGTTATCGCAAGTACCTCCTCTGTATTCCAGATTTTTATAGCAGTTATCAAATGACCACTCGCCTGCTTTTACTGCCGCAATTTTATATTTCTCATCACCTGTCAACAGGTGCATCTCAACGAGGAAGCGTATGATACTGGGTGTGTTAGATTTTGAATCCATGCGCCTTGAGCTGTCAGTATTATAAGCACGATAGTAGCTGCCATCATCATTTTGAATATCCACGCACCAGTCAGCTGTTTTTTTACAGAAATCATACCATTCCAGACGCTCTTTACCTGTTTTTTTCATATGCAGATATGAGTCCAATATTGCCTCAATTCCATCAGCCAACATCCTTATATAGTGAGGATACGGCTCAAAGTCGGCTATTCCGGGATGATAACACATCTGTGGCAAACCCGATTCAGTCATTGCAGTTCTTACCCAAAAGTCAATAATACCTGTGCCCTTTTCCAGAGCCTCAGGAACATTTTCCAAGCTGCCATAGCGCAGAAGCTGATAACCTATACCTGGCTGCTGACCAACGAAACCGAATTGGTAAGATATGCACGATATATCCATGTCAGGCAACTGGCAAGCAAAAGGAAGCCCATAGGAATCGCCATATTTCTGCGTATATTTCATAAAGATATTCATGCAGTTAAGGAAATGGTTTTCATTATCTACATCAAACAACTTATCACGCATCCTGTCATATGTTGTGCGCCATATGCTGCGCATCATAAGTTGATAGCTATCATAGCATCCAAAATTCAGCGATACAGAATAATTTTGTTCAAAACCTTCTTCCACTGGGTGATTAATGCGGCTGAATGTCTTAGTGTCATCCTTAAAATCCAAACCTCCATAAAACTTATGCGCAGGCATCTGCCCATCACATCCTGGATATATATAGTCGAGTGAAAGCCCATCAATCTGCACATCATATTCATGACGTATAGCAAACCCATAGTACATATAATTCATAGTCTTTGGTTCAGGTCTGCTCATTCCTAGCGCACCGGTTGTAATCTTTGGATCCACATTGTTTTCCGAGCGCAATATGTCTGTTGAGCGCATAGTCATATCGTCAGCCCAGCGGGAAAGTGAAGCCATTTCGCCGGATTTAATGTTTTGCATTGCAAAAAGCGGCAATCCGAAGGCTGTCTCCATTCGCCAGAAATATTCACAGTCCAAGTCTTTACCCATGACATAATTTGGTGCGAATTCATTTTGTTTATACCACACGCCAGGAGCGAAGCAATTATAATCACGCACATTGTCGGATTCCGTCATAACAAATGATATCTTTGTTGAAAATCCCAGATCATCAGCGGCTTTAATTACTTTCGTATTACGGGATATTTTAAAACCCTCAGCTGTAGCCTCATACACATCACGAAACTCAAACTCAGATCCTGACGGAACGCGAACTGTGCCTCCAGCTGTCACTTTGCAGCCGTCTTTTTGTGCATACTGGTATGTTCCTTCATAAAACTCGCTCAGTGCTACTTTCGTCTTTACAGTCACACACATAGGTCGCTTGTTGAAGTAGAGTGTTTTTCTGTCTTTTTCAACTATTACACCTCCATCTTCTATCACCAGCGAATAGTCTTTAAAAGTAAGATTCATAAAGCCTCCTCTATAGTTATTATTGGTTCCAATAGTTCCTTCTATCTCTTTTTATCTCGTAACGCCCACCTTCCGGCACAGTCAATGTGTCATGAGTTTTAAGCGTCCATGCCAAAAGTTCCTGCACAAGCTCACATACAGTTTCTTGATAATCTTTCTTATAAAAAAGATTATCGGTTTCATATTTATCTTGAGATAAATCATATAACTGTCCATTTCCCATCATGTCATATGACAGTGACCATTTGCCTTTGCGAAGCATTCTTATGCTCCCGCTTTGCGAGTATGAGTTCAGACAGTCAAAAGAATCTTTCACCACACCCGGTATCAGGCAATTAGTCTCTTTTAGATCATCATCATTCCCGTAGTGCAAAGAGCCGTAGCCCTGCTCCACCATAGCACATGAAAACTCACCTTCCGGATAACTTTCTCCCGTAAGTATAGGCATAATACTGCGCCCTTGCACTCCATAAGGTATTTCTTCTCCCATATACTCGCAAATCGTCGGAAAAACATCCGCTATGGAGATAAACTCTTTCTTCGATTCTTCATCAGGCTCTATACCAGGACCGTTAAATATCATCGGTATTCGAGAAAGAATATCCGGAGCTTCTGGCCCTTTTCGCATAAGTCCATATTCTCCTACAAAATCACCATGATCGGACATAAAAACTATAAGCGTATCATCTCTCAAACTTTTGCTTTCCAAAAACTCAACAAAACCCTTTATCTGATCATCTATTAACCTGAGCATGCCGAAGTAATTAGCCCTTGCCCTCGGGATAATCGATTCATAATCAGGGTATACATATTCACCAATCTTCCTTGTCCACTGCCACTTAAATCCTTTGCTCTCTAAGATTTCTTTACCGTTATGTACTTTTGGCAAATCATCTTCATTAAACATAGAAAAATAAGGCTCAGGCACTTGATATGGATTATGTGGTTCTGGGAATGTCATCCACAGCAAAAACGGCTCACCGTTTGTGCTTTCCACCCAACGTTTAGAATCGTCTGCAATCCTACTGGGCTGTTGACACCTCAAGGGAAAGGGCGTAGGCTCCTGCCCAACACCGTGGTTCAGTTCTAAAAGCCATCTGTCAAACTTTGAGCATTCTTCATCTTCATCATCTCCCATTTGCCCATCATGGGAAAACTCATTCCAGTAATCAGTTTTTTCAGCACTGAGATGTGAATGATTTTTGCCTATCATAGCTGTTTGATAACCAAGTCTCTTTGCTACATCAAATATATCTTCTTTATAATAAGCGTTGTCTGTCGCATGATTTACACACACTCTGTGAGTGCTTGGATAGCGGCCGGTAAGCATACTTATTCTTGCGGGAGCGCATATAGGCATGGTGGTGTAAGCGTTCTCAAACCAGCAACCCGACTTAGCCATAGAGTCTAGATAGGGAGTGGTGTCAATCGGATATCCTTCACGCTTGCATACGTCCGCTCTATGCTGATCAGTCATAATAATTACAATGTTTTTTCTCACTACTTCACTCCCATCATTCGGTTATATTAGGATTTATAGCATCAAATTCATTTTTTGGCAGAAGTCTAAAAGCTGCAAATATTAATGCTGCTACACAAAGAACTCCAACCGCAATAAAAAACGGCAAATATCCTGATGCATCAATCACAAGTCCCATTACAAGCGATGCGAATGAAAACGGCACAAGTATGAGGCTGTCAAGAGTTATGCAGTCAGGCCGTGCTTTGTCTTCCATTGAGTACATCATATAAAGCATAAATCCCAAAAAAGATGAGTCTGCAATACCGGCTAATACTGAAAAAATATAAGCGAAATATACAGGCAGTCCCATGTGCAGACATAAAAACATTCCGCAAACGGCAAGTATCAATAAAAGCGAAGTTCTTATTAGAATAAGTATTTTGTTCCCCGCATTTTTGGAAATCCATCCGGAGAAAAACCCGCCCGCAGTCCTGCCTAGTGTTCTCATCACTACAAGAATGCCGACTTGTGCTACAGTTAGATTCAAAATGTCTTTTGATGCGATTATCAAAAATGTTATAACCGTAAAAGCTATCATGTCCAGTATTCTAAGCTCAAGATAACCCCTGAAATGTTTTTGCTTTTTAAGTATTGGCAGAGCCCTTTTTAGCAGATTCATAATTCCTTCATTGTCATGTTGGTCTGTTTTTGGCCTATCTGTTTCTTTAAGTCTTGAAAGAGGCAGCGCGCACAAAGCCATCAGCAATGCTCCAACAAAAATGATGATACTATATTGTGTTTTAAACCCAATAGAATCGCTCGCCAGTATCCGTTGTATTATAAGACTTGCAGCTACTCCTACCAAAGCTCCCAGAGATTGCCTATAGCCCATTACAGTGCTTCTATATTCGTTTACCATTGTACGTGAATATAAGTCCTGCCATGGAGCCATGGTAGTTCCCTGTACAAAAAAGCATATGAAATACAGTGATATCACAATTATTCCCATTGAATAATTTGATATGTCTAAAAAAAGTACTGCTGCCGCAAGAAGTAAGAATATCCTTGAAAAGACAATCTGCTTTCCCATGAAATGAGGTATGCTTTTAATCTTGCTGAGTCTTGATCCGTATATGATGTTGCCAAGCGGCAGTCCTGCCATAAATGCCACCTGAACAAGCCCTGCCATACCAGCGCTTCCTGTGAGCAGAAATATGAACACAGATATCACTGATGATGCGTCTACAAAACTTAATCCAAGCTTAAAAAGCATTCCTTCAGCAACAAATATTACTGAGTTTTTTTTGGAAATGTGATTTCTCAATGTTTCGCCCGTTAAAGGCGCGTCGGCTTCCATCAAATAAACTACCTTTATAAAAATTTATTCACTTTTTGTAACCTTTGTATTAAAAAGATTATTATAATAATGCAGTTTAACTAACTGCATTTCAACTTTTATATGGTAGAATAGGTGGCTAAAAGTAATATTGGAAAAAGTATTTTTTACTTGATGCGGATTATGTTTTGCACATCTTTACCTAAGGTAAAAATGTGCAAATATACACACAATTTCTTAATTGGTTTAATTATATTTTTCTTTTTATACATAGTATTTCAATAAATACATGTTACTTATGGAACTTCTCAGCTATAAATCATACTAATTTTTAAACTGCATAAATATGATTTTATTAGAATATGTCCTTTTATTATCTCAAGAACTTATAGTCTTTTCTCAGAAATCATTCAAAACTTTTTATAATCAATCTTAACTCACGGAATTTGTAAATTCATGTATTTTATCTTTCTCCCCTCTGAAAAAGGATAAGCAAAATGCATCGTGGCAGGCATTAGCAGGCATCGCATTTGTACGTACAAAAGCAAACTTGTTGGGAAATCTCGATCCCTTTTTACAATAGAACAAAACTCTGATACAATTTCTCATAAAAATGATATTACAAAAAGGCTTAATACTATAAATGCCGAGACAGCCAATGTTGTCAAGGTAATTATGAAAATCGAATCTTAAGCATTAAGCGAAAAACTTTCTGAACTGGAAATTGAAAAGAAGCAGCTGGAATTCAACATAACAATATAAAATAAAGAGCACAAAATCTTGGATGTATTAATCGATGATTTGCGCAAATCATCAAAAAAAGCTAAGCAGCTTTTTCCTATAGGGTCATAGGACTACCAAGAAGCTTATCGAGCTATATTTTGGCAGAGAATTTTCTATAAAGATAACATTGAACTACGAGTGAAAGTAAAGCCTGATTGGTAGAGCTAATAATATTATTCCCGCTGTTTTTGTGTTATTTTTCTTGCTTTTAAGATCCATAATATTTCTCCATTACACACATCTCCTATGGTTAAAAGTATCTCTCTTAGTTATCACTATTATACAAAGTCATAATACTTTCGCTATTTATGGCGTCCTAAGCTTCCAGCCTTTAACATCACACTGCCCGTAATCATTATCTCCTACAGCAACAACTGTCCCATTTGATTTTAGTCCAACTATAGGACTCCCTACAGATATTTCGATAATATCTTCCCATTCTTCAATTTCTTGTTTCATATGCTCGAATCCGTCAAAACCTGCTGCAATAACTGTACCATCTGCTCTTAATCCTACAGAAAAAGAACCTTTTGCCGAAATAGCTATAATGTTGTCCCATTCATCAACTTCACATTGACCCCAGTAATTAATTCCAGCAGCTACAACAGTACCGTCTAGCTTTAAAGCCAGAGTATGATCGCTACCAGCAGAAATATCAGCGATATTACTCCATTTTTTATATTGTATTACACTCAGCTTGGGTCCTTGAATATATTGTAAGTGATTTGTTACTATCACTTTCCCCTCAGAATTTAGTCCAACTGTAAGGTTAGTTCCTGCTGAAATTTTAGTAATCCCAATCCAATTACTTATATCACGCTGTCCTCTATCAATGCTCCCAGTACTTAGTAACTGTCCATTGCTCAACAGTGCCACTGTATGAGCTCCTCCAGCTGAGCAAGCAATAACGTTTATCCATCCATCAATATTTAGATCCCCGCTATCATTTCGCCCTGTTCCCATTAGTTCACCACTAGTGTTAATTGCCAGAGTATGAGAATAACCCACTGAAATAGTTTCTATATTTCTCCATTCATACACATCGCATTGACCATAATCATTTATACCCGTACTAACGCAAGTCAAGTCTTCTGTTATTCCAACTACATATCCATCACCTGCCGCAATAGTATTTCTTTGTTTTCCCATCTCACCTAAGCTGATTGTAATAATTATATTATTATCATCATGAATATATACTATTTCATTAGAGTCTATGTTTTGTTTAATAACATCTCTGTGCTCCACCGTGTCGCTATACTCAAGTTGTATATCTACATCAAAACCTAGTGATTCCAGAGTATCAAACGCTTCAATTGATGTTTTGTTTATTACATAGGGTACTATTACCTGTTCTTTACCCTTACTTACTGAAACCTTTATCACATCTCCAGTTTTAGCAGTTGTATCTTGCTCGATGTTTTGAGACAATATCACTCCCACTTCTATCTCTTCATTCCATTCCTCTTCTTCTTTTACTATATATAAACCTTCTGATTTTAGTAGGTTCTTTGCTTCTTCCATTTCCATTCCAGATATATTAGGTATTACACAATCTTCTCCGGATGTTGCATTCTCATATCCAAGTGATTTGGTTATTATAACCTTTCGCCCTATTACCTGTGATTCCTGCGGCGCTATGCTCTGTGCACATATTACTCCCGGCGCTGTATCTGAGTTCTCTTCTATCACTACTGTTTTAAATCCAAGCTCTTCAAGCTCTGCTACTGCCTGCTCTGTTTCCACATAAGTCATATCGGGTACTATCGCATACTCCGGTCCTGCGCTTATCACTACTTCTACTACTGTATCGCTGCTGCCCATAGTTCCGCTTTTTGGGTCTTGTGACAGTACTGTGTCCTTTTCTGCAAACACATTATACTCACTGTCTACTTCCATGTACTGCATACCCGCTTCTTCTATTGCCGCTTTCGCTTCTTCCCGGCTCATGTTCTGTACGTTTGGTATTGTTATATCCATTACATGGTCTGCTATTACAAACTGTTTTGCCAACACCAGTGTTATTGGTGCCGCTATCATAAGTACTGCTGATGCTATTACCAGTGCCTTTAGCCATCCCGGCCATTTCCCTTTATCTTCTTTTTCTTTCTTTACTATTATCCGCTCTGCTGTGTCTTCGCCTGTCAGTTCCCTTAAGAATGCTTCAGCTGTTCCTGTCCGCTGTTCCGCTTTTACTACCAGTGCATTCATAAGTGCTATTTCCGCATTTGCCGGCATTTGCACTCCCATCTTTGCCGGTTCCACTAGCTGATCATTTACTCTGCGTTCCAGTGCTTCATCCGGTACCATTCCCGTCAGCATCTTATACATTGTTGCCGCTACTGCATATACATCAGACCATGACCCTTGTATTCCTTTTGATCTGTACTGTTCTTCCGGTGCATATCCTGGCTTAAGTATTACTGACAGGCTTTTGCTGTGCGTGGTTGTTGCATAGCGTGCTGCTCCGAAGTCAAGCAGCTTTATCTTGTTTTCTTTTGTTATGAATATATTATCAGGTGATATGTCTCTGTGTATTAATTGATCTCTGTGTACTATCTGCAGTGTTTTCAGTATTGGCGTGATGATTTCCATTGTTTCATCGTATGTCAGCTTCCCGCCTTTGTCCTTTAGATAGCTTTTTACATCCTGCCCTTCCAGATATTCCATTACTATATATGCTGTTTCATTTTCATGGAATATATCATATATGCTTACTATGCCTTCTACATGTCCATACTTCGCCAGCTTTTGCGCTTCGCTCATGAACCTCTTTAGCCCTGCTTGGTACTGCTGTGTCATTTCCCCTTTAAATGCCGTTACCCGCGATTCGCCTGGCATTCGTGTTGCAAAGTCTCCCGGAAAGTATTCCTTTATCGCTACTTTCTGTTTAAGTGTTTTATCCCATGCTATATATGTTATTCCAAATCCGCCAAACCCCAGTGTTGTTCCTATCAGATACCTGTTCTTTATTTCTGTTCCCGGTATTATATGCAATGGCTCCTTGGGTGCTGTTCCGTCAGTATACCCGCACTTCGGGCATACTGCTTCTCCGCTTCTCTTTTCTGCCATGCATCCTAGGCACCTGTTCTTCATATACCTTCTCCTTGCTAATCCTTTATCTGTCCTGATATCGAATCTCTCAATCCAGGTAACATCTTGTTTATGGTATCCTTACCTTCCATTTAGATAAGTATTCATTGATGCTAGTATCAATATAAAAATAAGGATCTTTACATGTAATAATTAATGATCCATCACGCTTTATACCGATAACTAATCCATAATAATACTGATTAGAGTTGAATGTTATTTCATAAACATCTTCCCATTTTTCGATAGAAGAATTTGGCGTTTCTGAACCCGATGCTACTAGAACTTCTCCATTCTCTGTTATCGCGTATAGAGTGCTATTATTACAGTATATTTCTCTTATATTGTCCCAATCATGTACTTTTTCCTTCAACTTACCAAACTCATCAACTATTAATAATTTACCTTGAGCGTCCAAACCAACTAAACAGCTAGATGTCTTATTATTTCTTCGATAATTAACGGAGAGAATATCTTTAATATCTGTCCATCGTTCAGCTTCACGAAGCACTACTAAGTCACTCCTAATATTTACAGTTCCATCAATCATTAAGCCAGCAATATAAAAATCAGATAACTCTTGAATGCAAATAATGTTCTCCCAACCTCCAATCATAGAAAACCTTAAATTATCAGAGGTAAAATCCTCACTTCCTTCATCAGCAAAATAGTGTTTCATAATAACACTCGCATCTTCTCGCAAAGCCGTATACCCAGTAATATCTACAATATTGTTATTATACAGACTGTGATCGTACCTTTCACCATATCTGTAAATAGCTTGTCCATCATAAGTTATTCCTACTCTGCCATCACTAGAAAATCGTTCAATATCAGTCCAGTAAATATCTTCTTTACTATATCCACTAATACCTCTAGTTGATACTATATTCCCATCACTTTTCAATCCAAGAGTATACTCATCAAAAGCATAAATTGCTATTATATCCTCCCATTCACTTACTTCACATTGTCCATATGAATTTGACCCAGCCGCAACAACTGTATAATCACTCCTCAATCCAACTGAATGCATGCCTCCCGTATGAACGGATATCACATCAGTCCAGTCACTTACATCACACTGCCCATATTTATTACTACCGACCGAATACACGCTCCCGTCCTCTGCAATGCCTAGTCCCCATAATTCCATATACCTATCATCACCATAAAAACTTTGTTTAGTACTAAAAGACACAGTGTTATACTCTATTGATTTTCCTACACTAATTGTTAAAACTATTTCATTATCTTCCTGATTATATCCATACTCTCCTGGCTCTATACTTTGTGATATTACATGCCTTTCTACTACAGTATCGCTACACTCAAGATGAGCTGTCACTTCTAGCCCTTGTTCAACTAAAAGTTTATATGCATCTAGTGAATGTTTACCTATAATATCAGGGACAATAATACTCGATGATTCATTTGTTTCTGATGCTACATCCCTATCCTCTTGACTTGAAAGCAACCTATATGAATATACTTCTCGAGTCTCTTCCCTTCTGTTGGAGCTAGTTGCTGCTCTTTCGTCTTGCCAACCTAGTACAACAGTTCTCTCACTTCCAATAAATTTATAAGCTCCATAATATGTGATTTCTCTTGAGCTATCGATATATCTATACTGAGTTTTATTTCTTACTTCATACTTTAGCGGATTATTAGTCACTTCCTCTGGAAGAGTTAAATACCAATCTGACCATAAATACTTTTTATAGGGATTTAATCTATAAGAATATAAGTAGATATAATCTCCTTCTTTTATCGAGGACACTTCATATAATTCATAGTTTTCAAGAACATAGGTAGGAACTAAATGCTTCCATTCCGACCACCGTCTCCCTTTACTTATCCTTAGTGTGATTGATGGTTCATCACTTAAATATATAACAGAATTGGGCTCAATACTTTGTTCTACTACACTTCCTGACTCAACTAAGTCACTAAATACTTTTTCAATTATTATAGTAAACCCTAAACCCTCTAATATATCTCTTGCCTCTAGCTCGGATTTATAGGTAACATACGGAACTAATACTTTTGGTTTCCCAGCGCTTACTACTACTTCTATTACATCGCCTGAGTTTAACTCATTATTATGAGTAGGACTCTGCACAGTTATTTGTCCCTCAGGTATATCGTCACTCCAAACTTCTTGTATTTTTACTATATTTATGTTTAATTCACTAGCACTACTCACAGCATCATCAATCTGCATACCTATAAAATTTGGTGCTGAATTGTTACTAGAACTAGTTTTTGATGATACTCCTGTAGATACAGAAAGAGTTATTTTGCTACCCAATGATACTTTATCATTAGCATTTATAGATTGCTCCAATACTATATCTTTTTTATAAGACGATTCTACTGTCTCTACAGCTACTTCGAGCCCTAATCCTTCTACTATTAGTTTAGCAACACTTACGTCATAATATAATAAATTTGGCATAAGGACATATTTGTTTCCTGAACTTATTATCACCTCAACTAACGGAATTTCAGTAGTTAAATCACCACTTATTGGAGTTTGTGATACTATCCTATTTATAAATATTTCATCGTTATATTCACTATTAACAACTTGATAAATAAGGTTGCTACTTTCTGTTATAGCAAATGACTGTAAAATACTTAATCCTACTAAATCAGGAACACTCTTTATTTCATCATTAACATCCTCATTTATATAAGTAGAAGTAATCTTTAATCGATACTTGTATTCTGTTAAGTTATTTCTGCTCTGAGTTCTTATTTCATAGTTCCCGTAGTTAGCCTCTACATCTTCTGGTAGCTTATCCAGCCACTCTGACCAACTAGCGCCTTCACTGATAGTCAATGTTATTTTATTGTCTTGCCCAATATAAACACTCTCATTTGGCTCTTTACTCTGATATAATACATCTCCTATTTGAACAGTCTCACTATAATCTCTATCAACAGTTACTACAAAACCCATCTCTTCAAGAATAAAAACCGCATCAATTTCTGGTTTGTTCAGTAAATATGGAACAATAACTTTTTCCCGACCTTTACTTGTTATTACTTTGACTACTTCACCTGTAGTATATTCAAATCCATCTGATGGGCTTTGCACTAAAACAGCCCCTGCTTCTACATTCTCATTCCATACTTCATATTCTTTTATAAGATATAGATTATTACTTTTGAGGAGTTCTAAAGCTTTTTCAATTTCCATACCTACTAAACTTGGGACAAAACATTCTTCACCTACAATTGTATTCTCATAACCTAATGACTTAGATAAGACTATCTTCTTACCAATTACATAAGAATCAAATGGCGCTATGCTCTGTGCACATATTACTCCCGGCGCTGTATCTGAGTTCTCTTCTATTACTACTGTTTTAAACCCAAGCTCTTCAAGTTCTGCTACTGCCTGCTCTGTTTCCACATACGTCATATCAGGTACTATCGCATATTCCGGTCCTGCGCTTATTACTACTTCTACTACTGTATCGCTGCTGCCCATAGTTCCGCTTTTTGGGTCTTGTGACAGTACTGTGTCCTTTTCTGCAAACACATTATACTCACTGTCTACTTCCATGTACTGCATGCCCGCTTCTTCTATTGCAGCTTTCGCTTCTTCCCGGCTCATGTTCTGTACATTTGGTATTGTTATATCCATTACATGGTCTGCTATTACAAACTGTTTTGCCAACACCAGTGTTATTGGTGCCGCTATCATAAGTACTGCTGATGCTATTACCAGTGCCTTTAGCCATCCCGGCCATTTCCCTTTATCTTCTTTTTCTTTCTTTACTATTATCCGCTCTGCTGTTTCTTCGCCTGTCAGTTCCCTTAAGAATGCTTCAGCTGTTCCTGTCCGCTGTTCCGCTTTTACTACCAGTGCATTCATAAGTGCTATTTCCGCATTTGCCGGCATTTGCACTCCCATCTTTGCCGGTTCCACTAGCTGATCATTTACTCTGCGTTCCAGTGCTTCATCCGGCACCATTCCCGTCAGCATCTTATACATTGTTGCCGCTACTGCATATACATCAGACCATGGTCCTTGTATTCCTTTTGATCTGTACTGTTCTTCCGGTGCATATCCTGGCTTAAGTATTACTGACAGGCTTTTGCTGTGCGTGGTTGTTGCATAGCGCGCTGCTCCGAAGTCAAGCAGTTTTATCTTGTTTTCTTTTGTTATGAATATATTATCAGGTGATATGTCTCTGTGTATTAATTGATCTCTGTGTACTATCTGCAGTGTTTTCAGTATTGTCGTGATGATTTCCATTGTTTCATCGTATGTCAGCTTCCCGCCTTTGTCCTTTAGATAGCTTTTTACATCCTGCCCTTCCAGGTACTCCATTACTATATATGCTGTTTCATTTTCATGGAATATATCATATATGCTTACTATTCCTTCTACATGTCCGTACTTCGCCAGCTTTTGCGCTTCGCTCATGAACCGCTTTAGCCCTGCTTGGTACTGCTGTGTCATTTCCCCTTTAAATGCCGTTACCCGCGATTCGCCCGGCATTCGTGTTGCAAAGTCTCCCGGAAAGTATTCCTTTATCGCTACTTTCTGTTTCAGTGTTTTATCCCATGCTATATATGTTATTCCAAATCCGCCAAACCCCAGTGTTGTTCCTATCAGATACCTGTTCTTTATTTCTGTTCCCGGTATTATATGCAATGGCTCCTTGGGTGCTGTTCCGTCAGTATACCCGCACTTCGGACATACTGCTTCTCCGCTTCTCTTTTCTGCCATGCATCCTAGGCACCTGTTCATCATTTGGTTTCTTCTCCTTTTTCATGTATCAAATTTCTATTTATATTGTATATATACATTTAACAGTCTAAAATACTTCAAAATAAAATTTATATCTCTATAACATGGTATGTATTTTATTGTTTAGATTTAAGCTATGAGGTTTTATATTCAAAATATAGTTTATATTACTTTCCTCCAATAATTTTTATCAGCAAGTCACTTTTCTCTATACTTATACACTTTCCTAGTTTTTACTTCACGTGTAGTGGTACTGTTTACTTTATCTGTTTGCCATGCGCTCCAATCCGTTTTATAGTAACTTTTTACTTGATAACTATACTCTACTGTTACTTGCCTATCTCCTGATGCAGCCGGTGGATTTCCTTCTATCCATCCTGTCTCACCCGTCCATCGCCAATATTCATACTTCTCTTGTCTAGTGCGATATGAATACTCAGTATGAGATCCACTTTCAACCTCTCTAGATTGATACCACCATAATGCCCATCCACAATTAGTAGATCCTCCATAAATTTTTACAGTACATGCACCAGGGTTAACCTTACTATCATACCAAGGATAATAGTGAGTCCAAGATCTGATATTACCTGTACATCCGCCATTCTCCAAAGTATGATATGCACGATATTGCGTTTTATATTCAGCAACACTCTGTGTTCTAACATCACGTAGCGTTGTGCTGCTTACACTGCTTGTCTGCCAAGCACTCCATGATCCCCATTCTGTGTAATCAATTGTTCCTGTTCTAGTCCAGCCACCTAGTGATGCACTTGTATTCCAAGTATATTCTTTTGAATTAGTTTTATATCTGGTTCTAGTTGCACAGTAGTCTCCACTCTTTGTAGAGCTTGACCACCCCGTCCACGATCCCGGATTAAATCCTGTATCTTGATAGCTATATTGTATTATTTCACTAAGCTCATAATTTTCTGGATTACTTTTCACTTCCTCAGGCAACTCAGATTCAACTACCCACTTTTCTGACCAAGGTTTTCCAGTACTAATAGTAAGAGTTATATCATTCTCATCATAAATATATACAATAGTATTTGCTTCTCTGCTTTGTGATATCACATGCCCTTCTTTAACAGTTTCACTTGACTCGTATTTAAGTTCAATACTAACAAATTCTAAGTTTTTCAGTAATAAAATAGCTTCTTTTTCAGCTTTACTCATAACATAAGGAACACTTACCTGTTTCTTTCCTTTACTTACAACAACTTCTACAATATCTCCTGTTTTGAAATTTGAATCAGCTTCAGGTAACTGTGATATTACTTCACCAGCAGGAATTTCTTCATTCCATTCCTCCTTCTCTTTTAGAATATACAGTGAGTCTTTCATAAGGGCATTTTTACCATCGTCAAAATTCATTCCTACTACATTAGGAACTATTACATCCTCACCAACACTACCACCTTCATATCCAGTTGATATTAAAAGTACTACTTTTTTGCCTAATATGTATTGCGTACCAGCTTCTATATTCTGTGATATCACAGCTCCTGGTGCAATATCTTTACTCTCTTCTTCTATTATCACCCTGAATCCTAATTTTTCTAATTCACTTATTGCATCATCTTTGAGCTTGTAAGTCATATCTGGCATTTCTGCATATTCAGGTCCAGAGCTTATTATCACTTCTACCGTAGTAACTCCCGCTGTAGCTTCTGTATTCTGTATAGGACTTTGCTTCATAACGGTATTAATTGGAGCATATATGCTAGGCTCTGAGTCTATTTCGACATATTGCAAATCTAATCCTGATAATACATTTATTGCATCTTGTTTGCCCATCTTATGTAAGCTGGGTACTTTTATCATATCTGGTGCACCTGGTGGAATTACTTCTTCTGAATCAAAAATCCCTAATAACCAAAGAACTGGTATAGACAATAATAGTACAGCTACTATAGGTACTTGAATTCTTAGCCATAATGGCCATCTGCCAGTGTCTGTCTTGGTCTGCTTAACAATAACCCTGGAGACTTCTCCTCCACCAATCAATTCTCGCTCTAGCTCTGATATGTTTTGCGTTCTACTATCAGCTTTTACTATCAATGCATTCATAATTGCTGTTTCTGCATGCTCAGGTATGTTTGGATTTAACTTTCTTACATCTTTGACGGTATCATTTACACTTCGTTCCATCGCCTCTTCAGGAACAATTCCTGTAAGCATTCTATATAAGGTTGCACCTATTGCATATATATCTGACCATGGTCCCTGTATACCTCTACTCCTATACTGTTCTTCAGGAGCATATCCTGGCTTAAGTATTACTGATAAGCTTTTACTATGTGAAGTAGTAGCATATCTAGCCGCTCCAAAATCAATAAGTTTTATTTCACCATCGTTTGTCATAAATATATTATCTGGCGAAATATCTCTATGTATAATATTTTCTTTATGAACAACTTTTAATGCACTTAAAATTGGTGTTATTATTCGCATAGAATCCTCAAAATCAATTAACCCACCCTTTGTTTTTAAGTATTCTTTTAAATCTCTGCCTTCCAAATATTCCATAATTATGTATGCTGTTTTATTTTCAAAAAAAGTGTCGAATATATCAACTATACCTGGTGTTCCAGAAAACTTAGCTAAGCTTTTAGCTTCACTCATAAATCTTTTTAATCCTGAACTATATTGTTCTCCTTTTTCACCATCGAAAGAAGAAACATCTGTATTACCAGGAATTCTTGTAGCAAAATCACAGGGAAAGTATTCCTTGATAGCAACCTTTTGCTGCAGGAGCAAGTCCCATCCGATATATGTAACTCCAAATCCACCAAAGCCTACAACTCTACCAACAATATATCTGCCTTTCAATATAGTCTCAGGCTTTATGTGATATGCTTCTTTTGGAGGAGTATTTTTAACATAGCCACAATTCGGACATACATCATATTCGTTTTCTAATTCACTCATGCATCCAAGACATTTACTAAATATTTGAGCCATATTCTAATCTCCCATTTAAAATTGTTTAATTAACTAGGTTGTTGTAAGTATTCATATTAATTACTATATTTCTTAATATAGTTTTCTATACTTGATTTAGTAGGATTCTCTGTATTGGTCAAATATTCAGCCAGTTCTCTATTAAATAAATTTATTATTTTATCATTTTTCTCATCGTATACGATATCATCTACATATGATGCTAAAAACTCTAAGTCAATATTTGATTCAATATATCTTTCAAAAGTTTCTTTTCTAATAGGTAGTGAATTGTTGCTTTGTAGTATTAAATAATCTTGTGCATAATCACTTAACATATATGAAAGAAAAATTATTGAAGCAAGTTGTCTATTTTTAGTGCTATTTACACTGACACTCCATTTATCAGTAAACTCACCTGATACCATTCCGTCTCCAGGAGGAGGCAATACTTTGTAGTAACCAGGCAAAGAATTTTGTACGATATTGTATATAGAAGTATCTCCATATAGAAAACCAACTTCGTTTTCACAAAACAGATTCTCATCAATATTTTTCATATCTAAACCTTGCATATCAAATATGGAGTATAAATCTAATATACATTGAATTGCTTCCTCATTTAAGAATATTTCATTATCAATATAACTATACTCTGCAGAATTATCGATCGCTAAAATATATTCATCATATTGATTAGAATTTATACAGAACCAATATGAGTATATATCCAAGTATTTCTTTTCAGTATCATAGAAGTTCGACTTGTCAAAACGATTACTATATAACCTTACTTGTGCATCATCAGCTAAACCAGCATGAGCATATAATACATTTGTATTGAAGCCTAATGGCACTTGCTTTTTATCTGGAAACCATCTTTCATATTGATCTAAAAAGTGAAAATTTTCAATATCAATGAAATTAAAAAGTTCGTCAATTTCTTTTGTATACTCTATATAATCATTAGGCAATAAATCGCTTCTAAAAAGATCAGGTAACTTCCCATTTTCTTTAGCTAATAATATTTCTTCTTTATAGTTTTCTTCGGCAACACCAATAATTTCTACTCGAATATCTGAGAAATCCTCAGTAAACTTATTAGAAATTTTATCATACTTTGATAAGTCTGTATTTTCGTTTACAGGAACCCATATTGTAAGGGTATCTTCCTCCAGCTGAATAGGTTTATAAAATAACAGAAAAACTTCCAACACTTAAGAATGCTACTGCTGCAACTGCCGCAATAATCTTTCTCAATCGCTTTCTTTTTTTAAGTTCAACTTCAGGATAATCTACTTTCTTTTTACTTGATATAGCATCGATAAAAATTTTGTACACTTTGAAATCTCAGGCTTTCTTTAATAGCTAAAGATTTCATAATAGCTTTTTCAATATATCCCGGTAATTCAATATCTAGCTCAGAAGGTTTTTTCAAATCATCTTCAATTAATCTATCAACTGATTCTTCGGGTACTAGACCTGTTATCATTCTATAAAGGGTTGCGCCAATTGCATAAATATCAGTAAATGCACCTTGTTTACTTTTCGATCTATACTGTTCAGGTGGTGCATATCCAGGTTTCAATATTACTGAAAGACTTTTTTCATGACCTGCAAAAGAATATCTAGCGGCACCAAGATCAATCAGCTTTATTTTATTATCTGTAGTTATCATGATATTATGAGGACTTACATCTCTATGCACAAGGTTTTGTTTATGAATTGTTTTTAGCGCTTGTAAAATAGGAAGAATAATATCAATTGAATCTTTGTAATTTATCTTTTCTTCTAAACTACTTAAGTATTCATTTAAAGTTAAGCCTTCTAGATATTCCATCACTATATACGCAGTACTATTTTGTAGAAAATAATCAGAAACTTTAACAATATTCGGATGGTTATTAAACTTAGCAATATTACGAGCTTCTTCTAAGAACCCTTCCAACCCATTCTCATACTGTTTTCTTTTTTCTCCATCATATATTATTACTTCTGTTTCACCTGGAATTCGGTTTACTAATCCATTAGGAAAGAATTCCTTCACTGCCACTTGAACCCCAAGTGCTGTATCCCATGCCTTATATATTACACCGAATCCTCCATATCCTAAAACTACTCCTACTATATATCTATCATTTAAAATAGAGTTTGGGTGTAAGTGAAATGACTCCTTTGGTTTGGATCCTTCAACCCATCCACAATACGGGCATACTACATCTTCTGTATTCTTTTCTGCCATGCATCCCAGGCATCTGTTATTCATATTTTATATTCTCCGTATTTTTATTTCTTTCTATTAATCTTTCAATCTATAAGAGTAAACAGTTCGAGTCTCCTCAATGTCATCATCATTCACAGAACGTTGTATATCCGACCATTCTGTAGGTGTGTACTTCCATTTATAAATTCCATTATCCATTACCGTTTTACGTATTAAATATCTATATTGTTGTTTATCCTTGATAACAAAAGCTTCTTTATTGTTCACTATATAGTTTGGAACTACTTCTTTCCAATCTGACCATATATTATAGCTACCTGGATTTATTCTATACATATATACAGATCTTACGGACTCTGAAATCCATCCATGATCTAACCAATATCTGAATATGTTTTGTTTATATTCCCATCCTGCATATTCTGCAATATTAGTTATTAAACTTTTTATCGACTTATCATTCCATATATTCCACCATTTTTCACAAAACTCTTTATAATAGTTTTCATCATCTTGTCTTAATCTGTAATGATTATCTTTATTAATTGAATAACTATATTGTAATTTTTCATATATTTCATATGTAGTAAGATTATTAAGTATATATTTGGGTAAATCAATCATGTAATTTGACCATTCTGCTCCCTCACTTACCTTTATCAAAATATCTTGCTTGATACCTTCTTCAATAATAGTGTTTGGCTCAATACTTTGAGATATAATATGCCCTATTTTTACCGTATCACTATGTGCATATTCAACAACTACTTCAATGCCTATTTCATCCAACAATTCATTTGCTTCTGATTCTGGTTTATATAAAAGGTATGGCATTAAATATACTTTTTCCCCAGCACTGACCACGACTTCAATTGATTGATATTTATCTATCTCCGAACCTGCTGAAGGAAATTGTTCAATAATCGTACCAGAAGGTATATTATTATCATAAATTTCGTTAACTTTTG
>CAXXDX010000002.1:0-366283 GCA_963677605.2 Christensenellaceae bacterium | reverse complement strand
AAAAGACAGTTTGGAGATAAGGTTTCTTTCTGCGGCGGAGTGGACACACAGGAGCTTCTTCCAAACGGAACACCGCAGGAGGTCATGGAAAATGTTAAATATCTGAGGGGGCTTTATCCGACAGGCTTATAATATCTCCCAGCCATGAAGCAATACAGTCGGATGTAGCACCTAAAAACATTAAAGCAATGTTTGACGAAGCTCAGAAAGTATATTAAATCAATTAAGCTTAAAACGGAGGATTTTATGAAAAGACGCGGCGAGATGGTAATGATTAGACCGGAAGGACTGGAAGACTACAAAAAATATCTTGCCAATCCTTTTACTGAAGTAAATGATATGATTAAAGCATGCAACATACAAAACTACTCAATTTTCCAGCACGTGATTATATGTTTGCATATTATGAGTATAACGGGCGAAGACTTGAAGCTGACATGGCAAAAATGGCGGCGGATCCTGCTACACAGAAATGGTGGGACTTAGTAAAGCCGCTGATGAAGCCTATGATGACAGAAAAGAAGGCGAGTTCTGGGCCGGCATGGAAGAAGTATATCTTTGGATTAAATAATACTTAATATTTGTAATGCAAACAGGCACATATGTGTCTGTTTGTCTATAACAGTACTTTTTTGTACTTATTTTGCATTTATACCGCAGAAAATATAAGAATTTTTACTAAATTAATTTAGTATCTGTAATCTGTTGTAAGTTGCAGGGGCAAAATATATAATGTTTGAGTTGTTTTGGAGTATAATAAATAATCATATTTAACAAATAAATAACTTTGCATCTGCCGGATGGATCATTGCCGGAAATGGTTAAAAAACGGAGGCTTAACAGTTAAAAAGTAAATCCTGATAAAAGCACAGCTATAATTAAAATCAAACAAACCGACAAATACGCAACTTTTTTTAGCGAAAAAGGTATGCTTAGGATAGAACCGAAATTTTCGGGCACAGTCAGGGTGCAGTATACAGAGCGCGATGAATTTGTTGACGAAGAAAGCATTGGGCTAATCGAAAATAGCGAGTCGTCAAGCTGGGATGTAAATGAAACGGATACCGAATATATCATTAAAAACCGATGTGCTTAATATTCATATAAGCAAGGAATACGGATCTATAAAATATTGCGATTTAAATGATGAGTGATACTTAAAGAGCGCGAAAAAGACAGCCATATAGTTGAAGAGTTTGAGTCTTACAAAATGATTGTGGATGAAAATACTGAAATCGAAAAAGTCGAAACTCCCGACGGCACAAAGTATAAAGTTTAAAAATGCCGAGACGAAGTTTGACAAAAACCTTTATCATACATGGCTTAACCTGTGCTGGAAGGACGGAGAAGCGCTTTACGGATTGGGCCAGCACGAGGAAGGTGTTTTAAACCTCAGAGGTACTGTTTCAGTATCTTCATCAGGCAAACATGAAGATAGCAATCCCTATGCTTGTGTCAAACCAAGGATACGGCATACTCATGAACACCTACAGCCCTGCAATTTTCAGAGACGATAATTACGGCTCCTATATATACACGGAAGCTGACCAACAGCTGGATTATTTTCTTTATCTGCGGCGGAAATATGGAAGGCGTAGTGAAGGGATATAGAAAGCTTACAGGAAAAGCCAACCTACTGCCTAAATGGGCATATGGCTACATTCAGTCACAGGAACAATATGAAACTCAGGAAGAAGTTGTTGCTGTCCGGAAAAGAATACAGAAAAAGAGGAATCGGTCTTGACGGAATAGTTATGGATTGGAACTCGTGGCCAAAAAATATGTGGGGACAAAAGACATTCCATAAAGAGAAATTCACGATCCTAAAGAGATGACTGACGCTCTGCATGATGACAACCTTCACTTTATGATATCAATCTGGCCTAATATGAGCGAAGCATGTGAAAACTACAAAGAATTCTGGATGCGGGGCTTTTGCTGCCTGCAACCAACATATATGACGCACTTGACGAAGAGGGAAGAATGCTTTACTGGAAACAGGCAAAAGAAGGACTTTTTCAGTATGGAGTTGACGCATGGTGGTGCGACTCCAGCGAGCCTTTTACACCTGAATGGGCGCATAATATAAAGCCCACTCCCGAGCGCATGTATCATGAGTTTTTTAGGTGATGCAGGAAAATATATGCCTATGGATAAATGCAATGCATACGGCGTTTACCATGCAAAAACTATGTATGACGGACAAAGAAGCGAAGATTCAGATAAAAGGGTGATAAACCTTACTCGTAACGGATATATTGGACAGCAGAGATACTCAGCAATTCTCTGGTCGGGCGACATTTCAGCAACATGGGACACATTTAAAAAGCAGATACCGACAGGGCTTAACTTTTGCGCAAGCGGCTTGCCTTACTGGACTCTGGACTCAGGTGCTTTCTTTGTTAAAGATGGTGTTCAGTGGTTCTGGAGCGGCGACTATCCTCTTGGAAATGATGACTTAGGCTACAGGGAGCTTGCCACCAGATGGTATCAGTATGCTGCGTTTATAACCTGTATTCAGAGGACATGGAACAGATGTAAGGCGCGAGCTTTGGGAGCATGCGGGAGACGGCGGTATGTTCTATGATTCGATGGTGAAGTTTAATAAACTAAGATACAGCCTTATGCCATATATATACTCGGTAGCAGGAAGCGTTTGGGAAGAAGACGCGTCTATGATGAAAATGCTTGCATTTGATTTCCCGGAAGACAGCAATGTATTGGACATTAAAGATCAGTTTATGTTTGGCCCTTCAATTATGGCATGTCCTGTTACTCAGCCTATGTACTACAACAAAAACTCTGAGCCGATTGAAAATGCAGACAAATCAAGAACTGTAATATCTGCCTGCGGGATGCGATTGGTATGACTTCTGGACAGGCGAGAAGCTTTCAGGAGGACAATATATAAAAGCTGAAGCTTCAATTGACACTATGCCGCTTTATGTAAAAGCAGGGAGCATAGTGGTAACCTGCGATCCGACAAACTATGTGGATGAAAATCCAGATGCCAAATGGACGGTAAATGTTTATCCAGGGAAGGATGCCGAATTTATCGTATACGAGGATTCCGGAAACGGATACGGCTATGAAAAAGGCGAGTATATGAAAGCGCATTATAAATTGGGACGAAGATACACAGGAAGTTAAGATATCTGAGCCTATCGGAACGTATAATGGAGCAGTAGAAAGCAGAGAGTTTTCCATTAATGTAATCTCGAATGTATAAACTTATATCATACTTGTAGGATGGCTGATGATGAAAAGAAATGCGTTTGACAAATACAATGTTGTCTGGAGAAGCCAGAGCACATGCTCTGCCGACAGCATGCCTCTTGGAGGGCATGATGTTGGCTGCAAATGTATGGGCTGAAAGAGGCGAGCTATACTTGTATTTTTCTCAAAGCGGCACATTTGACGAAAACAGCACTATGCTTAAGCTGGGCAGGTTTAAAGTAAAGATAGATGACGGTGAAATATTTAGTAAAAACTTTGTTCAAAAGCTGAACCTCTATGACGGCTATATAACAATTGATGCAGGTGAGGAAGGTGACAGAGTTCACTTTGATATATGGGCGGCCACCCATAAATCCGAAGTCAGCATTGATATCACATCTGATAAAAAACATAATGTCAGTGTTGTATTTGACAGCTGGCGCTATAAAGAACGGCCTGGTTTGCGATGAACAAAGGCAGCAGTGCAGAGACTTAAGCTTTGGCTATAACGAAGATGTAATAACATATCCGGATAAGGTTGAAGTCCAGAAAGAAAAGCTTATTTTCTGGCACAGAAACAGAGATGAGTACCTTGTTTGGGACAAACTTATTGCCCAGCAGCATCTTGAAGAGATATCGCACTTAATTCCGAATCCTTTAAAAAACCGTACTATGGGCGGTCAGATTAAACTGGATGGATTCTCATATAAGGGAATAAAAGAAAATAAATATCAGGGATGCGACCATAAACAATATCATTTTTTAGCTGAAGATGTCGACAGTGCAGATTTAGTTGTTACATTGCATACTTTTCAATGCGCTACGGTTGACGAGTGGAAAAAGCAGTTGACACAAAAAGCTGAAATATCGTCGTGCAAAGAGAATGCAAAAAGATGGTGGAACGGATACTTTGATAAAAGCTATATATTGATTGATATGGATAACGAGGACTCCGATTGGTTTGAAATAAGCCGGAACTACCAGCTTTTCAGATATATGCTTGGATGCAATTACTACGGTGAATATCCCACTAAATTCAACGGTGGACCTGTTTACTTTTGATGAAGGATTTACACCGGACTACAGGAGATGGTCCGGCGGCGGATTCACTTCCCAAAACCAGAGGCTTGTATACTGGGGGATGCTGAAATCGGGGGATTTTGAAGGCATGATTCCACAGTTTGAATATTGGCGCAGGCTCAGTGAAGCGGGTAAGGCGAGAGTAAAGCATTTCTGGGGACATGAAGGGGCGTTTTATTTCGAACAGGGAAACATCTTCGGAATATGTACCGGAAGCGAATATGGCTGGGAACACTCAGACGAAGTGGATGTTGCCGTTGCGGGACAATCCTTGGATAAAATACCATTGGTCATCAAGCCTTGAGTTTGCACTTATGATGCTGGAATACTTGCGATATTGCGGCGAGCCGATTGATGAATATCTGGATTATATCGAAAGCGTTGTGGATTTCTATTTTGAGCACTATCCTTATGACGAAAATGGAAAGCTTATAGTTTTTCCCTCGACTTCATTGGAAACATACAAAGGCATAGATGCTAAAAGCAAAAAAGATGAAGAATACGGCGCAAAAAATCCTATGGATGCAGTCGCCGGGCTTCGATGCCCTGACAAAGGTACTCGCAGAGTACTACAATAGCGGCGAGAAACATGAAAAATATATTGAGCTTGAAAAAAAGTGTCCTTATTTGCCTATGGGATTAAACAAGAAAGGAAACAAAGTATATCTGCCTGCAGATGAATATACGCCGGAACTCTTTAACAGCGAACTTCCGGAACTTTATTATATATACCCATACAGTCCGAGAGGACTAAACAGCGAAGAAAAAAATCTGGGCAGGGAAACATACATGGGTATGTATGAACACACAGGAAGGATGGCACCGCATATATTAAGAGGCGACAGCTGGCATCAGAACGGAATATTTGCAGCAAGGCTTGGATTATACGACGAAGCTTTGAAATATCTTCACATAAAGTTTGATGACGCACCTAAGCGTTTTCCTGCGTTCTGGGGACCGGGACAGGATTTTACTCCTGACCACAACCACGGAGGTTCGGGAATGATACTTTTACAGGAAATGCTTATGCAATGTGAAGGGGATGAATTGTCATTGCTCCCGACATGGGATAAGGATGTAGATGTTGAGTTCAGGCTGTTTGCACCTAACAGAGAGATTATAGAATTAACTCATAAAAACGGAGAAACCGAAACAAGAATACTTAAAAACTAAAACATGAAGGATTTAAAATGGAACAAAGAGTAAAAAGGTTAATCAATAGCGACTGGAAAACGTATTTTTCAAAAGACGGAGAAAAATTATCTCCCGAGCCTTGGGAGTCGGTTGACATCCCTCACAACCATGACAACTATCACGGTTATCACAAAGTGTCCCATGGAAACCTTCATGGAAGCGCGTGGTATAAAAAAAGCTTTAAGCTCGATAAATTTGCAGAAGGCGAAAGAGCATTTGTCTATTTTGAAGGTGTCGGCTCATATGCGACTGTGTGGCTTAACGGCGAAAAGATAGGCTATCACGCAGGCGGAAGAACGACATTTACTTTTGAAATGACGGACAGCCTAATTCGCGATGGTGAAAATGAGCTTCTTGTTTTGGCTGAGCATCCTGAAAAGATAATGGATCTTCCATGGGTTTGCGGCGGATGCTTCGGAACACCGAATACAGAAGGTTCACAGCCTTTGGGAATATTCAGACCTGTTTCAGTATATACCACAGGAAGAGCTCGCATAAATCCTTTCGGAGTACATATATTGACTCCTGAAATATCAGAAAAAAGTGCCGGTATTGCAGTACGTACAGAGATTGACTGTGAAAATATCACAAATACAAATGTGAAACTAGTTCATAGGATAGTTGATAAAGATGGAAATCTCTGCGCTGAGATTTCGGAGGATGTATCATCATATAAAACTGAACAAAGGACAAATATAACAAATCCGATACTATGGGATACAGAAAATCCATATCTTTATACGGTTGAGACAGAGCTTTATGTTGATGGAAAACTGTCGGACAAAGTGGAAAACACCTTCGGTGTCAGACAAATCGAATGGGAAAACTTTGATAATTCGCCTAACGAAGTGGTGGATGAATCAAAGCTTTATGAAGAGCCGAGCGAAGAAAATGACTATTTCACGAGATACACAAGAGGAGGCACGCATTCAAAAGTAGGCGTTGAAAAAGGTGCTGTCCGTGTCGCGCTCAAAGAATGCAGCCTTGATAATATTATAATTGGAATAACGGCAACTCTTATTAACCGAGATGAAGTTGCACATGATATACAGGTGGAATCGTTTGTTCAGACATATAATGAGACAAAATCCATTTCAAATCTTAAAAGCGAGCTTTCGATTAAGCCGGGCGAAAAGGTGGATGTATATCAGGAGACGGATGTGCTTTCGTATCTTGACTTTTGGTCAGAAAAAGAGCCTACTCTTCACAGCGTAGTAATCTCCGTGCGTGGTCAGGATGAGCTTTTAAAAGAATATAATCAGACTAAAACATCCTTCAGGGTTTACCAGAAAGAGGATGTGGCTAACAGAGGATACGCCTATAAGCAGGTGAAAACAGAGACGGGCAAAGTAAACAGAAGACTTCTCATTAATGGAAAACCTGTGTTTATAAACGGTACATGCGAGTATGAGCACCTTCTTGGAAATGATCATGCTTTTTATCCTGAGCAGATTGCAGCGAGGATGGGGCAGATGAAGGCGGCGGGGTTTAACTCGCTGAGAGAGGCGCATTGTCCGCACAACCTTTTATACCAGAAAATCTGCGACGAGCTGGGAATCCTGTTTTGGGCGCAGATGGGAGCGCATCTGTACTTTGACACTGAAGAGTTTAGAAAGAACTTTTTGATTCTCACGGAAGAATGGGTAAGAGAGCGCAGGAACAGTCCAAGCGTCATTTTATGGGGCATTCAAAATGAATCCATGCTTCCTTCATACTTTACAGAAGAAGTAAAGATGCTCATAAGAAGCTTGGATGAAACGTCGCCTGAGCAGAGAAAAACATGCACATGCAACGGAGGCTACGGAAGCGACTGGAACGTTCCGCAGAACTGGTCGGGCACATATGGCAGAAGCGTTGAAGATTACGGCGAAGAGATAATCGCCCAGCGCCTTATAGGAGAATACGGGCAGTACCGCGTGTTGGGCAAGCATGAAGAAGGCGATATGGAACAAAAGCAGAACGCTGGCGGAGATGTAAGCGAAGAGCTTTTTTCATACTGCATGGAAACAAAAGTGCGTTTGGCTGAAGAAAACAGGGACTACTTCTACGGGCACTATCAATGGATCTTTAACTCCCACGCAAATCCCGGAAGAGAAGTCATGTTCTGCCTTGACGGATCCGGCAAAGACGGCGTCGGCGTTATAAACAGCAAGGGGATTATATCAAGCTGGGGCGAGCCTGTGGATGCCTACTATATGTTCCGAAGCAACTACGCACCTAAAGAAACCGAACCTATGGTTTATATTGTGTCGCACACATGGCCGGAGAGGTTTGAAAAGGCAGGTGAGCGTCGTGATGTAACGGTTTATTCAAACTGTGATGAAGTGGAGCTTTATAACAATGCAACAGGCAAGGGCGAGCCGCTTGGAAAAATAAAAAAAGGCAAAAAGGGCACCCATTTTACTTTCTCAGATGTTGAAGGCAAACATAATGTCTTTACTGCCGTTGGATATGTGGGCGGTAAAGCTGTCGCTAAAGACAGGATAGGTCTTAACAATCTTCCCGACTGCGATGACATAAATGGATATATAGGCAATGAAGAAGTTCTAACGGGCGGAGAAAAAGACTTTATCTTCAGGATTAACTGTGGAGGAGAAGACTACACCGACACATTCGGCAATGTATGGAGCGCCGACAGATTGTTGGATGGCTTTAAGTCATGGGCGATAGAATATCCTGAGGTTGATCCGGAGCTTGGCAGCGTAAGAAGAACTAACAGTCCGATTAAAAAAACACTTAATCAGGAGCTGTTTAAAACATTTAGATACGGCAGAGAAAAGCTGAGTTATAGTTTCCCGGTGGATGAGGGAAAATATGAAATAAACCTCTATATGACAGAGCCGTGGTTTGGCATTGGCGGAGGATCTGACTGCACAGGGTGGCGCATGTTTGATGTTGCAGTAAACGGTGAAACGGAGTTTTCTGATGTTGACATTTGGAGCAATGTTGGCAATGACAAGGTTTTGAAGCTGAGTTGTGCGGTAGATGCTATAGACAAACTGGAGATATCATTCCCGAAAGTAAAAAGTTACAGCAGCATAGTGAATGCGATTGGGATAAGGAAGATATAATATATTAAATATGAAGCACACAGTTTTATGCTGTGTGCTTTTTTAGCTTAAATTGTATTTTAGCTATGATTGGCTATGCATTCTCTTTGCATGCTGCCGCTTTTGTATGGTGTTTTTGGTTGCAAGCAGGATTAGGTATACCACAGTGCTTATAACTATTATGCACACACCAGAAGGTATGTTGGCATAATATGAAACTGCAAGGCCTATTACACAAAACACCGCACTCACTATTACAGAGCTTATTACAACCTTTGAGAAAGATTTGAAAAACAGCTTTGAGATTGATATCGGTATAGTCATAAGCGCAATTGTGAGGATTATCCCAACTACCCTTATAAGAACTATTATTCCGATAGGTATCATGATATATATAACCCATCTTATCGCTTCTACGCTGATTCCACGGATTTTTGCATATTCCTCATCATACAAAAACAATATTATGTAATTATACAGAGCTATGAATACGAAAAGTATAACTGCTGTGATTAGAACCATGGATAAGATAGCCTGCTTTGATACGGAGAGTATATCTCCGAAAAGATAGCTGGTCATATCAGGCATATATCCGGGAGCAAGAGATATAAACAGTATTCCGAGCGCCATTCCGAATGACCAGAGTATGCCTGTTAAAGTGTCCGCCTTTATTTTTGTGTTTTCCGAAATTTTTGAGATGAGTACCGAAGAGCCCACTGCAAAAAACAAACCGCCCCATATCGGTTCAAATCCCAGAAGATAGCCAAGGCCTATTCCGCCGAATGATGCATGCGCTATGCCGCCCGACATGCTGACAAGCTTTTTTTCAATAGCGATTGTGCCTATTATTCCTGTTACGATACTTGCAAGTAGAGCTGCAATCAAGGCATTTTGCATGAAAGTATATTTTAATATTGCGTTTATCATATAAGGATTCCCTCCTTGATTTTATCTTTGAGCAGGGAAGGTGTGTCATAAAAGTCTACAGTTCTGTTGACGTATATTGCAGAGTCTGCAATTTCCAGTATCGTATCCACATTGTGGCTTGCGATTATTATTGTTTTTTCTTCTTTTAGGCTTAAAAGCACATCATAGAGCTTTTTTGTAGAATCTATGTCAAGGCTGCTGTCAGGCTCATCTAAAACAATAATATGCGCATCGGATGCCAGTGCTCTTGCTATAAGAACCCTTTTCATCTGACCGCCTGAAAGCTGGTTTACGCCGCGTGCGTCAAATCCGCTAAGCCCTACTTTGTTTAGGGAATCGGTTGCTTTTTCTCTTTGTTCGGAAGAATACCTTGCAAAAGGCTTTACACCTTCTTTTAATGTTCCCGAAAGCACGATTTCTTTTACCGTTATAGGAAATGCAGTATCAATTCCGTGGTTTTGGGCTACATAGCCGATGTTGACGTTTTTGTCGGAACTGACAGTGCCTGCTCCCGGCTTTAAAAGTTTTGATGTGATTTTAAGCAGAGTGCTTTTTCCTCCGCCGTTTGGGCCTACCAATGCTGTCATTGATTTATCTTCTATATCAAAGTTTGCGTTTTCTATTGCGCATACTTCACCATAGCAGAACCTTACATTAGAAAATGATATCAGTTGTGAGCTGTTCATGGTCAGTCTCCCTCGTGTGACAGTGCATGCGCAAAGTCTTTTAGTGAATTTATATAATCATACGATAAAGGCGAAGCCTTTCTTACTGTACCGCCAATTTCCTCTGCTACTGTTTTAGCCTGATTATCATCAAACTCTTCCTGATAGTAAACAGTGGTTATGCTTTCGCTTAAAGCATAGTCTATAACTTCCTGCATCTTTGCCACAGTTACCTGCTTGCCTTCGCTTTCCAGCGAAATCATCGTAAGCCCATAATCCTCTGCAAAATAACCGTATGATCCATGGTAAATAAGAAACGTTTTATTGCTAAGGCTTTCCGCTATTTTGCTAATCTCAGCGTCTGCTTCTTGCAGTTGTTTTATATATGTTTTTGCATTCTCCTGATATACGGAAGAATTATCACTGTCGATTTCAGAAAGCTTATCGGCTATAGTCTGGACAATAATTATTACTCGCTTTGGGGACAACCATATATGAGGATCAGCCGTTGTCTCGGTATCTTCATCATCATGATTCTCTTCGTCATCGTGGTCTTCATCGTCACTGTGACTGTGCCCTGTTACCATTCTTACGGGATATGTTTCTTTAACTATATCTCTTAAAAGAATAACTTCCACATCTTTATTAAAATCTTTAACTTTTGGCAGTATATTTGCTTCTTCTGTCGGAGTCTGCATAGAAAAATATACTGATGCCTCTGAGAAAGACTGCATTTGTACAGCTGTCGGCTGATAGTTTGCAGGACTGTTTCCCGGAGGAATAAGTGTAACTATTTCCACCAGATCCCCAGCGACTTTTTCTACAAATGTAGCTTCGGGAACTATTCCTACAGCCACCTTAATTTTATTGGTATCTGTATCTGAGTCAGCATCTGTACATGCTGTAAATCCGAATATCATTATAATTGCTATAACTGATACAATTATTTTTTTCATAATATAATCTCCTTATTGCAAGTCTATTGCAATAAGATGTTAGCATGGCAATTTGTTTATGTCAATATTTTACGGCTATATTTTACATTCGCTGCATTTGCCGTAAACTTCGAGCTTGTGGTAAGACTCTTCAAATCCATTGTCTTTTGCGCACTCATTCCAGAAGTGGTTCATGCAGGGGATTTCAAAAATTCTCCCACAGGAGGTGCAAATCATGTGATGATGGTGACCGCTGTGACAGCTTAGTACATACCTGCTTACACCGGATTCATCCACAAATGATTCGACAATGTTAAGTTCGGCAAATCTTTGGATGTTTCTGTATACTGTGGCATCGTCAATGCTTTTATCATCGGGAAGCTTTGCTATTATTTCACCAACAGACAGCACTCTGTCCATATTTTCAAAAAGAGTTGATAATATCTGCTTTTTCTGATAGGTGAGCCTATCGCCCCTGCTTTTTAAAATGTCATATATCTCATCTAAAGTTTTCATTTGATATCCTGAATGTATTATTAATCAATATTACCATAAGTAAAAGAAATTAGACAGGTGTATATAAATTCAGAGCATCTATAGGCTCTAGGTAATGCACCTGTTTTATTCTTTTATAAAATTGGAAATCAGTTTAAAATATCAAAAACTGATATTTATATTAATATATAAATCTTATATAAATTATCTGCCTTTTACCTTTATTTCAATTGGATTGTCTTTAGTTACGATATGTTTTTTGCCATATACATTAAGGCTTAGTGATTCTCCGTAAAGCATTGATATTTTTGTTGTATCCTTTGATGATTCAACAAGCAAGGTTACATCTCTGTATCTTATTTTAAATGAAAAACCATCCCACATGCAGGGTGTTTTAGGATTTAATGAAAGTTCCGAGCCAAACCATCTCAGCCCACCGAATCCGTAAACAACTGACATCCATGTGCCGCCCATAGAGGTTATGTGTAGACCGTCTTCCGTGTCGTTGTTGTAGTTGTCAAGGTCAAGCCTTGATGTGCGAAGATATAGTTCATACGCTTTTTTTTCATAGCCCAGTTCGTTTGCGAGAATTGAATATACGCATGGTGAAAGAGATGATTCGTGAACTGTATATTTCTCATAAAAATCGAAGTTTCTGCGCTTTTGTTTTTCGGTGAATTTATCTCCGAAGAAGAATATTCCCTGAAGAACATCTGCCTGCTTTATATAGCATGAGCGAAGTATGCGGTCCCATGACCAGTTTTGATTTAGTGGCCGTTCTTCTGTTTTAAGCTTATCCGCCGGAATAAGTTCTTTGTCCAAAAAACCGTCCTGCTGAAGAAAAACGTCCAGTTTTTTATCATATGGCTTATATATGCGCTTGGACATATCGTCCCAGATTTTGATTTCATAGTCTTTTAAATCAAGTTTTTCACAAAGAGACTTATATTCTTTTGGATATTTGTCTTTTATTAAATTATTTATCTCAACAGTATATCCCAATGACCATGCAGCGATTGTGTTTGTATACCAGTTGTTGCTTACATTGTTTTCATATTCATTGGGGCCTGTAACGCCAAGTATCATATAAACATCTTTTTCGTTTTGGTAGTTGGCTCTCGACTGCCAGAATCGCGCTGTTTCCACAAGCACGTCAAAGCCATATCCATGAAGATAGGCTTCATCTCCGGTATAGTTTACATAGTTATAAATAGCATATGTGATCGCGCCGTTTCTGTGAATCTCCTCAAATGTTATCTCCCATTCGTTGTGGCATTCTTCGCCGTTCATTGTTACCATGGGATAAAGTGCGCCATTAAGACCGAGCTTTTGTGCATTTTCCTTAGCTTTTTCCAGATGCCTGTGCCTGTAAACCAAAAGATTTCGCGCAACACTTTTATCTGCTGTGCTTAAATAAAACGGAATACAGTATGCCTCGGTGTCCCAGTATGTCGAGCCGCCGTATTTTTCGCCGGTAAAGCCTTTCGGGCCTATATTTAAGCGTGCGTCTTTTCCGGAGTATGTCTGATTAAGCTGGAAGATATTAAAACGAATGCCCTGCTGGGCTGCGTCGTCGCCTTTAATGATAATGTCGCTGTGTTTCCATATATCATTCCATACTTTTTGGCTTGCATGAAAAAGCTCGTCCCATCCAATGGATTTTGCACGGGATGCTGCCTGAATTGCGGAATCCAAAACTTTTTCTTTTTTATAATCTCTGCTTGTTGTAACTCCAATATATTTATATATGGTCATTGTCTTGCCTGATTGCACATTTAGTTTAATATTGTATCCGCATGACTTTTCTGAAGTGAAGCTTTCGCTTGATATAAGATTAAACTCGCCTGAAAAATCTATGTCCATAGCACACGCTGCAAGATATGAGGTTTTTTTTGTCTGCATGGAAAGGGAGGGAATAGGTTTTGCTGAATGTTTTTCTTCTTCCCAGAATATTTCATCATAATTTGAGTCTGAGTTTCTAACATCGCTGTCAATAAGAGGAATAAGCTCAATCTTAGCGCTATGATTTATCGGAGATACCGAAAGAGAAATTGCGCAGATTTCGTTTTTATCCATGGATAAAAATCTTGAAAACTCAAGCTTTGTTTTCTCGGAATTATTGGTCGCAGCTACATATGAACGTGTTAACATGCCGTCTCGCATGTCAAGACAACGAGAAAAGTCTTCGTGTTTTGTTATGGATAAATCAATAATTTCGTTGTTTATCTTTATCTTTATGGGTATAATGTCAAATGCGTTAAGTACTTTTGCGAAATACTCCGGATAGCCGTTTTTCCACCATCCGACGCGTGTTTTGTCCGGATAATATACTCCGGCAAGATAGGTGCCTTTTAGAGACTTTCCGCCATATCCTTCCTCGAAATTTCCTCTCATGCCAAAAAGCCCGTTTCCCTGGCTCGTTATTGACTCGCTTATTTCATTTTTATTATCATTTAATCCGATTTCTTCTAAAAGCCACGGATCGTTTCCAAATTGATGTTTCATGTTTTTTCCCCTTAAAGTCATTATTTTAAATATACAACATCATATAAAACAATGCAAGCGTTTGCATAATGTGGTGTTTTAATATACTATTTTATTATTAAGAAGTATAAAGCATTCATTTGCAGAAAGTATATTTCCTATGTATACTGCCTTATAAGGAGATAGATAGTAAATGGCAAAACTGATTGATGTGGCAAAGCTTGCGCAAGTGTCGCCGTCTACTGTTTCAAGAGTTGCGGCAGGCAGTGAAAAAATAAGCAAAGAGACAACTAAGCGTGTATTGGATGCAATGGCAAAGCTTAATTACCACCCGAACGCGGTGGCTAAAAGCCTTGCAAAAAAAATGACTACAAAGATTATCGGACTCTTGTTTCCGGCTGATTCACATGCTGTGCTTCACAACCAGTTCTTTATAGATGTTCTCGTGGGCATCACTAACTGTGCGCAAAGCAACGGATACTACATTATGAATGCGTACGAAAAGGAAGACAACAACTATACTACTATCCAAAAGATGAGCAAAAGCGGATGGGTTGACGGAATAATACTCACCACTATACGCGAAAATGATGAAAACCTCCGTTATGTAAGAACCAGAGATATACCTCATGTTGTAATAGGCACGCCTCATGTGAGAAATGCGACCTTATGGGTGGACAATGACAACAAGGAAGCTATGTACAAACTTACTATGGGGATGGTCTCAAAAGGATACAACAGAATCGCTTTTATCGGCGGAAGCATGGAATATATCTACAATGAAAACAGACTGGACGGATACCGCAAAGCATTAAGAGAAAGCAAGATAAGATATGACAGAACTATCGTAAAGGAAACGGAAGGTAGCTTTGATAGCGGATACTCTGCTATGAAAGAGCTGATTGAAGGCTCGGAGTTTGACTGTATTATAACAACGGACGATGTTCTTGCTTTCGGAGCAATGGACGCTATGAAAGCTAGCGGAACAGTTTATCCGATAACGGGATTTAACAATACACCTATGTGTGAGTATGTGAGTCCAAAGCTCACAAGCGTTGATATACGCGCCGAACAGCTTGGATATGATGCATGCATGCTTCTTATAGACAGGCTTGAAAAAGCGCAAAAATCAGGAACTAAGTGTCATAAAGTGGATACTGTAATAGTTGAGCGAGAAAGCACTTAATAAATCACTTCTTATTATTTTTCCTATATTCCATAGGAGTTTGGCCTGTATGCTTTTTAAAAACATTTGAAAAATAACCATGATTGCAGTAACAAAGTATTGTTGCTATATCTGTTATATTCATTTCATCATATTCAAGAAGATCTTTTGCTGCTTCTATTTTTTGAAGCTGTATAAATTCAGATAAAGAGATTCCGACCTCCTGATGAAAAAGCTTGGAAAGATAATCCGGAGAAAGATACACCATGTTTGCAAGGTCATTGACTGTTATCTTGGTTGCTACATGTTCATGTATGAAAGTCACTATCTGTGATATGGGATATCTGTAGCTTGTAACATTAATCTGTTTTACAAGGTCCACAAAATCTTTAACCATTTCGCGCTCGAATTCTTCCAGTTCTTTGCGTGTTTCCAAAAGCTCAATTTTTTGTATCAATCCGTCGCTTAAATCAAAAGCATCTTCTGCACTTATGCCTGCTTTTATAACGGCGCGCGTAAAAAGAGTGCATGAGCCTATTAATGAATTTTTAAGTGAGCGAACGGAATTTCTGGATAGATGAGCACGCTCAAAACTGTTGATATGAGAAAGTATACTCAGCGATTCATCCAGAAGTCCCATTTCGATGTTTCTTAAAAGCTTTCGCTCAAGTGCATACGAAGGATGATTGTATTGCAGATCTAAATTCTTTATTTTTTCTTTAACATATGTGCTTTTCATTTTTTACCACATTTACGCCTGATATACATAAATTATACCAGAATATTATAAGATTTCAACGAAAATTAGTACTATAATAGGCATATAAAACAAACCAGAGACGTTATTTTTATGCAAAACGTCAATAAATTTTTTATTTATGAAAACGCTTGCATAGATTCTATAGGAAGAACAAAACAATAAAAGACATTTTCAAGGAGGAAAGAGCGTGAAAAAAACATTTAAAATTTTAACATTTGTAGTGGTACTGGCATTGGTGTTTGCTGTGTTTGCAGGATGCGCCAAGGAAGAAAAGAGCGTAGTAATCTACCAAAACAAAGTTGAGATTCATGAACAGCTTTCAGCATTCGCAGCTGCTTATGAGGAAGAGACAGGAGTTAAAGTAACAGTTAAAACATCCGGCGGAGACACACCGTATGCTGAAAACCTCAAAGCTGAGTTCCAGTCAGACCGTCAGCCAGACATATTCGTTGTTGAAGGCATGGGCGGATATAACACATGGGAAAGCAAGCTTGAGCCATACACAGATGACGAGTGGATTGACCTTACAAGCCTTGAGTTCAAAGTGGACGGCAAAGTTTATGGATTCCCGGTTGCTGTTGAAGCATGGGGAATGGCTTACAACAAAGAAATGCTGGACAAAGCCGGCATCGACCCTGCAACACTTACATCACAGGAAGCATATGCAGAAGCATTTGCAACACTTGACTCAATGAAAGACGAGCTCGGAATTGACTCTGTTGTAGCAATGGCAGCCGGCCCTGACATGCGCTGGGTTACAGGATTGCACAACTTCAACGGTTATCTTTCAGCAGGCCTTCCATATGGTGACACAACAGTATTGGACAAGCTTAATAACGGCGAAGCCGATATGCAGCGCTTAACAGAATATGCTGATTGGGTAGAATTATTGTTTATGTATGCAGACGAAGCTGTACTTTTAACAGGAAACTATGACGCTCAGGTAGGACAGTGGGCGACACAAAAAGCAGTATTCATTCACCAGGGCAACTGGATTGATCCATGGCTTCTTGACAACGGCGTTGAGTTTGAAATGGGATATGCACCGCATGCATCAGTATACGGAGAGCATAATGCAATCTTCATCGGCGCTCCATCATTCTACGTTTTAAACAATGAGAGCGAAAACCTTGAAGAAGCAAGAGCATTCTTAAACTTCATGGCAACCAATGAACTCGGACATAAATACATGGTGGAAGAAGCACAAATGATTCCGGCATTTACAAATGTAACACTTGTACCGAGTGCACCGCTTTCAGCTAACGTAGCAACATGGGTTGCAAAACCTGATGGCGCATACACATGGCTTCAAAACGACATGCCTGACGGATTCGGAATGGGAACACTTGGCCCAATCTATGAAAGCTTTGCAAAAGGCGACATAGACAAAGCTGGATTCATCGAGCAGGTAGCAGCAAAAATAGACGAGATAAAATAATATAAGGAAGAGTAAATGGGGATGCGTAAAAACCGCATCCCCAACTTAAATCACACGATGGGAGTTGTGATGTATGAATAGATTTAAAAAAGATAAAGTCGTATTTTGGCTTTTTTTAACGCCCGCATTGTTATCATTTTTAATTGTAGTTATCATTCCGTTTTTCTTGGGCGTATATTATTCGATGACTGACTGGACAGCTATTGCAGGTGAAAAAGCTCATTGGGTAGGTTTTGCGAACTACAGAGATATGTTCAGAGATTTGGCTTTTCAGTATTCTTTTGTAAGAACAGTTTTGTTCACACTGTTAAGCGCTGTGGTAATTAACGCAGTATCACTGAGCCTTGCGATACTTGTTACGCGAAACATAAAATTTAAGAGCGTATTCCGCGCAGGTTTTTTCGTTCCAAACCTAATCGGCGGACTTGTTCTGGGATATATCTGGCAGTTTATTTTTAAAAGCATTATTCCGGGAATAGGAGGAATGCTGGGGCTTAAGGCAATCGAAGAAGTCCTAATTCTAGCCGATCCTAACCTTACTCTAATGGGACTTATATTTGCCTTTACATGGCAGTACGCAGGCTACATTATGATGATATATGTGGCGGCGCTTTTAAATGTACCTCAGGATTTGATAGAAGCATCATCAATTGATGGAGCAGGATTCTTTAAAAAGCTCTGGAATATAACAATACCGATGATTGCACAGGCATTTACCGTAACAACATTTTTAACATTGGTAAATTCCTTTAAGCAGTATGACATAATTGTCGCACTGACTAACGGCGGACCGTCCGATATCTTTAAAGGCGAGGTGGTAAATGCCACTGAACTTCTGGCGGTTCACATTTACGATGTGGCATTTAAATATAACCATATGGCGGAAGGACAGGCGAGAGCCGTTATATTCTTTTTGATCTTGTCTGTGGTGTCCATTGCACAGGTTTATTACAATAAGCGCAAGGAGGTGGAGATGTGATGGCTAAAAAGACAAAAAATAATTCTAAGGTTGGAAGCTGGATAGTTACATTTATTACGTTTATATTGTTTCTCATAACATTGTTTCCGTTCTTTGTCGTTATAATAAACTCCGCAAAAGCTTCGCTTGAAATTATAACTGCACCTGTAGCAATGCCGGAAAATTGGCTGCAGCTGTTTAAAAACGTAGCAAAGATATGGTCTAGCGCATCAATCCGCTATCCATCTAGCGTAATGTCGTCGGTTATAATTACTGTATTTTCGCTTGTACTGATATCAGTGTTTTCTTCAATGGCTGCGTGGGTTCTTGTGCGCACAAAAACAAAGACTTCTACATTTATATTCTTTGTATTTTTAAGCGGATTGGTTATCCCGTTTCAGGTAGTAATGTTTCCGCTTGTTGCACTTTTCAGGATGGTAAAAGAAGCCCTTACATTTACGATATTCAATGTTGAGTTTTCATTCAAAATGCTTCGTACATATCATGGGATGATATTTGCCTACATAGGCTTCGGAGCTCCGCTTGCGGTGTTTATGTTCCACGGGTTTATTAAATCCATTCCTGTGGCACTTGAAGAGGCTGCAAGGATTGACGGATGCTCAAGGGCGAGAACGTTCTTTAACATTGTTTTACCTATCCTTAAGCCTATATATGTTACTGTAATTATACTTAACACAATCTGGATTTGGAACGATTTCCTCTTGCCTTCGCTCATTCTGGGTGTCGGACAGGATATCCAGACGATACCTCTTGCGATACGTTCATTTGCTGGGTCGTTTGTTAAGAAGTGGGACTTGATTATGACAGCTGTTTTAATGGCAGCTTTGCCAATAATAGTAGGGTTCTTGTTCGCACAAAAGCATATTATAAAAGGAATGGTTGCGGGATCCATAAAATAGCGAGTTTGCTGTTTTATGTAGCTGATTTTCGCAAGGCTTGTTTAGCGATGCTTTTTTTAAAAGAGATAGGAGTATAAATTGCAAAATCCCATGCTTAAAAATGATAAACTTCTTTTGCTCGAGTCGCTGTATTCCACGGCGAACGGCTATGTTGGCATGCGTGCAAATTTTGAGGAAGGATATCGCACAGGGTATGATTCCATACGCGGAACATATATAAACGGAGTGTATGAAATCTATGATATAAAGTATGGCGAAAATGCATTTGGATTTCCCCAGACAGCTCAGAAGATACTTAATGTAACAGATGCGCAGACGATTGAAATATCAATAGGCGGAGAGGTTTTTACTCTCTTTGAAGGCACCGTTATAAGTATCGACCGTGAGCTTGACATATACAGCGGCTATGCCTCCCGCAAAGTGGAGTGGCTGTCTCCGAAAGGACATCATCTTGTAATTGAGATAAAGCGCATGGCTTCATTTTATATGCGTGAGCTTATAATGATTGACTACAGCATTACATCTAAAAACTATAGCGGCGAAATTTCCGTAATGTCAAAGCTTGAAGGTGACGTAAAAAACTACAGCAATGAAAAAGACATGCGTGTTGCAAGCGGAGAAGACAAGCTTCTTTATGTTGAAAAAACCGGAACAAACGATGATAGTGCATATATTTTAAGCGGCACAGAAAGGTCCGGAATAAAAGTCGCTGTTAACATGGCACACGACATTGATATGTATTATGCGTTAAATGAAAAATCGGTTGATGCTATAAGCAACGTAAAGATAAAAAACGGAGTAACCCTAAGCTTTACAAAGTTTATCGTTTACACTGACAGCCTGCGTCATAAAGATACTTTGGAAAAGGGTAGAGAGCTTATAAAAAAAGCATTGTCTTTTGGCAAAAAACACTGGTATGAAAAACAAAAACTTTTTCTGGATGAGTTCTGGAAAAAGGCGCATCTTTCAATAGACGGCGATCCTAAAACAGAGCGCTCGTTAAACTACAATCTCTATCAGCTGCTGTCATCGGCCGGAGCTGACGGTCACAGCAATATTTCGGCAAAAGGTTTAAGCGGCGAAGGCTATGAAGGACATTATTTCTGGGACACTGAAATATACATGATTCCGTTTTTCCTGCACACAAATATCGATACAGCACTTAGCCTTATTAAATACAGGTACAACATTCTGGACAATGCAAGAGCCAGAAGCCTGCAGATGGGTCACAAGAAAGGTGCAAAAATCCCTTGGCGTACAATATCAGGCGATGAATGTTCGCCTTATTTTCCCGCGGGAAGCGCACAATATCATATAAATGCCGATGTTGCGTTTTCATATATACAATATTACCTTTATACTAATGATATTGATATGATGATGGATTTCGGATTTGAAACATTGTATGAAACGGCCAGAATATGGCTTGAGATAGGACATTTTGACAAAGGCTTGTTTAAGATTGATGCTGTAACAGGCCCTGACGAGTACACGGCTATTGTTAACAATAATTATTACACAAACGTAATGGCGAAACATCATCTGGAGTGGACATATAAGCTAGCCGGAATATTAAAAAAGCAAAATGAGCAACGTTTTACGGAGATTGCGGACAGAATATCCGTATCTGATGCAGAGCTTTCCGAGATGAACAAAGCTGCGCTTAACATGTATCTGCCTTTTGACTTGGGCCTTAATGTAAACCTTCAGGATGACAGCTTTATACACAAAGCGGATTGGGATTTTGCCGGCACGCCTGCCGAAAAATATCCTCTGCTTTTAAACTATCATCCGCTTACAATCTACAGATACAAAGTTTTAAAGCAGGCAGACACTCTGCTTGCGCACATGCTTTTAGATAACGAGGATGATGAGATTGTTCGCAATTGTTATAACTATTACGAAAAATATACAACACACGATTCCAGCCTTTCATCATGCGTACACAGCATAATGGCGGCACGGATAGGGGATGCTGAAAAAGCATATAAGTATTTTATGCGTACTATCCGTCTTGACCTCGACGATATAAATTCAAACACAAAAGACGGCCTCCATCTTGCAAATGCCGGAGGAGCTTATATGGCAATAGTGTATGGATTCGGCGGACTTCGCATAAAAGAGGATGGAGTTCATATAAATCCCAGTAAACCTGAAAGATGGAAAGGCTATAGCTTTAAGTTTGATTATATGGGCTGTCTGGTTAAGGTAAATGTATCTTCGCGCATATTGATTGAGACAAACAAACCATGTTCTGTAATTGTTTATAACAAACAGTATATGGTTGAAGACAGCTTGATTGTGGATATTAATCAATAATTAAACGACATATTTTTTCTGCACTTTTTATTTACTTTATTGTTTTTAATGTCATATAATATAGAAAGTTATAAACGCTAAACAATGAGGTCAGTTATGAAACAATTTCCGCGCACCGAAGTAGAAGGATATTCACTTCCCAGAATTATTATGGGCAGCAACTGGGTTTTGGGATACAGCCATACAAGCAAATCAGCAGATAACATGATTAAAAGCAAATACAGCACAAAAGAAGCTGTGTGTGAACTGATAGAAGCATATCTGATGTATGGAATTGATGCAATAATGGCACCTATGTACGGAAATGACGTCCTTCTTGACGGCATTCATATGGCACAGGATAAAACAGGCAAAAAGGTTACTGTTATAGATACTCCGATTATTGACGTATCAGATAGCGAACAAGCCAGAAAATCAGCAGAAAAGATTATTTCCGAAGGCAGTAAGAACAATTATGACTTTTGCCTTATACACCATGCATCAGGCGAGCAGCTTGTAAACAAGCTCAAAGGAACGATGGACAGACTTCCGGACTATCTGGACATGATTCGCCAGAACGATATGATACCGGGACTTTCAGCACATATGCCTGAGCTGATTTTATATTCGGACAATAATGAATATGATGTTCAGACGTATATCCAGCTCTATAACTGTATGGGATTTTTAATGCAGGTTGAGGTTGAATCTGTGTCAAAGATTATCTGGAATGCCAAAAAGCCTGTTATCACAATAAAGTCCATGGCTGCAGGAAGAGTTTCTCCTTATGTCGGAATAAACTTTTCATTTGCAACGCTCAGGGATTGTGATATGGTAACAATCGGGGCACACACTCCCGATGAAGTTCATGAAGATGTTGAGATTGCCTTTGCAGCGCTTGAGCACAGGCTCCCTGACCTTGAAGGCAGGAGCAGCCCAAAAAAGACTGCTGTGTTAGGCGGCGAAGACTGATTGGAAGCATTATAGTAGCAAGAAATATGTGAAAGAATAATCGCTATTCATCTCCATGTAACAAAAAAGTAAATATTAAATAATATAATTGTAATAACAGAGAAACTATAGTATAATCCGAGAATGCAAAAAAATAATGCAAACAACAAAAAAAGCAATGAATCTTTTTTAGAAGTACTTTTTAGCACACTGTCGCGTATTGGCAATGTTTTAATTCTTGCATTTGGCATGCTTTTTTTCGGTATAAAAAAAGTCTTTACTTCATTCGGAAAAAAGAATGACGGACAGAGTTTTTCGGAGTTTGTAAGAGGCCTTGAAGATCAGCTTAACACAAGCTCATCCCACTATGAGCTAAAGCGTAAAACACAAAAAGAGTTTAGCGCAAAAAGCGATACGCCCGGTTATAAATCTATCAAACAGACAAATTCCTATTCGAATAATATAGGAAGCAGAAATTCGGTCATAGCAAATAAATATAAACCCAAGAAATCAGGCTTGATTAAACTTGTTCAAGGTATTGCAACCGTTGCTGTGATTTCGGGAATTGTTGTTTTGGTTGTTTTTGCAGTTAGCACAATACTTACGGGCAATGGACGCAGCCGAAGAAACCTTTCGGGAAACGTTATAAGCGAAACTGATGTTTCATCCGAAGAGGGAAGCCTAACATATTATGAGAAGCTTAATGAGATGAACTTTAACGCAAAGACTAAGGAGTTTTTAGAGGCTCTTCAGCCCATTGCGGAAACTGCAACAGCGACGCCGGCTCCCGTAATATTCTGCGGAGATGAGCCGCTCAATACAGATGAGGCGGATGTTGCCATTTCTTCCGAAGCGATATCTTCTGAGGAGGTAGTTGCAGTCACCGAATCAATTGAAATAACACCCACAATGACTCCTGAAATTACACCTGCGCCTGAAGTAACTATGGATATATCAAACGCTGTATTCGGGCAGGATATAATGATTCATAAAGGTGATACATTAGATCAGGTTGCTCTTATACAGGAACGTTTAATGGACCTTCACTATATGGATGCTGACGAGCCTACAAGCCTTTACGGCGAAATGACTGAATATGCGATGCAGCTTTTCCAGCGCGGACATGATTTGATGGTTGATGGTGTTGCAGGATATCAGACTTTAACTCTTTTATTCTCTGATGCGGCCACTCCTTATCTTGTTAGAAAAGGTGACTATGGATTTGATATACATGTTATCAAAAAACGCTTAATTGAGCTTGGATATCTTGATGACGGAAATACAGACAAGAAATTTGATGATGATACTGACTATGCTATAAGAGTTTTTCAGGGTCGCAACAAACTGTCGCAGGATGGTATTGTAGGCTACAATACAACTCAGGTTCTCTTTAACGGCGATGCAAAACCTGCATCAAACTACACTCCGCCTTCAAGCGAGAGCAGCGGAGGGAGTTCTTCCGGCAGCGGAGGTTCAAGCGCCTCATATGACGCAAATTCCGCAGCTGATTTTGTTGCATATGCTAAGTCCTGCCTGGACAAAGGATATACATATGTGTGGGGAGGAAAAGCCCCTCCGGGAATGGACTGCTCCGGATTTGTGTATCACTGCCTGAACGCTACAGGAAATTCGACTGGATATATGACATCTGCAGCTTGGGCACAGAGCTCATATACAACCATAAGCTCCATTCATGACGCAAAACCGGGAGATATATTATGCTTCCAGGGACACGTTGCGATTTGCATAGGGGATGGAAAGATGATCGACTCGTCATCATCCAGCAACACTATAAGAATTGCAAACTTTGAAACGTCCAGCTACTGGAACAGAAAATGGATTTGTGCGAAAAGATATTTTAATTAATTTTAAGCTATTCAGGCACTGCGTCATGCAGTGCCTTTTTTGTTATGCAAATATATAAAAAACTATTGTGTTTTTAATGGATTTAATGTAAAATAGCATTGAAGGTCAAAGAAAGTCAAAAGAAAGATACTTCATAAGAAAGCAGGGAACTTATGCAATATAAAGACTATTATAAAACTCTGGGCGTATCAAAAGATGCAACTGCCGATGAGATAAAAAAAGCTTACAGGTCCTTGGTTAAAAAGTATCACCCCGATAAAAATCAGGGAGATAAAAAAGCCGAAGATAAATTTAAAGAGGTAAGCGAAGCCTATGAAGTGCTGGGAGACGCCGAAAAGAGAAACAAGTATGATACATTCGGCAGCCAGACAAACTTCTCGGGCGGTTATGATTTTGATCCGAGCAAATATGGATTCTCATCGGATAATGTAAGATACGAGTATCACAACGGAGACGCTCGAAGTGATTTCTTTAATGCTTTCTTTTCAGATAACAATTTTGACTTGGGGAATATTTTCAGAGCCTTTAAAGGAGGCGGAGACAGCGGAGGATATAACCGTTATTCGAGAGCGTATAAGGGAGACGATATAGAGTCAATAATTGAGATAACTCCGGAGGAAGGGCATAAAGGTGCGAGCAAAAGAGTATCCCTCAGAACCGACTCGGGAATAAAAAGTTTTAACTTCACAATTCCCAAAGGCGTTAAGGAAGGCGAGAAAATACGCTTAAAAAATCAGGGAAACAGCGGAGTAAACGGAGGAGACCGCGGGGATTTATACATGAAGGTGAAGTTTTCTTCCAGCGATAACTTCACAAAACACGGAAAAAACATACACACAAAGCTGAATCTCTATCCCTGGGATGCTGCGCTTGGAACCAAAATGGATGTTAAAACACTTGACGGAAAGATTAAGGTTACAATACCCGAAAAGACTCAAAGCGGTAAAAAAATTCGGGTATCCGGAAAAGGATATAAAGAACGCAACAGCAATCCCGGAGATATGATTATAGAAATAAAGATAGTAAACCCTGTGAGTCTCACACCGAAGATGAAGAAACTTTTTGAGAAGATGAAGGAAGAATTTCATTAACAAGGAGTGTACTAAATGAACTTAGATAAATTCACAAATAAAGCAGTTGAAGCTATAGGAGCTGCTCAGCAGATTACGATAAACATGCATCATCAGGAGCTTGACGGAGAGCACCTGCATCTTGCGCTGCTTGACCAGGAGGATGGACTTATTCCCAAACTCATAGGTTATATGAACGTCAGTCTTGCGAACTATAAGGGCGATTTAACCTCGGAACTTGAGCGTCAGCCTAAGGTTCAGGGCGATGTGTCCAGCCAGATGTATGCCACGCGCAGGTTTAACAAAATATTGTCTGATGCTTTAGGAGAAGCAAAAGTTTTTAAGGACGATTATGCCGGCGTAGAGCATATTTATATTGCCCTGCTTAAAGAACGAAACACAATATCTGCAAAGGTTTTTGCACGACATGGCATTTCGTATGAGAAATTTATGGAAGCGCTTAACAAAGTAAGGAGCAATAAAAATATTACATCCAAGGATCCTGAAGCAACTTATGACTCGCTAGCCCGATTTGGACGCGACTTGGTGGAGGCTGCAAAAAGCGGAAAGCTTGATCCCGTTATCGGACGTGATGCGGAGATACGTCGCGCTATACGCATACTCACACGCAGGACGAAAAATAACCCTGTTTTAATTGGCGAGCCCGGAGTTGGTAAAACGGCAGTTGTTGAAGGCTTGGCGCAGCGTATACTTGCAGGCGATGTTCCTGAGGGATTAAAAGAAAAGACGATATATTCGCTGGACATGGGGGCGCTTATTGCCGGAGCTAAATACCGCGGTGAGTTTGAAGAACGATTGAAGGCAGTGCTTGATGATATCAATAAATCCGAAGGCAAAATAATTCTGTTTATCGATGAATTACATACCATTGTAGGTGCGGGGAAAACAGAAGGCTCGATGGACGCAGGCAACTTGCTCAAACCTATGCTTGCGCGCGGCGAGCTTCACTGCATCGGGGCTACAACCCTAGATGAATACAGGCTTTATATTGAAAAGGACGCGGCTCTTGAGCGCAGATTCCAACCTATTATAGTTGACCAGCCGACAGTAGAGGACACAATATCTATACTGCGCGGACTCAAGGAACGCTTTGAGATACACCACGGAGTGCGTATCACAGACGGTGCGCTTATTGCTTGTGCCGTGCTTTCGGACAGATATATTTCCGACCGCTTTTTGCCGGATAAGGCGATTGACCTCATGGATGAAGCGGCAGCAAAAATCCGTACAGAGATAGACAGCATGCCGGCTGAAATTGATGACATCTCCCGCCGTGTTATGCAGCTTGAAATAGAAAAACAGGCACTCAAAAAAGAAAAGGATGAAGCATCGAAGGCTCGACTTCAGACTATCGAAAAAGAGCACTCCGAGCTTAATGAAGAGCTTAACAAAATGAAAGCGCAGTGGGAGCTTGAAAAGGTAAACATCAACCGCGAAAAGGACTTAAAAGAGCAGATAGAGGATGTGCGCAGGCAGATAGAAGAAGCTAAGCGCACATACAATCTGGAGGAGGCTGCAAAGCTTGAATACGGCACTTTGCCAGAGCTCACTCGTAAACTCGAAGAGGAAACCTCCAAGAACAAAAGCACACAAAACGAGCTTGTTAAAGAAGAAGTGGATGAGGAGGAAGTGGCGGACATCGTTTCGAAATGGACAGGAATACCCGTTTCAAGACTGATGGAGAAAGAGCGCAGCAAACTGCTTCATCTGTCCGACATTCTGCATGAACGTGTAATCGGTCAGGATGAAGCTGTGGAAGCTGTAAGCGATGCTGTTATACGTGCGCGCTCGGGTTTGAAAGATCTCAAAAAACCTATCGGTTCATTTATATTCCTAGGGCCTACGGGAGTCGGCAAGACGGAGCTTTCAAAGGCAATCGCCGAGGCTATGTTTGACAGCGAGGATAACCTTATCCGAATTGATATGAGCGAGTATATGGAAAAACATGCGGTGTCGAGGCTCATAGGAGCGCCTCCCGGATATGTTGGATATGACGAAGGCGGACAGCTTACAGAAGCTGTGCGAAGAAAGCCTTACAGTGTTATACTGTTTGACGAGATAGAAAAGGCGCACCATGACGCATTTAACATCTTCCTTCAGATACTGGATGACGGACGTCTTACCGACAATAAAGGAAGAACAGTAAACTTTAAAAACACGATTATAATAATGACGTCCAATATCGGAAGCGAATATCTGCTAAACGGTATAAACGCTCAGGGTGAAATTGATTCGGAAGTGAAAAACCATGTAATGGAAGATCTTGCACATAGTTTCAGACCGGAGTTTTTAAACCGTGTGGATGATACTGTGATGTTTAAGCCGCTTAAGATGGAGGACATTGTAAAAATTATTGACCTTGTTTTAACCGACATTCAAAATAGACTGGATGACAGAAACATTACGCTCGATGTGACAGAAGATGCAAAGAAACTTATAGCAGACAAGTCGTATACTCCAATCTATGGCGCTCGACCTGTAAAAAGATATTTGCAGAAGAACTTTGAGACTCAGCTGGGTAAGTTGATTATTTCAGGTGAACTGATTGATGGGCAAACTGTTTATGTTGAAGCGATTGATGGAAAGCTTGTGTTTTCAGTAAAATAAACTAAAAAACAGCTCATGTAAGTCATGGGCTGTTTTTTATTATTTTAAAGCTGTGATTGGTATAAAAATTGGTTTTTATCCAACTTTGAACTGACTGACCAGTGCATCCATTTGTGCCGTTTTTTCTTTTAGGTCATGTGTGATGTCCATTAAGTGCTGTATTGTTGCGCCTTGCCCGTTTTTGCTAAAATCATTTACAGCTGATGAACTGGTCATACGACTCATCTGCTCTGACACTTCATCGATGCCCTCATAAATAATATTGAAAGACTCCTCGGTATTTTCTATTGCACTCTCAAGCAGCTTTACTATTTCCATGCTGTTGTTCATCTGGGTGGATGTCATCTTAATGCTTTCCTGAATTTCTTCGATTATTTCATTAATGTCATCCGCGGCTTCACCGGATTCTTCGGCGAGTTTTTTGACTTCATCTGCGATTACTGCAAATTCTTTGCCATTTTCTCCTGCCCTTGCGGCTTCAACACCTGCATTAAGCGCCAGTAGGTTTGTCTGGCTTGCTACATTTAAAATAAGGTCGACTATCGTACCGATTTTCTTTGATTGTGTATCCAACGACTGTATTTGTGAGGACACATGGCTAAGAGACTTTTGGTTTTCCATCATTTTTTCTTTTTGAGTTTTAATTTTGGATTTACCGCTATTGCTGGCCTCGGCTAAGCCTGAGATTGTTGATGCAATCTGTTCCGATACTTCCCCAACCTGAAGAGTGCATTCTTTCATTTCGTTGGTTGATTCATCTACACTTCTGCCCATCGAAGCAACTTCTGTGATTATTCCTCTTGTACTTGATATCATTGAGTTGAAGTTGTTGGTCAGCTGGCCTATTTCATCTTTCCTTGTAGATTGAACATCTACAAGCAAGTCTCTATCTGCAACTTTCTTGGTTAAATCTTTTATATGAACTATAGGTTTTACAATTCTTCCTATAATAAACCATAGTATTATAAACATTACTATAAGCACACCAAGGGCTAACAAAGCAACCTGGAGTACTAAAGTATTGATTTCGCTAAGAACTTCGTCCTGATATGCGCTTACTGCGATTGACCAGCCTGTGGATTCAACGGCCTTATATGCTGCTAACTTATCATTTCCTAGCTCTTCATAAAACTCATATCCGGTTTTTCCTTCAACCATGTTTTGGGAAATCTGCTTGATCTCCGGAATGTCAAGAAAGTTTACTTCTGGATTCAATATATTATCTTGGTTCGGGTGTGCCATTACAGTGCCTGATTTATTTATCATGTATGCATAGCCGCGTTCTCCGAAATGTTCCTCGTTTATATAATCTGAGATATGCGAAAGCTCAACTATACCACCTAAAACACCGATTATATCGTTGTTTGAATCCAGTATTGGCGCTGCAATAACTATTATGGGAAGACCAGTAGATTTTGATATAACAGCTTCAGATATTACTGTCTTTTTTGTTTTTGTCGCTTCTACAAAATAATCTCTATCGCCAATATTGCCTGTTTTGTCTGTGGTTGCAGTATATGCTCCGGTTTTGTCTGCCAAAATCAGAAAGTAGAAGTCTTTAAGTAAATTCGGATCATCTGAAATCAGCTTTTTAAGCTTTTGTATATCAAGAGCTTTAACATCGGGGGATGTAGCAACTACCGACATTTCACTTACCCAGCGGTTTAGCAGCAAATCTGTTTTTTGTGTAAGATTTTCAACTTTTGAGATTGCTATCTCTTCCATGTCGTCCATTAGCCTGTTAGTGGAACTTCTCAAAATTAAACCGGAAATCAAAACCATACAAACAAGCACAACTCCCATTATCAGCAGTGTCATCCTAAGCTTCAAACTTTTCATTACCTATCTCCCTCAATTTTATCTATTTTATATAAATGTATAAATATAATTTCTGCATATCTTAATAAAAAACATGTCATATAGTTTATTACACATATTTTTGGCTGTCAAACAACAAATTGACTATATTTATACAATGTTAACAATGTTTAGATTGTTTATGTTGTTTTTGTTTTTTAGCCCAAAATTAAACTTTGGAGATTATTTTTTATATGCCATTGCTAATTGTAGTAAAAGGTGATATAAGTGTGTTTATTACATAAATACGGAGGAAGATATGAATCTAAGTATATTCGAAGCTGTTATGCTTTTATGTTTCGGACTGGCATGGCCGCTGTCCATTATTAAATCAATAAAGTCAAAGTCCACAAAAGGAAAATCTCTGTTTTTCATGATAGTCATAGGGATAGGGTATGTTTCCGGAACAATCCACAAATTAATATACAGCATGGATATTGTTTTAATTCTGTATATACTTAACGGCATTATGGTATCGACGGATATAGTTTTGTATGCGGTTAACCGCAAGCGGGAAAGAAAACTTCAGGAACAGCAATAGTTATGTGAATATTTGATTTAGGCTGCTTAGCTTTATCTGAGAAAAATGAAAAATCTTAACAATATAATTGTTAATAAACATATAAAATAAAATATTTTGCCTAAATTCTTTGCAGAATTTGCATTTTTTTAACCAAAATGATTGATTTGCTTTAAAAAAGTTGGCATTAATGAAGCAAAAAGACTATAATGATTTAACCTGCGCGAAAAGTCATCAGACTATGTGGAGTGCAAAGAATCAAAGGGGATAAAAATGGCATTTCAATTTATTGCTCCTAAAAGAACGGTTATGGGCAAAAATGCTTTAAAGCAAAGCGGTGAATATATTAAAGAGTTCGGTAAACGGGCTTTTATTGTATCCGGAAAGAATATAACAAGAACGGGCGGAGTAAAAAAACTGACTGACTGCCTCGATGAATGGGGCATAGCACATACATTGTTTAACGATATTACAGGAGAGCCGACTGACACAATGATTGAAGCCGGCACTCTGGAATATAAAAACTCAGGCTGCGATTTTATAATAGCAATAGGCGGAGGAAGTCCGCTTGACAGTGCGAAGGCAATTGCTGCAATGACAGTGCTTCCTGGCAAAATTGCAGACTATCACGGAGTGAGCATAGAAGAGGATTTGCCTCCGATGGTGCTTATACCAACAACTTCGGGCACAGGTTCCGAATCCGCTAAATATTCAATAATAACAGACACCCAAAATAACATAAAAATGCGTATTATGGGCGAATCACTTATCCCGAATCTTGCGATAGTTGACTCGTCATTTACTCTGACTGCGCCTAAATCCATTACAGCATCCACCGGAATGGACGCACTGGCTCATGCGGTTGAAACATATATATCAATTAAAAGCAATGCGATATCTGAAATGTATTCACTTGAAGCGGTGAAAAGGATATTTAAAAGCCTGCCCACAGCATATAATGACGGAAGCAACGAATGGGCACGAGAAGAGATGTCTATAGGTTCATACCTTGCAGGTGTTTGTATAAACATATCAGCTGTTACAGTTGTTCACGGAATGAGCAGACCTATAGGGGCGCTTTTTCATGTTCCGCATGGCATATCAAACGCTATGCTTATGAAAGACTGCCTTACTTATATAAAAGAAGGCTGCGAAGAACGATATGCGACAATGGCTAGAACAATAGGCGCTGCAGATGACAGCATGAGCAACAATGATGCAGCAGATGCTTTTATAGATGCTTTGGGAAAACTGTGCAGCGCTGTTGAGATTCCTACTCTTGAAGAGTACGGCATTGATAAAGAGAAATTCTTGTCATATCTGGACAAAATGGCAAACGATGCAATGATGAGCGGAAGTCCGCAAAACTCGATTCATCCAGTTGACAAAAGTGATTTGATCAAAATATATAAAGATTTGTGGAAATAAAACCATTAAAATAAAATAGAGACAAGCACATCAGCAGAAAGCTATGTGCTTTTTTTATAGCATTATTTTGCTCATTATTACTTTACATGAAATATGTAGAAAACCAGAGTAAGATAATTTGAAAATCTAATCAATTTAAATAGCTATATAAAAATATTCACATAGACAATAAATAAATTTAGTTATATAATTTAGTTATATTATGAATGATTCAATTATTAACAAATTACAAAAAACGAGCTACGAGCGCAGGCTTGACATCATTGAAATGATTTACAATGCAAAAACAGGGCATACGGGAGGTTCCCTATCTTCAGTCGATATGATTGTGGCATTGTACTATGAAGCGATGAACATAAAACCTGAGGATCCTAGCTGGGAAGACCGCGATCGCTTTGTGCTGAGCAAAGGACACAGCGTAGAAGGCTACTACACAGTACTTGCGGACAAAGGATTTTTTCCGAAAGAAGAGCTTAAAACTTTCAGTAAGTATAAATCGCGCCTTATAGGACACCCGACAAGAAAAGTGCCGGGTATTGAGATGAACACAGGTGCACTGGGACACGGGCTTCCTGTTTCAGTCGGCATGGCAATCGCCGCCAAGATGAAAAACAAAGACTATTATGTATATACGCTTATGGGAGACGGCGAGCAGGGCGAAGGCTCTATATATGAGGCCGCAATGGCAGCAGGCCACTATAAGCTTGATAACCTTATTGCTATAATAGACCGCAACGGCCTTCAGATTTCAGGAAACACAGAAAATGTCATGGGGCTTGAGCCGCTTAAGGATAAGTGGGAAGCATTCAGGTGGCATGTGATTGAGTGTGATGGAAATGACATCGGCTGCTTCTTGGATGCTATTGCGGAGGCTAAGGCAGAAAAAGGCAAGCCAACAATGATAATATCAAACACCACAAAAGGCAAGGGCATATCCTTCATGGAAGATGTTGCGAAATGGCACCACGGAGTGCCCAGCGACGAGCAGTACGCTCAGGCGATTTCGGAAATAAAACAAAAGATAAAGGAGTTGGGTTAATATGAAAACTCCATGCAGAAAAGCATTTACGGAAACAATATTGGAGCTTGCACGCGAAGATAAGGATATAGTTGTTTTAACTTCCGATGCAAGAGGCTCCGTTACGCTAAACGACTATGCAAATGAGCTTCCTGAGCAGTTTGTGGAGCTTGGCATTGCAGAGCAGAACATGGTGGGTACAGCAGCGGGAATCGCACTCAGCGGATTAAAGCCGTTTGTCTGCGGACCGGCTTGTTTCATGTCCGCCCGCAGCTTTGAGCAGGTGAAAGTCGACATGGCCTACTCAAACACCAATGTTAAAGCTATCGGCGTCAGCGGCGGCGTAAGCTACGGCGCGCTTGGCACAAGCCATCACTCGGTGCAGGACATCGCGATGATGCGCGCAACTGCGGGAATTACAATCATACTTCCCAGCGACGCAAGACAGACGCGTGAGATGACTCGTCAGCTTGTAAATTTTGAAGGCCCTGTATATGTGCGTGTGGGACGCGGCGGTGTTGAAGATGTCTATAAAGACGGCAACGTACCGTTTGAAATAGGCAAGGCAAACACGGTTCACGATGGCGATGATATAACAATTATCGGATGCGGAGAAACCGTTCGCGTTGCATTGGATGCGGCTCTTGAGCTTGAAGGCCAAGGCGTTAAAGCAAGGGTTCTGGACATGCACACATTAAAGCCTCTGGATGAAGAAGCGATATTAAAAGCCGCAAAGGAAACAGGAAAAATTATAACTATTGAGGAACATTGCGTAAACGGCGGACTCGGCGGAGCTGTTGCCGAAGTTCTGTCTCAAAACATTCCCACACCTCTTAAGATAATGGGAATTCCCGACGAGCAGACAGTGACAGGCGAATCCGCGGAAGTATTCATGCACTATGGCTTAACAGCTGAAAATGTTGCAAAGACTGCAAAGGAAATGGTAGAAAGATGAGCAAATATATTGTTTCTGTTGACCAAAGTACCACTGCGACAAAAGCTGTTCTGTTTAATGACAAAGGCGAGCTTTTATACAGGACCGATGAACCGCACAGACAGATAACTCCCAAACAGGGCTGGGTGGAGCATGACGGTCTTGAGATATACAAAAACTTCATATCGGCAGTAAAGACATTGGTCAGCGAAAACGATATGAAGTGGAGCGACATAGAAGTGCTTGCGATAAGCAATCAGCGCGAAACTGTTATCGCTTGGGATAAAGAAACAGGCATTCCCATATATAATGCAGTTGTATGGCAGTGCTCCCGTGCCGAAGACATTTGCCAGCAAAAAGAAATAAAAAGCATGGGGGATACCATTCGCGAGAAAACCGGACTGGAACTTTCTCCGTATTTTTCAATTCCAAAACTCAAATGGATACTGGACAATGTACCCGAGGCGAGGAAAAAAGCTGAAGAAGGCAAAATTCTTGCAGGAACAATGGACAGTTTTCTCGTATGGAAGCTTACAGGTGGCAAAAAGCATGTAACGGACTATTCAAACGCCAGCAGAACAATGGCGCTAAACCTCAACACGCTCAAATGGGACGATGAGATACTTGAGCTGTTTGACATACCGAAACAGATGATGGCGGAACTTGTGTATTCTGATGAAGTGATAGGGCACACGGACTTTGACGGAGAGTCCGATGTTAATGTGCCGATAGCCGGTATACTCGGCGATTCGCATGGTGCAATGTTTGCGCAAAGCTGCTATAAAAAAGGCATGATGAAAGGAACTTTCGGAACAGGTTCATCCATCATGATGAACATAGGAAGCGAGCCCGTTTTATCAAAGCACGGACTTGTAACATCGGTAGCATGGGGTATGAAAAAGGGTGTAGAGTTTGTGTTTGAAGGAAACATAAACTACGCGGCAGCAACAATCAAATGGCTGATTGACGACATCGGCATTCTGGAAAACGCACAGCAGTCAGAGGAGATGGCCGGTTCGCTTTCCGACAACGGAGGTGTGTATATAGTACCGGCCTTTACCGGGCTGGGCGCACCGTATTGGGATGGAAAAGCACGCGCTATTATCTGTGGACTGAGCGCAGGCGCCAAGAAAGAGCACATTGTGCGTGCTGCTCTTGAAAGCATTGCATATCAGGTAAAAGACATCGTGGACTGTGCGGCGCTTGACACGGGAATGAAAGCTTCGCAGGTGCGTGCGGACGGAGGCCCTACAAAGAATGCATTTTTGATGCAGTTTCTAGCGGATATGCTGGATGCGGATATAAGCACATCGAAGATTGAAGAGCTTTCGGCTAAAGGCTGCGCGCTTATGGCAGGACTTGCTGTCGGTATATGGAAAAGCCAGGAGGAGCTTGCGGGTCTGCGCGGCGAAGGAGGGCTCTATACGCCAAGCATGAAAGAAGAAACAAGAAAGTCGTTAGATGACGGCTGGAAAAGCGCCGTAAAACGAGCAAGGATGGAAGCATAATGTCGGTTCGCGCAAAAGATATAGCTGAAAAACTTGGTGTTTCAACAACCACTGTTTCATTGGTGCTAAACAACAAGCCAGGGGTAAGCCAGAAGACACGCGAGAGAGTGCTTAATGAAATTGAGCAGATGGGCTTTGAAACCAATATAAAGATTAAAAAGACCGCAGCACATAAAAATATCCGTTTTATCCTGTTTAAAAGCCACGGTCTTGTTGTGGGGGATACGCCGTTTTTCTCGAAGCTTATTGAAAGCATTGAGGGAGAGGCGAGAAACAATGGATTTAACATCATTATTTCATATCTTAACAAGGAGACAAATACACGTGCGTATGTAAACCAGTTTGAAAATGATGAAAACACAGCAGGCATCCTGCTTCTTGCAACGGAAATGGGCGAGGAGGACATATTTAGCTTCGCACAGTCAAAAGTGCCTGTGCTGGTGCTGGACAACTGCTTCGAGGCAAACATTGACAGCGTACAGATAGACAACATTCAAGGTGTGAGCAAGGCGGTAAAATATTTTGCTGAATGCGGACACTACGATATTGGATATTTGCATTCATCTGCCGGCATATATAACTTTGAGAGAAGATATATGGGCTATCAGGTGGCGCTTGCGCAGCATGGTATTGCGTTTAACCCTGAAAATGTAATAAAGCTTGAGCCGACCATAGAAGGTGCGCACCGCGACATGCAGGAGTATCTAAATAGCGGCGGAAAGCTTCCGAAAGCCTTGTTTGCCGACAACGACATAATCGCAATGGGAGCATCGCGGGCTATGAAAGAGGCTGGATATAAGCTTCCTGATGATGTGTCGGTGATAGGATTTGACGACATGCCGTACTGCGTTATGATGAGGCCACAGCTTACAACAGTTAAAGTAAGCAATGAAGGTATGGGCGCAGTTGCTGTAAGAAGGCTTTCAGACATTATAAATTCAAAAACGAATGAGAATATCAAAATATTAATCGGAACTGATTTGATTAAAAGAAACAGTGTGAAGGAGATTTGATTATGGAAAAATACACAGTAAAACTTGGCGTTGTGCCAACAAGAAGATTTATCTTTTCTAAAGAGGATGCTTTAAAATTTAAAGACCTGACTTACGACCGCTTAAAAGAACTTAACATTGACTATGTGGATATAGAAGACATAAATGACGAAGGTTTATTTTATTCAGAGGACGATCTGGATGCAATAATGGCAAAAATGCAGGAAAACGGTGTTGATGCTTTGTTTTTTCCTCACTGTAACTTCGGAACGGAAGACATTATAGGCAAGCTTTCAAAGAAAATGGGACTTCCGGTCGCAATATGGGGACCGAGGGATGAAGATCCGCTTCCGGATGGCTCAAGGCTTCGCGACTCGCAGTGTGGACTGTTTGCAACAGGTAAAGTGCTTCGCCGCTTCAAAGTGCCGTTTACTTATATTCCTAACGACACTCTGCAGGATGCAAGCTTTGAAAGAGGCATCAAAAACTTCATTGCAGCCGCAAATGTTGTGAAGGTGTTCAGAAACCTAAGAGTGCTTCAGATTTCTACAAGACCTTCGGATTTCTGGACAATGATGTATAACGAAGGCGAGCTTCTTGAAAAGTTCGGAATTCAGATAAGCCCGATTCCGCTGAGCGATGTAGTGCGCAAGGCAAAACAGCTTATCGAAAAGCCTGATGATAAAGTAAAAGAAACGATTGAGCATATAAACAAAAACATGGAAGTGTGCGTTGACGAGGAAGGCGTACTCAAAGTTGCCGCCCTTAAAACTGCTGTAAGATATTTTGTGGATAAAAACAAATGTCAGGCCGCAGCTATACAGTGCTGGGACGCGCTGCAGGCAGACCTTGGCCTGATGCCTTGCACAGGAAACGCGCTGCTTACAGACGAAGGAATACCTGTGGCATGCGAAACAGACATTCACGGCGCTATAACATCGGTTATCGCACAGGCGGCAGCAATGGGCACGACCGCTACATTCTTTGCTGACTGGACAGTACGCCATCCGTCAAACGACAACGGCGAGCTTTTGCAGCACTGCGGACCTTATCCTATTTCGCTTTGTAAAGCAGGAACAAAAGCCAAGCTTGGAAGTCCGTTTGCGTTGCCTGGTGAAAAGCCCGGTGCAGTTCTTTCTGAAATCAAAGGCGGCGAAATGACTATACTGCGCTTTGACGGAGACGGCGGAAAATACAGCCTTTTGGCTGGAGCTGCAAAAGGTATAGAGGGTCCATATATTTGGGGAACCTATGTATGGATTGAAGTTAAAGATTGGCTTAAACTTGAAAAGAAGCTGGTTGAAGGCCCATATGTTCACCATTGTGTCGGTGTTCACGGAGATGTTCTTCCGGTAGTTGCGGAAGCGCTCAAATACATCGACGGTCTGGACATTGATTTTTATGATGATGACGCTCAGGAGAAAGTGGACAGCTATCTTCTCGGACGATAAACAATCAGTTAAACAGTGAAGGGATATTATTTGTGAGTATTACAATAGAAAAATGGGGAATGTTTGAAGCGGAGTTTAAATGCGCAGAAACAGCTAATCCTTTTGTGGATATATCTTTTACAGCGGTTTTTAAAAATGAAGCAACCGAGGTTAAAGTAAGCGGATTCTATGACGGGGACGATACTTTCCGTATACGTTTTATGCCAAAAGCTCTAGGCGTGTGGAAGTATACTACAACAAGCAACAAAGAAGAGCTCGATGGCAAAGAAGGCACGTTTATGTGCACCGAAGCCACAGGCGACAATCACGGACCAGTGGAAGTTGCCGAGCAGTTTCACTTTGCCTATGCTGACGGTACGCCGTATTATCCGTTTGGATCAACTTCATACGGATGGGTGCACCAGAAAGACAAGCTTGCCTATCAGACGATTGAAAGCCTTAAAAACAGTCCGTTTAATAAAATGAGAACAGGCGTAACTCCGCACCACAGTGAGTTCAGCGATGAAAACATGAGGCATTATCCTTATGTTGGCGAGTCAAAGAAAGACTGGGATTTTTCGCGTTTTGATCCGAAGTACTTCCAGATGATTGAAGACCGCCTGCAAAGGCTTATGGATATAGGAGTCGAGGTCGACCTTATACTTTTGCACCCATATGCGAAGGACTGGGGATATTCTCAAAAACCTCAGGATGCGGACGTCATGTTTTTGAAGTACTGCGTGAGCAGATTTGCTGCATACAGAAATGTGTGGTGGTCGCTTGCTAATGAATATGACCTTGTTTTAACCAAAACAACTGAACAATGGCATGACTTGTGTCAGGTGGTGGAAGATGCCGATCCATACAATCACCTTCTTTCAATACACAACTATATGAGGCTTTATGAAAGCTGGAAACCGTGGATAACTCACGCGACAGTTCAGGACGGCATGGCTGTGGATGAAGCTGGCAGAGCAGTGCTTCTGGTTAAAGCCTATCATAAGCCTGTTATCTATGATGAAGTATGCTATGAAGGAAACTTTGATGCAAGGTGGGGAAACCTTTCCGCGCAGGAGATGACAAGAAGGTTCTGGAACGGAATGATAGCAGGGGCTTATGTCGGGCACGGCGAAGTAATCGACCTGCCGGATGAAAACGGTGAGCTTGTCTGGACTGCTGTCGGCGGTAACCTTAAGGGCGAAAGCGGAGAGCGCATAGCCTTTTTAAAGAAAATAATCGAGGAAGGCTCGGGACACGGCTGGACTGCTGTTGACAAGTGGTGGCTTGCCGGAATGGCCAAAAAGGATGAAAAGCATTTCCTTATATATTTCGGAAACGAAATGCCTGATGAATGGAAATTTTTCATACCTGCAAAAGATGTCGTAATGGAGCCGGGCACAAAGTATAAGGCAGAGATACTCGACACATGGAATATGACTATAGACGAAGTCGATGAAATCTTCACGGTGGGTGAAAAAGGGCAGTATGGATATGCGGACAGCGAGGAAAAAACAATCAAGCTTCCGGATAAGAAGTATCTCGCCATAAGGCTTACACCCGCACAATAAGTTGGAATTAATTTTTTACGAGAATAAGGAGTGAACGAGATGACTAAAGCAAGAACACTTAAGATGCCGGATACGCTTAATCTGGAAGAGCGCGCGGAAATTGCGCTCAATGCGATGATTAACGTTGCGGATGAGGACTATGAGTTTATACCGTTTTTCAGCGGATTCTTTCAGTCTGATCCGGCATGGATGAGCCACGGAAACTGGGACTACGGCTCAAGCCACGGACGTTTGGTGGACTGCATTTTGCTTGCGCGCAGGATGACTGGAAGCAAGTATGGAGAAGATATCGAACAGCATTACCGCGAAAATCTGCTCAAAACTTTCAGACCGAACGGATTAAGCTTCAGACGCAATACATTTGATGAAGAAACAATAATTGAGCATCAGGCGAAATTCAGGGAATCCGCCAGCATGATTGATCAGCGCTCCGTAATACTCGGGCTTACCACATGGTTTTTGGACACTCAGGATGAAAAGATTAAAGGCTACGCGGACAGACATGTTGCAGCGCTTAAAAAGATCGCAAGGAAAGAACGCATTTCATGGTATTATCCGGGCTCAGAATATACTGACAGCGGATGGCCGTCATTTGACGCAGTGCACACTCGTCTGGCCTACGATCCTGCTGCAATGTGGGGACGTCAGGTTATGCCGCTTACTCGCTATTATGAAGCGACGGGAAACCGCGACGCATATGAGCTTGCCGAAAACTTCGCATCAAACATAATGTTTAGAAGCGGTGTGTTTAATTCCGACGGAAGCTTCAACGACGCTCTCGGATACAGAAACGGACACTTCCACACACGCATGGGAACTCTTAACTCTCTTGCGCGTTTTGCTGAAGCGACAGGGGATTCTTCCATATTCGCTTTTGTTAAAAAGAGCTTTGACTGGGGACTTACAAAGTGCACAAGCTTCGGCTGGACACCGGGAGACCTTGAAGATCAGGAATATGAGCACGAAACATGCACACTGGTTGATGCTATCTCTATCGCCATCAAGCTTGCAAAACAGGGATATACCGAATATTGGGGCGTTGCAGAACGCTTCCTTCGCAACCATCTGACAGAAGCTCAGATACTGGATACCAGCTGGATTAAGCAGCGCGAAGACAAGAAGATGGATATACCCGGCGAGAAAACATACTACAAAGTGGCTGAGCGCCTTCGCGGAACATTCGCAGGCTATGCAGCGCCCAATGACTTTGTTTACAGTGGTGTACACGGCAGAGGACATATCATGGATGTTCAGACATGCTGCGTAGCTTCCGGAACACGCGGACTATACACAGGCTGGCAGAATATCGTTACAAAACAGGATAACGGACGTGTAAGCGTTAATATGCTGCTCAACCGAGCAACGGAAGACTTGGACGTATTGAGCTATCTTCCGCATGAAGGAAAAGTGGAACTCCACGTAAACCGCGAGATACCTGAGCTTCTTGTGCGCATACCTGAATGGACACCTTTCGGTGGTGTTACAGTAACAAGAGGAAACGGAGACAAGTTCTCGGGACGCGATCTTCCGTGGGTAAAAGGCTGCTTTATACTACTTAAAGGAGCAATGCCCGGTGAGAAAATCACAGTTACATTCCAGCAGATTGAGCGTGAGACTGTGGAAACTGCTGCAGGGTTAAACTACGGCACAAAGTGGGTTGGCGACGAAGTTGTCGGAATCACTCCAAAAGGAACATATTATCCTCTCTACAGCGGACGCAAAGTGATGGACAAGGCACCGATGAAAGAGGGCGAGCTTCACGTGGATGGTGCAGTTGCACTCGACTAATAAAGCTTAGGAGCTTTTATGAGCATAAAGAATGTTGAAAAATGGGGTGTCTTCGAGCTTGTATATAAAGGCGAGCTTGAAGTCAATCCCTTTACAGAAGCGGAAGTTTGTGCAGAATTTAAAATCGGCGGAAGGAAAGTCAGCGTAAACGGATTTTATAACGGAAACGGTGAATATAAAATACGTTTTATGCCTGATGTGGAAGGAACATGGAGTTACAGTGTTTCAACCAATGCTCATGGCTTTGACGGTGAGTGCGGCGAATTTCTTTGCACCGCGCCATCCGAAGGAAACCACGGGCCTGTTCGCGTTATAGACAGATACCACTTCGCATATGAGGACGGAACGCCTCATCACCCGATTGGAACTACATCATATGTGTGGAATCATCAGAGCGAGGAGCTTGAAAAACAAACGCTTGAGACGCTTAAAACCGCGCCTTTTAACAAAATGCGCATGTGCGTTTTTCCGAAGCATTACACATTCAATGCCAATGAACCGAGGTTTTATCCGTTTGAAGGAAGCCTTAAGGACGGCTGGGATTTTGAGCGGTTTAATCCACAGTACTTTGAGCATTTGGAAGAATGTATCGTAGCGCTTATGGATATGGGCATCGAAGCGGATTTAATCCTTTTCCACGAGTATGACAGGTGGGGATTTTCAAAAATGCCGGCGGAAGCAGACGACAGATATCTTAAATACTTGGCGGCAAGGATTTCCGCATACCGTAATCTGTGGTGGTCGTTTGCAAACGAATATGACCTTATGGGAGCTAAAACACTAGCGGATTGGGACAGGTTCTTTAAGATAATCCAGCAGTATGATCCGTATAATCATCTTCGCTCCATTCACAACTGCAGAGGTTTTTATGACCACGGCAAGCCGTGGGTGACTCACTGCAGCATACAGCACAGCGACATTCAGAGAACTACCGAATGGCTTGACACATATAAAAAGCCTGTCGTAATCGACGAATGCTGTTATGAAGGAAACATCACAAACAACTGGGGAAACATCACAGCAGAGGAGATGTCAAACAGGATGTGGGAAGCATATGCGCGCGGAGGTTACGCCGGCCACGGCGAAACATACATGCACCCAGATGATATCCTCTGGTGGGCAAAAGGCGGAAAGCTTCACGGGCAAAGCCCCGAGCGGATAGCATTCCTTGTAAAAATAATAAACGAAGCACCCGGATATCTTGTGCCTACAACTTTAAATGAAGGCATGCGTTTTGCAGTGGGTTACAAGGAAGATTATTTCCTTGTATATGTCGGCAACAGACAGCCTATTATGAAAACATGCATACTTCCTGAGGGAAGAAAATATAAATGTGAAGTAATAGACACATGGGAGATGACAATAACTGAGCTTGAAGGTGAATTTGAGGGAGCATGCGAGATTCCGCTTCCGGGAAAACCATATCAGGCAGTAAGATTTATAGCAGCGGACTAAAACGAGGGAGAAATTATGAAAAAGATAATCGCAGTATACACAGGTCAAGGTCTTTCAGGCCCTTTGCAGAAGGTGTTTAAAGAAGGCATCGAGGACATAGAATATAACAATATAATTGACGATACGCTGATACGCGACGTGATACGAGCGGGCAAACTTACACCTGCAGTAATTAAAAGGCTAACTCAGTATTTCATGATAGCGCAGGACATGGGAGCGGATTTAATTATAAACACATGCTCGTCGGTACGCGAGATTGTCGACATTGCACAGCCTATGATTGATGTTCCTATAGTTAAAATCGATGACGCAATGGGCGATGAGGTTGTAAACAACTATACTTCTGTTGCTGTTATGGCAACAATACCCACAACACTTAACCCAACAATGCGCATGATTGAAGAAAAAGCAAAAAAAGCGGGCAAAGAAATCAAGATTGTTAGCGGCCTTGCAAAAGGTGCTTATGACGCGCTTGTATCGGGAGATCCTGAAGGACACGACAGAGCGATATTAGAAACTGCTGAAAGACTGGCATCAGAAGCGGACTGCTTTGTTCTGGCTCAGGGCTCAATGGGACGCATGCAGGAAGGCCTTATGAAGGCATCGGGCAAGCCTGTTCTTGCAAGCCCGCCACTTTGCGTAAAGCAGGTTAAGGCAATGCTGGAGGAAATGAAATGAACATCGCGGAAACAAAGAAATTTGCATGCCAGATAAGAAAAGATGTGGTAACTATGATACATCAGGGCGGCGAGGGACATCCCGGCCCTGCGTTATCAATCGCTGACATCATGGCAGTAATATACAACGATTTTATGAGGATTGATCCCCAAAATCCCAAGTGGAAAGAGCGCGACAGGTTCATCCTGTCCAAGGGACATGCATGTCCTGTTTTGTATGCGACGCTTACCAGAAAAGGATTCTTGTCGGAGGATGAATTTCCGACATTAAGAAAGATAAACTCACGTCTGCAGGGGCATCCGGACATTAAGACTCCGGGCGTTGACATGACATCCGGCTCATTGGGCAATGGGCTTTCAATCGGTCTTGGAATGACGCTTGCCGCGCGTATGCAGGGAATAGACAATTATGTTTATGTTATAACCGGAGACGGAGAGCTTGGTGAAGGTGTTTTGTGGGAGGCAGTAAATGCTGCAGCAAAATACAAGGCCGACAAACTTATAGCTTTTGTTGATAACAACGGTATGCAGAGCGGAGGCACTGTATCGGATGTCAGCAACATGGTAAATATCGCAGGCCGATTCCAGTCGTTCGGCTGGCACACGCAGGAGATAGATGGGCATGACCTTGAGGCGATTCACAGTGCGATTACAACTGCGCAGAATGAAAAGGATGTACCATCAGTTATAATCGCACACACCGTAAAAGGTAAAGGTGTTCCTTATATGGAGCACAACAACGCATGGCACAAGGGCACACCCGATGCCGAGCAGCTTAAAGAAGCGCTCCAAGCGCTGGACAGCGAATTGGAGGCATCACTATGAAAACTAAAAGCACGAGAATTGGATTTACAGATGGACTTATGGGGATAGCCGAAAAGCGCGATGACATTGCGCTTGTTATGGCGGACTCTCTTTTGGTTATAAAGGCTGTTCCTTTTGTGGAGAAATACCCGGAGCGCACAGTGGATGTCGGCATCGCGGAACAAAACGCGGTGGATGTCGCGGCAGGTTTGGCTTCGGCGGGAATGGTGCCATTCATGGCGACATACGCAGGATTTATCACAATGCGCGCGTGTGAGCAGGTGCGCACATTTGTCGGATATCCTCACTTAAACGTTAAGCTCGTCGGTGCAAACGGCGGCATAGCAGGCGGTGAAAAAGAAGGTGTTACACATCAGTTCTTTGAGGACATCGCAATACTTCGCGCAATCCCCGGCATGACAATACTAGTACCTGCCGATGCGGATCAGGTTCAAAAAGCTGTTGTCGCGGCTGCCGAGTGGGAAGGTCCTGTATATATACGAATAGGAAGCGGACGCGATCCTGTTGTATATGAAGAAGACATGCCTTTTGAGATAGGCAAAGCAAGAAAAGTATATGGCGATGGCGAGGATGTTGCGCTGTTTGCATGCGGAAGCCTTATAAACCAGACAATGGAGGCTGCAAAACAGCTTAAAGAAGAAGGCATAAGCGCGCAGGTCGTTGAAGTGCACACTATAAAACCTCTGGATGAGAAAACTATAGGTGCGGCGCTTAAAAAATCAGGCGCGGCAGTTACCGTTGAAGACCATAATGTAAACGGAGGCTTGGGAAGCGCTGTTTGTGAGCTGTCTGCAAAGGTGTGTCCGGTGCCGGTTGAGCGTATAGGACTGCAGGATGTATGGCCTCAGTCAGGTTCAGCTCAGGAGCTTATTGAAGCATATGGTATGGACACAAAGGATATTGTTGAAGCAGCTAAGAAGGCTATTTGGAATAAATAATAAATCAATATATTAGGAGGCAATACATGAAGACTTTGGAGAAGATTCCCGAGAAGATGAATGCTGTTATTTGCTACGGACCTAAGGACTATAGGTATGAGCAAAAGGATGTTCCTAAGATTACTGAAGATGATGTGCTTATAAAGATTGAAGCATGCGGTATATGTGCAGGTGATGTAAAATCTTACGCCGGAGCTGCAATGTTCTGGGGCGGCGGAGTACTTCCGCCTTGGAATGACGCACCGTGTGTTCCGGGACATGAGTTTATTGGAACTGTTGTGGCACTCGGCGACAACGCAGCAAAAAAATACGGTCTTGAGCTTGGCGACCGCGCTATAGCAGAGCAGATAGTACCATGCGGAGAGTGCAGATACTGCAAAGGCGGCGATTACTGGATGTGCGAAGTCCACAATATATACGGGCATCAGAAAGAAGTGGCTGACGGCGGCATGGCAGAATATATGCGCTATAATTCACGTTCCGTAATACACAAAGTGCCAAAGCATATACCTGCGGAACATGCGGCAATGATAGAGCCTTTGTCGTGTTCTGTGCATACGGTGGAGCGAGCAAAAATCAAGTTTAATGATGTTGTTGTAATTGCAGGAATGGGACCTATCGGTCTTTGCAAACTGCAGCTTGCAAAACTTAAGAATCCAAAGCTCTTAATTGCGCTTGACATGAAAGACAACCGTTTGGAGCTTGCCAAAGAACTGGGCGCAGACATTGTTATAAATCCCGGAAAAGAGGACGCTGTACAAAAGGTTCAGGACTTGACAAATGGTTACGGCTGTGATGTTTATATTCACAATTCAGGACATCCTTCGGGAGTTATTCAGGGACTTAAGATGGTAAGAAAACACGGAACTTTTGTTGAGTTTTCGGTGTTTTCGGCGGAAACTTCGGTTGACTGGAGCATAATCGGCGACAGAAAAGAGCTGACAATCTACGGTGCGCATATAAGCGGACAGGAAGGCTATCCCGTGGCTATAGATATGCTTTCAAAAGGCATCATAAAAGTGGATAAGATAGTAACGCATGAATATCCGCTGAGCGATTTTATGGAAGCGATGACTCTTGCCGGTGAAGGAAAAGAATCAATTAAAGTAGTACTTAAACCTTAACAAGGAGATTATGATGGATAAAAATACACAGTATAAACCTAAGGATGAACAGCCGGCCGTAAAAATGTTTGACGGGATTTACCGCAGAACATTATGCTATGACGATGACAATATGCTTTGCCATTTCACGCTGGAGAAGGGCTCAAGCATTCCGCTTCACAGCCATGTGGCGGTGCAAAACGGTTATGTTATAAGCGGAAAAGTGAAGTTCTTGGCTGAAAACGGTGATGAAATTATTGTTGTACCGGGCGACGGATACTTCTTTAAATCAAATGAAGTGCACGGATCGGAAGTTTTGGAGGATTCAGAAATAATTGAATGCTTCTCTCCCTGCAGGCCGGAATATAAGTGATAGGAAAACTCTCGATGGGAAAAAGAGAAAAATATTTTGACGGCATATTAAAATTTGTCTCCGACAGCGTGGACAATGTTTTTAAGTCGCCGAATGTGAAATTTAAGCATCCTTTTATAGATCCGGGTTCGATTTATGAGGGCAACCTCTGGGATTGGGATTCATTCTGGACAGTGTATTCGCTGACCGCTTATCAGCAGATAACTGGCGATGAAGAGTTTAAACAGCGTCTTATTGAAGGAGCGCAGGGAAATGTGTTAAACTTCTTTGAGTTTCAGATGGAAGACGGCTATATCCCGATGATGGTTACGTATAAAAATCAGTATATAAATGAAGATGAACATACCGAGCCGTATCTTATTACAAAGCATAAAGAAGGCGAAATATTAAACATGCACAAGCCTTTTTTGTGCCAGCAGGCGTGTCTTGTTTCAGGGCTTAAGGAATCTTTTGACTGGCTTAAAGAGTATGTGGGCAATCTTGAAAAATACTTTGAGTGTTACGACAGATACTATTTTAACGACAACTGCAAGCTGTATGTCTGGGCGGATGACGTTATGATCGGAATGGACAACGATCCTGCGTCGTTCGGAAGGCCGAGATTTTCGACTGCAAATGTATTCCTTAATTCTTTCCTTGTGATGGAGTTTAAGTCAATGGCAAAAATTCTTACCGCGTTGGGCGACAGTCAGCGAGCTGAATACTATATCGAAAAGGCAGAAGATTTGTCGAAAGCAATGCAGGAAGAATGCTATGATCCAAAGGATAAATTCTTCTACTCTGTTGATGTGGACATAAAAACGAGAGCATACGACTGGTTCCATAAAGGACTGGGAGTGTTCTGGAAGACGCTGCCTATTAAGATACAGACTTGGACGGGATTTATTCCGATGTATGCAAGCATCGCAACTGATGAACAGAGCGAAAATATAATGAAGCTGCATATACAAAATCCTGAGACATTTGAGTCGGATTTTGGTATACGCGCACTTGCAAAAGACGAAAAGATGTATAACCTCGAAGCCACTAACAATCCGTCGAACTGGCTTGGGCCTATATGGCTTATAGTAAACTATGTGACGTTTAGGGCGCTTATGAACTACGGATACAAAAAAGAGGCACAGGAGCTTTATGAAAAGACATTAAGTCTATTAGGCTCCGATTATGAAAAAACGGGTACTCTTCATGAGTATTATTCTCCGGAAACAGGGCAGCCCGTTATGAGTCCCGGTTTTTTAAACTGGAACCTGCTTGTTATCAACATGAAGCTTGAGCTTGAAGGTGATGATTTGTCCTTCGGATTCATCTCATAGGGATAAAACTGGATAAAGAGAGAGCCTGCTGAAAAGCAGGCTCTTTCTTTATTTTTAAATGTTACACACAAACCTTTTTAAGCAGTTTTACAGCTTCTTTTTTTGTAAAATACTTTGGAATCGGATATATACCGTGACATTCCCTGAAAGCCTTTTTTATAACTTCATTAATAGATGATTCGGGGAAATTATCAAATCTTTCAGGTATTTTTGCCTTTTTATTAAGATCAAACAGGCTTTTTATAAAGATCTCGGCATTTTTGTCTATACCCAGATTGTCTTCAAACTGACCGGTGACTTTGGCGAGATATGAAAACTCGTTTTTGCATTTTGACAGGTAGTATTCCATCACATGGGGCAGGAGAACTGCGTTTGCAAGACCGTGGGGAATATGAAACATTGCGCCAAGAGTGTGAGCGAATGCATGCACATAACCTACATAGGTCTGCGTAAACGCCATTCCGCCTAGAAAAGATGCGGTCAAAAGCGCTTCTCTTGCAGCTATATCTTCAGGATTTTTCAATACATTATCTAAGTTTTCATAGACGAGCTTTATTGAGCTTTCAGCGTGCATGTCGGTTTTTGAGTCGGCATATCCGGAAACATATGCTTCAAGAGCATGCGTCAGTGTATCCAATGCTGTGTGTGCAGTAATATGCGCAGGAAGCCCGACTGTAAGAGTTGGGTCCAGTATAGCGGCTGCCGGCACTACCTTCGGATCAAGAATCTGCTTTTTGGAGTGAGTTGTGCTGTCGGATATAACTGCGGCAACAGTCGTCTCGCTTCCTGTGCCTGCTGTTGTTGGAACAGCGATGAATGGAGGAAGTTTCCGCCGGACTTTAAGCATGCCGACCATTTTGTGCGCCTTTTTCCCGTTTGATGCTACTGCGCCAACCGCCTTTGCGGTGTCTATAACAGAGCCGCCGCCAATAGCAACAATCGAATCACAGCCTTTATATTTTGCTAAGGCATCTTCAACCACTTTAAATGACGGATCGGGAGTCACTCCGTCATATATTTCATATTCTAGTTCGTTTTCTTTAATGCTTTTTACTATTCCGTCAATAAGCCCGATTTTCCGAAGGAAGCTATCGGTTATAATAAATGTTTTTTTGGAACCTGCCGTTTTTAAAATCGTTCCTGTCTTTTTTGACTGACCTTCGCCTATAAATGTTATGGGAGTAGGTTTGTTTACAAGTTTAACGACTGGTTTTCTTAGGAGAATGCTTAATTCATAAAGTAGTTTCATATTTTATTCCTCGGATTATTTTTTTCTGTATTTATAGATTTTACTTTTACATTTTCTTTTTTTCAAGAAACATTATTTTATAATAATTTAAATCTCTATTTTTTTATATAGATTCGTTGATATTTTATATTGATTTTACTTTTTCATAAGAGTAAAGTAAAGCAGGTAGTTTTCATTTAAGGAGCAGTTATGTCAAACAAAAGATTTAAGCCTATTATAAGCAAATTTCCACACATGGTTCACGGAGCTGACTATAACCCCGAGCAATGGATTAAATGGAAAGACACTATCTGGAAAGAAGATATGCACCTTGCAAAACTTGCAGGAATAAACTCTCTTTCCGTAGGTATCTTCTCGTGGGCTATGCTTGAGCCGGAAGAAGGCGTTTATAAGTTTGAGTTTATGGATGAAGTGATGGATATGCTTGCTGAAAACGGAATGTATGCCGTTTTGGCGACACCTTCCGGAGCGCGCCCTGCATGGCTAAGCCACAAGTACGAGGAAGTCTTGCGTGTGGATGAAATGCGTCACAGAAACCTTCACGGAGGAAGACATAACCACTGCTATACATCGCCTGTATATCGCGAAAAGATCGGCAAGCTTAACAAAATGCTCGCTGAAAGATATAAAGACCATCCTGCGCTTTCGGTTTGGCACATTTCAAACGAATACTGCGGAGAATGTTTCTGCGACTTGTGTCAGGAAGAGTTCAGAACTTGGCTTAAGAACAAATATAAAACTCTGGACAATTTAAACGAGGCATGGTGGAGCACGTTCTGGTCGCACACGTTTACAGACTGGTCGCAGATTGAGGCACCTTCGCCAAGAGGAGAGATGTCGGTTCACGCTTTGGCTATTGACTGGAAGAGGTTTGTAACCGACCGCTTTATTGATTTTTACGAACATGAGGTAAAAGACATTCGCAGGATAACGCCTGATGTACCGATAACTACAAACCTTATGTATTTTTATGATATGAACTACTTCGAGCTGGGCAAACATTTAAGCGTTGCAAGCTGGGACAGCTATCCTCAGTGGAAGGGAACCGATGATGACATCGAGACATCATGCTCATTTGGTTTCTGGCATGCCGTTATGCGCGGCATTTGTGGACAAAAGCCGTTTATGCTGATGGAAAGCTCGCCGTCGGCCACAAACTGGCGTCCTGTTGCAAAGCTCTATCGCCCAAACAGGCTGCTTAATTATTCTATGTACACTATAGGACACGGCGCTGACACGATTCAGTATTTTCAGTACAGAAAATCAAGAGGTTCATCCGAGAAGTTCCACGGAGCTGTTATCGACCATGAAGGAAGCGAGAACACAAGAGTGTTTAAAGACGTATCCGATGTGGGCGAGGCATTAAAAAAGCTTGATGATGTTGTCGGATGTCCGGTAGATTCCAAGGTCGCTGTGGTTTTTGACTGGGAAAACAGATGGGCAATACGCGAAAGCGAAGGAATGCTTCAGGATAAAAACAACTATGAAGAGACAGTGGTAAACCACTTCAAGTCATTCTGGAAGCGCGGCATAGCATGCGATGTAATAGACCAGACAAAAGAGCTTGACGACTACAAACTTGTGGTAGCTCCAATGAGCTATATGCTGAGGGAAGGCTTTGCGGAGAAAGTTAAGAAATTCGTAAATTCAGGCGGAGCGTTCGTTTTAACCTACATGAGCGGCTATGTAAATGACACTGACTTGTGCTTTTTGGGAGGATTCCCGGGGCCGCTTCGCGATGTGATGGGTGTGTGGTGTGAAGAAATTGACGCGCTCTATCCTGAAGACAGAAATGAAATTTTATATAACGGCAAAAGCTATGAGGCATTTGACATGTGTGAGCTTATCCATACCGAGGGCGCAGCTAAAGTTCTGGGAACATTTGAAAAGGATTTTTATGCCAAGATGCCGGCTGTTACCGTAAATGAATACGGCAGAGGTAAAGCATACTACGTCGCAGGACGCACAAATGCAGATTTTCTTGACGACTTCTACAGTAAGGTCGCAGATGAGCTGGGCATAAATCCGTGTGTGGACTATGAGCTTCCTGAAGGAGTTAATGCAATAAGCAGAACTGACGGAGAAAATGAATATGTTTTCCTCACAAACATTCTCAACAAGCCTGTGAAAGTGGATATAAAGGATGGAGGCGAAAGTCTTCTTGACGGCTCTTTAATCAAGGGCGAGACAGTGCTTGAGCCGATAGGGCTGAGGATTTATAAAAAGAAATAGAAACTTGGATTTAAAACTGCTTTCACGAAAGTGAGGGCAGTTTTTTTGTTGTTTATGCAAACCAAGTACTAAGCGTGCTGCACATAAGAGCTTTGTAATGATTAAAGGTTTTCAATGACCTAAAAAATATGAAAAGATATAAAAACAGCTTATGCTATTGCGTACGGGCAGAGGGTGTGGGGGAGATGCAATCTCCCCAGTATTAACTTTATTCCCAGCCGCTGTGAAATTGGTTGAAAGATAGTGCTGGACGGCGATGGGGGGCTTTGCTTGTTATAAAATTTTGCATTTGTGAAGGGAGAGATAGGTTCACTTAGTTGTCTGTAGGAAGACGAGAAAATCAGAATAAAAGCCACTTAAGCAGCTATAGCAAACCACTAGCTGGACAAGGTGCAATGATTACATTCTTTATCTGCTTTATTTAATTGAAAGATTATAACTGTGATGGTAAGATGTTTATTAGTAATTTGTTTACTGAATATGAGAATTTAACAGGACGGAAGATGGCAAGAAAAAAACTAAATTTAAGAATTATTATAGCGGTCGCATTCTTTTTCACACTGCTTGCGGTGATTTTAAAAAGCGCATGGATTGTTGACGATGCATATATATCGTTTCGGTATGTAAGAAACTTTTTGGGCGGATACGGGCTCACTTGGAACACGTTTGAAAGAGTGCAGGCATACACTAACCCGTTATATGTGTTTTTGATGATTCCGCTGTATGCAATATCGAATGACATCTTCCTATCTTCAATATTTTTGTCGGTAGCGTTTACAATGGCTGCGGCAGTAATAGCTCTTTATCCAAAAGAGAAAAACGATATGATTCCGTTTGCTGTGAGTATGCTGCTTATAATAGTATCAAAGGCATTTATTGATTATTCCACATCCGGTCTCGAAAATCCTATAACATTTTTATCTGTTGCTCTTTTTTATAAAGTGTATTTTACAAACGACAAGCCGGAAGATGCCAAAATTTTTTTAAAACTGTGCTTTATCGCGTCAATTATCACTATAAACAGACTTGATGCAATACTTTTATTAATACCGCCTTTGTGCATGAGCTTTTTTAAAAACTTTAAAGCCAAAAAAATTGCATACGGATTTCTTGGATTTTCGCCTTTTATAGTCTGGGAACTGTTTTCGTTTTTCTATTATGGCTTTTTCTTTCCGAACACAGCCTATGCGAAGCTTAACATTACAACGGCAAGACTGGATTTATGGTCAAACGGATTTAAATATATAATTTCTTCAAATATTTACGGGGACAACATTACACTTCTTGTGCTTCTGGGGGCAATACTTTTAGGGATATTTCTTTTTAAGAAAAATAAGGGCAAGTACGCTGTTGCGGCAGGCAGTATAGTTCTTTACCTTCTGTATATAGTTAATGTCGGCGGAGACTTTATGGCAGGAAGGTTTTTGAGTGCTCCGTTTTTTCTCGGTGTAATAATAATATATCATTATCTAAAAACACTTGATATCGGCGGAGAAGGGATAAAATCAACGAAGGTGAAGATAACGGCTGCTGTGTGTGCCATAATCCTGTTTTTCGGCAGCATACCCGAAACGTCCACGCTCACAGCTCAGCTTGAATATGACAAGTATGATGATTATCTTAAAAGCTCAAATCCGCTGGACAGACCGAGGGATGTAAGAAGCTATTACTATAAAAATACCGGACTTGCCCACTATATAAAATTTGCTATGGTAAACGGATATGATCCTGACCGCATTCTGCATGAATGGGGACAGATGGGCGCTGAGTGCAACACGGATGATGTATATGTTTCCGGCGGAATTGGGTTTATGGGCTATTATGCTCCGGCGGAAGCAAAGTTAGTTGACGTCTATGCGCTTACAACGCCTCTTTTATCGAGGATACCGTCACCGCCTGACCTTTTTGCGGGCCATTATGAAAGAGAGATTCCGGAAGGGTACATTGAAAGTATCAGAACAGGCGAAAATGTAATAGTTAATCCTTCGCTTAATGAATATTATGATAAGCTGAGTTTTGTTGTATCGGGAGATTTATTTAGTCTGGAACGGATTAAAACCGCGTTCGAGCTTAACTTCGGGAAATATGATTACCTCATAGAAGAATACAGCAGGACGCTTAGTTATTATAAGGATTAGTTTATACAATTGATGTGTACATCAAAACGGATTTTACATGAAAAAATTTATTATTAAAATACTGCTATTTTTATTTATTATTATAGGCCTTATTTATGCGCTTAGCGCAAGGTGGAAGAGCACACAGGCCTATCTTTTGATAGATGAAAAATATTTTACGGCAAATCCGCCCAAATCATTGGATGTGATAAATGTCGGCTCATCCCACGGCATGACAAATTTCATATACGAGAGTCTTCCAGGAGGATATTCAGGCTTTAATTTCGGACGCGCTGTCCAGACATTCCAGTATGACCTTCGTATGATCAAACAGAACAAAAGAAGGCTTAACGACGGATGCGTTGTGTTTATACCCGTTTCATATTTTAGTTTTCATCAAAGATTTGACGATGAAAATATAAAAAACTTTGAGTATATATATTATAATTTTCTTGATCCTTGGTATATCAATGACTTTTCTTTAAAGATGGGGATAGAATATAAATGGTTTCCCATACTGGATATAAAAAAAGACCAGCTAAAGCTTTTAATTCATGATGATACCGATATTAAAGCATATGATGAGGTGTTTTATCAGAACAGACTTATAGATGAAGACACCGGACTTATTGACGAACAAAGGCTTATAGCCGAAAGAGACAAAACCGTAGCTCAGCATACAAAGTATTTTGATGACGGCATCTATCCTGAAGCGGTAGAGGAGCTCGAAAAGATGCTGGAGTACTGTGGCAGGAAAGGGTATCAGTGCATTCTTATAACAACACCGTATTCTGATATATATAACAGCGCTGATGAGTTTGACGATGATTTCTTTGAACTGTTTTACGGTTTAATAGATGATGTGTCGGAAGAATATGACGTTCCGTATTGGGATTATTCCCATGACGAAAAGTACTCAGGAGACATTTATCTTTTTTATGATGATGACCATTTAAACCGACAGGGACAGAAGCTGTTTTCCGCGGAAATTTTAAGCAGAGCTTTTGAAGAAGGGTATTTAAGATGATAGATAGATTTAGGAGAAGAGCTGATGCTGTTTAACTCATATGAATTTATAATATTTTTTCCGATAGTAATCCTATTGTACTTTGCGCTTCCGCACAGATTCAGATGGATGATGCTGCTTGTTTCAAGCTATGTATTTTATATGGCCTGGCGCGCGGAGTACATAATCTTAATTATTGCGTCCACGCTTATTGACTACTTCATGTCTCTTCTGATGGACAAAACCGAAAATCAGAACAGAAAAAAAGCATATCTTTTTGTAAGTCTTGCAGTAAACCTCGGTCTTCTGTTTGTGTTTAAATATTTTAACTTCCTGAATGAAACCATAACCAATATATTGAGCGGATGGGGAAAGGACAATCCTGTAAATAACTTCTCTCTGCTTCTTCCGATGGGAATATCATTTTATACATTCCAGACATTAAGCTACACGATAGATGTATACAAGGGAAAAAGGAAGGCTGAGAGACACATCGGATACTTTGCGCTCTATGTTTCATATTTCCCGCAGCTTGTGGCAGGGCCAATAGAGCGTTCAGACAGGCTTTTGCCCCAGCTTAAGACAAAGCATATCTTTGAATATGACAGAGCCAGAGGCGGTCTTCAGAGGATGCTGTGGGGGTTTTTCCAAAAGATTGTTATAGCAGATACTGTGGCGGTTGTCGTAAACAATGTTTATAACTCGCCTCACAACTTCGGCGGTCTTGCGTTTATAATAGCGACTCTAGGTTTTGCCCTCCAGATATACTGCGATTTCGCGGGATATACTAATATCGCTATAGGCTGCGCGCAGATTATGGGAATCGAGATTATGGAAAACTTCAGGCAGCCGTATTTCGCGGTGTCCATAAAAGATTTCTGGGCAAGATGGCACATATCTCTTTCCACATGGTTCAGAGATTATGTTTACATTCCGCTGGGCGGAAACAGAGTGGGCAAGGTACGCAGATATTTCAATGTGTTCATTACGTTCCTTTTAAGCGGACTTTGGCATGGCGCAAACTGGACATTTGTACTGTGGGGCGCGATACACGGATTCCTTCGTGTGATTGAAGATGCTGTTGCGCATCTTTTCAGAAAGAAAAATTATGAGATAATGCCTAAAATGCCAAAGCTTAAAAGAACCTTCGACATGATAATAATATTTGCAATTGTATGTTTTGCGTGGATATTCTTCCGCGCAAACTCGATTGACGATGCGTTCTATATTGTCGGGCATCTGTTTTCCGGCATAGGCAGTTGGGCAAGTCCCTCATATCTCAACATGGTAAGAAATGACGTCGGACTTCATTTCATGAGCGTTGTTGTGCCTCTTTTATTCGGACTGATACTTATGGCAATAATGTGGGTGATACGCGAAAAAGGTAAGAATCCGTATGAAGTGTTCAGCGGCAAAAACGTTGTATTCAGATGGAGCGTTTACATCATCCTATCGCTTATTATAATATTTAAGTTTGCACTGAGCGACACGACAGCGCAGTTCATCTACTTCCAGTTCTGATATGGCAAAAGTATTCTTAATGAAAAATTGCCCTATTTTTATTGTTTAATCCTTTACCCTATATAAAAAGTATATAAAATAATACCCCTCAAATCGCTGTTCCTTTTGGGCAATCAGCGTATAGTTTTCGTCAAGATAGGGGACTTCTTCAAGCTCGCCTGTGTAGTAATCCTTTTTTATTCTGCGCACGATATAGTCCGTTACTTTTTCGCGTATATATCTTTCGTGCTCTGCGCTGTGCTCTGGATATGTTTCGTATATCTTGTTTTGCCGTTCAAACCACCTGACATTTGGAACGATGTCGGCAATTGTGAAAAATCCGCCGTCAAGAAAGCCGTAATTTAAAAGCGTGGGATTTTCCGTTTCATGCATAAGACGTGCAAATTCAATCTGAACCGCGCTGCTCGTATTTTGCTTTGAATAAAGGCGCGAGTCTTTGTGATATGGGTTTTTATTCACCGTTACAATTAACATTATTACCGCAAAAGCTGCAATTACGTAGAATTTTATCGGAAGCTTTGAAAGTTCGATGATTTTGCAGAAAGCAGCTGCTGAAAAGATGAAAAAAACCGTTATTCCCATTGAGTAGTATATGTGCCCCGTACCGTTGAAAAATATTGCCGTAAATACAATTGCAAAGCTTGCGGCAGACAGCATCAGCCTCTGCCACCACTTGATTTTAAACGGATAGAACATAAAAAACAGCAGTCCGAGTATGAGTGAAATGTATTCAAATTTGAATTGTTTTAATAGATAAATCCCATTTTTAAATACAACAAGTATAAGAGAGACAATGCCAGTGATATTTGTGTTGGAATTTGTGTAATACTTTGCGTTAAACAGGAAATACACGTCGATAAAATCATAAAGCGCGCCGTTTGCCACAAAATATATAAGCCAGGGAATAATGACTGCTAAGCTTCCCGCTAAAAACAAAAGCAAAGACATAAAAGCTTTTTTGACCTGCTTTTGAATAAGCAGTGAAATAAAAACAGCAGCTATGGGGAACACCCAGAAAACCGCGATATTATATTTTATAAGAAGCACAGCTGAAAAAAGGCATCCGCTTATAAACATATGCTTCATCTCAATGTTTTTTTCCGGATAGTCTTTTACAAAGTATCTCATCAGATAATATAAGCTTATAATCTGTGCACACAGTATATATTCTTCCGCGCTTCCGCCCTGCGCGAAATATTTTGCACCAAGGATAAAAACAGGCAAAAGCAATGTTCCTAAAAAAGCGATGTTTTCCTTGAAAAACAAGCACAGTAATCTGTATGCGTAAATAAGCGCAACTGCAAATGCCGCTGCCTCAAAAACAAAAACGCCGTAAAACGAAGTGTGTGATATAAGATAACCCAATCCGTAGATGAGATACAGCATGGGGCCTTTTTGCTCGAATATATCCTTATACAGCGTCATGCCGTTCATCATGGATTTTCCGACTGTAAAGAAAGAGTTTGCATCCACCCAGTCGTTAAAATAAAAAAGAGGCGATGATTTTGAGCAGAACAAAAGGAGGATTATCGCATATGCTGATATCATAATTTGATTTTTATATGCTGATAAATATTTCTTCAAAGCAGTGCCTTCAACTAGTTATTTCCCTGATCGCTAAGCATCTTTTCCATCGCATCCAAAGTTTCATCGCTTATAACATGCTCTATTTTGCATGCATCTTCTTCTGCGATGTCAGGATCGACTTTAAGAACTTTTACAAGATATGCGGTGAGCAGTTTATGAGCAAAATATATGCGCTTTGCTTTCTTGCGGCCTTCATCAGTTAAGGTTACGTCCCCATAATGGGTGTGTGTAATATAGCCGGACTTTTTAAGGACTCCTATTGCTCGGCTTACGCTGGGCTTTGAATAGCTCAGTTCGTTTGCAATGTCAACTGAACGCACGGTGCCGTTTTTCTGTTCCAGCTTATATATAACTTCCAGATACATTTCCTGTGATTCTTGCGGTTTCATATATCAATCCTTAGCCTAAGTAATTACTTCATATATTATCATATTTTTCATATTATAAAAAGAACCCCGTATCATATAACAATTAAGTTCATATGGATTTAATTATCTATTATGCTTTAAAGATGTTTGTGCTGCGCGATAAGTTGAATTTGGAAGATATGATAAATAATATAGCAGGAATTTAGGTTTTATGTGTTTTATATATGATGTAGCTCATTGCTACTTGAAAGTTTATAAACTTTTTTGTATAATCCAATAGTTGCGATGAAGTGGTGCAAAACGCTGATTGAATGACACTGAAACGCATATGTCATTTTGAAGCTTTTTCAAATCGGATTCCAACTCCATTATTCACTATACATAAATATAATAATAACGATACAAACAGAGCATATAATCTGTTATTCGGACGCTTGACGGAAAACAAAGGGACAGCATTTTGCTATGCTCCTTTAATATTTTTTAGGGATGGAAATATGAATATACTTGTAATTAACGCAGGAAGTTCGTCACTTAAATATCAGCTATTTGATATGGGTACGGAAGAAGTGCTTGCAAAGGGAGTTGCAGAGCGAATAGGCGCGCAAAACTCAGTGCTCAAGCACAAGGTCATAGGCAGGGAAGACTTAAAACTTGAACAGCCTATGAAAGGACACAGCGATGCAATAAAGCTTGTTATGGATGTGTTAACAGACAAAGAGCACGGCGTTATATCTTCGTTGGAGGATGTGGCGGCAGTGGGACACAGGGTTGTTCACGGCGGAGAGTCGTTTTCAAAATCAGTTGTTATCGACGACGAAGTTATTATGGCGATTGATAAAAACAAAGAATTCGCGCCTCTTCACAATCCGGCGAACCTTTTGGGAATAAAGGCGTGCATGGAAATCATGCCTCATGCTAAGATGGTCGCAGTCTTTGACACTGCATTCCACCAGACTATGCCGAAATGGGCATATCTATATGCGCTTCCTTATGAAATGTATAAGGAAAAGAAAATCAGAAAATACGGATTTCACGGATCTTCTCACAGATATATAGCAAGAAGAGCTGCCGAGATAATAAAAAAGCCGATTGAAGAGCTCAAAATTGTAAACTGCCACCTTGGTAACGGTTCTTCTGTTTGCGCCATTGACGGGGGAAAGTCGGTAGACACAAGCATGGGAATGACGCCTCTTGAAGGACTCATGATGGGCACAAGATGCGGCGATTTGGATCCTGCGATTGTAAAATATATTATGGATTCATATAACCTGAACATTGATGAAGTCATGGACATATTAAACAAGAAATCAGGATTTCTCGGACTTTCACAGGTCAGCATGGATAACCGCGACATAACGGATGCTGCAAAAGCAGGCAATAAGCAGGCGCAGATTGCTGTTGATATGCTTAATTATCAGATTAAAAAGTATATAGGAGCTTACGCTGCCGCAATGAATGGTGTGGACGCAATTGTCTTTACGGGCGGTATTGGCGAAAACAACTCTGATTTAAGGCGCGACGTATCAAACGGACTTTCATTCTTGGGAATCGAAATCGATGAAAAGAAAAACGAACTTCGCGGAGTGGATATGGAAATATCCAAGGAAAACAGCAATGTTAAAGTGCTTAGAATATCAGCTAACGAAGAGCTTATGATAGCCTATGATACTCTTGAGCTTGTTGGAAACTAAAACTTGAGGATTCCAAGCCTTCAAACTGTATGGTTTGAGGGCTTTTTGTTATTATGTTCAAGCATATAAACTGCGATTGGAAAAAAGATGAAGCTAATAAATGAGACATCATGGAACGGATTTAAAAGGCACGACTATGAATTAAACAGCAGGGAAGCGGTCGTTGTTTTTCCGGAAGGTGAAATAAAAGGCTGGGTTTGGAGAACTGAGTTTTTCGGCGCTTTTGCTTATGCTGATATTGAAATGGTTCGCCGCGGCTATATTTTGTCATATTATATGATGAGTGATCTTTTCGGTGCGCCTTGCGCAGTTGATTTGATGAATGATTTCCACATAGCTTTCACAAAGTTTTTTGCAATAGAATATAAGCCTATTCTGTTCGGTTTCAGCAGGGGAGGGCTATATGCATTTAACTACGCAGCAAAGTATCCTGAAAGAGTAAAAGCTATGTATCTTGATGCGCCTGTTCTGGATATTATGAGCTGGCCGGGAGGATATTTTGGAGGCGAAGGCAGCAGTGCGGAGTGGGAAAAGTGCATCAAAGCATATGGTTTCAGGGATGAAGAAGAAGCGCTTAAATATAAGTTCTGTGACAGGATAAGCACTCTTGTGGATGCGCAGATACCAATAATCATCGTCGCGGGAGATTCCGACAAAGTGGTTCCCTATGAGGAGAATGCGAAAATCCTGAAAGAGCGTTATGAAATGCTTGGGGGTAAGATTGAGGTCATTTTAAAAGAAGGCGTGGGGCATCATCCTCACAGCCTTGAAAATCCCGAGCAAATTGTAGAATTCTTAACTGATGTCTGAAAACTATGAGTTTGAGCGGTATTCAAGCGGGCTTAACCCGGTCTGCTTTTTAAACACGCGGCTGAAGTATCCCGGTTCGGGATAGCCGACGGCTTCTCCAACCTGACGCACGGTAAGGTCGTGGTTGTGCTTTAAAAGCTGCTGTGCGTTTTGTATGCGCACGGATATAAGATATTTTGACGGCGAGCATCCGTATTCCTGAGAGAACGCTTTGGTAAGATAGCTGGAGCTGTAGTGCATGGTGCTTGCAATGGCGTTAAGCTTAATGTCTTCTTTATAGTGGTTTAAAATATAGTTTTTCAAAATGCACGATATATCGGGCTGCTGGTCTGTACAGCCTTCTGCTCCGAAGATTTCATTGTAGTCGTGTGTTCTGGTTATAAACTCGTTGTGAAGCGTTGTAAGCGTTTCGCGAAGCAGCTCATCTTCCAGAGGCTTTAAAAGATACTCGCGCACCTGATAGTGAATAGCTTGTTTTGCATATGAAAAATCGGAATATCCGGTGACTATTATGCAGTCGATATACGGATGGTTTTCCCGTACTTTCTTGATAAGCTCCAGTCCGTCCATAACGGGCATGCGTATGTCAGTTATCAATATATCCGGACAAAGGTTTTCAATCAGCTCATATGCCTCGATGCCTGTCTGAGCAGAGCCTATGACTTTAAAATCCGAGCCCATATTATTTACTTTGTTTATAAGGTTTTCAAGAAGCAGCACTTCATCTTCTGCTATCACTATATTACAGCTCATTTGTATCTCCGTTTTGTGTCATGTTTGTCTGGCCGATTGTAACATAGCCATGTCCTTTTTCAGTGTTTCCAAACTCAAAAACCATACTGTCCTGGAAAAAGTATTTAAGCCGTATATACACGTTCATCAGGCCGAAGCCTTCAAACTCAGTTGGTTTTTCTTCAGATGTAATTTTGTATTTTTCTTTGTTTTCTTCAAGGCTTTCAAGAACTTCGGGTTTAAAGCCGTTTCCTGAATCCATTACTGTTATATACCATCCGCTGTCTGTTTTTCTTCCCTTTATTGTAATCTTCCAAGGCGGAATGCAGTCTGTTCCGTGCTTTATCGCGTTTTCAACGAGAGGCTGGATGCTAAGCTTCGGGATTACTATGTCCATCAGCTCATCGTCAATGTCATATTCAAACGAAAGGCTTGACTGATACCGTACTTTCATACAGTAAAGATATTTTCCGACATATTCAAGCTCTTGTCTTATCTGAACTTTGTTGACGTAGTTGTCGGTTATATACCGCATCAGCTTTGTGAGGTTTCTGCAAAGCTGAACTATTTCCTCGTTCTGCCCGTTTTCGGAAAGAACTATTATGCTGGACAGAGTGTTGTAGAAAAAGTGCGGATTTGTCTGTGCCTGCAGCGCGCTCATACGGGCCTTTATCTCATGGTTTCTGGATTCGATAAGGTCGTTCATGGAGTTGTGAAGTTTTTCGTTCATTATGTTATAGTCATTGTATACTTCAGCAAGCTCTGCATATGACGTGTAATGGTCTTCTCCCACCTTTTCGCTCAGCGTGTCAAGTGCCTGGCCCTGGAATATTTCCTTAAGCTTAATTATTGGCTTAATCATGTTTTTGGCCAGAAGGTATGAAACCGCAAGAGCGAGTATAAATATAATTCCGACAATTATAAGTATCCACTTTACCAGCGAAGTTACAGGTTCAAGTACTATATCTTCTCGTTGGATGGAAAGATATGTCCAGCCGCTGTATATGGAGGTTTCGTATACGAGGTATTCCCTTTGTCCTGTCAGCGGATTTATATGCTGATTTATGTCTTCTCCGCTGCTGATCGCCGCATAGTATGACTCAAAAAGGTATTTGTCATCAGTGTCGACTATTATATACGGATAGATTAAAACACCGTCGCTGTCATAAATATACGTTTTGATGCCGCTGTCTTCTTTTTTCTCATAGGAGATTATTGATTTAAAAACGCTTGTGCATCGTCTGATCGCTTCGATAGCTCCGACTTTTTCTCCGTAGGGGCTGGAAAAAGTCCTGTACAGCGAGATATACCAATCACCGTCGGAAAAATATGCGGTGCTTCTGTATGGTTTGCTTATAAGCTTTAATCCGTCAAGCTCTATAACTTCGTCCAGCCATCCCAGCAAATTAAGGTTTACTTTTATGAGATTGTTTCTTAGCCCCATTCTTGCCACATTGCCTTCAAAGTCATAAATATTAATCTGATGGGACTCGAGGTCTATGCCGTTTATGGTGGTGAGTACTTCCGCCAGCTGGTTTAGCTTTTCGGTAGTAAAAGGAACGTTAAAAGACTCGTCCTGTTTTCCTATTATCCTGGTGCTGTAGTTTATGTTTGCAGATACGTTGTCAAGGTCTTCAATAGCTGCATCCACCTGTACTATTATTGAAGAATTCAGGCTGTCTAATGCTTTCAGTTCATTGTCGATTAAGTTGCTTGCCATATATTGATAAAAGAAAAACGCAAAAGACAAAACGATGGTTTCGGTTACCACGACATAAATGAAAAACAGCTTTGTCTGGAGCTTAAACTGTTTTTTTCCTGATTTTTGCTTATCAATGAATTTAAACATACTTACCTTTAACTGTGAAAATGGTTAAAAATCGATACTTTTGCTGCACCTGTCTATAATTAAACTTATTACTTATTATATAGAGCAAAAAGTATTAGTCAAGAAACCGTGTTTTGCATAAAGATAAAATATTTATATATATGATTTTGAGCCTCATTTAAAACACGAAACGTTATTTTATACGCATATTACTAATTATACGCTAATAATTTATAAAAAATGTACAATTTGTTGTCTTGAATAGTGTATGGCAATAGATTGCACAGACTGGTAAGATTCTATTGGTAGTTTTAATAAACTGCCAAAACTATTTAGGAGGAAGTTATGAAGAAAAAACTATTAGTAATCCTTTTGAGCCTAGTACTTATACTTGGCGCATTTGCAGGCTGTAACAAAGCTGAAGATGCAAAAGACGAAGGAGCAGTCGACGTAGATCAGTTTAAAGGAGAAGAACTGTCTATAATCGTATCTCAGGGATGGATGGACGATGAGCGCTATGCTCCGACAATCGCAAGATTTGAAGAGACATACGGCGTAACAGTCGACCTTCAGACAATTCCGTCAGGCCAGTATTTTGACATTTTGAAAACTAAACTTGACACAGGCACTTGCTCGGACATTTTCTGGATTCAGTCAAATCCGTTTGCAATCAAATCCTTTATCGTAGATCCTGAGAAATATTGTATCGATTTCACAGGCGAAGCATGGGAAGCTGTAATTCCTGAAGGACGCTTGAGCTCATGCGTTGCTGACGACAAACTTTATGGACTTCAGCTGTGGGCAAACTCACCTGAGTTCGTTATGGTTTACAACAAAACTTTGTTCAGCGAACTTGGTCTTGAACCGCCGACATCATTTGAGAACTTTAAAGAAATCTGTGCTACAATATATGCAGAAGGCATCACACCTTGGTTTGTACCCGGAGCAGACGGTTGGCAGCACCAGCTTTCATTCTTCCAGATAGGTGCATCTTATGAAAAAGCACAGCCTGGTCTTTATGAGAAACTGAACAACAACGAAACAACTTTTGCAGAAAATGCAGACATGCTTAAAGTGCTTGAGCAGTTCAAAGAACTGTCCGACCTCGGCTATTTCGGAGAAGACTGGATTGGTTCAGACTCATCCAACATGACAAACGACTTCTTTGACCGCAAGATTGCTATGGCAATGTCCGGATCATCAATGATCAACACACTTGCAGAGCAGGGCTCAACAGACGAGTTCGGAATGTTCCTCATTCCTTTCAACGACAACGATCAGTATCCTACAAATCCGGCAGGCCCGACAATGTTCGGTTACAAAGGATCAGAGCATCCTGAGCTTGTAAAAGAATTCTTCAGATTTGTAACAACAACTGAAAGCCTTCAGTCAATCCTTGACAACTCAAACTCAACTAACCTTCACGTTAATGATGATGCAATCGAACAGCACTGGATACCTGCTGAAAAAGAATTTGTTGAATCAGTTGGCGAAGAAAACATGCTTTATCCTGTTCTTCAGACAGGCACAAGCTATACAAACGACTTCTGGATGGACTTCGGAGCAGATATGGTAGCATATTGCTTAGGCCAGATAGAAGCTGTAGACGTTCTCAAAAATATGGACAGTAATCGTGCTGAAGCAGCGAAAGTTGCCGGCGATCCTGCTTGGGAATAATGGACAACAGGATGCCCCAGCATTAGCCGGGGCATCTTTTTTTAGGAGAAACGTATGAACAAACACAAAATATACCCACAATGGTTTATTCTGCTGCCTCTGTTGATTTACATTGTATTCTTTTTGCTCCCCAACTTAATGGGTATCTACTATTCATTTACTGACTGGAGTTCAAGAAGCGCAGTAAACGGCACACATTTTGTAGGCATACAGAATTACATTGATATCTTCACATCGGACAAGGAATACTCTAGGGGTATATTTAATACTCTAAGATTTACAATGATTTCAAACGTAATAAAGATTACGCTTGCTCTGTTTTTGGCTATCATGCTTAAAGAAGGGCTGGCCGGCAAAAAACTGTACAGAACAATATTATATCTTCCTGCAATAATTCCTATGATAATTATCGGCATAACGTTTAAGTCTGTTTTAAACTACAACAACGGTCTTCTAAACGGCCTTCTCGGAGCTTTGAAACTGGATTTTTTAAAGCAGAAATGGCTGTCGGATCTTAATGTTGTGTGGAAAACCATTTTTGCAGTGGATGCATGGAAAGGTGTCGGATATGTAATGACCATTTTCCTTGCGGGGCTTACCGCCATACCGAAATCATACTATGAGGCTTCGGATATTGACGGCGCAAACTTCTGGCAGAAACTTTTTCATATAACGCTGCCGATGCTTTCCGGAGCAATAACAATCAACCTTGTTTTCGGCGTTACATATGGACTTAAAGTGTTTGAAATAGTTTATGTTCTGACAAACGGCGGTCCGGGACACTTCACGGAAGTCTTAACGACTTATGTGTTCCAGCTGTATTCAAAGGGTGCATACGGAATGGCAACTGCAATGAATACAATACTTCTAATGATAACGGGTGTTGCCGGTGTGTTTATTGTTAAGATGATGAGCAAACAGGAGGTGCAGCAATAATGGTTATCAAAAAGAAACATATTTATACATTGATAAAACAGATAATATGCATTCTGCTGTGCGTTATAGTTGTAATACCATTTTACATGGTTGTTATAAACTCGTTTAAAGACAAGTACGAAGCTGCGAGAATGTCTCTGGCATTTCCCGAAGTATGGCATTTTGAAAACTATGCAGAAGTCATAGAAAAAGGCAAGCTTGTTCAGGGCTTTACAAACAGCCTTGTGTATTCGCTTACAAGTACGACGCTGGGAGTCGTGCTGTGCGCGATGTGTGCTTTTGTTTTAAGCCGAAAGAAGACTAAGATAAATAACTTTATTTACTACTTTATTTTGTTCGGCCTGTTTTTGCCTGTAAACTTTATTACACTTGTCAGAATGTTTCAGCTGTTTAACCTGACAGATTCACGGCTAGGTGTAATTGTAACATTTACGAGCGGGATGATACCGTTTTGCGTCTTTGTTATAAGAAACTTTGTAAGTTCAGTGCCGCAGGAGATGGATGAGGCTGCGATAATCGACGGTGCGGATTCGGTGAGATTGTTTTTCTATATAATCATGCCGTTGCTCAAGCCCATCATCGCAACATGCTTTATACTGCAGTTTATGGGAACGTGGAGCAACTTCCTTGTGCCTTTGTATCTTACAAGCAGCACAAAGCTATATCCAATGACGATATCTGTCTATCAGTTCTTCGGACGTACGACAAGCAAATGGAATCTTATCTTTGCAGACATAGTCTTAACTACTCTGCCGGTTCTTCTAATATATCTGCTGGGACAGAAGTACTTTATTCAGGGAATAACATCTGGAGCAGTAAAACAATAGTTCTTCCAACTATCATAAGGCAAGGCGCATGGTTATCCGTGCGCTTTTGCTTTTTTACGGTTTATTGCAAAGCAAGAGTGCATATTTTGCGAATAAATGATAATTTGCGGTTTACAAAACGCAGCAATGTAGGTAAAATCATAGGACAATGAAAATGACAAAGGATGCAAAAAAGCGGTTTATTCATCTGGCAGCGGGAGCAATATTATTTGCTGCTGTCGCTTTTGTTATGCCTAAAAGCATCTTTTCATTTGAAGCAAGAATTGCCGTTTCAACGCTTGCTCTGATGGTCTACTGGTGGATAACGAGGCCTTTTCATATAGCGGTGACAGCGCTTTTGCCCATTGTCATAAACAGCCTGTTTTCCATAATGCCAATGGCTGATGTATTAAAAAACTACGCATCTCAGATAGTTGTTCTCTTGCTTGGTGCAAACGTGCTTACAATAACATGGAAAAATACCGGCCTCGATAAGAGGATTGCGCTAAAAGCACTGAGCGTCATAGGAACCTCGGTAAAGTGGCAGCTTGTCGTGTGGTTTATGCTGTCGGTTGTGCTGTCCTCGGTTCTTCCGAACGCCGTGGTTGTCGCAGCGTTATGTCCCATTGCATATGCTATGATGCAGTATGCAGGTGGCGAGAACGAGGCTGAAAGCGACTATCTTCTCAAGATGATACTTATGATGGTCGCATGGGGCGCGGGGCTTGGGGGCTTTGGTACGCCTTTGGGCGGCGCGATGAACCTTGTCGCTATCACTCACATTGAAAGCTTTACGGGAAGAGAGTTCATGTTCATTGAATGGACTGCAAAGATGCTTCCGTATCTTGCGCTTTTATCGTTGGGCATTGTTGCATATATTCTGCTTCTTAGGTTTAAAACAAAAAATATGCCGGGAAGCAGCAAGTATTTTAAAGAGCAGTATAAGCTGGCGGGAAAAATGAAAAGATCTCAGGTAATATCGCTTGTGCTGTTTGTTGTTCCGGTTGCTTTGTCTTTTGCGAGGCCGCTTTATGCAAGCATACTGCCGGAGTTTAAGCCTTTTTTCGCGTTTATGCTGTTCGGCGTTGTAGCTTTTGTTATAAACGGCGAAAAAAACGAACGGCTCATCACGTGGAAGCAGGCGGAAAAGAACATCAACTGGGGGCTTATGATTCTGTTTTCAGGCGGGCTTGCAATAGGCAATATGCTTATATCAACAGGCGCGCTTTCAGGAGTTTCACAAGCTGTGTCGCTTATTGACTTGAACAAAACCCTGCCGATACTGCTAATAATAATCGCTTTTTCAATGTTTTTATCCAATGCATCAAGCAACACGGCAGCCGTCGCTGTTGCAGTGCCTCTTGTAATCGGTATTGTCTCTGTTATAAGCGATGTGCCGCTTAAATATGTTTATATTACGGCTGCGGCGTGCAACTGCGCATTCCTGCTGCCGACTTCAATAAGAGCCATCCCTGTGGGATACGGCCTTGACACTGATTTTATGCTAAAGAAGGGAGTAATGGGTGTTGCAATAACTTTCGCAGTTCTGCTTGTTGCAGGATATGTGTCCATTATGATGTAGAAAATGAAAAAAGATATAAAACTAATCGACTGTTTCGGAGATATTTGTCCTGTTCCGATCTTAAAAATAGAACAGGAGCTTGCCCACACAAAAAGCGGGGAATCGTTTATGATTGTGGTGGACCACAGCTGTACGATTGAAGCTATAAAAAACAAGTATTTGGACAAAAAACACGACGTTAATATAGAAGAAGTTATGAACGGCGTGTGGGAAGTAACATTTACAGTAAGATAAATGTATCAGCAGAAGCTTGCTTCTCCATTTTGTTTAAACCATTCCAAAAATGCCTCCACATGTTCTGTGTGGATTTGTTTATATAAAAGATAGATGTCAAGATCCATATCAAGACCTTCTACTTTTACTTCCTTAAACTGCTTTTTATAAAGCTCTTCCTTAACCGAAATATAAGGAAGGAAAGCCATGCCGTAACCCCTGTTTATCATCATTTTAGCTCCAACAATGCCTTCCACGCGGAGGTTGCAGTTCAGCTCGTTTTTGGGCACTCCCAGTTTTTCAAGCTTATCGAAGATGATTTCGTTAATATCGGTTTTGCCGGTAAGTGTTATAAGGCATATGTCTGAAAGCTCTGACAGGCTTATTGCATCTGGATAATCGGAATTGTTGGGTGCAGCAAGAATTATACGGTTTATGCCGGCTCTTTGGCACAGCACTCCGTCATATCCGTTCGGAGTTTTCATGTATGAAAATCCTACATCGCAAATGTTGTTTGAAACATTCTGAAGTATTTCATAGGACGGATTGCTGGAAAGCTCGTACTTATGCAATTGATACTTATCATTGGCCTTTATCATCGTGCAGGGAAGCGCATAGTCTGCAAGAGACGACGGAGCTTCAATCTTTATAATTATGTTTTTCCTTGATTCGCTTTCAAGCTCTTCCATCATGTGTTCGTATGTGCGAAGGATGTTGCTTGCAAATTTGTAAACTATCTTACCGTCAGGTGTGAGCTGAACGCCTTTATTGGAGCGTATCAGAAGCTTTTTTTCAAAATCTGTTTCAAGGCGCTGAATCTGTTGGGATAGTGCAGACTGAGAAAGGTGCACGCTTTTTGCGACGGAACTTATGTTTCCCGCCTTGGCAATCATATAGAAATATTTTAAAGATTCTATATTCATTTTAATGTCTAAATCCCTGATATTGCTTTGATATTAATGGATATTATAGCACCAAAGTTTGATATAAACAAATCTAATACTGCATAAGAAAAAGGATTGACAGATTTTTAACAAAGTATGATAAAATAAAACAGGTCAATATGTTAAATAATTAACAAACTAACAAAGAGGTGTAATCATGTCAGAAAGCACAATCAGAACTTCTTCCAGAGCATCAAGCAGAAAACGCAAAAAAAGGATGAATCAGATACCTATAGCATTAGGGCTTATCGTAATCATCGTTGTAATAGGCGTTCTTTTGACGTTAAGAGGTGAAAACCTCGGGCTCTATTGGATGACAGGTTTAGCTTTTGGTTTTATCCTGCAGCGCGCACGCTTTTGCTTCACAGCTTCTATGCGCGATCCCTACCTTACAGGATCAACTACCGTAACAAGAGCGGTTCTTATAGCATTTGCCATAACTTCAATTGCGTTTACAGCAATAAAGTACGGAGCATTTGTAAACGGACAGGCTATTCCGGGACAAAGCTATGTGGCTCCGGTTTCAATTGCAACAGGTATCGGCGCATTTATGTTTGGTATCGGTATGGTTATTGCAGGCGGCTGCGCATCGGGCACACTGATGAGAATAGGCGAAGGATTCTGGATGCAGCTTATATCACTTTTCTTTTTCGTTGTAGGCTCGCTGTGGGGAGCTCATGACTATGGATGGTGGTATCGCAACTTCATAGTAACCGGAAAGAGAATATTCCTTCCTGATGTATTTACAAAATTATTTAATTCAACAGCATTCGGGTGGTTCGGAGGACTCTTGTGCAACCTTCTTATCATCGCAGTAATATACGTAATCGCACATAAATGGGAAAACCGCAAAAAAGAGGATTAAGGCAATCCTTTTTAAATAATAATTTTTCGGAGGAAACAAAAATGAGTAAAGAAGTCGTATTGGATTGTTTGGGCGAGGCTTGCCCTGTACCACTTATCAAAGCAGAAAAAGCACTTGAAGAACTTGAATCAGGCGATGTGCTTATCGTTCAGATCGACCATAGCTGCGCAATGAAAAACGTTCCTGAATGGGCACGCAAACAAGGTCACGAAGTTGAGCTTGAAGAAGTTGACGACGGCGAATGGGAATGCATCATAGAAAAAGCATAACTTAAAGTATTAAAACTTAATTGAGGTGAGAAACTTGAAGAAATTTTTTGACAATATAAAACAAAATGAATTCTACAAGATGTGGTTTAAAAATGCGTTGCCATATGTTGCCGGAGCGGTTCTGCTTTCTGTTTTTCAGATAGTTACATTTGCTACAACAGGCAATCCGTGGGGCGTTTCGGGAATATTTGCAAACTGGGGAGCCTGGCTCTTTGAAGCTGTGGGCGGCTCGGTTGACAAATGGTATTACTTTTCTTCCCCGGGTGCTCAGGCCACGCTTGAAGCAGGCTTTTTAAGCCATGCACCCACATGGAGAAACATAGGAATTATATTCGGAGCACTTTTTGCTGTGCTTATGGCTTCAGGTTTCAAATTTAAGAAAATTAAGTCATGGAAACAGGTTGCTGCCGCAACACTGGGCGGACTTCTTATGGGATACGGTGCACGCATTGCAGCAGGCTGTAACATCGGCGCACTGTTTTCGGGAATCGCTTCACTGTCGCTTTCAGGCTGGGTTTTTGCCCTGTTTATGTTCGGCGGCGCAGTGATCGGCAGCAAACTGCTGGTTAAGTACTTTATGTAAAGGATAATATTATGGCTAGAGAGAAAAAAGTTGAACAATATGATGTCGTTATCGTAGGCGGCGGAGCTTCAGGGCTTACAGCAGGCATATACTGCGGAAGAGCAAAGCTTAAAACTCTTATTATAGAGCAGGCTTTGGTCGGCGGCATCGCTACAAACACAAATGATATAGAAAACTATCCGGGATTCCCTGAAGGAATTTCTGGAATAGACCTCATGAACCTTTTTAAAGATCAGGCGAAAAAGTTCGGAGTGGATTTTAAACTTACAAACGTTAAAACTGTGGATTTCTCGGGAGATATCAAAATCCTTGAAACATTCAGAAACAGATATGAAGCAAAAGCTGTTATCATTGCAAACGGTTCAAAACCGAGAGTTCTCGGAATCGACAGCGAAGAGCAGTATATAGGCAAGGGAATTGCATTCTGCGCCACATGCGACGCTGCTGCCAACACAGGCAAGGAAGTTGTTGTAATAGGCTCAGGAGATGCCGCTATAGAAGAAGGCATGTTCCTTACAAAGTTTGCAAGCAAAGTTACAGTTTCCGTTCTTCATGATGAAGGTGTTATGGACTGCAACGAGATAGCTAAAGCTGCAGCGCTTGCCAATCCTAAAATGGAATTTAAGTGGAATACTGTTGTAGATGAATACTACGGCGGCGAAGAGCTTGAAGGCGTTGTGCTCAAAAATCTCAAGACAGGCGAAAGTGAGAGAATTGACTGCGCGACATGCTTCCTGTTTATCGGATTTGTTCCTAACACAGCTATTTATAAAGACATCGTTAAGATGACAGACCGCGGTTATGTTTTAACAGATGAAGAAATGCGCACAAACATCTCAGGTGTATTTGCAGCAGGCGATGTACGCGAGCGTTTCCTTCGCCAGGTTGCAACATGCGTAGGCGATGCGGCGACAGCCGGTGTTATGGCTGAAAAATATATTGCAGAAAGCGAAATATTCGAGCATCAGATAATGATGGGCGACGGCATTGCATACGTTTATGACGCAGTAGACCATACACAGCGCGAGTTCCTTACAGTTATTGAGGAAATCGAAGAAATGTATGACAATCACTGCTGCCATAAGGTTGATACTTATAAATCAAAGGGCTTGGCTGAGCGTTTAGGCTGCGAGGACTGCCCGGCGGTTGTAATCATAAAAGACGGCAAGATATATGAGACTTTGTCTGAAAATGAGCTTAGCAAGGAAGACATAATTGCTGCAATTGCGGCTTCAAAGGAGTAGTACCGTGAAAAAGAGAATGCTAATAATTCTGACTGCATTGATGATTCTTTCGTTTTCGGCATGTGCAAACTTTGATTTTGCTGAAACCGGCGAATACATTGTGACACCAAAAGAAGCGGCAGCGCTTATCGAAGACGGCATAACTGTCGTGGATGTAAGAAGCGCTGAAGACTATGGCTTAAACCATGTTGTAGGAGCTGTAAACATTCCTATGGGTGCGCTTACAGTCGGTGAGCCGTATGCAAACATGCTTCCGGACACCGCGCAGGTAGAGGCGGTCATGAGCGCTGCAGGAATCACCGCAAGCGACGAGATCCTGGTTTATGACAATGCAAGTAATATGCAGGCCGCACGTGTGCAGTGGACGCTTAACATGTATTCAAACTTCAATGTTCGCGTCATAAGCGGCGGATTTGAAGCTCTCAAGGAAGCGGATGTCGCAATGAACTCTGCCAAGGTGGAAACATCCGAGGCTGAGTATGTTGCGGGCGACTATCAGAAATCACTTATTGTGACGCTGGACTATGTGAAGTCGATAATCAACATGCCGGATGAAAACACGGTGATTATAGACACACGCAGCGACGAAGAGTACTACGCGGGAACAATCCCCGGCTCGTGTCACAAGGAATATAAGTGGAACATGTATGCAAACGGAGAGTATAAAACTCCGCGCGACATACAGAGCACATATATAGCGGAAGGCATTACGCCTGAAACTAAAATAATATTATTCTGCAAAACATCGGTGAGGGCTGCCCAGAGCTATGCGGCGCTCAAGGATGCAGGATACAAAGATGTAAGGATATATGACGGGGCTTGGTTGGAATATGAGGATGTTGAAAACCCGCAGCCGCCGGCAGAAGATATCACACCCACGAGGCAAGACGCTTCGTAACAGAAAGGACAAAAGATGAAAAAACTATTAGTAATCCTTATGGCTGCTATCATGGTGTTTGCTGTGACAGCATGTTCCGGAGGAAATGCGCTTGAAAGCGCGGCCACTGACTATTTTGCGGAGTACCCAGGCAGCCGCATCATCACTTGGGACGACCTCTTTGCTAAAATCGACGCCGGCGACGAGCCGTTCATTCTGAGCATCCGTCAGAGCGACGTTTATGAAGCAGGCCACATCAAAGGCGCATACCTTGCAGCATGGGGCACAGACCTCGCAGAAAAGGTTTCAATGCTTCCGACAGACGAACCTGTTTATGTATACTGCTATTCAGGACAGACAGCAGGACAGACTGTTGCCCTCCTTAATATACTCGGCATCGAAGCATATTCTGTTAAATCAGGATATAACCTCGGCGCATCAAAGACTGAAGGCTTTGAAGCTTATGTGGAAACAGCAGCTAACGAGCTTCCTGACGCAAAAGCTAAATTTAACAAAGAAGCACTTGAGTTTGTTGAAGAGTACTTCAACACAGTAGCTGACAACGCAAACAACATCATGGCTTCGGACGCAGCTGCACCGCTTATCGCAGCAGGCGACCTTACAGTGATGGACATCCGCAAGGCTGATGATTACAACGCAGCACACATCGACGGCGCTGTAAACGTACCTTTCGGCGAAGGCATGCAGGAAAAATTTGCAGACTTCGAAGGCAAAAAGATCATCGTTGCTTGCTATTCAGGACAGACAGCAGGACAGACTGTTGCAGTTCTTCGCGCACTCGGCTATGACGCTGTATCACTTAAAAGCGGCATGGGCGGCTGGACAACATATGTGAAAACAGCTGCAGCTAACGCATACTTTGCAGGCGAGTTCGCAAATCCTATGATTTCATGGGAAGCACTCTTTGAGAAAATGGACACAGGCGAAGAGCTTAACATAGTTTCTATCCGCCAGCAGGACGTATATGACGAAGGCCACATCAAAGGCGCAGTTCTCGCTTCATGGGGCTCAGACCTTGCAGAAAAGGTTTCAATGCTTCCGACAGACGAACCTGTTTATGTATACTGCTATTCAGGACAGACAGCAGGACAGGCAACAGCTCTTATGCGCATGCTTGGCATCGATGCTTACTCTGTAAAATCAGGTTACAACAAAGGCGCAATGGCTGTTGAAGGCTATGAAGCTTATGTTGACACTGAAGCAGTTGAGATTTCAGACGCAGGCGTAAGCTTTGACGCAGTGCTTCTTAAAGCAGTTGAAGATTACTTCGTGGCAGTTGGCATGGAAGAAAACGCAAACTTCAAAATCGGTTGGGACGGCGCTCAGGCAGCAGTTGACGCAGGCGAAGCTACAGTAGTTGACATAAGAAAAGCAGAAGACTTTGCTGCAGGCCACATCGCAGGCGCAATTAACATACCTTTCGGTGCTGACATGGACTTCAGCGAGCTTCCGTCAGGCAAGCTTATCGTTGCATGCTATTCAGGCCAGACAGCAGGCCAGACAACAGCAGTTCTTCGCATGATGGGCCATGACGCAGTATCACTCCACTTTGGAATGGCTGTGGGCTGGATTGCAGAAGGCTATCCTGTAGTAACAGACTAATACGCAAAGCAAAGCTTTGCTTTCGCCCGAAAAATTATTCGGGCGAGAGTCTTACAAAACACAAAAAATTCGTGAATAAATTCACTTATGCATTTTTATGTTTTGCGCTTTGCGAGCGGACAAAAGAATTAATCATTGAAATCCGCGGCACATGTCCGCGGATTTTTATTGGTTAACTAAATTGTTAGATAAAAATAAAAGATCAATACAGGCACATGTCCGCAGGGGTTTGTTATCTAAGTGCTTTAAAAACATTCTAAACAGGTTTTTATTAATAGTATTATATGATTAATATGAACTAAACTTTTTAATGAAAAATATGGTATATTATTAATACTCATCTTCATGAAAGGTTCAATAATGGACAATAATAAAGCTCAGCTGAAAGATTATTATAATAAGAATGTGGTTGAAAGAGATGCTAAGATAAAAAGCGATTGGAAAATTGACTTGCGGAATGACTTTCTTTCGATAATTAAAGATAGAGGTTTAAAAAGCATTCTTGAAATAGGCGCGGGAACCGGGCAGGACAGTTTGTTTTTTATGGAAAACGGTCTTGATGTCACCGCTGTGGATTTATCGCAAGAGCATGTTAAAAGGTGTTGGGATAAGGGGATTGATGCACATGTTATGGATTTTTCCGACATGACATTTGCGGATAATTCATTTGATGTAATCTATGCGATGAACTGTCTTTTGCATATACCAAACGCTGAGATGCCTTCTGTTATATATGAGCTTAAAAGAGTATTAAAGCTGAACGGGATGATTATTTTGTGTCAGTATGGCGACAAACAAAAAAGCAATGAAGGCTTTAAAGACTATGGTGGCAGGGGAGAGAGGTTTTTCTCTTTCAGAACAGTGGAGAAGTTTTCGGAGTTTATAAAAGATGCCGGTTTAATAATTGAAAAATCCGGAACAATTGAGCTATGTGAAGATAATTATAATTCACAGTATTTTGTAGTGAAAAAGATATGAAACAGATTGCATAGAGGATTATGAAGAAAGAAAACAAAAACATAATATTGATATCTTTATTGGGATTGTATTTTCTTATAAATCTTTTTTTTCTTGATAAATTCCCATTCATGCACTCGGATGAGTCGTGGCTTTCGGGACTTACGAGAACCATGATGAATGAGGGCGTAAGCTCCACTGAAACGTTTTTCGATTTGCTTCCCAGATATCCGCACGCGATAAAAACAATTTTTCATATTTTGCAGATGCCTTTTATAATGGTGTTTGGTTATAATCTGTTTGCGGTAAGGCTTTTGTCGCTGATTTTCGGATGCGCATTATTATATGTCTTTTATAAGCTGGTATATGTCATATCAGGGAATAAGATTTTTTTAGCAGTATCAGCTGCGGCTCTGGCATTTAATGTTCAGTTTCTGTACGCTTCGCATTTTGCAAGGCAGGAGATAATTATAGCATTCGGGATGTTATTTGCTCTATATTATTTGTATAAAAATATTGGTTCGTGGTCAATAAAAAATGATATTGTTACCGGCTTAATAATAGGGATTATGATAGGCATACATCCTAATTCGTTTATCGCGGCTCTTGCAGTAGGCAGCGTGTATATTTATTATATTGCAATTGACAAAAAGGCTAAGATTAAAAACTTAGCTGTTTTGGTGGGGATTGTTGCGCTGTTTGCTGGGCTGTTTATAGGCATAAGCTATATTTTCGACTCGCAGTTTATTACGCATTACCTCAAATACGGAGATCATCTGGGCGTTACCATGACTTTTAGTCAGAAAATCAAAGCTATAGTTCCATATTATCAAAAGCTGTGGCTGTGGATTTCCGGAACATACTATACGCCATGGATAAAAGCACAGCTTGCGGTATTTGCTATAGCAATTATAGGAGGAGCTATATATGCATTTTGGAACAAGAAAGTGCTTGCGTATATTTTTCCTGTAATAGCTGTAAACATCGGCTATATAATTATAGGGAGATATTCACAGCCTTCTTACTTTCTGATGTTTGTAACAAGCTTTATTCTTACTATATTTTTGATAAATCAGATAAAGAGATTTAAAATTTTTGTTATTGCGGTAGTTGCTGTATTGACTGTAATATCATCTGCCATGCAGGTGATGCCATATATAAATAATGATTATAAAGAATATCTTAACGATATTGAAAATGCAGTTCCGGAAGATGCGAAAGTGCTTGCAAACCTTAATGCGGAATATGCTTTATCCTATGACGCGCTTTATGATTACAGAAACTTAGGATATTTGGATGACAACAATATGTCTTTTGCAGACTATGTGAATAAAAACGGGATTGAGTATATAATATATCCTGAGGAGATGGACTATATTTATGAAACACGCCCTGTGTGGAATATCGTTTACGGCAACATATATCCATACTATGAAGACATGAAAGAATTTCTTGATTTAAAGTGTGAGCTTCAAACCGAGTTTTACTCGCCGTATGCGATGCGTATTGTAAAATTTGCTGATAATAAAAACTGGTCTGTAAAGGTTTATAAGGTAGTAAGATGAGCATAAAATTCAAAGAAACGTACTATGATGAAAATGAAGCGCTTAATGTAACAGAAGCGCTGCTTTCGGGCACGGATTTTTTGAGTGAAGCTGAAAAAAGACTTTCGGACTATTACGGATGCAAAGTTTACTTAACCGCAAACGGTTCAACCGCACTTGATTTATTGCTTTTTGCTTATGAGTTTCCGAAAGGCGGGGAAGTGATTTTGCCGTCATTTACGTATCCTTCGGCAGCAAACAGCATACTTCGGCTCGGTTTGGATCCAGTTTTCTGCGACATTGATCCTGAAACTTTAGTGATGGACATAGATGACGCACTGAAACGCAAAACCGCAAAAACCGTGTGCGTGATACCAACCCATTACGGAGGTGCTTCATGTGACATGGAGCGTTTAAGAGGAGCTTTTTCGGATATTAAGATAATAGAGGATGCAGCTCTTTCGTTTGGCGCAAAATATAATGACAAGCCGTTGGGTGCAATCGGCGATGCTGGGATAATATCTTTTCATAAGACAAAAAACGTATCTTCCGATGAAGGCGGCGCTGTAATTTTAAACGATGAAAGCATTATAAAAAAACTTGATATTATATATGAAAACGGAACGGACAGAAGGGCTTTTTTGAACGGAGAAGTTTCTTTTTATTCATGGCAGGATGTTGGTATGAATGCCAAGATGAGCAATATTGCTGCCGCTGTTTTATGCGCGCAGCTTGACAGGGCGGAAGAGATAACGGCCAAGCAGAGGCTTATATATGACTGCTACATGAAGGCTCTTGAGCCGTTTAAAAAGCATGGCATACACCTTCCGCTGGTTCCTGATAATAACAAGAACAACGCGCATGTGTTTTATATAGTGATGGAGGATGAAGCGCAGAAACAAAAGGTTGCAAATCTTCTTAAAGAGGCAGGAATTGAGGCAGTTATCCACTATGTGCCGCTGCATACGGCGGGGAAATGGCAAAATATGGGAAAAACAGCGTTACACGCCACAGAGCATGTATGCCAATGTATGCTTCGCCTTCCGATGCATGCAAAGATGAAACCCGAAGATTGTGAAGAGATTGCAAAACGAATAGGCGAGTGTTATGAAAAAAATTGATTCCAGCATCTCGGTCGTAGTACCTGTTTACAACTCAGAAAAAACAGTTTCAAAGCTGGTGGAAGAGCTTTTATACGTGCTTGGTCAGTTTGATGACTATGAGATAATACTCGTTGATGATGGCAGCTTGGATAACAGTTGGGAGAAGATATCGGGCTTGGCCATTATCAATAAAAGCGTTATAGCAATAAAGCTGGATCGAAACTACGGACAGCAAAGTGCTACGCTTTGTGGGTTGAGTTTTGCCAGGTATGAGTATACTGTTATAATCGATGACGACTTGGAGCAGGATCCAAGCGATATAAAAAGGCTCTATAATAAAGCACTGGAAGGCTACGACGTGGTATACGGAATAATGCCTTATTTAGGGCCCAGGGGATTTGGTTCTGTAATGAGAGATTTACTGTTCAGAGTACTTACGAAGCTGCCGAAGGATATAAAAGTGTCAAGTTATAGAATAATGAACAGAGACATAAGGCATAAAGTAATAAGAGCAAATACTGAGTTTGTGTATGTTTCTATGGAGATATTGAAGTATACAAAAAACATTGCAAACATCGATATTAAAGGTTATAAGAAAGCTGAAACGAATTATTCTTTTTGGAAGCTTATAAAGCTTTATTTTAAAATATATACAAACTACAGAAAGCGTATTTTTAAAAACACGCATGGCAATAGCAAAGGCTCTTATAATTTGGAAAAAGTAATCAGGGGGCAGATATGAAGGTAATGGTATTAGGAGGCAGCAATTGCCAGATTAACCTTATCGAGAGGCTTAAAAGCTGCGGCGATGAAGTTTTCTTGGTTGATTATTTACCCAATTGCATTGGAAGCAAGATGTGTGACGCGCATCTCCAGATATCGACTTTTGATGTACCGGCTGTTCTTGAAGCTGCAAAAAAATATAAACCCCATGCTATAGTTACATTGGGCACAGATCAGCCTATTTATACTGCAGCGGTCGTTGCAGATGAGCTTGGACTTCCTTTCTATCTCACACCTGAGCAGGCGTTGTCTGCAACAAACAAGCGTGTTATGAAAAAGATTTTTAAGGATAATGATATACCTACCGCTGTCTATGCCTTGATTGGAAAAGATTTTTCAGATAATGAGGTACAAAGTATTACATTTCCGGCTGTAATAAAGCCTGTAGACTCACAGGGACAGCGCGGAATATATAAAGTAAGCTCAATAGATGAAATAAGAAGATACATAGATGACACTCTATCGTTTTCACGAGAGGATAAAGTGTTGATTGAAGAGTATTATGAAAGCGATGAGATAACTGTTAACGGATGGCTTAAAGATGGTAAACTGACTTTGCTTTCCGTAGTGGACAGAGTGACTTTGTCGGAAGGTAACCATATTGGTATATGCATCGCTCACAACTTTCCGTCTGTTCATTTGAAAAAAAGATATGATGAAATAGAGGAAATTACTGAAAGGATAATAAAAACTTTTGGATTTGAAAACGGCCCTGTATATTTTCAGTATCTCATTGGTAGTGATGGAATTAAGGTCAATGAAATTGCTATGCGGATAGGCGGTGCATATGAGGATGTTACGATTCCTGTTATAACGGGTATTGATGTGTTGGATATTCTTCTTAGCGAAATAAAAGGATACGATGTGGATTTAAATGATTATTTAAATTATAATCTTAAGAGCAATAAAATTTTCTTGTCAACGCAGATGTTTTTCTTAAGAGAAGGCAAAATTACAGGTATATCATACGATAAAGAAAAGCTTATTAAAAACAGAGTAAGCAAGCTTTCAATAGCTAAAAGAGTCGGTGATATTGTAGGTGGGATAGAAAATGCTACAGCCCGAGCGGGATATTTTCTTGTAGTGGCAAGAAACCAAGAAGAACTTGCTGGAAGAATTGACAGTGCATATGACGAGATAATTATCACCGATGAAAAAGGGTGCAATATGATAATAAGATATAGTGATTATCCGGACAAATATAAGTTTGCGCCAGAGGGGAATATATTGTGAAAAATATAATGGTAACAGGAGGAGCCGGGTTTATAGGCTCACACTTTGTATTACACATACTAAAAGAATATGAGGATGTAAATGTTATAAATTTTGATGTTTTAACATATGCTGCAAATCTCAGTAATCTTAAACATGTTGAAAATAATAAGAGATATAAGTTTATCAAAGGCGACATAAGAGATTATGACGCTGTATACCATGTAATAAATAATAATAAAATTGATTATATTATAAATTTTGCAGCGGAAAGCCATGTGGATAGATCAATAAAAAGTGCAGATGTTTTTGCAGAAACCAATATTATAGGCACACTTACATTGCTGCAGGCAGCAAAAGAATCGTGGAGGACAGAGCTATCAAACAAACGGTATATTCAGATTTCTACTGATGAAGTTTACGGGAGTGCAGATTTTAATGAGGAATTTGATGAAAATTCAAAGCTTAATCCGGGAAATCCATACTCGGCCAGCAAAGCATCTGCGGACTTAATGTGTATGGCATGGAATAACACCTATAACTTTCCTGTGTCTATAACTCGTTCGTCAAATAATTTCGGTTCATTCCAATATGAGGAGAAGTTTATTCCGCAGGTAATTAAAAATGCATTATATGGCAATCCAATACCAATCTACGGAGATGGTCAAAATGTTCGGGATTGGATTTATGCAGAGGATAATGTACGTGCTATTGAAAAGGTAGTTTTTAATGGAAAAGCAGGTGAGATATACAATATCTCAACAAAAAATGAGTATAAGAATATAGAGATTGCAAAAAAAATTATTAACATTATAAACTGCGAGACGAACTCAAAAATTAAAGATGATTTGCTTACATTTATTGAGGACAGAAAAGGGCATGATTTTAAATATTCAATCAGTGCCAGTAAAATTAAAAGAGAACTAGGCTGGAAACCAGAAAATGATTTTAATAATTATCTTCGTGACACGGTATTATGGTATATAGAAAAATACAATAATATGCCGTAATTATTTAATTGATGATTAGAATTTCAGCATATCATTAGATGATATGCTTTTATTTTGCAAAACTACTTATGTATGTTTTTAGAGGATAAAGTACAGCAAATCAGCTTATAAGTGCATTCTACTAGTTATTTATCAAATTGTTTAACATAATGATAGTATATGAAATATGATTCACCATTTAGAAATTAATTACATTACATAAAAATAAATAACTATATATGTGAAAAACATCTAAAAAAACTTGATTTTATGCTTGACAAGATATAAATGTTGTGACAATATAAACATGAAGACTGATTCATAATTCATAATATGATTCATATTAGTTTTTATGATTATTCATTAGCAGCATAGGGAAATATCCCTTTATAATACGGAGGTCATTTATGGCAAAAGCATTTATAGTCGGAGCAAAGAGAACTGCCACCGGCTCATTTTTAGGCTCTTTGAGCAAATTACACCCGGCATCATTTGGAAGCGAAGTAGTAAAAGCTGTTTTAAGTGAAGCGAAAATTGATCCCAGCGATGTGGATGAACTTATCTGCGGAAACATCTTAAGCGCTGATTTGGGGCAGGGAATAGCAAGACAGATAGCGATTAATTCAGGTATTCCTCAGGAAGTATGTGCATATAGCCTTAACATGCTTTGCGGAAGCGGACTTAAAGCTGTTATGAATGCTGTTTTAAGTGTTAAAAGCGGTTTTTCAGATATCGTTGTAGCCGGCGGTGCTGAAAGCATGAGCGGAGCACCGATGCTGATGCCAGCAAGCGTAAGAAGCGGCGTAAAGATGGGTGAAATAAGAACAACCGACCATATGGTAAAGGATGCTTTAACTGATGCCTTTACAGGAGTGCATATGGGAATTACAGCAGAAAACATCGCTGAAAAGTATGACATAAGCAGAACTGAGCAGGATGAGTTTGCATATGAATCTCAGCAGAAAGCAATAAAAGCTGTTGACGCCGGAAGGTTTGATGATGAAACGGTTTCAATTCAAGTGAAAGTCAAGCGCGAGACGGTTGAGTTTAAACGAGATGAATATCCAAACAGGACTACAAATCTTGAAAAGCTTTCAAAACTTCGCGCAGTGTTTAAAAAAGACGGCACCGTTACAGCCGGCAATGCATCGGGAATAAACGACGGAGCATCATTTGTGATAGTAGCAAGCGAAGCAGCTGTTGAGAAATACGGACTTGAACCTCTGGCTGAAATAATCGGAATCGGGCAGGGTGGTGTTGACCCACAGATAATGGGTATGGGACCTGTGCCTGCAATAAAGAACGCTTTGGAGCAAGCGGATATGAAACTTTCCGAAATGGAGCTTATAGAGCTTAATGAAGCATTTGCGGCACAAAGCATTGGGGTTGTAAAGCAACTATCTAAAGACCACGGCATCGAAGAAGAAAAGATAATGGAAATAACAAACGTTAACGGTGGTGCTATTGCACTTGGACATCCGGTTGGCGCCAGCGGGAACAGGATACTGGTAACGTTATTGCATGAGATGAAAAAACGTGACAATAAAGTCGGCTTGGCTTCGCTTTGCATAGGCGGCGGAATGGGCACAGCCGTAATAGTAAAAAGAGCATAAAAAGGAGTAGGATATGAGACTTGAAGGAAAAACTGCAATAATAACAGGCGGAGCTAAAGGCTTGGGAATGGAAATGGCAAAACGCTTTGCAAAGGAAGGTGCAAAAGTCATAGCAGCTGATATGTCAGAGCTTACATACAGCGATGAAAACGTTGAATTTTTCAAAATTAATGTAACAGATAGAGAAAACTGCAAAGAACTGTTTGATTATGCAATAGAAAAGTATGGTTCTGTGGACATTTTGGTTAACAATGCAGGAATAACAAAAGACGCACTTACATTTAAAATGACAGATGATATGTGGGATGCTGTTATAAATGTAAACTTAACAGGCATATTTAATCTTACAAGACTTGTAGGACCGCATATGCAAAGAAGCGGAAAAGGCGAAGCATAATAAACATTTCGAGTGTTGTAGGAGTGTTTGGAAACATCGGTCAGGCAAACTATGCTGCGACTAAGTCAGGTGTTATGGGGCTTACAAAAACATGGGCAAAAGAGTTTGCCATGAAGGGCGGTAACGTACGCGTTAATGCAATCGCTCCCGGATATATCATGACGGATATCTTAAAAACCGTACCGCAGGAACTTTTAGACAAGTTTGCTTCTATGACAATGCTTGGAAGACTCGGACAGCCTGAAGAGATTGCAAACGTCGCGCTGTTTTTGGCGAGTGACGAAGCAAGCTATGTGACAGGTCACATCATGCAGGCAGACGGCGGAATGAGACTATAAGGAATTATTATGAGTGAAATCAACGTAGGCATAGTGGGAACAGGAATATATATACCCAAAGGCAGAATGAGTGCAAAGCAAGTAGCTGATGGCACTAACGGCGTTTGGGCGGAAGATGCTGTAAAGGCTAAACTCGGAATTGTAGAAAAAACCGTTCCCGGAGATGATGCTTCAGACGGAACGCAGGAAATGGGCGCTCTGGCGGCCATGGACTGTCTTAAAAACACAGGCGTTTTTCCCGAGGACATTGACGTTATAGTGTGCATAGGAGAAGAGTGGAAGGAATATCCGCTTACTACATCGGCTCTATATATTCAGGACAGAATAGGTGCTGTTAACGCATGGGGAATCGATGTTCAAAATCGTTGCTGCACATGTGTGACCGCCATGAAGATGGCAAAAGACATGATGATTGCAGACGACGAGATAGACACAGTTATGATAGTCGGCGGATACAGGAACGTAGATTTCGTGGACTACAGTGATCCTAAGATGTCAATGATGTATAACCTTTCTGCAGGCGGCGGCGCGCTGATACTTAAAAAGAACTACGGCAAAAATCTTCTTTTAGGTTCACACATAATATCAGACGGTTCTCTCTCGCGTACGGCGGGTGTCGAAATCGGCGGTACGGTTAATCCTTTCACAAAAGAAAACCTTGAAGAAGGCAAAAAATCGCTGAGGCTTCTGGATGCTAAGAAGATGAAAGACAGGCTCAACGAAGTGTCAATGGACAACTGGATGAAGTGTATCGAAAAAGCTGCCCAGAAGTCTGAAATGAAAATGGAAGATATATCCTATCTTGCGATGCTGCACATCAAAAGATCCGGACATAAGTTTATGCTGGACAGCTTAAACCTTACAGATGAGCAGAGCATTTATCTTGAAAACTACGGGCACATGGGTCAGATTGACCAGATTCTTTCGCTGCATTTGGCGATTAATGAAGGAAAAGTTTCGGACGGCAGTGTAATATGTATGTTGGCCGCGGGCATCGGATATGTTTGGGCGGCTAATATAATCCGCTGGGGGTAGAAGAATGAGTATGCAGACAATAGTGCAGACTATATTGAGCAATGTGCACCTTGCAGGTGTTCTGGTGCTTGCAACAGCTGGCATAATGCTCGTGTTCCGCACTTCATTTACGACAAACTTTGCTCAGGGAATGATGGCAATGGTGGGAGTATTCACTTCCGCGCTGCTTATCACCAAGCTTGGTATTAATCCATGGCTTTCGGTTGCAGCAGGCATTGCGGTCAGCTTTTTGCTGGGACTATTTATCGACACAATGATAATAAGAAAAGCAAAGAATGTGAGTATCGTCGGAAAACAAATGATAACCATGGGACTTGTTATTATCATATCCGCGTTAATACCTCTGGTATTCGGCACGATACCTTTTGAGTTTGCGAGGTTTATCGAGGGAAATCTAGAGTTTTCTGTCGGAAGAATGGATTTATATATCACAAAGAACGGTCTTCTTATTGTAGGAGTTGCGGCAGCTATAGTAACTGTACTGTTTGTAGCTCTGTATTTTACAAAGTGGGGACTTGGAGTTAGAGCCACAGCTTCAAATGAAAAAGTGGCAAGCATGATGGGGATAAACACAAGGATTATAACAGCTATGAGCTGGTCGATTGCAGGCGGATGCGGCTCGGTTGCCGCCATACTTCTTGCATCACAGACGGGTTCTGTTGAAAGCACAATGATGACAGCTGTGCAGGTAAACGGATTCTTGGCATCGGTGCTTGGCGGCTTTTCATCGTTTTACGGGCCTATAGTCGGCGCTGTTCTTCTTCCGCTGTCAAAAGCACTTATCGCGATATTTAACAGCTTATGGAGCAGCGTTATACTGTATTCGCTTATATTGCTGGTAATCTTAATCAAGCCTATTGGTTTGTTTGGCAAAAAGATAAACAAGAAGGTGTAGGCTGATGATGTTAAACGAATATAAACAAGAAAACAGAAAACTCTTCACGGAGAGACTTAAAAGATTTGCAAAGAATCCTCTTTTCGGATTTGTGATTCTTTCACTGATATTGATATGTGTGCAGCTTCTTTTCATGTACACAGATGACATTATAAGCCTTACGGTGTCAAAGGCCATAGCTCAGACTCTTATCTATGCGATAGTCGGTATGGGATTTTCAATCCTTCTGGGATATGCCGGTCTTGCTTCATTGGGCACTGCCGGATTTATTGGATTGGGCAGTTACATAGCAGGCAACTTGCTTAAATTAATACCCATTCCGCTGCCTTATGTCGCCGTAATTGCAGCAGTGATTATTGTTGGAATAATTTTAGGCGGAATAGTCGGATTCATTTCACTCAGGATAGAGGGAATGTACCTTGCGATTATAACTCTCGGTCTGTCTGAGATTCTGCTTGAGTTGTTTAAGACTCCCAATCAGTTTACAGGCGGCGCATCGGGGCTTAAATCTGTTCCGTGGGCAAAGCTTGCGTTCTTTTATGAGATGGACAGGGAGAAGATGTATTTTCTGATCTTGGCTGTGCTGTTTGTCATGATTGTAATTACTATAAACATTATAAACAGCCCAACAGGAAGAGCCATGCTTGCGATGAAAAACTCGCAGTCGGCAGCTCAGGCAATGGGAATAAGCATATTAAAATACAGACTCTTAGCTTTCATACTTGCAACAATCTATGCGATGATCGGCGGCGCGCTGTATGTGACATATCTTCGCGCATCAAACACATCGTCATGGACGCTTGCACTTTCGCTCAATGTTCTTGCAGCGGTAATTATCGGAGGCTCACGCAGCATTTGGGGCGTAATCATGGGAACATTCGTAATCTTCGGGCTGGATCTTGCTGTGCTTAAAAACATCGCGTTCTTTAACAAGTATCCGGGCTCTTCGGCGATTTTCTCAGGTGTTTTGATTGTTGTTATCGTAATGTTTTATCCGGGTGGTCTTATAAGGCTATTTACGGATATTAAAGTGAAAATAAAATCATTGATTCAAAAATATAAGGTATATAAATATGGCGAAAATTATTGATAACATAAAGATAAAATATATATCCAAAAAGCGGGACAGCGCTGTGGAAAAAATCAGGCTTAATGAGAGCTATCTTGGTGTTGCCAAAAATGAGCTTGATCAGGACATGCAAAGAAAGCTTTTAAAAAAGCAGCTGAAAGCTAAAAGAAGCTTGTATTCCCTTGAGAAAAAGGCGCAGACGGAAAAAGAAAGCCTTGAGTATAAGTATGAAAAAGCACTCAAGAAAGTGAATGAGAAACAAAGGCTTCCGAGGCTTGCTGTGGAACAAAAAGCAAAGAGAATAGCACAAGCCAAAAGCGAAAACGAAGCAGAAGCATATAAGAATGCTCAGATAGCAAAGCTGGATAAAAACCTTGAGGACTTTAAAGCAGGATGGAATGAGAAAATAGAAAATGCTGATGCGCAAAAGGATCTGGGAGCGGAAACAGCTTATAACGAAAAGCTTAATGCAAAAAACAAAGAGCTTGATGGGTTTAAAGAATATGCCGGCAAAAAGGCAGAAGAGAAGTTTTCAAAGCTTAAAAATAGAGCTGAAAAAGATGACATAAAACTTAACAATGCTGTTGAAAGATATAACAGCACGCTTCAGTCGCTTATAAGCGGAATGTACGGCGAGATGAAGAACGAGAATACTGTTCTTGAAGTGGAAGACCTTTTGATGCAGTTTGACGGACTAAGAGCTGTTGATGAGATAAGCTTTGAAGTAAAAGAAGGCGAGATATTCGGACTTATCGGCCCTAACGGTGCGGGAAAGACAACGGTTTTTAACTGCATCACACAGTTTAACAAGCCGACTGGAGGACAGATTCATTACAAAAAAAGAAATGGTGAAGTAATCGATGTTACTAAAAAGAAAGTGCATGACATTATAAAGCTTGGTATTGTCCGCACATTCCAAAACCTTGAGCTTATCTGGGAGCTTACAGTACTTGAGAACATGTTAATCGGTGCGCACTCGTTATATGGCGCAAATCTTGGCGACCATATTCTTCATTCAAGAAGAATTGTAAGAGAAGAAAAGATAATGAGAGCTAAGGCGCTTGAAGTGCTTCAAAGGCTGGGGCTGCTCGAATATAAAGACATGATTCCTTACGGACTTCCTTACGGGATATTAAAGAGAATTGAGCTTGCAAGAACTCTTATGGTAAATCCGCGCCTTATTATTTTGGATGAACCGGCAGCGGGGCTTAATGAGGCTGAAACCGAAGAGCTAGCTCAAATGATATATAAGATACGTCAGGATTATAACTGCACAGTGTTCCTTGTTGAACACGACATGGGCCTTGTTATGGATATATGCGACACGGTGTGCGCAATATCGTTCGGCAAAAAGCTTGCCATTGGAACTCCTGCAGAGATTCAGGACAATGCACTGGTTCAGGAAGCTTACTTGGGCGGAACACTTACGGAGGACGATGATGAATAAGATACTGTCTATTGAAAACCTCATCGTGGATTATGGGTATATAAAAGCTATTAAAGGCATTGATATGAGTGTGGAGCAGGGGACTATAGTTGCCATTCTAGGGGCAAACGGTGCTGGCAAAAGCACGATTATAAGAACAATATCGGGAATAGTTAAAGCAAAGAGCGGCAGAGTCATGTTCGACGGCAAGGATGTAGTGAACAAAGAAGCGCACAAGATAGCAAAACGCGGAATAATTCAGTCGCCGGAAGGCCGCATGATACTTGCAGGGCTTACAACCGAAGAAAACCTAAGGGTAGGCGGATACAGCGTGAAATCCAAGGCGCAGCTAAACCGTACGCTGGAGGAAGTTTTTACGTATTTCCCTGTACTTAAAGAGCGCAGAAAGCAGCAGGCGACAACCCTTTCGGGAGGCGAGCAGCAGATGCTTGCTATCGGCAGGGCACTTATGAGCAACCCGAAGCTTCTGCTTCTGGATGAACCATCACTGGGGCTTGCGCCTCTTATAACAAGAGATATTTTCTCTATATTAAAGCGAATCAGGGAGGAAGGAACGACTATATTAATTGTTGAGCAGAATGCATATCAGACACTTAAGATTGCCGACTATGCATATGTTCTGGAACTTGGCAAAATCAAAACCGAAGGCACAGGAAAACAACTATTGGACGACGAATCATTGTTTGCGGCATATCTTGGCAACCGCAACAAGAAAAAGTAGGATCTGGCCGGGAGACCGGATAATTATTAAAAAAGACTAGATGAAGAATTTTAAAGGAGAAAGGTTATGAAAAAAGCAAAAGGACTTACAAAAATTTTAGTGGCACTTCTTGTATTAATGCTGGCATTTACAGCATGCTCACAAAAAGCTGAAGAGCCTGCACCTGCAAGCGAAGAAAAAACAGCTGAAGCGGAAGTTGTAAAAGAAACAGAGGAAGCTGCAACAGAGGCACCTGCTGAAGAGGAAGTTGTTGAATACTCACAGGGTGTTACAGACACAACTGTTACAGTCGGAAACACTGCTGCAGTGTCAGGCGCGCTCGCAGTTGTCGGCGTACCGTTCAACGATGCTATAATGGCATATTTTAAGATGATTAACGAAGCTGGCGGTGTCGGCGGAAGAACAATCGAGTTTATCACATATGATGACGGATTCGACGGTGCAACAGGCGCAGCGCTTACAGAAAAGCTTGCTGAAGAAGATGAAGTTTTCGCATTGGTCGGACATTTCGGAACACCTACAGTATCGGCAACACTTGACTATATCAGCGAGTACGGAATACCTATGGTTTATGCTGCTACAGGCATCAACGCTCTTTATTTTGAAGAAAGCCCGATGAATCCTATAATGGCAGTACAGCCTATTTATATGACAGACGGCAGAGTTATGGCTGCTCGCGTGTTCCACGAAGATCTCTTCGGCGGAGCAAAGCTTGCTTCCGATGCGAAAGTCGGCGTTCTTTATACTAATGACGATGCAGGTTCATCAATACTCGCAGGTGTTCAGGCACAGGCAGATGCAGACTCAATGGCTGCAAACCTTGTTGTTGAAGCAGTTGCTGACGGCACATATGCAACAGCAGTTCAAAAGCTTAAAGATGCTGGCGTAGCAGTTGTTATTCTTGCTATGAACCAGGCACCGTTTAAAGAATCATTGGTTGCCATGGATGACGCAGGCTTAGAAGTTCCTGTATTCACATCATATGTTAACGCTGATCCTACAGCTGTTGACCACACTAAGTATTCTGAAAACCGTCCGATTTACACAAACGCATGGGTTGACGTTGTGTCCGAAGAAGGACAGGCAGCAGCAGCTGCATATGTTGAATGCATGATGCAGGCTGACCTTGCTGAAGATGTAAAAACAGCTTACACAACAAACGCATTTGCAACCGCTGGATACATTGCGGCAGTTACATTTGTCGAGGGACTTGAAAGAGTAGAAGCAAACGGAGACGTTCTTACATGGGAAAACTACATAAAAGCTATGGAGCAGGGCCCGATAGACATTCCTATGGGCGGAACTGTTGACTTTTCAAACGGACACCGCTGGGGAATTGATTCAATGTCACTTCTGCAATATACTATAACAGAAGGCGACGGAGACGAGCCTACAGAGACATTCGCAAAAGTACGCGAAATCGAAACATTGACAGACATAGCAGGCAAATAATAAGGCTACAAAAATGCATATGGGGAAACTTCTGTTTCCCCATTGCTATTTATGAGGTGATATAATGAGTTATGATTACAGCGACAAGATTATAACGATAGAAAAAGCGCTGGATTTGGTTAAATCCAATGATTACATAGTGACAGGGATGTGTATTTCAGAGGCTGTGTGCTTTATGGAAAAACTGCACACTATAGCTGACAGAGTGGAAAACATTTCAGTTTCCAACTGTATCCCTATGGCGGATTATGAGTTTTTCTCAAATCCCGAATACAAGAGCAAGTTTATGGTTGAGACATGGTTTTACACGGCGTCTCTTAGAAGATTCCACAGGAACGGAAATGTATCCTTTATACCGAACCATCTGCATTTTGCTGCAACAAAGAGACTTGCTTACAAAAAACCTAATATTTATGTTGGCGCTGCAAGCATGCCGGACAAACACGGCAATGTATCGCTGAGCCTGAGTGTGTGCTATGAAAGACACATGATAGAAGAGGCAGATATAGTAATTTTAGAAATTAATCCGAATTTCCCAAGGACATTCGGCGATATACAGATTCCTTTGAGCGATGTGGACTATCTGGTTGAAACGGATTATGAGCCGTTTGCAACTCCTGAAGCTCCCATCAATGATAAAGACAAGAAGATCGGCGCATTTATAGCCGACCTTGTGGATGACGGCTCATGCATACAGCTGGGCATCGGAGGTATTCCGAATGCCGTGGCTGACGCTCTTATGGGCAAAAAAGACCTTGGGATACATACGGAAATGTTTACCGACGGCATGATGAAGCTATACAAAGCAGGAGTCATCACAGGAAAGCGCAAACAGTCCTATAAGGGGAAAATGATTGCGACTTTTGCGATGGGTTCAAAAGAGCTTTACGAGTTCTTGGATGACAATCCTGCAGTTGAGTTTTTGGACGGAGCTTATACAAACGATCCGCATGTGATGGCGCTTAATGACAACCAGATTTCGGTTAACACTACACTTGAAGTGGACCTTACAGGACAGTGTGCAAGCGAATCGTTAGGTTCAATTCAGTTCAGTGGAACAGGCGGACAGACAGACACTGCCGTCGGGGCGCAAAACTCCAAAGGCGGAAAATCGTTTATAGCGCTTTATTCAACTGCAATGGTGCGCAACAAAGAAACGGGTGAAAAAGAGGAAATCAGCAAAATAGTCGGTCAGCTGAGACCGGGAGCTGCTGTTTCTCTTTCAAGAAACGATGTTGACTATGTTGTAACAGAGTATGGCGTTGCATCTCTTCGCGGAACAAGCATTGCAGAACGTGTGGACAGGCTGATTGCCATAGCTCACCCTAAGTACAGGGATGAACTTTACAAACAGGCACATGAACTTCAGCTGATTTTTGACAGATAATCGGGGGTTAAATATGAGTACATTTACTTTTAAAGGCAAACAGGTCTTTTACCGCACTGTGGGCGAAGGCGAGCCTCTATTGATATTAAACGGCATAATGATGTCCACTCTAAGCTGGACTCCTTATGAGAAGCATTTTACTCAAAACAACATGCTTGTGCTTGTGGACCTGCTTGATCAGGGACAAAGCGAGAAAATGACAGAGGAATTTACTCAGGCAGTGCAGGTGGAAGTTGTAAATTCGCTATTGGATGAGCTGAAGCTTGATAAAGTTTCTATAATGGCAACATCATACGGCGGAGAAGTAGCCTTGCAGTTTGCTGCGAAATATCCTGAGAAGATAAAGCGTATGGTGCTTGCAAACACTGTGGCAAGGACAAACTCATGGCTTAAGGAGATAGGCGAGGCGTGGAATTATGCGTCGGGTATTCCGGAAGCTTATTACTGCACAACAATACCTGCAATCTATTCACCAAAATACTATGACAGAAAAAAAGAGTGGATGGACCAAAGGAAAGCTATACTTACCAAAACTGCATTTGCAAACAAAGATTTTTTGGACAGCATGATTAGGCTGACAAACTCCGCAAACACTCATGACGTAACCGATAAGCTGCAGGATATAAATGTACCGACTATGATTATAGGATGCGAGCAGGATTATATCACACCTCTCGATGAACAGCGCTTCATGGCAAAACAGATGCCTAATGCGGAGCTTGTGGTGCTTCCTGAGACCGGACACGCAGCTTTTTATGAGAGACCTTATCTTTTCACATCTATAGTCATGGGCTTTATTAACCTGCCGGAGGACGAAATAAACGTATAAATATTAAAAGAATTTAGTATATGATATAATATAAAAATTATATTTGATTAAATACTGGGAAGAAGGAGCAAAATGGCTGATATATCCGTTATCGAACCTAAAACCAAAAGAGGTCTTGCCACAAGAGAGAAAATTCTTAAAGCGGCAGAGCGTCTGTTTGGCGAAAAAGGTTATTATAATACATCAATTAATGACATAGCGGTAAAGGCCAAGGTTGCTCCGGGCACTTTGTATATTTATTTTAAGGATAAATATACTTTGTACTGCTATCTTGTTACAAGATACGGACATCTGGTTCGCAGCAGGATAGCACAGGACATCAAAAATTCCGACTGTACTTCAAGACGTGAAAAAGAAAAAATCGGAATGCTCAGCTATCTTAATATAATTCAGGAGCATCCCCATGTATACAATATCATTTGGGAATCGCTTCACATAGACAAAGAACTGTTTGTTGCATACTATGAAAAATTTTCTGGAAACTATCAAAAGAACCTTAAAAAAGCTTTTGACGAGGGCGAAATTTACGAGTTTGACAACGAGCTGATATCTTATGTACTGATGGGTATTTCCAGCTTTATCGGGCTTAGGTATGTAACTTTTGAAAAAACTATGGACTTGGAATATATAGTTGATCAAGTGATGAGAATGCTTGACGGCGGTTTATTTACGGGTAAAAACACATAAGCAGGAAGATAACTACATCCTGCTTTTTCAATTTAAAGATATTTTCTAAAATAGGGTATAAGAATGAACATAAGCACTGACTTTCCAGTGCTGGTTTTGGTTTTCTAAAAAAGCCTGACTGAGGTGGTTATTATGAACATATTAGTATTAAATGCTGGCAGCTCTTCTCTTAAATATCAGCTTATAAACATTAACAGCGAAGAGGTTCTCGCAAAAGGAAGTGTCGAGCGAATCGGCTCTGAAAACACTTTCTTTCGGTATAAAGCTGACAAATTGGAATGCGAAACAGAAATAGAGGAAGGCAGCTTTCAAAACTCCGTAGATTATGTGTTTAAAACTTTGATTGATCAAAAGCTTGGAATAATAAAAGACCTTAATGAGATTGATGCAATCGGACACAGGATAGTACATGGCGGGGAGAGGTTTAGAAAGCCATGTATATTAGACGGTGAAGTCATGGCTGAACTAAACAAAAATTCTGACATTGCGCCTCTTCACAATCCTGCCAATATTATGTGCATCGAGGCTTGTAAAAAGATTGTACCCCATATTCCGATGGTAGGCGTTTTCGATACGGCATTTCACAGCACGCTGCCCCGGAAGGCATATCTTTACGCAATTCCAATTGAAGCTTATGAAGAATATAGGATAAGAAAATACGGGTTCCACGGGATATCCCATGATTATGTTGCAAAGAGAGCGGCACATCTGGCAGGAAGAGATGTTTGCGACTTAAAAATTATTACCTGTCATCTGGGAAACGGATCCAGCGTTGCTGCTGTAAACAGGGGCGAGGCTGTTGATACTTCAATGGGATTTTCACCTCTTGAAGGAGTGATGATGGGTACGCGATCCGGAGATATAGATCCCACTGCTGTAAAATATCTTGCCGAAAAAATGGATATGTCATTTGATGAAGCGATATGTTACTTGAACAAAAAATCCGGCGTGCTTGGTGTCTCAGGACTGAGCAATGATTTCAGGGATGTGCTTTTTGAAGCGGAAAACGGAAACACTCGGGCAGAGCTTGCGATATCAATGTTTTGTTATCGAATAAAAAAATATATCGGTGCATATGCGGCCTCTATGAACGGAGCGGATATAATTGCATTTGCAGGTGGCATCGGGGAAAACTCGGCTCAAATACGGAAAATGATATTGGAGGATATGGATTACCTAGGTGTTATTTTGGATGATGATAGAAATAATTCCAAGGAAAAAGAAAAGCTTATATCAGATCCTAAAGGTAAAACTTCTCTAATGGTTATTCCTACTAACGAAGAACTGAGCATCGCCAGGGAAACGGACAAAATTTGCAGCTTAAATTTTAAATAAAGATTTTTAAACAAATGAAAGTTTAGATTGTGATTATTCAAATAATGGTGTAGTCTTATTGATGATATGCTGTTTAGTCGACGGTTAAGCAGTACAATTTAAGAAAGAGGACAATTCAATGGAGTCCAGAATCCTTTACGCAGAAATCAATCTAATCTGTATTGCAATAGTTTTATATGAAATTTATAAAGCTGCAAGAGATATAGACAAATCATACACATGGAAGAAGTACATATATTGTATGGCGTTTAGTGTATTGGCATTTGCATCGGATATGGTATGGGCGCTGCTTCCAGAAACGGGATATCCTCTTTGGCAGGGATACTTAGCCTGTATTATCTATTTCATTTCTTTGCTTGCAGCCGCAGTAATATGGTTTTTTTATTCCGAAACTATTCAGGGATCCGGCATATTGAAGAAAAAATGGATTGTGTTTATAACAATAATACCTGCTGCATTTTTGGTTGTCCTGCTGTTTACCGGGAAAATATTTACCTTGGATGAAACGGGATATCACAGGGCTTCATTATATCCGCTGCAGGTTATTATAAGTTTCGGATATATATTGTTTACGGGAGTGCGGGCGATTTATCATGCATTCCAAAAAGAAAACTATGTGAAAAAAGATGAGTATCTTTCTCTTGGCGCTTTTGTTGTGCTTCCTGTTTTAAGCATGATTCCTCAGTGGCTGTTAAACGGCGCGGCGCCAATGACCTGTGTCGGTATTGCGCTGGCAACTATGATTGTATACCAAAACCATCAGCAGAACTTGATATCCAAAGACCCTCTTACTGGACTAAACAACAGAAATCAGGTTTTACAGTACCTTTCGTCAAAGATGAAAAGTGATGATAACAACCTATATTTGATGATAATGGACGCAGATGGTTTCAAACAGATAAATGACACTTACGGGCATGCTGAAGGAGACAGCGCATTAACACTTATAGCTGACGCTTTAAAAAAGGCTGTGCCGCAGCATTTTATTATAGCAAGATACGGCGGTGATGAGTTTGTTGCAATAGGCGAGGCAGAATCGGATCAGGCGGTTGAGCAGATTCGCGACAGTATATACAGGCAGATAGAAAAAGATAATGTTGAAAACAATACACCATGGGCTGCAGAAATCAGCATCGGGTTTGCTCTTCGAACAGACAAGGAAAACAATATTCCGGATTTGATACGAAAAGCTGACAAAAAACTATACGAGGAAAAGAAAGCAAAGAAATCTGAAAACAAGTAGAAGAAGTTATTTGATCAAAATATCTTAAAAAGGCATAGCTATAGGTTATGTCTTTTGTTTATCTGTTTTTCATTCATAAATCATCAAAAAGAACAAAAGGCGAATCAAAAAGTTATAGCTGTTTATAAAAAATGCTGAGAATTATAAGAATTGTTTGATAAACAAATTATTGTCATGGTATTATACTGTTATAATTAAATTTAAGATAAAATTATAATGCACCTACATATAAAAAATGCCTTGCTATAATAAAATATAATTTGGTTTATTAATAAAAGTTTTTTGGTTTAGCGATGAGGAAGCCTATGGATTTTAAAAAATATGATGATATGATTTTATCTAAGATTGCACATAGTCTTGATGCAGTAATTCCTATCGGGATTCTTGTTGTAAGCTTAAATTCCATTATAAATTTTGTTTCTCGAGGTATGTTGTTTTTTTATATTAATATTTTTGTTCTGTCACTTTTAATTATATTGGTCGTTTTCAGAAAACAAATTAGTACAGAATTCAAAATTACAGCATTAGCTACGATTGCAATTGTTAACGGAATCTTATTGTTATATGTCAGAGGTTTTTATGGGTCAGGTGTAGAGACTCTCTTTGTCGGAATCATACTTATTGTTGGATACAGATCAAAAAAATTGGCAATACGGGTTATTGCCGCAACAATAACGGCACTTATTGTATTGGCAGTTTTACAGTATTTGAACATTTTAAATAATGTCACAGATTCTTTTAGAAATATTAGTTTAGTTTTTGTATGGGTAAATCATATATTAAATTTAGTGTTAAGCTTTAGTTTAGTTTACAGTGTTGTAAACTCTATAAAAAAACATTTCAGCATTAGCTTAAAAGAAGTAGAGGACCATTCTAAACAAATAAACTATCTTGCGTATTATGACCAGCTCTCCGGACTGCCCAATAAAAACAAGCTTTTTTCAAAAGACTCTGTTTTGCTGGATAAGCCGGGTTTTATGGTGCTTTTCAGCATCAGCGAATTTGATATGATAAACTCGATTTACGGAAGGCAGGAAGCTGATGAGATTAACATAGCTGTTGCGGAGGCGTTTATAAACAGTCAGCAAGGGAATAATATTTACGCAAAAACAGGCACCAATGAGCTTGCTTGGTTGATGTATAATATTTCAAAAGAAGAATTAATGGAAAGAAGTCGGCGCTTTATTGATTCAGCTAAACTACATAAAATAATAATAGAAAAGAAAAGAAATATAAGTTTTCACATAGGTTATTATGAATTTGACAAATCCAGCACAGACATTCACACAGCATATCAAAAAGCTTCAATAGCATTGCAGGTTGCAAAGTTAAGCGGCTCTTTGACTGCCATAAACTACAGCGAGGAGATTGAAAGCAATATACTTGAAAGCGAGCATATAAAAGAGCTAATTGAAGAGGGATTTGAAAACCGTGAATTTTATATGTGCTATCAGGAGAAAACTGACTGCAGAGACAATAAAGTAATAGGAGTTGAAGCACTTGCCCGATGGCAGTCAAAAGAGCTCGGACTTGTTTCACCAAAAATATTTATTCCGCATGTTGAAAAATCACAGTTTAACAGCAGGTTTGGAATACATACAATTGACCTGGTTTTAAACGATTATCCTAAACTGTGCAAAAAATATGGTGACGGAGTTGAGGTGGCAATAAACATTTCTCCCCAATTTTTGTCTTCTGTGGGATTTGTAGAGTTTACTGTTAGTGCTGTAAAACAGCGAAAAATCAGTCCGCAAAACATTGTCTTTGAAATTACGGAAGAAGTGTTGATTGAAAATGTTAACAGTGCAATTTCCGTCATTAATGAGCTGAAAAGCCATGGATTTAAGATTGCGCTTGATGACTTCGGAACGGGGTATTCGTCACTTAACTATTTGTCTAGGCTGGAGTTTGACGAAGTAAAAATAGATAAATCGTTTATTGACAGAATTACATTTGACAATAAAACACTTAAGATAATTGAAGCGATAATTGCCTTAAAGAATGCATATGGTTTTAAGATTGTTGCCGAAGGCGTGGAAACAAAAGAACAATGTGATATGCTTTTTGAGCTTGGCTGCGGGATAATTCAGGGATATTATTTTTCAAAGCCCAGCCGAATTGATTAGTAAGTTTAATATAATTTATAATAGTTAGGGATGTAATAAGAGGGATAGCTACACATGAATGAACTTATCAAAAGAGCCAGATTTATAACAGTTATTGTTTCGGTGCTTGTTATAATAGCGACGATTTTCTTGATTTTTAATCCAATTAAAGCAAGTTTGTTAGATAAAGAAATAAAAAACTACACTACACTTTGTTCTTCAAAGTTTAGTGAGATTGAAAGCGAAGTATCAAGATGCAAAGAAGGCAGCGACAGCCTTTCCAGCAGGACGATGATAGCCCAAAAAATAGCGGAATATAATTCGGGAACCATAAGCTTAAATGATTTGGTTGAGTTTACAAAGTCAAAATATGAAGATGGAGCAAAAGTTTTAAATTATCTTGTCTGTGCAGTAAGAAATTCTGACGGGGAAACTATAGCTCATTATGACAGCACAAAGCATATAAAAATCAGTGACAGCATAGTTGACTCATGCGACATGAATAATCTGCTTGAGTATATAGCGTATGACAATATGATATATCTGAAGATTATTACTGAAGTGGTATCTGACGGCAAATCTGTTGGTGCGGACATTTTATATTTTGATTTCTCAAGTATTGTAGAGAGTATTTCGGATGAAAATGTTTCTGCGGATGTTGTTTCATCAAATCAATATGATGTTTTGATAAATGAGTCAAAAACAATTAAAGATTACGACGGGGAAAGAGTAGTTGAAACTAAAGACAGCGTCTTCTGGCTAAAGAAGCTTGACGAAAATATTTATATCTCGCTTTCCACAGACAGAGAAAAAATTTACAGCGAAATCATGAGTGTAATGACAAGGATAGTTGTCTCATGGTTTTCTTTGCTTGTTGGCATCTATCTCGCGATATACCTGCTATTTTTCCGGTTTGCCAAAAAGAAATTTATTTTAACTGAAAAAAGTGTCAGAAAGCTGAAATCAGAACTGAACACCGACAAACTTACAGGAGCATTTTCTCGGACATTTCTTGATGTTTGGAATAATAAAATAAGAAAAAAATCAAAAAAGTATTCTTTGGTTATGACGGATGTTGATAATTTTAAACAGGTTAATGACAAATACGGGCACTTAATTGGAGATGATGTGCTTAAATCAATCTCAAATGCTATGCTTAATACAGTTAGGAATGATGATTATCTTATAAGGTACGGCGGAGACGAGTTTCTGATGCTTCTTAATGAGACTGATGAAGAAGGCGCAGAAATTATTGTAAAAAGAGCGTTGGAAAATGTAGCTCAAATAAAAGGATTTAGCTTTGAGCTGTCTTTTTCATACGGCATAAGTGAATTGGATTTGAGTAATGATTTAAGCAACTCGATTGAAGAGGCGGATAAAAAAATGTATGCAGATAAGAAAAAGCAAAAAAATAAGCTGCAATAATAGTATTTTAAATAACAGGAATGTAAAAGCATAAATAATAATATGAACAGTACAATTAGTTTTGATATAATAAAAAGATGACGTGTTGAACTATATCCGATGGGAGGCTTGCGATGAATAAAAAACCTAATGTTGCATATTTTTGCATGGAGTATGGTCTGGACAGCGACTTTAAGCAATATGCCGGAGGGCTTGGCATTTTGGCTGGTGACTATTTAAAGGGAGCAAAGCAGCATGGATATCCCATTGTAGGCATCGGGCTTATGTGGAAGCAGGGATACACAGATCAGATGATATCTAAAGATGGTAAAGCCTATGATACCTATCATAATTATAAGTACCCTTTTTTAAAGGATACAGGTGTTGAAATTTGCGTGAAAATCAGAAAAGCTGATGTGTACGCAAAGGTATGGAAGGTTGACTGCTTTGATAACGCCGACCTTTATCTTTTGGACACAGATATTGAGAAAAATGATGAGCGCTGGATAACAGGTCAGCTTTACGGTTGGTTTGGAGAAGAGCGGATAGCTCAGGAGATGATACTCGGAATAGGCGGAGTGCGCGCTTTGCGGGAACTTGGTCTAGATATAGATATTTATCACTTTAACGAAGGACATGCTGTGTTTGCTGGATTTGAACTTATTCGCGAACATATAGAGGCTGGACTTAGCTATAAAAAAGCACTGAAAAAGACAAAAAAGCAGACAGTTTTCACCACGCATACTCCTGTTATTCAGGGCAATGAATCACATAACATTGAAAAGCTTATGTATATGGGGGCAAATAACGGTCTGACAATTGAGCAGCTTGTGGAAATCGGAGATGCTCCGTTTAATATGACTGTTGCCGCTCTTAGAATCTGCAAGATGTCCAACGCTGTTGCTAAGCTGCACGGAAAGACTGCAAACAAGATGTGGAAGCATATAAAAGACAGATGTGAAATCATTGGAATAACAAACGCGATTCACCTGCCGACTTGGGTGGACAGCAATATGCTGGACAATGTAGACAATGCTCAGAAACTGTGGGACTCACACATTAAAAACAAGCGCGCGCTAATAGAATTTGTGCGTGAGCGCAATAATGTTGTGCTTGATGAAAATGTGCTTACGATTGGATTTGCGCGTCGGGCTGTGGCGTATAAACGAAGCAATTTTATATTCACTGATAAAAAGATTATAGAGAAACTTTTTAAGCAGAATAAACTGCAGATAATATTTTCAGGAAGGGCGCATCCGTTGGATGACGGTGGTAAGGAGATTGTTGAAAATCTTGTAGCAATGAGCAAAAAGTATCCTAAAAATGTAGTCTTCCTTGAAAACTATGATATGACTATAGGCGCTGCTCTTACAAGGGGCTGCGATGTGTGGCTTAACAATCCACGAAGGCCTAAGGAGGCAAGCGGAACGTCAGGAATGAAAGCTGCAATTAACGGAGTGCTAAACTTATCTGTACTAGACGGCTGGTGGCCAGAGGCTTGCGACCACGGCAAAAACGGCTGGCAGTTTGGCGACGGCAAAGAGTTTAAAAAGGACAAAGATTTGGATGCGCATGATCTTAAGGCGTTATATAAAGTACTTACCGGAGAAGTAATTCCGACATATTACAGCAACCAAGAGAAATGGATAAAGATGATGCAAAAGAGCATTATAAGCTGCAAAGACGAGTTCGCTGTCAAGCGCATGCTGGATGAATACTATAAGTATCTTTACAAAGCATGATATTGACTGAAGCCTGGGATTAAATATATGGAAAGAAGGCTGAAAAGTGCCTTCTTTTTTTCCCATAATAAATAAGATGAAATTTTAAGAAAAAATGCTTATTGGCGGTTTGCTATATTATATTGTCGGACTAGTTTTATGATATGATTTAGTATAAGGTTTAGTGCATCTGAAAGGCAGTTGAATCATAACAAATGTGTTGAGTCGCTGTTAAGTGAACTAGGCTTTAATGTTATTATAAATTTATATTTATCTAAAACGGTACTAGAGGAAATGAATCGGATTTTGAAGATAAACAGAAGAAATTTTATTTTTATATCAATTTTAATGGCTGCATTAATAGCGGCATTATTTATTTCATTTTTAGCAGATTCGGGATTGGGTATTAATATACTATCGCCTGTCAATGTCTTATTTGCGGCAGCGATTTTATTTTTTGCATATTTAAAAACTGATCATAAAATTAAAGTAAGTATTACTTTCCTATTATTTTCGATAGCCTGCTTGATTGCCGGTATAGCTGATATACTCAGAGCAGTGTTAATATTAAGAAAAATTATTCCGGAAGAGAATGTAGTTTTATCATCAATATACCTGTTATCGAGCAGTTTTATTTTTACTGCCGTATTAATAATTATTATTAATCAATTTCATGGATGGGATCGTATCCAGCTTGGAGTGGATTTACTTTCTATAGGTTATTTAACTGTTTATCTTGTGTGGATTCTCTTTTTCCGCAAGGATATAGAAGTTTTTAAAGGATTAATGAAATTCGATATAACAATCATTCCAAGTATGGCTATTGATATTTTTATCGGTGTATGTACAATTTCGTGGTTTATATCACAGAGAAAAGGTGACAGTCCAACCTTTTTATATATAATTGCAACTGGTCTTTTAACATATGCATTTGTAGATATGCTAAACTATTATCTTACGTTTACACACTTGAATTTTCCTATAAGGTTTATATTTTTTCTCTACACATTGTCTTTATGTATTATTGCTTTCGCATCGCTTTGGAAATCGTTTAAAGCTAATTCGCCGCTTGACATTTCTGTTTTGAAAAACATAGGTGCTAACAGAAGATGGGTGGCATTATTGTTCTTTCCTTCTTTTATGGTAATTGCGGTTCTTACGGGATTTTCGCCTGTTAGGCTTGGTGCGAGTGAGTTTTTCGCAGTAGGCGGGGCTATTTTGTTTTATTGGGCAGCGAGCAAATATATTCAGGTCTCTCTTGAAAAAGAAGCTCTGTTAACTCAAAACAATGAAATGCTTGAAAAGAAAGTAAATGAACAGGTTGAGAAACTGATGTTTCTTGCTAACCAGGATTCATTGACAAAGCTTTATAACAGAAACTACGCATATAACTATCTTGAAGAAGTGATGCTTAAAAAAAGTGAAAGTGAGACTGTTACACTCTTTATAGTGGATTTGGACCGATTTAAAATGATTAATGACACGTTTGGTCATGACATAGGAGATTATATTCTTATTGAAGTTGCCAATCGGCTAAACGAATGGAACAAATATGATGCGGTTATAGCCAGAATCGGGGGCGATGAGTTTACGCTTATGCTCACAGGAGAATACTCAAAGGAAGATATAGAGACATTTAGTGAGGAAATTATTAAAAAATGTACCGAGCCGATTAAAATCAGAAAAGATGTTATTAATCTTACAGTTAGTATAGGCGCTGCTATTACTGAAACGGATACTCATACTGCAAAGCAACTGATGCAAAATGCGGACATTGCTATGTTTAGAGCTAAATCAAAAGGATATAATGAGTATCAAATTTATGATGCCTATATTAGCCAGGATTTTAAAATGGCTGCCCGCATAGAGGCGCTTTTAAGGCAATCGGATACTGAAAAAGATTTCGTGCTGTACTATCAGCCACAGTATTTACTTTCTGATCTAACGCTTATAGGGGCAGAAGCTCTTATACGATGGGAAAGCCATGAGCATGGATTTATTCCGCCGAATATATTTATACCTATTGCTGAAAAAATTGGTTATATTATTGATATAGGCAAATGGGTTATGAGTGCTGCTATCAGACAGTCTATAATATGGAACCAAGTATATAACAGACAACTGAAAATTGGATTTAACGTATCACCCAAGCAATTGAGCAACGGAAGCTTTATAGACATAATAAACACCTTAATAGTAGACAGCGGAATTGACCCTGAATGGATAGATGCAGAGATCACAGAAAGCATTATGATAGATGAGGGAAAAGAGATAGATAAAATCTTCAAATTTATGAAAAAGAAGTGCATTTCAGTCTCAATTGACGATTTTGGATCAGGATATTCATCTTTGGGTTCTCTTAACAAATATTCGTTTGACAGAGTGAAAATCGATAAAACTCTTATTGATAATTTGAGCTCAGGCAATGAAACCGGCAAGCATGTTGTTGAAGCTGCTATTAATTTTGCTCATGCTGCTAATATAAAAGTAATTGCAGAAGGGGTAGAAACTCAGGAGCAATTGGACATATTAAAAGAATTGGGATGCGATCAGGTGCAGGGGTATTTTCTTGGAAGACCTGTTCCTGCAGATGTGTTTTTGTCGATGTATATTAACGCTGCATGAAAATATTAATCTAATATATTTCTGTTTTTAAAAGAATTTTGTGTTTATTGAAATAAAAAAGAGACCGTTAATACGGTCTCTTTTTGGCGGAGAGAGTAGCAGTACGAACTAGGTACAAAAAAACAGTTATCCGGAGATAGCTTAGCTTCAATATAGACAAGTAAAAAAAGAATCATTGACACAAATGCAAGCATATGCATGTTGGTATTTTAAAAATTTATTTTTAATAGTATATCAATAGACATTATATGCTACATAGGTTTGAGATGTTCAAATAGCAAAACTTTATTCAAAATAATGCTTAATAAAGTATTATAGAGGTTAGTCTCTCAGAAAATCAATCAATCTATTTATAATAATTTAATAAAATATCAATATATTAATAAGTGAAATTAATAATGATAAATGTTTTAATTGATGCCTTAAACAGAAAGCAAACAAAAAATCGCACCTTAAAGTTGTCCTTAGGTGTAAAGCATGCTTGACAAATATTATGTGAATATATATAATGACAAGTAAGCTTGACATGAAATAGATGGCTAAATTTACAGAATTTCATTTAAACAGAGGTGTAAAATGAAAAACAACGTAAGAACATATCGAGAATTTCATAATTTATCGCAAGCACAATTGGCTTATAAAGTTGGCGTTAGTCGTCAAACGATAAATTCTCTTGAAACTGAAAAGTATAATCCGTCAATTATGCTTGCATTTGCAATATCAAAAGTATTTGGTGAAAAAATAGAAGATGTATTTATTTATGAAGAGGAGAATAAAAATGAATAAGAGAAAAATTATTAAGTTTTTATATGCGGTAGAGATAACTATTGTGGTTGCTATTTCCTTAGGTTGTTTTAGCTTTATGATACTAAGCGATGATTCCTTTGCTCAAAGAATATTTTTAGGAGTAGGTATAGGTGCAATAATTGGAGGCTTGATGGATATTTTACTTGTACTGCCTAAGAAGTTTAAAGATAAAGACGAAAGGACATTGGTAATTTCTTTATTATCACAGCTTATTGCTTATGTTATGGGATTTATATTATTGTTCATTTGCTTATTGCTTGTTGTATTTAATATCATCAATTTATCGAATATCCTTATCTTTGCCCTAGTTTCGCTTGGAATGATTCTTTTCATTCTAATAGTTGAAAAAATACTTAACATAGTAGTATCTGGAAGTATGTAAACGTAATATTTGATATATCTATACAAATTCTAGTATCAATATATTGGATTAGTTATTTATTCATATACTTTTTAATAAATGACTTTTAATGATATTTGATAAAAACAAATCGTTTGCTATGGGAAACGAACTCTGTAATATAAATTAAAGACAATCCAGGAGAGCCTTTTTGTCTTAGCTATAGCCTAGATAATTCCAATACGTAATCTGCTATTTTATTAATTTTTGAATCATGAGATATGATAATTATTATTTTAGTTTTTTTTAGTGATATTAAAAGATCCACTAAACGGCACTTTCCCTGAGTATCTAAAGCGGCCGTAGGCTCATCTAAAATCAATACATCAGGTTCCTTTATTAAAGCGCGGATTATTGATAACTTATATTTTTCTCCACCTGAAAAAGAAGTTTTATTTGAAATGTAGGAGTTAATACCATCTTCTAGGCTGGCAATTAAGTCACTTAAACCAAAGTAATCAATAAGACCTAACATCTTTGTTTTACAATTTGAAGTATTACCACAAATTATATTGTTAAAAAGAGTATCCTTGAAAAAAGTTGGGTCTTGTTCACAATATCCAATATTATTTTGTTGTATCCCAATTAAGTTAAGTTTCTCTGCCGATATATTATTATATAGTAGCAATCCGTGTAGGTTCGAATTGTAAATCCCTAATATTATATCAGTTAAAGTGCTTTTACCTGAACCATTTTCACCTGTTATCACATAAATATTGCCTTTAATAAATTTATAATTAAATTTATTAATAAGTATGTCTTTTCCATATGAAAAGGTACAATTATTAAGCTCAATAGTATTTATAGAGGTTAAGTCTATTTCACCATAATGATCTCTTTTCATATTTAACAACTCGTTTATTCTGTCAAGGGATACAAGAGCATCTTGGGTATATTTACTTAATCCAAGAAAGAAACCTGAAGCATTAAGCATTATGCTTAAATATGTTGACATTATAGTAAACTGTCCAATTGTAATACTACCATCAAAAACTAATATTCCTCCCCAAATAAATAGAACTATTTGTGCTAAAATTCGTACAAGGTTCTCTGCAGCAGTAAAAGAATATGATGTCGTTTGATATTTTAATGTTGACTTAAATAGCTTTGAGTATGTTATATCATATCTGTTTATAAAATTGAATAACAGACCAAATTTCTTTATAAATGATATATGAGTTAATTGTTCTAATTGAGCCGACATATGTTCCGCTTGTCTTTCCTTCAGAATTAGATTTCTTTTATATACTTTTTTCCTCAAAATGATATATAGAATATAATAAATAATTACGAAAACAATGAATATTATGGTAATAACAGGACTGAAAGTAAATAAAACTAATGCTGGTATTATAATGAGTAAAGACTTTACAATAATATTCTGAATTAAGTTAATTGAAAAACTTGATAAAGAATTAGCATCACTCGTAATTCTTTGGTTAAGATACCCTGTATTGATTTTACTCGTATGTAAATGGGATGATTTTTGTAAATGAATAACAAGCATTCGCTTAATTGAATTCGTTGTTTTTATGGATAGTATAACATTAAGACGATTACTGATATAGCCTAATATTATACCAAGAATTCCTGCACTGACGAGAATAGATGCATATTTTAGTAATATAGTTATATTCTTATTTTCCTTATTAGCAGCTGAAAGAAAATCTATAAATTGTCCAGTATAGTAGGGTATAAAAACACTTAGTACTGTCGCGATAAAGCTAATAATCACAAAAAGAATAATTAAATGATAGTAGTTTTTTGTTTTGGATAATGTAAATTTTATAATATTCTTCATATTATAGGGTACACTCACGATTAAATAGTTTGCGGAAATTATCTGCTTCAAAATATCCGTTTTCAAGCCAATATTGTTTTTCGTAATCAGAATTACTTTTTCTTTGAAAGGCTGTTTTCATAGCCAAAAAAACTCTCTCCTGCATTGCTGATATTGAAAATTCCCTGTTTGAAATTTTTTTGTATATTCTATTTGATTCGACAGTAATAATACTCTCCTTGTTTTCGGGTAGAAAAACATCGGAATGTTGCAATGAAATATTACTTAAAACAGAAACACCAAGACTTTCTAAAACAAAGTTTAAATAATTGCTTACTGGCTCGTTCCCGTTGCTTGCTGATAAGTCGATTGAAATACCAATTTTACCAGTTAAAGCAAAAAGGTGTGTTAATGACGATATACGATCAACAAACGTTTTCATACTACCTGTTACTTGCCATAGATAAACAGGTGACGCAAGAATAATAATTTCACTGTTAAGCATTGCATTTTTAACTAAGTCAATATCATCATTGATTGAACATTTTCCTGATTTAAAACAAAGACAACATCCAGTACATTGGTTAATTTCACAATTTGCAGGAGTATAAATTGAATTACTTATCGGGATTCTCTCATTGATTGCAAATAATAAATCTCTAGTGAAAGCTATTGTTTCGGATGATTTATTATGACTTCCAACATACACAAAAGCGTTCATACTTATTTCACCTCTCCCAAGTTATATATATCTAAAGATAATATCGAAGGCAAGCCTGGATTAAGTAAACGCATAAGCGTATAAGCTACACCTGAAGTTCCAATCATAAATGATGGATGCAGATAAGATGAACTCTTATAAAATTGAATTTTGGAAAGATTATTAAACCATTTCGATAGTAGTTGCTTGTCTGGACTGCCATATAATGTTAATAAAATATCAATAACACCATATTTACCGTGGCACAAACACATATTATCCATCGATAGAAAATCAAACAAACTATTGTAGTTAGAAGAATGTGGTATATTGATTATATCTCCAATTTCTTTATCGGCTAAATAGTATGATAGAAGTTCTCCACTATTTCCTCTGCACCAACCTTTACTTTCTGTTGGATTTCTAAGATTAGAATTAATGATCCGTTTCAATAACTTTATGCAATCAGGATTCTTTGTTATAGAATATAAACTAGCTAGTGCAGGAATACAACCGTGAATCCCATGCGCAAAACCATATTCATATTTTTCTAAAGAATTAATTGAATCACAATAAAAACTAGATATAGTTTCTATTGAACGTTTTGTAAAATACTTTTTAAAATTATTCGATTTTGACAATTTGCACATTAAGTATATTAATCCAGAATGTCCAAATAAAAAATCAGGTGAAATTTCTGTTTCCATTTCTAATAATCTAGGAATAATATTTGAAACAGTATTTTTAAAAATATCTAAATAATAAGGTTCATTATATATTCTGCTAAAATTAGCGCTTATGTACATCAAGCTGGCATCGCCTGTAAATACAGAAATATCACTAGTATTTGATTTACTATTACTTTTGTTAATTCCTTCACTAAATAAATTGAACAGTTCTTTTGCTATTGGTTCAACTGATGAATCGTATATTTTCCCATACATAGCAAGATACAATATAAGGCCGCCATAATTGTATAAATCAGAGTTCATACTAACAATATTAAAACTATCACCATAAATAATTGGCATTGAAATCGCACTCATATTTTCAGGTAAAGTAAAGATTTTTTTCTTAATATCTTCAGTATATTCATACAAAATATTATTGATCTCTTTTTCATTAAAATATCCTTTTGGTTTAATATTGTTGCCTACAACTCTATCTGATGGGCCATATAGTTGTAAAAAGGACATTTTTATTAATTCCACTTGATCATTTAAGTTTACATCATTAATACTTGCAATTTTATTAAGCATTGTTTCTCTAGGTGTTTCAATATAATAATCCTTGCATATTATTTCATTTTCTGAAATTAAATCTTTCATATCTAAATGACATGAAAACATAGGAATATTACTTTTTTTCAAATCATCTACTTCTTTTATAACTCGTATATATCCATGAGTAGATTTATTGAATTTATTAATCAATATTTCGAATATGCTATTAAAACGATCATAAGATTGAGTGTTCAAAGGGTGAAGACTTTCACTAATAAACCTAGAATATACTGAGGTCGGGCGTAGTAATTGTCTGATTTGAAAAGCATTGTTAGGCAATGAGTTTATATATTTAAGCAATTCTTGCTTTTTAGAAATTATATAACTAATTGACTTCTTAAATCCAAATATCACATCCTGCTCAACATCACATGGATTTACGTCAGAAACATTAATACACTTGGGAGTGTTTTTTGTTGAATCTAAAGAAAATTCTACCCGATTGAATATCCAATCTTTATCTTCATCTGCCTCAATAATATATTGTTTGAACTCCTTTGATTTGTTCTTGCTAGTAAATATTGCGCTATAATTTACATCAAATAAACGATTATCTGGTTTATTTGGTAATATGCTAGTTGATAAGACAGAATCATACAGTGTTCTGTACTGATAAGAGTACTTTTTCTCTCCTCTTCTAGCTTTTACTATTGTTTCAAGATCAATGAATATAGGGAATTGTCCTTGCGAAATGAGGTTTTCAAAATGCATGTCAATAGAGCTTAAAATATAAAATAGAGCAAGTAATCCTCCAATTCGCTGATAATATGAATGAATTTCATCCATGTTATTGCAATCAGCATAATTTATAACTTCATGCCACGAATGTTTTTCAAAAGAAATGCAGTTTACTGTGTAATTGGCTATGTTTTTATCTATACTATTTTTAATAATATTTAATATATCCTGATAAAATTTATCAACTTTAGCAGATCGTGGCTTATAAATTAGAGAACCGTTATTAAATTCAATTTTAGCTACTGTTCTGCCAGAGTGCATATCTCCCTGAGCAGTAATAATATTTTTAATTAATCCAAAGTCTTTTTTAAAAAAGTCAGACAATTTATCTTTTTCAGAATAATAATTATTAATTATTTCTGCTAAATAGTTTATATAGTCACTAATTTTTTTATTTTGAAGATCATGCCAGACAGGATACTGATATGCTAAAGAATCAAAGTGGTTATTGTCTGTAAATAATGTTTTAAATTGATTTATACGCGAGTCATGTGTTGATGCGTTAATTCTACCCAGTTCTTTTTCGTGGTTGAAACTATGAATTACCGTTTCAATACTAGTAGAATAGAAAGTTTCTTTTATATTGGTATAAAGTTTTTTTGCTAACAATTTATCATTTCGACATATCTCTAAAAACATTGTATTAAAATTATCAGGCAACATTTTTTCTATAACTTCAATACATATTAATTCATACATTGGTTTAGAGCTCATAATAACCTCTTTTATGTCAAAATTTACAAGGAGAATTTATTAAAAGATTGTGGAGGACAGTTTAAAACTTTCTAACAGTTAAGCGGTATATGCTTAAAAATTAGTTAACAGCATGGTTTGGGATCAGTACTGACTGTTATCATAAGTGTCACTACTGCAGTTGTTATAATAGAAAATACAACAGTTAATGATAGAGAATCGGTTCCTATATCACCTTCATCATTACCACCAATAGTGGCTAAATCTTCAAGATTACTCTGTGTTTCAAGCATTCTCATATTCATCAGCAATCACTCCTTTAATATATATTTATCCTCCACAAAGTAGTCTTGTTTAAATACTATGTAATTTATACGAAAAAATCCCATATTATATATACATTAGCTTTATTCTATATAAATGGTAAAAGTATTTATTACAAATATATTACATCATATTTTTGATGTCAAGAATAATATGGTAATAGAAAATATATTTGGAGATAATCACAAAAATTAATAGATTTTAATACTTAGTGAATCATAAAGAATATATAAATGTCTGCAAGTCTAAATTACACCCACATGTTATGTCTGATATATAGCATAAATACCATTATATAACAATAGCGTCATCCATACTGGACGTCTCGTTATAAGACAGGCACCCATATGGTCTGACACAGTCTTTTTAAAGACATTTTTTATGGAATAAATGCTGAAAAATTTTGAATTCATAAATATTTATATTCTTTTTTCAGCATGAAAATGACAGCTATGTCGGCTATGACAGTTATTTTGGGAGTAAGCAAATACCCGGCTAGGCTGTCATTCGAGCGAGATAAACGAGCGAACAAATAGGGCAAATAAGCAAATGTTTTATGCGCAGGAGAGGCTTAAAATGTTTGGCGGTTTTCCCGCAGGCCTCGCAGAGCACACAGGACTTTGCTTGCAAAGTCTAGTGTGTTACACCGATAAAAGACAAGCAGCAGAATTCAATAAAATTAATTATGTTTAACTTCTGTATCTGCTGCAAAAATGCTAATCCGAAGCGAATTAAAATCCGCTGCCGGACAAGCATTTTTCTGTTAGTCTTTTCGGTGTAAAAAAATCTTTCGCCGAAGCTATGAAAAAAATCCCATTGACTGATAATAACCATACTTCAGCACAAAGGCATATTTCCGAAGAGAACCTTCAGGAAATATGCTAAACTCAAATAATAAATTAAAAAACCGAAACAGCCTTGCTTATGCATGGCGTTTCGATATTTAATTATTATGCAATAACAAACCTAATTTCATTATACTATATATGGAAATATAAGCAAATAAAAGCACTAGAGCTTTGCTGGATTTTTTGCTTTGAATGCAAAAAATCAATATGTAAAAATATTCTAGCAAAATTGCCATCATATACCATTTAGTACACACAGTAGGTAAAGCGAAAAGTCCAGCTCTGCACATATAGTTACCACAAATGAAATTACCAGAAAACCCCAATTAGGAGTTTGTGCTGTACATATGGTATGGCACAGTATCTTGATTGGAGAATAGAATCCCGCCACGATCGCTCGTGATATGCTTGACAAAACACGAACATATGTACTATAGTAAAGAACAGATATAGAAATATATCAAATTCATAAAATCTTAAATTGATAGGGTTACATGATATGTAATCCTGACGGTAGAGAGTTTGACAATCTTATGATATTAAATCTGTTTGAAACTTAAAAGCCGTCTATCACCATTTGACAGTGATAATCAATTCGTACTCATGAACCCTTTCACATTAAGTGAAAGGAAACAATGGCTGAAGAAAATTCAGATGTGCAGATCAGGTACAACGGACAAGATATTCTAGTGTCAAAAAAGGTAGCAGACTTCTTAGAACGTGACAGAAAGAAAATGGCGGCTCTGCAACGCTCCGACCGCAGGCATTTAATAAAAGTTAATCCGTTTGAAAGAATGGATATCGAAATGGATATAGCATCTCCGGTCGAATATCACGTGATAAAGAACCTTTTCTTAGAAAAGCTGCAGGAAACGGTATCGGAACTTACCGATGATGAAAAATTACTCATTAAATATCGTTTCCGATATGAAATGACATTAAAACGGATAGGTAAAAAGTTTGGCATTTCAAAACCGGCAGTACATGTAAGATTAGAAAAGCTTGTCGAAAAACTTAGAAACTCTGTGCTTGCATAGAGTTTCTTGTTTTAAATAAATATATTTTTTACATTTTTCATTTAACAAATCCCTTCCCAGTGTCCTATATAATGTATAGACTTTTAGTTTTCATGTCTTCCATGTCGGCTGTGACAGTTATGACAGTTGTTTGGTGATTAAGAGAATTAAAAAATAAATGTCATGAAAGCGTCCTTCGGGGCGCTTTTTTAATACAACAAAGGAGGCATACAATGAACATATTTAATAAGACAACGACACTCAACACAGTGGATGCGGATGAACTGCTTGCAACGCCGCTGAAACCAATCAACTGGATAGTGAAAGATATCCTTCCGCAGGGACTGCATATATTAGCAGGCAGCCCAAAGATAGGCAAGAGCTGGCTGATGCTCAGTCTGTGCCTGCAGGTGGCTAAAGGTGAACCTCTGTGGGAATATGAAACACAGAAATGCGAAGTGCTGTACCTGTGTCTGGAAGATACACTAAACCGTGTACAAAGCAGACTGTTCCAGATAACGGACAATGCACCCGATCGCCTGCATTTTGCAGTAGCAGCTAATATCTTGAATGAAGGATTGAAAGAACAAATCGAAGGATTTATGAAAGAATATCCCGATACAGGACTGATTGTAATAGATACATTCCAAAAGGTCAGAGGATTATGCCTGAGCTCGAATTCATATGCCAATGATTATTACGATGTGTCACAGCTAAAATCTCTTGCAGATAAATATGGTATTGCATTAATAATCGTGCATCACTTACGTAAAGATGCAGCAAGCGATCCGGTAATGATGATTTCAGGAAGTACAGGCATATCAGGTGGTGCGGATTGTAATTATGTGCTTGTAAAAGATAAAAGAGCGCTGGATTCGGCAAAGCTTATTATCTCCGGCCGTGATACAGAATATCAGGAAATACTCCTTACATTTGAAAACTGCATGTGGCATTTTATGGGCTGCGATAAAAAAGAAGACATTATCAGAAAAGAAACACCACCTGTACTGTTCGATATCGTTAAGTTCATGGAAGATAAAGAAACATGGACAGGCAGTGCCACTGAACTTCTTTTCAGAATGAAAAATGAAACAATCCCGTTTAATACAGTTACAAAGATAATAAACCAATATCACAGCACATTCCTATTGGAGAATAATATCATCTACCAATACCAAAGAACCAGTAAAGGCAGGATGTTGACACTAACTAAGCAAAAACCAGACAATTCCTTACACCAGAATAAACTGTCACAGCCGTCACAGCTGTCATCGGGAGGCAAATAATGCATGTAATAATGAGATTCGCCAAACGCAAAGGCGGTCAGATTTCATCAATGGAATCACATAACGAACGCAAGAAGGAAAAATATGCCAGCAATCCTGATATAAACATCGAACGGATAAAAGACAACTATCACATCCTACAGCCGGAGAACACATACCACAGGGAGATAAACAGCAGGATTAAATCAGCAGGCTGCAGAACACGCAAGGACAGCGTAAAGATGGTGGAAGTATTATTTACCGCATCACCGGAGTTCTTCGCTTCAACAAGCACATTGGAGCACAGGGAGTACTTTGAAAGAGCGGTTAAGTTCATACAGGATGAAGTGGGTAAAGATAATGTATTTACCGCTACAGTACATATGGATGAATCTACACCGCATATGCATATATGCTTTACTCCCATTACATCAGACGGAAGATTATCAGCTAAAGAGATAATAGGCAATCAGAAGAAGCTTTCAATATGGCAGGATAAAGCACATCAGAAGTTTGTAGAAAGATGGGACTTCTTTGAGCGCGGAACATCTGCGATGATAACCAAGCGTGAACATATACCGCCATGGCTTTTCAAACAGGCGCAAAGACTGGACAGACAGCAGGAAGAGATTATGACTGCAATAAATGATATAAGTTCTTTCAATGCACCAAGAAAAAAGGCGGAAGCAATAAAAGTACTGCAAAAATGGTTTCCGCAGGCGCAGAAGTTTACTGCTGAGATTACCAAGAACAAGAATAGCATGGACAGCCTGAAAAAAGAAGTTGATAACCTGGAAACCACAGTAGACAGGCAGAGCAAAAAGATAATGGAACTGCATGTGCAGAATGAATTCACCCTGCGGACAGCCAAGAAACAAAAGATACTGCTGGATGCAATTCCTAAGAAAGAGTTGGAGTTACGAGAAAAAGATATTGAGGACATTATAAAGGGAATGTTGGAAAGGTAAAGATATGGATAAAAAGACAGAGAATAAGGAAATTGAACAGCTCGACACTTACGGAGTCGGAAACAACTTCATGATATCGGCTGTAAGGTTGGGTAAAACCACATTCATAGTATCAAGCTATTTTGAAAATGACAGGACATTTACCGACACCATGGACAGAGTGATAGAAAGCCAGATAAAAAACGCAAACTAAATTATGGAATATTAGCGGTATCCAATGTATACTTAAAGGCAGCTAAGCTGCTTTGGATACTGCTTTTTTATGAAAGGAGCAATATGAATTACAAAGCAGGAATATATTTAAGGTTGTCAAGGGACGATGGAACAGACAACGAAAGCATGAGTATATCAAATCAGAGGAATATGCTCATGGACTACGCAAATGAAAGGGGCTGGGAGATAGAAGATACCTACATAGATGACGGAATCAGCGGTACTACTTTTGACAGGCCGGGATTTCAGAGATTAATCAGTGATATAGAGAAGAAGCGCATAAATATGGTTATAGTCAAAGACCTTTCTAGGCTTGGCAGGAATTACGCACAGGTGGGCAACTATACAGACTTTTTCTTTCCGAAACATAATGTAAGGTTCATTGCGATTGGTGATAATGTGGACAGTGAAAAGGATAATGATTTTGCGGGATTCCTGAACGTTATCCATGAGCATTATGCCAAGGACACATCACGGAAGATAAAGACTGTAAAGAAAACGCAGATGAAAAAAGGCCAGTTTATCGGCAGTCAGCCTGCAATGGGATACATGCGTGATCCTGAGGACAAACATCACCTTGTAATCGAAGATGATGGAGCTGAGATAATACGCAGGTTATTTCATCTTTACACTTTAGGTGAAAGCGCAAGGCACATAGCTGAAATCTTCAATGGCGAAGGAGTGCCTACACCAAGAGTGCATTTCTTCAACCGGATAGGAAAACCTAACCCATACTCACAGGATGCAGAAACTTGGGGCAGTGCCACCATAATGCGTATACTCAAGAATCAGGTATACATTGGACATATGGCACAAGGTAAACGCCGGAAGAAAAGCTTTAAGCTAAAAAAGCGTGATGTTATCCCTGAAGATAACTGGGTGGTTGTTAAGAACACTCACGAACCTTTGATAGATGAAATCACATGGAATAGAGTACAGGCAATCATTAAGCAGAACAAGAGAAGAACCACACCAAGGCTTAAAAAGGATGGTACTGTATCATTGTTCAGCGGTAAAGTATTCTGTGCTGATTGCGGAGCTAAAATGACGTATCAGCTTGTAAAGAACAGCGGTTATGCTGACAGTTCCAGATACAGGTGCAGTACATACAGCAATCAGGGAAAGACAGCCTGCAGTTTTCATGCCATTCGTGAAGAAGAACTTGAAGCTATAGTATTAAATGAAATCACCAAGTTTTCTAAGATAGCGGTTAATTACTCAGATATATTGCTTAACAGGCTTATTGAAATCAATAACCGCATAAAATCCAAGAACGGTACACTGATTGAAAAACAGCTGCAGAAAACTGAACGTGATTTAATCTCACTGGCTTCCAAGATTGATGTACTTATTGAGCAGATTGCAAACGGCAATATATCTGAAACCATGTTTAAAAAGCTTATGAACGGATATGAAACCAAGCAGGAAGAGCTTTCTGAAAAGCGCACATCTCTTAAATCAGAGCTGAATGAAGTCATAGATAATACAAAGCACATCAGCAATATCATTGATAATTTCAAAGCCAGAAACTATATCACAGAACTGGACAGAGAAACTGTAGTTGAGCTGATTGACCACATTGAAGTCTTCAGAAAAGAAAAATCCGATACAGGTTACATCCAAAGAATCGATATATACTTCAACTTCATCGGTAAAATCAATTTCAATGATTTCAATAATCTGAACAGTTATCTAAAAGAAAAGGTATCAAAACCCTTAAACCACAAACAACAGGCAGGATAATTCCGCATAAAAAATCACAAGGCACTTATATGTACCTTGTGACGGTGGCGGAGCGAGGCTATTTGTACCCTAATTCTCCAACTCTACTAAACAGTAGGGTTTTGGCTTCTATATAGGCGATTTATACTAAATAAATTGCCGGAAAAGGAGCAAAAATGAGAAAAACGCAAATCATAGCCATTTGTAACCAGAAAGGCGGAGTAGGTAAGTCAGAAACCGCACACAACCTTGGAACAAATTTAGCACGTCATGGCAAAAAAGTACTTTTGGTTGACATAGACAGCCAAAGCAATTTAACCATGTGCATGGGATATCATCATCCTGAGGAACTTCCATGTACATTGGCACATTTAATGAAAGGTCTTATGGATGAAAGCTTTTCATTCTACGAAGAAGATTATATTGTTCAAGCAGAAGGATGTGACTTAATACCATCTTCAATTCAATTATCTGGTATTGAACCATCATTAGCAAATGCAATGTCCAGAGAGAATCTCTTAAAAAAGATACTTTATCCGATCAAAGATAACTACAATTATATAATTCTTGACTGTGCACCATCGTTAGGATTATTAACAATAAATGCATTAGCTGCTGCAACCAGTGTGCTTATTCCTGTTCAAGCGCATTATTTATCCGCAAAAGGTTTGGAGTTATTGATTAGCACCATTTTCAAAGTTAAAAGGAATATTAATCCTGATATAACATTCAACGGTATAGTAATAACTATGCTCAATAACCGCTTAAAATTCAGTAAAAAAATATTGCAGGATATAACTGAAACATACGGAAAGCATATTCCGATATATAAGACAGCTATTCCCCAATCAGTAAAAGCGATTGAAAATACTGCTGAAGGAAAAAGCTTATATCAATATGATAAAGACTGCAAAGTATCTAAAGCATACGAAGCATTTACGCTGGAGGTACTTGCAAATGAGTGAGTCGAACTTAAAAGATTTCAATGAACTGTTTATGTCATCGGAACAAAGAGAAAACGGAACATCAGCTATTACTTTGCCAACTTCGAAGTTACAGCCATTCCATAAACATCCCTTTAAAAAACATAACGAAGAAAAAATGCAGGAACTTGCGGACAGCATTAAAGAACGCGGTGTTATTGTACCTATACTTGTTAGACCAATTGGTGAAGGTAAATATGAAATAGTTTCAGGTCATAATAGAGTAGAAGCTTCAAAGATTGCTGGAATAACATCCATACCTTGTGATGTCAGAGAGCTGGATGATAATGCAGCCACTATAATAATGGTGGATAGCAATTTACAGAGGGAAACAGTTCTGCCATCAGAAAAAGCATGGGCATATAGATATAAGCTTGAAGCGATAAAATCTCAGGGAAAGCGAAATGATTTAACTTCTCACCAACTTGGTGAGAAGTTAAGCAGGAAATTATCAATCAAGAAGTTTCAGAAAAATCAGAAGATAGTATGAATCAAATATTCAGATATATTAGGTTAACTTACCTAGACTATAGGATATTAGATAAAGTTGATGAGAAGAAACTAGCATTCATACCAGCTGTGGAACTTTCGTACTTAAAGGAAAAAGAACAAAAATGGCTTTATGGAATTCTTGAGCGAGAAGAATATTTTGGGGTGCCGGTTGTACTTGCAAGAAAACTGAAAGGGATTAGCCAAAACGGAAATCTTACTGAAGAAAAAATTGAGGATATAATATTGAACAAAGTAAAGGCTCCACCTAAGCAAATTAAAGTATCACGAAAAATATTAAGCAAATACTTCTCGGAAGAAATCACTCCTCAGGAAAGGGATAGTGTGATTGATAGAGCGCTTGAAGAGTGGTTTAAGCGGAATTCTGGAAATAAGGCAATCTCGATAGATAGAAAAACGGAAATAGCTAGATGATTTAAGGAAAATGGGCTTAAAAAATGAGTCCATTTTTTTGTTTTTAAAAATATCAATGTACAATGATTGTATATGACAATGAAAGAGGCAGAAAATGGCACATATTTTAGCTTTTATAGTTATTGCACTAATAAAGATTTTAAATTGGGTACTTATAAAATCCAGACTTTTTATAGTAGCAATTCCGATGGCGATAGTGATGATTTTTTATAAAGAAATATATGAGAATAATGCTTCATTGTTCATTGCTATTAGTGTTTCAATTACAATAATAATAATTTCAAGCTGGATTGTCACATTTTTTAAGTATTTGAAAGTTGTAAGAAATAATAAAAAGACAATAATGGAATGGTCGAAAAGTAGATATGATTATATCTGATAAGAAAGCAATTACTCTAAGATAAGATTAAAATGTGTAATAGATAAGTATTTGACAGCAGTTTTTATTTCGTATCTCAAAAGAATATGTCTTATATACAGAATATAGGGTGATTGTAAATAGTACTTTGATGTCTGTACAATCAATTTATTTTTGTTGTGTTTTTAAGCATCATATGATTCACAGCATATTGACTTTCCAAACGAAACTATAAGAAAACATGTAAATTATTATTTTCTAATTAGTTTATATTTAAAGCTAAAAATTATAAAAAAGTCAACACTCTTAAAAAACAGTTAACCTATGATAATTTAAAACAAATATTAACAACTTATGCCATCTTAGAAAAAAACTTTCAAATTTGAATTTTTGCTTAGTTTGCTGTTCAATTTTTTAATTTAAACTCATTAACTTGCTGAATTAATGAAGTGGACTGTTTAGTTTCGAAAATTATGCAGAGAATATCTGCTTTAGTTAACCAATTTCAATTCATTACATTTATTTACCTGTTTATTACAATCTATGAGCAATAACCTGTTTTTGGTGAGATAATATATTGCGAACAAGAAGCGTAGGATTCGGCTTTTTGTGTGAGGAATATAATGAACAAAAATAAAGGTATTAATAAAATAATATTGAGAACAATTATAATCTGTGTGCCACTATTATTGTTGCTTAATTACTCATATTTTCTGATCTATCAGAGTCAGAGGGAAGTAATTTTGAGCGAATTGGTTCAAAGGCAGAGAAAAGAAGTAGATATAATTGCTTTTTCAATAGAGAGCAAAATTGAAAATATAGGGGAAAGCATAAAAGCGGCACGCAATTCGGAAGAATTTTTGGAATACTTTCAATCACCTTCAAAATATACTTTAGAAGGGATTAGTCAAGTATTTTATAGGATAATAGAAAGTAATCCGGACATAAAATCATTGAAATTAATTAATGAAAAAGGATTTGAGACTGTAAAGGTAGAAAACAGCGAAGGTGTTGTACAAAGCAGCTTCGACTATTATGGGCAACAGCAACTGAGTATATTCTCGGACTTAATAAGTATGAATCTTAATCAAAGCTCTATAGTACTTTCTGATATACTTATAAATGAAAGCAACGTCACCAACAAAACAAAAGATTTAATACTTAGGATGACTATGTCCGCTTCAGATAGACCTGGCGAGAATAAAAGTCTAATTGAAGTAAATTATGATGCAATTAAGCTATTCTCTATGTTGGAGGAATTTGCAACAGCACATAATCCTCCATTGGAAATTGACATATTCGATTCTAATAAATTCTGGCATTTTAGAAACAACCAAATCCAACAGGATTTAGATATCTCAAATGAAAAAGTTAATGAGGTTGCCAATGTTACAGAAAACCAAGTTTCAAATAAAGAATATTTTGAGAAAAACCAATTAGGTTATTATATACAGTATCTGGGCACTACTGGCGAACTCGAAGTTAGATATGAGAACGCGCCTCATGCATTAGGTATATTAAGCAGTTTTGATATAGAAGAAAGTATAAGGCTGGAAGAAACATTTATTTTAAAACATATTGAAATACCTATAATTCTAAGTTTATTGGTAATCGGTGTTTCTTATATAATAATAAGGCTGCATTACCGAAGAGCATCAGAGAAACTGATGCTGGGAGCTACTCATCACATCACACAATATACACAAAACGGAATTCTTATTACTGATCAGGCAGAGAGAACTTTGTTCTGTAATGATGTTTTTGAAAATATGTTTGGGTATACTTTTGATGAGATATATGGGAATAATATTAACAATTTTATAAAATCCAGTAATATAATCAAGAGTATTTCCCAACAAAAGAGAGAATTTTGGGAGGGAGAAGTATGTGAGAAATTAAATGGAAATGTTTACATACAAAAACATCTCAAAATAAAGGCAGAATCAAACAAGAGTGATAGTGTTAATTATTTTGTAGGGATATTTTCAGAACCAAAAATTGAATATAATATTTTTTCGGATTTTGTATGTGAAAACAATGAAATTCATATGCCAAACGGAGAAGTGTTTGATGATATAAAAGCAATCATCGCTTCAAAGCGGGAATCTCATATTCGTTCTATGCTGATAGTTACTAAGATTATCGGCTTTGAAAAAATTAAAAACAATCTTAGTGAAAGAGATGTTAATAGACAGGCGCTTGTTATTTCAGAGCAGTTAAGAAAAGTATTTTCTAGAAATGATTTGATAATTTCAATTAAGCGAGATATGTTTATTACTCTTATAAGTGCTCCGGAGTTTCCTGATATTGAAAAAATCGTAAAATTAATTGAAGATGCTTTCTTGAAATCTGATTTACAAGTAATGAAGTTAAACAGAACAGAATTAAAATCAGGAGTTGTAGTTTCTTCGGATAAAACAGATTCAAGTATATTATTTAAAGCCTTAATCGCACTGGAAGGGGCTATTAAATTTAACCAGCCAAAATATATGGTTTTCACTGATGATTTAAGGAGAGCAATGCTTAGAAGAAATGTTATCATTAGAGAATTAGAACATGCACTTAGAAATAATGAGTTTCGTGTCGTTTATCAAATTCAAAAATCATTGGATAATAAAATCATCGGTGTTGAAGCTTTAGTCAGATGGGAAAATGAGTGTTTAGGTTTAGTTTCACCAAGTGAATTTATACCTCTTCTTGAAGAGAAGGAAGAAATTAAGCTGCTGTCAATGTTTGTTTTATATACCGTGATAGAGGATTTTAGGAATATAAAAGACAGACTTGATACAAACTTTAAAATATCACTAAATTTATCTACAAAAGAATTTCTTGATGTTAAAGTAATAGCTTCATTATTGTTTAAAATCAGTGAATCCAAATATAGTTTAAATAATTTTTGCTTTGAGATTACAGAAACGACGCTAGTAGCTAATATTATTCTTGCAAATGATATTATTGATTTTTGCCAAGTTAGAGGAGTATCAGTGTCCATAGATGATTTTGGAACAGGATACTCTTCGTTAGGATATTTAAAAAAGCTTAAAGCTAATAAAATTAAGATTGACAGAGAATTTATAAAAGATTATCCGGAAAGAGATAACGGAGCAATGCTAAAGGCAGTAGTAGAATTAGGTGATTTATTGGGTAAAAAAGTAATTGTTGAAGGGGTAGAGAATGAAATTCAGTTAAATCTAATCAAAACATTAAAATGCGAAGGGTATCAAGGGTACTTAGGGTCAAAACCTATAAGCATAGATGAGCTGATTCCGCTTCTCTTAAGCGATAAACCTCAACTAAGAATTATTTAATGGAGAGTATAGATAATTTTAGTATTAAGCTCGGACTGATTTATATAATAGATATATAACAGGATTCACAGGGTAAATAGGTTAATTGTGAACAGATGGTGTTGCCTTAATAAGATTTTTAAAATGTACATACTTAAAATATATTGTTGAAATAATTCAATAGGTGAAATCGACTATAAAACAAAAACAATAATAAGGATAGAAAGTAAGATATAGAAGGGTTGCTTCTATTAAAAGCTTACTGTCCTCGCAAGAAAAAATTAATAATATAAGATTTGTATTTATTATTGAGATGCAGACTCCTTCTATTTTATGACATACTTTGATTACATGCATCCAAAATAAATCAATTAGCAAGAAGATTGGAACTTATTCCATTCTTTTTTGTTATATAAAAAGATCAAATTTATTTGGATATAAAAGAGCAAACATTCTTAAAACCATAATTTATAAGAAGTGGGCTTACTGTTTCAGGAATTGTTACTTATAGCGTTTTATTCTTATTATATAAATTATTTAACTAATTCGGATAAACATAAATAACAACGTGAAGTTTTTTATAAATAGAATTTCGTTACTAAAAATAGATAATTGGGAACAAAATATCCTTGTTGTTAATAAAGATATGCAATAATAAATTCATCAATTCACCGAAGTGAGTTTAATAAAAATCAGTAAATAAATGTAATACGCCAAAAAGGCAAACTCCGTGAAAACTGAGGACGCAAAGCAGAGATCTAAGGCCGAAAGCTATGATAGACTAGCCGCCATTATGAAGGTAAATCCTTGAATAATGAAATCTGTACGTTTTATCGGGGTGGGAGATGTCTATGGTTAAAAACAAACAATTTTGCTAACTACATGTATCCCAAAATAAATCCCAAAGACAAGAAGATTGGATATTACTCCAATCTTTCTTGCTATACAAAAGAAAAATTACGTTTATTTAGAGTATGTGAGGGAAGCATGAAAAACAAATTTAAAAAGTTAAGAACAACATTATTAGTACTTATAGGGCTTGTATTTATACTTGCCCCAAACTTAGCATTAGCAGATAACCTATCAAGGGAAAATGATTTAATTTATTATCAAGCTTTCCTCAAAGAAAAAGATGGAACAAGTGCGCCGGATCAGGAAGAAGATTCCTTAAACGATCAGAATCCTGAAACTAAAGAAAATGAGAAAGATGAAGAAGCTCCGGATGAAGCCGAAGATGAAAATAACGAATTACCTGAAGAATCAGAAGAAGCAGGTAATGGCGTAGCTAATGAGTCACAAGAGGATGATGAAGGTGAAAGCGTTGGATTATCAGAGGAACCGGATGAGTACGGTGACGGATCAGATGGTGGAGAAACACCAGATGATGCAGAAGACGATGAAAGTGAATTGCCTGAAGAACCAGGAGAATCAGGAGAATCTGAAGACGGAACTGAAGATGAGGATATTGCTGATAGCGATGAAGAAAATAAGGGATTGCTTGCAGAACAAAAGTTGGAAGATACTATAAGCGGAGTCAAATTGGAAATCCCTGAAGGTGCTTTATCAGAAGAACCTGAATTAGTCGTTGTTGAATTGGACATCGATATCGAGGGATATACAACTGTAGCATTTAGAATTTCACTTTTAAGTAGTGAGGGTGAAGAAATGCAGCCGTCAGATGCAGTCTTAGTAACGGTGCCGTTAAATGGATTAATCGAAGATGCAGTTATAGTGTGGCACAACACACAGGCAGAGGAGCTAAATATAGTAGACTCCAGCAGTACTGATGTAACATTTGAAACATCATCATTTTCAGACTTCATTCTTGCCAATGAGAATATTTCAGCCAAAATGGTTGCCGCTGATGAAGAAACAGAAATTATACCAGAAGTAAAACTGGAAGATTATAATACAGATATAGCAGTAAAGATACCGGAAGGGGCACTAAGTGAAGTGCCGGTGCTTTTGGTAGAACCTAAGGAAATAATTATTGAAGGTTACACGACTGTATCATTCGACATCTCTTTAGAAGGCAGTGAAGGAGAAAAACTGCAGCCATCAGTGCCTGTATTAATAACAATTCCGCTAAACGGGTTGAGCGGGGGTAATATTGTGGTATGGCATAATACTCAGGATGAAGAACTAAAAATAATTGGAGTCAGCGATACAGATGTAACATTCGAAACACCATCATTTTCGGATTTTATACTTGCCAATGAAACAATAGTATATGCGCTTGCTGCCGATGTAGGAACGGTGGAAATATCGCAAAGTGCACCAAACGGTACTTCCTTTTATTCATTTGAACAGATGACCGGTAGTGTTAAATATGACGCTCAGGGATTAACGGAACCTGTTTCAGGTGCGTACGTGGAAATCTCAGTACCTTACGATATGATTAATCAAACAGTTGCAAACAGCACAACCGGGGAGTTGAGAGGGCTTTATGTCCCGGCTGCTGAAATGATAGAATCTGTTGAATACAGAATAGACACTGACGCTGGCGGAACTCAATATGCAGTCGCAAAAGTCAATCTTATTGATTTGAATTCCACAGCTATAGACAGCTTTCCATATTTTTTAACGTTTGATCCAAGGATGATTCCTGTAGACTACGAACTGCATGCACAGGCGGATCTTTATCTTTCAGATGGTACATTGTTGGCTGAGTCTGAAGACCAAATTTTCACGCCAAAATATGACCCTCAAGTTATATATAAATATATTGTTACAAATACAAATAGCGGTTTTAAAAATGACGGACAAACTATCTACGGGGGAGATATGAATGGTGATAGAATTATTGACAGTCCCGTGAACATTCAATTTATGTATAATCTTCAAACACAAGAAGATAGGAATCCGTATTCATTCCCTAACGGAATGCATAAACAGCGCTTGCTGGAAGAAATTACAGTAATCGATACTTTGCCGACATACTATAACTGGCTTACCGGTGAAACTACACCAGCAACTTTTGATGCAGCTAGCAATCCCGGCTGGAGTGTCGTAGAGGTGGACGTCGCAGGAAGACCGACAAAAGTTTCATATCATGTCGAAAACCATACTATAGACATTTGGGGAAGCGCTGATGTTACACTGAAGGAAGAAGTAGTTTTAAATCTGCAATTTCCGGGTATAAAAGTTAATCTGCCACCTTGGCCTAATGGTCCTGAATACACAGATTTAATTACCAATACAGTCAGTGCAGAACTATATCCATTTAACGCATCTGAAGCAGAACTCAATAACCCCGAAATAGTTAAGGACTCTATTAACTTCAGATTGTACGATATTTCATTTAACGGGAATGGTATATTTACTAAACAAACTAATGACCAATGGAAAGTGTATTTAGACCCGGGATATATGCACTATGCAGAATCCCACTATTGGCTGAGCATGACCAATACGCAATCTGCAATTATTAGCGCTATAACATTTAAGGACATGGATGTCGATGAAAGATATTATTTCAAAAAATTATCTAGCATGGATCCAAACATTACAGAAGTTTGGGGACTGGATGAAAACGAGAATAGAATAGAGTTGTTGTTTTCAACGGATCAAGGATGGCTCGTGGACTCAGAAAATATTGATTCCAGCGCATATAGTGAGATTTTAGGATATGTTGCTCAGGTGGACTCGGGAGACATGCTACCTGAAGACGTACCGGCAGCCAATCGTACATACGGTGGGATTGAGTTAGTATTTGATGAAGCTTTTGAGTTAAATCCCGGTGATACTGCACATGTTTTAGTAACTCTTGGATTTGTCGATCCATATCATATGGAAATAACCGGTGAAAGCTACCCGATTATAACAAACCACGCATATGCAACAGGAAACTATGAACTGCTCAGCAGTGGCGACACAGACGTGTTTACGACAAACATAGTATCTTCTAACACCAATGTTGTAGCAGGTAATTTTCATTTGTCAATGACCAAACAAGTTATTAATAATAAAGGTATTGTTGATGAATCAATGATTTTTAGACTTTGGGCAGGTTTTGGGGATCTTGGTAAAGGGACAATACTAAAGAATCCTAAAATAATCGAACTTTTGCCAATTGGAGTGACATATCAACGCTACCTATTGCCTGCTTTTGGTGGAGATTTGCAGACGTCGTTTGAGCCAGTTGTTGAAACCATTGATAATTATCTTGGAACAGGCCGCCAGGCAGTCATTATTTCATTAAATGATTTCAAGGTCGGTGACAAATTTGAAAATGATCTACCAGCTAACTTTTTTATTGATGTAGTTGCTAAATTAACAAAAGACGCAATGCCAGATGACCCTTCACAAGAAGATTATTTGACAAATAGAGTTTATTTCGTGGCGGATGGACTATATCCTATTTCCGATTATTATTATACATTTTATAGTAATACAATGCTTGAAGACACATATAATGTTGACAGTAATGCGGATACAGACTTCCTAATTGGAGCTTCAGCCAAAATTATATTGAATCTTCCATCTTCGGTGCGTTCTTACAAAGAAATCAGGGATGCTTCAAGTGACGTAAATCCATGGATTTCAGGAGGAATCACTACAGATTACAGTTCTCCCATTGAATACCGACTGAATGTTTATAATAATTCAACGGAGGAAATAGCTAATTTGGATGTGTATGATATTTTGCCTTACTACGGTGACATTCCATACGTTGTCGGCGGTTCGCGAGGATCAGGCTTTAGAAATATTTTATCCGGAGCAGTAACAGCTCCTGAGGGATTTACGGTATATTATTCTACCAATCCGTCTCCATTAACAGATTCTGCAACAGCGATAAACGATACTTCTATGGGGTGGACTGATAAATTACCGGCAAATATAGCAGATGTAACGGCAATCAAGATTACTATGGATGAAGGAGTAATATTAAGCGCAAATGAATTAGTACAATTCATAGTCCCAATGACAACACCGGAATATGTAGTGGGCGAAAATTTATACGAATTGAATGCATATAATGATTTTACGGTGTCATATACTGATGGAGTTTCATTTGGCGTTACAAACAATGTTTATAATAATTTGTTAAGAAGATTTGAAGTCAACAAAGTTTGGGATAATAGCTCCGGTGACAGATTCGATATAACTGTACAGCTATTGCAGAACGGGACAAATTACAGCAGTACGGAATATCCCACAGGACAAATAACAATTAGCGCAGCTAATAATTGGTTGAACATTTTTGAAAAATTGCCGGCGAGAGATTCTTACGGAAATCTTTATCAGTACACAGTGGAGGAAGTGGGTGCCGGTACCGGTAGTCTGGAAAATTACTATACGGAGATAGAAGGAGACCATGATGCTGGATTCACTATAACAAACACTGAATATGCCAGCATAGGAGACCGAATCTGGGAAGATACCAACGGAGATGGAGTGCAGGATGCAGGCGAAGCAGGTATTTCCGGCATAACTGTAGAACTTGTTGATTTAAGCACAAACAGCGTCATAGCTACTGCTGTTACAGACGAAAACGGGAACTATCTGTTTGAAAAAATAGTTCCTGGGACATATAAGGTGGTAATCAGTACACCGGAACATTATACTCAGACTTTTGAGTATGACAATACACTGGACGGTAATACTGAAATAGCGGTTACAGCCGGCGAAAATATTGAGTACGGTGACTTTGGATTCCAGAAATCTTATACATATGCTGTGCCGGAAGTTACAAAAATAATTGAAGGGGTAGTGCCTGATGGGGAAGAAAAAGAATTCAGATTTACAATTTCTCCTCAGATTACTACTGCCTCCGGAGTAACAAAGGATACAATGCCGTTACCTGAAAATCTGACGGTATCTATTTTGGGAGCCGGAACTACTTCGCAGAATTCTTTTGGAGATATTATATTTACAGAAATAGGTACTTACATATACCACATTACAGAAGACGAACTTTTGCCTATCGAGGATTATGCAGGATATGGGCATGATGATACTATATATATTTTAATTATCTCTGTTACTTATAATGGTGATTATATGGAGGCGGAGATAAGCATACAATCTATGATTGGAGAAGATGTTACAGATGTTACTGCTGTTGAGTTTACAAACCCATATGTTCAGACAGGTCAATTGCTTATAAAGAAAACAGTGGTTGGTAACCTAGCAGACAAAAGCAAGTACTTTACTTTCAAAATAAATTTCGATGTCGAAGGTCAATACACTTATACGGGAAGCAAGTCTGGAGTCATATCCGACGGAGAAACAATTAAGTTAAAACACGGGGAATATATTGAAATATCGGGACTGCCTTCAGGTATAAAATACTCGGTTGAAGAGACAGACATTGGGAGTTATATAGTTACTTCCACCGGAGAAGGAGGATACATTCTTTCAGGAATGACAAGAGAAGCAGCATTTGTCAATACCTTAAGCTCTGTGCCGAAAACCGGTGACGACAATACCAGAGAACTTGCGCTTCTTATGCTGATAATAGGAGCAATAGGAATGGTATCATTTGCGCCTTTGACATATCAAAGTCTTAAAAGAAAAGAAGCTGTTAAAAGACGTTTTAAAAGATAAAATACAAACAATGCTTTATTGTATTTTGTTCAAATAATTTAAAGCATTGTTTTGCAACTATAAGAATGGATAATTATGAATAAGAAATTGAGTTATATTGGAATAATAGGGATGGCTGTTTTTGGAATAGTGATTGCGTTAGGAGCGGTTTTGTTTTATAAGAATGAAAAAACATATGTGCAGGGAAATACCTCTTACCAAACGCTCAGAGAGCAGAAACAAAAAGTAGAACTAGATAAAAGTATAGAGCAATCAAAAGCGACAACTGATGAAAATTTAAGCAATTCACTTTCTGAAGAAGAAATAGTACTAATGAATGATATTAATCCTAATTTTTCTGCTTGGATATATCAGGAAGGTACAAGTATTGATTATCCGGTAGTGCAAGGTGTAGACAATGAATATTATCTTAATCATTTGTTTACCGGAGAAAAGAATAAATTGGGCTGCCTTTTTATAGATTATCGGAATAGTGAAGGCTTTATTGACAAAAATACAGTCATATATGGTCATAATATGAAAGATGGTGCGATGTTTAACAGAATAACCAATTATAAGGATCCTGAAATATACAGTGATTTGCCGACCATGACAATTTATACTGAAAATAAAACTTATCTCTTGGAGCTGTTTGCAGGTGTAGTAACATCAGGAAATTATGAGTTTGTGAGATTTAATTTTTCAGCTGACGAGGAATTCATGGAGTATGTAAAAAAACTTAGGACTGAATCTACTTTTGACAGCAATATAGAAATTAACCCTTCTGACAAGATCGTAACCCTAATTACATGTTCATATGAAGATGAAAACTCAAGATATGCACTAATTGGAAGGTTAGTGGAAGAAAACTAGTTTTGCTAGAAAGTATAAAATTTTACTTTTTAATGTACGGTCAAAAAATGTGATATTAGTTTTATTCATTAGGTAAATAAATGCGTATTTGGAATACTTTTTTGCTTAGGTCAGGCTCAATAAGTACCATTCCTCCATAATTTTCAATGGTCTCTTTCAAAATGTTTATTCCTAAACCGTGCATACTACTATTTGGTTTAGTGGAATGATATTTCCCATTTTTATATTTTAAATCTCCATTAAAGGAGTTAGTGATTCCTATTACTAACCATTGCTGCACTTTCTCGCTATTAACTTTAATGAAACGATAGGTAGTTCTGACTCTTGAACATGCTTCTATAGCATTGTTGATGGCGTTGGAGAAAACACTAACTATTTCAAGGTCGGATAACCTTGTTGATTCTGGTAAAAAGGCGAAGGCTTCAAATATTATGTCTTTGTCGGCACACTCCATGCAGGCATCCTGCAAGATTGCATCCAAAATAAGATTGTTAGAAAAAGTCTTGTAAGTTTCTAGTTCTTTCTGAGATTTAGCTTCTATACTGTCGATGATTTCCAGAGCCTTTTCGAAGTTTTGATTTCTTAATAAAGAGCTAATTAAAGAAATATGTTTTGAAAAATCATGCCTAAAAGCTCTACACTTTTCTGTATATCTACTGTAAGACTTGTAATGCACAAGTTGACGCGAGATTTGCTCTTCTAGTAGATTTTTATGGAATATATGTTTTACTTCGCGGGTGGAAAGGCGAATTTCTCTATTAATTAGAAAATAAAACAAAAGACAAATTAATATTGTAAAAAATAAATAAATATAGGCATTTAGATTTAGATGAAAATCAGTTTCAGACAGTAAGCCATAGTTATGAATATTTGATATTTTTATTAATCTGATAGTAATTATTGTAACAGAATTGAATAAGTGAACAATTAAATGCCACCACTTGAAAGAAATAAGAAGCCAAATTAAAGTAATAAATGCGAGCTGAGCCACTATAACTACATCTTGACTAATACTAAGAGATGGATAATATTCAATGGCAGCACTAAAAACAACAAGGCCATATATGGGAACTATTTGGAACACAATACCGCGGTGTATCAAAAAAAAGTTTATAATTAATATTATGATATAAACTACGAACGCGTGTGGGTTATCAGTTTCCTGATTACTATTAATAGATAAATTAATCAAGAAGATTATTGAGATTAGTATACAAGTAAATAAAACAATGTAATTGTATAAAATTTTTCGCTCATAAAAGCTAGATGCCAATAGAAACCTATCTTTTATCTTTGAAAATAAATTATATATTTTTGCAAATGCTTTTTTCATAAAGAATTCACCTTTTTTAAATATTTATACGAAAATAAATCTTAAGATTATATATTAGTTATTCAAATAAAGTCAAAAAGAATGTTTGAATAGATTTGCCTAACTTTTAGCAAATTTTTAAGAATCAGACATAGCATAGTAATCTGAAAAAGCTTTTTGAAGATTGTTTTTATAAGTTAGTCCAACTGGAATTGTAATCCCTGTCTTAAGTAACAAACTATCTTTATTAAATCTCGAGATATATGCCAAATTGACTACATATGACCTGTGCATTCTGCAGAAATATTTATCAGGTAATTTCTGTATTAAATCATCCATTGAAGAATAGAATTCATGTGTCTGATCTTTTAAATTTGCCGAAATAACTCTTTTTCTTATTTCAAAAAAAGAAATATCTTTGAATGGAATCACTATTTTAGAGCTCCCTGTTCCACAAACGAATGTGCTTGACTCCTTTTCTAGAGATATTTTTGCCGCGCGAAGAAATACTTCCTCAAATTTGTCCAGATCAGTATCTGATTTAATTAAGTATTGGATTGGAGAAAAATCAAAAGCATCAAAAACAAATTCTTTGCTGCTGGTTAAAAAAATTATTTCTGCTTCACAACCAAGGCTTCTTAGTTCTTCCGCTACATCTATTCCGGTCATTTTACCTAATAAAATATCTAAGTAGATAATATCTGCCTTATCTAAATTTTCAGAAAGGTAAAAAATTAAAGATTCACCGCTGGAAAAAGTTATTACATCAACGTCCAAATCATTTTTTGACGCGATTGCTTTTACCATACTTGTATAATGGGTGAGCGTTTTTTTGTTATCTTCACATAAACATACGCTAAGCATATAAGTATTACCTCTATTAACAAATTTTATATATAATTTTATTATTAATTTGTTTTAAAAAAAACAGACTAATAATTATTTTAATGAAATTCGTTTAGTAAAGTGCATCAAAAATTCATTTATGTTTTGTTTTATTTTTATATAACTTGAATATTATTATAATACTTTTAAGCGTTTATTTAAACTATTATTTAGTATATTTAGACTATGTATGGGAAAGTACACTAGGTAGCATTATAGTAAAATTTTTTATATTCAATTGAGAAAAAAGAAAATAGTGGGTTTTTACTACAAGCATAGAGAAGGAAGGTATTTATTTTAATATGCAATTTAAAACAAAAAATCAAAAGAGAAATAATTAACATAAGAGGAAAAGAAGGTAATAATTTTACAAACACTATGCTTATCCTTATGAAATTCCAAAATGAAATAAGAACCGATTCGAGAATACAGCCGAAATTATTCTGCGAGGAAAAGATGACAAGCTTCAAGCCTGGCAGAAGGATCATATTATTAGTAGTTGCGCTTGAAAAAAGCAAATAAGCTGCAGAAAAAAAGGAAATATTCACAGAATACAATATAGAGATATTTAGGCAAGCGAAATGTGTGTATAGATATCTGCTCACGCATTGCGTAATGATAGACGGTAAGGAAATTGAACCTGCAAAGAATAAAAAAACATAAAATATAAGACAACGATGACAGGAAAGTTGCAGAGAGATATTTAAAGAAATTAATCATAAAGAGAATTAAGCTATCCTAATTAAACTACCCAAAACTTATACATTAACGGACAGATTAGAGTAATCTGTCCGTTAATGATTGTAAGCATACTTTACTGTTTATTATGTATTTATGTGATAGAGTAATTTGCGCATTTTAAAAGTGTGTGACTGGTTAGAACAATAATTCATACTCAATTCTATGCTAACTAAACCAATAGTCTACTGATTTTTCTTGCTGACAAATTGATAAACTAAAACAAAAAATATTAAAGTTTAAATGTATCTTTATCTTGCTTTTCCTTTTGTTATTAAATTTACTATTGCAAGAAGAACGACTGATCCTAATAACGCGATTAGAAAGCTTGAAATATTAAATCCAGTTACATTTTGTCCACTACCAAGCAAATTCATAATAAATCCACCCAAAAATCCTCCGACTATACCGATACCAATATTAGCAAGTAACCCCATAGAAGAATTTTTCCTCATAATCATACTTGCAACCCAACCAGCTAATCCACCTAGAACTATCCATGATAAAATACCCATTATTGATCATCTCCTTATTTTGTGATTAGATTAAGCATATTACATATCTTAATTAACTAATATTATGACATTCTTTATGTCGCTTTATAAATATTTGTAATAAAAAGGCCATAAAATGTAACGAACTGTATGTAGCGCGGTAAAAGAACAAAGAGTGGGTTTTTTTATCATAGGAATATAATTTAAAATCCCAAACGACCCCATTCGGCTTTGGGGTATAAATCACCAATGGAGTATGAAAAGATGCTGTTTAACTCATGAATCTATTCTCGGTGTCTATATAAATGGGGGTAGTCCGAATTTCTGACTTTTTGATCTGGCTCGTTTTTGGGGTGGAAAGTCAGTCTAATACATTCCATTTCAAGAACCGCATAATATTCGGAACAATTTTTACGGTATTCATATCAGAGCACCTCAAAGAATTATTGAAAAGGGTTATAATATATGTGCTACTAAGTTTCAGAGGTACTCACCTGCTGACAAATATATGAAAGTAATGAATACTACCTGCATTAATCTTGAATACAAATAGAAAGAGGTAAGCGAATGAAATCTCTAAGAACTTATAAGTGGCTGTTACTCATCGCAGGTGTTTTACTGGTCATAGTTGGAATTGTTATGTTTTCAACACCGGTGGAAAATTACATCGGCCTCGCTTTATTCATAAGTATTTCTATGATTTTTTCTGGCATTTCAGATATCGTTAATTTCCTATCAAACGATAAGGAGTTTCGCTCAGGCTGGCTACTGGCGAGTGGGGGTGTTACCTTGGTTTTTGGTTGTTGGCTTATTTTCAAGAATGGTGCATTTGAATCGTTGTTGATTGTAATCCCCTTCGTTTTTTCTGGGTGGATTATTGCGGCAGGAATAATCCGTGCGATTGGTGCGATTAATCTAAAGGATTTAAACGTTCGTGGCTGGAATTGGATTTTATTATTTTCGCTGGCTGGAATTGGTTTTGGTTTAGTTTTACTCTTTAATCCATTTCTTACTGCAGGAACAATTAGTTATATGATTCCACTATTGTTCATTAGCCATGGAGTCAATAGCGTCATGATGTTTTTTGGCATGAATAGGATCGGAAAGTTATTTTGCGACAGTTAAATGCATACAAAGTATGGCATTCAAATAGTAGGTATAAGCGCACAATCTGGTAGTGCAATAATAAATATAAAGGTAAAAAATATATTGAGAAACAAAAAAATTGGAAGGGATTATTACTGATTTCAACAAAGATATTTTTAATCTCATAACAGATAGAACTCTTCTGAAATCTAGCGGGGTAATACGATTTGTTCTTATTTGATAGATTGAAGCAGTATAGAGCTGATGGAATAGCATGTTTAGTTCTACTGTTTTTATAGAAATTTTTCAAATATACTATCGCTTTAAATGAATATTTATTAAAATAATAATTGAAATTTTTAAATAAGGAGAATATTATGGGAAAATTTATAGTAAAAGAAACATCAGGATGGACATTCAGGCTTAAAGCTGGCAACGGTGAAGTCATCGCTGTATCTGAAGTCTATGAAAGCAAAGCAGCTTGTATAAACGGAATCAAAAGTGTTAAAAAAAATGCTTCCATTGCTGGAATTGATGATATAACGGACGGCGTATCGGATGTGAAAAACCCGAAATTCGAAGTAAAAATAGACAAAGCGGGTGAATTCCGCTTCAACCTTAAAGCAAGAAACGGAGAAATAATCGCTTCGTCTGAAGGCTACAAAGCTAAAGCTTCCTGCATGAAAGGAATTGAAAGCGTTAAGAAAAATGCTCCCGACGCTGAGATTGTGGAAGAGTAAAAAACGGTTAAAACCAATGAGAAACCCCAGGAAGTTTGCTTGTGGTTTTAATATATAATCCGTTGCAGAACCTTTTTAATAGTACACATGTAAGTGCTCAAGATTTATTTATTGCAAGTCAATTTAGCAGTATTATTTCGGAAGTAAATGTTAATTTGATTTAATTTGTGTGCCAGTGTTCTCCACTTGAAAAACACGCCGGATTAAAAAGTCAGAATTTTGATATAATAGAAGAGTGGAAGGGTATAAAATGAAGACTTGCAGATAGTACAAAAGATAATGAAGCCCGGCCATATAGTCAGTAAGTATTTATTTAGGAAATATCTAGAATTTTTATTTAACAGTTTAGCATATCTTGTTATGAGACCTCAAGCGTTATTGCTCGGCTGCGAGGTCTCGTAACAAGATATTTTCCCTGAAAATGAAAACTCATACTTATGCTAAAGATTTCTAAGACGAAGAGCAGGCATACAATAAAAATTGGAACTTTATCATTTTTTGCACGTCATAATAAGTACAACTAATGAAAGAGGAAAAAAATGAAAAAAATAATTTTGGTATTAACAATTGCAGCATTAATATTTTCAGGATGCGCTGCAGACAATCAGGACGAAGATGTGAAAGAGGAAACTAAATGGGACCCTATTTTGATATGTGGGATAATTTCCGGAATAAATGAAGACATGATAACAGTTGAAGTTGTGGAAGGCTCAAATGATTCTGTTATAGTAATAAAGCTTTCCGATGAGACTGGGTGGGATATATCAAGAGACTTGATGAAAGAAAACCAGTACATTACAGCTGAGATTTCGCCTGTAATGACACGTTCTCTTCCGCCACAGTCAAACGCGCTTAGGATTGTTTCGCTAAACGACATTATTCTTGGGGAAGTGACGAAAATTACCGAGACTGCGATAACTTTAAGCCCCGTGAATTATTATAGTGATGAAAATGTAGTGATAAATATTTCCGAAGAAACAAAGTGGGCTGTTGAAAGAGAGAATGTCAGCGTCGGAAATTATATTAGAGTAAGAGTTGGTATGCAGATGACGGCTTCTTTGCCTCCGCAGGTTGCGGGAGTTGAGGTTTTGTCTATTGAAACACGGGATTAATTTAATATTTAGGTGTTTTGTAGCACAAAAAGAAATTTAAGTGTTATTTGGTTTTTTAGATCATAAAGCAGGGGAGTTTGTATGTAATGCGGGAAGCAAAGAGAATTTTACTTGTAAAATTTGTACTTAAGTTTCGGCGAATGCTGACATTGGAAGGAAGATTGACCGAACCCCCGAAAAAGGTGCCAAAAAACTGTGTGATATAATACAAAAAACAAGGAGCACAGAAATAAGGGCTGGTCATAAATTGCTACAATTTATTGCTCGCCTATGCAACCTTGCAAGAAAAAGATTCACAGCAGAACAAATAATTGGGATGATACGAGAAGTAGAAATACTAATCGGGCAAGGCCAGACCGTAGCACAGGCGGTAAAACATATAGATGTAACGGAGCAAACATTTTACCACTGGAGGAAAGAATACGGCGGAATGCAAGTAGATCAAGCTAAACGCCTTAGGGAACTTGAAAAAGAAAACAGCAGACTAAAAAGACTTGTTGCAGATCAAGCTCTGGATATAGCAATTTTAAAGGATATATCATTGGGAAACTTGCAAGCCCGGACAAGCGCAGATACTATGTAAAAGCAGCTATGGAGAAACATCAGATATCTGAAAGAAGAGCTTGCCGGGCAATAGGACAGCCTAGGAACACTCAGCGATATAAAATAAAACGAATGCCTGATGAAGATGTTTTAACACACAAAATTATAGAATTAGCGAACCAATAAGGATGTTATGGTTCGAATATGGATACAGGGTTTCTAAAAGGCTATGGAATGCACGTTAATCACAAACGCGTAGAACGCATATGGCGAGAGCAATCGCTTAAAGTTCCCAAAAAGCAAAAGAAGAAAAGCCATCTTTGGACAAACGATGGTTCATGCGTTCGGTTAAGACTGGAGTATCCCAATCATGTATGGAGTTATGACATTGTAGAAGACAGAACATATGATGGCCGTAAAATCAGGATATTAAATATATTAGATGAATGTGAACGGGAATGTAAGGCATGTTATGTGGCTCGAAGAATTACGTCTATACAAGTAATTGAATGTTTATCCGAAACGTTCCTTAAGTATGGTATGCCAGAGTATTTGCGTTCTGATAATGGCAGTGAATTTACTGCAAATAATCTGAGGGAATGGCTAAATAATCTTGAAATAAGCACAACATACATAGAGCCGGGCAGTCCTTGGGAGAACGGTTATGTTGAATCATTCAATGGCAGGATGCGTGATGAATTGTTAAACGGTGAAATATTTGATAATATATTTGAAGCAAGAACTCTTATTGAAAGATGGAGAAAAGAATACAATACAGTAAGGCCACACAGTTCTCTGGGCTACAAACCACCGGCACCAGTGACTAGGCAGGTAAATCCGGATAAATGCTGCAAAAAATCACTTTCAGGTCAGTAGTGTTTCTCGGGGCAGGTCATAGTTAGATATATAGATAGGTAAACGTGTATGATTTAGTACATATATGAGAATGGAAGCGTATAGTGAAATGATAAGTAGTGATGGGCTTGTAAATACGAGCCTATTTTTTATTGAGAGAATATAGTTATACTAATTTTTTTGCGACAGAAACGTAAATGATATAAATACTTTTAGTGAAAACTTAAAAAATAAGTGAGCTTAAAGAAAAGTGAACTTTTTATCAGAATGAATTAGGAATCACAAAATACTTTTAAGATGAACAATGAATCTTTATATTAATTGAATTAATGGAGGAAAAATAATGATAATCGGAATAGATCACGGATATGGCTGTATGAAAACAGCCAATCACATTTTCACTACAGGAATTACAGAGTACGAGAAGGAGCCTTACACAACAGACAATTTAATAAAATTTGATGACAAATACTATGTCTGTGGCAGCGGACGGCAAGCCCTTATAAGAGACAAAACACAGGACGACAGCTATTATATCCTAACACTCTGCGCAATAGCTAAAGAACTGAAATCAAGAAATGCAGGTAATAAAGCCAATATTATAATTGCCGCGGGATTACCTCTTACAAGTTACGGAAGGGACAAAGATAAGTTTACAAAATATCTAAACCGAAATATTATGCAGCCTGTAAAGTTTGAGTTTGAACAGGAAATATATAAGATATTTATTGATGATGTAATAATGATGCCTCAGGGCTGTTCTGCAGTATATGAAAATATGGGCGAACTGAAAGATGAGCCTTCCGTAATTGTATGTGATATAGGCAGCTGGACAGTGGATATATTCAGAATGGATAATGGTACACCCAATTCTGAAACAAGCCGGAGTCTGGAACTGGGTATAATACGGATGATGGATAAAGTACTAGAAGAAGTGCGCAGCAATACAGGTTTGTCAATAACATCGGTGCAGGCAGAGCGTGTAATGAAAAACCTGCCATGCTCGATGAACGATAAAGCAAGAGTAATAATTGAAAAGGAAAGTATCACATATATAGATAAATTAATCCGAACATTACTTGAAAGCGGCTTTGATATCTCCGCGATACCAATAATCTTTATCGGAGGTGGAGCATCTCTTGTAGAAATGAATATCGATAAAAATAAGTATGCAAAAATGGTATTTGTGAAAGATATAAAAGCGAATGCTATTGCTTATGAGAAAATAGCCCAAATGATGAAGGACAAATAGTATGAAGGCTAAAAGAATATCATTAAGGCTAAATATGGAAAGATACTCCCACAGAAAAGCATATGAAATATATAAGTCAGTCGCTCCGCAAGAACGGAGCGATTTTATTAGGCAGGCAATTATATTGATGGATGACAGAGAAGAAATGATAAAAAGTATTTCAAATTTACTGGAATCAATGCTTGCCGGAAATGTTGTTAATAATGAAACTCCAGACGAACCAATAAAAGAAAAAGTTTCGGAATCAGCCGCAAATATGCTGAATTTCATTAGCAGCCTGAACGCAAAGAATTAAAGAAAGAGATTACAAACATGATGACTGAAAAAATAATACCAGAAGACGTGATAATAGAATTGGATTTATCTGAAGTACAAGATGAAGATTATATAGGTGAAGGTCCGGCAATCATTCACCTTACACCAGACGGTGAATATATAAAAGGATTGCATTTCGTTGAAGATGCTGACTTTGAATATACGGACTATATACCCGAGTATTATATCGGAGACGAAGATATGATAATGAGCGGAATAATAGAAGACAAAACGCTTTATGTAACTAATCTTTTAAAATAGTAAAACAGAAACAATCGGCCGCCTGCATTCGTGCAGGCGGTTTTTTTGTTGTGCAAAAAATATAAGGAGGAAAAGATGTTAAAAAGAATAGCATATATTTTGATAGCTGTTACAGTTTCTATCTTGCTGATGTCAACAGCATATGCTGTGCCACCGAGCAATCCGCACATAGCAAGCGGTACAGCAGCTGAAGGCGGTTATTTTTTTGAGTATAAATCAGATGACGGTACATGGAAGGACTTAAAAACACCACCGCATTGGGTATCAGAAACAGGGGAAGTGGCATACTGCCTTGAACATATGATTGAAGGTGCTGATGGCGAACTGTACAGCAAATTCAATCCTGAAGCAGTATATTCAGAAGAAACATATAATGGACTAAAAGCAATACTGATGCATTCATATCCGTATAGGAATGCGGGCCTTACTGACCAGCAAATTCGCTATGCTACAGCGAACGCCATCCGTTCATGGTTGAAAGAAAGTGCTGGAATTGGCTACGACTTTATGCTCCAGTCAGCAAATAGAATCAGAGTAAAAAGTTCAGCAGGTCAGGGAGCATATAACTTCTACCTGCAGCTAATGGATAAAGCTCGAGCAGGCACTTCGGTATTTATACCTTATGCGATAAATACGAGCCCGAGTACAGTAAAGTTGACAGAGGATAATGGAATTCTGAAAGGCTCAGTAACTATCTCTCTTAATTATTTAAGTGGCGGATATTCAATAGATTCCAGCAAACTGCCATCGGGTGTGAGTATTACAGGGTTTACCGGAGGCAATGGTAATGTACTCACTATTACGGCACCACTTTCTATGCAAGGACAGGATATTGCCATAGAAGATATATTTATCGGGAAAGATAACAGAGGCAGCGTAAACTTTTATTGGCTGGATACTTCATCGGGAAAACAGGCAGTTGTTGTCCCTGTTGTTGACAGTTGGAATCCTGTAGTTTATGGGGATTTGTCGCTCACTTCGGACCCACCACCACTGGGATATGTTGTAATTATAAAAACAGATGCAGTAAGCGGAGAAAGATTATCTGGAGCCGTGTTTAAAATCATTGATTCCGATGGAATTGAATCCGAAAAAATTACAACCGATGATAACGGAGTTGCTAAAAGCTCTCTTTTGCCTATAGGCACATATTCAGTTGCAGAAGTTACAGCACCGCATGGATATTTGATTGATTCAACAATTTATGAAAATATCGAAGTAACAGATGATAATACAACTATCTTGAATGTTACGAATACACAACCCAGAGGTATTATCAGAATCGCAAAAATAAATGGTGATTCAGAGCTAGGAAGCTATTCGCTGGAAGGAGCACAGTTTACCATATCAGACCAAAGCGGAAACGTTGTTGAAACAATAACTATTGATACAGAAGGCTTGGCAAACTCAAGTGAACTGTCACTCGGTACATATACAGTAAAGGAAATTACAGCTCCATATGGATATGTATTGGACGATACTGAATATTCAGTAACATTGGAATATGAAGATCAGAATACAGCGATAGTTTATGTTGATTTAAATGTTTCAAATTTGCCGCAGACCGGAATTGTAACTATATTTAAAAGAGACAGCGAAACATATAATTCTCCACAGGGTGATGCAACATTTAGCGGCACTGTTTTTGGAATATATAATTCCAGAGGTGATTTGATTGAACAGCTTGACTGTGGTGACAGCGACAGTGCGACAAGCAAGCTCCTGCCGTTAGGTGAATATTCAATAAAAGAAATTGAAGCTCCTGAAGGATATTTAATTAATGATGTTTCATATTCAGTGCAACTGGAATACTCAAATCAAAGCATTAAAGTAAACAATAATACATATTCCATAACAGATAATGTTATAAAAGGCAGGATTGAAATAACGAAAACTGCGGATGTTCCACTTGCTGAATGGAATACTAAAGAATCAAACCCGCCAATGAGTGATGTTGAATTTGAAATTCGATTGAAATCAACAGGTGAAATCGTTGAAACACTAACTACAGATTCCAACGGTAAAGCATTAAGCAAACTTCTACCCTATGGTACCTATGTAGTTACTGAATCAAAAACACCAGAAGGATATATTTCATGTGAACCTTTTGAAGTATATATTAGCGAAGATGGGAAAACATACAGCTATGATATAGAAAATCAGGTATATAAATCTCAGATTAAGATTGAAAAAGTTGATGCCAACACTGGTGAAATAATAGTGATGGCAGGCACAGAGTTTCAGATCCGTGATGCTAACGGTGACTTGGTTATTCAAAACACTAATGCCAGAGTAAGCACAGACACTTTTATTACCGATGAAACAGGCACCATAATGCTGGCAGAGCCTTTGATTTATGGTGAGTACACGTTGCATGAAATAAAAGCACCATATGGGTATTGGCTTGATAAAGAACCAATTCCTTTTTCAGTTGATGAAAGTGGACTTGAAACAATCACTGTAGAGTCAGCCGATGTACTAATCCAAAAGCGGATCAGGATTATAAAGATAGACTCAAGAGATAGTGAAAGAAGACTTGAAGGAGCGGTATTCAAAGTATACAAGGACGGTGAATTGATTGATACCATCAATACTAATGAAAACGGATATGCAGAAACTAAGCTTTTGACAGTCGGAGAATATACAGTTATTGAAACAAAAGCTCCAGAGGGGTATATCCTAGAAAACATACCGTTTGATGTTACAGTAAGCGACGATGATACGATGATTTACGAATATGTAATAGAAAACTGCACTACAGAAGTTGTATTAACAAAAACAGATATAAATGATGGCGCTTTATTATCAGGTGCTCATATTGAAATATACAGTGAAACTGAAGAGCTGGTTTTTGAAGGCGACACTGATGAAAAAGGTGAGTTTAGAATTTATGAGTTGTCAGTTGGTAAGTATACATTCAAAGAGACAGTAGCCCCATTGGGATATATCCTTTGTGATGAAACTTATGAATTTGAGATATTTGAAAACGGAGAAGTTGTAGGAGTTACTGAAATTCAGAATACACCTACAGAAGTCACATTATCAAAAACAGACTTAATTGATGGTTCTCCGGTTGAGGATGCTGAAATTGAGATTATAGACTCTGAAGGAGAATCAGTATATAAAGGCAAAACTGATGAGAATGGCGAAATACACATAACACACCTGTCGACTGGAACATATATATTCAGAGAAACCAAAGCACCCGATGGATATGTGAAATCTGTTGAAGAAATTGAATTTACAATTGATGAGTATGGGAATATTTCAGGTGGAACTGAAATAAGCAACTGCCCGACTGTGCTTGAGATATATAAGGTGAAGTATGAAGATAATGAGCCGCTCTCAGGTGCAGGATTCAAAGTGAAAAATTATTTAGGATTAAAAACACTTAGTTTTAGGCAGAATGATGACGGCAGCTATACTCTTGATAAAGATGGTGATGTTGTTGAAATTGTTGTTGATGAAAACGGAAAAGCTGTGGTATACGGACTTCACACAGGCAGCTTTTGGCTTGAAGAATGTATTGTACCATCCGGATACTATCCTACAGCGCCGATTAAAGTTACGATAACTGAAAATAACGATATTAATATTCCGTGTAAAACTATAATACCGAATTCAATCTTCGTAAAACTGGGATTAGACAGGGAACGATGGATAATACCCATTGTAATAGGAGTATTAGTGACAGCCTTAGGGCTGTTTTTCTTGTATACCAAAACCCCTGACTATGCCAGGGGTAAAAAAGAGCTTCAGCTATGCGAAGAAAACTCCTTTTGAATTATACTGGAAAGCGGACTGACAACCGCAAGAAAGTAAAAACAAAAGGAGGTCACCAATGGATGACACAAGAAGCTTAGCACACACGAAGTGGAACTGCAAATATCATATAGTATTTGCACCGAAGTTCAGAAGGAAGGTAGCGTATGGACGACTAAAAGAGGATATCGGAAAGATATTAAGGGAGCTAAGCAAATGGAAGCAGGTAAGTATAGTGGAAGCAGAGATATGCCCCGACCACGTGCATATGCTAGTAGAAATACCACCAAAGATGAGCGTGTCGGGGTTTGTAGGATTCTTGAAAGGGAAAAGCACATTGCTAATATTTGAGAGGCACGCTAATTTAAAATATAAGTACGGGAGACGCAGTTTCTGGTGCAGAGGATACTACGTAAATACAGTAGGAAAGAACAAAGAAAAGATAGCAGAATACATAAGAACGCAGCTTAAGGAGGATCAAGTATCCGACCAAATAAGCATGAAAGAGTACGCAGATCCCTTTAAGGGATAACCAGTAACAATCTCTTGCGGCTGCAGTTCGTAGGGTAAGCCTTAAGGCTATGCCAGAAGGAAAGGGCTGCCCGCATATGAAATACCCCCGGCTTCGCCGGGGGATTGTTATTTATTCGCAGAAAACGAAGAAAGGCTTATAGGGTATAAGAGTATGAAATCTGTTTTATCAATTATACTTGTTTTGTTTCTGATAGGTGGAATGATATTTCTTAAGACAAGAAATAAAAAGAATAATTAAAAACAAATACAGGCGGTTGGCATAAAGCCGGTCGCTTTTGTATTTTGAGAGGATTAAAAATGAAAATTACATATTACATGAATAACATGGAAGAAATCCTAGTTATAAAGGACGATAAGGATGAAATCATTAAAGAAGGTATATACAGCCTTGGTAATTGTTTGGTGGATATACTCTATGGAAAAACAATAATAGATAACGGGACTGTTGAAAAAATAAGCGACAATTTCAAGCAAATAATATCGGAACTTCTAATATTGTGCGGTGATTATCTCAACAATGATGTAAGAGAGACTATTGAACAGGAGTTTCCATTCATATTCCAACAGACTTTTAGTTGCAAGAACGTATTTATTGAAAACAAACTGTGCAGGGTATATTTCTTTGATGACTTATACAGTCTTGTTTGTATGCTGATTACCAATATATATCTTAGAAAACTGATGTATAAAAGATGCGAGTACTGCAAAAAAATGTACGCCACAAGATTTTCAAACTCCAGGTTCTGCAAAAGGATTGCGACAAAGAGCGGCAAATCATGCGGATATGCATACTTGCTTGAAGTAATGAGGAAAAGACGGATTGATAACTACAGGAAAGGAATTTTGTATGGAAACAAATAGAGTTATAAAACTACCGGAGCATTGCAGATTGCTATCTGAAATCGGTGATTACGTATTACCAAACTGCCACCATAAAACGCTGTAGATAAATATAGTAAAAATGAGTTAATTGATCTGCCACAAGAAACACTACTGACCTGAAAGTGAATTTTGGGGAACCCTCATTGGTCCAAAATTTTCCCTTTCAACTCGGATACATTTTCGGGGGTCAAGTTAATATCGATATTTAAGTGTACACAGAAAATTGTGACTGTTTGATAAAATAATTTTTCATATAAACTATTATGAAGGGCTTCTGAGCCAATTGATTACAGAGAGCCAATTGATTACTTTAGTTTTAAATGTAAAAATGATATAGTATAATGTATATTCAAAGCTTAATATATGCATAATAATAGATATGTCATTTTTCAGTATGCCAATAATTACTATCTATTAGTAAGCTGATGAAAGGATAAGCGTATATGCTGAATAGGTTTGTTAATTTATTAAAAAATTGTCATGAAGAATTTATTAAGAATTATGTAGACGAACCTGTCTATATTAAAAGAAGAATTCTGTATAACTGTATAGTGATTTTAGTTTGTATTATTATTAGCATTATTCTTTTATTAACTATGACCATTGTCAAGAGACAATCATCTGAAAACCCTTTTTTCTTTATAATAATTATAATTATATTAATCATTAATTTTGTATTAATTTCAAAAGGAATAAGTATACAAATAATGCCTCTTTACAGTTCAATTGTGCTTTTTTCAACCTTTACATATTTTATCAATCTGAGTGCACACCAAGATATAATTGCTATTGCTATGGTTTCGTTTATTACAATAATTTGGATATTTGTTTCATATAAATGGTGGCATCTTGTTATTCATTTTATTAACTCATCAATTATAGCGACTCTAAGAATTAGAGCATTAAAAACATATTATAGTATGGGTATTCTGTCTGAAAATGAATATCTTCTCAGTATTAATGCATACATTTATTTGTTATTTACTGTATTAGCTGGTATGACTATTTACTTAATCATGAAACGTGAAATTAATTTATCAGATAAAGAAGTTACAAGGTATAAACATAAAACAGAAATGTATGAGGAAGTTATCGGATTATTGAGGTTTAGCTATATTGACGTTAACTTAATCAAAGATAATTTGGAAGGTTATTTTGATGTAATGACAGGATGTCTTAACAGATTAGCGTATCATAATTTATTTTTACCATATGCATCTGATATAAATAGTGAAGACTGTATTGAAATTGTTTATATAGATTTAAATGACCTAAAATATGTGAATGACAATTATGGACATGATTATGGAGATAAATACTTGCTATCATTTGTAAATGTAATAAAAAATAGAGTTCTTATAAGTGAAGGAATTTATCGAATAGGGGGAGATGAATTTATTGTAACAACAAAAAATCAATCAGTTGAGTTTTTAAGAAACTTGTTAGACTTAGCGAATGATGATTTAAATAAAAACTTCTATATAAATGACTTTAAAGGAAACTTTTCGTATGGTATTGCATCAACAAAGGAGATAGAAACAGATGACATAAATGAAATTGAAAAGCTTGCTGATAGCAGAATGTATGCAATGAAAAAACACAAAAAGAAAATTACGTTTAATTCCTGATTAATATCTATTTACGGTATTCCTAACAAATATATGTAATACAAGAGGGGTGTCTTGTATACGAGGTTGTAATTGGCAAACGCAGATAAAGTCTTGGACCTGCCCCAAAAAAACAAAACCATTCTGTTAGTTTTAAAGCACAGTTCCCCGAACGTGAGGTCATAGAGACTGTAACTGCGCTATAAGTATACATTTTTTTAGAGTTTTGTCCTGAATTGCCATTTCTGAGTTTTTGTTTTTTGTGTTATATCACACAGTTTATCGGATAATTGTAATTAATTTATTGGATTCTTTTTCGGAGGTTCGGTCTATGAAAGAAGAATAATTGCAAAGAGAATTAATCAAAAAATAATTGTTATCACGTTATTATTATATTATTATAAGAAGGACATCTTTGACTCCTAGGCTTAAGTGATGGAATTAGGTGAAACAATCACAAGGATAACAGAATAAATCATGGAATAAAATATATGGCTTGTTAAAACCACCTTAGATATAATTTAGATGAAAGGGTTGTGATGAGATATTAAAATTTTCAAATCAATTAATGATATTAGTTTAAAAAGAAAATTTTTGGCTTTAACAATTTTTGGTATAGTGATTCCTTTATTGGTGCTCTTTTCTGTTCTATTAAGCCATCTGTCTTCGCAATTGGAAATTCGTATGGATATACTACTTCAGCAAGGTATAGAGCGTATTGAAAAACAAATTTCTAATTTGTCCGATGATATCAATAATATTTCATATACCTTTATTGCAGACACGTTTTTTAATGATACACTTAATCATTTTAATAGCGAGTCATTTTACGAGGCTGTAGTTGCGTCTGACGACATCGTAAAAAAAATCAATGCATACACTTATTCCTATAACTTTATTGATGCAATAAAATTATATCACGAAAATGATTATCTGGTTAATATCCCTGAACTTGAAAGAATTAATTATGAAAATATTAACTCTGTAATAAAAGAATTTATTGAAGGGGATGATTACTACTTACTGGATACTAGTGACAATCAGATTATATTTTATAGGAAACTATATCTTTCACCTGACGAAAGAAAGAATATTTTATGTATGACGATTAATCAACGATATTTTTCCACATATCTTCAAGATACTTTTTTGGAGGAGAATAACGGCGTTGCATACTTGATGGATCCTGAAAATAATATAATTGTTAGTTCAAATCAATTAAATACCTTTGTAAATTTTCATGATATTGATAATAATCATGAATTAACAAGCATAGAAGAAAAGCTATCGGATATAACTTTAATCAATGAGTGGTCGTTGACTGTACAATTTGAAGAAAAGTCTATACTTACGGGACGAGAAGGCATGTTTATTAATATAGGCATTTTGGGGACCATAATTTTCATATTTGCGCTTCTGTTTGATTATCTGTTTAGCCGCTCAATAACAAAACGATTAGACTTGGTAAAGTCAGCAATGGATACGACCAATAACCATCATCCACAAGTTATTTCAGCAGATCTAGGAACGGACGAAATAGGTGAAGCTGCAAAGGTATATAACAGTATGGTCAAAGAAAACAGTCTATTGATTGGAGACTTAGAAAAATCCAGAGCGGAAGCGGTTGATCTTCTTGAAGCAAAAACCGATGCTTATGAAAAAATGACCGCTATCAATGAAGAGCTAGTCAATTTGAATGATAAGTTGGTAGCTTCTACTGAGGAAATCAAAGAGCAAGATAACAGAATCAATGAGCTTATTAATATAGACAGTTTGACAGGACTGAAAAACCGACATTCTATTACAGAAACGATTGATAGGAATATTGCGACATGTCCTATGGATTTAAATCTTGCAATTTTATTTCTTGATATCGATAACTTTAAGTATATCAATGACACACACGGCCATGAAGTCGGAGACCATGTCATCAGTGAAACAGGTAAACGATTGGCTGAATTTGCTTCAGAACTAATTGATATAGGTCGATTCGGGGGAGATGAATTTTTATTATGCATAAAAGCTTTGCCAGATAGACAAATAATAAACTCGCTTGTAGAAAGGATTAATCAAAGTTTTTATGAACCGCTTATTGTGGAGGGCAATAAATATTATTTGACAGTCAGCATAGGGGGTTCCTATTACCCCAAAGACGGGTACAATCAGAATGAACTTCTAAGAAAGGCTGATCAAGCCTTGTATGAAGCGAAAAATACGGGGCGTAATAAATATATTGAATATGCCGCTACTATGGGAGATTACTTAGAAGACAAACTTCATTTTCAGGCTGATATTAAATCTGCTTTCTATAACAATGAGTTCTATTTAGAGTATCAACCATATTATGAATGCCAAACGAAGGAGATCTCAGGGTTTGAAGCTCTTATACGCTGGAATAGCAAAACTCGTGGTCAGGTTTCACCGTTTAAGCTTATTGTTAATGCTGAAGAGATTGGTCTGATTTATGATATTGGTCGCTGGATATTCAAAGAAGCATGCACATCAGCGAAAAAATTCAACCAGATGAGCAGTAAGCCATTGACTATGTCAATCAACGTTTCTGCCATTCAATTATCGGATAACGAACTTTTCTCAAGTTTCATGGATATTGTGAAGGAAGTTGATATAGAGACTTCGTTGATATGTCTTGAAATGACAGAAACTGTTCTTATTAACTCTATAGATAATGGAACAAGCCCCTTTCTATTATTTAAAGAGGCTGGTTTCAAAATAGCATTGGATGATTTTGGTACGGGATATTCTTCTCTAAGTTACTTTAAGGAATTACCTCTATCAATACTTAAAATAGATAAATCATTTGTCGATAATATTGCTGATAGTGTTTATGACCAAGACCTTATCCAGATTATGGTGACGATAGCACATAACAAAGGAGTCACGGTTACTGCAGAGGGTGTTGAATATGTTGATCAATATGAACAGCTACTTGCATATGGGTGCGATACTATTCAAGGTTATTTTTTCAGTAAACCCCTTGGGAAATTGGCAGTTATTCAGCTACTGTCAAAAAAATAAGCTCACAGCGTATTTATTTATTATCATACCACTGATTGACTTCTTCAGTTATTTCCGTTAATCCCAGATGCTCTAAGCTTAGAATAAATTCATCGAAGTCATGTGCACTTAATTCTCCCATAATAACTCGAGTATAAAATTCCATTTCAGTATCAATAATTCTCTCCATCGTTATCTTCATGGCATCAGTTGGGGAACCGTAAAACTCGTTATTCATGAACTCATTATTCTGGTAATAGTCATCCATAACTGAATAGGAACCAGTTGTTCCGAAAACTTTTTCAATACTTAAGTAGCTGTTGTCACCGCTTAAGTAGTCAAGAATATTATTATAGTAGACTGTTTCTTCAATGTTCAATTGAGACGTGTCATTTGATTCAAGCGCTTCTGTAATATGCCAATGGGCTTTTAAGTTCTTTAAAGTAGGCCATGTTTGAAAATTTGTCATATGGAGGCCTGTTACTGGGGGATTTTCAAGAAAGTACTTTTCGTATTCCTCAGTAATCAGGGTATTTTGTTTTTCAGTGAAGAAATTGATAAGTTTTATTAAGGCCTCTGGGTGTTCGAAATCTTTGCGAACAACATAATAGTATCTTACCTTCAGACCGATAAGTGGCCTTGCTAACTCGTTATCGATTGATAGAATTTTAAATGATTGCCAGTTAGCCTCGGGAAAGTTCTCAACGGTCTTTTGTAAAGGCCATATTGGATTCCACATTTTGCCATATTGTACACCTACTTTATTGTTATCCGACAATTCAATAGTGGTATTTGGATCTTGGATCACAAATTCTGGGTCTATTAAACCTTCAGTATACAAGAGATTCAGATAGATTAAAGCCTCTTTAACTTCAGGTAGAGTACTTCCATAGACAAGTCCTCCATTTTCATCTCGTACCCAGGCTGTAGGGTAAGCGTGAAACCCATGAAATATTCCGGCTGCTTCTCCCATACCTTCATCTAGAAAGTTTTTGGTCAGCATTAATCCATAAGTATCATCGAGACCGTTTCCATCAGGATCATCCTCTTTAAATGCTTTCATGACTTGATAAAGCTCATCTAGATTTTCCGGCACTTCGAGATTCAGTGCTTTCAGCCAATCCATCCGTATATATAAGAAAGATGCGCTATCTATGGATGCATCCGTATTTGGGATTGCGATAAGCTGGTCGTTGAAAGTCGCAGAATCAAAAGAATGATTACCGTCACCATGCTGAACCTCATAGGTAAGTGAGGTTGAGTATGCATCATAAATGGATTGCAAATCGGTATTGATAAGATTAGACTCAGCCAATATTGCCAAATGATCTTTTGAAACAATCATGATATCGGGTATGTCACCTGAAGTAATGGCAGCATTTACACGGTTGTTATTTTCTTCATTACCCACGGCCATCCAATTATAATTGAGTTTGATACCAAGCTCTTCTTCATATGCTTTATTCCAAGTTGATTCGTACAGATCTTCCTCGGTAAACACATCTTCGATAGTTTTATCAATTATAAACATTGTTTCCACTGTAATGGGCTCTTCATACTTTTGTTTGAATTCAATCTGCTGAAGATTTTTGTTGACAGTTTCGCTGTTTATACCGGTAATAGAATTGCAGGCACTTAATGATAATATAAGCACCGTTAAGAATGAAACAAAAAAGAATATTTTATATTTTATATGCAATTTCCGGACCTCCTAGTAATAGTGACACACATTTTTTTTGATCAGAATTATTACTTAATTTCATGTTAATACTTTTACGGTTCTTCTTTAAATAGTCTCGTAGAGCTTTATTATAGCATGTTCCCCCAAATACTGAACCACATAATCATACATTTATACGGACTAACCCCATTTATATAGATGCCGAGAATAGACTAGTGAGTTAAAAAGCAACTTCTCATACTCCATTTGTGATTTATACACCAAAGACGAATGGAGTCGTTTGGGATTGTAAAACATCTCAATGTATTCAAATACTGCTTTTTTTGCTTTCTCTCTGTTCGTAAATTGATGCTTTTATTTACTAGCACAGTCTTCAAAGATTTATAGAAAGCTTCTATAACGGAATTATCATGGATTGCCTCTGCGACTCATGCTTATGTATGTACTTTTTCGTTTGATAAAAACTCGTAGCTAGACCGATGTCTATTTAATGTCAAAAAACATATTCGATCAAGTAAAAAATATATATTGCATATAAAATATCTTATGGATAGAATTAGAAAAGTTTGTTTAAGAAGCTAAATGAAAGAATCTGTATTTTTAGTGAGCTGAGTAGAGAAACTATTGTACAACAGTTTTGAATATTTATTGTTAATAAAAATTTTACGGTGGATGTATATACTTAATATGAAGAAATAAAATTTCTACAATGAAAATAAGGCGGAAAGCATAAATGTAAATTGAATTTAATGAATGAGCGCTGTGTGGCGCTCTTTTGTTATACCAAAAAGGAGAAATAAAATGATAATAGGAATAGACCACGGATATGGCTGTATGAAAACAGCTAATCACATTTTTACAACAGGAATTACAGAATACGAGAAGGAGCCGTACACAACCGACAATGTAATAAAATTTAACGGGAAATATTATGTTTGCGGCAGCGGTCGCCAAGCCCTTATAAGAGACAAAACACAGGACGACAGCTATTATATCCTAACACTCTGCGCAATAGCTAAAGAACTGAAATCAAGAAATGCAGGTAATAAAGCCAATATTATAATTGCCGCGGGATTACCTCTTACAAGTTACGGAAGGGACAAAGATAAGTTTACAAAATATCTAAACCGAAATATTATGCAGCCTGTAAAGTTTGAGTTTGAACAGGAAATATATAAGATATTTATTGATGATGTAATAATGATGCCTCAGGGCTGTTCTGCAGTATATGAAAATATGGGCGAACTGAAAGATGAGCCTTCCGTAATTGTATGTGATATAGGCAGCTGGACAGTGGATATATTCAGAATGGATAATGGTACACCCAATTCTGAAACAAGCCGGAGTCTGGAACTGGGTATAATACGGATGATGGATAAAGTACTAGAAGAAGTGCGCAGCAATACAGGTTTGTCAATAACATCGGTGCAGGCAGAGCGTGTAATGAAAAACCTGCCATGCTCGATGAACGATAAAGCAAGAGTAATAATTGAAAAGGAAAGTATCACATATATAGATAAATTAATCCGAACATTACTTGAAAGCGGCTTTGATATCTCCGCGATACCAATAATCTTTATCGGAGGTGGAGCATCTCTTGTAGAAATGAATATCGATAAAAATAAGTATGCAAAAATGGTATTTGTGAAAGATATAAAAGCGAATGCTATTGCTTATGAGAAAATAGCCCAAATGATGAAGGACAAATAGTATGAAGGCTAAAAGAATATCATTAAGGCTAAATATGGAAAGATACTCCCACAGAAAAGCATATGAAATATATAAGTCAGTCGCTCCGCAAGAACGGAGCGATTTTATTAGGCAGGCAATTATATTGATGGATGACAGAGAAGAAATGATAAAAAGTATTTCAAATTTACTGGAATCAATGCTTGCCGGAAATGTTGTTAATAATGAAACTCCAGACGAACCAATAAAAGAAAAAGTTTCGGAATCAGCCGCAAATATGCTGAATTTCATTAGCAGCCTGAACGCAAAGAATTAAAGAAAGAGATTACAAACATGATGACTGAAAAAATAATACCAGAAGACGTGATAATAGAATTGGATTTATCTGAAGTACAAGATGAAGATTATATAGGTGAAGGTCCGGCAATCATTCACCTTACACCAGACGGTGAATATATAAAAGGATTGCATTTCGTTGAAGATGCTGACTTTGAATATACGGACTATATACCCGAGTATTATATCGGAGACGAAGATATGATAATGAGCGGAATAATAGAAGACAAAACGCTTTATGTAACTAATCTTTTAAAATAGTAAAACAGAAACAATCGGCCGCCTGCATTCGTGCAGGCGGTTTTTTTGTTGTGCAAAAAATATAAGGAGGAAAAGATGTTAAAAAGAATAGCATATATTTTGATAGCTGTTACAGTTTCTATCTTGCTGATGTCAACAGCATATGCTGTGCCACCGAGCAATCCGCACATAGCAAGCGGTACAGCAGCTGAAGGCGGTTATTTTTTTGAGTATAAATCAGATGACGGTACATGGAAGGACTTAAAAACACCACCGCATTGGGTATCAGAAACAGGGGAAGTGGCATACTGCCTTGAACATATGATTGAAGGTGCTGATGGCGAACTGTACAGCAAATTCAATCCTGAAGCAGTATATTCAGAAGAAACATATAATGGACTAAAAGCAATACTGATGCATTCATATCCGTATAGGAATGCGGGCCTTACTGACCAGCAAATTCGCTATGCTACAGCGAACGCCATCCGTTCATGGTTGAAAGAAAGTGCTGGAATTGGCTACGACTTTATGCTCCAGTCAGCAAATAGAATCAGAGTAAAAAGTTCAGCAGGTCAGGGAGCATATAACTTCTACCTGCAGCTAATGGATAAAGCTCGAGCAGGCACTTCGGTATTTATACCTTATGCGATAAATACGAGCCCGAGTACAGTAAAGTTGACAGAGGATAATGGAATTCTGAAAGGCTCAGTAACTATCTCTCTTAATTATTTAAGTGGCGGATATTCAATAGATTCCAGCAAACTGCCATCGGGTGTGAGTATTACAGGGTTTACCGGAGGCAATGGTAATGTACTCACTATTACGGCACCACTTTCTATGCAAGGACAGGATATTGCCATAGAAGATATATTTATCGGGAAAGATAACAGAGGCAGCGTAAACTTTTATTGGCTGGATACTTCATCGGGAAAACAGGCAGTTGTTGTCCCTGTTGTTGACAGTTGGAATCCTGTAGTTTATGGGGATTTGTCGCTCACTTCGGACCCACCACCACTGGGATATGTTGTAATTATAAAAACAGATGCAGTAAGCGGAGAAAGATTATCTGGAGCCGTGTTTAAAATCATTGATTCCGATGGAATTGAATCCGAAAAAATTACAACCGATGATAACGGAGTTGCTAAAAGCTCTCTTTTGCCTATAGGCACATATTCAGTTGCAGAAGTTACAGCACCGCATGGATATTTGATTGATTCAACAATTTATGAAAATATCGAAGTAACAGATGATAATACAACTATCTTGAATGTTACGAATACACAACCCAGAGGTATTATCAGAATCGCAAAAATAAATGGTGATTCAGAGCTAGGAAGCTATTCGCTGGAAGGAGCACAGTTTACCATATCAGACCAAAGCGGAAACGTTGTTGAAACAATAACTACTGATACAAACGGATTGACAAATTCAAGTGAACTGCCGCTCGGCACATATACAGTAAAGGAAATAATCGCTCCATATGGATATGTATTGGACGATGCTGAATATACAGTAATGTTGGAATATGAAGATCAGAATACAGCGATAGTATATGCTGGTTTAACTATTTCCAATATGCCACAGACCGGAACAATAACAATATTTAAAAGAGACAGCGAAACATATGATTCTCCACAAGGCGACGTAACACTTATCGACGCTGTTTTTGGGATATATAATTCCAGCGGTGATTTGATTGAACAGCTTGACTGTGGTGACAGCGACAGTGCGACAAGCAAGCTCCTGCCGTTAGGTGAATATTCAATAAAAGAAATTGAAGCTCCTGAAGGATATTTAATTAATGATGTTTCATATTCAGTGCAACTGGAATACTCAAATCAAAGCATTAAAGTAAACAATAATACATATTCCATAACAGATAATGTTATAAAAGGCAGGATTGAAATAACGAAAACTGCGGATGTTCCACTTGCTGAATGGAATACTAAAGAATCAAACCCGCCAATGAGTGATGTTGAATTTGAAATTCGATTGAAATCAACAGGTGAAATCGTTGAAACACTAACTACAGATTCCAACGGTAAAGCATTAAGCAAACTTCTACCCTATGGTACCTATGTAGTTACTGAATCAAAAACACCAGAAGGATATATTTCATGTGAACCTTTTGAAGTATATATTAGCGAAGATGGGAAAACATACAGCTATGATATAGAAAATCAGGTATATAAATCTCAGATTAAGATTGAAAAAGTTGATGCCAACACTGGTGAAATAATAGTGATGGCAGGCACGGAGTTTCAGATACGCGATGCAAATGGTGACTTGGTTGTCCAAAACACAAATGCTAGGAGCAGCACAGATACTTTTACTACTGATGAAACAGGTACAATAATACTTGCAGAACCTTTGATTTACGGCGAGTATACTTTGCATGAAATAAAAGCACCATATGGGTATTGGCTTGATGAAGAACAGATTCCTTTTACTGTTGATGACAGCGGACTTGAAACAGTCACTGTAGAGTCAGCTGATGAACTAATCCAAAAGCGGATCAGGATTATAAAGACGGATTCGAGGGATAATGAAAGAAGGCTTGAAGGAGCGGTATTCGAAGTATACAAGGACGGTGAATTGATTGATACCATCAATACTAATGAAAACGGATATGCAGAAACCAAGCTTTTAACTGTAGGAGAATATACAGTTATTGAAGCGAAAGCTCCAGAGGGATTTATCCTAAAAGACTTATCGTTTGGAGTTATTGTAAGCGATGATGATACGCTGATTTACGAATATGTAATAGAGAACTGCCCTACAGAAGTTGTAATATTAAAAACTGATATCAATGATGGCACTTTATTATCAGGCGCTCATATTGAAATATACAGCGAAACTGAAGAGCTGGTTTATGAAGGCGATACCAATGAAAACGGTGAGCTTACAATATATGAGCTGCCAGTAGGAAAGTATAAATTCAAAGAATCCGTTGCTCCCTTGGGATATATCCTTAATGATGAAACTTTTGAGTTTGAGATTATGGAAAACGGCGAAGTTATAGGAGTTACAGAAATTCAGAATACACATACAGAAGTCACATTATCAAAAAAAGACTTAATTGATAGTGCTCCAGTGGCGGATGCTGAAATCGAGATAATAAACTCGGAAGGAGAATCAGTATACAAAGGCAAAACCGATGAAAATGGTGAAATACACATAACACACCTGCCCTTTGGAACATATATATTCAGGGAAACTAAAGCACCCGAAGGGTATGTGAAATCTGTTGAAGAAATTAAGTTTACAATTGATGAATATGGGAATATTTCAGGAGAAATTGAAATAAGCAACTGCCCGACTGTACTTGAGATATATAAGGTGAAATATGAAGATAATGAGCCGCTCTCAGGCGCAGGGTTCAAGGTGAAAAATTATTTAGGATTAAATACACTTAGCTTTAGGCAGAATGATGATGGCAGCTATACTCTTGATAAAGATGGTGATGTTACAGAAATTGTTGTTGATGAAAATGGCAAAGCAATTATATATGGTCTGTATACAGGTAGCTACTGGCTTGAAGAATGTATTGTACCATCCGGATACTATCCTACAGCGCCGGTTAAGGTAACGATAACTGAAAACAATGATATTGAAGTTCCATGCAAAACTATAATACCGAATTCGATCTTCGTAAAATTGGGGTTGGATAGGGAACGATGGATAATACCAATTGCACTAGGAATATTAGTGACAGCCTCAGGGTTGTTTTTCTTTATTCGCCGAAAACGAAGAAAGGCATATAGGGTATAGGAACATGAAATCAATTTTGTCAATAATACTGGTTTTGTTTCTGATAGCTGGAATGATTTTTCTTAAGACAAGACCCAAAAAAGATGATTAAGAACTAGAATGGGCGGTCGGCATAAAGCCGGCCGCTTTTATATTTTGAGAGGAAAAGAAATGAAAATTACATATTACATGAATAACAGAGAAGAAATCCTTGTTATAAAAGACGATGAGGGTGAAATCATTAAAGAAGGTATATATAGCGTTGGCAACTGTTTGGTAGATATACTCTATGGAAAAACAATAATAGATAACGGGACTGTTGAAAAAATAAGCGTCAATTTCAAACAGATAATATCGGAGCTTCTAATATTGTGCGGTGATTATCTAAACAATGATGTAAGAGGTACTATCGAAAAGGAATTTCCGTTCATATTCCAACAGACTTTCAGTTGCCAGAACGTGTTTATTGAAAACAAGCTGTGCAGAGTATACTTCTTTGAGGACCTGTATAGCCTAGTATGTATGCTGATTACCAACATATATCTTAGAAAACTGATGTATAAAAGATGCGAGTATTGCAAAAAAATGTACGCGACCAGATTTTCAAACTCAAGGTTCTGCAAAAGGATTGCGACTAAGAGCGGTCGAACATGCGGGTATGCATACATGATAGAAGTTTTGAAGAAAAGGAATAAAAACAATAAAAACAACTATATATAGTATTTATAAAACTGGGTGATATAATATGGTTTGTGCTTTATCCTATTATGAGACATAAAGCTTCATGTTCCCTCTATATGGATAAATCAAATTTGATGTATAAAAGATTCAATTAAGAAGGGTGATATTATGCCGATAAAAGCGATTCAACAATTTCAATTAAGAACTGTAATAGGAAAAGAAGAACAGGCTGCCAATACGTTAAAATCAGTAAAAGCAGCAGGATATGAAGGGATAGAACTTAATGGCTTTATGATTAAGAAAATGCCTTTTATTGTACGTGCTTTAACAAGCCTTGCGGGTATGCCTATCGGCAACAGCGGTAAACTTGACTGGCAGAAGCTTATATCCGATTCGGGACTTAAAGTTGTAAGCATACACGAAGATTTGGGAAGCATTCTTAAGAGAACTAATGAAGTTGTAGAAGAAGCAAAGGCATTTGGAACTGATAAGATTGTAATAACGGGAATGCACAGGTTTGATTACTCCAATAGAGATGCAGTAGTAGAGCTTGCCAGTAAATTAAACAATGCAGGAAAGATGTTAAAAGAGCATTGCATCAGCTTCCTGTATCATAACCATAATTGTGAATTTCGCAGAGTTGAAAGCGGTGAAACTGCATTTCAGCTTTTGTTTGAAAACACTGATACTAAATACGTGAATTTTGAGTATGATTCATACTGGGCAGCAGAAGCCGGATGCGACACAGTGGAAATTATGAAGTATTTAGGCAAAAGGATGAAACTTTATCATATAAATGACCGTGGTATAAGGAAAAAAGGGCCTGCCGGATCAATAATGAAATCAGATAGTATGGAACTTGGATATGGTAACATGAATCTAAAAGCACTTATGGAAACAGCAAAGTTAATTGGAGTCGAAGCCATCATACTGGAAAGTCATAAAAATTGGATTGATAAATCACCTATTAAATCAATGGAACTAAGTGCAGAGTACCTTAACGAAAACATTTGATATAAACTTGTTTTTCAAGTATTCAAAGAACTCTGATATTCTCTTGGGGATAAACCAACTATTCGCTTAAATGCCTTACTAAAGCTTGCACCGTCACTATAGAAAAGCTTGTATGCTATTTCAGTAATTGTGCTATCTGTATTTTTCATCAGAAACTTTGCTTCGTTAATTTTCATTTGTGTAATATAGTTTGATATTGTATTGTTCATTTCATGCTTAAAACGTTGAGAAAGATAGGAGCTGTCGCGGTTCATCTGGGCAGCTATGCTATTTAGATTAATTTTTGAATAGATATTTGAGTGTATTATATCAAGTATAGTATTTACCAGCTTTGAGTACTTAAGCACAGAGTATTTTTCAATTGCATCTATATACAAAGTTGATATGCTATTGCTGGCTTTTTGGATATCAGTAATATTGCTTGCAGTGATTATTTGATCACTGATATATCCTGAAATGTTATTGACTATTTTATCAGGAACACCTGCTTGCTGTGAATATGTCTTATGCTGTGCGTTAAATGTAGTAATGAGATAAGAAAAATGTTTCATCAAATATGCGGATGAAGTTTGCTTATGGGTTATGACTGCTGATGAATAGCTATCTATGATTTCATAATATTTTGTCTTGTTTGCTGTTAATAAGTAGTGAAATAAAAGTTCATTATCTGATTGTGAATCCAGGATTACATCATTGCCTATATTATCTGTATTTAGGCTATTTAACGATAACAACTCAGATACATTTTGAGTAACATATTTTTTGTCATCATAGTGTTCAAAATCAATGTTATTGATAAATAGAATATAGTTATCCATTGTTTCGTTGTTGATTATCGGTATACTGCTGATAGCAGAGCTCACCGGAAGAGTATCAGAATGCATTGAAATATCACTATCGTCTGTATAACTAACCATTTTGAAAGGACCAACAATAATTGTATTGGTCAATATGTTTTTAGCTATAATATAGGTTTCATCTTCGAGCTTAAGTACTCTTATGCCGCTTATTGGAACGTGTTCAAGTCGCAGCTTTTTAAAAAAGGCTATTGTCTGATTTTTTATACTGCTAGTAAATTCAGTGTTATATGTACTGAAGTGCCATGTCTTATGATAATCTTCTGAGTAACAAGTATCCATACCTGTTATCGCATGTATAAGTTCAAGTATTTTATTAAAATCCATATTATCACCTTAATAGCTTGATGATATAATAAATTGACAAGTATATCAAGAAAAAGACAAGCATTAATAATCTTAATTGTATATCATTATAATATCGAACAGGTTGCCTGCTAACCTAAAGCGGCGGGAAAATCAAATTAAGCAAAGGATGTAAATGATATGACAGACAGCAGCACAAAAGTAAAATCAAGACATGGTAAGATATTTGCGTTTAATACGGCGAGTATAACATCAGGATTACATGGCGCGTTCAGAATGATGTTTTTCTTCTTCTTCTGCACAGAGGTATTTGGATTGAGCGCGATGAGCGCAGGTGTAATTACATCAATATCAGTTATATTTGACGCAGTATCAGATCCGGTCGGAGCATTTCTAGTGGAAAAATTCAGACTTGGTAAAAAAGGATATTACTTACCATGGTATGTTTTGGGTATAGGCTTCTTAATAATTGGAATGGTGCTGATGTTCTGGGGACCGGATATTGCAGATGGAATGAAACCTGCATATATGATAGGAACTTACGTCATTTATACCATCGGTGTTACGATATTTACCGTTGCTTGGACATCTTTGCGCACTATTGTTACAAGAAAACTTGAGGAGAGGGCGTTGTATCCTAGTTATGGTGCGATAAATCAGCTGGTAGCAAGTATGTTTGTTTCAATAGGGGCAACACCTATAATAACAGCTATTGGTGGCAGTGAGATAAATGTGTTGGGTTATAGAGTTTTCGTTATGATATGTGCAGCGATTATTATACTGGTAACTATAGTATTTTCCTTATCTGTAAAAAAAGAAGACTTACACACCAGATCTATTGAAAAAGAAGATAAGTTAAAATTAAAAGATATATGGCTGGGAATTAAAAGCAATAAAGCAATAGTAGCCCTTGCCATGGCTACCGGATCAAACGGCTGGGCGTTTGGAATTGCAACTGCTGTACAAATATATTTTGCTAAGTATATCTTAGGTGATGTTGGGTTAATGTCTACATTAGGTATAGTAGGATTCGCAATTGGATTGCCTGGAGCAATAGTTGTATCGCTCATTATGCGAAAAACATCTGCTAAATTTGTATTCACTATGGGCAGTTGGGCTGCTTCAATATTCTTAACGATACTGTTAATATTCAGACCATTTTCAAGCACAGCATTAGCTTTAGGCTTGATTGGTTTTAATGGGTTTTTAACACAATTTACTCTTCAGACTACCAGAGTTCTTACAAGCGATTCAGCTGATTATGGGTATTGGAAGACCGGAGTGAGGATGCCGTCTGTTTATGGAGCAATTGAAAGTTTGATTGGCAAGGCTATGGGTGCGCTTTCAGGTATTGTTACAGGTGCAGTACTTACATGGGCCGGATATGTTGCTGATATGGAAGTAACATCAAGATTGTCTTTTGCAATTATTCTTCTGATGTTTGGAGCGCCATTAATAGGGCATATTATTTCTGTTATAAGCATGAAGTTCTATCCCATTGATAGAGACACATATAAGGTAATGATGGAAGAGATTGATGCTATGGAAAGTAAGACGGAAGCTCTGGCAGAGGAATAAAATGCACAGAGTAATAAACCTTAGATGTGAATACCTGGTCAATCCAATAGGAATCGATATTGAAAAGCCAAGATTGTACTGGCAAAACGACTCTAACGGGTATAATTTCATACAGTCTGCATATCAAATCCTTGCATTCAACAAAAATCGGAATGAACCTGTTTGGGACAGTGGTAAAGTAGAATCGGAGCAGTCAATTCATATACCTTTCGAATGCGAAGTAAGCAGCCGAGAAAGAATCTACTGGAAAGTCAGGACTTGGGATAGTAATGATAATCCGTGTGAGTATTCAGAACTTGCATATTTTGAAATGGGATTGCTTAAAGGAAGTGACTGGAAAGCTAAATGGATTAACCCAGAAGAAATTACTGATCAGGTAGGATATAATCCTGTATCTTATATAAGGAAAGAGTTTAATGTTACATCGGAGATCATCTCTGCCAGAGTGTATATCACAGCCTGTGGAATGTATGAAGCATCAATCAACGGCATAAAAGCTGGAGATGAGGTATTATCCCCCGGATGTACTGACTATGATTATCATATACAGTATCAGACATACGATGTTACAGAGAATTTGTTGGTTGGTGAAAATGTAATAAGTATACTGTTAGCGGATGGCTGGTACAGAGGTAATATTGGCATAGACCAGAAAAGGTTTGTCTACGGGGAGAAAAAGCTCTTATTGTGCCAATTGGAGATAGATACTACTGATGAAAAGATCATCGTTTGTTCTGATAATACTTTCAGAGCTTCAAACAATGGACCGATTACAAAGGCTGATTTCTTTCATGGGGAATGGATTGACTCAAGAAAAAATCTAGGGAGTTTCGATTTACCGGAATACGATGATTCGTCATGGCATACTGTTACAGAAGTTGATTACGGTTATTCAAGGCTGTGTGCTTCAAACAGTGTACCCACAAGGGAGAAAGAGCAGTTTAAACCAAAACTTATAACGACACCAAATAAAGAGAAAGTACTGGACTTTGGGCAGAATTTCACAGGTTTTTTAGGATTTATTCTTAAAGGAAAAGAGAATCATTCGATACATATATATTTTGGTGAGGCTCTGGATGAGAATGGAAACTTTACTCAGGCAAATGTAATACCTGTTGGCACAGGCAAAGAAAATCCGATTTTCCAACAGACTCACTATACTTTCTCGAGTAATGATTATGAAGAATATAAGGCGAAGTTTTATGTTCATGGATTCAGATATGTAAAAGTAGATAATTGGCTTGATTCGTTCAATTCAGACGATTTTTCAGCTTATGCAGTTTATTCTGACATGGAAAAAGTGGGAGAGTTTAGATGCTCAAATAAGAAAGTCAATAAACTATTCGAAAATATTAAATGGAGTATGAAGTCAAACTTTGTAGACATTCCAACCGATTGCCCGACGAGAGAGCGGCAAGGCTGGAACGGTGACGCTCAGATTTTTGTAAATACGGCAAACAAACTTTATAGAGCGCAGCCCTTTTTTAGAAAGTGGTTGAAAGATTATTTTGTTACCCAAGAAGATGACGGCAGACTGAACAATATAACACCAAAATGCAAAAAAGAGCTAAGGGGATTCCTTAATGGCTGTGCAGGCTGGGGCGATGCAGGTGTAATTATTCCATATAGATTATACCAGGCATATGGTGATAAAAGGATGCTGTCCGAATATTACGAGGGCATGAAAAACTGGGTTGAGTATGTTGGCAAGAAAGCAAAGAAAACAAATATATTTGCTCATGGCGATTTGAGCCTTGCTAAGAAGCTTAAATATTCGAAGCTAATTAAGTATGATTGGAATACAGGATTCCAGTGGGGAGAATGGTGTGAACCCGGCTCAGAGGCAGGCGCAAAATCGTTCACACAGAACATTCTTAAAGGATTCACAGGTGAAGTAGCAACTGCATATTACTACTATTCATCTAGTCTTCTATCTGAGATAGCTGATTTGCTTTGCTATAAAGAAGATTCTACTAAATATAGAGATTTGGCTGATAAGGTAAAAGAAGCATATATCGCTTTCTATACAGATGATGGAAAGATAGTAAACACTAAAAAACAAGCTAATTATGTGCGTCCGTTATTTATGGAAATACTCCCTGAAGATAAGAGACAGCAGGCTGCTGATGAACTTAATGCTTTGATAGAGAAGAATGATTATAAGATTGGCACAGGTTTTCTTTCAACCGGTTTTATATTAAAAGTTTTGTCGAAGTATGGTTACATTGAAACTGCATATAAAATGCTGCTGCAGGAAGACATTCCTGGCTGGTTGTATTGCGTTAATAATGGAGCAACGACAATTTGGGAAAGATGGGATGGTGTTAATGGAAAGGGCGAAGTGCGAGCCTCTCTTAACCATTATTCTCTCGGTGAGGTTGCTGATTGGTTCTTTAGCGGTATTTGCGGCATATCTAATCCTAAAGATGGATATAAACAGTTTGTAATTAAGACTGAAGTAAGCAGGCAATTGGATTTTGCAGAGGCTAAATATGAATCCATTTACGGTACTATTGAAAGTAGTTGGAAATGGGTTGGAGATAAAATTGAACATGCAATCATAATTCCTGCTAACACTACTGCTGAAATTATATTCAACTCCAGTAATATTACAATGATGCAAGGCAGTGAAAAAGCAGATATTAAAAACAGAAAAATGCTTGTTGGTTCAGGTAAATATATTATAAGAGAAGCATTTGGATTGAAAGGAAAATAAAATGACTAAAAACACAGAAGATTTTGGCAGGATTGAAATCAGTACAATACCATTGCCGGAAGGCACATATCATATACATCCAACATACACTTTCTCAGGCAAGATATTGCTTGGGTTTAATACAGAAGATGATTTAGGAATAAAAGACTATCAGAATATTGCAGTAGTAAATGATGATGGTACTGAGTTTAGAACAATATTCTCGGATGTTATTCCCAAGTATCCAAAAGCGAATGGAATAAGATTTATGCCGTTTACAGATAATAAGAGAGTTTTGCTTGGTGATTATGTTTTAGAGTGTTACCCAGATATTGATAATTGCGAAACTACTAAATTAGTTCCTGTAAAGTATCCGTGGAATATATATGATGATCAAAGCACCTATATGCACTGGTCGGAAATTATAATATCTCCTGATAATAAGTATATTTGCTGGACAATGCTTCGTTCGGATGTAGGCGCTGCAAATGGGATTGGAGAGCTTGTGCGCTATGAAGATAAATATATAATAGAAAATCCTAAAGTTATCAGCAGTTCAGAGTTTTTAGAAGAAGATTCAGACAATGAAGGATATATGATACCTCAGCCTTTAAGAGGTGGTGAAGTAAAGCAGTTTGTTAAAGGTGGGACAGCTATCTCACTTGTTGGTGCCAAGGATTCTGTGTTGCCTGATTCAGTGGTGCAGGATTTAACATCTGATGAAATTACACAAATAACAAGAGTTCCAGGATATGACGAAACAACAATATTCTCACCTGATGAAAAGCTGGGAATTGTTATGAGTACCAGAGGTTCTGAAAAGACAAACTTTGCAATACTTGGCCATATGCCAAGACCACATAGTAACTTTAGTGCTCAAGGGATAATACAGCATGCATATTTTTATGCTGTGACTTGTGTGCGAAATTTTAGAAATGGCAACGTTGGCCCAGTTCTAATTGATATTGAAAAGTCCATGGAATCAAGAGAGTATAAAGGGGAACAATTAAATGATCCGGAAGGTAAATGGGTATACCTATCCCCTATGTCGTGGCATCCTAACAATAAATCTGCTATATGGCCTGAGATGATAAAAAGAAGTATGGGCAATCCCGATGCAAAACATACAAGGATTAGGAAAGTTGATCTTATTGATTATAAGCCTAAGGAAGCAGTACCGGTTCAAGATACACCTACAGATATACCGTATGGTATTGAAAATGGTTTGGATTCAATTGATAACAGTAGTAAAGATAACAGTTTCAGAATTAAGGGTAGATACTCAGGGTATGTTGAAGTCATAAAAACTAGCCAACAATCATTTATGGGACCTGCAGGAACAACAGATGTAATATATAATGATTATAGTGATGATGGAAAGATATTTTATAATGGATATGAAAAATCGTCATATTCATTAGTGTCAGAAAGCACTTATGAATCTAAACTGTTAATGACAGGTGCTGAAAATGGTGAAATGAATTTGAAGATTACTTTTTCTGCATTTGACAATAAAACAGGAATGATTAATTTGGTTTTTGATAAAGATGAAAATGATGAACCTAAAAGTTATGGATTTGCAGAGTACATGGGAAAGAAACTTTTAGTCGTCGATATGAAATAATAAGATTTTATTAGAACATAAGCGATACAAAAAAGAGGTTAGGTATGAAATGTATACCTAACCTCCTTATGTATAATTGCACATTCAGATAAAAGTAACAGATTATATGATAGTTATTGACTCGGAATCAAAATTGATAAGCCCGTCGTTTTTCATTTTAGATAGTTCTCTCGAAAGAGACGTGCGCTGAACACCAATCTTATCGGCCAAAGCTTTCTTGGTCATATTTAAGAGTATTCTGTTAGAATTTTGTTTCTTTTTTTCATGTTCAAGGAAGCTTAATATATTTTCGCGGATAGTTCGGTTAACATAGCTCTTCAATTTAAAACTCAGAATTGTAGAATGATCGGATACATATTCTAAGTATTTGCGTAAAAAAGATGGATTTTCACAGAATAATTGGAATAGTAACTCCTTATCAATTTCAAGGATAACAGACTGTTGCTTGGATGTAATCGTCATCGGGTAATGAGGATTTTGTGAGAAAAGCAGGTTCCCGCCAAGAATATCATTGGATAGAAATTCAGCTATGGTAAGTAAGCCTCCGGATTCATCAATGCGTTCAACCACAATTTCACCGGATAATATAATTTCAAGCTTTGCGCATGGTTCTCCTTCAAAATGGATAACAGTGTCTCTGCTATACGATTGAACTTTGAATAAATTACTTTTAAGATATTTCTTTATATCCTCTGACTTTAATTCTTGAAGCAAGGTAGCTTCTTTTATTAATGAATCATAATTACTCATACAAAACTCCTTATAGGTGTTACCTTGGTAACGCCGTTTGTTTCATTATATCTATATAATATCCGTATATCAATAAAAGGAAGGTGCTACATGGATATATTTACAATCATATTTTTAGTTATAGCTGTCATTCTAGCTGTTATTTCATTTGTTAAAGACAAGAAGAAAACAGTGGCAGCAATGAAGAAATCAAAACGAATGATGGGGAACATGCTAGGACAGATTATAGCAATAATTTTTCTTATTGGCATAGTTTTAACACTTATTCCTCCTGAAACAATTAAGTCAGTAATGGGATCATCAAATACTTTCGTCTCAACCGTTATCGGAGCTATCGCAGGAAGCATCACATTAATACCCGCTTTTGTAGGTTTTCCGTTAGTCGGTTCGTTGGTCGATGCAGGAGCAAGCATTATACCGGCAGTTGCATTCCTTACAACACTAACAATGGTAGGTGTGATGACATTCCCGCTTGAGAAAAAGGAATTCGGAACCAAGTTTGCATTAACCAGAAATGCAATGAGCTTTGGATTTGCGATATTAATCGCACTTACAATGGGGGTAATACTATGAAAGTTTTAGACATAATGAAGAAAAATAAGCTGATTGTATTTGTGGCACTGGTATATTTAGTTGTGCTAATTATTTCTCCTCAAAAAGCAACTGAATCTTTGGGCAATAGCGTATATTATCTGCTTGAAATGCTGCAGGTACTCCCGATTATATTTCTTCTTACAGTTGTCATTGAAGCGTGGGTACCAAAGGAGCTTATTATGAAAGGGCTTGGGGATAAGTCAGGTGTAAAAGGTAATCTTTTATCCTTGCTACTGGGAAGTATATCTGCAGGCCCGATTTATGCAGCGTTCCCAATCGGTAAAACGCTTCTTTCAAAAGGAGCGAGTATAACGAATATAGTAATCATCTTAAGCTCTTGGGCTGTAATCAAAGTGCCAATGCTGGCGAATGAAGCAAAATTCCTCGGAGTAGATTTCATGATAGTAAGATGGATTCTTACAGTAATATCAATATTGATTATGGGATATTTGACTGCTATTATTGTCAAAAAGAAAGATTTGCCCGGGATCAAAACAAAGGAAAAGCAGAAATTTGCTGTTCAAGAAGAGTACTGTGTAGGATGCGGAGTTTGCAGCAAAATAGCTCCTGATATTTATGAAATACAAGATAAGAAAGCAATTGTTAAAGCTGTTCCTGATAATGATAAACTAATAAAAGCTGTTATAGAGACAGTAAAGAAATGTCCGACAAATGCAATCGTGTATGAGACTGAGTAAGGAGAATAAAGATGAAATGGATTGTTAATATTATTCGAATATTGTTCTTGGGATTGTTCCTGTATTTAGTGATGGCAGGCAATATGTTCTTATGGTTGGCTATATTCGGAGTAAGTCTGATTGCAGCTATATTCTTTGGCAGAGTATACTGCGGTTATGCGTGCCCGATGAATACGGTTATGATTCCAATTGAATGGATTTCTAAAAAGCTTAAAATACAAAAACAAGAAACGCCTAAATGGCTCAAAAAAGGAGTATTGCCTTGGTCTGCTCTGGGAATAAGCATTATCGTAATGATTTTATCAAAAAAAGCATTGCATATTAATCTTCCTATATTATTAATATGGCTTTCAATATCCATACTGGTCACATTGAGATATAAGCCGGAAGTGTTCCATAATTACATCTGCCCATTTGGCGTTATTCAAAAACTATTTGGGAGGTTTGCTCTTTTTTCCAATAGAGTTGATAAAAATGCATGTATAGGTTGCAAAAAGTGTGAGAAAGTGTGTCCTTCGCTGGCGATTGCGGTTAATGGAGATAACAAGAAAGCAATTATATCAACTAAACTATGCCATCAATGTACAAATTGCTCGGCTGTGTGCTCGGTTTCTGCAATAAATTATGGAGCAAGGTACAAATAATTACATAAAGTGATATAATGAAAATACATATTATTTAACAAGACTAAAACAAATCCTACTAATTAAGTTGCATATGCAACGTAGTTATCCTAAATCTTCTGCTAGAATTGACCTGAACTTAAAAAACAGTGAGAGTTGAATGATAGTGATAGAAATCAATGCAAACGAATCAATATTCGATTTGGTAACAAAGTATCCTGAGATAAAAGACATAATGGCTGAAATCGGTTTTGAGAATATAACAAAACCCGGCATGCTTCAAAGTGCAGGCAGATTCATGACCATTAAAAAAGGTGCCGTTATGAAAGGCATTGATGTAAAGAAAATCAAAAGAGTTTTTTATGAAAACGGATTTATTCTAAAGGAGATTTAGCTATGAGTGAATGGATTAATAATAAAGAATACAGACAGAAAAAACTGAAAGAAATAATATTGAAGCTTCATGACGGGGCAGCGGTTGAGGATGTAAAAGCTGAATTTGAAAAGCTGACCATAAATGTATCGGCATCTGAAATTACAGAAATGGAGCAGGCTTTAGTTGACGAAGGAATGCCTGTTGAAGAAATACAAAGATTATGTGATGTTCATGCATCAGTATTTAAAGGCTCGATTGAAGAGATACATGCAAGTGAAGCACAGACAATGCCTGATGATGAAGTAGGACACCCTGCCCATACAATTAAGCGGGAAAACCGTGCTATCGAAGAATTGATGGATGGCGAATTATCAGAAGCACTTGCTAAGTATTCAAAAGAAGCATCTGCCACAAATGGGGCGATACTGATTGAAGCACTGAAAAAACTTCAAACGATTGATACGCACTACAGAAGAAAAGAGAATCTAATATTCCCATATATGGAAAAACACAATATTACTGCACCACCGAAAGTTATGTGGGGCGTAGATGATGAAATACGGACAAAAATTAAAGATGTGATAGCCAAGCTTGAAAGTGGTACAGAATCTTCAGATGCTATAAGAGAGTCAATAGAAGAAGCAGTAATTCAGGTACGCGAAATGATTTTCAAAGAAGAGAACATAATGCTTCCAATGATAGAAGAAGTTTTCACTGCATCTGAATGGGCAGATATTGAAAAGGAAAGCTACGGGATAGGATTTACATTGATTGAAGGCGTTGAAAGGTGGTCGCCTAATATAAATGAAGATTTGGAAATTGAAATTAAAAATGAAGCCAACATGTCTGAAACTCCTAACTATGTAACAAAAGACAGTCAGTCAAAAGTGGCATTTGATGCTGGTATGCTTACTGCAGAAGAGATTAACTCAATATTAAATACAGTACCAGTGGATATGACTTTTGTCGGAGCAGACAACAGAGTTAAATATTTCACACAAGGCAAAGAGCGCATATTTGAAAGACCTCTTACGATTATAGGGCGTGAGGTCAAGAACTGCCATCCGCCTAAAAGTGTTCATATAGTTGAGCAAATCGTGGAAGATTTGCGGACTGGCAAGAAAGAACATGAGGACTTCTGGATTAGAATGGGCGAAGCATTTGTGTACATCAGATATTTCACAGTACGCAGTAAACAGGGAGAGTTCCTTGGAGTACTGGAAGTATCTCAGGACATCAAACCAATCACCGAGCTTGAAGGTGAAAAAAGGCTGATGTCATAACTAACGGAATTAAAATTTGAAAGGATATGAAACATTATGGTAGAACAAGTATTTAACATTTCAACAACGGATGAAAAAGCTGTAGAAAAGGTAATCTTTGACGAGAATATTAACTACATTCATATGGTATTTAATAAGGATGAAGGATTACCGGTACACTACTCCAATTCAAATGTATATATGACTGTAGTAAGAGGATTGCTGTCAATCGGACTTGATGAGCAGGAGATACATGAGTACCCAAAAGGCAGTCTTTTAAAAATCCCGGTTGATACGAAAATGAATGTACGGAATTTACATCAGGACGTTTTAGAACTTATTGTTGTAAAAGCTCCGGCACCGGCAAAATAGCTTTAAATTTAAATTTATATAACTGATTAACCAAGGAGGAATTAATAATGGGAATGTTTTGTTACCAATGTCAGGAGACAGCTAAAGGAACTGGATGCAGCATACGCGGTGTATGTGGAAAGACAGAGGAAGTTGCTAACCTTCAGGACTTACTTATCTATTCATTAAAAGGTATAGCAGATGTAGTCAAGAAAGGGAATATTGAGGCATCGGATGAAATTAACTATCAGGTAATCAACAGCCTGTTTATGACAATTACTAATGCCAACTTTGATGATGGGGCAATTGAAGCGCAGATCAAGAAAATGATATCGTTGCGTGATGAACTCAAAAAAGGTATTTCTGCAGATAATCTCTATGATGCTGCTACATTCACTGTAGATACAAGAGAATCTATGCTTGAAAAGGCAGTAGTAGTAGGTGTTCTTCGCACTGAGAATGAAGATGTACGCTCACTTCGGGAGATGATAACATACGGGCTTAAGGGTATGGCTGCATATGCAGAGCATGCATATAATTTAGGCAAAGAAGATAAGGGAATCTATTCATTCATACTTGAAGCTCTGGCCGCTACACTGGATGACAGCCTTTCAGCCGATGAATTAGTTGCTTTAACATTGAAGACAGGTGAGTACGGTGTTAAGGCAATGGCACTGCTGGATGGTGCAAATACATCAAAATACGGCAATCCGGAAATAACCGAAGTTAATATAGGAGTACGCAGCAATCCTGCAATCCTGATATCAGGACATGATCTTACAGACTTGGAACAGCTGCTTGAACAGACACAGGGCACAGGAGTGGATGTTTATACTCACAGTGAAATGCTCCCTGCGCATTACTATCCGGCATTTAAGAAATATGATAATTTTGTGGGAAACTACGGAAATGCATGGTGGAAACAGCTCACTGAGTTTGAATCTTTCAACGGCCCGATACTGTTTACTACAAACTGTATCGTCCCGCCAAAAAAAGATGAAATCAGACAGCGCATATTTACAACCGGTTCTTCGGGATATCCGGGATGCACACATATAGAGGCGGATAAAAACGGTAAGAAAGATTTCTCTGCTATTATTGAAATGGCTAAAACGCTCCCTGCGCCTGAAGAGATTGAAACTGGCAGCATCGTCGGAGGGTTTGCGCACAATCAGGTTCTTGCATTGGCTGACAAAGTTGTTGATGCGGTTAAAACAGGCGCAATTAAAAAGTTCTTTGTAATGGCGGGCTGTGACGGCAGGATGAAATCAAGGGATTATTACACTGAATTTGCTGAAAAGCTGCCGAAAGATACCGTTATACTTACAGCAGGATGTGCAAAATATCGGTATAATAAACTTCCTCTCGGAGACATAGGCGGTATACCTCGCGTACTCGATGCAGGACAGTGCAATGATTCATATTCGCTTGCTGTAATTGCTATGAAACTCAAAGAAGTATTTGAGCTTGAAGACATCAAAGAGCTGCCGATAGCCTACAACATTGCATGGTACGAACAAAAAGCAGTTATAGTGCTTTTAGCACTTCTATACCTCGGAGTTAAAAACATTCATCTTGGTCCGACACTTCCGGGATTCTTATCTCCGAATGTGGCAAATGTACTGGTTGAGAAGTTCGGAATATCAGGTGTTGGAGTAGTTGACGATGATATTCAACTTTTTATGGGGAACTGAATATAATATAAAGTTTGGGAGCATCAACTTTGGTGCTCCTTTAATAATACCTGTATGATATAATTCAATAAAGAGACCGGTTACTTTTGAGAAAAGGGAATAGCGAGGTGGATATGTGGAAATGCCCTGAATGCGGACGCGAATTCAATAACTTGAATCAGGATCATTCCTGTGGAGAAGCACCGAAAACAATTGACGAATACATATCAAAACAGCCTGAAAATATTCAGCCATTATTGATTCAGGTTAGAGATACTATTCGATTGGTGCTGCCGGAAGCTAAAGAAAAGATATCATGGCGGATGCCTACATACTGGGATAATCATAATATAATTCATTTTGCTGCTTTTAAAAAGCATATCGGTATATATCCTGGTCCACTAGCAATAGAGCATTTTACAGAACGATTGACTGATTATAAAACAAGTAAAGGAGCTATCCAGATTCCGTACTCGGACTCTTTACCTCTGGAGTTAATAGCCGATATTGCTAAATGGTGCTATACTACAGAGAATCATCACTGAAGAGAATTGTTATATGAAAAAAACACGTAAAATGTTAAGTGACTGGGAAGCACCATATATCCAGTCTCTTATAAAATTAATTGAAACTCAGAGCAAAGAAACACTTTCACATTGGGCTGTTGATTATTCTTCTAAAGTTCTATTACCAATATGGAACGAGTATTTTCCTGATGACACTCGCCCAGGAGAAGCTTTAAAGGCTGCAAACGAATGGTGGGATAGAAAAATCAAATTGCCTCAGGCAAAAGGTATAATTCTTAAATGTCATGAAGCGGCACGCGAAGCTGAAGGAAGTCCCGCTGCACAGGCAGCAGCAAGGGCTATAGGCCAGAGTGCATCAACAATACATTCAGCGCGGCATTGTGTTGGGCTGGTATTTTACGGAGCGCTTGCAGTGGTATACCACAAAAACGGAACAGATCTTCCATGGGAAGAAATTGAGAAACTAGCAGCTGAAGAATGTGGACGTATGGAACATGCTTTGCGGACTGTTTCTGTTGAAAATGAGCCAAATCCTGCGAAAATTGATTGGAAGTGCTGATTATGATGCATATATCAATGATAATAAATAACCGGGAGAGTTAATGAAGCTTTTATCAAAAATACTACTAATTTCATATCTGGTTATAGTGCTATGGTTAGCACTTTTTAAATTATCACTGGATTTGTCGCCAATATTGAATTATCATACACGAAGTTTAAATTTTATACCATTTTCAAATATGTTTACATCAGGTGAATCTGGCAGTCTAAGAGAAATAGTATATAATCTCATAGCATTTGTTCCTATGGGACTGCTTCTTAGTGTAAATTGTAAAAAGGCAAACATGTGGCAAAAGCTAGCTTTAATAATTGCATTCAGCATTTTGATAGAAGCGGTCCAGTATATATTTGCAATTGGAGCATCTGACATAACGGATATTATATCTAATACTTTAGGCGGGCTTCTAGGGCTGATATTATATAAAGTCTTCAACAAATTTATCGCTCCTGAGAAACTAGACAAATTTATTATTATTACCGGGATATCAATGCTGATATTACTTTTGCTGCTCCGTGTTGTGGTATTTAGAAACATTAGCTATTATTCCGCGCATCATGTTTGATCAGAGCCCTTATTTGCAGTTGTGTTCTAATGTTGAGTTTGAAATTGATAGAAGAAAACAACAGCCGATAGGCAGTTGTTTGTAAAAAGAATGAAAATTGGTTTATAAGAAATATAAAGTTATATATGAAAGGAAAAGTTTGTGAATATAAATAGAGATATAAAATTACCAGAGCACTGCACATTATTATCTGAGTTTAATGATTGTGTGTTGGCCGAACGTGCATTTAAAATCGGTGATCTTAACAATATTGAATATATAACATGGTACTGTAATAAAGAAGGCGAGGTATCACTGGGACATTATTTTGCTGGTGATATGCAGGCGGCTAAAGAGGATTTTGCTAAACGCTCCGGATTGGTAGCTGAATCAAAATTGTTTAATGAAGGCGAGCTTTCTGTTCTTTACAGAGGGCTTAATGAATATGAAAAAAACTGTGCTGTAGACTATGATGACAAAGATTTATGCATGCATATAGAAAATGCACGTGCAAAGCTTGAAAGAGTCCCCGATATAGATATAGAAAAATACTCAAGAGTCAGTGTGCTTATAGTTGAACCTGATAGAGAGCCGTATGAAAAAAGCATGATATGCGAGAAAGATAGCTACTCGGAAGTAATTGGCGGATATATTGATGAAACATTTCCATTTGATGATACTGCAATTGTACTTGCTGGAATAGACTATGAAAATCCTGAGCTTCCGTTTAACAGAGCTATTAGCGGACAGGATTATCACGGAACAATAATTATTACCAATACTAATAGCAGCGGGAATATAATCTCTCTTACCGAACATCAAAAGAAAGAATATCTTGAAATGCTTAAACTCGCTCCTGAAAAAGACAAGTATTTGGATAGTATAGATAAAGCACTAAAAGAGTCTACATCAATACCTATTAATACAACAGGCAGAGAAAGATGAGAAGTAAAACAGATATTGTATGCTATAACTTGCTTTGATATATTTGTTAAGGTAAAATAATACTAAATTATTGAAGTATAATGGAGGTGAAATGATGTATAATTTTACGGAAGAAGTTTATGTCAATAGACTTAAATATATTATTGAATTTCTGGACAAATCAAATATATCACATATACCTCAAAGCATTCTATTGCAAAATGAGAACAAGCACAGGCTTTCGTTCATAGTATCATCTGCAGCTTTAGAAGGAAATACGTTTACAATAGATGAAACTAAAAAGCTGCTGGATAATAATATCGTAAGTTCTAAAAGAAGTTTTGATGAGCACCGGCAGATAATTAACTACCACAATGCATATAACGAAATGCTTGAACTTTCATCAAAAAATGCAGCTATAAATATAGATATGATATGCGGGCTTCATAAACTGGTTAGTGAAGGTGAAATTAAATCAGCCGGGAGCTTAAGAACCGGAGATGTATATATCGGTGATGGTTCAAGAGTAGTACATACTCCGATTAGTGCAGAACTTGTTGAAGATGCGTTAAACAAAGCTATTGAGGAATATAATAATTCAAACGAAGATGTACTAACTAAAATTACAAAGTTTCACCTTGCGTTTGAAAATGTGCATCCTTTTGAAGACGGCAACGGCAGAGTAGGACGCCTTCTTATGAACTATCAGCTTCTGCAGAATGATTATTTCCAGATACATATACCGAATAATAAGCGTTCTTTGTATATGTCGGCATTCAGGGATTATAACAGGAACGGAAAGATCGATAAAATGCTGGATATCATAAGCCGGGAACAGGAAAAAACCATAGTAAACATTGAAAAACTATGGGATGAATATCGGGGTAAAAATGATATAGACAGAGCTCTTGATAATATTACAAATGAAAACCAGAGCAATGACAGTGATATGGAAAGATAAACACATTTTAGACAAGTAAATATATAATTGAATACATAAATGAGTAGAAGCCGCAAACGGAAATGTTTGTGGCTTTTTGTTGTATAAAAAGGAGGACGCATGGCACATAAATACCAATACGTTGAGGAACTCGCAGGAATTGCGCTGAAAGAATTAACCAACAGAAATAATTGGTTTAAATATCTCAAAACAGCAGCTAATCATTATAAGTATAGTTTCAGGGACAGTCTGCTTATGTACGCACAAAAACCTGAAGCGTCGGCAGTAGCAAGTTTTGATTTATGGAATAATGTAATGCACAGGTATATTAATAAAGGCACAAATGGCATAGCTCTTATTGACAGGAATGGCAGCAGACCCGGTTTGCGTTATGTTTTTGATATAGCAGACACGCATGGTGAAAAACTGCCATATATCTGGCAGTATAAAGAAGAATATGCAGACAGAATTAATCAGGAGATTAAAGACAGCTTTGAAGTGGAAGGCGATTTAGGAGATTTTGATACAATAATCGGTATCGCTGCCGCAGGCGTTATAGAAGATAATCTTCCTGAACTTGTATCAGAGCTGAAATACACCAAAGAAAACAGTTTTTTGGAAGGATTCGATGATATGAATCTTGAAATGATTCTAAAAAATATGCTTTTTGAAAGTGTAGTAACGACAGTGTTTTTGCGCTGTGGATACGATATTAATTTAGATGATGAAAGGAACTATGAATTTTCTCAGCTCTATAATTTCAATACACCTGACACTATGATATTGTTAGGTACGGCGACAAGTGATATTTCAGAAACACTGCTTCGCGAAATTGAGCTGTCAGTTAAAACAATTGAGCGTGAACAGCTAATTAATGAAAGGGGAATACAATATGGAAATAGGCTACAGGGAAGTGAACGGATTGATGTACCCAGAGTTGGAAGTCAAGGGACAGACGGAAGAACCGCTGACGAAGTACGGACTGATGAGGAAGAATTATCTGGAGCAGAACTACCCGATACGGTTCAACAGAATGATCCTGAAGGGGGAACTGTACAGCCACTGCAAGGAGAAGGAACTGGAAGCGAAACAGCTGATGAGTATCAGGATAGAAAAGATGAAGCAAACGACCGAACCGAGCAAATGGCAGATGATGATAGAGGAGATAGAGAACATATTGATCAGGGAGATAGTTCTGGTAGGATAGATGATGAAGAAATTCCGGAAATAGCAACAGAAGCAGAGGGAGCCGATAAGGCTCCTTTTTCTTCGGGCAAAACTGAGAAAATACCGGAAGAAGATGTTCAATCAAATCAGAAAAAGCGTAAAACACAGGCACAGATTAATTTTTCTAAACTGGAAGCTCTCGTACCTCATATCATGGATAAACGCTATAGGTATGCAAAACTTACTTCAGATGGATTCATGGATTTATCTATAGAATGGATAGGCGCAGATAGGATTGCAATGTCACATTACGGGGAACAAAACGGTGATTTAATGGCTGATCCCGATATGGAGCTCATTATTGATTTTGATAAAAAAGAAGTATTGCCTGCTACATTCCAAAACGACTATGTTGGTGTATATCAGGAAGTATACAGCGGTAATAACCAATGGAAACCTGAATTAAGCCGTGAGCTTACATCATTCATAAATACATGGCTTAAAAATATTGGATTTCAGGGTCATGTAATATCGGAAGCTGTATATTTCAATGATGAAATGGCAGAAACACAATTAGTGTTTGATGAGCATGGCCGTGAATATGGCTTTGATGTACCGCACGACCTGCTTAGTATGGCAAAAGCCGCACCTGAAACTGCAGTACAGGACAGGCAAATAAATAGGGAATTTAGTGTTGGAACTACATTAAGAACACATTTTAAAGATACTAATTCTGCCACTATTACTATCACAGGAATTACGGAAGACGAAATACATTATATCTTTGCTGATACCTTGGAACAGAGTCCTGTAAACATGGATAGGCAAAAGTTTGAAAAATATCTGCAAAGCGGAGAAATCACAGTCAATTCTTATCAGCCTACAGTATCACAGGATGCTATTGATACAGTGCTTCGCACAGGCGGTAATGACAGCAACAGCATTCTAAGAATTATCGCACATTACACAAAAAATAAATCACCTGAAGAAAATATTAGGTTTTTATCCAGAGAATTTGCCAAAAGCAATAACGGTAAGGGATATATTATTGACGGTATACAATATGCAGTTTGGTTTGATGCTGAAGGCATACGTATAGCCAAGGGTGATACTGTTTTACAAAACTGCAAATTCATATCTTTTGAACAGACAGATACACGTATAAAGGAGCTTTTAGAGTCAGGCAGTTATACAAGTAAGGAAAAAATAGAAGCAGTTTCCGACTTTGAAATACAGGAAACAGCGCAAAGTCTGTGGTATATGTGGCAGGATGTTGCAGAAGATTACAGGCATATATTAAGTGATATACAAGAGCTGCACACAGGTCACTTCCCCAATGATATGGCAAAGTTGAAGGAGACTTTTCAGAAACCGGATGAACTGCAGAAAATAATTGATATAGTCTCAAAGCTGCAGAATGAATATGAAAATAATCCTGATGTAATGCGATTTAAGATTTATTCACCTAATAGGGTATTGCCGCTTCTAAAAGATTTGCAGATTGAAAGATTACAATTTAGTTCAAATAGCGATATCCAAGCTCCTCAAATGTATATCACCCAGGATGAAATAGACAGCTATTTTGTTAAGCACGGCAGCGGAGTATCTGAAGGTAAATACAGAATATATAGCTTTTTTCTTAATAATGAAGACAGTAAAGAAAGAATTTCATTCCTTAAGAATGAGTATGGCATCGGCGGGTACGGATATACAGGCTACAGTGAAAACCACGATGCCAAGGGTATTGTTTTTAAGCGGGAACATGAAAAGAAAATTTACGATACAGTAAATCTTTCTTGGAGCAACGTGTCAAAAAGGATAGAAAATCTTATTCAATCAAATCGGTATATGTCGCAAAAAGAATTGGAATACATACCTGAATACGAAAGAAACCATATAGCTGCACAAATACATAGTTTCTACTACAACAAACCTGAGGAAGTAGAGCGCCCATACCCATATGGTGAGGAATATGGCAAGGCAACAGAAAACATAGCAAAACAGCTTGAAGACTTCGAAAACGCCAAGTCTATCCTTAATAAAATGTCTGTGATTTTAGCGGATACGCCAAGCACAGACAGATATTTTGACAATATGAATAGGGCGTATACTTCTCTACATGAATATACTGAAGGAACATTTTCACTTTTCGGGAAGCAAGACATACCAATTACAGAACCCAAGATAGAAATAAGTTCAGCACCTATTGAAAACGGCACTCAGATAACAGCCGAAGCTGAAGGAATTTCTGACTCTGAAAACAAAGTTATTGAAGATAACAGTGAGTATAATGAGCTGTTTCAGTCGATTGTTAAACAGGGAACTGTGACGGTTAACGGCAAGCAGAATATCATCGGCATTATTGAAAGTGTAAAAACACCCGCGCAGATAGCTGACGATATAAAAGAAGAGTACGGTGATTTCTGGAGTGAAATATCCCATGAGGATAAAACAATAAGGTGGCACGCATCGGATAAAGGCTTGGAGGTATTCGTTAACGGCTGGGACAATCCTGTTCTTCATTATGATTGGAATACGATAACTAATGAAATTATCGCTCTTCACGAGAACAATGAATATCTGGATCAGCTGGAAATAGAAAACGGAGTTGTTGAAACACCTGAAGCAGTACAAAACTCTAAACTGTATGAAGGTATGAATGTTGAATTTGAAGGTAGGAAGTATTCTGTTGAAAAGCTGGACATAGAAAATAACAAGATAGAGCTTCGCGATATTACTTTTGCGCAGGGTACAGGTTTTCCGATATTCAGAATCGAAAAGTTGAGTGTTTTTGAAGCCGAGCTTGAACAAAACGGCTTTTTTGATGTGAAGGAAGAACCGCAGTTAGAAAAGAATGTTGATGTCAAAAAGATTAACTATCACATAACAGATGATAATCTAGGTATAGGTGGAGCTAAGAGTAAATACAGCCAAAATATTCAGGCTATTAAACTATTAAAGACCATTGAAGCAGAAGACAGATTGGCAACAGCTGATGAACAGGAAGTACTGGCACAGTATGTCGGTTGGGGCGGATTGGTTAAAGCATTTGATGAAAAAGACAGTTCATGGAGCAATGAATTTGCAGAGCTTAAGGGATTGCTGGATGATGATGAATACAGGGCTGCCCTAAGCAGTGTGCTTACTGCGTATTACACTTCTCCAGTAGTTGTAAAGACCATATATAAAACACTTGAAAACATGGGATTTTCAAAAGGGAATATACTTGAGCCTGCATGTGGTGTTGGAAACTTTATTGGACTTATGCCTCCTTCGTTCAGCGATTCAAAGGTGTATGGTGTGGAACTGGATAGCATTTCAGGAAGGATTGCTAAGCAGCTTTACCAGCGTGAGCATGTACAGGTAACGGGATTTGAAAATACTGCTTTCCATGATAATTTCTTTGATGTAGCTATCGGCAATGTACCATTCGGCTCATTCGGAGTGTCGGATAAGAAATATGATAAGTATAATTTCATGATACATGACTATTTCTTCGCTAAAGCCTTGGATAAAGTGCGGCCGGGCGGTATTGTTGCATTTATTACTTCAAAAGGTACTCTTGATAAGAAAAACAGCAGTGTCAGAAAATATCTGGCTCAAAGAGCTGAACTTGTCGGTGCTGTCAGGCTCCCAAACAGTGCATTTAAAGCAAATGCCGGCACGGAAGTCACAAGTGATATTATATTCCTTAAAAAGCGGGACAGTCTCCAGGATATCGAACCCGATTGGGTGCAGCTGGGTAAAACCTCTGAAGGTCTGCCAATCAATCAATATTTTGTCGATAATCCGCAGATGGTACTTGGTGAGATAGTTAAGCAGGTAGGCATGTACGGAAATGAGGAAATTGCATGTATACCGTTTGATGATAAAGATATTGGGAAACAGCTTGATGAGGCTATTACCCACATAAACACTGAGATTGATGATAATTATTATATGATGGATGAACCGGATATGGATGACACATCCATACCGGCCGACCCTAATGTAAAAAACTACTCATTTACAGTTATTGATGATAGGTTATACTACCGTGAAAACTCGCGGATGAATCTTTACGATACCAATGCTACTGCAGAAAAAAGAGTAAAGGCAATGATTATACTGTCAAAAACCTTGCATAGACTGATTGATTACCAGCTTAACGGATATGCAGAGCATGATATAAGGAATATGCAGTATAGGCTGAATAATCAGTATGATGAATTTGAGAAAGAGTTCGGCAGGATTAACGCCAGAGCCAATAGGCTGGCTTTTTCGGATGACAGCTCATATTACCTTCTTACATCACTTGAAAATCTGGACGAGAACGGCGATTTCATTGGCAAAGCTGATATCTTTACAAGGCAAACTATACGCCCGCGGATAAAGGTAACTCATGTTGACACATCATCAGAAGCATTGGCTGTAAGTATATCCGATAAAGCTAAAGTGGATATTGGTTACATGAGTGCACTAACGGGTAAGGACCCGGATACTATAATCGAAGACTTAAATGGTGTTATATTTAAAGATCCGCTGTCTGACTTGGGTAAACCACACGTAGGGTTTATTACAGCAGATGAGTACCTTTCGGGATATGTCAGGGATAAACTTAAAACTGCTAAACTTACAGCAAAGACACATCCGGAGTATGAAAATCATATTCCAGTACTTGAAGCTGTGCAGCCTGAAGATTTGGAAGCAGGGGATATAGAAGTAAGGCTTGGTACTGTATGGATACCTACTGATTATATTGAAGATTTCATGTATGAGTTATTGGATACCTCATATTATGGGAGAAGAAACATTGAAGTTGAATACTCCAAGCATAGTGGTTCATGGTATGTATCCAATAAATCATCTGAAGGAAATACCATATCAGCAACCGAGACATATGGAACAGGTCGTATAAACGCCTATAAGATTATAGAGGAAACACTTAACCAGAAGAATGTAAGGATATCCGACAGGGTAATACATCCTGACGGCAGGGAAGAGTATGTACTGAATAAGAAAGAGACCTTTCTTGCTACCCAAAAACAGAACCTTATAAAAGAAGCCTTTAAGGATTGGATATTTAAAGATGAAAAGCGCCGAAAGTATTTAGTTAATTATTATAATGAAAACTTCAACAATATCCGTCCGAGAGAGTATGACGGCGAACATTTAGTATTTGAAGGCATGAATCCGGTTATTGAGCTTAGACCACACCAGAGGAATGCAGTAGCCAGACAGCTTTATGGTGGTAATACATTGCTAGCCCATGTAGTAGGCGCAGGGAAAAGTTTTACTATGCTTGCGGCAGCTATGGAAAGTAAGCGTTTAGGGTTTTCAACAAAAAACATGATTGCTGTACCGAATCACTTAACTGAACAGCTTGCATCCGAAACATTGAGGCTTTACCCATCAGCAAAAGTATTGGTTACAACCAAAAAGGATTTCCAGAAACATAATAGGAAAAGGTTTTGCTCAAAGATAGCCACTGGTGATTACGATATAATTATCATAGGTCATTCGCAGTTTGAAAAAGTTCCGCTGTCAACAGAACGCCAGATCAGGACAATAGAGAAAGAAATTGATGATATTGCATATTCCATATCCAATGAAAGAAGGTACGGAGCGGCTTCTTTTAATGTAAAACAGATGGAACGCACTAAGAAAAGCTTGGAAAGAATGCTTGAAAAACTCAATAACCAGGCTATGAAAGATGATGTTGTTACCTTCGAGGAACTGGGCATAGACAGATTGTTCGTGGACGAGGCACATGGTTTTAAAAATCTCTTCGTTTACACAAAAATGCGCAATGTTGCAGGTGTACAGCAGACTCAGGCTCAGAAGGCTATGGACATGTATATGAAATGCAAATACCTTGATGAAATCACAGGTGGAAAGGGAATTACATTCGCGACTGGGACGCCAGTGAGCAATAGCATGACGGAATTATTTACAATGCAGAGATATCTGCAGATGCATGAGCTTGAAAAACGTGAGTTGCATCATTTCGATAACTGGGCATCGGTGTTCGGGGAGACGCAAACCGCATATGAACTGGCACCGGAAGGTGACAGGTTCAGGATAAAAACCAGATTTAGCAAGTTCCACAATCTGCCCGAGCTTATGTCAATGTTTAAAGAAATTGCTGACATCCAAACCAATGATATGCTTGACCTTCCGATACCAAAACTTAAAGGCGGTAAAATACTAAATGTTACAGTGAAGGCTACAGATATCCAGAAGAACATGATAGCTGAACTTGGAGAGCGTGCGGATGCTGTAAGAAATGGTGAAGTGGAAGCGACTGAGGATAACATGTTGAAGATAACCAACGACGGCAGGAAGATAGCTCTCGACCAAAGACTTGCAAATGTGTGTCTGCCAGATGATCCGAACAGTAAGGTAAATACGCTCATGCGAAATGTTTATGATATTTGGGAGCGTGAAGCAGAAAATAAAGGGGCTCAAATCGTATTTTGTGATCTATCTACTCCAAAGTTCAACGGTGAGTTCAATGTATATGAAGACTTGAAGCGAAAATGGATAGACAATGGTATTCCTGAAGAACAGATAGCTTTTATACATGAAGCCAAGAATGAAAATCAAAAAGCAGCAATGTTTGCAAAGGTTAGAAGCGGTGATATAAGGATTATACTTGGTTCTACATTCATGATGGGCAGTGGTGTTAATATTCAAGACAGGTTAAAAGCTGTGCATCATGCCGATGTAGGCTGGAAGCCATCTTCTATGGAACAGCGTAATGGCAGGATACTCCGCCAGGGTAATATGTATGATGAAGTAGAGATATACAGATACATAACTGAAAACACATTTGATAGTTATTCATACGTGCGACACGATGTCGCGTGATTTGATTGTTTAGCGTATAGAGATATATGACTAAACCTGCTATTCCATTAGCAGAGCCTACTATCCCCAAAGTAACCTAAGGTTATGAGGAAGCGGATAGGACAATGTCGCAATTACTGTTAGCAACAATACGGTAAGAAGGCTAGGCTTGATAGTATGGTTAACATAAAGTGAACTACCGATAAACGTCGTTAAGCTGAACAGGCTAAAGTTGCTGATAAGCCTGAACCAAAAGGTATGCAGTTTGGTCAACTCTGTGTAGGAATGGGTTGCATGGACAATACGACTGCCGGCGGAGAGGTAGAACCTAACCTATCAATTTGTCAATCACGAGGAACGTGGTAAGCCTGTATTTCTCCTATTATTTAGGAAAGTCAATCGCAAGATTGACCGATGGGGATGCAGGTAAAGGAAAAGTGGAAAAAGCGAATGCCACACTTGTAATGAGAGTGGATACGAATTGAAACATTATTCGGCACGAAAGTGAGCAGACTTCCACTATGGTCTTTAATTGCAAGAGAATTAGTAGAACTTTTGAAAGGAGGAAAGCAAATGAACAGTAAAATGTGTGCATCTTCTAACATAGCAAAAAGTTGGGGAGAAATCGATTTTAAAACAGCCGAAATCTATGTGAAAAAGCTACAAATGCGTATTGCAAAGGCTCAACAGGAGGGCAGATATAACAAGGTTAAATCCTTGCAACGTCTGCTTGTTACTTCATTTTTCGCTAAAGCATTGGCGATTAAAAGAGTGACAGAGAATAAAGGAGGTAAAACAGCAGGGGTAGATGGAGAAGTTTGGTCTACACCTCAATCAAAATTCAAGGCAATAGGTACACTTAAACGAAAAGGTTATAATCCTACACCGCTCAAAAGAGTATATATACCTAAGAAAAACGGTAAAAAGCGACCATTATCAATCCCAACTATTAATGATAGAGCAATGCAAACATTGTACAAGTTTGCATTAGAGCCAATAGCAGAATCTACAGCTGATAAGAATTCATATGGATTCAGGATTAAACGCTGTCAGCAGGATGCTATAGAACAATGCTTTACTAACCTAAACAAAGGCAAATCGCCTGAATGGGTATTAGAAGGGGACATAAAAGGATGCTTTGATAATATCAGTCATGACTGGATTATGAATAATATACCAATTGACAAGGTAATGCTCAAAAAGTGGTTGAAAAGTGGGTACATTGAAACTATTAACTTATTTCCAACAGAAAAAGGAACGCCCCAAGGTTCACCCATATCGCCAATTATAAGCAATATGGTACTAGATGGACTGGAAAAAGAAATATTAGCTAAATACCATAAAACTTACGTTAACAAAAAAGCATATTTCCCGAAAGTAAACTTTGTGCGTTTTGCAGATGATTTTATCGTCACTGGAGAGAGCAAAGAATTACTAAAGGATGGCGTTATGCCAATCATTAAAAGGTTTTTAGCCGAACGTGGCTTAGAATTATCAGAAGAAAAAACGGTTATTACACATATTGATGATGGTTTTGACTTCTTAGGCTGTAATGTGCGCAAGTATAATGGGAAATTACTAATAAAACCATCTAAAAAGAATATAAAATCTTTTCTTGATAAAGTCAGAAAAACAATTGCAGACAATAAGGCGATAAAGCAGGAATATTTAATAAATGCTTTAAATCCGATTATTCGTGGCTGGGTAAATTACCATAAATATAATGTATCCAGTGAGGCTTTTGAATATGTGGATTATCAAATATTCAAATGTCTATGGAAGTGGTGTTTAAGGCGGCATAAAAGAAAAGGTAAAAAGTGGATTGTGGCAAAATATTTTAATACTATAGGAAATAGGACATGGACTTTCTCTGTAAAGACAAACGAGCAATTTAAGAATGGAGAACCTGTATATATTAGACTGATTTATGCTGCTAATACAGACATAAAACGGTTTAGGAAAATAAAATCAGAAGCAAACCCATTCTTACATGAATACGAACAATATTTTATTGACCGCGAAGACTATAAAATGCGCAATAATCTAAAAGGTAGGCGTATATTAGAAAAACTCTATAAGGAACAAAATGGCTTATGCCCGTACTGCAAAGAGAAAATAACGGTCGAAACGGATTTTGTCTTGTTTGATAAACCTAACCAAAAGCTTATGATGCACCCAAATTGTAGAAGAATTTTGAAAACACACCTTAAAACTGTTGAGTCGGCTCTTTAATTAGGGCTTATAAAGGCTTGAGCCGTGTGAGGGGAAACTCTCATGCACGGTTCTTAGGGGAGGGATTGGTAGCAATACTAATCTCTTACCCGACCAGTTGCTTGAGCAGAAACAGAGCTTTATATCGCAGATTATGACAAGTAAGACACCGGTTAGGAGTGCTGATGATATTGATGAATCTGTATTGTCATACGCAGAAGTTAAGGCGCTCGCAACAGGCAACCCTTTAATTAAGGAGCGCATGGAGCTTGATGTGGAGGTTGGAAAACTAAAAATGCTGAAGGCTGAGCATAAGAATCGAACCTACCGATTGCAGGAGCAGATATCAACGCGGCTGCCGGAAAAGATAAAGGCCATCGAATTAAAAATAAAAGGATATGAAGCGGATATTAAAACAGCCGCTTCTTTTTTTAATGCTGATTTTAATATGAATCTTAATGGTATTTCTTATGATAATAAGCGAGATGCGGGAGAAATGATACTTGCTTTGTCTAAACAGGTGCATCAGATAAATGGAAATACTATTGGTGAGTATAAAGGTTTTAAAATGACTATTAATGCCGACAGCCTTTTCAAAGATGAATCGTATATTGAACTATTGGGAGCTGTAACACATAAAGTATATTTAGGCGATGATGTGTATGGGAATATAACTAGGCTGGATAATGAAATAAAGGGCTTTGAAGAACAGCTAAATCACTATACTGATAGCTTGAATAGCACAAAAAGACAGCTGGAATCAGCAATAAAGGAAGTGGAGAAACCATTTCAACAGGAGTTTGAGTTGAAGCAGAAAACCATTCGGCTTTCAGAACTCAACCATGAGCTTGCTATGGATGAAAAAGATGAATTTACCGAAATATCCGGGGATGAACCTGATGATGAAAAGGTTGTTTCAGGAATAGAAAGATAGCAGCGGTAATATAATATTTTAGAAAGGAGGTGATAAGCGAAATGCAGGAAAAAAGTTGAAAATATATTAATGGTTGGTTGCCTATTTATTATAAATACATTATTATATATTTTATTAAATACGTAAAACCAACTTTAGAATATGTACTGAAAAGGTAATAGTATGCTGAAAATAGAAAGCACAGAAAATCTTACGGGAGTAAAAATCTCAGGTAGTTTTGATGACCTGTATGAACTTGTCAACGCAATTTATGCCATATCAAGCGAACAGGTTATAGAAAAGCATAGTGAATACGCAAAAGCTTCTAATCGTCTGCTTGGATTAAGCTATGAGATTAGGCATGCATACCAAGGCGATAGGGATATTGACTTACTATATAATGGCATGGACAAGGAGATAATGGCAAATCAAAGCATAATCATGCCGGATAAAAATGTAGAATATTCGTGTAATTATCTGTACCCTGAAATGTTCTATTGTATGGTGGCTTTAAATGAGCTTTTGCTGATACGGGTGAAAGATACAACAAAAGCAGGCTATGTGATAAGTGAAATGCTGCACCCGAAAATATTAAGTGATAAGACAATAAACATTCTTCGTTTGTTCCAAAGCACATTTTCAGAATGTGTAAAAAGAACATTAAAAGAAGGAAGTTTCAGGATGTGGACTAACGAGATTTACTGCAGAGATAACTCTATTACAGAAGTACTGCCGCAATATCTCGACCTCATCAATGTCAGATGGCTGGAGTTTGATAAAGAAAAACGCATCAAAAACTTCATGAAATATACAAGGCGTATTACGGAGTATTACAATAATAATGAACATAAAGATATGGTTGAAGAACTAATGGAATATGCTATTGAGAATGACTGCGAAATAAGCGATATAAAATTGGATGCCATTGAATATCCTGATAAGATTGAATGGTAACAAAAAATAGCGAGACTAAAAGCACTTTGCAAAAATTGCAAAGTGCTTTTTTGTATTATAAAAAAGGAGAAAACAAATGAAAGTAAAGGAAATCGGTAACCTAACAGCGGATCCAAAGTATGGAGAGAAAGACGACATAAAATATTGTAATTTTGATATTGCAATCAACGACCCGTTTGGTAATGAGGAAACAGAATATGCACATGTTTCTGTTTTCGGAAAGCAAGCAGAGAACTGCAGGGATTGTTTGAAGAAAGGATCTCAGGTATGTGTTGAAGGAAATGTCAAGGCGAATGCATATCTTGATAATGAAGGAAAACCAAAAGCCGGTTTAAATGTCACTGCAAAGGAAGTTATGTTCTTGAATAGAACAAAAAACCGTGAAAATCATGATGAGCACTCAGCAATTGACAATGCAATGAGAAAATCAGAACAAAATTACTTAATGCCGGGTTCAGGACAGGCAGTTAGGTAAGAAATGGAATTAATGACCGACAATATGTATGGCAATTAGAATGGTTGCCACACACATAATTACCACAGGAAAATTTCAGAAAACTCTGAAAATTTGAGCTCCGCTGTACATAATGTATGGCGTTTTTTGATATTACGGGCTGATTAAGAATCATAGCAAGAAAATATCGTTATTTAAGGCAAAATGATTGCTTAGTCAGTTCGAATATTATCATTTTTACGCGCAAATCGCGCCGGAACTGCTGCGCAGTTCTACACCTGGCAAAAACGTGAGTTTTTGCTCTTGCAAGCATGGCATCTGTTTATACAGATGCCTTCTTGTTAGGGAGTTCACACTCCCTAAAACCCACTAAATGGCGGTTTGACCGCAATATATGAAAGAAGGAGATATACATGAGGACAAGGAAATATCCTTGTCTCTTTTATTTGAGCGAAAAAGAGAACAAGCATTTTCTAAAACAGTTATCCATATCCGGACTAACTAAATCGGAGCTTCTGCGCAAGCTTATAATGAAGGTTGATATCCAACCTAAACCTACTGTAGAAATCATTGAAACATATAGGCTGGTGGCAAATATAGCAAACAATGCAAACCAAATTGCAAAAGTTGCTAATACTACAGGGCTTATTGATCCAGTAAAAATAGACGGACTGCTTCTAATGGTAGATAAGTGTTGGGAGCAGATAAAGAAGATTAGCTGATATGGCAATAACAAAAAAGTTTGTAATAAACAGAAGATTGGATGACAGAGTAGGATATGTGCTTAATGATGAAAAAACTTCATTGGACGGTATGCTCGAATATGCAATCAATGATGATAAAACAGTTACTTTGTCTAAAGAATATAAAACAGCGCTCAATTGCAAATTAAAAACAGCATATAAAGATATGATGGATACCAAGAAGCGAAAGAACGCTACCGGAGGCAGACTTGGTTATCATATAATACAATCATTCAAGCCCGGGGAAATTACTGCAGAAGAAGCTCATGAAATAGCTATAGAATTTGCTAAGCAAAGTTTTAATGATTATGAGGTCGTAATTGGAACGCATATTGATAAAGAACATGTTCATTCGCATATTATTGTAAATTCAGTTTCTTATTTAACCGGTAAAAAATATAGGGATTCCGCATCAGATTTATATGATGGCATCCGTGAAACTTCAGATAAAATCTGCAGGGAACATGGACTATCTGTAATAATAACTGAAAAAGAGAAACGCACATTAACATATTCAGAATGGCTCGCCCGAAATAACAAAGGAACATCATGGCAGTCATTAATAAGATTAGATATTGATGATTGTATACAGCAAGCTTTCGATTTCGGTAATTTTCTGGTTCTTATGAAATTAAAAGGGTATGAGATAAAGCAAGGAAAATACATTGCTTTCAGACCGATAGGAAAAGATCGGTTTTCCAGAGGGTATAAGTTGGGGCATACATATTCAATGGAGAATATAAAACGCAGAATTGCAGGAGTAAGGACTACAACTGAATTTAAAGATATGCAGACTTATGTAAAAGCTAAATACAATTTCAAACCTTATCCGAAAGCTGAAAAGGGAAGTATTAAAGCATTAAGCCTGTATTATATGTATCTTATGGGACAAGCAAAGAAGAACAGCTTACCCGATAGAGTGAATAATATTGTAAAGGAGGATCTAGTACGTTTTGAAACCATTATGAAAACAATAAGCTTTATAAAATCACAAAACTTTGACACTGTTGAAAGTGTCCAAAGATACAAAGATAAGTGTTATGAAACTATCTCGCTTATTAAAGGAAAACGGGCGCAGTTAAAGGAAAAAAATAAGGACTATTCAAAGCTTTTTAAAGAATTGATAATCCGAAATAGATGCAAACAAGCTTATGAACTATATGCAAACAACGGATTTAAATCGATGAAATCAGAGCATGACAGTTACTTGAAAGCTGTAAAGGCTTTAGAAGAATCAGGATATAGTTCTGAAGAAAATATACAGCAGCTGATTTCCATCCAAAGCGAAGCAGACTTGATGATGTCAGGATTCACTAGTGATATAAGGCATTTCAAAGGGGAGATAAAAAAATGCAATAAAGCGTTGGAGTTAAATGGCTACATGAATAATAAAAAGACATTAATAGAACAGGAACAGCAAATGGAAGGGAGGCAAATTGATGAACCCAGGCGGTGATGCAGCAGAGACAATGTTTAGAATGATTCTAAACGGAACAGAAGTAATTGTGAAATTGACTGGCTCAGGCGCAAAGAACCTGGCAGTTATACTATACCGTTATTATCAAGGTGACAAAAAAATAAAAGGCGCAGTCAATCTTACAAAACTACTTAAAAGCGGGGATGAGCTGACTATAGCAAAGATTGGCCGCAAAGATCTGGTAGAGTTTAAAAACTTATCTAATAAGTACGGCATTGTATATTCAGCGGTAAAAGATACTCGAACCAATGACGGAATGTGCGATGTGTTCTTTAAGAAGAAGGATTTAGCCAAGGTTGAACATGTTGTAGGCAAGATGGATATGACAGGCTTATCACATGAAAAGGAGCATATTTTCAATAATCCAGAAAAAGAACTTGAAAAGACAATTGATGAAAACGGAGATGTACAGTTAAAAAAAGAGCCTCAACAGCGGAGCGTCTCAAGTATGCAAAATTCCAGATTGCCAATAAAAACAGAACAAGCGGATATCCCAAGACTAATAAATGAAATAAAGGCTGGGAATAAAAAAGCTATTACATCGGAAAACTGGAAGAGTTTTTTAGCAATGAACGCTTCTATGTATGTTTATTCGCTTGGTAATCAGAACCGTATATTTGAACAGTCTCCGAACGCCTCTGTTGTGCTTAGTAAAACTAAATGGCGTGAATTGGGAAGATACCCTCAAAGCGGTGCACCTGGGCTTCGGATTACTGTGCCTGAAATCATAGATGGAGAACATACCGGAAATTATGTGGATGCAAAGGTTTATGACATTTCGGAAACTTATGGTAAGAATAATCCGGAATATGATTATAATCTTAAAGAGAACAAAACAGCACTTGGCTCAGAAATTGAGAGGCTTAAATCAAGCAGCCCGGTTCCGGTTGAAGTAAAAGATAATGTTGCAACAGACAGTTTCTATAACTCAGAGGATAATAAAATATACCTAAGATCAGATATCAGTAATACTGAACAATATATAGGGTTAGTAAAGGAAATCCAATATGCCAACGCACATAAAATACAAGGCAAGTCATATGACAGAGCTGATAATCATTTTATCGCAGAAAGCGTTGCATATTCAATGGCGGTGAAATACGGACTTGATACTGAACAGTTTAGATTTGATTGTTTAAATGAAGTTGTTACCAATCTTGATGATAAAGATATTGGAAAACTAGTTGAAAATATATCCCTGGTATCACGGAATGAAATTAAAAAAGCTGAAACTAATATTGATAAATTCAAGAATAAGGAACGGTTATCGGTTGTGTCAGATTTAAAGGCGCATAAAAAGGCTATCGATAATGGCAGTTACAAAGCAAAGAAACCTATACCGTTTCCGAAAAAGCCGAAAGGACGTGACAGGTAAATGAGCGACAATATAAATTTAAATCAGGCAGAAAAGAACCTGCTTACTGAAATCCTGTACAATGAGAAAAAAACGCTCTTAAAACATTGTAAGGATACTCGTACCATTGATAACTTGATTGATAAAACACTTGGGAGAATAAGCCTGCATCGAAAGGACGAGAAGATAGTAAGTTTGTTTAACGGAATTGGATATGAAGATATTGTTATTGGCGGAACTTTTGAAAGTGAGCATGGTGAGTTCAAAATTCAGGATGTATTTAATAACAGGATAAAAATAAGTGGAAACTGGTACCATAAATCAGAGTTTGAACCTGCGATAGTAACGAATTTCAAAGGCAGGCACAGAGGATTGGAACGATGAAAAAACCAAAGAATAATGCATTAACCACCATTGTGTGGTTTTTTTTGTACTTGCTCGTATGTTGGCTAGCAATAATCATTGCTGGAAGTTATAAAACTGGCAGAACAATATTCGAGTTATTGCCTGAAATTACAGAAGCATTTAACCAGCCGTTTGAGATAAAATTTAATGAGCATACACTATCTTTTGTTGCTATGTTTTCTCTTATTTATGGAATATGTGTTGCCGCATATTATTCATCATATGGCAAGCGCAGAATAGGCGAAGAACATGGCTCAGCAGCATGGGGAATACCAAGAGCGGTTAATAAAATGTTTTCACAGGATAAGAAGACGGATAGGATATTCACGCAGCATGTAAGGATGGGAATGGATGAGTATAAACATCGGCGCAATCTAAATACCCTTATAATCGGAGGTTCAGGAGCAGGTAAAACAAGGGGATATGCTCTGCCAAATATTATGCAGACAAACAGCTCATTTATAGTAACAGATGCAAAAGGTGAAATAATAAGGACAGTCGGCAACCTTCTTATAAAAGAAGGCTATGACATAAAGGTATTGGATTTAATCAATTTCCAGAATTCAGATGGATATAATCCATTTAGGTACATAAAAGAGGAAAAAGATGTTTTAAAACTTATCAGTAACCTAATGAGGAACACTACACCTAAGGGTGCAAGTGTAAGTGAGCCTTTCTGGGAAAAATCAGAAACTGCGCTTTTGCAGGCATTGATGTTCTATCTTTTAATGGAAGCACCACGCGAAGAACAAAATTTTGGAATGGTTATGACTATGCTGGAATATGCCGGAGCTAGCGAAGAAAATGAGAAGTATTTAAGCCCATTGGATTTGCTTTTCATGGCGCTTGAAGAAACTGGTTCAGACTCAATAGCCTTAAAACAGTATCAAGTATTTAAGCAGGCCGCAGGTAAAACTGCAAAAAGTATATTAGTATCTGTAGCTGTAAGGCTTGCAGCATTTAACCTTGAACAGATACGAAATATCACAATAGAAGATGAGCTTGATATATCAAGTCTGGGCGAGAAAAAGACTGCGCTTTTTGCAATCGTACCCGATAATGACACGTCATTTAATTTTCTTATAGGATTATGTTATACACAGATCTTCCAAACACTATACTATGAAGCTGACCATAAACATAAAGGGAGATTACCAATTCCAGTTCATTTTATGATGGATGAGTTTCCAAACATATCAATACCAGAGGAATTTGATAAATGTCTTGCAACAATGCGGTCAAGGGGGATTTGTGCATCAATCATAATCCAGAATATAGCACAATTGAAAAGCATGTTCAAAGGAGACAGGGATATGTGGGAAACTGTTGTAGGTAACTGCGACTCTCTGTTATATCTGGGAGGAAATGAGCTGAGCACGCATGAAGTAATTTCTAAAATGCTAGGCAAAGCAACAATTGATACACGCAGTTATGGACATTCCCGAGGACGTAATGGAAGCTACTCAACAAATAGGCAAATCATTGGCCGTGAATTATTATTACCAAACGAAGTCAGAGAAATTGATAACGATTATGGCGTTTTGTTTATCCGCGGAGCAAAACCTGTTTGGGACAGGAAGTTTAAACTCGAGAGACATAACAAGAACTGTTTAACTACAAACGGAAGAGGGGAACCCTATGTGCATATACAAAAGAAAATTAAAACAATATCCTTAACCGATTTCGACTTTGAAAATGCAGAGCATTATGAAGTAATTGAATAGCGTAGCTATTTAAAATATAAAAATAATAAGGAGCATAAAATGAGACTTAAAAGTAAAACGAAGAAAATATTACTGGTAACCGCAGCAATGGCGGTTTTTTTATTATCGACAACAACAGCATTTGCAACAAATGACCCACTGCAGGTAGTTAACAATTTAAGTGATTTCATATTTAGTATGATTCGGGCAATAGGTGTAATCCTACTTGGATTCGGTATTGTGCAGATAGGTATGAGCTTAAAGTCGCATGATCCATCACAGAGAAGCAACGGCTTTCTTACCTTTTTCGGTGGTGTAGTAATTATGTTTGCTCGTGAGATTCTCAACCTTATAACCGGAGGCTGAGGTATGACATTATGTTGACAAAGACCTTAAAGATGAATATAATGTAATTGGGATATATCCCAACAATACAAGGAAAGGAGATGCGATGTTTGAAATAACTTATTATGATTATGATGGGTTTGTGAAGTTTCTTAAAGAAATACCAGTTAAGCTTAGTGTTAAAATCACTCATCATATTCAAATGTTAGAAGAAGGTTTTGACCTGATGGGCGAACCCTATTCCAAATCTTTAGGCGAAGGAATATTTGAGTTAAGGGTAAAACAGTCCACAAATATAGCAAGAATATTGTATTTTTATGATGAAGGTAAAATAATAGTAATCGTAGATGGTTATCTGAAAAAGAAAAATAAAACTGATAAAAATATTTTAAATAAAGCAAGAAAAATTAAAAAACAATATAATGATACTAAATGAATATGAGAAAAAAGGTGAGATCATGAATGAAAAATTTAAAAGCGTAAAAACGAAAGATTTAATAAATGAATTAAGCAAAAATGAAAAGTTCAAAAAAGAATATGAAGAACAAAAACCATTTTACGAAGTACAGCGTGCAATTATTGCTGCAAGAACACAGGCAGGAGTAAGCCAAAAAGAACTTGCAAAAAAGATAGGTATTAGCCCAGGAGACTTATCAAAAATTGAAAGAGGAAAAGAGAATACTACAATAAAAACATTGTATAAAGTTGCAAATGCATTGGATAAGGATTTGGAAATAAGCTTTGTATAAAAAATATTACACAAGAGCCGTTCGTATGAATGGCTCTTTTTTTGTATATGAAAGGATGTGAAAATGAATTGGGAATATTGGATAACATAGAGAGTGCATTAGGTACTTGGAATGAGAAACTTGCTGAAATATGGTCGTTGCTAACAACTTCTCCGCAGAATTTCAGAGGTGGAGGTATATGGAACGTGATGGTTAGTATAAATGGAGCATTACAGGCAATAGGTTATGCGCTTCTGGTTCTGTTTTTTGTAATGGGATTGATAAAGACAACAACCAGCCTGCAGGAGATAAAACGGCCGGAAGTAGCATTAAGGCTATTTATACGTTTTGCATTAGCTAAGGCAGCAGTTACTTGGGGCATGACGCTAATAACCAGCATATTTTCCATAACGCAGGGAATAATAACTACAGCGTCGAATGGCTTAGGGGCTATTACTACAACTACAATCCCACAGGAAATGATTAATGCAGTAAATGAACTTGGTTTTTTTGCTAGTATTCCGGTATGGGCAGTAAGCTTAATCGGTTCACTGTTTATTATTGTACTGTCATTCATTATGCTAATGACTGTATACGGCAGATTTTTTAAGCTCTTTATATATGCAGCTATAGCACCAATACCGCTTGCAACATTTGCAGGTGATGGGACATCAGCTACGGGGAAAGCATTTCTGAAAAGTTACATGGGAGTGTGCCTAGAAGGAGTTGTAATAGTCCTTGCCTGCGTAATATTTAGTGTGTTTGCATCAAGTCCGCCGACAGTAGATGCATCAGCCAGTGCTACAACAATCGTTTGGGCATATATGGGGGAATTGATATTTAACCTTTTGGTTTTGGTTGGAACAGTTAAAATGGCTGACAGGCTGACAAAAGAAATTTTGGGATTAGTCTAAAAAACAAGAGTTTTTGTAGAATTATTAAAGGTAATAAGAGTTTCTGCTAAAAAAAATGATTATAAACTAGTGGCATAGTGGTTAAATTTAGTATAAACCTGAGTCATATTATAGTTTTTGGATGATTAATGGTCGCTAAGAATTTTTTATGAGATCTCATAATCATCATTATCATTCGCATCTCCGGTTGTGCAAGAAAAACACATATACGTTCCGGTTATTGCACTGCCGGCAGCCCAGATGGGAGCGCTGCAAATGCAACATTTGGCGCCCTCGTTTTTAGCTTTGAGAGCATTTTGCAAAGCCTCTATGAGCTCTTTTCGGTCGTAGCCTTTATTATTCTTTATAACATTGTCAGCGAATTCTTCTACTGATATGTAATTCAATATCCAGCCTCCTTTTTAAAAAGATATGATATTAATGAGCTGCATTTTTATTAAGAGTATATCATAAAAATAATCAATGAAAAGTATATTATGATTACATTTTTTGAATGAGGTTGCCAAACTAGGATGAGTCCTTTTTTAAGTTTCTAAGAATAATAGGTGAATATCAAAGCGCCTTTTTCTGTGAACACACAGATGTGTATTATTTCAAAGTGATTTGAGAAAAAATTAATTAACATTACACCAGGAAAAATTCTGGATATGGAGGTAACTATGGAAGTAAAGATACCGCGGGAGGTGCGAAAGTATCAGGAAAGTGTTGTAATGGGTTTGAGTATGAGGCAGTTTATCTGCTCTGCCTTAGCAGTAGGAATAGCTGTATTGGCGTATTTCGGACTAAGACAGTATATGGGGAACGAAGGAGTATCATGGGTATGTATATTATTATCATTGCCAATAGCATTGATTGGATTTGTAACATACCATGATATGACTTTTGAGAACTTTATTATTGCTTGGATAAAATCAGAATTTCTGATGCCCAAACGGCTTTGCTTTTCAAGTGATAACTATATGTATATTTCATATCAGGAGTATATGTTAAAGAAGAAAGTGTACAAAAATGAATTAAATGAAAGGTGAATAAACTAATGTCAAATACATTCAGAAAAATTCGAAAGGCTGAAAAAGAAAGCCTGAAAGTACCAAGGAGCGTGCAGCAAGCTATCCCCATCACGAAAGTGTATGAGGATGGCATTTTTAAAGTGGGGAATAATTTCTCTAAAACATTAAAATTTACTGATATTAATTATAGAGTAGCTTCAAAAGATGACCAGATGGCAATGTTTTTGAAATACTGTGATTTGATAAACTCAATTGATAGTGAAGCTGTAACTAAAATAACTATAAACAACAGAAGATTAAACCGTGTAGACTTCAGTGAAAAAATATTATTATCTGAAAGAAATGACGGACTGGAAAGTTATAGAGCTGAGTATAATAACATGCTGATTGATAAAGCGACAGAATCCACAAATAATATGACTCAGGAAAAATATATTACTATATCCACATCAAAGAGAAATGTAGTTGAGGCAAGGACACTATTTTCAAGGCTTACAACAGATATCACGGCGCATATGTCGAAACTGTCTAGTAAAACTTATGAGCTTGATGCTGAAGAACGGTTAAGGATATTCCATGACTTCTACCGTCTGGGTGAAGAAGTATATTATAACTTTGATCTGAGAAATACCATGAGAAGAGGGCATGACTTCAGAGATTATATTTGTCCGAACAGTATGGAATTTGACAAAAATTATATCAAGATAGGTGATAAGTATTGCCGGACACTCTATATGCGTGAGTATGCTTCATTTATAAAGGATAGTATGATTACTGAGTTTATGGAACAGCCAAAAGATATGATGCTGTCAATTGATATGCTGCCGATACCTACTGACGAAGCCGTTAAGATAATAAACAACCTTATACTAGGAGCTGAAACCGATAAAGCGCGTTTTACCAGAAAGCAGAATAATAACGGAAATTTTACTGCTGATATACCGTATGATTTGCAGCAAAGAACTCATGAACTGAAAGAATTCATGGATGATTTAACAAGCAGAGACCAAAGGATGTTATTTGCTACTGTAACACTTGTTATTATGGCAGACAGTTTGGATGAACTTGAAGAAGACACTGAAAATATATTATCAATAGCAAGAAAACATATCTGCCAGTTTACAACTCTTACTTATCAGCAAATGGATGGATTATATACAGCACTTCCTTTTGGATTACATAAGCTTCCGTATAAATGGCGTACTTTAACAACTGAAAGCACTGCAGTGCTAATGCCTTTTAATACTATGGATATTCAGGATGTAAACGGTATTTATTATGGTGTAAATGTAATATCAAAGAATTTGATACTTGCAGACAGGCGCAAACTACTTAACGCAAACGGTATTGTTTTAGGTGTATCAGGAAGCGGCAAGTCGTTTAAGGTTAAGGAAGAAATCGAGAGCCTTATACTACGCGGTGATGTGGATATCATTATTTTGGATCCTGAATCCGAGTACGGCCGGCTTGTACAAGCGGCCGGAGGCGAAGTAATTAAGATATCTGCGGGTTCGAAGAATCATATAAATGCAATGGATATGAGCAAACATTATGGGGATGATGAAGATCCGATTATATTAAAATCAGAGTTCCTATTATCACTCATTGAACAGCTTGTAGGAACAGGTAAGCTTAATGCTAAAGAAAAATCCATTATAGATAGATGTACTGCCAATGTTTATAGGGACTATATTGCGAACGGTTTTCAAGGTACACCGCCAACTTTAAAAGACTTCAGACAGGAACTGCTAAGACAGGATGAGAAAGAAGCGAGTGAAGTTGCGCTTGCTATTGAGCTGTTTACAGACGGAAGTCTTAATACATTCGCTCAGCAGAGTAATGTGGATGTTAACAGTCAGTATCTTGTTTATGACATTAAAGATTTAGGCAAACAGCTTAGAACAATCGGAATGCTTGTAGTATTGGATAATATATTTAACAGGATAACGGAAAACAGGTCGAAAGGCAGACGCACGTTCGTATATGTGGACGAATTTTATTTGATGTTCCAAAATGAGTTTTCATCCAATTATTTTTATGAGCTATGGAAGCGCGTAAGGAAGTATGGAGCGTGCATGACCGGTATAACTCAGAATGTATCGGACTTACTTGTATCACATACGGCGCGGACTATGCTTGCTAACTCCGAATTCCTAATAATGATGAATCAGGCACCTACCGATAAAATTGAACTTGCAAAACTGATTAATATATCTGAAGCGCAGCTGTCCCATATAACGGATAATGAAAAAGCCGGTATTGGATTACTTAAATATGCAGGAAGCATTGTACCTTTTGAGGATAATTTTCCGCGGAATACTAAACTGTATGAACTAATGACATCTAACTTTGATGGAAAGTAAGCATTTACTTACATAATGTTTTTGATTGAGAGCTGTATTTTATACAGTTCTCTTTTCTATATTGGAGGAAGAGCATGAAAGAACCAAGAACTAAGCAGAATACACCATTACCTAAAACTTTAGAGCACAGTGTAAGAACCGTTAAAGGACAAAAATCAAATTTAGTAAAGTCTTTTGATAACATTCATAAGGCTGATAAGGCCAGAACTATGCTTGAACAATCTATACCGGATAATCAGGAACAAGAGAATCCTGAATCGTATGCAGCAGATAATGTTACGCAAAAAGGCGAATACACCACAAGGAAAATCGGTGAAAAGACATCCGAACATATTAATAAAGCAGCCAGAGATAAATTTCAAAAGTCTCAAAGAGTTAGGAATTCACAATCAGGTAAACAGTCTATAAAATATGCTATCCATACTGGGAAGAATACTAATAAGGGAATAAAAACATCAAAGAAAAGCGTTAAGAAGGCACAAAAGAGTGTGAAGACTACTGCTAAAAATGTAAAACGAACAGCGGAAGCTGCTAAGAAAGCCGCTGTTGCGGCAAAGAAGACAGCCTCAGCTGCGGTCAAAACTGTCAAAGTGACTGCAAAGGTGATTGTCACTGCAGTTAAAGCTATAATTGCAGCTATAAAAAGCTTGGGTGCAGCTATAGCGGCAGGTGGATGGGTTGCTATTGTTTTTATAATTGTTGTTTGTGCGATTATTGCTGTTATGGCATCGCCGTTAGCTGTGTTTTCAAACGAGACTGATGGGACAACGCCTACCATATCTGAGGTGGTACAGGATATAAATAAGGAGTATTCGGATACCATTAAAAGCATAATATCAAATGCAGGAGAAATTGATGAGCTTATTATTGAAGGAGAAACTTCAAGCAGTGAGTTTCAGGCATCAAACTGGATAGATGTTATTGGAGTATTCAGCGTAAAATCTACTATTACTTCAAATAATGAGGAATTTATACCTGTAGTGTATATGCAGGAAAAACAGATAAAAGAACTGAATAAAGTTTTCTGGAAAATGAATATAATTTCATATGAGATTATTGAAGAAATAATTGAACCTGAATCTACAGTAACTACAAATGTAACTCCAAATCCCACTCAAAGTAATGCATACAGCCAGACACCTGAACCCACTCCTGAAGTATATAGAATACTTATAATTTCAATTGACAGTAAGACATATGAGAAAGGTGCAGAAATATTCAACATGTCAGGTGAACAGTCAGAAGTTCTTGAAGAATTGATGACACTTGATTATTTACCAATGTTTATGCAGATATGCGGTATGGATATCTTTACAGGATTAACTTCAGAGCAGATGATGAATCTTATTAATGACTTGCCTGCTGGAAGGCTGGGAAGTGTGATTGTGGAATATGCTTTGTCAAGATTGGGAGATCCATACTCACAACCAAAAAGAGGGCAGGGAGGTTACGTAGACTGCTCATACCTTACACGATGGTGTTATCAACAAGCAGGAGTTAGTAGTTTCACTGCAGGAACAGCTGCAGAACAGGCAAGGTATTGCGTTGAAAATAACCTTAATATTGTATATTCAGCTCTTCAACCCGGAGACTTAATTTTTTGGTCATTTAACACTAATGGTAGGTTCATGAATATAACCCATACAGGTATATATGCAGGAAACGGATATGTTATTGATGCTTCATCGAGTAGAGGGATGGTTGTTTATAGACCTATGTTTGGAGTAAGCAGTATTGTTGTATGCGGCAGACCCCATGTAGCTAACTGAAAAAGGAGGATATATGAAAGAGAAGGCAAAGAATTTAGTTATTATTCCATCAATATTTCTAATTATTTTGATAATTTTATTTGAAGTTTTGTATGGTAATTTTAAAGATAATAATGTTTTATATACCGATGTTACAACTACTCGAAAAATATATATACTACAAGAAGTGGTATTAGAAATGAAAGAAACAGTTCTTTTTCCTGAGATTAACGAAGAAGATGATTCAATTAATGTTTTAGAGTCAACTGAAACAATAAAAACAAGTACTGAGTATCTAGAAACATTAGATGATACTGAGTGCAGCTTTAAAATAACTATTGAAACTGATAAAAAAACAAGGACATTCGATGTTATGGATAATGTAGATGAAAGAACTTTGAAACATGATTTAGGTCACTTGCCTTCGTCAGTTTTACCTGGGCAAGAAGGTTTATGTGTAATTATGGGACATCGTGACACGCAATTTTCAATATTGCAGTATTGTGAAATTGGGGATGTAATTTTAGCTAAATATAATGAAGAAAATTATAGTTATATTATAACTGATATAGAAATAATAGAAGATGACGGTTCTTTAAAATTCAATGCCACAGAAGGTAAATGTTTAGCTTTAATTTCGTGTTATCCTTTTTATTATACTGGTCATGCTCCATTTAAAATAATGGTATTTGCAAAGAGAAGTAGTTAATAATAGTCATTAATGCCTGCTTGTATAAGTTAATCATAAAAAATATGTTATTAATAATATAAGCGAAAATTGCTTTAACAACAAAATCTGTATTTATAAAAACTTTGTAAACATCATATAGCTTATTATTATTGATAAATGAGACGCAGTTTCAAAAATCGTGTAAACCTCCGAAATGGTGTAAAATAAAAACACCATAACGGAGGTTTAACTTATGGCTAGAAAAAAACTAACAGACGAAGAACAAAAGCGAAAAGAACTAATTAAAGAGCTGCTCCGGGAAACACCGCTTAGGAACGGGCAGGATCTTAACGACATCATGAAAGAGTTCATAGCTGAAATGGTCAACGGCAGCCTTGAAGGCGAGCTGGACGACGAACTCGGATATGAAAAGTACGATGTATTAAACAAAGAAATAGATAATTCACGGAACGGATATGGAAACAAGACACTAAAAACCAGCTATGGAGAAGTGGATATAAAAGTTCCGCGCGACCGACAGGGCGAGTATGAACCTAAGCTTGTTGGTAAACACAAGAAAATGCTGGATGAAGAAATTGAGCGTAAGATAATATCCATGTACGCTAAAGGAATGACAACAGGCGATATGGAAGCACATATTCAGGAATTATACGGATTGGATATCTCTGATAGTACAATCAGTAGGATAACAGACAAAGTGCTGCCGATAGCGAAAGAATGGCAGTCAAGAGTGCTGGAAAGCATATATGCCGTTGTATATATGGATGCAATACACTATCATGTAAGGCAGGACGGGCGGATAATCAAAAAGGCGGTATATATCGCTATAGGCATTAACTTAGACGGAATAAAGGATGTTCTAGGCCTCTGGGTAGGTGAAAACGAGACTTCTAAGTTCTGGTTATCAGTCATAAACGAAATGAAGAACCGAGGCGTAGAAGATATCCTGATAGCCAGTGTGGATGGTTTGAGCGGATTCTCAGAATCGATAAACGCAGTGTTTCCTAAAACAGAAATTCAACGCTGTGTTATCCATCAGATACGCAATAGCACCAGATATGTTTCATACAAAGATGTGAAAGTTCTGATGAAGGACTTGAAGAAAGTATATACAGCTCCCAGTGAAGAAACCGCTGTTTCAGAACTTGAAAACTTTGATGAAATCTGGGGTAAGAAATATCCGAAAATCGCTATTTCATGGCGTAAAAACTGGCCCGAGTTGTCTACGTTTTTCAAGTATCCCGCCGAGGTCAGAAAGCTGATTTATACTACCAATACCATAGAAGGCTATAACCGCCAGCTACGGAAAGTTACCAAAAACAAGGGCGTTTTTCCTACGGATGACAGCTTGTTTAAGATGCTATATCTGGCTACAGCTGATATCACCAAGAAATGGACTGGCCGGCGCAGAGATTGGGGTCAGATTTATTCTCAGCTCTCGATTTTCTTTGAAGAACGCATTCCTGAATAAAATAATTCTTGAATCTAAACCAATAGGCTTTTCTTACTATGCCTTGACAGCCGTGTAAGGACAGTATATTTTAAAAAGAGAGCTAAGGTTTAATTTTATCCTTAACTCTCTTCAATAAAATCAATTCAGATTACATCCATTTTGGAGTATACACGAATTTTGAAACGTTCCCATAAATGAACTAATTAATAATATCAAATTGACTATTGTATATCTCTGAATAAAATCCGTTTTTCGCAAGAAGCTTCATATGAGCTCCACTCTCTATAACATTTCCATCTTTCATTACAAGAATCAGGTCGGCATTTTTAATAGTTGATAAACGATGAGCTATTATAAAGGAAGTCCGACCTAACATTAACTTATCCATTGCTTTTTGTATTAGTATTTCAGTACGTGTATCTACTGAGCTAGTTGCTTCATCCAATATTAAAATTGGAGAATTTTTCACCAGGGCACGAGCTATTGCGATAAGTTGTTTTTCTCCTGAAGCAAGAGTGATATTTTCATTAATCATTGTATCATAACCTTTAGGAAGAGTTTTAATAAAATGATCTAGATTTATAGATTGACATATATTAATCATTTGCTCATTTGATACATCTTTTTTAGGATAAACTATGTTTTCTTTTATTGTTCCATCAAACAACCAAGTATCTTGTAGAACAATACTGAACAGGTCGCGAACATCTTTACGAGTTAAGGATTTAATTGGTATGCCGTCTATTTGATTTCACCACTTTGCACTTCATAAAAACGCATAATTAAATTAACTATTGTGGTTTTTCCAGCACCAGAAGGTCCAACTATCGCTATTTTTTGACCAGCTTTAACTTTGACAGAGAAATTATTTATAATAGGTTTAATTTTATTATAGCTAAAATTAATATTTTCAAATGACACATCTCCCATTATATTTGTAAGATTTCATTTTATTGCATTCTTCTTCTAGATCTTTTTCTCTAAGAAACTCAAATATACGCTCGCTCGCCGCTGCAGTAGATTGTAAATTAGTAGCAGCCTGTGCTAGTTGGGAAAGAGTCTGAGAAAAAAAGTCTTAAATAAAGCATAAAGGCAACTATAACACTTAAAGAAATACTTCCATTTAAGGTTAAGATTGCACCTATAATGCAAATCACAACGTACCCTAGACAATAATAATATTGTAATAACAGTAAAAACAGAAAAAAGTTTATGATAATATGGCTCAAAAAACGGAGTATTACAGCGTAGCTTTGAACACTCCGTTAAAAAAATCGTGATAACTCGGGAAGAGTTTTTGCAGGGGCCTATCATAATGAAGATAAGCTTGATTTTTCAAAACTGAGAGTTCTATTCTTTGTGCTAATCAAAACGGGGATACTATACAAAATTTGATTAAAATTTTATTTATTTTTAGAGCATTTGAAATTTGCGAATGACAATTTTAGGTTAATCTTTTTTAAGATATATTAATTTTCCGGGTTGTTATTGAGTTGTTTTTCTTTTCTATATTGCACAGGAGTTGTATTCTCATACTTTTTAAACAAAGTGAAGAAATATGAATAGTTCAATAAGCCAATTGCATTGCATATCTCTTTAGTTTTCAGGTTAGTTTCATCCAACATTTTTTTTGCGGCATTGAGCCTTGTTATATTAACATAATCGCTGAAAACCGTGCCGGAAATATTGGAAAAAATTCGGCTTAGGGAGTGTGGCGATATATTGAATTGGTCGGCGACAGACTGAAGAGACAAATTAAAATCCATATAATTATTATTAATGTATGTCTTTACTTCATCCACAAGTTTAATATGTTTATTGCTCTTTTTGTCTTTATAATATCTGTGAATTATACTATTGTTAGACATTAAGTAGCTTTTAAATTTTTGCATGGTATCAATATTTATTGATGAGTTTGGTTGCTTTGATGAGTTTAATATATAGCTGAATTTCTCTTCATAAAGCAAAATGAAATTTTTCATATGAATAAATGCTTCTTCCGGGGAGAAGTTTAGCAGCATATCAATCAGTTGTTGGCTAAGCTTTTCGGTAACAGGCAGTGTTTTATACTGAAGAGAATTTATTAAGTCGGACTGTATGATGGAAAAATCTGATTCTGTGCAGTTATTTTTATTATCTGAGTGTTTATATTCAGCCGCAATTATAGAATTCGTTCCGGTGAAAAAGCGTGCAGACATTCGTTTTTTTGCTGAAGCAAAAGATTCGCTTATCTTGTCAATGCTATCAACTTGATTGCCTTTTGATATACTGACTGTTATGTCAAAATTGCGCTGTATGGATTCACTGATTTTTTTAAGTGTCATATCTGGTATAGTTATTTTGGATTCTTTTTGCAAAAGCACATAAATATATGAATCGGTACTGCTTATCACTTTGCATGATATCGAGCTTGACAAAGCGTTGTCTATTAATTTGCATGTTGAATTATATAAAATATAGTAACTTTCTTTTGAGTAATTATTTTCATTGACTTCAAGCAGTACCGCCAACACACAAAAATATGGGCCGTTAAGCTGCTCGCGTGCAGATATCAACTGCTGCGTAGCTTCTGTAATATTGTGCTGTTTACCATTTAGAAGAGATAAAAGATACGTATTTTCGAGAACCGGCATGGAGGTATTGAGAGTTTTCTCGATATCAAACGCGTCTTTCAGTGTGCTTTCTATAGTTTCGCTTATATAATACAATTCATTTTTTACCGCAGAAGCATTCACGTTATCATTTTTGTTCTTAGTTAAGTTATTGATATTTGCCACCAGATTTTTTAAAGGCTGATTGATACGCTTTGCCAGAATCAAAGACGCCATAAATCCGATTAAAAAAAGTAAGGCACTAATGTATACTAGGTTTTTGCTTATATCTCGTGTTGGGGCTAATAACTTGTCATATTCTTGTATTGCGACAAACAGCCACTTTGTCTGCTCGCTTTTAACATAAGTAAACAGAACTTTTTTGTTGTTATAGTTGTCTGTAAAAGAACCCTGCATATCTTTTGAACTGTTGATATTTTCATAAAACTGATAAGACGAATAATCTTTAAGAAAAGTATCTTCTTCGTTTATATTATGCAACAATTTCCCGCTTTCATCCAAAACCAGAATGTCATTTATGTTCCCCTTGGTTATATTGCTCAGCGAGTTTCTTAAATAACTCTCATCAATATTAATAACAATCGCTGATGGATGGCCGGTTCCGTAAACTGAACAGAATATATAAGTTAACACAGAATGCGAATAGTTTTTTACCGTTGTTGAGTAAGGATAATATATTCTCCTTGGTATAAAGTGAAAGTTTGTATTAAAGTTTCTGTTTAGTATATTTTCTTTAAGATACTCCTCATCTTCTATTGATATTCCTTTGTTATTGGAATATCTGTCGGTATAACCATTGTAAATGCAAATAGAGTCTATGAATGGGTATATGCCTTCAATGTCTTTTATCTTAAGGAGTATTTGATATTCTTCGTTGTAGTCGGTTTTCTTTGATAACATTAATTTTGTTATTTCGGGATCTGACGAAAGCTGATTTCCGATATTAATTGCCTGCGATTGTACAATATTTGAAATATAGCTTGTCTGCACCAGAAATTCTTGAGAAACCCTGTTTACTTCGACAATTGCATTGTATTTAAATAACTCATACAAAAAGAAACTTAATAAAAGGATTGTAGTGCCTATAACAAAAGAGAATGCAAAAAACATTTTTTTGTACATTGACATTTTGCTGTACTTTTTCACGTTTATCATATGTTTCTCCAAATAACTTATCAAAATATTATATGTTATATACATATATTTTTCAATTTTGACAGCTTAATTGGAGTCAATTTGAAGTTTTGCAAGAAATCAAAATAAAAATAATCCTATAAAAGCATGAAATTAAACATTAACTGCCAATTTAAAGTTTTTTTGTTTTTTGAATAGTGATAGTGTTGTGAAAGTCAAAATGATAAATGGGGAGAGAACATGGAAAGAACAAATAAGGGATTGAAGGATATTCAAAAAATTCGGCCTAAATTATTTAATAGAATAACATTAGATATTACTAAAAATAAGGTTTGCTATTTTTTGGCGCTTCCTGCGATTATTTACACTATTATATTTGGATATTTGACGTTGCCATATATTGTGATAGCTTTTCAAAGATTCAACTATAGACAGGGGATATTTAAAAGCGAATTTACAGGCCTTGAGAACTTTCAGGTGTTTTTTAAATCGAAGAAATTAATCGAAGTGACCATGAATACATTGAGCATCAACTTTCTGTCCATTCTTATTGGTGCAATTCTTGCCATATTCCTTGCGGTTATATTGAACGAAATGAAAAACAGATTGTTTGTGAAGGTAAATCAAAGTCTGTTTATCTTTCCTTATTTTTTGTCTTGGGTAATTGTAAGTTATTTGGTTTACAGCTTGTTCGCAAATCAAATAGGTATAGTGAACCAAATATTAAAATCAATAGGGCTTGAGACGGTTAACTGGTACACATTGCCAAAACCTTGGCTGCCAATATTGGTAGTGATGCGAATATGGAAAGGGACCGGCATACAGGTTGTAATATTGCTTTCGGCTATTGCCGGTTTTGATAAAGAGATTTATGAAGCCGCAACTATTGATGGGGCAAGCCGCTGGGAAAAAATCAAAAGAATTACAATACCTCTATTGATGCCCACTGTTATGATTACTACCTTAATGTCTCTTGGAAGGATATTTTATGGCGATTTTGGCATGATTTACTCAATAATCAGAGATAACGCTCTTTTATATCCTACTGCCGATGTAATAGACACATATGTGTTTAGATTGTTAAGAAAGACTGGCGATCCTTCACAAGCAATGGCTATTGGCCTATATCAATCATTGCTTGGCTTCATTACTGTATATGGCGTGAATGCATTAACCAGAAAATTCTTTCCTGAGGGAGCAATTTTCTAATGAAGGATATTTTAACGATAAACATTAGGGGAATTTTAAAATGAAAAAACGTAATTTTCTATTAGGAACAATAATCCAAGTATATTCTATATTGTGTTTCATACCAATGATTTTTGTTTTTATTATATCAATAACTGACGAAAAAATGATACAAAAAAACGGATACGCGTTATTGCCGGAAAAGCTTTCGCTTGACGCATATACCACCCTCTTTAAGTCCGGAGAAGGCCTGTGGGGCAGCTACATAGTGACGATTGCAGTTACGGTTATCGGTACGGTACTTGCTTTATTGATTACTGCAATGGCGGCATATACATTGGCAAACAAAAAAGTGCGGGGCAGAACATTTTTAGCATTCTTTTTCTTTTTTACGACTTTGTTTAACGGTGGAATTGTCCCGTGGTATATAATAAGCAACTCTTTGGGCCTGAGGGACAATATCTGGGCTTTGATAATTCCGACCTTGCTTTTAAACTGTTTTAACCTCTTTCTTGTGAGGAATTTTATCAGTAATATTCCTGACTCTATTATGGAAGCCGCATATATAGACGGTGCCGGTGATTTTAGAATTGCTTTTGGCATATATTTCCCTCTGTGCAAGCCTGTTTTAGCGGCTATTGCATTGTTTTATGGACTGGCATATTGGAATGATTGGTGGAATGCTATTATGCTTATCGACAACCAAAAGCTTTTTCCGCTTCAATATTACCTGTTCAAAATACAGTCTGATATACAAATGTTAAAGGATTTGCAGTCTTACGGACAATCGCTGGAAGTCACTTTGCCTACGGAATCTTTAAAAATGGCAACGGTTATAGTAACCATAGGACCTATTGCGCTGCTTTATCCTTATTTACAAAAATATTTTATAAAAGGTTTGATCATAGGATCGGTAAAAGGCTGATCTTAAGATATAATACTAATATACTTAGGAGGAAAAGATGAGAAACAAATTTTTAGCATCACTGATAGTTGTTGTTATGCTTGTCGGCATATTTGCTGGCTGCACAAAAGACGACTCAGTAAAGCAAGAAGAAGCGACTAAGGCTCCCGCGGCTACAAAAGAGGTAGTAGAAGCTGAGGAAACAACAGAAGTTACCGCTGAAGAACCTGTAAACATGCGCTATGTTATACCTGGTGGTTTGCCGGGGCAGGATGACAGAGTGGCGGCAGTTTTTGAGCTGGTAAATGAAAAAATGTTAGCAGACGGAGTTAATGTCAACTTCGAACTGTATACAATCCCGTGGGATGCTTGGGAACAAAAAACCAACTTAATGTTAGCTACAGGTGAACCTTTTGACTTGCTGCATGTTATGGAAGACTTAAGGGGTTTCAGCTCTTATGTAGGCCAGGAAGCACTTTATCCTATTGATGATCTTTTGGATCAATATGGTGAGAATCTGAAGAGTGTTATTCCGGATTTCATGTGGAACTCAGCAAAGGCAAACGGGCAGACATATGCAGTTCCGGCTTTTTGGACAGAAACAACAAAAGCTACATCCGGCCTTACAATAAGGACAGATTGGCTTGAAGAATATAACCTTGATACACCGGAAACATCTGAAGACTTAATGAATGCAATGGAAGTATTCACACAAAACTGGGAAGGTGACGGAAGTCCTTCTATAGTATTGCTTTATCAGGAACCTGCCCGTTTCCTTGAAAGAACATTTGAATCATATCCTTTCACTGTAATCGAGCAAATGCTGCTGATAAGACAGGACGGAAGTGTTGAACCATTTATTTCTTCAGAAGAATTCAAAATGGAAGCAGAGTTCTTTAACGAGTGCTATGATAAAGGTTATATTACACCGGACTTGCTTTCGCTTCCCTCGGATTGGCGTGAAAATGAAATGGAAATGGGACGCTATCTATTCAGGGACGGAAATGGACTTCGCAGCAAAAAAGATATGGTTGACGATAATGTTGTAGAAGATTTGATATTGCTGGATCCTGATAAAACAACCTTCCGTGACATGGGATTCAGAAATGATAACGTTGTGCCAATTACAAGCGAAAATCCTGAAAGCGGAATCAAATTCTTGAACTGGATGTATGCCAACCAGGAAAACTATGACTTGTTCATTTATGGCGAGAAAGATGTTGACTGGACTGAAATGGAAGACATGACATATGAAACAACTATCATAGATGACGCCCAAAACTATGCATTTGCCACATGGATGATAGGAAACTTGAACTATGCTCGTGCGAGTGTTAATGACCATCCTACCCGTGTTGAAGTTCAGTATTCTTTCGACGAAGAAGCACAGAACAGCGTAATTGTTGGATTTACTTTTGATCCAACCGATGTATCTGTTGAATACGCAAACTGCTTATCAGCAGTAAAAACAGCAGTTTACCCAATTAAAGCAGGTATCGTTGATTACGAAGACGGAATTGAAAAAGCGATAGAAGAATTTGAAGCGGCAGGTATTGACGCAGTTGTAGCTGAATATCAAGAACAGCTTGCTGAGTATCTTAATTCAAAATAAACGGTAGAATAAAGCAAGTTGCATTTATTGTGCAACTTGCTTTTTATTTAATCAAATGGAGTATTTTTAATGGATAACACTCTTAAAACAATAATATCTCTTAAAAAAAATGAAACAAATTATATTAATCAGAATATATTCGGTCAATTTATTGAGCATTTGGGGAACTGTATTGACAACGGGTTGTTTGAGCCGAATTCTCCTCTTTCAAATGCAGAAGGTTTTAGAAACGACGTTATTGAAAAAGTGAAGCGCTTGTCTCCGCCCTGTCTTCGCTGGCCTGGGGGAACATTTGCCAATATCTATCATTGGATGGATTGCATTGGTCCAATAGAACAAAGGAAAAAACGCCCTAACATTATATGGGGGGGAATTAACGATGGCAAGTTTGGTACTGACGAATTTATAAAATATTGCCATGAAATAAATTCTGAACCTATGATATGCGTCAATATGGAAACGGGTACTGCCGAAGAGGCGGCAAACTGGGTTGAATATTGTAACGGGACTGAAGATACATATTACGCTAACCTAAGGAAAAGCAATGGATCAAAAGAACCACACAATGTTAAATATTGGTTTATAGGCAACGAGTCATATGCTATTGCTGACATAGGAAGTCATCATAATGTTGATGATTATATAAAAGACACCTGGGAATTTGTAAAGCATATGAAATTGGTTGATTCTTCAATAAAAATCATACTGGTTGGAAGTATGTATGATTTTGAGTGGAATAAAAGAGTACTTGATTCACTGCATCCTGTTTGCGATTATCTGTCAATTCACTATTACGCGAGAGATACAGAAGATAACCCATACGGAGCTTTTTCCGGTGAAGAGGATTTCGTTGGTTCAATTCATAAGCTTAAAAGCTTTTTGCAAGAGTATAAAATGCCCGATGACTTTAATGAGTGGTATAGATTTCCCCCGAGACAGAAAGCCATTTTGCTCGCACTGGACGAATGGAACATTTGGAATAGTGCTTGCGATGAGGGAGGCGAGTATGGCCTAAATGCGAGATATAACTGGCTTAACGCCTTGTGGGTTTCATCTATGCTGAATATTTTCATCAACTCAAGTGATGTGCTTGGATGTGCAAACATGGCTCAGATGGTGAATATATTAGCGCCTATTATTACAGACAGGGAGAGCTCTGTATGTCAAACTATTTTTTACCCGCTAGAGATATATAGAAAATATTGCAAAGAAAAAAAGTGTGGTTTGAGTTATGGCAATTTCATGATTGACGGAGGGGAGGCAGGCGAATTTCCGCTATTGAGCATATCGGCTACAATGGATAAATCGGGTAAATACGTCACGGTTTTTATAATCAATAGGTCTTTGGACGAAAAAGTTTTGGGCGAGTTCAACGGCAATGAAAGTATAACATCTTTACATCAATATGGTGCAAAAGACGCATTGGAATATCCGGACTTAATTAATCCATTTGAAGTAATTTATAAATCAAAACAAAATCCTGAAGATGGCGAAATTATTTTTCCGCCTAATACGATTACTGTCGTTGAGATTGAATCGGAAAAATTTTGAGTTATATATCGAAAAATATTACATATGAGAATGGATAAATATTGTTACAGCTTTTAAGTGAGTTATGAGTATTGAAATAATATAGCATCTAACTAAACAGAAAATACTCTTTAATAAATTTAACTTATGCTAAAACTGTAAGAGAATTCATTAAAAAGTGAGGGAAATATGGAAACAGTAAAATTAAACGGTGCATGGGAAGCAACAGGCGGAGGCCACAGTGAAATAAAAGCTATGGTACCCGGCTGCATACACACTGACCTATTAAACAATGGCCTTATAGAAGACCCCTATTACAGAGACAATGAAAAAGACCAGATGTGGATAGGCAAAACAGACTGGACGTATGAAAGGTCTTTTTATGTAAGCGGGAAAATATTAAAACATAATCATGTAAAGCTTGTTTGTTACGGACTTGACACGTTTGCTGAAATTACTATAAACGGGAAAACAATAGCGGCAACAGACAACGCATTCAGGACATGGGAGTTTGATGTAAAAGAACAGCTTAATGAAGGTGCAAACCAAATTAAGATAAAGCTTTCTTCCACATACCCTTATATGGAAGAAAAGGTAGATGAACGCTGGCTGGCAATAACAGGGATAGGCCGCGACAGGGTGAAGGGCAGCAATTATGTTCGCAAAAGCCAGTGTAACTATGGCTGGGACTGGGGTCCGATTTGCGTGACAGCAGGCATATGGCGCAATATTGAGATTCAGGCATGTGACAGTGCAACGATTGGCGATGTGCACATAACGCAAAACCACAGTGATAAAAATGTGGAGCTTGATATAAAAACAACACTTAAAGATTATGATGACTCAACGCTTAGGGCTAAAGTTGCGGTGTCATTTGAAGATGAGACTGTTTGTGAAAAGACATATGATATCACAAGCGAAACATCATCCGTAAAGATTGATTTAGAAAATCCAAAACTGTGGTGGCCGAACAACCTCGGAGAGCAAAATATGTACGGTGTTAGGGTGGAATTGTCAAATGAGGACGCGGAGACAATAGATAAAAGCGAAACACGAATAGGTTTGCGCACATTGATACTGGACAGGCATGAAGACAAGTGGGGTGAAAGCTTTCAGTTTAAAGTAAATGGGGTGCCTTTCTTTGCAAAAGGCGCTAACTGGATACCGATAGACACTTTTGTAACACGCGGAAGCGACGAGTTTTACAGACAGCTTTTAACAGACTCCAAACAAGCTAATATGAACTTTATACGTGTATGGGGTGGCGGCATATATGAGCAGGATATTTTCTATGACCTGTGCGATGAACTTGGACTGTGCGTATGGCAGGACTTCATGTTTGCGTGCTCCGCGTATCCAACATATGATAAAGCGTGGATTGATACATTTAAGCATGAAGCTGAAGATAATATAAAGCGCCTGCGTTCGCATCCTTCCATGGCGCTGTGGTGCGGCAACAACGAGCTTGAACATATGGGATATATGATAACGGACGAAGTGGACGAAGAAGTCGGAACCATGAGCTGGGAAGAGTATAAATATCTGTTTGAAGAAATTATACCCGAATTGCTTGAAGAGTACGACGGAGAGCACGACTACTGGGTATCATCATCGCATACGCCGGGAGAAAACAGGGGAGAGCCAAACGACCCGACACGCGGCGACGCGCACCTGTGGGAAGTGTGGCATGCAAGAGAGCCGTTTGAATGGTACAGAACATGTGAACACAGGTTCAATTCAGAATTTGGTTTCCAGTCGTTCCCCGAGCCTGACGTGGTAAAAAGCTATACTCTTCCGGAAGACCGCAACATTACAAGCTTTATTATGGAAAAGCACCAGCGCAGCGGAATAGGTAATGATGCGATTTTGCAGTATATGCTTTCTTGGTTTCAGCTACCTACGAGCTTTGATATGCTTCTTTGGGCGTCACAGATACTGCAGAGCCTTGCGATAAAGTATGCGGTAGAGCATTGGAGGCGCAAAATGCCGCAGGGTATGGGAACTCTTTACTGGCAGCTCAATGACTGCTGGCCTGTGGCAAGCTGGTCGTCACTGGATTATGTAGGCAACTGGAAAGCACTGCACTACAGCGCAAAGCGTTTCTTTGCCCCCATACTTATATCTGGAGTGGAAGACAAAGAAAAGCAGACAGTTGAAATTCACCTATCAAACGATACGCTTAAAGAGCAAAAAGGCAGAGTTTTATGGATGTTAATGAATCTTAACGGGAACATGGAACAAAGCGGCGAGTTTGAAGCGGAGATTGCAGCGAACACATCAGCGAAGATTGAGACATTAAATCTGGCTGAAGCGGTAAGTAAGGCAGGCGGAATCCGAGAAACAGTGCTGTTTTACTCGTTTGTTGTTGATGGAAAAGAAGTAAGTGCAAATACTACATATTTTGAGAGGCCGAAGCACCTGAATTTACTTGCGCCGAAATATGATACAAATATAAAAAAGATAGGTGTGAAAGAGTTTGAGCTTACAATTAAAGCCGATAAGCCGGCATTATGGGTATGGCCTGACATTGATGGCGTGGCAGCTAAATATTCCGACAGGTTCTTTGATTTGGATGGTGAAAACGAAAAAACTGTTATTATATCGTTGAAAAGCGATATGACTGAAAAAGAGTTTGCGCTAAAATTAAACATAAATTCTATAACTGATACGTATTCGAATAAATAATTTTTTTTGTATTTAGAGGTAAGAAATGAAAAGAAGCGAAATAAACGCAGCGATAAAGCGTATGGAAGAATTAATAGACGAATGTCGGTTCAAGCTTCCGCCTTTCTGCGGGTTTACACCGGAAGAATGGAAAAACAAAGACAGTTCATATGATGAAGTGCGCGACAATATGCTGGGCTGGGATGTAACCGACTACGGAGAAGGTAAGTTCGATGAATTCGGATTTACGCTGATAACGCTTAGGAACGGTAATCTGAACAATGACAAGTATATAAAGTCATATGCCGAGAAACTGCTCATGTTGGAAGAAGGACAGTATGCACCCATGCACTTTCATTGGAACAAGATGGAGGATATCATAAACCGAGGCGGCGGCAATGTACTTATTAAAGTATATAATTCCACCGATGACGGGGAATTTGCGGATACAGATGTAAAAATAAACATCGACGGCCGCGAATATTATGTGAAAGCTGGCACACAGGTGCGTCTAACACCAGGTGAAAGCATAACGATATATCCATATATGTATCACGATTTCACAATAGAGGAAGGCTCAGGCGCAGTGCTTCTCGGCGAAGTATCAATGGTAAATGATGATAATAAGGACAACAGATTCTATGAGGAGATTGGTAGATTCCCCGCTGTGGAGGAAGACGAAGCGCCTTATAAACTGTTGTGCAATGAATATCCGAAAGCATAAAGTCTATAAAAAAGTGATAAATTGAATTGCCGAAATTGCTTGATTGGCTTAAATATTGCATTCTGCTACTTGTCACATCATATTGTAATAACATGAGGTCTTGCGAGATATACATTACAAGAAAGGAGCCACAATTTTGAAAAGTGCAGTTTTATATAAAAAAGATGATTTGAGAGTCGAAGAAGTCGAAAAAAGAAAGCCAAAAAGATACGAAGCAACCATAAAAGTTGAATATTGCGGAGTGTGCGGAACTGACAGACATATATTTGCTGGTGCAGAAGGTGCGGGATATACTCCACCGGGAACTGTGCTAGGGCATGAATTTTCGGGAGTTGTCGTTGAAGTGGGTGAAGATGTTAAAGATATTGCTGTAGGTGATAGAGTTTGTGTTGATCCTAATGATATGTGTGGTAAATGCTATTATTGCAGACAGGGTATGGGGCATTTTTGTGAAGATATGACTGGAATTGGGACTGGTGTTAATGGCGGTTTTGCTGAATATTGCACAGTAAATGCAAAACAGGCATATAAGCTTCCTGTGGGACTTTCGCTGAAGGCTGCTGCAATGGCAGAACCTGTAGCTTGCTGCCTGCATGGGATGGATTTAACAAATGTATCTCAGGGAGATACTGTAATGATAATCGGCGGAGGTACTATCGGCATGATAATGCTTCAGCTGGCAAAGATCGCAGGCGCTGCAAGGCTTATTATGATGGAACCAATACAATCCAAAAGAGAATTATCACAAAAGCTTGGTGCTAATATTACTATTGATCCAATGAATGAAAACATTGAAGAAATACTCGAAATAAATTCTATTAAACAGATTGATAAGGTAATTGAATGTGTAGGATTCGTTGACACTATGAAAACTGCTATAAAGTATACAGGAAAAGGTGGTACTACAATGCTGTTCGGTCTTACTGATCCTGACAGTGAGATGCCAATAAAACCATTTGAAATATTCAAAAATGAAATAACGGTAAAAGCATCATTTATAAATGGGAGTGTGTTAAAATTTCGGACAGCATGGTAAAAGAATTATAATATAAACAAGGAGGATAAAACCCATGCAAAAACACCGAAACAAATATGACGAAGAGTTCAAGAAAAACGCAGTCAAATTATCCTATGCAAGCTCAAAAACAGTAAAAGAAATAGCGGACGATTTGGGGATAGGAGTAAATCTTTTATACAACTGGCGGAAGAAGTATACGTCAGAGGGCGAGAAGACAGAAGCAGCTACGCTTGAAGAGGAAGTTAAGAAACTGTGGCTGGAAAACGCTGAACTAAAAATAGAGCGTGATATGTTAAAAAAAGCCGCGGCCTACTTCGCGAAACAACAAAAGTGAAATATCAGTTCATTTTTGAACAAAGAGAGCACCCCGAAAAGAAGTGGGCCGATATATTAGGGGTATCTCGAAGCGGATATTACGACTGGAAGCGAACCCGAGTAGAAAGAGAAGCATTCGAAACAAGATATATTGAACTTGTAAGGGAGATATTCAAAGAAGGCAAAGGAACGTACGGCGCGAACCGAATATGCGGGATAATGCGGAAGCGCGGGTATAAAGCCAGCTTCTATAAAGTGCGAAACATCATGGAATCAGAGGGATTGCAGTGTTTTCACTGTAAGCGCAGACAGAGATCGTTAACAAACAGCCGCAAAGCGCGCGGAGCTGGATATCCTAATCTTGTGCGGGGGCAGACAATACAAGAACCGTTTCAGGTTTTATCGAGCGATATCAGCTATATACGCACAGGCGAAGGATTTGATTATCTATGCCAGATACGGGATATTAAAAGCGGAATTGTTCTTGCAGAAAGCATGAGCGAGCGGATGAAGACAGAACTTGTGACTAAGACAATCAAAAAAGCTCTTAAAAGATGGAGGTTGCCGAAAGCTTGTATCTTTCACAGCGACAGAGGCAGCCAATACACATCGGAAAAAGTTAAGAACCTTCTCACAGCTAATGGTATTAGGCAAAGCTTTTCGCGAGTAGGTATGCCGGGGGATAATGCATGGAGCGAAAGCTTCTTTGCAAATCTTAAAAAAGAAACTGTACATTGGATGCATTTTAGGACCAGAGAAGAAGCACGGCAAAGAATCTTTGAACACATAGAAGGATTTTATAACACAAGACGAGTACAAAAACGACTGGGATATCTTAGCCCTATGCAGTGGCTGAAACAATGGGAACAGAGGCAATTAGAATGTGTTGCTTAACAAACTGTCCGAAAAAGTGTTGACGTTCCATGGCGCTTCAAATTTGCATGAAAATGGCGCTTTTAAAATGCATGTTTATGACGCAGGAAACAATATAATAGAGTATGCAGTAGGCAGAATAGGTTCAGAACACATACTGTTTGGTACCGATATTTATGCAGCAGGTTTTCAGAGAGGCAGGGTTGAGTATGCGTTAATTTCGGAAGAAGATAGGGCTAATATACTACGAGAAAACTCGATGCGGTTGACAGCGATACCGTCGGAAGGACGGATAGAGGATTTGCGGAGGCTATTGCAGCTGCGGAAAAAGCCGATGTGGCAATCGTGCCTTGGTCTTTCACCGGACATCGAAGGTGAAGAAAGCACGCAGACACAGTTTGCTAAGCAACTTAAGAAAATCGACAAAAAAATATTGGAAGAGCATCTTTATCCGTGCTACATACAATATATCGATTATATCGCACAGGTGAATTCCGATGACAAGGACAACCTTGATTTGCCGGGAATGCAGCAAAAACTTCTGGAAAGTCTGCATGCCATAGGAACACCAGTGGTGCTTGTCTTGGCTAACGGAAGTCCAATTACAATAAACTGGGCTCAGGATAATGTTTCCGCAATAATTGAAGCGTGGTATCCGGGGGAATCCGGCGGAACGGCTCTGGCGGATATTTTGTTTGGAGACTGTAGCCCATCGGGGAGGCTTCCGATTACTTTTGTCAAGTCAACAGAGAAACTTCCTCCTTTTAATAGTTATGCAATGCTGGGTCGCACTTACAGGTATATGAATGATGAGGCATTATATCCGTTTGGATATGGGTTAAGCTATACGGATTTTGAATACAGTAATTTAAAGACTGACAAAATATCTGTCGCCCCCGGTGCAGGCTTTTCCTTAAGTGTAGACATAGCAAACATCGGAGAAAGAAAAGGCTATGAAGTAGTGCAAATATATAAAAAGCACATGGATTCTTCGGTAAATCAAGTTCCGATCTTTGAACTCATAGATTTCAGAAGGATAATGATTAAACCGGGAGCTAAAACTACATGCGTGTTTGATATAACCCCGAGAAAGATGGGAATATTTCCTACATCATTATCTCCAACAGATATCGCCTTCATTCGCATTGCTTCTAGAGTGTTATATAGAAAATGTGGGTTAATTTGTGCCTGAAGAGCATTGAGTTGAGCGTTTTTTTGCTTAAGTTCGGCATTTTTACGCGACAATTCTGAAACATACATCTTTTCTATATAACTGCTCAGTTTCTCGCATATAAGATTGAAGGGAAACACGCCGATGTTTCACTTTTCGACCATTTGTATAAATAGCAAAATACCATCTTATAGTAATTATTTAACTTGGATGTTTGAATATTTCACTTGGTACTGCTTCAGCCACAGTTTTACCTTGTCCGCACAATACTTTAATTTTCCTCAGTTTTAAAATTATCTGCTCTGTCGTGTATTTCTTTTTTGCCATTTTTTGTTCTCCTTGCTAGTATTTTTTTTGAAGGAGCTCAATTAGAAAATGCAGATAAGAAAAAAGCAGAAAAATAAAACGAGTATAATAATCTATCTAGAATTGGTTCTTATTGTATAAATTCAAGTTCTTATAATGATATTAAATATTATTAATGTTGTGTAAACTTAAAATAAATCTATACTAAGAAATGGGAGGATTTCTTTATGAAGCTAAAGTTAATCAGTGTATTACTTGTAGCAGCAATGGTGGTAACTTTGTTTGGTGGGTGTGGAGGAACAAACCCAAGCGATAAAGAAGATGAAGTCAAGACAGAACCGGCAGTAACTGAACAGGAGCCGACTCAAGAGACTGAGGTAGAAGCTGAACCAGCAGAAATAGAAAAGATAAGAATTTATGTGCCTACAGGCGGAAAAACTGATGATATTGATATGGTTATGGAAGCCGTAAATGAAATATCAAGGCAAAAGATTGGCGTAGAGGTAGAATTTAAGACATACGAGTTTGGGCAGTGGTTCCAGCAGTATTCTTTATTTTTAAGCGGAACAGAAGATGTTGATGTTTTAATTAACTATGGCGGATATCTGAATGCTGTATCTCAAGGCGCTGCATATGATATTACTGATTTAATTCAGGAATATGGACAAGATATCATTTCAATGGAAGGCGATTTTTTGAAAAGCGGTGAAGTTGACGGAGTTCAATACGCAATTCCTATATATGCCTCATATGCATGGACTATGGGAATTATTTATAGACAGGATATAGTAGAAGAGCTTGGTCTTGGTGATATGGTTGCAGGAGTCAAAAGCCTGGAAGACTGGGAAGGGGTTCTGGCTGCGGTTAAAGAAGCTAAACCTGATATGTTGCCCTATGTTTCCAATGGTGGCAACACATCAACGAATTTCAACTATGGTTTTTGGGATGATCTTGGCAACAGCTATGGTGTGCTCATGAATGGTGGAGAGACACCTGAAGTCGTGAACCTTTTTGAAACAGAACAATATAAACAGCTGTGCAGTGTTATGCATGATTGGTATCAAAAAGGCTATACAAGCAAGGATATACAAACACAGACAGACGGATTCACAACTCTTGTGCAAAATGATGCAGCATTTTCGACTGTCGGACAAGCTGATTTTAATACGGCTTTTTATCAGTCTACTACATGCAGAAAAGATATGGGAGTTGTTTTATTGGGAGAGCCCGCGGCAAGAACATACAACAATGTAACATATATTGTTATGTCTATTACGGAATATCCTGAAGCTTGTGTTAAATTCTTAAATTTATGGTTTTCAGACAAAGACGTAGGCAATCTCATCAGTTATGGAATTGAAGGAGTACATTATCAATTAGATGAGAACGGAATGGGAAGTTACTTGGATGGACAAGATGCTAAAAGCTGTACTTATCACCTTGGATCAGGCATATCCAATACTAACAGAATCCGTTGGAACACAGAAAATCCTGACTATGCAGAAAAACTTATTGAAAGCAATACTAATGCTCAAAAATCTGTCGCTCTTGGATTTAGTTTTGACCCAACTAACGTAACGAACGAAATCACGCAATTGGATAATATAGCAAGTAAATATCAAAATGGAATAGAGTGTGGGGCATTGGACCCGGAAACATATTTGCCGGAATTTATTGAATCACTTAAAGAAGCTGGTCTTGATACTGTTATTGCTGAAAAACAAAAGCAGTTGAATGAATTTTTGGGAATAGATAACTAGCATGATAATTAGGCGCACTTGTCAGTGTTAGCTGCAGTGCGCCTTTTTTGCAAAAAGAAGAAGGGATTTGTAGAGATGAGAACTTTTGCGAAAAAGGCAAAAAAATATTGGCCATTTTATCTGATGGCACTTCCGGCTTTAGTTTATTTTTTTATAAACAACTATATACCTATGAGCGGATTGATTTTAGCATTTGAGAAATATACCCTAAAAGGTGGAATATTTGGAAGCCAAAAGGTAGGTCTTGATAATTTCAAGTTCCTTTTCAGGAGCTCAGATGCATGGCTTATGACTAGAAATACTATCCTTTATAATATAACATTTATTGTATTGGGTACAATAATTTCTATACTTGTGGCATATATGCTCAATGAATTAAAAAACAAAACAAACCGAAAGTTTTATCAGACAATTATATTGTTCCCCGGGCTTTTATCAATAATCATTGTTTCGTATTTAGCAAATGCTATTTTAGCCGGAGATACGGGATATATCAATAAGCACATAATATCAGCGATGGGATTGGAGCCTATTTCTTTCTACAGCCAGCCTAAGTGGTGGCCGTTCATTCTGGTTTTTATTCATTTTTGGCAAACGACGGGAACAGGGTGTATTCTCTATTTGGCAAATATGTCAGCTATAGATCCAAGACTTTATGAAGCTGCAAATATTGATGGTGCAAACCGTTTTAAAAGCTTTATGAATGTTACATTACCTAGTCTGGTGCCCACAATTATAACTCTGCTTATTTTGTCAATCGGCAAAATATTCAATTCAGACTTTGGCTTATTTTATCAAGTTCCGTTAAACAGCGGTGCGCTTATAGATGTAACACAAACGATAGATACATATGTTTATCGCGGCTTGATGAATACCGCAAACATGGGTATGTCTGCAGCAGCAGGATTTTATCAGTCTTTCGTCGGATTCTCTCTTGTATTGCTTGCAAATGCAGTTATAAGAAAACTAAGCGAAGAAAACGCAATTCTCTAGGAGGGACAAAATGGTTAAAAAAGATACTGGGTTTCAGATTGTTATAAATATAATTATGATAATCTTATGTCTGTTAGTTATATTCCCTCTGGCATTACTGATTATGTCTTCAATATCACCTGAGTCTGATATTATTAAATATGGATATACATTAATACCAAATAAAATTGATTTAACAGCTTTTAAATATGTAATAGCAGAAGGCAGCGTTTTTCATTCATATTTTATAACTATAGCAGTCACTCTTATTGGTACAATAGTGGGCATTGTAATAACTACGATGATTTCATATACGCTTACAGTCCCAGGTCTTCCGGGTAAGGGAATATTGAGCTTTTATATACTCTTTACAATGCTTTTTTCCGGTGGGCTTGTTCCGACTTATATGATGTGGAGCAATATTTTCCATATTAAAAATACGATATTTGCTTTGATTATACCTTCTTTATTATGCAATGCGTTTCATGTATTGATAACTACAACATATTTTCGTAACAATGTTCCAAGAGAGGTATTGGAAAGCGCAAGAATTGATGGCATGAAGGAGTTTGGAATATTTTACAAAATGGTAATACCATTAAGTAAGCCTATTATTGCAACGATAGGGTTTATGAAGGCGCTGATGTATTGGAATGATTGGAGAAACAGTTTATACTATATTACAGATAAGAATCTTGTTGGATTGCAGGCCTTGCTTAATAATATGCTAACTAACATACAGTATCTGACCCAGTCTATGGATGCATCAATGATTGTTACGGATTCGGTTACTGTTCCATCGCTTACTTTGAGGATGGCAATAGCGGTTGTAGGCATGTTGCCTATGATTATATTGTATCCCTTTTTCCAGAAATATTATGTTAAGGGACTGACTATAGGGGCGGTAAAAGGCTAAAAGTACCAACGAAATATTGGGATATAAATATGAGTAAGGCTGTAAAGAAAAAGATATCATTACAAAGATGGCTTAGAAGATACTGGCTCGGAATGTTTTCGTTTCTTGTAGTTGTGTTTTTTTTACTGCAATCTTATATGCATCTGGTGCTGACACAACGAACTGAAGAGAGCGTTCAAAAAGGTATTTTAATAGCGGTAAACGGAATAAATGATTCATTGGAGATAGTTGACAGTTTCATTTATGAATCTCTTTATAGCGGAACAACCCAGTCTTCATCGCAGCTCTATTACTCTTTAAAAAACGAAACAGATCCAATAAAGCTGTATACAACAGAGAATGCTGTAGTTACATCTCTTGTCAGCATTGTAACATGGGCTAAAATGATAGACTTTATCATGATTTATACAGACAGAGATGATAAAGACACTTGGTTGGAAGCCGGCAGGGATAATAACTATGCAGTAAGAAGAGAAGTTAAAAAACTCATAGCTGAAAAAATTGAGAATGATGATACTGATCAATTAGAAAGATATATGATTTGTAAAAGCGAACAGGGAAACACAATGATTCGCTTATTGAAAATTGAAGGCAGTTACTTTGTTGTCGGAGTTTCCGAGTCAGAGATATTGAAAAAATTGCAGAGTGCAAAATATGCTCAAGACAGTATCGCGTTTGCAGCGCAAAAAGATGGCAGTGTAATATTCACAATGAAACCTGTAAATGTCGATTTATATCCGGAACAAGAAGGAACTTATATTACAGTAAACGGGAAAGGATATCTGCAGACTGGATATATTTCAGAAAAAACCGGCTATTATTTCGGCGTGCTTACAGCAAAAGACAGTATCGTTACCGACTTGTGGATTATTCGGATATTATTCTTTATTATGTTTTTCATATTGTTGACTGTGATACCTGTGTTTTTCTTTTTGATTCATAAATATGTGGAAAAACCAATAGGGAATATTGCGGATACCATGTATCAGATTGCGGAAGGAGAAATGGATCTGACTGTAAAAGAAGATTATCGAATGGCGGAGCTAGATCAACTGATACATGCTTTTAACCACATGATAGAACGGATAAAACAACTGAAAATCGAAAAATACGAGGTAAAACTGGAAGCTCAGAAAGCAACGATGCAGTATCTCCAACTTCAGATTAAGCCTCATTTTTATGCAAACATGCTTAATATCATATATTCGTTGGCTGAACGGAAAGATTACTCAACTATTCAAAAGATATCAAAATCTATAGTTAACTATTCCAGATATATGTTTCACGATGTAAGTGAATTGGTAGAACTTCAGAGAGAAATTGAACATATTTATGATTACATGGAGATTCAAGAAATCCGTTATATGAGGAAGATTGATTGTAAAATTACTTTCCCAAGAGAAACGGCAAGTGCGCTTATTCCACCTTTCATTATTCAAAGCTTTGTTGAAAACAGCGTGAAATATGCATCTGTTGCAAATGAAAACATTAAAATTGCAATTCTTGTTGAAATGAATAGAGAGAGGGAATACCTACTAATCCGCATCAGTGACAATGGGGTAGGTTACAATGAAGAGCTGCTGCGGCAAAACTGGGAACAAAAAATTGAAGAAGGGCATATTGGTCTGATAAATATCTATCAAAGGCTAAAATTAATCTATGATAATAAGGCAGAAATAAAACTGATGAATGATAATGGCGCTGTAGCAATAGTTAAGCTGCCATACATTTCAGTGGATAATATAGAAGTGGAGTAGATGGATTTTCGAATCCAAAAGGGAGCGCAATATGAGAAAATTCAACGTTTTATTGGCTGATGATGAAGAACTTGCACTTTTAGGTTTGGCTGAAGGTGTTGAATGGGAAAATCTTAATATTGAGAATATATATAAATGCCGCAGCAAGGAATCCGCTATTCAAATGCTTAGGGTAAATCCGGTTGATATCATTATTACCGATATTGAAATGCCTAATGGCAATGGAATTGAACTTATCCGATGGGTAAGGGAAAACAAGCCAGAGGTAAAATCGATTTTTTACACCGGACACGCTGAATTTTCTTATGCACAGGAAGCATTACGGCTGGGCGCTGAAGATTTTTTGTTAAAGCCTGTTTCGTATGACGATTTAGAAAAAATCATTGAAAAAATTGAAAATAAAATTCTTATTCGTGAAAAAACGGTGGACTTATCCGACTTGGCTAAAGATATAAAAAACGATAATCCTGAAGAAATTGTTGACAAGGTTAAAAAGCTGATAGCCGAAAACTTATCTGTCAGCAGCCTTACCAGAGAAGATCTGGCGGCTAAGGTACATGTAAGTTCGGGATATTTGGGTAGAATATTCAAAAAACAAACAGGAATAAATATAACTAATTATATCATTAAAAAGCGAGTTGCCGTGGCAAAGCAGCTTCTTGATAAAACAAACTTATCTATAACGAATATATCGGAGCGGGTAGGAATATCATATTCTTCATATTTCACGAAAATATTTAAAGAACATGTTGGAATGACTCCTCAGGAATATAAACATAAATATAAAAAATTAGGAGAATAGTTTTGATTGTTAATACAAAATATGGGCAAATAGAAGGAATTACAGAGAACGGATGTGAAATTTTTAAAGGAGTGCCATATGCAAAGCCGCCTATAGGTGCATTGCGCTTTCAAAAGCCTAGGAAGCCGGAAGGCTGGAAGGGGATATATAAGGCTGACCATTTCCGCTGCAAGAGTATGCAGGGACCGCCGAGGAGAGGCTTTTACCAAAAGGAGTTTTACAGTAATCCTGATTTTAGCACGGATGCCAGTGAGGACAGCCTGTATCTTAATATCTGGGTGCCTTCAAACAGGACAGAAGAAAAACTCCCTGTTGCAGTCTATGTGCATGGCGGCGCATTTATGGGAGGGGCGGGAAGCAACCTGCCGTTTGTATGCAATGAGCTGGCAAAATCAGGAGTAATTGTTATTACTATTAATTATCGTTTAGGTGCATTTGGATTTTTGTGCCATCCATTATTAGGTGTTGAAGGAGAAAATGAAGCCGGTGGTAATTACGGGCTTTGGGATCAGCATGAGGCATTTTCATGGGTAAAAGGAAATATAGAAGCATTTGGCGGAGATAAGGACAACATAACAGTTTTCGGACAGTCAGCAGGGGCTATGAGTTTGCAAGTTCTTGCACTCACACAACAGGCGGAAGGATTATTTAACCGAATGATTATGCAAAGCGGCGGAGGCTACCGAAATCCGTTGGCCGCGTATCGTTCGATTGAAAAAGCAGCTGAAACAGCGGAGGATTTGCTTGAGGCTTTAGGGATTTGCAGTAAAGAGTGGATGAAAAGCGAAGAAAATAGGCAGCTTGCGCTGAAAGCTTTATATGAAACTTCTTCGGAAGATATGATGCAGGCGGTAGGAAATGTAATCGCAAAGGCTTTTAAAGAGCGAAAGGGTATGCCGTTTGTGCCGGTAATTGACGGAGAGCTTCTTAAAGAAGATGGAAATATACTGATTGATAAAGGCGAGTTCTTAAATATAGATTATATGTTAGGCGCAAATGCAAACGACATAACAACTGAAGGACAGACTGAGCTGTCGCCGGAATCAAACTTAATGCATCAGGGCAATATCGCTTTTTCAAAGAAGATAAGTGAAGAGACTGAGAATAATGCCTATGTTTATTATTTTAATCGGAAATTGCCGGGAGACGACAGCGGGGCATTTCATTCGGCAGAGCTTTGGTACGTTTTTGGAAGTCTGGATTATTGCTGGAGACCGCTTGAAAAAGCGGACTATGAGCTTTCAAAAAGAATGATTTCCTACTGGAGCAGCTTTATGAAAACAGGAAATCCGAACTATCAGGGAAGTGATGATTGGCAGCCCTGCACACAAGACAATCCATACTTTGAAGTGTTTGATGTAGAATAAAAAAATTGCAAGGGGATATAATAAATTGAGAAAAGTATATAGATGGAATGATAATTGGGAATTTATAAAAGGAGAAAGACTTGAAGACAAAGCGTGGGAGTCTGTAACCTTGCCGCATACATGGAATGCAATTGATGGACAGGATGGAGGAAATGATTACTATCAGGGAGTTTCATGGTACAAAAAAGTATTATCTTTTCAAGAAGATTGGAAAGAAGTATATATCCGCTTTGGTGCAGTTAACAAAAAGGCAGAAGTTTGGTGCAACGGAACATTAGCTGGGGAGCATACTGGTGGTTTTTCTGCGTTTACTATTAACCTGACACCTTATATAAAAAGCGGAGAAAACGAAATCTTAATAAAGGCAAATAACAGCAATGTTATAGCTACTTATCCTAAACATGCCGATTTCACCTTTTTTGGAGGGATTTATCGTGATGTTGAGTTGATTTGCTTTGACGGACCTGCGCACTTTGATGTAACAAGATTTGGAACAGATGCTATTTTAATCACACCTGAGATGGATGGAACCGTCAATATTGATACATATATATCATCGGGAAGCAGGGTTTATGCTGAAATATACGACAGAAATGGCAACTCTGTTGCAAAATCGGGCGTAACGGAGCTTGACGCGTCGCACCCGACACAAGAAGCGGTTCGACTTACTTTAAAAATTCCTGAAGTGTTCCGCTGGAGCGGAATAGAAGATGCTTATCTTTATCAGGCGAAAGTCTTCTTGTTTGATGGAAACGTACAGGATGTAATTGCTGATAAATTTGGCTTTCGAGACTTCCGTGTAAGCGCATCCGAAGGTTTTTTTCTGAACGGGGATTCGTATCCTCTGCGTGGTGTTTGCAGGCATCAGGACAGAGAAGACATGGGATGGGCAATTACAGAAAAAGAGCACATTGAAGACATGGCTTTGATTCGTGATATAGGAGCAAACACAATACGCTTGGCGCATTATCAGCAAGCACCCTATTTCTATGATTTATGTGACCGCAACGGTATGGTTGTATGGGCGGAGATTCCTTTTATAAGTGTTTATGACGACTGCAGGGAGTCGGATGAAAACTTAAAGCTGCAAATGAAGGAACTGGTATTGCAAAACTACAACCATCCTTCAATCTGCTTTTGGGGCATTGCCAATGAAGTGGGAATCGCCGGCGAATCTCAGCCAATGTATCATATATTGGAAGAGTTAAATCAATTGACAAAGAAACTGGATCCAACCAGACTGACTGTTATTGCCAATGTAGGCATGACAAAGACAACGAGCCCTCTGTTCCATATCACGGATGTTACAAGTTATAACGTATATAAGGGCTGGTATGAAGGAACTATGGATGAACTTGGTGCGTTCTGTGATGAACGGCACAACGAAATACCGGAGATCCCGCTTGCAATAAGCGAATATGGCGCGGAAAGCATATTGAACTGGCATAGCGAACATCCTAAAGTAAAGGATTACTCAGAGGAATATCAAGCTTTGCTGCACGAAAAAGCCATAGAGGCTTTTGATGAGAGATGCTTCATATGGGCGAGTTGGCTTTGGAACATGTTTGATTTTGCAGCAGATGCCAGAGATGAAGGCGGCAGCAAAGGAAGAAACAATAAGGGGCTTGTGACATATGACCGCAAAATTAAAAAACAGGCATTTTATTTGTACAAGGCACTTTGGTGCAAAGAACCATTTGTTTATCTTTGCGGAAAGAGATTTACAAAGCGCGCTGAAGATAAAATAGATATTAAAGTATATTCGAATCAAGAAACAGTTGATTTGTGGGTGAATGGCGAAAAGGCTGGGAGATTGAAAGGAAATGCTGTATTTGAATTCAAAGAAATTGCCTTGACGGAACACTTTAATGAAATATTGGTAAGGACGCCCAACGGATTGATGGATACTTTAGTTTTAGAGAAAGCAGAAAAGGTGCCGGATGAATACATTTATGTAGAAGAAAAAAATATCTCGGATGCAGTGAAAAACTGGTTTGAAAATCTAATGGCAGACAATACTTTTGAGGTAGGAGAAATAATAATTAGGGAAGGCTATTTGTCGGTCAATGACCCAATGGAGGAGATTTATAAATATCCTGAAGGGTATCAGGCTGTTCAGGAACTGATAGCTGCGCCAATGGCGTTGAATAATCCTGCAATGGCCGGGCGTATGTCGTCAGGCGGTGTGCTAAGCTTCACCAGCATTTGGAATCATATAAGCAAATATTTGCCTAATGAAACCTATTATCTGCTGAATGAACGATTGAACAAAATAAAAAAATCCTAGGGTATTTTTAAAAAGCATATGGATAGGGAATGTAAAATTAACGGTATTATATTTGATTTGGACGGGGTAATAGTATTTACTGATAAATACCATTATCAAGCGTGGAAACAGACTGCAGACAGAATAAATGTCTATTTTGATGAAAATATCAATAACAGGCTTCGAGGGATAAGCCGGATGGAAAGTTTTGAAATAATATTGGAACGGTACAAGGGTAAATCACTAGGTCTGGAAGAAAAAAAAGAATTGGTAAATGAAAAAAATATCCGATATCGTAAGTTGCTTTCCGTTATGTCGCCATCTGATGTGGCGCAAGAAGTCAAAAACACACTGATAGAGTTAAGGCGAAGAGGATATAAATTAGCGATTGGGTCTTCCAGCCGAAATGCAAAGTTTATCTTAGAAAAGGTAGGCCTTACAGAATATTTTGATGCTGTTTGTGATGGAACAGACATTGAAAAGTCAAAGCCTGATCCGGAAGTATTCATAAGGGCAGCCGGATATCTAGGCTTGAGACCTGAACAATGCATAGTAGTAGAAGATGCAATTTCAGGAATTGATGCCGCAAAAAGCTGCGAAATGAAGGTGGCGGGAATCGGCGATGCGTATTTGTATCGTAAAACTGATTATCCGATTAAAGCAATTTCAGATTTACTAACTCTGCTGGATTGACTGTCAAACGATAAGCGGAATATATGGAGAATAAGAAATGATTGATTTAAAAGCGAACCCATTTTTTTTATCAGATGAGGATATTGAATGGGTGGAAAATACAAAGAAGTCACTTTCATTGGAAGAAAAACTGGGGCAGTTATTTTTCCCTATTGGATATTCGTCAAATGAACAATATCTGAAATATGAGATTTTGGCAAAAAAACCGGGCGGACTGATGTTTCGGCCCGGAAAGACAAAGGAACTGTTTTCGGCGCATACATATTTGCAAAGTAACAGCAAAGTGCCGATGCTATTGGCTGCAAACTTGGAATCTGGCGGCGATGGTATTGTAGAAGAAGGCACATCGTTTGGCAAACAAATGCAGGTAGCTGCTACAGGCGACCCTGAACAGGCATACCGTCTGGGGAAAATATCATGCGCTGAGGGTAATGCAGTAGCTTGCAACTATGCTTTTGCACCGGTTGTGGATATTGATTATAACTACCATAATCCCATTACGAACGTACGCACATACGGTTCAAATCCTGAGATGATTAAAAAATGCGCTCTTGCTTATATGCGAGGTGCAAAAGAATGCGACACAGCAGTTTCAATAAAGCATTTTCCGGGAGACGGTGTAGATGAAGTAGATCAGCATATATTAACAAGTGTAAACAGCCTTTCCTGCAAAGAATGGGATGCGACCTATGGAAGCGTCTATAAAGTGTTGATTGATGATGGCGCGCTTTCTGTCATGGTAGGCCATATAGCAATGCCGGCATATCAGAAAAAATTTAATAATAATCATCCTAAGAAACTGATTCCTGCATCTCTTTCTTCTGAACTATTGCAGAATCTGCTAAGAAAACAGCTGGGTTTTAACGGAATGATTATTACGGATGCCACGCCAATGGTTGGATTCTTGTGTGCAATGGATCGCAGCAAGTCAGTTCCTTATTGTATCGAAGCCGGGTGCGATATGTTACTTTTCAACAAAGATTATGATGAAGATATCATGTATATGAGAAAAGGCTATGAAGAGGGGATTCTTTCGGAAAAACGTCTTGATGAAGCATTAACACGGATACTTGCTATGAAAGCCGCCTTAAAGCTTCATAAAAAGAAAGAAATAGGGACATTGCTGCCACAGAAAGAAAACTTGCCTATGATTGGCTGCAAGCAGCACAAAAAGTGGGCGGAGGAATGCGCGGACAAATCGGTTACTTTGGTAAAAGATACTCAAAGGTTACTGCCGGTTAGTCCCGAAATGCATAAACGTGTGCTTTATCAAATAATAGGCGGATGCGACTCAGAGAAACGAATACTAAAGACTTTCGTTACACGTATGCAAGCAGAAGGATTTGAGATGATACCGTATGAAAAAGAGGTTTTTGACTTCACTAAACCTATGGTATTTGAAACGGTAGAACAGTTTCGCAGCAAATATGACCTTGTAATCTATCTGGGGAATGTGGAAAATGCATCAAACAAAACAACTGCAAGGCTGAACTGGCATACATTATTTGGAGCGGGAAATAATATTCCGTGGTTTGTGGAAGTCGTGCCAACGATGTTTATCTCTCTGCAGATTCCATATCATCTTCTTGATGTACCGATGATTAAAACATACATAAACGCATATTCCAATCACGATGCAGTTATTGAGGCAGTTGTTGATAAAATTATTGGCAAAAGCGAATTTTGGGGAATGAACCCGGTTGATCCCTTTTGCGAGAAGGAATATTTAAAATACTAATTTAAAGAGACAATGACTTAACTAACATATTGGTAAAACTAATTTTTATAAGGATGTATATATGAGAACGGATTTAAAAGCATTGCCATATAAGCTCAGCGATGAGGATATTAGATGGGTTGAAGAAACAATACTGAATATGAGCATTGAAGAAAAGATTGGTCAGCTCTTTATAATATTAGGGGTGAGCAGCGATGAAAAATATATTAAGAGCATGGTTGAAAAATATCATCTTGGAGGAGCGAGATATACAGAAGCTGACCCAATAAAGGTATTGAGGCAAAACAGGCTTTACCAGCAATACAGTAAAATCCCGATGTTTATCGCGGCAAATTGCGAGGATGGCGCAAGCAGTATCTGCAAGGGAGGGACTGCTGTTGCAACGCATGCGCAATGCGGCGCTTCGGCATCGGATGAAGCGGCATATGAGATGGGACGAATAGGAGGCATAGAGGCTAGTGCATTGGGGTGCAACTGGACTTTCTCACCTATTGCGGATATCTTACTTAACTGGCGCAATACTATTGTGAATACCAGAGCGTTTGGAAATGACACAGACCAAGTTTTAAATTTGTCCAGAGCAGCGATTAGGGGATTTAAAAACAGCAATATATTAACCTGTGCTAAGCATTTTCCTGGCGACGGTTCGGAAGAAAGAGACCAGCACCTTCTGATGGGTATAAATGATTTGGCTACGGATGAATGGGACAGAACTTATGGAAAAGTATATAAAGGGTTGATTGATGACGGGCTCGAAACAATTATGACAGGGCATATCGCGCTTCCGGAATACAGCCGTAAATTCATATCCGATATTAAAAATGATGAGATATTGCCGGCTTCGCTTGCGCCTGAGATAATTACTGATTTATTAAGGAAGCAGCTTGGCTTTAATGGTTTGGTTGTGACGGATGCATCACATATGGGCGGTCTTCTGAGTGCGAAGCCGAGGAAGGACCAGGTGCCCGGAACAATAGCTGCAGGCTGTGATATGTTTTTATTTATGCACAATGCAGAAGAAGACTATAAATACATGCTTGAAGGCTATAAAAACGGGACTATAACAGAGGAAAGACTGCAGGAGGCTTTAGAACATATTTTAGGTATGAAAGCAAAGCTTGGACTTCATAAAAATGAGCCTGTTTCTGAAGAGGATGCCATTGAAGGCCTTAAGGTAATCGGATGTGAAGTACATAAAAATATCGCAGCTAAAATAGCAGATGATACTGTTACATTGGTAAAAGATACTCAAAATTTATTACCTGTAAATGTGAGTGAAAAAAAACGTGCTAGATTATATTTTCTTGAGAGTGCGCCTCTTTCATATACAGACTGTACTGATCCGGCAAAAGAAATTGTTATTGAAGAACTGGAGAACGCAGGATTTGAAGTGGATGTGAACCAGTCATTCTATGACTTTGAATGCAAACAGCCGAGTGCATTCAACAAGTTCAAAGCCATGGAAATGCCGAAAGTAGAAGATTTCCGAAGTATGTATGATATCGTGTTTGTTTTTGTTCATATGAAAGGCTATGCACAAGAGAATAATGTGCGAGTGAAATATTCATCTGCTCATTCCAACGAACTGCCTTGGTGGGTCCGTGAGGTGCCGACTGTATGTGTTTCTCTCAACTATACAAATCATTTATATGATTTGCCGATGATGCGTACTTTCATCAACGCATATAAGCCCACCAGAGAGTGCATCCGCGCGACTATCGAGAAAATCACAGGCAAATCAGAATTTCTTGGTTCATATAACGAAAACGTATGGTGCGGCAGATGGGATACACAATGCTAATTAAATAATGGAGAACTCTATGAATATATTGGAAGATTTTAAAAAGAACAAAGATTACTTAGTATGCATAGACTCAGATGGCTGTGTATTTGACAATATGGAGCTAAAACACAAAGAATGTTTTTGTCCTGCAACAGTAAATGTCTGGAATTTACAGGGCGTTTCAAGATATGTGAGAGAAGCTGCCGATTTTGTAAACTTATATTCCGAAACCCGCGGCACTAACCGATTTCATGCGATTATACGTACACTTGAACTGGTATATGCAAGAAGAGAGGTTGAGGAGCGTGGTTATAAACCTCCCAATCTAGAGCCGTTAAAAAAATGGGTGGAGACTACACAGGTTTTGGGCGCATCGGCTCTGGAGGAATATTGCGAAAATAATGAAGCTTCACCTGTTTTGCGTCAAGCCGCCAAATGGAGTCATGAAGTGAATGAGAATATTGAGCGGATTGTTCGGAATGTACCGCCACTGCCACATGTGAGAGAAGCGCTTCAGAGGTTTAGCGAATTTGCCGATATTGTTATAGTTTCAGCCACACCCCATGAGGCTATCGTCAGGGAGTGGGAAGAAAATGGGCTGCTAGAGTACGTAAATGTAGTAGCAGGACAGGAAATGGGCACAAAAGAAGAATGCATTAAGGCGGCCAATTCAGACCGATATAGACCGGATCATGTCCTAATGATAGGAGATGCACCGGGAGACAAGGCTGCAGCCATTAAAAATGGAGTGCTGTTTCGCCCAATTATTCCGGGGTTTGAAGCGGAAAGCTGGACAAATATACTGAATGAAGATTTGAAAGATTTCAAAGACGGAACGTACAAAGATTCAAAAATGCAACATAGGTTTGAGGAATTCAGCTCAGTACTATTGAAAAAACCGCCATGGGAGAACTCGAAATAAAATCAATTAGGGAAAGTTTTTTAATAAAGAACTGAACCTGAATCATATAGTCATGGTTATCACAATTAATTTCTTTATCACAAATGCTATTAATTGAACTCGCATTTATTGGATAGTTTCATTAAGTTAAATTTGTGCTGCGAAAAATCATAGCATATGGGGATTTTAGACATTAAAATTATTTAAACTAAGTATGATTTTAGACGGAATATGGGATGTAATTGACGAAAACTTAGGATTGTTTAAATTATTGATAATAGGTGCAGTGAAAAAAAAAAATTTTATTTAATAGATTGGAGGATTGGATGAAACGGGCAGACATTGGAATGATAGGCCTTGCCGTGATGGGGGAGAACTTGTCTTTAAATATGCACAGTAAAGGATATTGTGTTGCTGTGTTTAATTATGAGACCCAAGTGGTTGACACTTTTATGAGCGGTAGAGGTAAGGACAAGGATTTTATAGGAACTTATTCATATAAGCAGCTTGCAGAAAGCTTGAAAAAACCGCGCAAGATTATGATGATGGTCAAGGCAGGTGATGTGGTAGATCAGGTTATAGAAGAATTATTACCACATTTAGATGCAGGAGATATAATTATTGATGGTGGAAACAGTAATTTTCACGATACAATAAGGCGAACAAAATTTTTGGAGGATAAGGGTTATTATTTCATAGGCTGCGGAGTATCCGGTGGCGAGGAAGGCGCACTCAGGGGGCCATCACTAATGCCGGGTGGTTCAGAAAAGGCTTGGGAACAGGTGAAAGATATTTTATTTACAATAAGCGCAAAGGCAGACGACGGATCGCCTTGCTGCGATTGGATTGGGTCAGACGGTGCCGGACATTTTGTCAAGATGGTGCATAATGGCATCGAATATGGTGATATGCAGTTGATTTGTGAAGCATATTTATTAATGCGCGATGTACTTGACATGTCCGCTGACGAGATACAAGAAGTTTTTTCTGAATGGAAAGACTCTGAATTGAAAAGTTATTTGATAGAAATTACTGCAAATATATTTGGATACAAGGATATAGATAGAAGTCCGCTGATTGATAAGATACTCGATACCGCCGGACAAAAAGGGACAGGTAAATGGACTGCTATTACTGCTTTGGATGATGGAGTGCCTTTGACTTTGATAGGTGAGGCAGTTTATGCGCGATGTCTTACTGCTGTCAAGGATGAACGAGTGATTGCTTCTAAGGAATATAAAAAAGAAGACTTTAAATTTAAGGGTGATAAGAAGATGTTCATAGAGGATATCAGGAAGGCACTGTATGCTTCAAAAATCATTTCTTATGCCCAAGGTTTTTCTCTGATGCGTGTGGCTGCGGATAGCTATGACTGGGACTTGGATTATGGTGAAATTGCTATGATGTGGCGTAGTGGATGCATTATCCGCAGCGCATTCCTCGATAAAATAAAGGATGCTTATCAAAACAATCCGGAAATTATGAATATAGTTCTGGATTCTTACTTCAAAACAGCTATACATAACTGTATTGAAGCATGGCGCAATGTAGCGTGCACATCTGTTAAATATGGCGTACCGGTTCCTGCGATTTGTTCTGCTATCAATTACTTTGACGGATACACCAGTGAGTTTTTGCCTGCGAACCTGCTGCAGGCTCAGCGCGATTATTTTGGTGCTCATTCTTACGAACGTATCGATAAGGCTAGAGGAAAGTTTTTTCACACTAATTGGACAGGCTTTGGTGGTAAAACAGCATCAACGTCGTATGAAGTATAAAAAGCAAGTTGAGGCCAAGAGTATTCTATATAAGCTTTACAAATTAAATGAATACTATGAGCAAGGATGAGCGACTTTAAAAGGACTATTGTTGCGTCTGCAGAGGCTACAGGCTAAAGATAAATGCTATATCTAGAGACGCTGCTATTATAATCAGACGCGATAAAAATTTTCATATATAGTGCTATTGTGTTATAATGTTTGTAACCAAACAGAAAAAATACGAGAGGGTCAGTCAAAATTCTCATTCTCCCAACAGGAAGTCTCTAATCATTCTGTCCTATCCGAATTTATAGCGGATCGGGTGTGTTTTGATTATTATTAATTGCAAAAATCTCGTATTTGAATTTTGAAAGAATAGCATTCAACTTGTTTTATAATATAAATAGTATAAATATTATAAATTATATCCACTATGAACATTGAAAGTTAGTTTCTGGTTTTCTTGCCACTAATACCTTAGTGACTCTGAGGACAAAAAGTTATATAAAGTCTGTGTCCTCTTGAAATGTTTCCCACCTTCGGCACCATAAGAATACCCTACAGTAGTATGTGAAAACTACTGATGGAAAATTGCAGGTGTCCATAATTATCTAGCATCTAATCATTTTAATGTAGTTTATGTGCACTCATCTAATTGCATTATATATTAACATGTATACGGTGTAAGCAAAAATATATTATAAAATGACATTATAAAATGATATAATAAGTATATTGATGTACTCATATTGGTACTTCGTGTTTTGTAGAATTAAGCTGAGGTAATAAATATGGTAAATAAAATACATGAAGAAGTTGCAAAACTAGTTAGGAAATATAATACCCGGAATCCGCTTGAGATAGCGGAATCTATGGGGATTACATTATTATTTCGGGATTTAAATAATCTAAAAGGCTTTTATACCATATCAAAAAGAACCAGATATATTGTAATCAATGAAAATCTCGATGAGTATATGCAAAAAGTTATATGTGCTCATGAATTAGGGCATGACTGACTGCACAGGCATTTCGCGGCATATAAAGGATTACAGGATTATATTTTGTACGATATGAAGTCACGGCCGGAAAGAGATGCTAATATTTTTGCAGCTGATTTTCTGCTGTCAGATCCGGAAGTCCTGCTATACGCCAGAATGCAAAACTACACTCATTTCGAAATCGCAAATATGATGAACGTCCCACCGGAACTCATGTATTATAAAACCTTTAGCATATACAAAAGGGGATACGATATCCGTACACCCGAACAAGTGAAAAGTAATTTTTTAAGCAAAGATTAATCGGTATTTTTACCGAATTTCTTTGCTTTTTCGGATGAATCAAAATAGATTTCCTGCATTACTTGAAAAAAAGCTTCTTTGTCATTTTCATCAAGCTCACCGCCGGACATGAGTGCCTTTATTTGTTTGATTGTTTTTCCGGCTTCCAAAGCTCCTTTTGACCCGAATTTATCCTTAGCTTCCTTTATGAAAATCTCTTCTTTTGTAAGTTCAATAGACTGTGAATCATCCAGAAGGAATTCAGGCGAAACATCAAGGCCTTTAGCTATGCCCAATAAAATTTCATCATTTGGCATTCGCTGGTCATTCTCGTAATAAATAATAGAACGCTTTTTTACTCCGGCAAGTTCGCCAAGTTCAGCTTGGGTAAGCTCTTTTCTGTTTCGTAATATAACCATTTTCTCTGATAATTTCATGAAAATATAATCTCCCAACAAAAAAATAGAAACATATGTTCGTATTTTTCTTGACTTTGTTACGAACACCTAATATAATAACAAATGCACGATGCACCTGTCAAACTAATAGGTGTACAGAAAAACATTATAACAGGGGAGATTTGGATTGAACCAGACAGATAAAAATGACAGAAAAATAGAACTAAAAAAGATAACTCAATCGACTGCCCAAAACAATGTATATCATAATGCAAAAAAACTGCTTAAAATCTATTCCAAAACAGCATGGGAAACTAGCGGCAAATATGCTGATGTATTAGATTCGTTTTCTGATGAATATGGAGTAAACGATATAAAAGGATTGGAAATAATAGCTTCATTCAGCGATACCAGCGAAAATCTAAAGCTGTCAGACCGGCTTTTATCAGTAGGTGAGAATAAATTGATAATAGAAGTAATAAACAGCGCACTTATTAAGCTTAGAGAATATCCACATTTAGGAGAGCTGTATTATGAGATTATATACAAGAATTACTTTGTAAAATTTAAATATACAGAAAGCGAAATATTGGAACGACTATGTCTTTCACGTGCTACGTACTATAGGAGAAGAAAGGAAGCTATAAACCTTTTCGGGATAAGTTTATGGCAATTAACTATCCCAAAGGTTTTAAAAATAATAAATCAGGCTGATACTTTTTTGAGACAAAATTGAGACTAAAATGAGACTGTTTTGATACTGACATGAGATGTTGACTAAACTATAATGCTATTGTGGGTATAGCCTACATAAAAATAAATAGGGAACAAAGAGCATAAAAGCCTCGCGGTTAATTTGACTGTGGGGCTATTTTTATGCCACAAAAGCTGTGCTTAATGCACGGCTTTTTTTGTTACCTGAAAAAGGAGCTTTAATGCCTTGCAATAGCAGATCACCACCGACCTTTCAAATTTGAAACCAATTAACCAATTCGAATTTGAAAGGAAACACAATGAAATTAAATTATAGGAAATCACATTTAACAGACGGAACACAGGTAAAGATAACAGAGGAGCTTTTTCAGCAGTTTGCATTATGGCAAAAGGAAGGGTATGAAATACCGCTTGAGTATTCTGACATGTTGAAAAAGGAAGACAATGCAATGATAAATGCAAATAGAAACTATTATATCCACAACATATCACTGGATGTACATATGTTGCGAGATGATATTGGTTTAGAGCATTTATTTGAATACGGAAACAATCCAGAAAAACAGACAGTTGATAAAGAACGAAGCCAAATTATATCAAAGGTACTGAACTTATGTTCTGAAACACAAAAACGTCGGTTTATCAAACATTATTATCTTGGATATTCTAAGCGAGAAATCGCAAAACAGGAGGATTGTTACGAAAATGCCGTAAGAAAATCCATTCTACAAGTAGAAAATTTAATAATTTCTCAAAAAAATTTGGTTTGAGGGTGCGCATTTGCCCTTTCCCACTGCTTATAAGTGAAGGGGTTTTTATTAAGACCTAAAAAATCGTATAGAAACCCAATCACTATAGCAAGGTTAATACCTGTTATAGATGATCTATGACAATTGAATACTTCCGTGTCCGGAGTACGTTACTTTGCATCCCGAAAGGGAAAGCGACATAAGCTGCAGCGCCATGATATACCGATAGGTAGGAGCGATAACTGTAGGCTTTGAAATACCTGTTGGAGTTCAGGTATCTTGCCAAGATGAAGCAAAGGAAAATTTAACGATACTCATGCTATGGCAGCATCCTGCTTGACTGGGGGAGATTTCACTGTGGTTTGGAATGATAGAACCATGCGGGAATCTGTGAGGTGTATAACATGCACCGCTCCGGACACTTTTAATTTTACTAATATTTAAAACTCAGCATTTGCATATACCAGAATAACAACTGTTATATGCAAGTGCTGAAAAAAGGAGAAACATGATAAATAAGAATACGGCAAGAGCCGTTCGGATATTAAAAGAAAAAGAACTGATACATGACTATGAAAAGGGCGTTATGCTAATTAAAGACTGTGTACTAATAGAAAAATACACGGGCAAAGCATACTCATACACCCTATATAATTTCAATAATTATAAGAAACAATATGTTGGTCACAGCAAGAAACAAGCGGACGATAAAGCATTGGAAGTGCTTAAAGACAAGATTGCAAAGTATGAAATTGTAGGAGCTACAATCGGCGAAGGCGAAGAACTAATAAAATTCATATTCAATAATATATTTGAAGGCTATGGATACGCTGTGCGCGAAGACCAGGTTGACTTGTCAATCAAAATGTATAAAACACTTAAAGGTAATGAAATACTGCTTTCAGATGTCGCTGTCGGGTTCGGCAAAACACATGCGTACCTTGTAGCCGGAATAGTATATCATCTGGAAACTCAATTACTGCACAGACCGATAATAGTATCAACATCAAGTAAGGAATTGCAGCAGGCGATAATAGGCGAGTACTTGCCTGACATTTCAAAAATGCTATTGGAAAATGGAATTATTGAAAGGGAAATCAGCGCAGCGCTCAGAAAAGGGAAGAATAATTATATCTGCCATGCAAGGCTTAATGTATATTTAAGACGGCTAAGAATAGATAAAAAGAATGAATCACAGTATAAAGCATTAAAAGCTCTGAAGCTAAGCCGTGAAATTGACCTTGATAAAGCATTTGGCATCAGCAAATATGACCGAAACAGAATTTGTCTTAACGAAGCAGTATGCAAAACATGTCCGGAACTTACATGTCCGTATCAATCGTTTTTAAAACGAGCCTTGGAAGATGATTATGTATTCCAGATATGTAACCATAACTATTTCACAGTGGATGCTAAGTGCAATAACCAAAACAACAAAAAGCTCCTACCGGAGTATAAGGCGGTAATAATTGACGAAGCACATAAGCTCGAGCAGGCAGCAATACAGTCATATAGTTCTACTGTCGATTTTAAGATAATCGAATCATACATAAAAGGCAGAACAGTATCAAAATCAAATTCTGAGCATAAAAAGAATGTTGCCAACTTATGCAGTGATATATTAAAAACATGCATAGATATCAATAAAAGAATTTTTATGCAGGTTACATTCAATCTGGATACAACAAAATATACAGTAAATATTACAACTGATATCAGAAGAAACCTTATAAGCCTATATGATAACTTAATGCAGGCAGATAGAATGATTATCCGGAGCAGAAATTATCCTCAGAAAATCTTGTTTAATATAGCAATGAATATAAAAAATATATTAGAGCCTGACAGCATTACATATATTGAAAAGGTAGGCTATGATTATGTGCTAATCGGTGTACCCAAGGATATAAGCAGCTTAATTAAAAAAGACATATTCAGCCGTCCACACGGCACTGTAATGACATCCGGCACATTAGCCATAGAAGATGACTTCGAATACATCAAAAGCCTATTGGGGCTAAATAATACACCAAGACGTCTGTCATATATGGTAAAGGAGTCTCCGTTCAACTATATGGAAAACTCTTTGATATACACATCACAGAATACCATATATCCGAATTATGAGAATAAGCGGTATATAGAAACACTGGCGCAGGAAATTGACAGATTGATAAGAGCAAGTCATGGCCATTCACTTGTGCTGTTTACATCATATGAAGCAATGAAGGCTGTATATGAAATACTGCGGAAAAGAAGAAACAGCTTCCCGATTTTAAAAACAGCTAAAGGCAGCGGTTACGCTATATCAGAGTTTAAAAGCTTGGATAATGCCGTGCTGTTTGGGTGTGGAGCAATGTGGGAAGGCATGAATTTCGAAGGCGATATGCTGTCCCACCTTATAATTACTAAACTGCCTTTCTTGATACCAGACCCTATTACAGAATACAGGAAATCAGAGATGAAGAATCTGGAAGAATACAAGCAAAAGATATTAATACCGCAAATGCTGCTAAAGCTCAAGCAAGGGCATGGCAGAGCTATAAGGACAAGCACAGATACAGCAGTAATATCTATTCTTGACAGTAGGGTAAACACAAATTATGAAAAGGCTGTGTTTGAAGCATTACCGGAATGCAGGATTACTTCGGATATTGAAGATGTCAGGAAGTTTTTCAAGGACAAGAAATCCGATGGGTATTGGAGGAAAGAATATGCTTAATTCAGGACTGGTAGATATTCGGGATGTAAATATAAATATTGAAGATACACTTAACGAGCGTGCTTTGAGTTTTACAAACCAAATAAAGGACCCATATAACTTCAGGTATGGCAAGTACAAAGTAACGGTTGGGTTTGTAGGTACACAAAAACTTGAAGATAAGATAATAAGCCTGCTTTCAAAAAAATAGCTCTCAAATTTTGAGCACAGACACCCATATGCTAGGGTGGATTAAAAGAAAAAATTGAAAGGAGCTTATTATGGGAAGAAAAAGATTTTATACATTACCTGAAGAAGAAAAAACGAAGGAATTTGAAGGCTGGAAAGCAGCGAAATATATAAGGCTGTCACGGTTTGATAATGATAATGTTGAAAGCTACAGCGTAGCAAACCAGAGGAAACTGATTAACAGCTATATCGAAGAAAATGATGATATTATTTTATCCGAAGAATTTATCGATGATGATTGGACTGGTACGAATTTTAACCGTCCGGGATTCCAGAGAATGATGGATGAAATAAAAAAAGGCAGTATCAACTGTATTATATTAAAAGATTTATCAAGGTTCGGGCGTAATTATATAGAAGCAGGAAAACTGCTTGAGGAAACGCTGCCTGCTTATGGTTGCAGAGTTATATCCATTATAGATGATGTCGATAGCTTCAAGGATACAGAAGCTGCAATGAGCATAATGGTAAGGATTAAAAACCTCATCCATGACCACAATAGTATGGAGACATCAAAAAAGGTTAGGGAGAGCAAGGATATCTTAAGGCGGGAAGGAAAGAACATATCACCTCCGCCGTTCGGGTATATCCGCGACCCTCAGGATAAGTATAAACTTATTATTGATGAAGATCCTGCTGAAGTTATTAGAATGATATTTAACTTCTACATAAAAGGCATGGGAATAATACGTATATCGCAGAAGCTGAACGAACTGGGTATTGTAACCCGCAGGGATTATTCCAAAACAGGTTCTGTATATAAAGCAGATAATTTTGAGTACAGTAAAAATGGATGGCGGCCAAACGCTGTGCGAAGTATACTTTCGAATAAAACATATATGGGTGCGATGGATCAGAAACGCTGGACGACTCGGAATTATAAGGATAAGCGTAGGATAGACCTGGAAGATAAAGACCATATAATTGTATATGATACTCATGAACCGATTATCCAAAAAGATGTATTCGACAGAGTACAGGAGCAGCTAACTGAACGTTGTACAGGGACATCAAAGTATAAAGAAAAGTTATATTTGTTTTCTGGTATGTTAAGGTGTGCTGATTGCGGTTCTTCCATGATACGAAATTCCACATATATAAAAGGCAAGCACTATGTATATTATAAGTGCAGAGCATATAATCAGCGCGGAAAGAATGTGTGCCAACGCTCACACAGTATACCTGAAGATGTTTTAATTAATATAGTTAAAAATACTGTAAATACACATATACAAACTCTTGTTGATATCAAGCGTGCAATTAGCGTAATTAGTCAAAGTAAATGCATCAATAAGGTGAATTTTGATTTCAAAAAGCTGATAAAAGAAAAGGAGCGGCAAAAGGAAGAGCTTAAAACATTAAAAACTAATGCACATATGCGCTATCTGGGACAGACTGTATCCGATAAAGAAGCTGGTATTGTCATGAACAAAGAAGACTTAACTGCAATGATTAAAAGTTTGGATGAACGCATTAAAGCAGTAGATAACCAGATTGCAGCTCTTAAAACTGAAAAGAAAAATGAAGAAGATATTCGGAATAATGAAATAACTTGGCTGGATAAAATTTTAAAGCATGGATACCTGAAAAAGTTAAACAGGGAACTGACCACAGAGCTTATAGATTATATTTATATCGGAACTGATAAAAGCGTAAGAATTGAGTTTAAATATCAGGATGAGTATGAACGTTTGGCTGAGTATATAAATAAATATGTTCAGGATACATATTCGGAAGGTGTAATGTAATGCAGAGTATTATTAATTACATACCCAACGAAAAAGTATCAGCGATATATGCAAGGATATCAGATGATGAGAAAAAGCGCGGTTCATACGACAGTATCTCCAATCAGATAAATATTTTAAAAGAGCTTGCAGTAAAAAAGGGATTAAGCAATATTCAGATTTATAGAGATGACGGCAAAACAGGCGGTAACTTTGACAGACCTGCATTTAACCAAATGATAGCTGATATTGAAATCGGTAAGATAAACTGCATACTGGTAAAGGATTTATCGAGGTTCGGCAGGGAACATATAAACGGAGATTACTACTTGGAGATATTCCTGCCCAAGCATAATGTGAGATTCATTACCAAGCATGAAGGTTTTGACAGCTACCTTGACCCTACACGTATGAATAGTATTGAAGCGCCATTGATTAACCTCTTTAATGAACAATATTTGAAGCAGGTATCCAATTCCACAAAAGCCAGCCTGAAAATCAAGCGTAAGGAAGGCAAGTTTATAGGTTCCAGAGCACCATACGGCTATCTGCGGAGCCCAAGTGATAAACATAAGCTTATAGTCGATGAAGAGGTCAGAGATGTTATAGAAAGCATATTTGAAATGTACTTAAATAATATGAGTATGAATGCAATTGCCAGAGCACTTACAAATAAGAATATTCTTACTCCGGCTGAACATAGAAAAAAGATGGAAGGCAATGAAGTTCAGAATGATAAGGTATGGTGCAAGCGTACAATAAAAGCAATATTAATGCAGGATTTACTGACCGGGAACATGGTACAGGGTAAAACGGCATCATATTCACATAAAGTAAAAAAGAGAACACAGCTGCCAAGAGATAAATGGATAATAGTTAAAAATACTCATGAAACAATTATTGATGAAGATACATTTAACAGGGTTCAGGTATTGCTCGAAAAGGCAACCAGACCTAAGTCCGATTTAGTGAATGAGAAGAAATCAACACCATCAGTTATTGCAGGCTTTGTCGTTTGTGCGGACTGCGGTAAAAAGATGCAGCGCTCAAAAACCACAAAGGACGGCACAGTCCATTATTATTTCAGGTGCAGTACCAATAAACAATTGGGAGCGTCAGCGTGTTCAAGCCATCTGATACCTGAGGATATTATAATAGAAGTGTTGCTTACAAGCATTAATAGTATTATCGACAATTTCATAGATATTGAAAGTGCTCTTAAGAGAAATGCAGCCAATGAAAAACAGCTTATCATAAAGCGGCTACAGCACAAACTTGATGAAGAATGTAAAGAGCTTGAACGTCTGTCTACTACCAGAGCCAATCTATATCATATGTATATTAATAAACTGGACGATACCATAACCGATGAAGCATATACTGATATTAAAAATAATATTGATTGTATGAAATACTCTGTTGAGGATAATATTGAATCATTGATAAGAGATATTGAAGAGCTTAAAAAAGATGATGAATATGTAACCAACTTCATGAAAAACTATGGTAAATATAAAGGGATTGCAAAACTTAATCGAGGTATAGTGGCTGACATGGTTGAGAATATAATAATCAGTGAAGATAAAAGCATACATATTGAATTCAAATTCCAGGATGAAATACGTAAATATACCGAATGATAAATAATTAAAACATAAAATAAGGAAATATGCCGACAGAAATGTCGGCTTTTTAAATACGAAAATACGGAGGAAATGATGATACGACAGAGTAACACGAACAGCGGAAGAGTGAAAAGGAAGAGAATACTGATAATAATTGCTGCAATTATAGCATTGATTATAGCAGTATTCCTTATTTTGAAAGGATGCACAGGAGCACTTGATATGGATGTAAATGATTATGTGCCGACCTACTTGGAAGATGACAGAGGTTCGGCTGAAGGTGAAGCAGAAACTGCAAGCCGCGAAGAGGTATTGAAAGAACTTGAAAAACAGCAGCTTGTCGTAACGGATAAGCTTAGCTCAAACATAACTTTCATGTCGGGAGAAACGGGAACGGTAGGAGAGTGGATAGTCGAAAATCCCGAAGAGAATACAGTTATTCAGCAGGCTGAAGTTTATCTTGAAGATATCCTTATTGTCAAATCAACACCCATATATCCAAACCAGCATATTACAGGGGTATCTTTGCTTACTGATCTTGAAGCAGGCGAGTATGAAGTAACTGCCTACCTTAATTATTATGACATTGAAACAAAGGAGTTCATAAGCAAAGCAGGATACAGGATACACCTTACTGTACGTTAGTCATCCGGTACAACAAACCGGTTAATAAATATATAATACATGGAGGAAATACATGAAATTTAAAATGAAAAGAATACTTACACTGATGATGGCTGTTATGGCCATCTTTGCTTTAACTGCGGTTCCCGCTTTTGCGGATGATGCTGTATCATCCGGTGAAGGTGATGTAACAGCTACTGTACCCGTTGAAGGTTCGATTACGGCGCTTACCATTTCGGTTACGCATCCGGCAACACTTGCATATACCATTGACCCGAATACCGGTGAAAACGGTGATTTCATTGCACCGGATATCCCGATAACTAATAATACAAAAGTTCCGGTTAATATCACTGTGCAGTCATTGGCTTCATCCACGGGCGGTACACTTCAGTTCACAGATGTGGCGAGTGATGCAAAAGATTGGGCTAAACTTAACCTTGCTGATTCCAAGACATACTTAGCGCTTGGCGTAAAAGTTAAGGATGCACTCGGCTGGAATGTGGGTTATGACACTACTACTCACTATGCTGTAAAAGCTGATGCTACATTGTTTGGTTCACTGCCTGCAAGCACTACAGGTACCATGACACTTGAAGCGAACTTCGGTCTTGCATTCGACCAGTCATATACAGCAATGCATAGCTTAATCTTTATGTTTAATTTGGTTTAGACATTTAGATAATTAACCTAAAGCATGGTCGGAACCTAACCGGATGACTACCGACCATGCTTTTATATTTTTCATATAGGAGGTAAAAATGAAAAAATTAATTTCAACAATAATGTTTTTCCTAATTATATTAATATACAGTATTAATTCAACTTCATTTGCTGCAGGTAATGTGCAGCTTGTAACTAACGGCTATACTTCATTTATTATAGATACATATGGCAATGTTCAAGGATGGGGAAGGAACACAAAAGGTGAGGTTGGTAACGGAACAACTGATAATCAATTAACACCCGTCAATATCGGCGAACTTTCAAATATTAGTCAGATAATACTTAGCGATGATGGATATGGGTTTTCGTTTGCAATAGATGATTCAGGGAATGTATATTCATGGGGATATAACGGATACGGACAGCTTGGGATAGGAACTACGACAGAGCAGCATACTCCGGCTTTGATTCCTAATCTTAACAATGTATCTAAAATCTATATTAATAATTACACAGTATATGCGCTTACAATATCAGGTGATGTATATGGGTGGGGAAAAAATAATTATGGTCAGGTCGGCTGTGGAAACTATACTACTCAAACTTCACCGGTTAAGCTTAATGCAATTTCGGATATTAAAGAGATTGTATGTAAATCAGATGTAGCATTCGCACTGACTAACAGCAAAGATGTATACGCTTGGGGATTTGGACAGAATTATCAAATGGGTAATGGTACTTTTATTACTGGTCAAACTATACCTACAAAAATAGCGGCACTTTCAAATGTCGATGAAGTAGTTACTAACGGAGTAGCGTCGTTTGCAATCTGCAATAATCATCAGGATGCATATTCTTGGGGAACTGCGGTAACTTATGAATTAGGGACGTACAATGAAAAAAATCGTACACCAAACCGATTGTGGGTTATTTCAGATTTAGATACAACTATTGACGAAATCATTATAGAAAACATAACTGGATTTGCAGTAATGGGAGATGGTTCTTTATATGGGTGGGGGAACAATTCATATAGTCAGTTGTGTAATGGATATACGTTCAATCAAGGTATACCTGTGCAAATATTGAATATCCCAAGAATAAGGCAATTTGTTTTCAATGGTTATACTGGGCTAGTATTAGGTATAGATGGATGTGTTTACTCATGGGGAAGAAATTCAGGCGGTGAAGCTGGAACAGGAACGTCATACAGATTATCATATGCGACAAAAATCACTATATTGGGGAATAATATCTCTGAATTATTCAATGGCGGATATGATATGTATGCAAAAGATTCGGACGGAAATATGTATGGCTGGGGATCAAATTCATATGGGCAGGTAGGAGCAGGTAATAATGTTTCAATATTACCGCCATCTTTAATAACAGAAGTTTATGATGCGATAATTGTAAAAGAAAATCATTCTGTTTATGCTATTGATGAGGAAAATGCTGTATATAGTTGGGGACAGAATAATTATGGGCAAGTAGGTAATGATACAACTAATAATGTAAACACGCCATATGAGTTATTTAATTCTGAAATAACTACTGTTATCGGAACGGGAAATGTCAACAGTACTGTACCTATAGTAGGTTCAATTAATGCTTTGGAAATTTCAATAACACATCCTGCAAATATATCTTATTCAATTGATCCAAACAATGAAGATGGATTTTATTGCGCTGATATAAATATTCAGAACAATTCGAAAGTTCGCGTAAATATAATGATACAATCATTTAAAGCAAGTTCAGAGGGGGATATCGTTTTACAAGATGTTCTTCCGAATGCCTTTAATTGGAGCGAGATGACAAGAGAAGAAACAAAAAGCAATATTGCTTTGGGTATCAGGTATGTTGATGCAACACAGTGGATGATTGCGCAATCGGAGTTGGTAAATCCACTATACGCTATCGAAATAGACAACAAATACATCGGGACTTTGGAACAGAATGCAATCGCTGCATTAAGTCTGTGCGGTTTTCATGGCTTGGCGTTTGACGGCAATTATGTTTCGGAGCATGAGTTGATTTTTATTGTTTCTATATATTAATGAACTTGTAAGGTTAGAACTAAATTTTGTGTTAAAGTATTATTAAGGGAATTTTAGTATAAATATCAAATAAATGCAGTGTTATTCTTCATTTCTATTGTTTATTTAATAATATGTAGATATAATAAAACAATATAAGAGTAAGTGTTCCTTATTTTATAGCAAATTGTTAAGTATATTTAAGTACTCTCACGCATGGAGGTCTTTATGAACAATGGCGGTATTGTATCTCAATACGGTTTTTTATTTCAGCGAAAAGCATTTGTATTGTATATTTTAAAGAATATGAATAAAAAACAACGTTTTGTTTTTGAAGGTAAAGATGATATTGAAATTGCTTCAAATGAATGTATTCATACTATATATGATCCTGATGATTTTTATATTCAAGTAAAAAGTGGGAACGTTTCAGAATATTGTTTTTCTCGAGTAATTTGTAACTGGCTATTGCTAGAAGACGCTGAAATGTCGAAATATGAGCTTATTATTGAAAATGATCTTTCATTTGTTGTGGAATCTAAAGAACGAGTACAGAAAATTCTTGAATTTATAATTTCGGGAAAGAGTAAAAAAAGCACTTCTATTGCAAGGAAAACTTATGATAAATTTAAAGAAAAAATTTTAAATAACCGATTAGAATTGGAAGGCATAATATTAGCTATGCTTACTAATGTGAAAAAAAGCATATATTCAATGGAAGATATTGATAGTGAGTTATTTGATAATTTCAGTACTGATTATTGTTCTGATATTATAGATTATCCTTTAGCTAAACAGAAAAGACTTGAGCGCTTCATTTATTATATTGATAAGGATATAGATAATTCCATTAAAGATAAAAGATCATATACTCTTATTTACTCAGACATTATGAAATATATTATCCGTGTATCAAGGGAGATAAGTGATAATACGTATGTTGTAGATTTAAAGCAGATTAAGAAAAGAATGGAGTCAGAAGCAAAAAAAATTGTAACTGAAGGTAATGTTAGAGAAGTTAATCAATTGTCTTTAGTAGATGACAGTGAAGGATTTATTATTGATGGCATAGTTCGTGAGTTGATTTATAAAGATTTTAGAGAAATTTTCATTGAACAAAAAGAAGTTGAAATATCTAATATTGAGTTAATTGCAAAAGAAAACCATGATGCTGCAGTATTTATGCTTGGTGGAAAACCGTGTAACCCCAAGGAAGTTTATAATAAGACTATACAGACACCAATAGAAAGCAGCCTATTACCAAATGGAAGTATTTATCGCAATGGATGCTATGTTTATTTAACAGGCGATCAAATTGATGATGATACTCTTATCACTTGGGGGGAAGAATATGTTGAAAAATGAAATACTATTAGATGCAGAGTATGCTGACATAATAGTAGCATTGTTAAATCCACCATTTAATATCTCTTCAGTTACAAAACTAATATTTATTGCTTTCTGTGTCAAACATGAGGATAGATTACATTCCTATTCAAACCGTACTAAAGACTTTGTTGATTTATTTTTTGAGAATATATCTTTAAAGCTTTCAACTCATTACTCAGAGTTGAATAATATTCTAAAGGTAGTTGATATATTAATTGATACTTCCAAAGTAATTATTGATGAAGACGAAATAGAATTGAGGCAGGATATTGATTTCGATGTAGAAAATATTTTTTTGAAGTCTTGCATGAAAAAAGTGCCTAATCCAATTGTTGAAATTAATAAGCTAGATGCTAAAGCTCTTATTGAGGAGGTTGTACGATATGTTTAAGTTAGAAGAATTAGTGTTTAATCATAATGAAGAATGTCAGCGATATCGTTTTACTGACCAAACATTTATATACGGAGACAATACAGTAGGTAAAACAGCTATGACAAAGGCAATTAATTTTGTGCTTGGAAGTAGTGAGAATTTAACATATCAAGGACTAGATAATATTGATAGCCTAGAATGCCTATTATCTAATGAACTAACTGTTTTATGGTGTAAGCGAACAGTCGGAGGAGAATTCTATTATAAAAGAACAGAGGATAGTTCATATTCTGAAGTAAGTATGAAGACATATAAGGATAATATTTGTCTAATGCTTACAAGTAATCCAAACAGTCATTATGTTGAGGTATATAGAAAAGTTTTCGAGGAAATGCCCACTTACAGATCATTTAATTTTTTAAATTATATTGAAGAAAAAGGACTTGGTGATTTAAGTGTAGTATTCACAAAAGCAAGGGAAATGAAGCACCAAATAAGAATTAGAAGTGTAATGAACTATTTCTTTAATTTCAGGAATATTGAACATATCTATAATAAACAAATTGAGTTAGAAAACAATCAAAATGAATTTGATAGTATGAGCAAAGATTATCAAGCATACCAAAATAGTTTGAGCCAGATTAGGAAATTGTTTAGTGATTTGCAGTTAAACTATACTGGTAAATATGATATGGACTACTCAACATTCGTAAAATTTAAAACTTCATATACTAGAGAATCAAAACAAAAATCAAAAGATTTAGTTTACTTATCTAAAGCTTCTTTTTCTCTATCTGAGGAAATTAAATTATATTCATTTATGAAATTGCAATCAAAAAATATGGTAGATCGCAAAGAACGAAGTAAGAGATTATTAGCAATATTGAATGCAATTGTTGACCGTAATGATGAATATGGTAAATATACAGATAATATTATTGCTATGATAAAAGAGATAGAAGATGAAAATGTTATACTTTCACTAACCGATTATAACAAAGTAGTTGATGGTATTAGAAAAGAAAAAGATAAGCTGGATAGGCAAATCGAAATGCTCAAAGGTCAAGCTGCTGAACTTAACTATGAGGATGCTATAAAGAAAATCGGAGTGATTGAAGAAGCATTCTCGGTTGCAAGTAAAGGCGTTGATGTAAATAGGATTACTTTCTTGCAAGAAGAAACAGAACGATTGAAACAAGAGATTAAAAATTTACGACTTGCTTTTAATGCACAAGAAATTAAAGAATTTAATAAACAATTGACAGATATGTATATTAACTGTGATTTGGCTGTGAAACATTTAGAAGAAGACCGTAGGATTAGTGGATTTTCGTTGGAATTTGACCCTTTTAAACTTTGTTTATTTGCATGTGAAGAAACAGAAAAAGGAATAGAGCGGTTTATACCGGGGAGTATGACTAGGCAAACACACATGCAGATTTTAATTTATTTATGTATGTTTGACTATTTAAAGAAAAATTTCAATGACTTTATTTATATGCCATTGCTAATCATTGACTCAGCAAATCAACCAATGGGAATTGATGTGTTTGAAAAAGTATATCCGACAATTGTCGAATATACTAAGGAAATAGGGTTGCAAATGATTTTCCTATCGAAAGATCGTCTTGAGAATATTCCAGAAGAAGGTTTTATCGATATATCAAATGGGTTGAATAAATTCCATAATCAATCTAAATAATTTATTAAATGTATTAAGACATAGGAAAATCATAATGCAATACGTTTGTTACCGAAATTAGTATTTTAAAAGAAAAAAAGAACCAAAGTTAAAAAAAGATTATTACAGTGATATAATAGAGGCATGGTATGAAACCATGCCTTTAAAATTTAATCAATAGAAGCTAAAAAGTTTGTCCTATTGAATGTAGTGGCGGAGAGATAGGGATTCGAACCCTAGGTACCCGTAAAGGCACACTGGTTTTCAAGACCAGCTCCTTAAACCAACTCGGACATCTCTCCAAAAAAATATTGCTATGAAATTATAACAAACTTAAAATACAGTGTCAACAAAAAAGGCACAGTTTTTCGCTTATTTCAGCTTTTTTTTCGAGGCAGACAAATAATAAATATTTATGGTATTGCAAACATTGCAGTTCAAGCAAAAAATATAGATTACTGCTTTGTTTAACAATACATGTATTATCCTGTTTAAATCAGTATAAAGCAAAGCGAACGATACAATATATAAAAATAACTTGACAACATGTAAAGCAAGCTATACAATAAAGCCAAAATTGAAGGAGGCTTAAATTGGATATAGCAATTGATATTAAGAAAATCAGCAAACGGTATAAAAATGTTTGCGCATTGGATGAACTGAGTCTTTTGGTTCCTACCGGGAAAGTATATGGCTTGCTGGGTGAAAACGGTGCAGGGAAGACTACGACTCTTCGTATTGTAACAGGATTAATAAAACCTAACTGCGGACATGTGAAAATTTTTGGCGATTTAGTAAACACAAGAAAAACGGCAGCAGCAAAAAGCGTTGGTTCAATTATAGAATCACCGGGATTATACGGAAACCTAACTGCAAAAGAAAATCTGAAAATCGCGGCGAAGCTTCATAAAACGGATGAAAAGAAAGCTATGAAACTGCTTAATACTGTCGGGCTTCATGACACTGGAAAGAAAAGAGTAAAGAATTTCTCGACCGGGATGAAGCAGAGGCTGGGAATAGCATGTGCGATGGTTCATTCGCCAAAAATACTGATACTTGACGAGCCTACAATAGGGCTTGATCCGCAGGGCGTAATTGATTTAAGAAATTTAATTAATAAACTCGCCAAAGAGATGCACATGACTGTTGTTGTGTCGAGCCATATATTAGCTGAAATTGAGCAGATTGCGGATTTGGTTGGGATAATCCACAAGGGAAAGCTTATAGAACAGTTTGACATAATGGATCTAGCAGATGAAGGAGAAGCTCAGCCTAAACCTGGACTATTGGAGAAAAGATTCTTGGCTGCGGTTGAGGGCGAAAAAGGAGAGAGACAATGATGAATTTAATTTTACTGGAAGTTAGCAAATACAAAAGGACGTACATCTATCCCGTGAGTTTGTGTGCGATGATTCTGCCTGTGGTATTTACATATTTCGCGTACTCGGGGGATATGTTCAGCAATGCAAACTGGGGGACGTATCTTAACAGCCTGAATCTTTTTTACGGCATCTTTCTCGGTGCGATAATCCCGTCGTTTGTGGCGATATTCTCCGTTTATCAGGAGTTGAAGTCTGGCACAATAAAGAGCGTTTTGTTTTCGGGATATGACAGAGTAAAAATAATAGCTGCCAAAATGATTTATGTCTGCCTGTACATCGTGTCTCTTTATGCTGTAGTCGGTGTGCTGACAGTTGTGTCGGGGGTTATGCTCGGGTTTGATGCTTCTGCATCTGTGCTTGTTCATACTTTTTTAAGCATGCTGTTTGCCGGAGCGGTGTCAGCGCTGTTTGTTCCCATTATGGTGTACCTTACGCTTTTATTCAAAAGCTTTGTGCCGCCGCTTGTAATTGCTTTTTTAGGGACAATAGGCAGTGTTGTAATGATTAACATCGGAAATGCGTTTTACTACCCTTGGCTTTTGCCGACGAACATCTTTTTTAGATTTAAAGAGTCGGGAATTGCAAACATAAGCTTGCCAACTGTAGTGTTTGCTGCGTACTTTTTATTGTTTGCAGGCTTGGCTGTTATTCGTTTTGTAAGGATAGATATCGACAATAAAGTAAGTTGATTGATTGCCGGTATTTATAGGCAATGTTAATGGTATTAATGGTTGGTAAAAAGTGTGATATGATTAAGAGACCAGCAAATTACTCTTAGGAGGATTTTATGCCGAATCGAAAACCAAATGTCATTTTCTTTTTTACTGACCAGCAGCGTTGGGATACTAGCTCTTTATATGGAAATACCATGGACTTAACACCAAACTTTGACCTTATGGCGCAGGAGGGGACGCATTGCTATAACGGCTTTACGCCCCAGCCTGTGTGCCTGCCGGCTAGGTGCTGTCTGCAGACAGGGCTTTATGCATCTCAGATGGAAGTGTTTAATAATGATGGTCATCTGCCAGAAGATGCAAAGACATTGGGCCATCATTTTCAGGAGGCCGGGTATAATACGGGCTATATCGGCAAATGGCATATGGCGCATGATGGAAACATTGTTCCAAAAGAAAAACGGACAGGATATGACTATTGGCTGGGCGCAAATACGTTGGAGTTTGTATCGGATGCATACCACACTGTGATGTATGATGATGAAGGGCAGGAAGTTTTTTTGCCCGGCTACCGCGTAGACGCTCAGACGGATGCTGCAATAAGATATATAAATAGTAATAAAGACAGCCCATTTTTCCTTACAGTTTCCTATCTTGAGCCACACTTTCAAAATACAAGAGATGATTATCCAGCACCAACTGGCTATGAAGAGAAGTATTTAAACCCATGGACACCGCCGGATTTGCAGTCGCTTGGCGGAACTTCTTTCCGTCATCTGCCCGGTTACTATGGTATGGTTAAACGGCTGGATGAAGCGTTGGGCAGAATACGTGATGCGATAAAAAGCTTGGGGCTTGAAAAAGACACAATAATTCTCTATACAGCCGATCACGGATGCCATTTTAAAACACGTAACAGCGAGTATAAAAGAAGCTGTCATGACAGCTCTATCCGAATTCCGATGGCGCTTACCGGCTCTGTGTTTTCGGGAGGCGGAAGGATTTCAAAGCTTGTAAGCCTTATTGATTTACCGCCGACTTTGCTGGAGGCCTGTGGCATAGATGTGCCGGAAGGCATGCAGGGACAATCTATATTGCCGCTTATAAAAAAGCAAAGCGATGCCTGGCCAAACTATGTTTTCACCGAAATCTGCGATGAAGGTGTGATGCGCCGCTGTATTCGTACCCATAGATGGAAATACAGTGTGAAGGCTGATACCAAAATCAGCGAAAACAACGGTCATGCAAAAAGCTACACAGAGGAAGAGCTTTATGACTTGATGGCAGATCCTTGGGAGCTTAACAATCTTGTTGGCTATGAATCGCATGCAAAGGTAAGCTCTGTGCTTAGCGGATATTTGAAAAGTCATATGGAAAGCATAAACCAACCGATAACTATCACTTCTGCCCCGCCTGTTGCTTCAGGCCAGAAAGTTGTGCGGGATGAAGAAGTTTATGAGTGATTTTTAAAACTTAATTAATATATAATAATAGTCGGTTTTTTTGCATAATTAGTATGCTATAGAATGTCTGAAAAATTTAATATAGGAGATAAAATGAAATACGAGTTTACATGCCCGGAAGAAAAAAGAGTTAGAGTTATAGTTAACACTGATGCTAAAAATGAAGCAGACGACCAGTTTGCAATTGTACATCATTTGCTGACACCTAAGTTTGATGTAAAAGGGCTAATTGCGGCTCATTTTGAAAACGTTTGGGAAAAAGAATACTTTGCCAAGGTTCGTAATGTGCCTGAAAAATGTTCTATGGATGAAAGCTACAAAGAGATAGAAAAAGTGTTGGATCTTATGAATCTCACAGAAAAGTATAATATATATCGCGGTGCAACTCATGCTTTGACGGACGCTTCTTTGCCTGTGGAATCGGAAGGAGCAAGATTTATAATTGACGAAGCGATGAAAGATGATGACAGACCTTTATTTGTTGTGTTTTTAGGAACAATCACAGACATGGCATCCGCTTATTTGATGGAACCTAAAATAGTAGACAGGCTTACAGCTGTTTGGATTGGCGGCGGTGCGTATCCTGAGGGCGGAGATGAATTCAACCTGTCTCAGGACATAACGGCTGCAAATGTTATTTTTAATTCCGAGATTCCATTGTGGCAGGTACCTGTGAATGCTTATCAACAGATTCGTGTTTCGCTTGCCGAGCTTCAGGTGAAGGTGAGGCCTTATGGCGCAATAGGAAAGTATCTTTTTGATCAGATGATTCGGTATAACGATGAGTGGGGCGGATGCGCAAGCTTTCCTCAGGGTGAATCGTGGTGCCTTGGCGACCAGCCTACAGTTACTGTAGTTTTGGAAGGGCATGATAATATGTTCGATTGGAAAGTCGCGCCGGAGATTTCTCCTGACATGAAGTATATTCATGGGAAAGACAACCGAAAGATTAGGGTTTATCATCATATAGACAGCAGATTTACGTTAGAAGACTTTTTTGCCAAGCTGATTATAAATTATTCGGAGTAGGCGAGAATTTGAGATAATTTATTTTAAAAAGGAACTTGCTTCGGCAGTTTTCTTTTTTTGTTAGCGTTTTATTGTGTTGTGCGCCCTGAACGCCGTCTTTTCTTTTCCTTTTTATCAAGCAACGTAACGGCTGGGATTCTTTTTTTGCTTTTTAGGCGTGTCGCTTTGTTCCACGCGCTTATTACTTGAATAAAGACATCATTTCTAACCTTGTTTTATGCAGTTGGTTTGCTTGATTGCTGAGTTGACGCACCTCCCGTTTAGGGGAGGGGAACCGTGATTTTACATCACGGTGGAGGGGTTCAAATCAACCACCCTGAACGCCGACAAACTTTTTCTTTTTTAATAAATTACGCAACGGCTGGGATTCTTTTTTTGTTTTTTATGCGTGTCGCTTTGCTCCATGCACTTGTTACTTGAATAAAAAAATCATTTCCCGCTTTGTTTTATGCAGTTGGTTTGCTCGGTTGCTGAGTTGACGCATCTCTCGTTTAGGGGAGGGGAACCGTGATTTTACATCACGGTGGAGGGGTGCAAACTAGTCACCCCGAACGCCGTTAAACTTTTTATTTTTTAATAAATTTCACAGCGGCTGGGATTCTTTTTTTATTTTTTAGGCGTGTCGCTTTGTTCCACGCACTTATTACTTGAATAAAGAAATCATTTCCAATCTTGTTTTATGCAGATGGTTTGTTTTGTTGCTGAGTTAATACGCCTCTCATATAGTATATTACGCTCAGTAAAACGGACATTGTATAATTCTTCCTGACCGATATAAAATAACAAACATGAGAAGAAAATGAGCACATATATTAAATCATTTATAGGATGATTTCTCCTACTCAAACACAACCCCATCTTCCCCCATAGACGCAATAACAGCCAACGAGTACAAATCATATCCTTTGTCGCGAATAAGCTTTCCACCTTTTTGGAAGGCTTTTTCTATCGCAATACCAATGCCGGCAACAGTCGCGCCTGCCTGCTCGGTTATATCGATAAGCCCGAGAGCGGCAAGGCCGTTGGCGAGAAAATCATCAATGATTAAAACGTTATCCTCGGGAGATATAAGCTTGGTGGCGACTTTGATAATATATTCTTTGTTTTTTGTGTGGGAGAAAACAGATGATGTGTAAAGGTCGAAATCCAAATTTAACGCTTCGTGCTTTTTGGCAAAAACGACGGGCACGCCCATGTGAAGCCCGGTCATAACGGCAATGGCAATGCCGGAAGCCTCAATGGTCAGAATCTTTGTTATGCCGCGGTCATTAAAATAGTCGGCAAACTCCCTGCCCATGTCGCTTAAGAGCTCGGGATCAATCCCATGATTTAAGAACGTATCCACCTTGAGTATTGTAGAGCTTAAAGCATTACCGTCTTTTAGAATCCTATCCTTTAATTTCTGCATAAAATCACCTTATATTAATCAAGCCGCCAAAAGGCGGCTTGAGCTATGCTATTTTATTACGTCGGTTCCGAGGAATGCCTGCAGCGGGTTCGGCACATTGACCGAACCGTCGGCGTTCTGGAACTGTTCGAGTATCGCGGGCAGAACACGGCTTGTGGCAAGTCCTGAGCCGTTTAATGTGTGTATATATTCTGTCTTTTTGCTTCCTTCACGTTTGAAGCGCATCATTCCGCGGCGTGCCTGATAGTCACGCGCGTTTGATATAGAGCTGACTTCTTTATAAATGCCCATAGAAGGCAGATACACTTCAATGTCGTATGTTGTTGCCATTGAAGCTGAAACGTCGCCAGCGGCAAGTTTTGACAGCCTGTAATGAAGACCTAAGCCTTCAACCAATCGGCAGGCTTTTTCGATAAGCTCTTTGTGCAGTGCGTCAGATTCCTCGGGCTTCGTGAAAGCAAACATCTCAACCTTGTTGAACTGATGTCCGCGAATCATGCCGCGCTCGTCTGAGCGGTAGCTTCCTGCCTCGCGTCTGTAGCAGGGAGTGTATGAGAATAAACGCTTTGGCAAATCGTCTTCAGAAAGTATCTCGTCACGATAGAGGTTTACTAGAGCAGTTTCAGATGTTGGCAGCATGAAGTTGCCTGTTTCGAGTTTAAAGACGTCTTCTTTAAACTTCGGGAACTGACCTGCTGTGTATCCGCACTCATAGTTTAGCATGTGCGGAGGAAGGATGAATTCATAGCCGTCTTTTATATGCTCGGTGATGAAGTAATTGAGCAGCGCCCATTCGATTTTAGCGCCCACTCCTGTGTAAAGCCAGAAGCCGTTGCCGCCAAGCTTTGCACCGCGCTCATAGTCGATAAGCCCCAAGGATGTTGCAAGATCCACATGATCTTTAAACTCAAAATCAAACTCGGGCATTTCGCCGTATACTGAAACAACTTCGTTGTTTTCTTTGCCGCCTGCCACGACATCCTCATCGGGAAGGTTTGGAAGCCCGGCGATAAAGTCGTGTATTTCGGTTTCAACTGTCTTTTGAGCTTCATCAAGCTCTTTTATACGATCCGACACAGTCTTCATTTTACTGAGAAGCTCAGAAGCGTCGCCGCCCTGCTTTTTTATCTGGGGTATTTCACGGCTAACGCTGTTACGCTCAGCCTTTAACGACTCAACCTCGCTGATGATTTCTTTGCGCTTTGCATCCAGCCCCAAAAAGTCTGCAAAGTCCACTTCATAGCCGCGTTTTGCAAGGGCAGCTGCGACTTCGTCGGGAGTTTGTCTTATTTTTTGTATATCAAGCATTTTTCCACCTCGTATATGTGCTAATTGAAAAGTTTTATACATTTTAACACACTTGGCTTCATTTGATAAGAGGGTATAGGTAATCAATAGAATATAAAGTATATATGGTTGCACGGCAAGATGTGATATAATACTCAATATCGTTTTGGAGCAGGTTTTAGATATTTATGACAACAAACAAGATTACACTTAATTCAAGTATTTTAGGAAGAACAATTCAGATAGACGGGCATGTTGTACACTTCGCGGAATCCGATGGAGATACGCCTATTTTTCTTATACACGGACTGGGATTTTCACTCTACAGTATGAGAAATGTCTACAATGATTTGGCTGAGAGAGGATATAAGGTTATCGCTGTTGATATACCCGGCTGCGGTTACTCGAAAGCGGCACCCAGAGTACGAATGACACCTGATGAAGTCGCACATGTTTTAAACAAACTGATAGATTCTCTTAAAATCAAAAAGGTTAATATATATGCAATAGCTGAAGGCGCGATATATGCACTCAGGCTGTGCCAGATGCACCCTGAAAATGTAAACAGCATGGTTCTTGCAAGCCCGGGCAGCATGACAATAAACTACCCGTTTTTATACCGCCATCTTTCAGCGCCTATATTCGGCGAACTTGCACTTAAAATGATGGAGCGCAAGCATATAAACAAGTTTCTGCGCTGGATAATGTTTGATGAAACATCTGTCACTGGTTCATTGGAGAGGCAGACATATCAGCCGTTTGAGCAGAAGGAAACAAAGCTGGGGCTTTTAAACCTTTTGAGAGACTACATGGATATAGCAGTTTTCAGCAATCTGAAAAATATTTTCTGCCCGACAAAGATTATTTGGGGCGAGTATGATAAGGGACACCCTGTTAACATGTGTGAACTGTTTTTAAAAAGGATTGAGGGACAGCTCTTTTACGCTTATAAACAACAGCGGGCATTTAGTACATGAAGAGCGCCCAAAAATGGTGTGCGATGTAGTTGACAGGTTTGTAGCGTTTAACAGTTAGTTCATTGATTAAATAGGGTATATATTATAATATAAGAGGATATGGAAAAGAATTTCAAATTAAATGATATAGTTCAGATGAAAAAAGAAGCATCCATGCGGAGATGATAAGTTCCAGGTGATTAGAGTCGGAGCTGACATAAAGATAAAGTGTACTGGATGCGGAAGAGTTATTATGCTGCCGAGGATTGACTTTAAAAAACGTATGAAAAAAAACATAACAGAGGATAACAATGGATAGAAAACACGTTAGCGACAAAACTAAAAAAGTGGAAAAAGAAGTTACCGAATGGGTATTTTCTATAATAATTGCAGTTGCATTGGCACTGTTGATTCATAACTTTGTATTTCAGATTGTTAGAGTGGACGGACCTTCCATGCAGCCTACGTTATACACGGATGAAAGAATGGCTGTAACCATTTTTTCATATTATTTCAACTCACCTGAACGCGGAGATATTGTGGTAACAAAATATCCCGAGGACGACAGGAACTTTGTTAAACGCGTAATCGGTCTTCCGGGTGAAACACTTAAGATTGAAAACGGAAAAGTTTATATTGATGGTGTTGAGCTTGACGAGCCGTATATCAATGAAGAGATAATAAACAATTATGGGGATATAACCATACCGGAAGGAAAGTTTATGGTGATGGGAGATAACCGAAACAATTCGCGCGACAGCAGGTATATAGATGTAGGCCCGCTGGATGAAGAGCTTATAGTGGGAAAGGTCCAATATGTGGTGTGGCCGTTTAATGAGTTCCGCAGACTTAACCATTATACAGGTCACTTTATAACACAATAGTTTGATAAGTTAATTTTCTAAAATCCGAACGTTTATAAAAAACTGGCTTAAAGTCCCATTTTGATTATATACATCATATGGGACTTGTATTATAATAAAAACACAACTGATTGTGATGATCGGTTGTGTCATTTTTTATACATATATAGTATTGAGGAGTTGTAAATGATTGCAGAAATTAAAAAACGCAACGGTACATTAGAGAACTTTAAAAGAGAAAAAATAACATGGGCAATCTTTCAGGCGGCGACAGCAGTCGGCGGAAATGACTGGGATACAGCTGAACAGCTGACAGATCAGGTGCTCGACATTGCAAAGTTTAAGTTTAAAGAAGGTGTTTGCGAAGTTGAGGGGCTTCAGGACATTGTTGAAAAAGTGCTCATTGAAAATGGTCACGCAAAAACCGCAAAAGCATATATTCTATACCGCGACAAGCGTAAAAACGCAAGAGAGATGGATGCGCTTATCGGTGCAACTGTTAATCTCTTTGGCAATTATTTAAAAGAAACAGATTGGAACATTCAGGAGAACGCAAATACACAGCGCTCCATTAACGGAATGAATAACTATATCCGCGAGTCTTTTACAAAGCAGTATTGGCTTCATGAGGTGTATCCTGAGGATGTGCGCAACGCCCACTCAGGCGGAGACTGTCACATACATGACTTGGGATTTTTCGGACCATATTGCGCAGGCTGGGACCTAAGACAGATTCTGCTCGACGGTTTCGGCGGAGTTTTCGGAAAACTTGAAAGCAAGCCGCCAAAACATCTGCGCGCTTTTCTGGGACAGATAGTTAACTCCACATTTACAACACAGGGAGAGACTGCAGGCGCACAGGCATGGAGCAGCATCGACACTTACTGCGCGCCGTTCATTCGCTATGACAATATGAGCTATGCGGAAGTGAAGCAGGCTATACAGGAATTTGTGTTTAATATAAACGTACCGACAAGAGTTGGATTCCAGTGCCCGTTTTCAAACCTGACATTTGATATAACGCCTCCCGGTACGCTTAAAGATGAATATGTAATAATTAACGGCGAATACACTGAAGACCAGTACGGCGACTTCCAGGAGGAGATGAACATTTTCAACAAAGCGTTTTGTGATGTAATGATGGAAGGCGACAGGAAGGGCCGTGTGTTTACGTTCCCTATTCCCACAATAAATGTTACAAACGAGTTTGACGGGAACAGCGAAGTTGTAAACAAGTTTATGGAGATAACCTGTAAATACGGTATACCGTATTTCTCAAACTATGTAAATTCGGATTTATCTCCCGAAGATGCAGTTTCCATGTGCTGTAGGCTTAGGCTTGACACATCGGACCTTCGCAAACGCGGAGGCGGACTTTTCGGCTCAAACCCGATGACCGGCTCAATCGGTGTATATACTATAAACCTGCCGAGGATTGGATATCTTTCTGCATCCGTTAACGAATTTAAAGCGCGTATATGGCGCCTTATGCACTTAGGAAAGACTTCTCTTGAAATAAAGCGCAAAGTTATAGAGGATCAGACAGATCACGGTCTGTATCCATATTGCGCGAACTATCTGCGCGATGTTAAAGCACGTACAGGTTCGTATTGGTTTAACCACTTTAACACAATCGGCATAATAGGCATGAATGAAGCACTTATAAACTTTATCGGGAAAGACCTTACAACAGATGAAGGACAGGAGCTTGCTCTTGAGCTTATGAACTATATGCGCGATGTGCTTAAAGACATTCAGGATGAAACAGGCAACTATTATAACCTTGAAGCAAGCCCTGCCGAAGGCGCATGCTACAGGCTTGCCCGTCTTGACCTTGAAGCATATCCTGACATCGTGACAGCAGGCGAGGAGATACCGTATTATACTAATTCATCGCAGCTTCCGGTTGGCTTTACTGATGATATATTTGAGACGCTTGACCTTCAGGATGAGCTTCAGTCGCTTTATACAGGCGGAACTGTTCTGCACCTTTACTTGGGTGAGGCGATAAAAGATGTTGAGGTCGCCAAAAAACTTATTCAGAAAGTGTTTGTGAACTATAAGCTTCCTTATATTTCACTGACACCGACGTTTTCAATCTGCAATGAGCATGGATATATCGACGGAGAGCATTACTCATGCCCAGATTGCGGTCTGGAAACCGAAGTTTGGTCAAGAGTTACAGGATACCTTCGCCCAGTGCAAAACTTTAACACGGGAAAGAAGGAAGAATTTAAGCTTCGCGAGAAATATAAGATAAAAGAGAATCAGATAACAGGATGAAAATAGCAGGAATCATAAAGAATTCGTTTGTGGACTACCCGGGACAGATAGCAGCAGTCGTATTTACACAGGGATGTAACTACGACTGCTTTTTTTGCCATAACAGAGACCTTATACCGTTTGAAGGTGAAGGCTATGACGAAGAAGAGTTTTTCTCCTTCCTTCAAAAAAGAAAAGGATTGCTTGACGGAGTTGTTATAACAGGCGGGGAGCCGGCGCTGCAAAAAGACCTTATTGAATTTTCCCGAAAAGTAAAGGAAATGGGATATCTTTTAAAGCTGGACACAAACGGAAGCGTACCCTCTGTTGTGGACGAGCTTTTAAAAGAAAATCTGCTGGATTATGTTGCAATGGACTATAAAGCTCCATTTGAAAGATATGATGACATCTGCTGCGCAAAATGCGATACGGACGCGGTGAAAACTACACTTGATATAATTAGAAAAAGCGGTGTGTTATATGAACTTCGTACAACTTTTATTCCTCAGCTGAGTGCAGAAGACATCGAAGAAATGTTTAACGATATAGGTCGGATTAAAACTTTTGCTTTACAGCACTACAAGCTTCCTGAAAAGTACAAACAGGAACACAGTTTTTATGTCAAATCGAAAATGAATTCTGAGGAAGAATTTAAAAATGCAATTAAAATAGCCGAAAACTACGCAGAAAAAACAGTTTTAAGATAAATACTCATTTTTATCACTTGTAATGTTTGGAATATGGTGGTATTATAATCACAAATGAAGTAATTGAATACGCAATCATGCAAAATAGGTGAGAATATGCATGAAATATGTTGAAAACAATTACTTTATGCAGGATTACAATTCAAAAAATTTCATTATACAAAAACTTAACTTTATCAAAGGGGATAAAAATGAAAATCAGCAAAAAATGTGAACAAGTGGCTCCGTCTATGACTCTGGCAATTACATCTAAAGCGAAAGCTATGAAAAAGCAGGGGATAAATGTTATATCTTTTTCTGCAGGAGAGCCGGACTTTAATACACCCGAGCATATAATTAACGCTGCCAAAAAAGCTATGGATGACGGATACACCAAATATACACCGGCATCAGGGCTTGTTGAGCTTAAGCAGGCAATAGCAAACGAACTGGCCTCAAAAGGACTCGCATACGAAGCATCACAGATTGTTATATCAAATGGCGCAAAACACTCGCTTTTTAACAGCATGCAGGCAATACTTGAGCCGGGAGATGAAGTGCTCATACCCGAACCGTACTGGGTGAGTTATCCTGAGCTTGTTAAGCTTGCAGGCGCAGTTCCCGTATACGTTAAATCGGGTGATGATTTCCTTGCAACACCTGATGCGCTGGGCTCAGCTATTACTTCAAAAACAAAAGCATTGATATTAAACAATCCTTCGAATCCGACAGGTGCTATCTATAGTGCTTCCCAGCTTGAAGCGATAGCGAAGCTTTGCATAGAAAAAGACATCATTGTTATATCCGATGAGATATATGACAAACTGGTATATGAAGACGAAGTGCCTCCTTCAATAGCCACCTTTCCTGGAATGCTCGAAAGAACTATTGTTGTAAACGGCGCATCAAAGGCGTTTTCAATGACAGGCTGGCGCATAGGCTGGACTGCATCTCCCCAGAACGTGGCATCTGCCATGAGCGCGCTCCAGAGCCATGCAACAAGCAATCCGAATACTATTGCGCAGTATGCAACACTTGTGGCCTTAACAGATGAAAAAACCGAAGGATGCGTTACCAATATGCGCAAGGAGTTTAAAGCTCGCAGACAGTACATGATGGAAACTGTTGCTGACATGAAATATGCGGACTTTGTTAAGCCAGGCGGTGCATTTTACATGATGGTGGATGTGTCATCGTCCTATGGAAAAACAGTGGACGGCAAAAAGATTGAAGGATCACTTGATTTTTCTGACATACTGCTTGAGAAAAAGCATGTGGCTGCTGTGCCCGGTGTAGCATTTGGCGCTGACAAATATGTAAGACTTTCGTATGCGACATCTATGGATAACATTGTGGAAGGGCTAAAAAGACTTGATGAGTTTTTGAATGAAGCTGCAGGTGAGTGAAATATTTAAGCATTTTAACTAGTTCAATAGCAATAAACCTCCCATATGGGAGGTTTATATTATCTCAAAGCTTTCTCGAGCGCTAGGTTTACAGCATTAATTATGCCGCGTGAGGTGTATGTTGCGCCGGATATAGTATCAACGTTGGTGGACTGAGATTCTACAATCCTTTTGGGGATCTCTTCCACAGGCACGCCCCAGTAACGTTCTTTAACTTCGTTGTGGTCTATTACATCCACTCTTATAATCACATCATCTTTTATTTCAATTTCAACCGTCAGACCTGGCTGGAAACCGTCTGCGGTTGCCTGATAGACTCCGTCTATATATTTTGACTGTATCTGATGAGTAGGTTCAGGTGTAGGCTCTGCTGTGGGTGATTGTGTTACTATATAAGCTGCGGATTCTGAAACGGCAGGAACCTCTTGTGTCTCTTCTTGCTGAGTGGGGGATGGTGATGATGTTATTATAGGTTCCTGTGTAACAATTGGAGCGATGTCTTGCGCCTGAGCATTGCCGGAAAGAGTTGCAGATGGAATTTCTCCGCGGAGGAAATCATCAATAACGAAACCGCCCACATCTACAATATGAATCACCAAAATACTAATAAATGCGACTGTCAGAAACCTGTGTAAAGTCATCCACAGCTTTTGTGGATTGAATCTTTTGCGATATACAAAGCTTAAACCAAGAAGAATGGACACTATCCATGACAATGTACCAAAATTCAATCCTATTGCTTTGTCGCTTGAAAGTATTCCGTGGATTAATCCGAAAACAATAAGGATAACACCTATTGATTTATGATTCTTTCTAAGTGCGCGGTTTAAAGTTTTAATCCATTTTATTTTTTTTGTTTTGTTAAGTACCCGAAGCAGATAAACAATTGCCAGCATTCCTGCCGATATCATAGCAATCCACCCGAATACAAGATTTAAATAAAAAACCATTTAGTTCTCCGTAAATATATGTATCGGTAAATCTATTATACATATATCCTACTAAAATGGTATGAATAAAGTGTAAAATAAAAGCCGGCGGTATAAGCCGGCTTTGTTTTGTTAATCAGATAACTGTAACGTTTTCTGCCTGAGGGCCTTTCTGACCCTGAGTTACATCAAAAGTTACTTTCTGGCCTTCTTCGAGAGTTTTGAAGCCTGAAGCGTTGATTTGTGAATGATGCACAAATACGTCTTTTCCTTCTTCGCTAGCGATAAAGCCATAGCCTTTTTCTGCATTAAACCATTTGACTGTTCCTGTCATGAAGCATACCTCCTTATTTATTTCTTAAATCTTTTGTAAAACTGATAACAAATGATTTAAATTAGGTAATACTTCAAAAAATAAAATCTAAAAAACAATCAAATAATCAAAAATCTACTTAAAATTCAAGCATCTTCTTTATATCATTTTCTGTAATGGTTGTCAATTAATCTTTATCTAACTAAAGAAAAAATTATATACAGCCGGGAAATATTGTTCAATTACTGGATATGGAGTAAATACTGTGAAGTAGCCAAGAAGCAGAGCAAGAGTTATAGCAAATACCAGTTTCAATGTATTTAGCTTTGTATAGCCTATTATTGCATTTCTGTATGTTTCGTTAAATATAAACAATATCACAAGAACAGCTGCGCTGTTAAACAGTGCCATGCCAATCCATCTATATGTGTCTATTGCAAAAAACATTGCAAACAGCGGAGACAGTGTGGCTATTGCTAAGAAAACGAGCATATACTTATGTCTTTTATCGTTTGCGCTCTTTAATATTTTTCGCCAATAGCCAATAAAGCAGATGATGCTGGGAGATAAAAGAATAAATGTAAGGATTATATGTGCAACTCTTGTACTGTTATAATAATTAAATGTAAACTTATTTTTTTCAGCGAGCGACATATAATATACCATTTTAATTTGGGAAGGTTCAAATGGATATATTTCATTTGTTACAGCATTGTTGTTTAGCATAAGCATAAACTGCTCTAAAGGAACATCGGCACCTCCAAATACAATAGTCAATAGCCAGATTGCTGCAGATGGCAAAAGATATATAAGTAAAGGCTTTAATATCTTATTTTCTGTAATTATAACAACTGCAAGGATTGTCGGAACAAAAAATACTGCAAATCCTTCGTGAGAAAGTATGGCTATGGCTGTAACTAGATTTATAAATATATACTTAATAAGGCTTCGTTTTGATTTTAATGCAATAATAATTATAGTAATAAAAAGTACTATAAGCATAGAATCTAGCCTTCCTATAACGGCTGAGGATATCCAACGCTGAAGAACCGACGGCTGAACTAATAAAAACAATATGAATACAAGACTGGAATTATCTTTATTAAGCTTGTATAAAGATTTAGCTGTAATAAATATCATTGTTATATAAGAGATAAGCATCAGATAAACTGCATACATTACTTCTTTTGAGCTTATCGGGTTAAAAAGATATGACATTACTGTGCCGGGAAGTCCGCGCAGAACAAAGCCTGTGTCATAGCTTATTGACCAGTTTTGAACCATAAATCCTGAAAGGTACCCGTGATGTAGATAATTCATATTACCGGGAAGGATAATAAGTGATATGATAATTAAAAACAAATATATGTTTGTTGATTTTTTTATTTTTGAGTTGCTTAATTTTTTCATTATTATACTATACCATATCAGGATTAATTTTATAATAAAAAAGGCCAATTAAATGACCTTTTTAAAACTTGGTTTATGGCATATAAATCCATTCTACCCTTGCTATAACACCGTCAACTTCGCAAACAATTACAAATGCGTCTTCGGTAAGCGGAAAAAGCCAGTCACGGAACTCGTCATAGTCCACTTCACCTATCTGTGATGTATATAACGGACGGTTTAAAAAGTATCTTGTTTCAGCTGATGTGGGAAGCACCACTGTGTCGGGGTCTTCATTTCTTATATAACCCACATACTGGATGAATTCATAATCCTCAGGTGATGCGCCGGGGTGGTCTTCAAGATATGCTTCTGTAGCTTCGGGATCGCTGAGCCACACTACATAGTCAAATACTATGTCAGTCTGGCCATCCATTCTCATAGACTTTCCGACTATGTAAGCCAAATATTCCTGAACGTAAGGTTGGCTGCTTCCAAGACTGCTTGATATATAGCTAAGCTGGTCGTTCGCCTCTGTGTAGTATGCAGCACCCATATCATCGGTAGGCAGTGCTGCGATGGATGGAGGTGTCGGTGCAGGCGTCGGAGTCGGTGAAGCTGTGGGAGTTGGTTCTGCTGTTAAAGTAGGTTCGGGGGTTGGAGATGGTGTATCTGCCGGTGCAGGTGTGTCCGTAGGTGCGGGAGTTGAAGACTCGGGCTCAGCTGCTGATTCACTCTCTTCCTGTGTTGCAGCTTCGGATTCAGTCTCTAATGGAGCAGTAGTTGATGACGGAAGCCATGACGGATCATTCAGACACCCAGTAAGAAGCATAGTAAATGCTAAAATAAGCAAAATTGCTGACGAAAGTTTAAGGTATGGTTTGTTCATAGAATCCCTCCCTGTATAAAAAACTCTCTTTTATATATATTATATCGTATTTTCCATAGAAATTGAAATTATTGCAAAATAAAAGAATCTCCTTTTCAAGGAGATTCAATATTAACCTTATTTATTAAAAAGCCTGTGGTTTGTACTCTGGAAGTTTCTTGTCGATAAACTTAACATCCAGCCTCGCAAATCTCTGCAGCCCGTTTTCAATCTTGATGTCCGGCCATCCGCCTGCGATAAGAGGCTGCGCATACTTTAGGAAGTCATCAGTTACGTCAATGCCGTTTGGTGTTATCCAACTATCGGGAAGGAACCTCTCCGAGTTTGCGACAACTTCAAGCTTCACCTTGTCAAAGTACGCTTCGTATGTGTCCTGCTTTTTGCGAAGTGTTGTCGCCATGTAACCTGTACCGTCTTCCATTGCTATCTGAACAGCCTTTTGTCCGACGTTATACGCTTCTTCAACATCCACCTTGGATGCGTGTATGGAGCATCCTCTTTGTAGTACACCCGGCATCTGTCCGGTTGCCTGGCCTCGTGCCTTAAGGCCGTTCTTGTTGAGGTAGTTTGTGACTGCCTGCATAGCTGTTATTTCGCTTGCTCCGTATTCCACATGGCCAAAACCGTCCTTTGCCGCACCAATGTCTCCAACATCGAAGCCTTCGTTTACGACGACTATACACCTGCCGTCGCGCTTCAATTGTTCGTTTACGTTGTCGGCAAGAGTTTCTAGATTGTGGTGTGATTCCGCAAAGTACAGCTGAAGAGGCATTTTGCGCTCGGGATCTGCAAGGCGCGATGCTGCTGTAAGCCAGCCTGATGCTCTGCCCATTGCCTGAAACACGGATACGCACTCGGATACGTGCATGCCGCGGTTTTCTTCTTCCACGTTCTGCATTATGGTAGCCCAATATCTTGCCGCGCTGGCGTAACCGGGTGTATGGTCGATTATTGTAAACTCAGCATCTCCCACATCATTGTCGATTGTTTTGGGAACGCCTACCACAGTGAGGTCAACTCCGCGCTCTTTGGCGAGGTTTGACACTTTGGACGCTGTGTCCATTGAGTCGTTTCCGCCTATGTAGAAAAAGTATCCTATATTATGTGCTAAGAATACATCTATTATTCTGTTGAAATCATCTTCCTGATGTTCGCGCAGTTTGTATCTGCACGTTCCTATAGCTCCCGCTGCCGGTGTGTTTTTAAGAAGCGAGATTTCATATTTATCCTGAGAGTTCATATCAATCAGCTCTTCCAGCAATACGCCTTCAATCCCGTGCCACGCAGCATATACCTTGTCTATTTCGTCATAATCAAAGCATGCTTCAACCACGCCCTGAAGCGATGAGTTTATTACAGGCGATGGACCGCCCGACTGTGCTACCAATGCGTTTTTCATATGTTGCTCCTTTATTAGGTATGGAAAAATCTTATCATATACTGGGATTTAGTTCTATAAAACTATTTCTAAATATGTATAAATATTTTACGAATTGACAATATTCGTCTTTTATCGGATAATCTGAACATGGAAAAAGATAGAAATAACGTGGATGAAAATCTTCATAAGAATCATAGACAGAGAGTGTTTGACAGGCTTCAAAAGGACGGACTGGATTCTTTTTATGACCATGAAGTGCTTGAGCTTATTCTCTTTTACACAATACCGCGGTTGGACACAAATCCTATAGCACACAGACTGATGGATGAGTTTGGTTCTCTATCGGCAGTTTTTAATGCTGACGCCAGTGATCTTATGAAAGTAAAAGGAGTGTCGAAAAACAGTGCAGTTTTAATATCTATGATTCCTCAGCTTTCAAAAAGATACAGTGTTGCAAGTTTCGGCAAAAAAGCTTCGGTTGATTCTTTTGAAAAGGCGACTGAGTATTTAAGGGGATATATGCTTAATGAAACTAAAGAAGTGTTTCTGATTATATGTCTTGATAAAAACAACAGGATAATTGCAACCGAGAAGTTAAAAGAGGGAAATACGGCAGAGCTTATAGTAAATCCCCGTGCGGCCGTGGTGGCAGCTGCAAAGCACGAGCCTGAATATGTTATATTCGCTCATAATCATCCTGGCGGAAGCGCATATCCTTCAGAGGAGGACGTGAAGTGCACGAAAAAGATTGCTCTGGCGTTGGGTGTTATAGGAATCAGGATTTTTGACCATATCATAATCGGCGAAGGAGATGAGTTTTCCTTCAAAAAAGCAGGAATTATGGCTAATCTGCTAAACGATGTCGCATCTCAGATATTACGATAATCTATTCTTGGGTTATAGGCAGACCGCTTGAATAGCTGTTATTTCCAAGGACACATAAAGCCTCATCAATTGTTATTTTATCATCCATTAATTCAAATACCGTATTAAGATAATGTGCCGCCTTTTCAACTGCCGCATCAAACAGCTTAGGAAACGACATATCCGACTTTATCGATTCATCCCAAGGATTTATCCATACATTTTTTCCAAGGTTTAAGAAATCATTGTTTGGCAGGCTCTGTGCCGGTGCATGTCTTATTATTATGTTAGGCTTGCCTACTATTTTTTCAAGCAGCCTAAATGCTGCATACTTTATCTTATGCGGTGAGTATAGAAAATTGGTGACATTTTTCATATCGGCAAAGCAGGAATAAGCGTCATCGTAGGAGAGTGTAACTCCCGGATATACTTCATTGCATGCGTTACTTAGAGTATGTGCTATTTCTCTTTTTTGGCTGCTGTTTAGTTGTTTTATGCAGGAGACTTGCCTTGGTATGCCTTTATTATTTTGCACTTTCCTGTGATACCATGTGTCAAACTGCGTTTCAAGAAGCAAATGCTTTGTTGTGTTTTGAGAGCCATCAGCATTATTGGTCGATGCATATACAAAAGGATGCACTGTGGTGTCTGCTGCGTAGTGTGTTATAAATCCTGCTATCCATGCGCATGCCGCACTGCCGTATGACTTTGCATGTTTAAAAGCGCTTTTAAAAAATTGCGATATGTTTTTTTGGTGCATGGTTTCGCCCAACTCGTTTGGCTTAAAGTTTTTATCCCAGAATTTTAGCATGTGATAAAAGAATAAAATATCAGGTCCTTGTGCTCCAAGCTCAAAGGCTTCCATGTTATTTATTATGTATTCTGGTGTTTTGTTTGCTTTTTTTAGAGCGTTAATCGCTATGTTTTCATGAATGAATGCTGCCGGCATAATTTTCCCTTTCTTTCTTATGTAATATCTTATCATAATAATTGTAAAAAGATTTTAAACAAATGTTTATTATGATAAAATTAAAAGAAAAAAGGAATTATAAATATGCTTAAACAGTTTACCAAAGAAGAAAAAAGCTGGATGATGTACGACTGGGCTAATTCCGCACACTCGATTGTTGTTGTGACGGTGTTGCCCATTTTCTTTATGTCGCTATTTGAAAACAATACCGGAGCTATGTCGATGTGGGGAAGCGTTACTTCGGCTTCTAAATTTCTGGTCGCGATTCTTGCGCCGCTGCTCGGAACACTTGGCGATTTTAAAAACTATAAGAAGAGGCTATTTGCTCTTTTTGTATCCATAGGTGTTGTTTCCTGTATCGCGCTTGCGGGAATGCCTTTTAATCCTGTCTGGCAGCTGATACTCGGATTTTATGCACTGAGCAACTTCGCTTTTGCAGGAGCAAACATTTTCTACGATGGCTTTTTACCAGAAGTTACAACGGACGAGAAGATGGATAAGGTTTCAGCGTGGGGATTTGGATTAGGGTATATAGGTGGTTCAACAATACCGTTTGTGATTTTCCTTGTACTATATATGCTTATTCCTGTAAACTACGCTATGGCTATTTCATTTGCGCTTACCGGTGTGTGGTGGGGAGTGTTTACCATCCCGATGCTAAAAAACGTAAAGCAGACGCATTATATTGAAAAGAAAAAGGGATTGGTGTTGGATACAATAAGACACCTTGGCATAACAGTTAAAGACATATTTAAAAGACGCGAAATGCTCTTATTCCTATTGGCATATTTCTTCTATATTGATGGTGTCAACACTATTATTTATATGTCTACTGCATACGGTACAGCACTTAATATTGACAGCACACAGATGATGCTGGCTCTTCTTATGGTACAGGTTTTAGCTTTCCCGTTTGCAATATTATACGGTACTTTGGCTAAAAAGTTCACCGCTCAGAAAATGATTCTTGTTGGAATCGGCATATATATGTTCATAACTGTATTTGGTTTCTTTGTAACGAAAAACTGGCACTTCTGGGTGGTTGCTGCATTGGTTGCGACAAGTCAGGGCGGAATACAGGCACTGTCGCGGTCTATATTTGGCAAAATGATTCCCGACAAAAAGCGCTCAAACGAGTTCTTTGGATTCTTTGAGATATTCGGGAAGTTCTCGGCTATTATGGGGCCAGCGCTTTTCGGTGCGGCAGGTGTTTGGGCATCCAGAATAATATTAAAGAATAATCCCGATATTGTGCAGGATGCACTGGACAAAGCATCAGCTCCATACGGAGTTTTAAGCGTGCTTGTTATCTTTATTATAGGTGCGATTTTCTTTGCATTATTTCTTAAAGCGAAAAAAAGAGAAAATGCGGAACAAACTGAATAAAACAAACGTCTAATAAGTAAAATAGAAAAAACAAGGAGGATTATTATGAATAGGAGAGCATTAGCGTTAATCAGTATACTTGTTGTACTTGCCATGATTTTTGCAGGCTGTGCGTCCAGCGCGAAGGATGAAGCTTCATCTAATTCCGCACCTCAGGCATTGTATGAAAAGAAGATGGTATCAGAAGACATGGCTATGGCTGAAGAGAGTGGATTTGGTGTGTCCGATGATGTGGAGTATGAAGAGGAAGTAAGAGATGAAAGCGGAAGTTCTGAGGTAACAGACTTTTCTGAGAAAATTATCTACAATGTATATACATCTGTTCAGGTTGAAGATGTGCAGGTTGCTGTTGATTCCGTTTCACAGAAAGTAAAGTCTTTAGGCGGATACATTTCTTATTCCAACGTATATAACTCCGGCGGATATGTTTATGCAAATGTGGAAATACGTGTTCCATCTGTCAACCTTTCTAAAATGAAAGAGCATACCTACAGCCTTGGCGATGTAAACGAATACACAATGTCAACAGAAAATATAACAGAGAGTTACTATGACATAAAAGGACGTCTTGAAAGCGCGGAAAAAGAAGAAGCACAGCTTCTTGAAGTGCTTGAGCAGGCGGAAACTATAGAAGACATACTTCTTGTCCGCGAACAGCTCAGCTATGTACAGGAGCGTGTAGAAAGCTATAAAGGAAGAATTCGTCTGTGGGATTCTCTTGTGGATTACTCGACTGTGACATATAACATACGTCCTATCCCGACATTGGACAGCGATGACGACACACCGCGTCTTATAAAAGTGGATGAGACATGGCGTGCAATGAAGAAGGGATTTAAAAACTCAGCGATAGCTGTTGCAAACTTCTTCTCATATCTGTTCAGGCTTCTTGCCATACTTGCTATACCTATTGTGATACTCGGCGCGATAGCTGTGGTTATTATAATTATCATAAAGCAAAGCAGAAAGCACAGGAAACAGAATAAGGACAAACAAGACAAATAAAAATGTGATACTTAAGACCGGCTTTGCCGGTCTTTTTATTTAGTAATACAACAAAGGCATAACAAATCCTGCGGATTCATTCCGCAGGATTAACTAATACTTTCTATAAAATTGCTTACAAGCGCGAATTAAGATACTATCATAGTTTCAATGAAACTATTGTCGTACCCCGCATTCTTTGAATGCTTGGAAGTGCACGAGAGCTATGCTCGAGTTTTTATCAATTCGTAAGACATCGTCGAAAAAAGTTTTTCGACTAAAAGCAAATGTATCATTTGCGCATTGGCATAAACTCCAGCCAATATCCGTCAGGATCCAAAATAAAATGATAATGCTTTCCGGTTGTGTCATAGGCTAATAAGCCTTTTGCTTCATGTTCCGCTTTGAGCTTGTCGTATTCCTCTACATGGAAGGCAAGGTGAAATTCTTCTTCGCCTAAATCGTAGGCTTCAGGATGGTCGCGAAGCCAAGTAAGCTCAAGATTGAAGCCGGTTCCGAACTCGTCCTCTAAGAAAACTATTATAAATGAGCCGTCCGCTGCCTCGCTCCTGCGGACTTCTTTCATGTTGAGATGCTCTTGGTAAAATTTCAGTGATGCATCAAGGTCCTTTACGTTAAAGTTAAAATGAGCCATTTTAAATTTCATTTTCAGTCTCCTTATTATATAGTGGTTGTTTTTCCGGATGCTACAACTACTTCGCTGCCATCCACGTCAAGATAAATGTCCGTGGCAGTTGGGTTATAAATCTTGCTTGCATCTGCGCTGAATAACAGATTTTTATGTGCGCAGATATAATCGTATATTTCAATGTTTGTGGCATACCATATATCATCATGTCCGCCTGCTTTTTTGCAGAATTCCTCCATCATGTCCCAGTTGTCGTCCATGTCAAATTCATAGCTGTGCCCCCACACATAAAATAAACTTGACGGATATCTTCCGGTAATAAATGAATCAAGAAGGGAAGTCAGATTGGGCGATTTGTGATGGCATGTCGGATGCCATTCGTGGAAGTTTTGTGGGAAATCAAAACGCATTGTGCTTGCAACAGTGCGAGCGTAGACAATAAAGTTATTTTTTAGGGCAGAGATTACATTGTCATTATATGCGCCGTACGGATATGCATGACCGCGAACCAATCCGCCCGTTATTTTTTCAAGCTCCAGTCTGTCACGGCTTATCTCCTCAAAAATCTCCTTATCATGCATTTTTGTAAGGAAAGGGTGGGTAAACGAATGAGTTGCTATTTCGTGGCCATTATACACTTCTGCGTACTCGGCTTTTGGTATATTGCGAACCGTGACTCCGCGGTCGGTATACTCCATCGGCGAAATTGCTTTTGATGCATTTATGTTAAAAGTACATTTAAGGCCGTTTTCGTTAAATATCTTTGCAAGCCTTATGTCCTGGGTTACACCGTCGTCATAACTGAAGGTAAGTGCCTTTTTCTTTCCTTTTGGAAACAGCAGAGTTGTTTTTTTCATATAAGCTCCTAGATGAATATATTAAATTCCTGCCCCATATTTTCGGGCGCATAGATAATTGTATCACCGCTATACTTCTTTTTAAAGTTTTTCGCCGCATAAAACTTTGTGTTAAAGTGCATCGGGAAAAAGTGACTGACGCCAAATCGTTCAAGGAAAACTTTCGCCCCTTCGTCATAATCCTTTTTCATCCGCGGATCTACAGGGAAGAAGGCAATGTCAAATTCCTTAAACTGCGCTTCGATTTTATCAATTTCATGGTTAAATAAATCATATGCTTCTTTTATCTCATCCTCAGTGGATTCGTCTTTCCATGACCACAGGTTTAAATCACCTGCGTGAAAAATGACTATCCCTTCGCATATAATGGCATATGATACGCCGAGATCTGTAGAGCCGAATGCAAACACTTCTATGTCAGGCTCTTTATGTACGTCATATGGTTTCATATATATTGCGTTTGTATGCTTTGCTTTTATGTCGTCCGACAGAAAATATCTTACCGAAGGATTGCTGTTTGCGAGCGTAAATATCTTTTTGTTGAAGTGATCGCTGTGTGAATGCGATGAGAAAACTGCAGGGTATTTGCATGAGTTTATCTTGTTTGCTGGCAGACTTCCATGGAAGTAATCAAACAGCAAAAAGTGGTTTGAAAGCTCAATGGAAAATCCGCTGTGGCCTATATATGTAACATTTATCTGCATGAGAATTACCTCTGAAATATGTTCTTGTTTCACCCAATAATGATGATATAATTATAGCATGGACAAACATATATGTAAAATATCAGTACATGAGTTCGTAGATTGGATACTGGAGGGTGGTGATCTTGTCTTTGGTATGCCTTCTGCTAAAAGAATGCAGGAAGGGATAGACACACACGTAGCGTTTCAGGAAAAGTCCGATGCTAAAAGCGAGGTCGCGATTTCATATACGCAGCTTTCAGACCTTGCTGCTCTTCACATCTCGGGTAGGATGGACCTTCTGCATGAAACGGAAGACCGTATTATAATCGAGGAGCTTAAGTCCACTTATAAAAAGCCTGAAGATATAAAAGAAGCGGCTCTTGCACACACACTGCAGGCAAAGTGCTATGCAGCGATGTACTGCTCGCTTAATGATATAGATGAGATTGAAACATGGGTTACATATGTCCATGTGCGTACGCAGGAAAGCTGCGTGATAGCCGAAACTTATAAAGCAAAGGAGCTTATAAGCTGGCTTCGTTCAAAGTGTGATGAAATATTATACGATGCAGAGCTTGACATTGAACATAAAAATAAGAGAAACTCTGCTGCACAGAATTTGCAGTTTCCGTTTCCGGATTTTCGCGAAGGACAGCGCAACATGTCCGGATATGTGTATCTTACCGAACGTGACAGTACACTTTCTTTTTTATGTGCACCGACCGGGATAGGTAAGACCATGGGAGCGCTATATCCGTCCATAAAATCACTGGGTGAGGGGATGGGCGACAAAATATTTTACTTAACTGCAAAAAACACTATAAAAGAGGTTGCGGCCAAGACTATGAAAACGCTGTTTGACAGCGGTTTTTATGGGCGAAGCGTACTGCTTACGGCAAAGACTAAAATGTGTCCATATGAACACCAGACCTGCCACCCTATGTACTGCGAACAGGCAAGAGGTTATTACGACAGGCTGCCTGCTGCTTTGGAAGATATGATGCAAAGCGGTCACTATGGTGTGGAGGACATCCTAAAGATTGCAGGAAGGCACAACATCTGTCCGTTTGAGCTGTCGCTGGATTTTTCGCTGAAATGCGATGTTATCATCTGCGACTATAACCATGCATTCGATCCGGTGGCGCACCTCAAGCGGTTCTTTGACGACGGTGGGGATTATCTTCTTTTAATTGACGAAGCGCATAATCTTGTAAGCCGCGCAAGGGATATGTTTTCGGTTTCTATATCAAAAAAAGAGGTACTTGCCCTGCGCAGACTTTTGCCTAAAAAGCTGGATAAAAACGAGAAAAATATAAAGGCGTCGCTTACAAAACTAAATAAGATTTTACTGGAATATAGAAAAGCGATGGACTATGACGGGATTGAAGCACAGTCTTTTTTCGATCCGCCCAATGATATTACCACTGCGGTAATTGAGTTTCTGGATGCTGCAGAGCCTTTAATGGATGTAACAATCAGAAAAAGCTATTCTAATGAGCTTTTTGAACTATATTTTGGACTTAAAGGATATAAAGCTGTAGCCAGGGATTTCAGTGAGTATTATAAGTGCTTTGCACTGAAACACGGAAGTGAGCTGGAAGTCAAAATTTTCTGTATAGATCCATCCCATAAGCTTCAGGACACATATGACAAAATAAGAAGCGCTGTACTGTTTTCAGCGTCGATAACTCCGTTTTCATATTTTGCAAGGCTATTGAGTGCAAGAGACAGCGAAAGATATCTTCTGCCTTCACCGTTCCCGCCTGAAAACTTAAAAGTCATTGTTAACAGCAGCATATCTACAAAGTATGCCGACCGTATGAAGACTGCGGACGAAGTATGCAAGAACATATATGAGTTTATAATTTCATTGGGCGGAAGACACATGGTGTTTTTTCCTTCATATAAGTATATGGAGATGATACATGAGCTCTTTACTTATAAATACGGTAAAATTGACGTTATAGCTCAGTCCAGAAGTATGAGTGAAGAGGACAGGGCGGAGTTTTTAATGCAGTTTGAACATGAAAGAGAAAATCCGCTTGCAGCTTTTGCCGTTATGGGCGGAGTATTTTCGGAAGGAATTGATTTGGTAGGCGAAAGGCTTATCGGTGCTGTTGTAGTAGGAATCGGACTGCCGCAGATATGCTATGAGCGCGACATGATTAAGCAGTATCACTTTGACAATGAAGAGCCGGGTTTTGCATATGCCTATGCTTATCCTGGATTTAATAAGATTATACAGGCTGTGGGACGGATAATCCGCACTAAGGATGATAAAGGAGTTGCGCTACTTATCGGAAACCGTTTTATGCATGATATTTATAGGGAGCTTATGCCTACGTGGTGGCATCCTTTGAGTGTAATTAGAAACTCAGATGAAATTAAACAAATTCTCAGTGAGTAATTAGTCTTCGACTTCGTCGTAAATGGTTACATTATTGCTCATGCAAAAAAGCCTTAGGCCTGCCTTATAGTCATCAAACATCTGCGATTCGCGAAACTTATAGTATTCCACAGGATGATGAAGCCTTGGCGAGCGGATGATTATGCGTTCGCTTTCGATCACTTTGAGTCCTTTGCGTTCGCGGCATGGTTTTATAGACACAGAACGAATATCGTTGTATCTCAATGTGATTTTATGTGGCGCGTTGCCTTTTGAACGCTCATCGTGATATGTAAGGTTGAGCTCTGTGTGTGTGAACTGCAGTCGATTTTTTTTACCATGTCTTCTCCTGAATCAGCCTTTACTCAGTTCTTCGGAAAGCTTTACGGCAGCAGTATCCATAAAATCATAAACCACGTCTAGTGTGATGTACTTAGATGGCGGTATGTTTTTCTTGGAGTTTAAATCTTTGTATCTCTTTTTTCTGAAATCTTCAATCTCTCCGGGTGTAAGTATGTCAAAATAACGTTCAAGCGGTGCGTTTAAAACTGCGCTCCACAAAGTTCGTGATGTATTCTGGCGAAACAGCCAGCTCTCAATATATTCTATGTCTTTAAGGTATGCTATCTTGGCTTCTTTTTCATCAAGAGTGCCTTCAAGTTTTTTAAGTGTTTTATAATAGGGGCCTTTTACCCATAGATCATCCAGCATGATATGAAGCGCGCATCCTTTTAAAAACTCATTATCCGAAAAATCATGAAGTACGGTTTTTGCATTTTTATATCCGCTTTTAAAATCGGGTTGCCTAAGATGCGAGACAAGCTTGTCTTCCTTTGTTCTGTTCGGACGGATATTGACCGCGTCTGGTGTGATATTTCCCAGCAGAAAGCTAGCTCCTGCGTCAAATTTTAAATAATCTGCAACTTTTTTTGCAACCCAAAGATGCATTGTGGATTTCGGCATTTTTATCTTCCCTAAAATTTATTTTAATTGCTTTTTTCAAAGAGCTTTGGTAATCAACAACATTATAACATCAATTGCCTTAATGACAAGCCGAATTTTTATGTTATAATAGCTTTAACATTTTATAGGAGAAAAATATGCCGAGAAGAAATTCTTACAGCAGAAATTCATATAACAGAAATCAGAAACAGTACAGAGAACCGACTCCGTATTCACCGCCAAGAAGCATGTATTATGTTAAACCAAAGACAAACATAATACTAGTGAGGTTTGCTATATTACTTATAGTGTGCATAACTATGCTTACAGGCGGTTCTATAAGGATTGACCATGAAAGGGTGCTGCGCGATGTATATCCTAACAGCAGAACCTTGCCGGAGCTTATACCTGAGGAAGTAGACGAGAATGCTTGGGTCAAAAATCTTGTTCCACCGGTAGATGGCACCATATATATGGCTTGGGATCACAGCGACGGAAAGCTTGTAAACAATCGTGTACCCAGCGGAGTAAATGCAGTTGCACCCGAATGGTTCTATCTTGAAGAAGATGAAGTGACGGGAAGAGCTGTTCCCAAAAACCTTCTGCAGATGGGTAACACCCAGTGGAATCCGCAGGAGTATGTTGAAATATGCCACGCTAATGGTACAAAAGTGTGGGGAATGTTTGCATGCCTCGGAAAGCCGGACCTTGCAATGCAGGCCGTAACCGACATGGAGCTTCAGCAGGAGATTATCGACCAACTTGTAGAGTGGGTCATAGCATATCAGTTGGACGGCATATCACTGGACTTTGAAAAAATGTATCCCGAATACAATGAGGATTTTGTTCAGTTTGCAAAGAGAATTAAAGAAGCGCTTCCCTCAAATCAGAATACAGTATCAGCCGCGGTGACAGTGAAGCTTCTGGGCGACACATCAAACAACCTCTGGCAGTCATATGACAGGGGAGGTCTGGCAGAAGTAATCGACTATGTGGCTGTTATGACATATGAAGGCGGCAATAACGACTCCGAGCCGAGAGCGGGTATAAAATGGGTTGAAACACATGTTCAAAGACTTTTGGAAGAGATGCCTTCCAACAAACTGATACTTGGAATACCATTTTACGGAGTTGACTATATCGGAAAAGTAATTAACGGAGATTCATTCAATGTGGATCCTCTTTGGAAAACAGACAATTCCTATGTTAAAAATTTCTTCGCCGACTGGATAGGCTCTGCGCTTGCCAATGGATATTACGACAGGGGCGATGTAAGGACCTATGTTGACTACTGGCTGGACAAAGGCTCATGGAATGAAGAATACGGAATATCTCAATATTCATTCGTGGACACGGATGGATATGTGCACAAAGTATATGTTGATGATGAATCGTCGCTTTATCAAAAAACTGAGATAGTTAAAAAATATCAGCTTGCAGGAGTCGGCGTGTGGCGGGAAGGGTTTGGTAATGCCCAGATGTGGGAGGCAGTTGCTGACGGACTTTCACAATAGGTATTTATATGCCGTTTAAAATTATAAAAACTGCGATAGAATACGGATTCGACAAGGCATATCTTTTGCCGCTTGAAAGTGGAAAAGAGATTATTTGCGAAATAATGCCTGAAGCTCAGTCCGTTCTTTTACTTTTAAAAAAACATAACCCGTATAAATCCTTCCCAAAAGGGATTATGGAAGTTCAGTCGCATTATCCAGCATATCAAAATGCATATCTGCTTCATAAAAACTTGATAGAAATATTAAATTCAATGGAAGTTAAGGCAAAGAGCGCTAATATTCTGCCTCTTAAGAATTATGCTGAAAAGGCAGGACTTATTCGGCTTAAAAATTCGCTCATGTATGACAGTGATTACGGAAGCTATTTTGCGGTGCAGGCTATCGCTGTGGATATTGAATCAGTAGATATGCCAGTTGCGAAGGGTGAGGATATCTGCGGCTCGTGTGATTTGTGCATTAGAGCATGTCCGATGGGAGCTATAAAACCTGAGGGAGGCATAGACAGAGAAAAATGCATACGCAATCATGTTCCAGTGAAAGAATTTATCCCTGAGAATATCAGGATTGCGGCGAGGCGCGGATATATTGGATGTGGCATATGCCAGGCTGTTTGTCCGAAAAATGGACATATTCAAAAAGCTGAACCTTCTCAGGAGCTTTGCAGTGCGCTTGACATAAAAAGGATTCTTGAAGAAGTCGGAGGAAGTTGCGTTAAAGAGCTCAAGACACTCATAGGCAGCAACGAAGCGCGTCACGGAAGGATGCTTGCTACGGCATGTATGATTGCGGGGAATATAAATGATGATGAGTATGTTCCGATGCTTGAAGAGATACTCATATCGAATGAAAATGCACTGGTGCGCGGTTATGCAGCCTGGGCGCTGGGGAAGATTGGAAAAAGCCACAGCTTTTTAATGGATATTTCGGGAAAAGAAACCGATATTGATGCAAAAAAGGAAATTATTTCAGCTATTGACGTAAAATAGCCGAACATATTCAAAACATATTTAAAAAACGTTCGGAAAACGGACGACATAGCTATTGACACTATACCTGAAAAAGCCTAAAATAATCATTGCTTCGCGAAATAATGCGAATATTAACGGTTTAGCACGGACGAATGAGGTAATGTTATGTCAAATGTAGTATTGGTAGGAACACAGTGGGGAGATGAAGGCAAAGGACGCTTTGTCGATTTTTTGGCGGAAAAATCCGGTGCAGTCGCACGCTTTCAGGGCGGAGACAACGCAGGACATACGGTTGAAATCGGCGACAGGCAGTTTAAGCTTCATTTAGTACCATCCGGTATATTTAATCCGGACAAGATAAACATCATCGGTCCGGGTGTTGTAATTAATCCAGTTGCGCTGCTTGAAGAGCTTCAGATGCTGGATGATGCCGACATCAGATATGACAATTTGAAGATAGCATTAAGAGCGCAGGTTATTATGCCTTGGCACAAAAAGCTTGACGCATTATATGAAAAATCGCTTGGTAAAGGCGACATCGGCACAACACAAAAAGGAATCGGTCCTGCCTATATGGACAGAGCGGAACGCGTAGGCCTTCGCATGTGCGACCTTGCGGACTTTCCTGTGTTTGAAGAAAAAGCTCGCGCACTTTGTATAAAAAAGAATGAAATTATAGTTAAGCTCTATGATGCAAAACCTCTTGATATTGAAGAAATAATCGCTGAATATAAAATATGCGCAGATAAACTTGCACCTTACATTACAGACACTGTGGCTTTAATGCATGAACTTGTTGAGCGCAGAGAGAATGTATTGTTTGAAGGCGCGCAGGGAACGCTTTTGGATTTGACCATCGGAACTTATCCCTATGTTACAAGCTCCAATCCTATAGCCGGCGGTGTGTGTATCGGCTCAGGTGTCGGCCCTACAGCTATCGACAAGGTGCTGGGTATAGTAAAAGCATACACAACACGCGTGGGTAAAGGCCCGTTTGTGACAGAGATGCTGGGCGAGCGCGGAGACGCTTTGCGCGAAAAAGGACACGAGTACGGAGCAACAACAGGCAGACCGAGACGCTGCGGATGGCTGGACACTGTTATCCTTAAGTACTCAGCGAATGTTAATGGACTTACACACCTTGCCGTGTCGCGCATGGATACACTGGGCGGATTCGGCGATGTTAAAATCTGCACAGGATACAAACGCCCTGACGGCACTGTGACTAAAGTATTTCCGGCACAGTGGGAGCACCTTGACGGATACGAAGCGCAGTATGAAACGCTTTCCGGCTGGACTGATGATATCTCCCATGTAAGAAAATTTGACGATTTGCCGGAAAATGCTAAAATATACCTTAAGAGAGTTGAAGAGCTTACTGGATTGCCTGTTGCTATGATCGGTGTAGGACCGAAGCGCGAACAGACAATAGTAGTAGACCAATTGTTTTAAGGGAGTGGTTTTTTGGACGTCTATAAACTGATTAAGGCAAGAAGGACAATCCGTAAATATCAGCGCAGAAGCGTGGATTACGAGCTTTTGTATAAGTTTATTGATATTGCGAGGTTTTCACCTTCGGGGATGAATATGCAGCCTATTCGCTACATGATAGTGCAGGGTGAGAAGGCGGATAAAGTTTTCCCCCACACCCATTGGGCAGGATTGCTTAAGGGCACACATTCGCCGTCGGTTGAAGAACGTCCCGATTCATATATCCTGTTTCTTGTTCCCAGAGGCAAAAGCCCAAAACATGATGTTGGCGCTGTCGCTCAGTCCATGGGACTCATGGCGCAGGCGGAAGGCTTGGGAACGTGTTGGATGGGAGCTATCGACCGCAAGCAAATAACCGACATCTGCTCTGTGCCTGCCGAGTATGAAATCGACACGCTGATGGCGTTTGGCTATCCTGCGGAAATGCCGCTTGTATGCGACGCTCTGGACGGGGATACGCGATACTTTGTTGACGAGGAAGATTTGTTTTTTGTTCCGAAGATAAAAACGGATGATTTGATATTTTAATTGATTGATGAAAGCCCCTGTCGGTAGTGTTGTAAACACTATTTCTGGGGGCTTTTTTTGTGTAGTATGGCAGAATGCACTGATATGCTATATTGTGATATAAGTGCTGGGATGCGAAGCATTACCGCCAAATACAAAAAATTTTACCAGCTGTTAGGAAGTTTGACAGAAAAGATAAGGTTTGACGACGTTCGGGGTGGTTGGATTGAACCCCTCCACCATGCTCCGCACGGTTCCCCTCCCTTAAATGGGAGGTGCGCGAACTGAGCGGTTAAGTTAAACATAGAGGATAGAAGAAGCTTTTACTCAGCCCTTCTGTTGGCTTTGCCAACAACTCCCCTCGAAAGGGGAGATACCGTTATGTCTATGCAATATAGTTAAAAGTCGCCGATAGGCGAAATGGGGTACAGGGGCGCCAGCCCCAGTAAGTCGCCGAGCCGCTGAAGAGTACGTAAGATAGAGAAAATAAGCCGGCGAAGGTATATCCACGAGGGTTAGAGGAAAAGATAAAGTTTAACGACGTTCGGGGTGGTGGAAACCTCACCACTATACTGTATGTGCTATTTTAAACCCCTCAGTCAGCTTTGCTGACAGCTCCCCTTAAAAGGGTGAGCTATCGCAGTTTATAAAAGTATGCAGTCAAATATGATTTTCATGTTACGAGAAACTGCTAGCTTTTCTTATAGGCGCTTGTTTAGTATTTCATTTATTTTGTTGCAGACGATGTTGAAATTATTGATAATTTCGTCATTTGTAAATCTTATAACTTTTATATCCAATGCATTTAAATAATCACTTCTATAGTCATCCTGTTCAGCCTTGTCTTTTAGCTTGTGATGCTTACCATCAATCTCAATTACAAGTTTAGCTTTGGCGCAATAGAAATCGGCAATATAGTTTACAATAACCTTTTGTCTGCGAAACCTGACGTTATGATTTTTAAGAAAGTTATACCACAGTAATTTTTCTGCATCTGTCATATTTTCACGTAGTTTTTTTGCAACGGGAATAAGATTGTTATTATATTTAGTCATATACAAATTATACCATCACATTAATAGTCTGCCTATAAGAAAAGCACTAAGGCTCTATAAATTACTATGTTTGTCTGAAATAGCAGCTTTCTAAATTGCGATAGCTCACCCTTTAAAGGGGAGCTGGCATCCGAAGGATGACTGAGGGGTTTATTCCGATAGGCGAGCTAGGTAATTTGAGGAAAAGACAAAGTTCGTCGGCGCTCGGGGTGGTTGGTTTTATATATAGGCGTTTGCGTTTATTCAAAATCCCCCCACCATCAACTACGTTGACGGTCCGTCCCCCCTTTAGCAAGGTGGGTCATGTCATATATTAAGTTTGTAAACAAGTAAATATCGCTAAATATGGAGTGAAACCGAAACTCGCCGATAGGCGAAATGGGGCGCCAGCCCTAGTAAAATCCCAGCTTCTACAATGCTTGATAAAATGTTAAAAGCTCGAAAGCATTCGGGGAGGAGAGTTAGCGAAAAGCACTACTTGTTTAATCTTCCTTCCACAAACCCACAAAACACAAACCCAAATCCGATAATAAGGAAAAAACCAAAATCAAGCTGAAAGGTAAACGCCCTTTCTGCAATCATGGAAGTTAAATTAAATAAAAGTATGCTGAGGATTACTATAATGCCTCCCAGCATCTCTCGCCTCCATGCAACAATAATGCCTGCGAGTAGCACCACAGGCACAAAAAACATCATTACCCATTCACCAATTGTTATAGCGGATATATCGGAAAATCCTTCGCCAATGAAAAAGATGAGAAATAATAACACTGTAAGAATGCCTAGAATTCGTGTTGCCCACCTTATAATATTTATAATTTTATCGGAACTTTTCATTTTTTTACTCCTTTGTATGTCAGTGAATCATACATTTCCATAATCTTTTTATAGTCAAAAGAAGAGCAGTATCTTTTACCGTCGGCGTCGGTCACTTTATAATGCTCGGTTAAAATGTTTTTAGCGAGAGTGTAGCCGCCGCGCTCTTCAACCACGTCCCAGAAAACATAGTTTCTGCTGCCAGAATCAGCAGCAATAGATAAATTATCATGAGCCAGAGTCTCAATAATGTTTATGGGATCTTCTCCGAGTTCCATTAAAAGCTGTCGGCTAGAATGATATACCGCGCATACGGCACAAGTTGCCACCCAGCTTAATAGAATGCGTTCCTTTTCCACTTGGATAAGCGTCTTTTTGGAAAGCCCGACGGAGTTGGCCATTTCCTGTTGGGAGTAGCCATATTCTGCGCACAGAAGTTTCATACTATTTGAAATTTTTTTTCTAAGTTCTAGTTGTGTAATGGTAGTCATCTCCCACATATCAGAATGAATAATAACACAAAAGGTGTAATATTACACTCATAATAGCATAAAAATTTTAAAAATACAAGTATAGCAGTACACACAATACTCAGCTTGCTTGTGAATGAAAATGACATTATACTTATTATAAGTTGAAAAATATCATCAAAAGGATATTTCATGAATAAATATAAAATGAAAAACGTATCTCATCCAATTGTTCAATTTATATACTCAAACAGCGAGGTTAAGTGCTATAAAATTGATGAGTTATCTTTTGATGAAAAGAGCATAATTGAAGGCAGTATTTATTTTTATAATGATCCTGAACCATGCATGATACACAAAGGTGCGGTTATTACCCGATATATAAGTGAAATAAACCAGTGGATTGAAACTCTTGATTCAAATGATGAACATGCTATATCAAAATTTCCTAAAGATTTGATTGACAAAATCAGCTCGGATATTACAAAAAACGCTATAGGCTTTAAAATAATACCGGAGACAATCAATGAAAAATAAATTGAAACCTTCTCTAATAATTATCTTATTAATGCTATTTTTTGTAGCTGGCTGCAGCACAGCATTTGCCGGTGATATAAATGGAACTGAAAGAATCACAATAGATTGTTATTATCTTAATACATGCTCATCATGCAATCCTATGATTGATTTTTATGATTATTTTGCCGATGTGCTCGGAGTGGATTTAGCATCGGAAGGACTTAATGTCACAGGCCATAATTTATACGAGAACGATGAGCTGATAGAATGGAAGAGGCTTGCCGAAGAGAAAAATTATGATGAAAATGCATATCCTGCTTTTATGATTGACGGCATAATCTATCCTTTGGACTATAATCAGCAAAGCACAAATGGAATTGGAGATATCCTTTTAAGCAATAACCTTGTCTTTGAGCCGAACACTTCCAAAATCATCTTTTTCAGTGCTCCCGGATGTGAAAACTGTGAGGAGGTTCGTGAACTGATATTGTATAAACTTCCTGATGAGGTGATGTTGGATAATGATGATATATCAGAAATCAAAATAATCGAATATTCAATAGCAGATATTGATGATGTTTTTTTATTTAAAGAATATTGTGCAAGATATAATATTGATGAGGACACACAGGAAACTCCGCTTATATTTATTGGCAGAAGTTACTATACTCATAAAACTGCAGATGTAGATATTATCATCAGCTTGCTCGAATACCGAAATGGACTGGACACACCAATAATTACTAACGATCAGATAAGAATTACTGACTATGTAATAACGGACGTAAGTGAAAATTCTACGGATATGGCATCTGATGGAGTTGGGCAGGATGCTCATGAAGATAAAAAGATTGTTGAAATTAAACCTTATGAGTTCGAGAAATTGAGTTTTCTAGGGGTTATTGGAGTCGGGCTAGTAAATGGATTGAATCCGTGTGCAATTTCTATGTTTCTAATGCTTCTTTCACTTGTTACAATGGAATCAAGAAAGATATGGAAAATCGGGCTGTCGTTTGCATTTGGGAAGTTTCTCGGTTTCTTCCTTTTGGGAACAATACTTTATTCGTTCATTGATACAATTAATTTCGGTTGGATTCGTTTAATAACTGCAATTATTCTAATTGCATTCTCGATTGCCATGATTATTATAAATATTATGGATTTTTTCGCTGCAAAGAATGAAAGATATGGAGACATTATATTACAGCTGCCGCAAAGTCTCAGAAAAACTAACCACAATATTATGAAAAAATTTGCTGTAAACGGTATAGGCATATTTGCCGGAATCGGAATGGGGATGTTATTTTCGGGTGGTGAGTTTTTATGCACAGGTCAGATATATCTGGCGACTATAGCTGGAGCGATTCACTCCGGAACTGATTTTTCTACTGCAATTATTTACTTGCTAGTATATTCGCTGGCATTTGTTTTACCGCTTATATTATTAATTTTTCTTGCGGCATCTGGCAAGCGTGTGTTTCAGATGAGTGAATTTTTCCGAAGGAAAATGCCTATGATTAAACTTTTGAATGCAATAATCTTTGTTCTGATTATTGCTCTAGTTTTGGTTTTTCTTATTTAGAAAGTGTTGTTAGTGTTTATAACTTGCTCTGACATATAAAATATAGTATAATCGTCTAGCCGTGCCAGATGGGGCGTTGGCGGTGCCCTGAACCTGAAACCCGCCTTATGCAGGATCGGATACCGAGCTGAGGAATTAATATTCGGGAAGCGGAACGGATGAAAAATGTTGATAGTCGGGTCCCTTGCAATAGCTCTTTGTGAACCATGTCAGGTCAGGAATGAAGCAGCATTAAGCGATGGAGATATGTGCCTTGGGCTAGCCTGGCAGGAGTTTGGATTTTTGTTTCGTCCGAATAAGCGTTTCGATTTTCGGCTGCACGGCTTTATTTAGTTATCATCTTATAAACACATTAAAATCTGGTTAGTATTTCAGCATTTAGTTGATATTAAAAGTTAAATTTCATACGATGGATATATCATTTGCTGAGGTGATTTTATGCGTGAAAACAGGAAAAAATTTATGCCAGCGCTTTTTATTGTTTTATTAGCGCCAGCACTTGGAGAACTGCTTTCTGGATCATCACCGCCTGAAGAATATTTCTCACCTTTTACATTTATAACACTTACCATACTCTATGGCGGCGGAGCGCTTCTTATACGCGAGGCAAGAGCCAGATGGAACTTGGGTTGGAGCGTTATTTTACTTGCTATAGCATACGGAATAATCGAAGAGGGGATTATGGTGCAGTCGTTTTTTAATCACCACCATCCGGACTTGGGTAATCTGTCTTTTTATAGCAGATGGTTGGGAGTCAATTGGACATGGACAATTATGCTGACTGTTTTTCATGCAACTGTCAGCACATTGGTTCCGATTGCAGCCTCGGATTTACTGTTTCCCAAATATGCACATAAGCCTCTTCTAAACAAGCCTGGTATTATAATCACTTCCGGTCTTCTGATTTTAGATGTTATCTTATTCGCTATATATATTATCATCGTTTTTGGTTCATATGAAAACCCATATACTATGAATCCGATTCACCTAATCGCATGTTTTGCGATAACTGCTTTTTTAATATATAGTTCTTACTTACTAAAAGATAAAAAGAAAACAGAAAGAAAACATAAGATTAAATCACCATTTGTTTTCTTTGTTGCTGTTATGATCTTTCAATGGCTTAACCTCTTTGTACCATATGTTATGGCTGAATTTAATGTCAATGCTTTACTTACTGTTGGAGTTCAGATCTTGCTAATAATTTTAGCGTTGGTTTTCACATCAAGACAAATATATAACTCCGGATTCACATATAAGAATAGGCTTTCTGCTGTAATAGGCACAGTTTTTGCATTTGCAATTTTAGCTATTATAAGGATGTCTGACACTTCTCATTTTTCGATGACAGTAACAGGCTTTTTATTTTTAATTATGACAGCTGTGTTTTCATTTCTTGTTTTACGGAAAAATAAAAATTATCCAAAGGATAACATTTCTAAAGCATAACCGAGCTGTATCTTTTTTATTCATGTAATAGCACTAATATGATTGAAAAAACAATGTTGGTATTGTAAAATACTTAATAAACAACAGGCAGCTTTAAGATAAAAGATATATTGCAGATATTGATATATTTGCTGCGGATGCTGGAGGAAGCTATGGGCAATATCAAAGTTATAAAAACAGAAAAATTAAAAGAAAAGTATACTGATCCAAAAACAATTCCGTTTGGACGCATATTTACAGACCATATGCTGACGATGGATTATAATCCTGAAGATGGCTGGCACAATATGACAATAAAGCCATATCAGCCGTTTATGCTTGACCCGGCAAGTGCTGTTCTTCACTATGCACAGGCAATTTTTGAGGGAATGAAGGCATATAAAGATACAAGCGGCAATATACGTCTGTTCAGACCTGACCAGAATTTCAAACGAATGAATGAGTCGGCTGATAGAATGAAGATACCTCAGTTTGATGAAAAGCTTGTTCTTCAGGGACTGGAAAAGCTCCTTATTCTTGAAAAAGACTGGATTCCCCATGAAGAGGGAACATCCCTTTATATACGCCCAACGATAATTGCAACAGATCCGTTCCTTGGAGTACGCCCCGCGGAAACATATAAGTTCTTTATAATACTTTGTCCTGTAGGACCGTACTATGCTGAAGGATTTAATCCAATAAGTATTTCTGTTGAGGATGAATATGTTCGTGCTGTAAGAGGCGGAACGGGTTCTGTAAAAGCGGCAGGCAACTATGCGGCATCTCTTTATGCAGCGGCTAATGCTAAAAAGAAAGGTTACTCGCAGGTATTGTGGCTTGACGGTATTGAACACAAATATGTTGAAGAAGTCGGATCAATGAACATCTTCTTTGAATTTGATGATGAGGTTGTTACACCTGCATTAAACGGAAGCATTCTTCCTGGCATCACAAGAAAATCCATAATGCAGCTTGCCCGCGATATGGGCAAAAATGTAGTTGAAAGACCGATATCCATAGATGAGGTTTTTGACCGCTTTGAAAACGGCGAGCTAAAAGAGGTCTTCGGTACAGGAACTGCGGCTGTGGTGTCTCCTGTCGGTGTTATGGAATGGGATGGCAAGGTAATTGAAATAAATGACGGCAAAAGCGGAGAAACCACTCTCAAGCTGTTCCATAAACTCTGCGGAATACAAAACGGAGATGTTGAGGATGAATACGGCTGGTCATATGTAATTGGCGAAAAATAAGTTTGACAACACTAAAAAGGTTTGGAAGAATATCTTCCAAGCCTTTTAATTTTTTATGCACTAAACACCTTTTTAACTAAAAATTAATATTTAAGCAATATAATATGGTATAATATATTGTGAATTTTTAAGCAAATAACGGAGATATAAATGGTTACAGTAAAAGAATTGATAAAAATGGCATATGATGTTCAGGGATTGAGAAAGCTTCCCAACGGATTGGATTCAGGCGAAGTGGGAGTGGCACTGGTCACAAAGGACGGAAGTGTTTATACAGGAATAAATATCGAGTTTTATTGCTCACTTGGGCATTGTGCAGAATGCTCTGCTATAAGCGAGATGCTTAAGGACAACAAAACAGAGATTGAAATGATAGTTGCGGTAGATCGTGAAAAGGTGCTTCCTCCGTGCGGAAGATGCAGAGAGCTTATGATGCAGGTTTGCGCTGACGGAAAGAATATTAAAGTTGTTCTGGGAGACGACGGAAGCTATAAGCTTCTTGGTGAGCTAATACCAAACTATTGGAACAACGAAGGAATGAACGAGTATCTGGAAAACAAAGATGCCTAGGAGGATTGGGATGAAAAAAGTATTATCAATTGTTTTGATATCTTTTTTAATGATGTTTGTTTTTATTCCGCAGCAAGTTGCATTTGCGGATTATGATTATTTTGACTTGGAATATTCGGTAAGCCCAACATCGGTACCCGAAGGCGGCGGGCTTGTTGATTTGACGGTTAAAATTGAAGTGGATTTAAACAGTGCATATGCGATGAACAATACAGAAGTGTTGTTTAATGGTGTACAGGTTATATATTTCAGAAACGTTTATGCAGGACAGAGCGTTACCAAAACAGGTTCTATGGAGATAGGCGCAAGTGATGTCGGAAAAGATATTGATCTCACACTAAGATGGACAACAGACGGCTCCAGCTATGAAACTGAGACATTTAAAGTGAAGTTTGATGCTTCAAGTGCTGAACCTGAAGTAAATTTTACGAGAGATGCTGTTCCGCAGTCAGGAGAGCCTACTACGAATACAAAGCTGACTTATACGGTTAGCAATGTAGGAACTCTTCATATATCAGAAGCTGAGATAAAAGATCCGCTGACGGGCGCAGTTGACTCAAAAGAGCTTATAAAGTCTGGTGAAAGTTATGTATTTACTTACGAGAGAACAATAGGAACAGGCTTTTCTTCGCAGCCCACACTTACATATAAAGTGGGAGACAAGAGCTACTCTGTCGAACTCGATAAAATAGACATAACATCCGGAGAGCCGGATATATCACTTAAAGTGGAGACTAATAAAGATGTAGTTGCTAAAGGCGAGGAGCTTACAGTAATCTGCACGGTAGAAAATACCGGTGACGCTGATTTTACTTTTATTAAGATTACTGAAGCAGTGCTTGGCGATATGTTTGAGCTGGACAGCTTGAAAGCTGGTGAGTCAAAAGTCTTTACAACCAACATTAAAATAGAAGAGAGCACCAAACTTGAATTTCTTGCAGCAGGCGGAAACGGAACTGAGCAGGAGTGGACCGATGAGAAATCAGTGGACATAACTGTTGATGAAGGATCTGCGCCGCTTATGGCGGAGATAGATGCAAGCCCTTCTTCCCTTGAACTTTCCATTCCCGGAAATATAAACTTCGATATTGTTATAAACAATAACGGTGAAGAAGAGCTTAAAAACCTTAAAGTTGTGGATCAGGATGGAACAGTGGTAGTTGAAATCGCAACTCTTCCGTTGGGAAAAAGCACATATCAATGGTCTGTCGAAGTAAGGGCAACGAAGACATTTACATTTACTCTCAAAGTTCCTCAGGAAGATGGGACTGACAGAACTGTAAATTCAGGACCAATAGAGATTACTGTCCATGAAACACCTGAAACAGAGGAAGCAGCAGAGCTGGTTACTCCGACTGCGACACCTTTAATCGGAGAAGAGGAAGTAAGCGGATTAAAGAAGCTTGCAGGCAACTTCGGGCTTATTGTAGCAGGCATACTTGTGTTGGTTCTTATTATCGCAATTATTGTTTCACGCTCAAGGAGAAGATAGATGGAAGAAAACTTTCAGGGATTTCATCCTGACGGACTTGGATTTTTAATCGGTATGGGCCTTCAGAATGAACCTATGTACTTTAATGCAAACAAAGAGGCTTATGAGAAATATCTCAGAAAGCCTCTTTTGGATATGATAATGGATTTATCTCCTCTTATGAAAAAGATAGATCCAAATCTTGACGTAACTCCTCATAGAACGCTGTGTAAAATACGCCGAGATGCAAGATATCACCCTGCACAGCCTTATAGGACACATATGTGGTTTTCCTTTAAACCTCCAGACAAGGGCAATAGCGAGTATTTTACATATCACTTTTATATAGATCCCGATGTAGTTTCAAGCGGAATAGGGTTTTATTCCGGAGCAGCAAGGCAGATGATAGCGGCGTTCAGGCAGAGAATGGTGGATGAAACGGCTCTTTTTGAGAAAATCATTAATCTCGAGGGCATAAAAAAGCTTGATTTATGGGGAGAAAGCTATAAGAGAAAACATAATAAAAATCCATTACCAATTGAGGTTGAAAAATGGTATAATAAAAAAAGTTTTTCGGTGCATCTGGATGAACCTATTAGTGACATTGTCTTTAAAAGGGAGCTGTTGCACAAAGTGGAAAAACGATATGTAGATCTTGTGCCGTTGTATGATTTTGTGACGGGACGCAAAGATATCAGGTTTGATTTTAATTATTAATATAAAATTTTAAAGGAGTTTCTTTTATGGGTAATGTACATGAAAAAACAATAAACGCGATAAGGATACTGTCTGCAGAAGGTGTGCAAAGTGCAAACAGCGGACATCCGGGACTTCCGATGGGCTCTGCTGCAATAGCATACAGCATCTGGGGACAGAATATGAAGCACAATCCCAAAAATCCTGACTGGGCAGACAGAGACAGATTTGTTTTGTCGGCAGGACACGGCTCAATGCTTGTATATTCGCTTTTACACCTTTTCGGATACGGCTACACAACAGAAGACTTGTCAAACTTCCGTCAGTTGGGCTCTAAAACACCGGGACATCCCGAAGTGGAACTTGTCGGTGTTGAAACAACAACAGGTCCTCTCGGACAGGGAATCTCAAATGCAGTCGGATTTGCACTTGCTGAAGAATACCTCGCCAAAAAGTTTAACAAAGACGGTTACGACGTAGTTGACCACTATACATACTGCCTTATGGGCGACGGCTGCATGATGGAAGGTATATCATCGGAAGCATGCTCTTTTGCAGGCACGATGGGGCTTTCAAAACTTATTGTTTTCTATGATGATAATGAGATTTCAATCGAAGGCAGCACTGATATATCATTCCGCGAAGATGTCGGCAAGCGCTATGAAGCATATGGCTGGCAGGTTATAAAAGTCGCAGACGGAAATGATCTTGATGCACTTAAAGCAGCAATAGCTGAAGCAAAGGCTGACACAACAAAACCTGCTCTTATACAGGTCGTAACACAGATTGGCTATGGCTGTCCTGCAAAACAGGGCAAAGCATCAGCTCACGGCGAGCCTCTCGGCGCAGATAACCTGATTGCAACAAAAGAAAACCTCGGCTGGCCTACAGACAAAGATTTCTTTGTTCCTCAGGATGTTTATGATAACACTGCTGAAACAGTGGCAAAAGGCGAAGCTGCAGAAGAAGCATGGAACAAGCTTTTTGCAGATTATAAAGCAAAGTTCCCGGAACTCGCTAATGAGTGGGATTTATGGATGAGCGGCGAAACATGCTGCGACCTCTGGGAAAAAGAAGACATCTTTGACTTTGAGGGAAAAGCGGCGACACGCAACTCTTCGGGTACAGTCATTAACCGCCTTACACAATATGTGCCAAACCTTATCGGCGGATCCGCTGACCTTGCACCTTCCACAAAGACACTCATGAACGGAAAAGGCGATTTCGGTCCAGAAGATAAATCAGGTGCAAACCTTCACTTCGGTGTTCGCGAACATGCAATGGCTGCTATCGCAAACGGAATGGCGCTTCACGGCGGACTTATTCCTTACGTTGCAACATTCTTCGTGTTCAGTGACTACCTCAAGCCGGCTGCAAGGCTTTCGGCTCTCATGGAGCAGAAAGTTGTTTATGTTCTGACACACGACTCAATCGGCGTCGGCGAAGACGGCCCTACACATCAGCCTATCGAGCAGCTTGCAAGCCTTCGCTCAATACCGGGCATGACTGTTATCCGCCCTGCAGACAGCATTGAAACTGCAGCAGGCTGGCTTTTCGCACTTGAGCACAACGGTCCTACATCGCTTGTTCTCACACGGCAGAATCTGCCTTTATATAATGCAGACAAAAAAGGCGTGCTAAAAGGCGCATACATAATGGCAGACTCCGACAAAGAAACACCGGACGCAATTCTTATCGCTTCAGGTTCTGAAGTGGAATTCTGTATGGCAGCTAAAGAAGAGCTTAAAGCAAAGGGTGTGGATGTTCGCGTAGTATCAATGCCTTCAATGGAGCTTTTCGACAAGCAGTCAGCTGAATACAAAGAAAGCGTTCTTCCAAACGCAGTGCGCGCACGCGTTGGTGTGGAAGCTGCTTCATCTTTCGGATGGCATAAATATGTCGGTCTTGACGGAGCGCTCATTTGCATGGAAAGCTTCGGAGCAAGCGGACCGTTTGCAAAAGTTTATGAGAAGTTTGGAATAACAACCCAGAATGTTGTTGCTAAAACTCTTGAAGTTGTAAAATAATATAACATAGTCTAAAAGGAATCCCTAAGATAGGGATTCCTTTTTTTATTGTTAATTTTACTACAACGTGATTGACACACATTTTTTCGCATTCTATACTTAATATGTATGATAACGGCAATAATATTTTTCGGAGAGCTGTATGACATATGATGTGATAGTAGTAGGCGGAGGAATTGCGGGGCTTGTAGCTGCTTCGTATGTTTCAAAGGCTGGAAAAAGCACTCTGCTTATAGAAAAACAGGAAAAAACTGGCGGGCTGGTAAATTCATTTGAACATAATGGATATGTTTTTGACGGGGGAATACGCGCAACAGAGGATTTGGGTATTTTGTTTACAATGTTAAATCAGCTTGGCATAGATGTTGAATTTACCGAAAATATTGTCTCGATAGGCGTTGAAGATAAAGTAGTTAATCTAGAAGGCGAAGACAGTATTTATGATTACAAAAGACTTCTTTGCGAGTTATATCCTGAGAGCGAAGAAGATATTGAAAACATAATTTCCGAAATACAAAAGATAATGGGTTATATGGATATTCAGTATGGAATTGAAAATCCAGTTTTTAAAGATATAAAAAATGACCGTGATTATCTTCTCAATACACTATTGCCATGGTTGGTTAAATATATCAAAACCATAGGGAAAGTAAACAAACTCTTCACTCCGGTTGATGAATATCTTCAAAGCCTTACAGATAACAGAGCTTTGATTGACATTATTGCACAGCACTTCTTCCAAAAAACGCCGGCATATTTTGCGCTGAGCTATTTTACGCTCTATCTAAATTATAAATATCCTGTAGGCGGAACCGGTATGCTGACAAAAGCATTAAACGACTATGCTGTTTCAAACAACGCTGAGATAAAAATCGAAACTGAAATTGTAGAAATAGATGTGAAAAACAGGGTAATATCGGATACAAAGGGTGAAAAATATAACTACAAACAGCTTATCTGGGCGGCTGATAAAACTTCGCTTTACAATATATCCGATATATCTGGATTAGCAGCTTCACAAAAGCGAAAAATCAATCAACACAAAGAATTATTGGAAGGTAAAAGGGGTGGGGATTCTGTATTTACTTTATATATTGAGTGCAGCCTTCCTCCTGAATACTTTAGCAAAAAACATGGCTCGCATATGTTTTATACTCCAAATAAAGAAGGATTCGGTTTTGTAAATATTGAGGGATTGAAAGATAATGAAGACAGATTTATTGAAGAGCCAAAACATATATTTGGATGCGTCAAACGTTATTTCAAAAACACAACATATGAAATTGCAATACCTGTATTAAGGGACAAAACCCTTGCGCCTCCCAACAAATCGGGCCTTATAATAAGCACTCTTATGGATTATAGTTTGGTTAAACATATAAAAGATATTGGTTTGTATGATGAATTTAAAAGCGTTTGTAAAAATGAAATAATAAAATCACTGTCTGCAAGTATTTACCCTGAGCTTGAAGAAAACATTGACGAGCAGTTTAGCTCAACACCTATAACTGTTGAAAATCTGACGGGGAATCTTCATGGCGCAATAACCGGATGGGCATTTACAAATGACAAAGTTCCTGCTGTATCAAAGCTTACATCCATAGCAAAGTCCGTATACACTGAATTGCCATGCATTACTCAGGCCGGCCAATGGACATTCAGCCCTTCGGGCCTGCCTATATCAATAGTTACGGGGAAAATGGCAGCAGACAGGGCTTTGAAAAAACTTAAGAAATCATTCTAAACCACATAGCCTAAGACTCAGCGGATATACCTTGTCATAATATTTTCTGTTTATAACATAACTTGCGGGAGGCTCTTCAATAGTAAGATTAAAAAACTTCCCAGTTGTGTTTTGAAGCGAAGGATCAGCTGCGAGCCAGTAGATTGCGTTTCCTGCAACTTCAGGGTCATCAAGGCTGGGCTGAACTAAATACTTATTGTATAGCCTGTAAAGCTTTCCGTTGTTTGAACCAATTTGTGATTTTACAGCACCCGGATGCATAGCGTTTATAGTGACGTTTGTGTTTGAAAGTTTTTTTGCCATTTCCATAACACAGATAAGCTGTGCGATTTTTGAAGCTCCGTAGCTTCTCATCCCGCTGTATAATCTTTTTTTCCATATTAGATCATTAATGTTAAGGCCGCCAAATCTGTGACCTTGTGAATTTACTTGAATGATCCGCCCCTGATAGCTACTTTTTACGTTATCCAGCAGAAGGTTTGTAAAGAGAAATGAGGACAGATGGTTTACCTGAAACACTTCCTCGTTGCCGTCTTGCGTAATATTTCTTTTTGTGGAATGCATTCCGGCGCTGTTTATCAAAATATCTATAACTGGGTATTTTCCCGATATCCTTTCAGCGCAGGACTTAACGCTGGATAAAGATGAAAAGACAGCTGTTTCTATGCTTATATTTGCGGATAAAGTATCTTCAAAGGTTTCTTTTATTTTTGTGGCTTTAATTACATTTCTTGCAACAATTACACAAGATGCACCTGCACTTGCAAGTGCTTTAAGGGCAGCAAGGCCTACGCCTGACGTTGCACCTGAGATAACACACACTTTGCCGTCAAGTCTTGTTTTAGTGCTGTTCTGGGGAAGTTTGGAGTTTTTAAAAAATATAAGTTCGTCAGGAAACTTCATATCAGCCGAATACCTTTCTCATAAACCATCGGTATAGTCTGCGAAATCCCGGAATACCGTTATAGATATCACCCCATAGGTCATAATAGTCTCTTTGGTTTATTATCATGTTGTCTTTGATTGTGAGCTTTGTCGCACCATATATTGGAGTGCTGGGAGACCTCCTAAATATCATGGTCATCTTCCAGTCCATGATTATGAAACCGTCGCTTTCAGCGATTGAGTATATATCCATTTGCAGCTGTTTGCATCTTTTTGTGAGTCTGTTGCACATAGCAACAAAAGCCTTCTTGCCTTCTACTTTCTGTATCGAATCCTGAAAGACAATATCATCGTGGTAGTAGGGGAAGATATGAGCCCAGTCCGGCTTGCCCTCTTTATTGTATGTTTTTGACCAAAGCTTTAATATATTTTCCTTTGACAGCTCAACAGGCGTAAAACCGTTTTCCATAGTAACCCTTTCATCGCGATATGCTTTTCTTACGGTATGTAGTTAGGCAGAACCTTTTTTATAAACATTTCAACTATTACAGGATCAAACTGTGTACCTGAATTTGATGTGATTTCGTTAATAGCAGCATCAAGAGGAAGAGCTTTTCTGTAAGGTCTGTCATGTGTCATAGCATCAAATGCGTCGATTATTGTAAGTATCCTGGATTGTATGGGTATTTCGCTGCCTGATAGCCCCTGAGGATACCCTGTACCGTTCCATTTCTCATGGTGAGTCAATATATATTCTGCAACCTGTGACAGCTCTGGCGCAGAGCTTGCAATCCTGTAACCTATTTCAGGATGCCTTTTTATCTCTTCCCACTCGGCTTTTGTAAGCTTTTCTTTTTTTGTAAGCAGGCTTTCATCCACTGCGACTTTGCCTATATCATGAAGCATAGAAAAGAGTTCAAGATCATAGAGCGCCTGATGGGATATATCAAGCTCTTTACCCAGCATCACGCAGTATTTGCTTAGCCTTCCGGCATGTTCTTCTGTTTCATGGCTTTTTTCAAACAGTGCTCGTTTCATAGAGTCTATTATATTGCTGTGAGTGCTTTTGCTTTCAAGCAGCTTTTTCTTATACATCAAATCTTCTGCTATTTTAACTATTTTTAAAATATTTCCGTTTTTCGCAGTTCTCGTGGAATGTCCCAGGGATATTGAAGGGATGGCTGTAAAATCATCGTTGTTTGATTCTTCTATTTTTAAACATGCATCTGTTATTCTTTCACACACAGTATGTGCTATTTCCGAATCTGCATTAGGAAGGAGTATTACAAACTCATCGCCGCCCCAGCGGGCAACTATATCTTCGGGACTTGTACAATTTAAAAGAATCTGACTGATTTTAATAAGCAGTCTGTCGCCTTCATTGTGTCCGAAAACGTCATTTGTTATTTTAAGTCCGTTGGCATCGCCCATTATTACCGAGAAAGGATATAATTGCTTTGAATCAAACTCTTTAAGTTTTTTCTCAAAGAATGAGCGGTTATAAAGACCTGTAAGCGAATCATGCATGCTGAGGTACTTGATTTCTTCATTGCGTTTTCTGTCTTTGGTTACATCTCTAAAGATAAATACAGCGCCAAAGAGATTGCCGTCGGAATCTTTTATTGGAGCGGCTGTGCCCAAAATATAATATTCTTTGTTCTTTTTTGGGTTAGTCAGTTTAAAATAATTCCTAGACATCATTGTAACTTCTGAAGACAGGACTTCCTTGATAGGGTTTAGCTTGTCTTTAAGCCTTGATATGCCTGTAATATGAAGTATTTCAGAAACATCCTTTGACAATGATTTTTCTCTATTATAACCGGTCATAAGCTCAGTTGCTTTGTTTACCATAGTTATTTTTCCGTTTATATCTGTGGTTATTACACCATCGCCTATAGATTCCAGTGTTATTTTAAGCAGTTCTTTTTCCGATGCCAGCTGCTGCTCAAGCTCTTTTTGTTTTGTGATATCAGTTGTTATCGTTGCAAATCCGTTTTCTGATGTTTTATATGCTATTACATGTATGAATTTTTTTATTGTCGGCATGAAATTTTCAAATTCATATGTTTTTCCTGTTTTTATTACTTCATTATAATTTGTGAGCCACTCTTCTTTAAAATTAGGGAATAGTTCAACTATGGTTTTATCTTTCCATTCGATATTTTCCATGCCTAGAATTTCTTTAAATTTATCATTTATTTCAGCAAACCTATAATTGAATGGCTTCCCAGTTTCGTTATAAATCATTTCATGCTGCGCAAAGCCTTCAGGCATGATATCAAAAAGGTTGCGGTATTTCTTTTCACTTTCAATTATTTTCTTTTCGTTTTCTATTTTTTCAGTAATATCATATGAAATAACTGCAAAGGTGTGTTTTCCTGATTTGAAAACAGAGTAAAGGAAATATTTATCAAGAGGAGGTGAATATACCTCGTTTTCTATATGCTTTCCTGTTTTAACAGCCTCTATACCATCACGAAGCAGAGTGCCTTCCACATTCGGCATTAGTTTTGATACAGCTGTGTCCGACCAATCATTTTTGTCAACTTTAAGAAGTTTTGAAAACACCTTATTCATTTCAAGGAATTTATAATCAATCGGTTCACCATCTTTGTTATAGATAAGTTCGCAGTTGGTAAATGAACCTGACATGTTTTCAAAAAGATGCCTGTATTTTTCTTCGCTTCTTGTAAGATTGAGCTGTGTTATATGATTAGACACAGCCTTTTTAATTAATCCTGAAAATGATTTAAGCAATTCGATACAGCTGTCGAATGCATCGATAGGGTCTGCGTTGCTGAATGCGAGAACTCCCATGAATTCGTTTTCGACGATTATCGGAACGGCTCCGAAATTATTAATTCCGAGATGTCCTAAGATGCTTTTTTGAATACCACTCTTTAAGCTATCTAATGAATTGCATTCAAGGATGTTGCCTTTTCCAAGGTCTTCATGCGGGAAGAAAGAACCTGGTATATATGAATACAACTCATCGCTTTCTGCGCTATTTTCTTTAGACCAACGATGGATGAGTTTGTATTTTGCTCCGCTATATAATAATCGGTATGCATATACGCTGCCAACACTAAGCGATTTGCCTAATATCTCGACTGTTCCATTGATGAAGTCATCAAGGTTATTGGCAGATACATATAAAGTCAGTATCTCGTTTTGAATTTTAAGAAATTCCGTATCTTTAAAATAGCGTTTTGATTTTTCTCTGCTTCCCACTAGACTGATCCCCCATATATATATAATTTATTATATCATATTTGCAGATAGCTTTGTTATAACATAAATTTAGTATATTAAGCACAATATGTTGTTGTAATAATATACCAAAGACACAACATAAACCCGAACATTAAAATTTTTTATTGCATTTATGTTCATTTTTTCATTGTTTTAATCGCTTGATTTTAATATAATATTTTAGTGTTACAGATAAAAGTTTAGGGGCAACCCTAATGTTATTATTTTTATTTTATGGAGGAAAGATTAGATGGAAAAATTGTTTAAACTCAAAGAACACAAAACTGACATCAAAACAGAAATCCTCGCCGGTATTACGACATTTATGACTATGGCTTACATCTTAGCTGTGAACCCAGACATATTGTCAGCAACCGGTATGGATAAAGGGGCATTATTTACTGCAACAGCATTAGCTGCGGCAATAGGTACATTCTGTATGGCGTTTTTCGCTAACTACCCAATAGCACTCGCTTCGGGAATGGGACTTAATGCTTTCTTTGCTTTCTCAGTCGTTATCGGCATGGGATTGGACTGGAAGATAGCTCTTACTGCAATACTCATCGAAGGTCTTGTATTTGTACTTCTTTCATTCTTTAAGTTCAGAGAGAAGATTGTAAACGCAATTCCTAAAAACTTAAAACTTGCAATCACTGCAGGTATTGGTTTGTTCATCGCAGTTGTAGGATTAAACGGAGCAGGCTTTTTCGGATGGGACGCAGGCGCAGGAATCCTTATGGAAGGCGCACTTACTTCCCCACAGGTTGTTTTATGTGTTATAGGAATTATCATAACTGCTGTACTTCTTAAAAAGAAAGTTACAGGATCTGTTCTTATTGGTATCTTAGCAACTTGGGTGCTTGGAATGGGCGCACAGCTTGTAGGATGGTATGTAGTTGATATAGAAGCTGGAGTATACAGCATGTTCCCATCAACTGTAGCAGCAATGCCTCCTTCAATTTCTTCGATATTCTTCAAATTTGATTTCTCAGGCGCAGCTCAGCTTGGCCTTGATTTTGTAATCATAGTATTTGCTTTCTTAATGGTTGATATGTTTGACACAGTCGGCACATTGGTCGGCGTTGCAAAACAGGCTGATTTACTTGATGAAGAAGGAAAGCTTCCGAAAGCAGGCGCAGCACTTATGGCTGATGCTATCGGAACTACTGCAGGTGCGTGTTTGGGTGTATCGACAGTAACAAGCTACATTGAAAGTGCTGCAGGCGTTGGCGTCGGCGGACGCACAGGACTTACATCGGTTGTTACAGGAATCATGTTCTTGGTCGCATTGTTCTTATCACCATTGTTCTTAGCTGTTCCAAGCTTTGCAACAGCAGTGGCACTCATTGTTGTAGGTGTTATGATGATGAAAGCTGTTAAAGATATCGATTGGGATGATTTCTCTATATCAATACCGGCATTTATTACAATAATCCTTATGCCTATCACATATTCAATTGCAAATGGTATCCTCATCGGATTCATAGTTTACACATTGATAAAAGTGCTTCAGGGCAAGTTCAAAGATGTTTCAATCATCATCTATATAGTTGATGTATTATTCATCCTCAAACTCTTAATAGTTTAAAATTTACTAAACACAAAAACGCCCAAGAATCTCTTGGGCGTTTTTTTATGAAAACTTTTTAATTAAGAATCAAATTGAACAAGCGATTCTACGCTGTAATCTTTTAGCTTTTCTCTGCCGTTTAGGTAGCTGAGTTCTACCATACAGACTATGCCGACAACTTCTGCGCCAAGCTTTTCAACGAGAGCGACGTTTGCCGATGTCGTTCCGCCTGTTGCCAGCAGGTCATCTACTACAAGCACTTTCTGACCGGGTTTAACGGCGTCAGCGTGGATCTCAAGGATATTGCTACCATATTCAAGCTTATATTCGATATCAATGGTTTTATAGGGAAGCTTGCCTTTTTTACGGATAGGAGCAAAAGCCTTGCCAAGCACATAAGCTATTGGTGTTCCAAGTATAAAGCCTCTTGACTCGGGAGCTACCACTATATCAAAGTCATACTTTTTAGCTATATTAATTATTTTGTCCATAGCATCCTTAAAAGCATCTTTATCGCCCAAAACTGTTGTTATATCAATAAAGTCTATGCCTTCTTCGGGGAAGTCCATTACGTGTCTGAATTTTGATTTTAAGTCCATATTTACGCCTCTTTTTCTTTTTTTAACAAAACTATTATAACTGCTGAAAAATCCACAACCATCAATTTGTTAATAACAAATGTGACTTACAGCGTCGCATAAATTGGATATACGCTCATTTACAGTAAGTAAACCACGCTCATATGCAATTTGCTAGCTGCTGTCTTGTGTGATTTTTCAAAAGTCAAACAGGATGCAGATTCTCAACATCCTGTTTAGTTTTTAACAAAACTATTGTATAGCATGTCAGGGGATAATTCAATTGATTTACTTATAAACAAAGTCTTTATGCTAATTGACAGTAACTGATATAAGGAATATAATGAATGAATATTCATTCAGGAGAAAACAATGAAAGAAGAAAGCAAAGTTTTAATTCAAAAAATGGAACAGGGATTCATGGAGGATGTTCCTAATGATTCGAAGAGAAGAATAATAGAAAATGCGTTCAAAGTATTTATAAAAAGAGGTTTCTCAGGATCGCGTATATGCGACATTGCTCAGCAAGCTGGATTTTCACAAGGATTTGTTTACAATCATTTTAAATCAAAGGATGATATTTTTACCGAAATAACCAGACTTGCTTCCATCGGAAGCTTGAGGATTATTGAGGCTGTTAATGAAATGCATATCACGCCATTTGAGAAAATATTTTGTTTGGCAGAAGCTTTAACTGACTGGGGAACACTTGCACAGATGCATTTTAGGTTTCTGCTTTTGCATATTGTTGCAACGGACATAATTCCGGAAGAAGCGACGGAAATTCAAAAAGATGCAGCTAAAAACCAAATGGATGTACTATGCGGAATAATTAAAGAAGGTCAGAAGGTGAATGAGATTAAAGAAGGCGAGACTATCACATTGGCACTGAGCTTTTTTGCAATGGTTCAGGGTGTTGCCATTATGCAGTCTCAGGCTGGAAGAAAGCTTTCATTTGATATAGAAGAATTACTTGGATTTTTTAAAAAGAGTAAAGAGGTAAGATGATGGTTAAAAAGTATAAAAGCCAAAAAGGTGGCGAGATAATCCTTAAAACATATCAAACACTTCTTAAAAGGTGGGATGTGGATTATTGCGAAACTGACGTTGACACAAGATATGGCTCTACTCACATTATAATGGCAGGCTCTTCTCAGAATCCTCCTCTTATGCTATTCCATGGAGTAGGGGATGATGCGGCTATGATGTGGCATAAAAACGCAAAAGCATGGTCGAAGAAGTTTCATATTTTTGCTATTGACACTATAGGAGGCCCAGGCAAAAGCGAACCGAATGAAAATTACGGAAAAGGATTCGATCAATGCCTTTGGATAGATGATATCCTTAATTCGTTAAAACTAAATGAAGTAAATATGGCGGGTGTTTCAAATGGTGCATTTATAACACAGCTGTATGGCGCAAAGCGTCCAGATAGAACCAACAAGCTTGTCTGCATGGCTGGAGCTTTGCGGGTGGGAGACAAGGAACCCGGATTTTTTGAGGTAATGAAAAGTATGTCGGTGTTTTTTCCGGAGGCGGTATTTCCTACAAAGAAAAACATAGTTAAATTGCTTAATAAATTATGTGGAGGAAAGGCTGAACAGTTTACAGCAGACAGACAAGTGATGGAACACTGGGAAGCTCTGCTTAAGCACTTTAATAATATGTCTATGGGTTTTCACAAACTAAAATCCATAAGCAAACATGAAGTTAATAATATAAAAGACAGAATATTTTTTATTCTGGGAGACAAAGATCCGATTGCATATTCACAAGAAGCATTAGCACTTTTTAAAGAACATGAAATAAACTATGCTGTTATAGAAAATGCCGGGCACAGTCTCAATTTTGAGATGCCCGACATTATAAATCAAATGGTTGAGGATTTTATTCTGGGATAAAATCAGCCTGCCTCAAGATAGTCATACTGTGCTTTGCAAAGCTCATAGTAATGTCCTTTTTCATCCATAAGCTCGCTGTGAGTTCCGCTTTCTGCGATACCTTGGTTGTTTATTACCATAATACAGTCAGCTTTTCTGATGGTGGACAGCCTATGGGCAATAACAAATGATGTACGGCCCTTTAAAACAACCTCAATCGCTTTTTGTATCAGAATCTCTGTGTTTGTGTCGATTGATGCGGTTGCCTCATCCAGAATTAAAACATGCGGATCGGAAAGCAGTGTGCGCGCAAAGGAGATAAGCTGACGCTGTCCCATTGAAAGCCTGCTTCCTCGTTCGCCGACCTGCGTTTCGTAGCCTTTTTCCATCTGCATTATAAACTCATGAGCATTTACTGCTTTGCATGCTTCAATAATTTCTTCATCGGTTGCGTCCAGTTTTCCGTAGCGGATGTTGTCTGCTATGGTTCCGGAGAACATAAACGTTTCCTGAAGCATGATGCCGATATTTGTGCGGAGATCGTTCAGGTCGATGTCGCGGATATCTGTTCCGTCTATTTTGATAGAGCCTTCTCTTATATCATAGAATCTTGACAGGAGATTTATTATAGTGCTTTTGCCTGCTCCGGTAGGGCCGACAAATGCAATCGACTGCCCCGGCTCAACCTTAAATGACACATTCTTTAATACGGTTTGTTCCGGAGTGTAGCCAAAAGTAACATTTTCGAACTCAATGTTGCCTTCTATGTGTTTAAGCGGTTTCGCATTATCGTTGTTTTTGATGAGCACCGGATAGTCCATTATTTCAAATATACGTTCAAGCGAAGCCATCGCAACAAGTATCTGTGTGTAGATGTTTGAAAGCTCGTTAAGCGGCTGCCAAAAGCGCTGCAGATACCATGTCATGGACAAAAGAACACCCATTTGGATAGCGCCCGCACCGCCTTGGTACATAAACCTGATGCCGAAGAAATAAATAAGCACTGTTCCTGCCATCATAATCATTTCAAAGCAAGGAAACATTAGGTTGTTGAGCTTTATTCCTTTAATCCAAGTCTTTCTGATGTCATCGTTTTCTTCGTTGAAACGCTTTATATTTTCTTCTTCGCGGACAAAAGCCTGAGTTGTTTTCATGCCTGAAAGAGTCTCTTGTAAATATCCGTTCATTGAAGAAATTTTATAGCGGACGTTACGCCAGTTGCGCCTTATGTATGGTCGCAGAACAAAGATTGCAAGGAACAAAAACGGCAGTGTGGAAAACGCTATCAGCGCTAGCTTTAAGTTTAAAGCGAGCATTACGATGATAATTATTATTACCTGTGCTATGTTTGTGATGGAATTTATAATTCCTTGATTAAATAATCCCAATATTGTGTTAACATCGTTTATTACGCGCACCATTATCTTTCCGTTGCTGCGCGAATCGAAAAAGTCAAAACCTAAGTCTTGAATATGTGAGAACAAGTCCTTGCGAAGCTCAGCAAGCGCCTTCCGTCCTGCAATGTTCATAAAACGGATTTTATAGCGCAAACCGAGGGAGGCGATAATGGAGCTTAATACAATTCCGAGAGCTAAAAGAGGAACACCTTTATAAATCTCCAGTTTTATGTAATCATCGATTGCAATCTTTAGGATATATGGTGCTGCAAGCCCTGCAACAGAGGACACCATCATTGCAATAAAAGCGATTGTGATGTCTTTTTTATAAGGAACGAGATATTTAAGTACGCGTTTAAGATAACCCGTATTTAAAGCGGCTTCTGTTTTATCTGCATCTTCAATCCTGACTCTTTTAACTTTAGCCATTATCCCACCTCCTCTTTGATATTTATATAATCCTGATACTGTTCCATAAACATCTTGTAGTAAATGCCCTGTTTATCTATTAACTCATCATGCAGGCCGCGCTCTGCTATAGAGCCGCCATCTAACACGATTATTTCATCGGCATCTTTAACCGCTGAAATTCTATGCGAGATGACAATAGTTGTGCAGTTTTTGCCGCGGTTTTTAAGACCCTGCTGGATTTTTTGCTCTGTCTCTGTGTCAACCGATGCGGTTGCATCATCCAGCACAAGAATTTTCGGATTTACAAGAAGTGCTCTGGCAATGGCTGTGCGCTGTTTTTGGCCGCCTGAAAGTCCTGTTCCGCGTTCGCCAACAATTAGGTCGTATCCGTCATCTTTTTCTTTAATAAACGGTGCAGCCTGTGCTATATCTGCAGCTTCATAAACATCTTCCATATCAGCGTCCATATCACCGAAAGCTATGTTTCCGGCAAGCGAATCCGAGAAAAGGAATGTTTCCTGTGTGACGTATCCTATTTGTTTGCGCAGCTGTTTAATCTTATAATCTTTTACATTAACTCCGTCCACAGTGACTTCACCCTTTTCGCATTCATAGAAACGCCCGATTAGGTTTATTATCGAAGTCTTTCCGGAACCTGTTGCGCCCATGATTGCGAGTGTTTTGCCCTCTTCAACGTTGAATGAAATATCTTTTAAAACAGTCTCATCGCTATATGAAAACGTAACATTATCGAAGGTTACGTTTCCTTTTTGTTCCTTTGGCTGTTTAGGCTTTTTAGGATCTTTTATGTATGATCCGAAATCGCTGTAGTAGAATAGCTTTTCGGCGGAGGATATAGTTTGCGTTATCATGTTTAATATATTAGCTAGCTGGCGGGTAGGGTTTGTTATCATCCAGATATAGCCGAAAATTGCGACAAATGTACCAGTTGAAACTGTGCCTCTAATAGTCAGATATCCGCCGAGAAGAAGCAACAGAGCCGGTGTAGATGAAGCGATGATTTCAACAATCGGATGGAATGTTGAAAATATTTTTGTCAGCACTATGCCGAAGTTCATCTGCTTGTAGTTTTCTTCATCAAACAATTTACGTTCATGGTTTTGTCTGTTATATGCTTTTACAAGCCGCACTCCTGCGATATTTTCCTGAGTACGTGTATTAAGGATAGCGTTCTGCTCGCGAATGTCGTTAAAAGCGGGGCGTATAGTTTTATCAAACTTAAAACCTATATAGGCAAGAAGCGGAGTGATTGCAAGGAGTATAAGCGCAATCTGATAGGACAGTGTAAACACGAATACCAGTGAGCCTATGTACAATACTGCCTGTTCTACAACCTGCATAAGGCCTACAGCTATAAACATTCGTATAGCTTCAATGTCGCCTGTCATACGCGACATTATTTCGCCTATTTGATGTTTGTCGTAAAAGCGGAACGGCATTGAGTTTAGATGCTCATAAAGGCCGGTGCGCAAGTCATATATTATGTTTTGCGATATTTTTTCAAAAATAAGGAGCCTGAAATAAACAAGAAGCGCGCGGCTGACCGCGAATGCCACCATGAGAAGCAGTACTGTGTAAAGTGTGCTCTGTTCTTTCTCGCCGAATGTACCTGCATAAATTACATCATCAACTATAGTTTTAGTCAGCAATGGTGCGACAAGCAAGATAGCCAAAAAAATAAACAGCATAACATAGCCAATGGCAAGCTGTTTGCGGTAGGGTTTTAGCATGGAGAGTATTCTTTTCAGAATATTAATAGGAATCACCCCGATTTAAATTTGTTATGCATATATTATAGTTTTGCTGTAAATATGTCAAAGCTATAGTTAGTGGTTATTTTAGGCTAAAGACTGATAAATACGGAATTAATCGTCAATAAGGTTAAAAAGAAAACAAATTATCGGTTTATCTCCCTTATACTCTGTTTATTTGCCATATGCTCTGATGCGGAAAAAATTATTATTTTTTACCAATAAACGATTGTGTAAATCGGGGAATTAATATATTATCTATTAGAATGAAAAAGATTATTAAAAACAAAATAGAGGGCAATGGCTTGCTAAAGAATGTACTAAAACTAGCTGTGCCTATTTCTTTGCAACAAATGCTTGCGGCTTCTTTCCATTTGGTGGATACTGCGTTTATAGTAAGGCTTGGCGTAATTCCTACAGCAGCTTTGGGAGTTTCGGGAAGATGGTTTTTCTTGATACAGCTGACTTTCTTCGGATTTGCTTCCGGAATGAGTGTTATAGTATCACAGTTTTGGGGAATAAAAGATTTCAAGACCATAAGGAAATCTTTTGGCTTAGGGCTTATGAATGCTTTTATGATAGCGTTTATCGGAACGGCTGTACTGTTTTTTTTCACACCTCAGCTGTTGAGTGTTTTCACAAATGACACAGCGGTTGTGGCTGCCGGAGCGCAGTACATGAAAATTGCATGCTGGACATTTATACCGCTTTCGGTTGCTTATATATTCAGCTTTCTTTTAAGAAGTACTGAAACTGTTATCTTACCGCTTTTAGTTACAATTATTTCCGTTATTACGAATACGATTTTGAATTATCTTTTGATATTTGGTAATTTTGGCTTTCCGGAAATGGGAATCAGGGGAGCGGCACTTGCTACGTTGATATCAGGAGTTTTGCAGCTAGTGCTGATAGTTTCAATCAGCTATATAAAGAAAAATATTGCGGCTGCAAAAATAAAAGACCTTTTCAGTTTTGGAAAGAGCTTTGTCAAAAAATATTATCTTTTGGCTTTGCCTGTTCTGGCAAATGAAGTTTTATGGGCGTTAGGTGTAAATGTTTATAACATGGTGCTGGGAAGACTTGGAAGTGACAACTATGCAGCGTTTACTATTTACGGATCAATAGAGCAGCTCCTATTTACATTCTTTATCGGATTATGCAGCGCATGTGCTGTTATAATCGGAAAGATGGTTGGCAGGGGAGAACTAAATGAAGCGTATACAGCTGCAAAGAAGTTTCTTATATACGGCACTTTATTTGCATTCTTAATGGGCATTATTGCACTTCTTATAAGGCATCCAATAATAAGCCTTTTAGGCGTGACTGATGCTTATACTGCAGCGATGGTTAGCAAACTCCTGATGATTTACGCTGCAGCTGTTCCTTTTTACATATTGCCTTATATAGCAATAGTGGGTATATTCAGGGCAGGCGGAGACACAAAAATAGGGCTTATATATGACATTGTAAATGTATGGCTAATAGGTGTTCCGATTGTTGCTGTAACCGGACTTGTGCTCAAGTGGTCTTTTGAAACGGTTTTTATAGCAATGTGGACAGAACATATAATAAAGACTATAATGTGTTTAATATATTTCAAGTCACGAAGATGGATCCGACGTGTTACGGATGTGGATGTTACAGACTATCAAGAGGTTTAAATGGACAGCATTAAATTAGTAGGCAAAATAGGGTCAATGGCGCTTATAAGGCACCGTGACAAAGATATAGATTACAATATATTCTCAAGGATAGGAAAAGAGCTTGAGCCGGGTATGATATGGGTTTCAAGCGGTGCAACAGAGATAGGCAGGCTTGACTATATCAATAGAATGGGAGAAGAGCCTGAAGGCGATATAGAGGAGATAAAGTCTGATTACGCAGCTCAAGGGCAGCAGATCCTCATGGAAAACTACAGGCGCTATATAAACCCGAAGTATTCCGTACGTCAGCTTCTGGTTGAGCATACGCATTTTAATGACACTGTAAAGCGTAATCATATAATAGATTTTCTAACACGTGCATCGCATCAGGGAGCTATACCGATAATTAATTACAATGATCCTGTTTCATTTGAAGAAAACAGAAATGTGGAACTTTCCATGCTTTCAAAGCAGAACGAGAGGATAGTGGAATGTATAGATAACGATGAGACAGCGTCTATTATCGCAGAAATCGTCGGCGCACCGATTCTTCTGATACTCACTTCTGTTGAGGGTATATACAAGGATGCTTCAAACTCAGATACAATCATTGAAGAGATTATGGCCTCGGATGCAGAGAGCCTCCTACATAAGATTGATGAGACAATCGCTTATTGCAATGGAACAAGCAGGCAGGGCTCCGGCGGTGCGGCAGCTAAGCTGAAATATATAAAAACGGCTGCAGCAAACGGAACGCAGGTAATTATCGGGCATGCAAGACATGGAATAGCAGACCTTATAGAAGGCAGAGCAAGATGCACGAGGATTGGATTAAAATAGTTAAAACATATTATTAGATAACAAGCTGTACAGGAGAAAATCCTGTACAGCTTTTTTAATAGTATATTAAATAAATGCGATATAGTGCTAAAGCTTATACAGAATCGTTACGATAAATAGTGTGAAGGCAAAAATAAAATTTGAACGGAAACGCTTTAAGAAAGGGAAACACATGAAACTAGACAGCAACATAATTTCAATATTCATATTAGCTGTTGTTTATATTGTATCCGTTTCTTTAAATGCAGCTAAAACAGCAAAGAAAACATATTTTTATTTCATTATATATTCGCTTATGAGTCTAATTTTGATTCAGATGGCGCTGGATATAATGGAGACAAAAAACCTCGCAGTAAGAAATGTATTGGAAGCTCCATTAAAGTTTACTTATATGGCAGCTCTCCCGCTTATTCCTGCATTTTATGCATTGCATGTAACTGCGCAGAAAAACCCAAGAGCATTAAAAGATAAGTTTACATACGCAATGTTTTTTGTTCCGACTGCAATAAATCTAGTTTTAATTGCCTTTGGTGCAAAAAGCATATACAGCACACTCATAAGTGTAGCTCCGGTGTTATATGCAACATATGTTGTTGTAAAATTCAGAACGGCTGACAGCTTTAAAACAAATGCTTCTTATTCGTTGTTTGCTCTGGCTGCAGCAGCGCCTGCAATTATTAATAACGGGTTGATTCTTTCCAGTATGGGACTTCTTATATTATTCTTAGTTGATGAAATAGTGGAAGCAAGGAAAGATTCGCTTACAGGCATAAATAACCGCAAATATTTATATGATTATACTCAAAGATTAATAAATCAAAGCAAAAAGTTTACGGTTGTAATGTTTGACTTGGATAAACTTAAGCACATAAATGATAATTTTGGGCATATCGAAGGCGATGAAGCTATCGTTAATGCAACTTCGCTGATTAAGTCTAAAATACGTCAGAAGGATTTCTTTGCAAGGTATGCCGGAGATGAATTTGTACTCGTTGTTGAATCGTGTGATTTATACAACATAAAAAGACTTCTCCATAGGATTGACAAGGCATTTGAAGGATATAACAGTGAAAGCAGCAAGCATTATACGCTTTCAATCAGCTCAGGCTTCTACGTAAACGACGGAGAAAGTGCCTGCATAAATGAATTAATCGAAAGAGCAGACAGCCAGATGTTTAAGAACAAGCGTAAAAAGCTTGTTGAAAACTGGCAGAGCAATATTGAGTTGCTTTCGGTTATAAAGTAATACTCGACTCTAATACCTGATATTTTTATCCCTGTGTGATATTATTGAATAATATGCATAGGGATATTTTTTGTACAAATTATATTCAAATCTGCTACTATATTATTGGATATTCTAATATACAAATAATGAAATTTATGGATAAAGGAAGCTTTTATGAAAAGTGCTGAATTTTACTATCAGAACGCGAATGCTCCGCAACCGAATAAGCCTAATCACATAGGAACTTGTGCTATTATAAACTATCAGGGTAATATTCTGCTGGAGCACAGAACAGATAGTGATTATTGGGCCTTAATAGGCGGCGGTCTTGAAATTGATGAAAGTGCTGAAAATGGTGCTTTAAGAGAAATATTTGAAGAAACGGGACTTAAGATTCAAGAAAGCGACTTAAAACTTTTTAATATTTATACAGATCCGTCTAGAATTATTAAGTATCCTGATGGCAATATTTTTAGAAGTATATCAATTGCATATGTGATTTATATAAAAGAGAAGCATGATTTGAAGTGCAGTGAGGAGTCCAGAGAGTTAAGATATTTTTCTTACACTGAATTAAAAGATATTGATATTGTTGCAACACATAGACATATAATTAATGATTATGAAAATAGTTAAAAAAATTAAAGATAATATATTTATTTATTGCAAACTAAATCTTGACGATTATACAAAAATCCCAATAACCTTTGAAGTAAATAGTATTTTCGAAGTTTGCGAAAAAGACGGAGACATGTCAGGATATGAATTGACAGAAGTGCCGGTTGATACACCATACATAAAAGACTATGATGACAATGGCAAGCATGGCCCTTTAACATGGGAAGGGAAGTATGACACGTCAAACTGGGCTTTCTTCCTAATTTATGACGGAAAGACTCCGATAGCGGGAGCTACGGCTGTATATAACTCACCTGAGATTAATATGCTGGAAGGCAGGGGAGATTTAACTGTTTTATGGGATATTCGCATACATCCGGATTACAGAGGCAGGGGAATTGGACGTGAATTGATTGAGGCTGTCATGGATTGGGCAAAGCAGAGACACTGCACTCAGCTAAAGATAGAAACACAGAATGTCAACGTAAATGCATGTAGGTTTTACAAAGCTATGGGAGCTAAGCTTCGCAAAGTTAATTATCATGTTTACAAAGATAAAGAAAAAGAAGAGATACAGTTTCTTTGGTATATAGATTTATAAGGATAATAAAAAACCGTGCCTTTCGACACGGTTTTTTGTATATAGTGTGTTATTTGTTCTTAAGATTAAACCAAGCATCCAATCCAGGATATATGGCTACTTCGCCTAATTGCTCTTCGATTCGAAGAAGCTGATTATATTTTGCCACTCGGTCAGAACGCGACGGAGCGCCTGTTTTAATCTGCCCTGCGTTCATCGCAACCACGAGGTCTGCAATGGTTGTGTCCTCAGTTTCGCCGGAACGGTGGGAGACAACTGCTGTATAGCCTGCGCGGTTTGCCATCTGAATTGCGTCAAGCGTCTCAGTCAGTGTTCCAATCTGGTTAACTTTGATAAGGATTGAGTTTGCGACACCCATGTCGATTCCCTTTGATAGGCGTGTTGTGTTTGTAACGAACAAATCGTCGCCGACAAGCTGTATTTTGCTGCCTAAACGTTCAGTCATGAGCTTCCAGCCTTCCCAGTCCTCCTCGGCCAATCCGTCTTCAATCGAGATTATTGGATACTTTTCGCATAGCCCTGCCCAGAAATCAACCATTTCTTCGCGGGTGAAGAATTTATCGGTTTTCCAGAAATAATATCCGTCTTTGCCGATTTTCTTTGCTTCTTCATACATTTCGGTGGAGGCAGGATCCATTGCGATTCGGAAGTCATCGCCGGGTTTGTATCCAGCTTTTTTAACAGCTTCAACTATTACTTCGAGTGCTTCCTCGTCGGATTTCAGGTTTGGCGCAAAGCCGCCTTCATCACCGACGGCAGTTGAATATCCTTTTCCTTTGAGAACGCTTTTTAAGTTATGGAAAACTTCTGCACACATACGGAGAGCTTCGCTCCAGCTTTCTGCGCCTACAGGCATAATCATAAATTCCTGACAGGAAACAGAGTTGTCTGCGTGCTTTCCGCCATTTATGATATTCATCATCGGAACCGGAAGCATTTTGGCGTTTACACCGCCTATGTACTGATATAGATGAAGCCCTAAGGATTCTGCGGCAGCTTTTGCAACTGCAAGAGACACTCCAAGCATAGCGTTTGCACCGAGCTTTCCTTTGTTCTCTGTCCCGTCAAGTGCAATCATTAATTCATCGATGCCCACTTGGTCGCGAGCGTCCATGCCGATTATTTCATCTGCGATTATTTCATTTATATTGTCTACTGCCTTTAAAACTCCCTTGCCCATATATGCGTCGCCGCCGTCGCGAAGCTCAACTGCTTCAAAAGCACCGGTTGATGCGCCTGACGGTACAGCTGCGCGGCCCATAACGCCTGAGTCGAGATACACATCGACTTCAACTGTAGGGTTGCCTCTGGAGTCCATTATCTGTCTGCCTATTATATCAATTATTGTAGTCATGAATTTACCTCCTGTATTTAAATAATATGTCTAATTTGTATTAGTGTTTACTTTTCAATTATATCACAATAAATGGTCAGGACATTTTCAAAATATTTATAATTGATGAATTTTCGGTAAATTGATTATAAAAAAAGCTCCCGCTTGTGCGGGAGCTTGTGTAAGCCTTTTTACAGTATTGTTTCTTCGGCCAGTTTCTTGTATGTGTCCAAGCGTTTCTTTGCTTCTTTTTCAGCATCCGCGAAGAGCTTTTCAGCAGCTTCTGGGAACTGTGACTGAAGAGTAGTGTAACGGCGTTCGCCTTTGAGGAAGTCGCCATACGGAATTGTAGGCTCTTTGCTGTCAAGGATGAACGGGTTTTTGCCTTCTTCGCCAAGTGAAGGATTGAAGCGGTAGAGAGGCCAGTAGCCTGATTCAACTGCTTTCTTTTCTTCTGCCTGTGATTTGCCCATGTTGATACCGTGGTTGATACATGGAGCATAAGCAATGATGATTGAAGGGCCGGGATATGCTTCAGCTTCGGAAACTGCTTTAACAAGCTGCGCCGGGTTTGCACCCATGGAAACTGATGCTACATATACATAGCCATAACTCATAGCCATAAGGCCGAGGTCTTTCTTGCGTGTTCTCTTACCTGCTGCTGCGAATTTAGCAACTGAACCTGTAGGAGTAGCTTTTGAAGCCTGACCGCCTGTGTTTGAGTAAACTTCTGTATCCATAACGAGTACGTTTACATCTTCGCCCATTGCAAGAACGTGGTCAAGTCCGCCGTAACCGATGTCATATGCCCATCCGTCACCACCGACGATCCAGATTGATTTTTTAACCAGCATGTCGCGCATAGAATCAAGCTCAGGATATTTGTCAGCCTGTTTGTCAAGAACTGCTTTAACCATTGCTGAAGCTTTCTTAGAGCCTTCTGCGTCTTCTTTGCTTTCTATCCAAGCAGTGAACGCTTCTTTAGCTTCTGCGTCAGCCGAATCCATAGCTTCTGTCATAAGGCGCTCGATGTTGTCGCGGCGCTGTGAGTATGAAAGAGACATACCGAAGCCGAACTCAGCGTTGTCTTCAAACAATGAGTTTGCCCATGTAGGTCCGTGGCCTTCTGCGTTTACAGTGTAAGGAACTGTTGGAGCGGAACCGCCGTAGATTGATGAACAGCCTGTAGCGTTTGCAACGATCATTCTGTCACCGAAAAGCTGTGTTACAAGCTTAACATAAGGAGTTTCGCCACAGCCTGCGCATGCGCCTGAGAACTCAAACAGAGGCTGAAGGAACTGAGAGTTTTTAACATTCATTCTCATCTCTTCGAACTTCGGAATAGGAAGCTTCTCTGCAAATTTATGATTTTCAACCTGATCAAGCTGTGAGTCGAATGGCTCCATGATAAGAGCTTTTTCGCCTTTTCTGCCAGGGCAGATATCTGCGCAGTTTCCGCAGCCGGTACAGTCAAGTGTTGAAACCTGAATTCTGTATTCATAGCCGGCGAAGTCTTTGCCGATAGGTTTAACTGTGCCAAAACCTTCTGGTTTTTCTGCGCCTTCTTCTATAAGCACAGGGCGGATTACAGCATGAGGACATACGAATGAACACTGGTTACACTGTATGCAGTTTTCAGGAATCCATTCCGGCACATAGTCAGCAATGCCGCGTTTTTCATACTGTGATGTAGCAGTCGGGAAACGGCCTGCAAAGTCAAATGATGAAACTGGAAGTTTGTCGCCTTCCTGAGCAAGAACAGGAGCAATAAGGTTATCAACATATTCCGTGCCTGTGATTCTGTGCCATTTAGCACCATCTTCAGTTGTTGCCCATGAATCCGGATACTTAATTTCTACAAGTCCTGCGATAGCGTTATCAATCGCTGTGTAGTTCATGTTAACAATGTCATCGCCTTTTTTGCCGTATGTTTTCTTAACAGCTTCTTTCATGTATTTCTCAGCGTCTGCATAAGGAATAACTTCTGAAAGTTTGAAGAATGCCGCCATCATGACGTTGTTGATGCGTCCGCGCATTCCTGCGTCTTCAGCGATTTTTGCAGCATCAATGTTATAGAACTTGATGTTGTTTTTAGCTATTATGTTTTTCATTGAAGCCGGGAGCTGCTCTTCAAGCTCTTCCTGTGACCAGTTGGAGTTAAGAACGAATGTGCCGCCTTTTTTAATTGAAGAAACGATGTCATAGCGTGTTACATAGCTCTGGTTATGGCATGCAACAAACTCTGCCTGATCTTCAATAAGGTATGTTGATTTAATCGGGTTTTTACCAAAACGCAAGTGGGAAACTGTGATTCCGCCGGATTTTTTGGAGTCATATGAGAAGTATCCCTGAGCGTACATGTCGGTTTTGTCACCGATGATTTTGATTGAGTTTTTGTTAGCACCGACTGTACCGTCACTGCCGAGACCATAGAATTTGCAGGAAATTGTTCCTTCCGGAACTGTATTTATCTGCTCTTTGATTTCAAGTGAAAGGTTTGTAACGTCATCTACGATACCAACTGAGAAGTGGTTTTTCGGAGCTTTTTCATCAAGGTTGTCAAATACTGCTTTAACCATTGAAGGTGTGAACTCTTTTGAGCCTAAGCCGTATCTTCCGCCTACGAGAACGTCAAATTTCTTTCCTTCTTCAGCGCATGCTGTCTGTACGTCAACATATAAAGGTTCGCCGACTGAGCCGGATTCTTTTGTGCGGTCAAGCACTGCAACCTTTTTAACTGTTTCAGGAATAGCATTAAAGAAATGGTTGATTGAGAAAGGACGGTAGAGACGTACTTTCAAGATACCAACTTTTTCGCCTTTTGATGTAAGATACTGCACTGTTTCGTCTGCTGTGTCAGCGCCTGAACCCATAAGGATTATGAGCTTTTCAGCATCAGGAGCGCCTACATAGTCAAAGAGGTTATATTCTCTGCCTGTGAGGTCTGATACTTTTTTCATTGCATCTTCAACAATTGCAGGAACTTTGTCGTAGAAGCTGTTTGCTGCTTCTCTGTTCTGGAAGAAGATGTCCGGGTTTTCAGCTGTGCCCTGAAGGTGAGGATGCTCAGGGTTCATTGCGCGTTCGCGGAAAGCCTGTACCATGTCCCATGGGATAAGTTTTTCCATATCTTCATAGTCGATAACTTCTACTTTTGATATTTCATGAGAAGTTCTGAAACCATCAAAGAAGTGAACGAAAGGAATTGAAGAGTTAAGTGTTGCAATGTGGGATACAAGTGCCAAATCCATAGCTTCCTGCACTGAGTTTGATGCTATCATTGCAAAGCCTGTCTGACGTGTCGCCATAACATCACTGTGATCTCCGAAGATTGACAGAGCATGTGTGGCAAGGCTTCTTGCGCTTACATGGAATACTGTCGGAAGCACTTCGCCTGCGATCTTGTACATGTTGGGAATCATAAGAAGCAAGCCCTGTGATGCTGTGAATGTTGTTGTCATTGCACCTGCTACCAATGATCCGTGAACCGCACCTGCTGCTCCGCCTTCAGACTGCATTTCCATAACTTTGAGCTCTTGGCCCATCAAGTTTTTGCGTCCGTATGCCGACCAGGTGTCTGCCACCTCAGCCATAGGCGAAGAAGGTGTAATGGGGTATATAGCTGCTACATCGCTGAATGCGTATGCGACATGACTGGCAGCTGTGTTACCGTCCATAGTGAGTTTTTTTGCCATTTTGAACCTCCTAAAGTTCATAAAATATTTGAAATAATAAAATATGAGTGGATATAATATTATTTACAGTCCTTTGTGTGCACATATGTAAAAAAATCTGAAGATTTTGAATAAAGAAATTTGCACATATTGAGTTGTAAAACTATAACCTTACTCATTATAAGGCTATCACATTTTAGTGTCAAGAAAGTTGAAAATCAAATTTAAATTTATTTGTCTATATGTATATTTCAAAAGATATAAAAGTATTGGTATATAAAAACTTAAGTTTTATACTAAATATACTCTAAAATTTCCGAGAGAGTGTGTATTGTAATAAAATCATCATCATCTTTTGAGCTTTTGGAATTAAACCATACGGGCTGTATTCCGTATTTTTTTGCTACACTAAGGTTTTCCTTTGAGTCATCAATAAGAATTGTTTTATTAGGATCAGTTCCGGCTGTAGATAAAGCATGCTCTATCATGTCGGTATTCGGCATATATTTTCCGTGATGGCAGCTTAATGTAACGTGACTGAACAAATCATATAACCCAGCGTTTTTTAAAACATTTTCAGATGATGGCCAGGAATCGGCAAGAATCCCCAGCTTATAATTTTCGCTTAATTCAGTTAAAGTGCTGTGGACATCATCAAAGAATACATCGTTTTCGGGATTATAAACTTTCTCATAAGCAAGGGATTTTATTTTGTCTTCGGTAAGTTCAAATTCCGGGAGTTCTTTGTCCAGCATTTTGTAAAAAGTGACGAACCTGTCATACTCTTCATCCATACTGGAAATCAGATGATTTTCTTCAAGATAGTTTTTGCAGGTGCTGTATGCATCTGTAAAGCGGCTTATAGGAACATAGTAAATACATTCTATGTTAATTATATTGTCAGTGCTGCTAGGGAACATCCAATGGCCTGTGGGCGCATAGTTTAGAGTACCTTCTATATCAAAAAAAATACATTCAATCGGTTTTTTTAATGACATACATTTTACTCCATTCCCAATATCTTTTGGATTAGTTTACCATAATATAACATTTAATTCAATCATTAAATTATTGCGCTGAAATTGACTATTAGTCTGTAAAGATATATATTTTATCTGAGGTGGATTATGAAAAAGATATTATTAGGGAAAACAGGATTAGAAGTAACTAAAACAGCTTTCGGAGTATTGCCTTTGCAGCGTGTCGAGATGGATCAGGCAACAAAAATTCTTTACAAAGCTTATGAATCTGGAATCAATTTTTTTGATACTGCAAGAGTATATTCGGACAGCGAAGAAAAGGTAGGCAAAGCTTTAAGCGGCGTGCGAGATAAAGTTATAATTGCAACAAAGACACATGCAAGAGATGTGAAAACTCTTTGGGAACATCTTGGAACAAGTCTTGAGATGCTGAAAACAGACTATATAGATATATACCAGTTTCACAATCCGGAAAATGTTTTTGTGCCAAACGACGGCACGGGAATGTATGAGGCTATGTTGGAAGCAAAAGCGAAAGGAATGATTCGCCACATCGGAATCACAAATCACAGGCAAAAAACAGCTATCCAAGCAATTGAATCCGGACTATATGAAACTCTGCAGTATCCGTTTTCCTATATATCGAGCGAGGATGACGTAGATATTTATAACAAGTGTGTTGATGCCGGAATGGGATTTATCGCCATGAAGGCGCTTTGCGGCGGACTTTTAACAAATACCGAAGCTATTTTTGCTTTTTTCAGCGAAATGGAACATGCTGTACCAATCTACGGAATACAGAAAGAAAGCGAACTGGATGACTTTCTGGAGCAATCCAAAAATCAGCCTGAAATGGACAAAAGGCTGATTGATGCTATAGAATCCGATAAGGAAAATCTGCAGGGAAACTTCTGCCGCGGCTGCGGATACTGCCTGCCATGTCCTGCAGATATAAAGCTTAACAATGTAGCTAGGATGAAGTTTCTTTTACGTCGCGCTGTGTGGCAGAATTTTGTTACACCCGAGTGGCAGAAAGAGATGCGCAAAGTTCATGACTGCATAGACTGCGGAGCGTGCAAAACCCGATGTCCGTATGGCATTGATACTCCTGAGCTTATTAAAGACATGCTTAAAGATTATGAGGAGTTTTTGGTGGAGAAAGGAATATAAACCGTGCCATATATAAGTCAGATAGAAGCATATAACCCACACAATGATGAGCAGACACAAAACAAGCGGGCAATATTAGATTTTATTGAACTTATGAAGGATAAGTCTCTTTATAGAAGCAGTGAAATTGCACATATTACTTCATCGGGATTCATATTAAACCGTGACATGACGAAAACACTTATGGTTCACCACAATATTTACAACACATGGGCATGGACGGGCGGACATGCTGATGGTGATAGGGATTTGCTTGAAATAGCCGTTAAAGAAGCGATTGAGGAGACCGGAGTTAGAAGAATCAGACCTATGAGTGAAGAGATTGTTTCTATGGATATACTTCCTGTTTTTGCTCATATGAAAAACGGAAAGTACGTTAATACACATTTGCATTTGTCGGTGGCTTATATTTTGATTGCCGATGAGGGAGACGAGCTTGTTATAAAAAAAGAGGAAAACAGCGGTGTTATGTGGATTGATACTGACAGGATTGATGCGTTTTGCAACGAACCTGATATGGTGTTGCTATATAAAAGACTCTGCACTGATGCGCGAGCACTTGTACAATAACTTAAAAAAACTATGGTTTCACACTGACGAAATAAAACTTAAGGATGACAACAAAAAACCTTTGTTTATACAGATTAACCCAGCTTTTTATTTACAACTTGAAAATAATGTTTATATTATATATAATACATTGAACAAGAGAATAACTGGACTTATAGGTATTCTCATAAAAATAACTGCGATGACTTAAGACGCGCGTACAGGTGGATTATCATAAGAGAGCTGCAGACGGTGAAAAGCGGCATATGAAACTTTTACGACATCACTTAATGAGCTTCTTATGCAAAACATAAGGCGTTTCCCGCGTTAAGGGAGAAGAGTGTCCGCAAAGATTGCGGAAATTCAGGTGGTACCGCGAGCATTTCGTCCTGTTGTTGGATGGAGTGCTTTTTATATTTTAAATAATAACAGCGTAATTATGAACTTAATGGAGGATTTATGCTTTATAAAAAGGTTTCAACGGAGCTAAACTTTGTTGACAGAGAAAAAGAGGTTTTGGATTTCTGGAAGGAAAATAAAATCTTTGAAAAATCTATTGATTTAAGAAAAGACAGCGATGTTTTTACGTTCTTTGACGGCCCGCCGACTGCAAACGGCAAGCCTCACATAGGGCATGTTTTAACGCGCGTAATAAAAGACCTCATCCCAAGATACAGGACGATGAAGGGATATAAAGTGCGCCGTAAAGCAGGCTGGGACACACATGGTCTGCCAGTTGAGCTTGAAGTTGAAAAATTACTTGGACTTGACGGCAAAGAGCAGATTGAAGAATACGGCATTGAGCCTTTCATAGCTCAGTGTAAAAAGAGCGTCTGGAAGTATCAGAATGAATGGCGTGACATGAGTGAGCGCGTAGGTTTCTGGGTGGATATGGATAACCCATACATCACTTACACCAATGACTACATCGAATCTGTTTGGTGGTCGCTCAAGAAGGTGCATGAAAAAGGATTGCTTTATAAGGGATATAAAGTTGTTCCATACTGCCCGAGATGCGGAACTTCGCTTTCGTCACACGAAGTTGCTCAAGGATATGAAGATGTGTCTGAGACTTCTGCAATAGTTCGTTTTAAAGTCATAGGTGAGGAAAACACCTATATACTCGCATGGACGACAACACCGTGGACTCTTCCTTCAAATCAGCTGCTGTGCGTAAACGAGCATGTTGAGTACATTAAATGCAAATCCGAAGGCAATGTTTATATACTTGCAAAGGATCTGGCTGATAGCGTAGTCGGAGAAGGATATGAAGTTCTTGAATCATTCCTTGGTGCTGAGCTTGTCGGTATGGAATATGAAACACTGTTCCCTGAGGCAAACAGCACACCAAAAGGTCAGAAGCATGTTGTGGTTGCTGATGATTATGTTACAACTTCAGACGGTACAGGTGTTGTTCACTTAGCACCGTTTGGCGAAGATGACATGAGGCTTTTGCTTAAAGCAGATGCGAAATTTGTTCAGATAGTTGATTCTCAGGGAAGGTTTACAGAAGTTACTCCTTGGGACAAAGTTTTTGTTAAAGATGCGGATGAAGATATTTTAAAACGCCTTAAGGAGCGCGGACAGCTTCATGCTGCGCTTGAATATGACCACAGCTATCCTTTCTGCTGGAGATGCGACACACCGCTTCTGTATTATCCGCGCGATTCATGGTTTATATCAATGAGCAAGCTTCGCGATGAGCTTGTTGCAAACAACCGATCAATAAACTGGCTGCCGGATAACATCAAAGAAGGCAGAATGGGCAACTGGCTTGAAAACGTTATGGACTGGGGACTTTCCCGCGAGCGCTACTGGGGAACTCCGCTTCCTGTTTGGATGTGTGAATGCGGACATACAGAAGTAATCGGTTCGATAGAAGAACTCAAACAAAAGGGCAAGAATGTAGCAGACGACATAGAGCTTCATAAGCCTTTTGTGGATGATATAAAACTTACATGCGAACACTGCGGAGGGGAGATGACACGCGAGACAGCCGTTATAGACTGCTGGTATGACTCAGGCTCTATGCCTTTTGCGCAGTGGCACTACCCGTTTGAAAACAAGGAGATATTTGAGGAGAATTTCCCGGCAAACTTTATCTCCGAAGCTGTTGATCAGACACGCGGATGGTTCTACACTTTGATTGCTATATCGACTCTGTTGTTTGACAAAGCACCGTTTGAAAACTGCGTTGTGCTTGGACATGTTCAGGATAAAGACGGCAAGAAGATGAGCAAACATCTGGGAAATGTCACAGATCCTTGGGATGCACTCGGCAAACAGGGCGCGGATGCCGTACGCTGGTATTTCTATATAAACTCACAGCCATGGCTCCCTTCAAGATACGCGGACGACGCGGTATCGGAAGGGCAGCGCAAGTTTATGGGTACGCTGTGGAACACATATGCGTTCTATATACTTTATGCAAACATTGACGGATTTGATCCGACGAAATATAAGCTGGAATATGACAAGCTTTCGGTTATGGATAAATGGATGCTTTCAAGGCTTAACACGCTTACAAAAGATGTGGACACTAACCTCGAAAACTACAGGATAACAGAAGCCGGCCGTGCACTTTCGGCATTTGTTGACGAGCTTTCAAACTGGTATGTGCGCCGCGGACGCGAACGCTACTGGGGAAGCGAAATGACACAGGACAAGATAAATGCATATATGACGCTTTATACTGCGCTTGAAACTGTGAGCAAGCTTTCTGCACCGTTTATACCGTTTATGACAGAGGAGATATATCAAAACCTCGTATGTTCAGTGGATAAGAACGCACCTGAATCGATACATCTATGCGACTTCCCGACATATGACGAGGCAAAGATTGACGCTGCTCTTGAAGAGAACATGGATGCAGTGCTCAAAGTAGTAACACTTGCGCGTGCATGCCGCAACAAGGTAGCCGTAAAAAACCGTCAGCCGCTTGCAAAGCTCTATATTCAGGGAATTGCAATGCAGGATGAGTATTCGGAGATAGTGCTTGAAGAGCTTAATGTAAAAGAACTTGAATTCACGGATGATGCATCAGGCTTTATAGACTACATCATAAAACCACAGATGAGAACTCTTGGGCCTAAGTATGGCAAGCTTTTAAATGACATAAAAATGGTGCTTTCTGAAGCAAACGGCGCTGAACTCCTGCATAGCATGAAAGAGCATGGAAAAGTACACCTTAACATTAAAGGCACTGAAGTGGAGCTTACCGAAGATGACGTGCTTGTAAGCACCGACCAGAAGGAAGGCTTTGTTTCTCAGGATGAATATGGTGTTACTGTTGTGCTCGACACAAACCTCACACCCGAACTTGTGGAAGAGGGCGTTGTGCGAGAGATAATATCAAAAGTACAGACTATGCGCAAGGAAGCGGGCTTCGAGGTTACTGACCATATAACGCTTTCCTATGACGGATTCTATGATATTTTTGACAAAAACGGTGAAGAAATCGGAGCTGAGACTCTTGCGGATAAAGTCGTAAAAGGCAGCGAAGGCTCATATAAAAAGACATGGAACATCAACGATACTGATATAACAATGGCGGTGACAAAAATCTGATGTGGATAGCTGACGCACATAAAGACTATGAGCTGATAGATGCCGGCGAAGGCATGAAGCTTGAGCGCTGGGGGGATAAGATTCTATACCGTCCTGATCCTCAGGCTGTTTGGCCTGCAGTTAAAGCCACTGAAGAGTGGGGGCTTATTGATGCAGTCTATCACCGTTCCAATAAAGGCGGCGGAGAGTGGCAAAATTATAAAAAGCTGCCTGATAAGTGGGCTGTGGCTTATAAAGACTTGAGATTCAACGTAGGACTCATGGGATTTAAACACACCGGGCTTTTCCCGGAGCAGGCAGTAAACTGGGACTGGATGCGCAATGTAATAGAAAATGCGGAAAGAGATATATCAGTACTGAATCTTTTTTCATACACAGGAGGCGCAACACTTGCCTGTGCAAAAGCAGGAGCAAAGGTTGTTCATGTTGATGCAAGCCGAGGAATGGTAAACTGGGCGAAAGAAAACGCCGCACTTTCAGGGCTTGAGAATGCACCTATACGCTTTATAGTGGATGATTGCGTTAAATTTGTGCAGAGAGAAGCCAGACGTGAAAACAAATATCATGGAATAATCATGGATCCGCCTTCATACGGAAGAGGACCTAAAGGCGAAACATGGAAGATGGAAGACATGATATTTGCACATGTTCAGGATTGTCTTGAAGTTTTAGACGAAAAACCTTTATTCTTCCTTATAAACAGCTATACCACAGGCCTTTCTCCTCATGTAATAGAAAACATACTTCAGCTTACGGTAAAAGAGAAGTTTGGCGGGGAAATAACTTCCGATGAGATAGGTCTTCCGATAACATCAAGTGGGTTAGTGCTGCCATGCGGAGCTTCCGGCAGATGGGTAAATGAGTAATATGAAACCTGAAATAATATACGAAGACAATCATGTAATAGTTGTAAATAAGCCTGCCGGTATGCTCTCTCAGGGAGATGATACCGGTGATTTGGACTTACACACATATCTAAAGTCATACGTTAAAGAAAAGTACAATAAGCCGGGAGATGCTTACATAGGGCTTGTGCACAGGCTGGACAGACCTGTAAGCGGTCTTATGGTATTTGCACGCACGTCAAAGGCGGCAGCGAGGCTTACAAACCAAGTGAAAACCTTAAAGATGCACAAAGAATATCTTTGTGTATGCGAAGGAACTCCGCCTGACGGCAAGTGGGTTCACTGGCTATATAAGGATAAACGTACAAACACAACGACTGTCATGCGCGACGGCGCACGCGGAGCGAAAAGAGCGAGCCTTGAATGCCGAGTGCTTTATACGGAAGACAATGAGTCTATCTGTCATGTTCATTTGTACACAGGACGAAGCCATCAGATACGTGTGCAGTTTTTGGAGCAGGGAAGTCCGCTTTGGGGAGACCAGAAGTATAATCCCAATGTCAAAAAAGATGAATGGATAGCGCTCATGTCATGGCGGCTTACATTCTGGCATCCGACAAAAAATGACAAGATGACATTCACTCTTGATGTGCCGGATAGTATGCCTTGGATTAAGTATAAATATATGATTGATTTGGATGAGGTGTGAGCCTTATCCTTTATTTTTTATAACATAATCCCAGATTTTCTTATATGCATTATATTCACACTTAAACTCTTCTTGTGTCCCACTTTTTTTAACCAATGCTGAAAGCAACCTGAACATTACTGCGTATAAAAGATAAGGTTCATACTTTTCGTGCGGAACAAGATATTTGATAATATCAAGGTTTCGGTTTCCCCATGCAACAGCATCGGAGATTATTATAGCCTCAGCCATTTTAGCAGGAGCTATGTTAGGTGAAAAATCAATTATGCATGGCGGCAAAGTGTCGTGAAATAATACATTCCCGCCAATATCTGCGTGTATGATTTGAAGAGGATCATGGGTTGGTGGAAGAATGGAAAGCATTTCATTGCATATATCTAAATTGTTTTCATCAGCATAAATTGGTATTTCTCTGTTTCTGAACAAAATATCCATGGCAATTGCCCATTGTGTGTTTGACTTTTTATAAAGACTGATATCAAATTTTTCTAAATCTTTGTGGAATATTTTTGACAGCGAAATAGTTTCTTCTATTCTTTCGGAATTATGATATCCCTGCTCAAAATGAGTGGCGATATATCCTCGTTCAATATATCTGCCGTTCTGGGAGGGGATAGGTTTTGCAACTCGGTAATGAGGTGACTCAATTTCGTTTAATATTTTTGCGGTGACTTCATAATTAACATTGTCACCGTCGTTTTTCTTAATGATAATATCACCAAAACGATATGAATTGTTTTGCCCTCCTTTGAGAGGAACACCTTCGTTTTTTAGATTAAAAGCGTTATAAATTGTACTGTCTATCATGTTTTTCCTTATGTTTCAGGTTTTGACCAACCGTATTTTCCCTTCATCTCGACAAAAACAACTTTGTCTTTAGATTTAATACTTACTTCGCTGTTTTTGTCTTTGGTTATTATAAGAAGATCCTGACAGTTTCTTGGCCCTACAGGTGCTATCATTCGGCCTCCCTCTACCAGCTGGTTTATAAGGTCTGTAGGCAATGTTCCCGCAGCAGAAGTAGTTATTATCCTATCATATGGAGAATATTCCTTCCAACCAGAGCTGCCGTCACCTATTTTATAATGAATATTCAAATATCCCAAGTCACTTAGTCTTTTATTTGCTTTCTCGGAAAGTTCCGGGATAAGCTCAATCGAATAAACCTCGCCTGCAAATTCTGCAAGAAATGCTGTCTGATAGCCTGAGCCGGTGCCTATTTCAAGCACTTTGCAATCTTTGTTAAGTTCCAGCAGTTCTGTCATTTCAGCAACTAGAGTAGGCTGGGATATGGTTTGCCCGAAACCTATGGGCAGGGGAGAATCAATACCGGACATTGACTTATATTCATTATCTATAAAAAGAGCTCTGTCTAAAGTTTTAAAAAATTGTTTCAGTTTTTCGTCCATATAAATCATTCCTAATTATATGCTTCACTTTAATTATACAACTAATTTATATTACTGGGTAATAAAAAACGCCTGAATGAACAGACGTTTTAATTACATTATTGGATAACTATTGTTACATTTTAATTAGTTCATATTCTCGTGAACCGATTCCTATTTTTTCTGCGTGCTCAAGACATGTTTTGTATTCTGAATTCGGTGTTGTATTCTCAAAATGATCGTGTTTATTGCAGAAATCAGGATTGGACATTGCATCTGACAGCTGACTGTTTGGAAGAGGCTCCTGTTTTAAACAGGCATCTACACATGCCTGGTCAAGCGCCAGAGGATCAAATGATGCAAACATTCCGATGTCAGGAAGGATAGGTGAGTCATTTTCAGAGTGACAGTCGCAGTTGGGGCTGATATCTACTACCAAGGAGACATGAAAATGCGGGCGTCCGTCAAGCACTGCTTTGGTGTATTCTGCCATTCTGCGGTTAAGAGCTTTTGATGCTGCCCAATCTGCAAAGCTTATAGCATCAAAGTTGCAGGCGCCCAGACATCTTCCGCAACCTACACAGTTATCAGTGTTTATCTTCATTTTTTTGGATGTTTCATCAAAATCCAATGCATCATTGGCACATTCTCGAAGACATCTTTTACATCCTGTACAAAGATCATCATTTATCTGCGGTTTTCCGTTTATGTGCATATCTTTTTTGCCTGCTCTTGAACCGCAGCCCATTCCGATATTTTTAATTGCACCGCCGAAACCTGTCATTTCATGACCCTTAAAATGAGTAAGGCTAATAAAAATGTCGGCATCCATAATAGCGTGGCCTATTTTTGCTTCTTTAATATAATCGCCGCCTACAACAGGAACAGATATATCATCTGTGCCTTTTAATCCGTCACCGATAATAATAGGACATCCGACGGTCATAGGAGTAAATCCATTCTGCCAAGCACACTCAATGTGTTCCAGTGCATTTTTGCGGCTTCCCGGATAAAGAGTGTTACAGTCGGTAAGAAAAGGTTTTCCACCCAGCTCTTTTACTAAATCCGCTATAGCTCTTGCATAATTCGGGCGAAGAAAACCCAGATTGCCCAGCTCTCCAAAGTGCAGCTTTATAGCTGTAAATTTATTGTTCATATCAATATCAGAAATGCCGGCTTTGCGAAGAAGCCTTTGGAGTTTTGTAGGAAGCCCTTCTCCCATTCTTGTTCTGAAATCTGTAAAATATACTTTTGATTTTTCCATTTTAGTCCCCTTATTTCCTATAATTATTTTTCAAATCAACTTTTATTTATTTCTTTTATATCTTATATAATTATAAAGGAATATTACAGGGCTGTGTCAAGATATTTATGTTGCAAAAATATACAATAGAATTGGAATCATACTAACATATTTTTTGTAAACTTATTAGAGGATATGATATCGTTTGTGTTTGGTCTTTTTTTTGTTCATTCCTCCGAAGAATTTTAAAAAGCAGTTTGTGTTAAATCCTTTGCACTTAAACTCGCCTATAAAATCAGCTTTTTTACTATTAAGAAGCTCTTTCATTTGTTTGTGTGATTTATCATATATAACGTTTGCTGTTGAAAATAGAAAAGTCTTTTTATTTTCAAAAGCAGTAATGCTTTAAGTAATTTAATTATAGCCGGATGGAATGTGTCGGAATATATACATAAATCGCATCCTATTAAGCCATATTGGTTTATATCATATTCCCTGAATTGCTTGGGTTCAATTATATCTACGCTCACCTCTTTTTTATTCCATCCGCGATTATTCCCATACAGCCATGGTGGACGGACTTTAAGACTATCAATGTTTTCATATTTGCTCCTTAATTATTTATAATAATAAGATGATTAGGAAAGGATTTATTGCAATTAATGTGGGAAGACTTTGTATTTATGAAACTTTGCTGGATTAGCCAGTCGCATTGCTCCTGTGTTGCTGACAAACACTTGGACAAATTTGAATCATTGCGTTACGCCATAGAAAAAGCCTTAGCATTGCTAAGGCTTTTTCTATGGCGCACCTATCGGGATTCGAACCCAAGACCTTCCGCTTAGGAGTTGTATTCTTTAATTATTGGATTATATCGACAAATGTCGAATCATTACATTTTATTAGGTCAATGGGCTTTTTGTTTGTTGATAGATACTGGGACATTTTGAATGATTTAGTCTGCTATGTCCCAAAAGTGTCCCAAGAAATTGAGGCTAGTCTTTACAGTAGATATTATTACATATAAATATTTCATCAATATTCTTCATATGGTGTCGATGGCAAGGCTTGTTCTAATTGGAAACGATTATTGTATGAACTTCTGTCTTCAGAACTAAGAAGAAACTAAAAGAAAATGTTCATAGCGGATGCATTGTTTGTTGGAACCAAACTACAATTTAAATTCTTTAATTGAGAGTTGCAAATAGTGAAATATTACCTTTAGTTCATTTAGTCGTTCTTTATGAAAATATTGACAACACTACATCTTAAACATAAAATAACGATAAGTCTATTTGAATTTTAGGAGTAATAATGCAAATTTTCATTCCAATAATAGTGCTCTTTGCTTTAAGCCTATCGATTTTTTTAGTATTCAAATGCAATGCAATTGAATCTATCTTTATAAGTGTATGCAGCTGCGTTGTCTTTATGCTGACTTTTACGTACTTTTCAAAGTTATCAATTGCATTAATCATTTTTTGCATTGTAATTATTCTTTTTCTTATTTTTGCTTTGTTGCTTTCTGTTAAAGAAAAAACTTTATATAAAAAACTGAAAGCTTTTTTTTTAAATCCTCCTTTGATTGCTTTTTTAATTGCTGTAATCACTTATATTGTCTTTATCAGGGACAATCATATATATACTTGGGATGATTTTTCACACTGGGGTTTAGCGGTAAAATCAATCTATGTTTTTGACGGATTAAATATCACCCCGGGCATACTTCAACCACAGACACTCGGAATGCCAATGTTCAATGCGTTTATCGTATCTTTGGCAGGCTATAGTGAAGGATATATGCTTTGTGGAATGTATTTTGTCTATTGGTCGGCTATTCTTTTGCCTGTATCTGATTTCAAATGGACTCGTGTACGCAGTTTAATTATTTACAGCTTAATAATGTATGCGATTTTGATATATATTTCTCATCAGACAAGACCAAACCTATACAATGATGCTAATTTAGCTGTGATTTCCGGCTCCCTGGCTGCGTATTTGTATATGAGAAAAGATTTTAGCAAACAAAACAATCTAATTTTTATAGCTGCAATTATGTTGCTTCCACACATAAAAAATGTAGTGGGAATCGTTTTTGCTATATTTGTTTTAGCCATATGGATATACTTTGAAGCGGTCAACTGCAAAAAAAGCAAAAAGGACAAAATCAAAACTTTTGTTGCAGCTTTATCATGTTTTGTAATATCAATTATAATATGTGTCTTGACAAAAAATATAGCCGGAGGGGGCAGCTTTTCGGTTGAAGAGGCTTGGTGTGATCCAGTAGGAAGTGTAATGGGAGCCTTTATTTCACCAATTGGCTTGATATTGATATTTGCTTGTGCGGCATCTCTTATTGTTTCAATTTTTTCTAAGAAGAAAGCATTTCTTAGAAAAGTGTTTTTCGTGCTTTTTGTATCATCGGTTGCTATCCTAATAGCATATACATATCTGAAGCTGGATGAAGGCACTAAAATATTAATAAACGCTTTTTTAAAGAATCTCTTAGTATTAAAAATAAATGATGTTTATGTATATAAAATTGTGGCAGTATTAGTGATATTATATTTTATTGTTGGTAAGCTATTAGTGGCAGAGGCAGAAAAGAGAAATTATTTAGTTTTGTCATTACACTTTTTAGCGCATTGCATTTTATATATTGCCATAATGATTCTAGCATACAGCAGTTTTCCGTATGACCGCGCACTTTCATCTTCTTCATTGGACAGATATATTTTGTCATTTATCTTTTATATTATTATTGCAGTGACGGCCATTCTTTTATCGGATATCAACATCTTAAAAGAGAAGAAAATGATAATGCCTTTTTCACTAATATATTTGTGCGCTATAATAGCTACAATATACCCGCAGCCGTTAACTTTATTTAACTATGAAAAAGATGTAATTTATAATTATACTTACAATTATGAAGCAGAGCAATACGGTAACTTTATCAAGTCGCACACTGAGATAGAAGATAAAATATATATTGTAACTCAAGGGGACAGCGGGCATCTCAAATTTCTTATGAAATACGCGTCTGTACCTTCATACATAGACGCAGAATACTTTTCTTTGGGTACGCCCAAGTATGAAGGAGATACTTGGTCTGTGGAATTGTCAGCGGAAGAATTAGCTTCTATTTTAATTTCAGAAAATTATACCCACTTGTTCTTATATAATACTGATGAGTATTTTGAAGATAATTATTATGCTTTATTTAATGATTCGGATTTAATCGGAGAGGGTTGTTTATATAAAATTTCGACAAAAGATAATGAAGTATCACTTGAGATGGTCGAATAATTACAAGCTTCTTCCCTGAGAGGTTTTGGTTGTCTCAAAACTATTTATTTTAGTTGATTTTTATGAAATCAGCATCAGATGCTAAGTTTTCGTTATAAAAATTAACTTCATCAATGTTTTCTATGTTTACAATGAATTCTGAAATAATACTCTTGTCTAAATAAATGTTTTCATACATATCATAGCTTCCATTCGAATAATCGTTGAAAAAATTCTGCGGGTCTATTGTCACGATATCGGTTCTTAAAAATCCGACATTTAATTTTGTATCATTTACACCGACCACCAATGATTGCGGTGCCACTTCATTATAATAATTGAGCACTTCGGTTTTCTTGTACTTATAGTACGGCTCATTTATGTTTATCAGTTTTTCCATATCAATGCGCAGCACCATTGATAAGATTATGAATATACTCAATAGAATGCACTTACGCAAACGCATAGAGCTATTAATTCTTTCCAGTAGATTTTCAGCGAGTGCCAGCAAAACTATTGATAAAGTTATTAAGAATGTTCCACAATAAAGCAAACGATAGTTAAATGAGTCAAACTGACTACTAAAACGCAAAAGTAATAAAGTGCAAAAATATAATATTCCCGTTATAAATATAACAGTTGCATGAAGTTTATGTTTATTACTATTTTCTTTAAATGCCCCTTTAAAATAGTTAATGATTTTTTTGAAATAAAATATTATTGCAAGAAACAGAGTTATTAATACTGCGCTAATTACATGTTCATCAAGCCATAGTACAAAAAAGCTTTGGAGTTCAACTTTGGCAGCTCTTAAAAAAGACAATGTGTTTTCATATATAGTTTCTGGAGCCGGAACACGGGCAACACCAGTAAAATATCCTGTCATGGTTTTATTGTAGATAAGATATCCGCCGATAAGCAAAGTACATGTTATTGCAACAAGTATTAAAGATAAAGCTTTTTTCCTGAAGTTCTTGTCTTTGCTTTTATAATACTTTATAAGAAAATATAAAAAAGATAATCCTATTGTGCCAACAAGAAAAACACCAATAAACCTTATAAAAAAAGAAAACAAGCTTGCAAATAAAAGGGATAAATATTTCGAATATCCTGGGATATCATCTTCTATTATCTTACTCAATGATATTCCAAACCATAAAAGACCCACTAAAAAAAATCTTTCGCTCCATACAAAGGAGCTTATCTTCAGAAAGCTTAAAGAAAACAGCGTCAGAACCAATATCCATGTTTTTGCAGGGAAATTCGCACGTAGAATTAAAATTGTAATTAAAACGGAAACTATTGATAATATCACTGAAGCTACATAAACATCTGTTGATGTTAAAAATGAAATAGAAGCAATCAAGAGGGCAGTTCCGGGCGGGAATGCTCCGCGAAAATACTCAGTGTCACCGGCGGAAGCATTATAAAATAGCCAATTGCCATCTAATATGCTCTGAGCGCTTCTTAGATACTTTATTGAATCTAAAGTAATACGCTCATAGCCAACATATCCATAAAATAATACGTATATGCATATAAATAAAAAGCTTGAAGCAATTATTATGTCTTGTTTGTTAAAATGCAGTTTTTTCATAAAATATCCGTTTAAATGATTTTATATTAAATTTTCAACGTCGATTTAATTAATTTGTAGTTTTGCAAGATAGTATAAAGCTTTATCGTAATGCTTGATATTGAACAAAGATAATGTTTTGCTCATTATCTAGTGACCTAATAAAAGCAGATAAATGAAATGTTCTATCACAGATAGAGTATTATTTATACTCAAACTAATACTAATAACTGCCTATATTATTGAAGTTGTTTTATGATTCTCTGAATACAATAAAACACTTTTTAAAAAATAATGACGTTTTTATCTATTATATGAGTTTATACATCGTAAAACAACAGTAAAATAACTATATACTTTAATTAATTTGATATGTAATGGTTTAAAAATTTCTGGACAAAAACAATCTACGAAATATAACATTTCATCAATTTAGACATATTGAAGCAACATTAATGGTTAAACAAGGAGTGGATATTCCTACATTGAATAATAGACTTGGTCATAGTCGTACAAGCACAACTCTCGATATATATTCTAATGCACTAAAAGCACAGGATAGACAAGCAGCGGATAACATTAAAGCCCTACTAATAGAATCACAATAAATTGCAAGGAGTATTTATTATGAAAAGCTCAAAAGAAAGTTCTAAAGAAATAGCACAATTGATTATAAGGACGTTTAGAGGTAAAGTTGTTGCTCAAGGAAAAGTTAAAAAATTCGTATACGTTGGAGATACTCCAAATGGTGTGAAAATCTTGAGAGAAGTTGGCACTGAGTGGGAAATTAAAATAGATGATATCATTAAGTCTGTAGATGCTGTTAGAGAAGATTCTAGTATTTACAGTAATGGTCCATCTAGACTAAAACCATATATAAATAATCATAGACAATCTCCATTATGGGCATTGTTACATCTTCTTCCTCTAAATTTAATTCTAGGCGAATAACTGCTTTTTTATAACCATTGTCCCAGAAGTGTCCCAGAATATTGTAAAATGCTCATTAGTCAAAAAAGGTAAGAAATTATAAAAACCCTAGCAAACGTACTGTTTACTGGGGTTTTTCTATGGCGCACCTATCGGGATTCGAACCCAAGACCTTCCGCTTAGGAGGCGGACGCTCTATCCTGCTGAGCTATAGGTGCAAATATTATGCTTTAATATAATACTGTAAAATGTGTATAATGACAAGGGTAAATGTTTAGACAAATATCTTATTATAAGGAGTATGTATGCTTGATAATAAAGGATTTGATTTATGGGCTGATGGATATGATGAGAGTGTTTGCTTATCGGAAGAGAAAAATGATTACCCATTTGCTGGACATAAGGATGTTCTAGGAAATATTTATAATAAGATCCGCTTAAGAGAATCAGCTAAAGTTTTAGATATCGGATTCGGTACTGCCGTGCTTATAAGTAGGCTTTACGATAATGGATATAATATATTTGGAATCGATTTTTCAGAAAAAATGATAAAAATTGCAAAAGAAAAAATGCCGAATGCTAAACTTATTAAATATGATTTTTCTAATGGACTTCCTGATGAGATTGTAAATGAAAAGATTGATTTTATAGTTTGCACATATGCAATGCATCATTTAACTAATAACGATAAAGTTGTTTTTATTAATAAGCTTTTGTCTGTTTTGAATGACGAGGGCGAGATAATAATCGGTGATGTAATGTTTGAGACAAGATTACTTCATAATGAATGTAAAATAAAAGAGGCAAAAAATTGGGATGATGATGAAATATATTGTATATGACGAGCTTAAAAAGCATTTTAAGCAGGGGAAGATTTCGTATGAGAAGATATCTTTTTGTTCAGGAGTTATAAAGATATTTAAGCAATGAAAATATTAAAAAATCACATCAACTCATACTCAATAAGCTGCTCTATTGGTCTTTTTACTTCAATCCAACATAATCTATCAACTGTCACTTCAAGTGGGGTGTAGTTTCTTAAAAGATAGTCAGTTGATTTGCAGATAACATTAAAATCACTACTTACATCAACAGTACAATGAGGCACCCAACTATCAGGTGTATAGTATTCAAATCCTTTGTTATTTAAAAATGAATACTTATCACAGATTGTAGAATGAAAATCCAAAAGTTGACTTGTAATCAATGGAGAAAAATGCAGAGTGGGGGTTGGATATGGAAAAACTCCTATGCTTACAAATTTCAGATTAAACTTTTTTGTTTTAGTACATATATTATTTAATATAGGAAAGGATTTTTCTGATTGAATGTCATTGAAGGCGCATAATGTTATATGAGGTAAAGACTCAAGGTCAAGTAAGTATGAACTTATACTAAGCTCTTTTAACTTTTTATAATGTGATTGTATTTCTCCTTGGGATTTTTCATCAAAAAGTATTTCAAGTGCATATGACATTATATTTACCGCCTTTTTCTCTATTATAAGACCACTTGGATTTTGATGCAAATTATGGTAATGGCCAAATAACCAATTGATTTTTATGCATCTCTATATTAAAATCATACATCAAGCGAGGTGACTTTTTATGGAACTTAAACTTAATCAAAAAACAAAGATAATCGGCGAACGCGTAAATCCCACAGGCAAGGAAAAACTTGCTGAAGCTATGCGCAGCTTTGATTTGAAGTATATTTTAAAGATAGTAAAAGAGCAGATGGAGCGCGGCTGCGAGATAGTTGATATAAATGTCGGTGCGGCAGGTGTTGATGAAGTGAAACTTCAGGGCATGCTCGCAAAAGAACTTTCAAAAATGGATGTGACTCCATGTTTTGACAGCTTTAATCCTGATGCGCTTAAAAGCGCGTTGGAAAACTATGAAGGAAGAGCTGTTGTAAACTCCGCAAGCACGGCAAACAAGGAATATGAAAACATTATAAAACTTGCAGCAAAGCATAGTGCAATGATTATTCTTCTGCCTTATGAGCATAAAGCAAACCTAAGCTTTGAAGATAGAAAAAAAGCGGTACAAAAGCTTTTAGAGTGCGCATACGAAAATGGTCTTTCCAAAGAGGATATATTGGTTGATGGTGTAGCTATGGCAGTATCTAGCGATGTTGCTGCCCCTCAGGAATCTATTAAGTTTGTGAAATGGTGTGCAGAAAATGGTTTGATGACGACCATAGGCCTTTCAAATGTGTCTTTCGGGATACCAAATCGTGAGGCGGTTAACCGCGGATTTTTAGCGGAGCTTATTGGAGCCGGTATTACGACGGCTATAGCTGATCCTACTGATGAAATAAAAGAAACAATAAACACTGGATATCTTCTTTCGGGAAACGATGAATGGTGCATGAATTGGATAACTGAAAACAGATAGAACACAATATGTGAATATAATAAAAAGCGATTTTTAGTCGCTTTTTTCTTTTTTTACACGATTTCCTGTGTTAAGCCAAATTACTCCGACAATAATTACTATTGTGAAAACAACTGTTCCCGCAACCATAATAGTTCCTATCACATTCGGAAAGATGATGCCGTGAACTGTCATTATGCCCCATATAGCAGACAGAATAAAAAGGAAATTACCCATGTATCGTGTAAGCTTATCTATGTCATACTCATCTTTTTTCTCTTTTGATAACGTATTATATCCTGATATAAGCCAAGTGACTTTTTTGACTCTAATAAACCATCCTATAAAAAACAACAAAACAGTTATTCCGGCGTTAATGTAATGCATGATTATCTCCTTTATTTTATATTACTACATTAATAGACCAATGTCTTAAGCAAAGTGCAAGCAATTTTTACCATCTTATGATATTATATATCTGCAAATAAATCATATAGGGAATATTGATATGGAACAATCTGAAAATAAAATTCATATAGTTTATTTCTCGGGAACAGGAAGCACTGCATATTCTGCAAATACCTTAAAAGGAGCGCTTGAGAAGCTTGGTTGTGAAATTACATTATCTGAAATATTTAGAGATAATAAAATTAATATCGATAGCAATGATACGCTGGTGTTAATGTACCCGGTGTATGCAGGAGATGCTCCGAATGCAGTTTTAAAATGGATAGGTGGCTTGGAAAATGCGGAGAATGGAAACTGCTATGTGATTGCAGTATCTGGCGGCGGCGAGATATCCCCAAACACTGCATGCAGGATAAAAGCTATAAAAAGGCTCGAGAAAAAGGGATACAACACGCTAAGTGAATATATGCTGTGTATGCCTTCGAACTTCTATTTCGGAACATCGGAAAGCCAAACGGCATCTATATTTGAAGTCCTGCCCCAAAAATGCGAATTAATCGCGCAGGAGATTATTGAAAAAAAGAGAAATCATAAAAATCATCTTTTAAAAGATAAAATCATTTTGCCTTTTATGTCTATGGAAAAACTGGGCGCAAGGATTGTGGGAAGAACTTACAAAGCAGATAATTCATGCACAGGATGCGGGATTTGCGCTAAGAAGTGTCCGTCAGGAAACATCAAAATGAAAGACGGAAAACCTAAATTTGCATTTCACTGTGAATTCTGCATGAGATGTCTTTATATCTGTCCTCACAAGTCACTTACACAAAAGGGGATAGCAAAGATTATTGCATTGGATGAAGGATATGACATACAGAAGATGATAAAGACCGAAGCTGGTTATAAAACTGAAAATACGGATTCTGATACAAAGCTCTGGAGGGGTGTAAAAGAGTATGTAGAAAACATTGAAAAAGTATAAAACGCAGGTTGCTAAATATAGGCTTTGTTTATCGGTTGTTATTGTTCAGATGTCCTTTTTATGGTATATTACATTCATATCATTTTGAAGGATACTCATGAAATTTATAGCAACCACAGGATACAATATGGAAGGCGCACTGTCGCGTGAGCTCAAGTCTCTCGGGTATAGTGCGGATATACAAACATCACGCGCGATTATTAAAGGCGACCTTAAAGACGGAGCATACCTTAACCTTATGCTCAGAACAGCCGGAAGCGTGAAGCTTATAGTAGGCGAATTCAATGCAAGAAGCTATGATGAGCTGTTTGACAAGATAAAAAAAATACCATGGCAGGATTATATAGAACGCGGCGCTAATCTGAAAGTTAATGCAAGAGCTGTAAAAGGAATTCTTTATTCTCTTCGTGACATTCAGTCCATCACTCAAAAGGCAGTTTGCGTAAGGCTTGAGCAGGCTTATAAAGTCCGTAGGATAACGGGTGCTGTTAAGTATGCAGTGGATGTGCATGTGCACAAAGCAAAGGTGACAGTTTCGATTAATACATCCGGTCGTCCGCTTCATATGCGCGGATACAGAGTGCTCAATCCGGAGGCTGCGCTTCGCGAGACACTGGCTGCAGCGCTTATAATATATTCGACTTGGAAAGGCGACTGGAAGCTTTATGATCCCATGTGCGGTTCGGGAACAATATGCGTGGAGGCAGCTATGTTTGCAAAAAACATGGCTCCGGGATTAAATCGTACATTTGCCGGCGAAAGCTTTCCATGGTGGGATAAAAACATCTGGAAGGACGCACGGCAAAAATGTATTGATGAACAGGACAACAATATTAAGCTTGAAATTATCGGCAGCGATATAGATAAAAGAGTGCTGTCTATGGCGGATACTCATGCCAGAAAAGCAGGAGTTCAAAACGACATTAAGTTTTTCAATAAAGATGTAAGGAAACTAAAGATTGTTGACCCTCATGGGCATATTATCTGCAATCCGCCATATGGTGTACGTCTGGGTGATGAAAAGCAGATGCCGACGTTTTATAAAAGCTTTTTTAAAGCTTTGCCAGAGCATTGGTCGTGGCACATACTTAGTGCAAGAGATGATGTGGAATTTCTTGCAGGCAGGAAAGCTGACAAAAAGCGTATGCTGTATAACGGCAGGCTGGAATGCAATTATTTTGAATTTTACAGAAAGAAAGGTTAGAAGCTTTTTTAATGTTAAAAAATAAAGACAAATCAACAATATCAAACGGAAGAAAAAAGAAAAAACTCTTTAAGAGCGAAAAAAGGAAGGTTAGCATAAGTTTGTTTATAGTAATAGGAATACTTGTTGCGATAATCGCTGTTTTTGTTTTAGGAATATTATCAAGCAGGCAGCTTGTAACCAAGAACTTTATTATAGAGTACGGAAATCTTCCTCAGAGCTTTGATGGGTATAAAATAGTCCAGGTAACTGACTATCATTTGGGAGTGTATGCAAACAGCAATACTGAGCTTGTTGCAGAAATCAAGAAAGCACAGCCTGATATTATCGTTATGACCGGCGACTTTATAGACAGCTCATCCAAAAACATAGACAATATTTCAGAACTTGCAGAAAGCCTCAGGAGCATTACTGCGGTTCTATGGATTAAAGGCAATCATTTTTATAAATGTGATGAGAAAGTCGCGGCATCGCTTCAGGATAAGATGGACAGCCTTGATGTAATTTCACTTACTAATGAATGCTATACTGCAACGATTGAAGATGAAAGTATAAGCTTTTTCGGAGTTGATGATCCGGAACGACTTTATTCTGCAAGTGAACTGCCGGGTGAATATATAAAAACAGCATCAAAAAAGGCAATGGAGCGTTTCTTAGACGAACTGGACAACTGCGGGGATGAGAGTGTTTGGTTTAAGGTGCTTCTTTCACATAGATATTCAATGTATGAAAACTTCCAAGAACATGGCTATTCATTGGCACTGGCAGGACATTCTCACGGAGGACAGCTTAAGCTGCCGTGGGGAATTGATTTGATTGGATATAACTTAAAACTATTCCCAAGTGTAAAAAGCGGGTATAACGACATAAATGGTATGCCGCTTATAGTAAGTTCTGGGCTTGGTACAAGCAACATCAATCTCCGGCTTTATAATCCTCCGGAAATTGTTGTGGTGGAACTAAAAGTAAAAAATGATTAAAAAATTTCATCGCTTATAGTTAACGGAAGGATGGATATATGGCAGAGACATCAAAAAACAAACTGGTAGCACTTAGGATACTTGAGATTCTGACCAAATATTCGGATGAGTCGCATGAGATTTCAGCGGCAAAGATAATAGAATATCTTAATGAAAAATATGATCTGAAAGCTGAGAGAAAAGCAGTCTACAGAGATATAGCGGCTTTGGAAGAATGCGGCTATGACATAATCAAAAACGGCAGGGGATATTTTCTGGGAGCGCGTCCTTTTGAAAGCGCTGAAATCAGAATGCTTATTGATGCAATGCAATCCGCCCGCTTTATTTCCAACAATAAAACACAGCAAATGATAGAGAAAATAGGCAGCCTTTGCAGTGAATATGATTATAAGCTTCTTAAGCAGCAGGTGTTTTTGGACAGCCGTGCAAAATGCAAGAATGAAGAAATATTCTACTCGATAGATGCTATCAATAAATCTATTCAAAACACCAAGAAGCTTAACTTTAAGTATTTAAAATATGACAGCAATAAAGAAGCCGTTCCTCGATATGGAGGCATGGTCTATGAAGTGAATCCATACAGCCTTGTATGGGCTGATGACACTTATTACCTTATCTGCAACATGGACAAGTTTGACAATATCGCACACTTCAGGGTGGACAGGATGGCTTCCGCCAAAGTATCCGACAAAAAAAGACGACCGGTTACTGAAATTACAGGATTTGAAAAAGGTTTGGATGCTGCGAAATATATAAAAGGCAGATTCACTATGTTTTCCGGCGAAGAGAAAAAAGTTCAGATTTGTTTCCATAACTCACTGAGAGATGTGGTATATGACAGGTTTGGCACAGATGTAACAGCCCATGATGATGAAGACAATATCGTAGTGACTGTGGATGTCCTTCCTTCAAAAGGATTTTACTCATGGCTTTTTATGTTGGGCAACAAAGCTAAAATACTCTATCCTGAGAGTGTAGTCAGTGAGTATAATGAAATGCTCATTGAAATAAGCAGACTATACACTTATAATTAATAATGTAAAATAATGTGTTATATACGCCAAATGACTGATTGCGAGAGGATATTATGATATTTTATAAATTCAGCGCTACAAACAGCGAAAATGAAAGTGTTGAAAGCTTAATTCAAGCTGAAACAAAAGATGATGCGCAAGAGAAGCTCAAGCTTCGCGGATATAAAGACATTGAAGTTAAAAACAAGACAAAGAAGATTCTGTCTTCAAGAAAAGTGTCTTCACGGGATTTGGCTTTAATGTGCAGACAGATGTCGGCTGTATTGTCATCTGATATGTCAATATTCGACGGATTGCTGCTCGTCTGTGAACAAACCGGAAACAACGCTTTGGAAGCCGGAGTCTCCAACGTTTATGACAACATAATGGGCAGCGAACAAATGCAGCTTTCAGAGTCTATGAGGGATGAGAATATCTTTCCTTCATATATGGTAAACCTCATTGCAATCGGCGAAGCAAGCGGAAATCTGGATGAAGTTTTCCTGCAGCTTGCAATTTATTATGAAAAAGACAGCAGGATAAAGCAGAAAATCCGTACAGCTGTAACATATCCTATTCTTTTAACAGTTCTTATGGTTTGGGTAATTGGCCTTTTAATAGTTAAGATCCTTCCTATGTTTGAGAGTATGCTTAACTCAATGGGTGGCGAGCTGCCGTCAATTACACAAGGGTTCTTAAATATGTCGGGCTTTTTTGTAAGCTATGGCTTATACATTCTGCTTGGTATTACAGCGATTATAGTATTTTTCATATGGTGGGCAGGTGTTCCTTCCGGAAAGAAATTTTTTGACAAACTCAAGCTTTCACTTCCGGGAACAGCATTGCTCTATAAAAGACTTATGACAAGTAAGTTTGCAAGATTTATGGCAATGATGCTTGAAAGCGGCATACCGCTTAATGAATCGCTTGAAAAAATGGCTGACCTTTTAGAAAACGCACATGTAAGCAAAAAACTTCAGGAAGCATCAGAAAGCGTAAAGGAAGGAAAAACACTTAGTGAATCCGTAAAAGGAGTCGGGGTGTTTCCGCCTATGCTGCTTCGCATGCTGACTGTAGGCGAACGTACGGGAAGAATCGGTGATATGCTTAAAAAGTCTGCAAACTTTTATGACGAAGATGTCGATGAAGCGCTGCTTCGGCTGACAACAGTTATTGAACCTGTTTTAATAATAATACTTTCAATTATAATCGGAGTAATATTGCTGTCTATAATGCTTCCGCTTATAAACATTATGAGAATCGTAGGATAAAATGAAATCCGTAAGTTTAAAATTTATATCCGGATTAATACTTGCGTTGTGTATGATTATCTTTTCCATCTATCTTATTCCTCTCATAGGAGATACAGTGGATAAAAATGAAAGCATGACACAGGAAACGATGCAGCAGGCGATTGACCGCGCTCTGGTTCATTGCTATGCCATTGAAGGCTCTTATCCTTCATCTCTTGATTATTTAAGAGACAACTATGGTGTATTTATTCAGGAAGAAAGATTTTATTATTATTATGAATATATAGGTTCAAACATTAGGCCCGTTGTTCAGGTGCTTGAAAAATGAAGATATTTAAAAACAAAAAAGGATATACAGAAGCTGAGCTTATGATGGTGTTTGCCCTTATAGCACTATTTGGCATACTCTGCTTTACACTTATTCAGGCAGGCGGAGGGGCATATGAGAGATTGGCTGAAAACAGATCCAATAAATCATTTGCCAGAGTTGCGCTTTCTTATATGGAAAACAGAGTGCGTCAGGGAGACGTCGGAGAAGCTGTAATGATAACCGACAATCCTTTGGAAGATGAAGGGAAAGCCCTTGTTATATCAGGGATTACCGGAGTGCCAGACGAAGAGCTGTGGATTATGCAGTATGGAGATGAGCTTGTTGAGTATTACGTTATGCATGGAGAGGACATTAACCCAAGTGCATATTTTTCAATAGCTGAAATAGATAGCTTTTCGGTAGAGAGAACCGGAGATACTATAAAACTTACAATAGGCTATATACAAAATGATAAAGAATTATATCAGACAAGAATAATAACATTAAGAAGCAAGGGGGGCAGCAGCTATGAATAAAAAAGGTTTTACGCTGGTTGAGCTTGTTGTTGCTATAGCAGCCCTTGCGTTGTGCTCCGGCTTTATTTTATCGATGTATTTTAAAAGTGATGAGCTGTCTGATGATGCTAACATGTATGATGAGGCAATGAATCAGGTAAGCTTTATTGCAGAAACATTTAAAGCTTCCAGCAGTCCTTATAATTTTGCGCAGAATTACCACCTTGATATGCCGGAGGGACAGGAAGCATATAACTGGACTGTTTACTTTAATGAGGATTGGTATACAGAAGAGAGTCTGGACAAAGCATATGTAGTGTTATTTATTAGTCTTGCACCGGACAAAGAATATGCATCCGGGACATTATACAATCTCGGGATAGACTTCTTTAAAGTGCAGAATGAATCGCAGCAAAATGTTGTGTCGCTAACATGTAAGAAATATTATAGGGAGGCGCATAATGAAGCTGAATAATAAAGGCGCAGCCTCGGTTATAGTGATATTAATAGTAGTTGTGTTAGCTACGTTTGGCGGGATTGCGCTGACGGCAGGCTGGACAAATAAAGAGCTTTCTATAAAGGCGGCACAGTCAAAGGCGGATTATTACGCTCTGGATTCTCTGGCAGAACAGATGCTTGCAGAAGTGGACAACGCACTATATCTTTCTTCACAGAAAACAACAGGATATTTAAATGCACTGTCTACTGTAGAAGATTTGGAATTTCTTAAATCACAGGAAAGACTTCAGTCCATATATAAAGAAAATCTTTCAATCATAAGAAGCACTGCGTTAAGGACTAAAAAGATATACGAAGCTTACAATAGGATATACTTCTATGAAAGTGCCAAAAGCCTTGAGCAGCTGGCAGGAAGATATGGAGTTGAGGTGAACTATGCAGAAGGTTATTTAAGTGCTGAGGATTTTATTTCAGCAGAGAAAATACCTGAGGAGGGCGATTTAACTCTCAGTTTTGCTGTTTCGGAAGGTGAAAATGCCGGAGATAAGAGTTTGGATGTAGTAATCGCCGTAGCTGCTCCTTATGTTGAAACAGAGTTTACACAAGACGGAGTCTGGTATGTAGACTTTAATATATATCCTGATGAGGACTCATCAAGATATGAGGTGTATTCATGGAAACTTAGGCAAAATCCTATTGATGAAGAAGTGGAAATACCGAAGTTTGGGTAGTGTTAATATTAACGGATAGGTTGGTATATGAGCAGAGGAGTAAAAGCAATTATAATAATATTCGCCGTGGTTGCAGTTATGGCCATAGGTATTGTTGTATTGTCCAAAACCTCATCATCCAAAGCTCTTGATGTTACGGATAGTGAAACATCAGTGCTTCAAGCTGACAGCGTTAGCATATCAAACAACAAAGATGAAGCAGTCGGGCCGACTTTTGAAACACCAACTGCAACAAAAAAGGCACTTGAAGAACCTTCTCCTACTAAAAAGGCAACACAGACACCCGAACCTACCGCGACTTTAGAGCCTAAAGCGACAGCAGTTCCGATCCCCATAACACCTGAGTCTACATCGGATTCCGCTCAGTTTATAACATCAACAAACATGAATGGATATATATACTGTTCGTATAAATCGGACAAAAAAGTGAAAATAATGATGAACAACGGCTCTCAGCAGGAAATCTATGACCTGGTTGCCGATGGACAGTTTCACAGATTCACACTTCACTTGGGAGATGGCGATTACAGAATAAGGCTGGTTGAAAACACAAGCGGCAATTCCTACCGCGTTGTGGATGCGACCGAGTTCACTTGCGAACTTATCAATCAGGATTTCCCGTATCTTGTTCCTAATTCGTTTGTAGTTTACAACAATGATATGGAAGTTATCCAGTTTGGATTGGAGCTTACCGAAGATGCTATAACACAGGAAGAAAAAGCACACGCTATTTATGACTGGATTGTAAGGAACATTTCATATGACTTTTCTGTTGTAGGAAAACTGGAAGTGGGATATGTGCCAGATCCGCAGCGGACTTATGACACGCGTATGGGCATCTGCTCAGATTTCGCAACACTTTTTGCATCCATGTGCAGAAGCCAAGGAATCCCATGTAAAGTAGTATTGGGTTATTATGTGAAATCGGAATACTATCATGCATGGAATGAGGTGCTTGTAAATGGTGAGTATATCCTTGTGGATACATCTGGAGATTCCCAGACGAAGAAATATAATTTTTCCAGAACAGAAGGATATACTAAGAATAAAGAGCATTAAGCATGCATAAATTCATAAATTTATTAAGATTATATTACGATAATGTGATATAATCTTTTATAATCACTTTATTTCAGAGGTTAAGTTTGAACAAGCGAATTTTAATTATATTTCTAACAACAATTATTTTATCTGTTTTTGTACTGTCAGCATGTGATGTTTTTACTCAACAAGAGACTGCTGAGCCCACAACCACACCGGTAAAAGAAAATGCAGATGATATTCATGAGATTTCGTTTGGAATGTGGGAAATGTACGAATCACAGAACGATGCTGCAAAATATATAGTAAGCTGTATTGAAGATGAGTTTAAAATAAAAATCAAACCAATGACATTTACCAAAGAAAATTATAAAGAGGAAATGGATTGGATGATCAGCGCAAATATGCTTCCTGATGTGTTTGCACATGATGTAATATCAAACAAGATGCAGTACAGAGTACTAATCACTTCAGGTCTTATACAGCCTGTTTCTAAAAATATCTGGGCACAAAAAGAGAATTTAAGCAGAGTAATGAGCTGGTATGAAAAGATATACTCATACAAAGGGGAGATGTATTTTATACCACGGACTTATCAAACCTTTGACCAGACGCACGGTGCTTCAAACGTTATATTCTATAGAAGCGACTGGGCTTCAAATCTTATGGATAAATCTTTCCAGGACACAGCAAAGTTTACTGACATTGTATCACTTTTTGAAGCCTACAGAGCTTCTGACACCGATGACAATACAATTTGGGATACATGGGGCATTACGGGCTCAGGAGGGCTTGATTTTATACGTGATATGTTTTTAACGCCGTTTGGTGTAAGAGAATGGGTAAAACAGGATGGTGAATGGATTCCCGGCATAATAAGCGATGAAGCAAAGGTGGCAATATCATGGGCAGCCCAGCTTTATAGAACCGGAGTAATAGATCCTGACATAACAAAGCAGACAATGGATGAAGCTCTTAATAAACTGTACACAGGAAAAGCAGGGGCAGCTCTTGCACCTGCCTACTACGCTGACCTTTTGGACTTTGAAGATGGATGGACTGAACACAATCCTGATAGGAGCATTACAAGCGTTATAAAGATTATGCCATGCTACACAACGCCAGACGGGCAGGTTCACAATGGGATTGAAACATTTGAAGGCGGAACAATGCTTGCGTCGCGTTTGAGTGAAGTTAAAACAGAAAAAGTTCTTTCGCTGTTTGATTATCTTTACACTGCAGATGGAAGAAACCTTTTTGAAAAAGGAACCGGTGAACTTCCGGGGCAAACTTATATCGACTCATGCCCTGAGTTTGCGGCATTTAAAAATTTAGCAAGCTGGAACCTTGACAAGAATCCAAGCGACCAAAAAGAAGATTCGGCTTTTGTACAATATGCTTCTGCTGTGCTTGAAAACAATATCTGGCCATGGAGCTTTGAAGAGGAGATGTTCACACAGGGAATGATAACTCCGGAAATGTGTATTATTGACTTGGATACGGTAGCAGAAGAAAAAATTCTTCACATTATTACTACAACCCGTGATTTTGATGCAGACTGGGAGCTTTATGTTAGCTCAATGTATGATGAGCTTAATTTGGATGAAGCAATTAACGAAGTGAATGACTATGCAGCCAACTACTTCAGCGGACAATAAAAATTAGCTTCTTGATATTATGATGGATACTCCTTAAGCACTCTCAACGCTCTTACCGTATTTATTCTTGATGGACCGCCTGTCTTTTCGTAATCAAAATGAACGAGACCGGAATGTTTGTTTTGAACAGGCCATGTACCGTCTTTGTGCTGTTTCTTTTTAATAAGGTCCAAAGCATCGCTCATTCTTATATCATATGCAATGCCTTTCTTTGCAAAATACTCCATTGCCCTTAAAATGTCATATTTCCATCTTGGCGGATAGGAAAGCATTGTAAAGGATTTTTTTATTACTTCGCCTGATTTGTCCGATTTATAAAGTCTGTGGGATAAAATAAATTCATGAGCCATTTCAACTTGTTGCTGCACTTCATCCAAACGATATGTATATCCGTTGACTTCGTATTCCAAAAATCCTTCCAGTACATTTATTGTAGTGTGAAGCGAGCTATGATGAGGATGTCTGTTTAGGTCACAGTTCCAAGCGCCATCCTTCATATGATAGTCAATAAGCGTTTCAACAATTTCATTTAATGCTGTACTTTTTATACTTCCGTAGCAACACAAGTTTAACAGCATTCCGCAGATACATAAGTCAAGCACGTCTTTTTTTAAGTCACGCTCTATCCACAGTTTGTCAAGCAGAAGATTGGCTGCCTTCTGGTAGAAGTTCTGCATTGGATTTACATAAAAGTTTTTAATGTCAAGCATAGTGTATGTGGTTGATATCCATTTCGGCGAGTAAATACCATTTCCCCACATCAGAGTATCTTCATCCCACATTTCTATCAGCTTTTTACACCACCCCGATTTATGAATGGACTCTCTGTATTTATTATATGTTTCTTCACTTTCATTCAATAGATACCGGGAAACTTGATATTTTACAGATGCATCGCCTTCCATTAACCATTTAGTTAAATCCATTGCTTGCTCCTTTAATCAATTCTTAGTCATATTTCGGGACTATGTTTAGGGGGTGTATATAAAATATTATAGCATATTCAATACATAATGATATTTGTGTTTCTTGAGATTAGATGAAAATAATATTTGACAATATTTTAAAATGAATATAAAATGCATTTATTGGCACAAATATAAATAAGGAGGATTGTAATGCTTACAAAATTGGATAGGGTGCTCACACCGTAAAATTAAATACAGGTGCGGATTGTTTCGCACGACATAAGCAAACATAATACTTTGGATGGAACACGCAGTATTGGTAGGCGTGTTTTTTTGTTTGTAAAAAAGGAGAGATGTAATATGAAAAATATTAAAAAAGCCTCTGTGGCATATGAGATAAACAAAAAAATAAGAAGAAGCTGGGATATGAATCCAGTTACAAGGATAAAAGAAGATGACAGGCTAAACAAGAAAAAACGCCGTCAAATCGATAAAGATGAAATAACGAGGTTTAAAATAGATGGATATGATTAAATACGGATGGGATAATTACTTTCAAACAGAATACGAAAAACTCGGAGATGATTCTCTTATTCCTGTGAGGATTATTGCGGATTACGGACAGGCTGTACGAGTTGTTACTGAAGACAATGAATTTCTTGTTGACAGGCATATACACGATGGCCGTGCATATGGTGTAGGCGACTTTGTCTGTCTGGAATATGATGTAATAAATAATAGGCACTCTATAAAAAATATTTTGCCTAGAAAAACTAAGTTTTCAAGAACCGCTGCAGGCAGTGTTTTAAAAGAGCAGATAGTGGCTGCGAACATAGATACTGTGTTTATAATGCAGTCGCTTAACCTTGATTTTAACCTGCGCAGAATGGAAAGATACCTTATCGCAGCATGGGATAGCGGAGCTCTTCCGGTTGTGGTGCTTACAAAAAAAGACTTGTGTGATGATGCTGATGATAAGATAAATGAAGCCTATTCAGTTTCAGCCGGCGCTGATATATTCGCCATAAGCTCTTTTACCGGAGAAGGTATGGATGAAGTTATGAATTATATAGGCTTTGGTAAAACTGTGGCGCTTTTAGGTTCATCCGGTGTTGGAAAGTCAACGTTTGCTAATACTTTGTTCGGAGAAGAAATACTTGAAACCAAAGAAGTACTTCGCGATGATGACCGAGGACGGCACACAACAACACATAGGCAGCTTGTTTTGCTGCCTGACGGCGGAATGCTTTTGGATACACCGGGAATGCGCACACTTTCTATGTGGGACAGCGAAGAAGGAATGAGCAATTTGTTTTCAGACATTGACGATCTTGCCGGTGAATGCAGGTTTAATGACTGCAGACATATAAGTGAACCGGGATGTGCAGTAAAAAAAGCTCTGGAAGACGGATCTTTGTCTGAAGAGCGATGGATAAGCTATGTTAAACTAAAAAAAGAGATGGCTCACCTTGAAAGAAGGAAAAGCCAGAAACAGAGGATTCAGGAACGCCAGTTTTCAAAGATGATAAAAAGCAGCAAAAAAGAGGTATGGTAACAGAAAAAGCAATACTAAACTAACATTTTGTACTAAACGGAGAAAGGATTAATGATGGTTAAAAATTTGATTGAAGAATATATTAACACCAGTGGATTCAATATAATAGACAGGGATGAAGCTATATCCGAAGAGTATATAGGTATGGTTATATTCGACCAACCGCTGATTGGATATGCGAATGCAGAAGACTTGATTTTTGATGAATACATAACAAATTCTTCAATCTTAAACAATAGATTTATGCATCCCAGAGACTGGCTTGATGGAGCTAAGACTGTAATATCTGTCTTTTTTCCGTTTAGTGAAGATGTAAAAAAGAGCAATGAAGACAATCCGCTCGAACCTTCCGTTAAGTGGCTGCACGCAAGATATGAAGGACAAACTCATCTCAATCAGATGACTGCATACATTAGAGACAAAATTATTGCTAAAGGCTATAGGTGCATTGCTCCCGCACTAAGCGACAGGTATATAGGTAAGTTTGTAGAAGATGAAAAAAGCAATAAGGACTTTGGCGGAAACTGGTCGGAAAGGCATGCTGCATATGCCGCAGGTCTTGGTACATTCGGCTTATCGGGAGGACTTATTACAAAGCGCGGCATGGCAGGACGTTTTTTAAGCCTTATTACCGATATGGAGCATGAAGCAACCAAAAGAGATTATTCTGGAGTGTATGACTACTGTAATATGTGCGGCATTTGCATAAAGAATTGTCCCGCAGGAGCGATTAGTTTTGATAATGGGAAAATGCATTTACCATGCAAGCAGTATTTAGAAAAAGTAAAAAAGAAGCACAGCCCAAGGTATGGATGCGGCAAATGCCAGACAGCTGTACCTTGTATGAACAGTGCTCCTGTAACTTTAGGTTAATTGGCTTTTCTGCTGTTTGACTGATTTTTGGTTTCAGTCAACATAGATATTAGATGTGCTTTCCCTTTAGCAGTAATGAGAGGAGAGTATTTAGCGATTTGTTCATCAGCTATTATAACAAAACTTTCTTTCAGTTTGAAATAGCCTTGCAATATATACTTTTTGTTTGGCATATTCCATGTAGACTTTTGTTTTGATATATAGCCGTTGTCTCTTAGCCATTTAAACATTTGATTTCTGCCCATATTAATGTTTTGTTCTGAAAGTACGGCGCAGAAAGCGGATACGCTTATACAGCCATTATTATGCTTTGCCTCAGAGGCACTCACAAGACGGGAAGGTTTTTGTGTGTTGGGTGTGCTGGAAGTTTCTTTTGGTATTGTAACATAGGACAGTATGTCCATCTTTTGTTGAATTATAGTCATTTTTGTTCCTCCTTAGGAATAAATTTTGAAATGGATAAATCTATATAATTTCTACGACTATAATTATATGTAAACATGTGTTCCTTTTTTGGGACACTAAAAAATAGTAGATTAATTTAATTGGAGAAAAATTATGAAAAAATATAACGAACTAACTGAACTTGGAAAAAAGAGAAGAATGCACAGCGTGGCTAAAGAAGCTATAAAACAATATGACATATCACCTAAGAGTATTTCGTATATTACGGAGGAAACAAACATCTTCTATAAGGTTATAGATGAATCGGGGACAAAATATGCACTTAAAATATTTCAGGAAGAAAGCAGTAAGATAGAAGACAACCTTGCAGAAGTATTCCTTATTAAAAAGGTTGCAGAAAATTCTGATATTACAGTTCCTGAGGTAGTTTTATCTTCAAGCGGAGACAGCATTGTGTGGGTAGAACACGATGGTTTCGACATAAAAAAGAGAGTGGCTGTTTTTAGGTGGCTTGAAGGCAAGGAGATAGACGGAAGGGAGAATGACGGTTATTTTACAAAGTTGGGTGAATACATGGCGAAGCTTCATAATGCTACTGAAGATATCGTAGTACCAACAGATATTTATCCGAAAAAGTGGGATAAAGTTTTCTACTACAGGGAAGAAGTTCCTGTATATAAGGAAGAGATGTATCAGAAATATTTATCTGATGAGTATCATGAAGTAATGGATTTTATGATACCTTACTTAAATGACAAACTTTCAGGATATTATAAAAACTCATCACCGCAGCTGCTACATGCAGATTTGAATCCTTATAATGTATGGACTTATAAAAATGAGATTAGGATTATAGATTTTGAGGAAGCAATGTATGGATTACCCATCCATGATTTGGCGATTTCTCTGTTTTATTATAAATATGATCAGAATTTTGATTATAAAAATGTCTATGATTTACTGTTAAAAGGCTACTCATGTGTTAAACAGCTTCCTGATTTTGAGGAGTTTGATATTGAAGTATTGATGATAGCGCGAAGAGTAAACTTTTTAAACTATGCTCTTTTAGTTATGGATGACCCTAAAGAATATGCTGAGACGAATATCAAGCGGGTAAAAGAATTTATGGCTAAATATATTTAGCCTAAAAGTTCATGCTTAACTTTATTTCGCCCGCTGTCTTTTGCTTTATATAGGGCGACATCCGCACAGTGAAGGAACCGGTCAAAACTTTCACAGGTAACTTTATCAGTGCCTGTAACACCAAGGCTTGCAGTAATTTTCATTACTTTGCCGTCGTGAAGAAAGTCGGTTTCTTCTATTTTTTTGCGGATTCTCTCTGCTGCTGTAACAGTGCTTTCAAGGTCTGTTTCCGGAAGCAGCATCATAAACTCTTCGCCGCCGAATCTGCCGAGCAGATCAATGGAGCGAATCTTTGTTTTACATATATCAGCGACTTCTTTAAGTATTACGTCGCCTGCTATATGGCCGTAGGCGTCATTTATATTTTTGAAGTGGTCCAAGTCCAGAATGATGAATGAAAGGGGATGAGCATGCCTTTTCGCACGTGCAAACTCAAGCTCTGTACGCTCAATGAAATATCTTCTGGTGTGTGTTCTTGTCAAAGTATCGATTGATGCAAGTTCTGTCAGCTCAGCCATTGTTTCAACCAGCTCGGTTACATCTATAAAAGAAACCATATAGCCAAGTGTTTTGCGGTTTCTTCCTATAAGAGATGAAGAGGAGACTCTGTAGTGACGGACATCATAATCTTTAATTATTCGGATGCGGCATTCTGAATCGGTTACTATGCATGAGCGTATTCTTCCATCGTAATCTATGAAATCACTTATGTTTTTTGTTATTGTATTCTCGTTTAGAAGCGGTATTGAAGAAACAGCTTCCTCATTGAAATCCATAAGGTTTAGCTCGCTGTCCAGTATTAGAATCGGACTGTCCGACCATTCAAATGCTTTTTTATAAGCAAAAGGTATAACACCGAAAAGCTTGCTTGTTACGTAGTTTATAGAAAGCATAAAGCATGCAAGCGGTATGAAAAAAGGCATTAAAAATGATATCAATGTATCAAATGTTATTATATAGCCAACAATACAAACAAACGACAGTATAATTAGACTAAGAAGAATTATTATTGGATATCTGTCTTTATTCATCTGCTTTAGATATCTGTACAAAATGAGAAACGATATTGAAAACATTGCCACTGCATAGATGCTCATAATGTAAAACCATATGCCTGCATTCATAAACAGAATTTCTAAACTGCCTATGGCTTTAATTGAGTGATTGTAAAAATAAAGATTATGATATCGTGATGTGAGTGAGATTACTGCGTTTATTACTGGGACAATAAACAGGAGAAAATAATGCAGAGGCTTTAATTTTTTGTTGTTTCGTGATATTGACATGAATATAAGCAGCGTAAGTGTAGGCAGAAACCCGAAGAATGTATTCTTTGCCATTGAGAATATATTTTTTAGCTTTATGGTGCTTGCAGCTAATTCCAATGCATATGCCGTACAAAATGAAAACATTGTAATGGCAAATAGCGATACAAATAATGCGTTTTTTATTTTGTTGATGTTAATAAAGCTTATAATTTTTATCGATGCAATACATGTTAATATAACCAGAATAAGCGAACTCAAATAATTGATACTCATATAAAATCTCACATCATAATGACACTTAAAGGTAAGTGCTTTTTGTTGTAATTATACACGAATACTGGAAATTTACAAGCACATGTGCCTTTGTGTATATAAGAAAAGACCGCAATGCGGTCTTTTAATAACATGAAAATATGTAAAAATCTAGAACCCGAAAAACTCTTTTGTATTATTGTAACTGATGTCTTCAATAATTTTCTTAAGCTCGCTATAGTCAGCTGGATATTCTCCGTTTTCTACCCATGTACCGATTATATTGCAGAGAATCCGTCTGAAATATTCATGACGCGTGTATGATAGAAAACTTCTTGAGTCAGTCAGCATGCCTGCAAAATTTCCCAGAGCGGAAAGGCTTGCAAAGTCTTTAACCTGAGCAATCATGCCTTCTTTTGTGTCATTAAACCACCATGCGGCACCCTGCTGTACTTTGCATTTAGCTTCATCGCTCTGGAAACAGCCGATGACTGTGCCTATCATAGCATTGTCGTTCGGATTGAGAGAGAAGATAATGGTTTTTGGCAGGCTTGAATTCTGATTGAGTGCATCCAGAAGGTCGACCAATCCCTGAGATGAGTCTCTTGAGGAGATAGCATCAAAACCTGTGTCTGGGCCAAGCTCTTCAAATCTTTTAGTATTATTGTTTCTGAGGCATGAGTAATGAAGCTCCATCACCCAGCCGCGTTTTGCATATTCACCTGCAAGAAAAACCATAAGTGCTGTTTTAAATCCGTCAACCTCATTTTCTGTGAGTTTACCGCCGCCCAAACGTTCTTTCAGGATGCGGTCAGCTTCTTCGCTGGATATCATGTTATACATTGCGTAGTCAAGACCATGGTCGCATGCGACACAGCCCATACCATCAAAGAAATTGATGCGCTGCTCAAGTGCATCCTTTAACTTATCAAAACTGTTTATCTCTATCCCGCTTGCTTCGGAAAGTTTATCTATATAGTCTGCAAACTCGAACTTATCAATGTTCATTGCTTTATCTGGACGGAATGCGGGAAGAACAGCAACATCAAATGAATCATCTTCTGCAATGAGTTTGTGGTACTTAAGATCACTTGTTGGATCATCTGTTGTACATATAGCAGTTACGTTTGATGACTTTATTATCTCTCGCACTGTGAGTGTTTTAAGCTTTTCAGATGTCTTGTCCCAGACTTCTTTTGCTGTCTTTTCGCTCAAAGCACCATTAAAGTCAAAATATCTTTGAAGCTCAAGGTGTGTCCAGTGGTATAAAGGATTTCCTATGAGTTTAGGCATTGTTTTTGCCCAGTTTTCAAACTTCTCATAGTCTGTGGAATCGCCTGTGATATATTTTTCGTCTATACCGTTTGAGCGGATAGCACGCCACTTGTAATGATCGCCGTAAAGCCAAACTTGGGTAATGTTTTCATACTGCTTGTCTTCATATATCTCCTGTGGATCTATGTGGCAGTGATAGTCGATGATAGGCATCTTGTCGGCGTAGTCATGAAACAGTTTCTTTGCGGTTTCGGTTTCCAGCAGAAAGTCTTTGTCCATAAATTTCTTCATAGTATAACTCCATCCTTAAATATTGATATTTCTCTGTAGCCTTTTTTCTCGTTTTGTGTTTTTTCGCCTTCAGCCACTTTTAACACATAATTATAAAGGTTTTGTCCGCATTCTGTAATAGTTTGCCCGTTTATTATATCACCAGCGTTAAAGTCAATCCAATGCTTCTTCTTTTCGTATAGCGCAGTATTTGTAGATATTTTAACTGTAGGTACCGGACAGCCCAGAGGATTTCCGCGGCCTGTTGTAAAAAGCACTATGTGTGCACCGCTTGCCGCAAGAGCAGTGGAAGCCACAATGTCATTTCCGGGGGATGTGAGAAGGTTAAGGCCTGGTGTTTTTACTGGCTCTGCATAACTTAACACATCAACCACTGTACTTTGTCCGCTTTTTTGAGTGCAGCCAAGTGATTTATCCTCAAGGGTTGAAATGCCGCCTTCCTTGTTGCCCGGAGACGGATTTTCATATATTTCCTGCTTGTGGTTTATGAAGTAGTTTTTAAATCCGTTAATCATATCAACTGTTTTGTTAAAAACTCCTTCGTTTTGTGCTCGCTCCATAAGGAGTGTTTCAGCACCGAACATCTCAGGTACTTCAGTGAGTATGGATGTTCCGCCGCGACTTATGATTATATCAGAAAAAGCGCCGACAGCAGGGTTGCCTGTGATACCGGAAAAGCCGTCTGAGCCTCCGCATTTGAGTCCGACGATAAGTTTATCTGTACTGACAGGTTCGCGGTTGAAAGCAGAAGCATAGTCGATTAATTCCTGAACCAGCTTCATACCGTCCAATACTTCGTCTTCTGAATCCTGACAGTTTAAAAACTTTACGCGGTCAGCGTCATATTCACCGAGGACTTTTTTAAATGAGTCAATATAGTTATTTTCACAACCCAATCCAAGAACCAAAACGCCTGCTGCGTTAGGATGGTTAACGAGAGCCGCGAGAAGCTTCTGAGTCGTTTCGTGGTCGCCTCCTGTTTGCGAGCAGCCAAACGGATGGGGAAAAGCGAATATACCATCAACTCCGTCCTTTAGCATTGGGTGTGACATTTTTTCTATCTGGTGGGCGACTGCGTTTACGCAGCCTACAGTAGGGATAATCCACACTTCGTTGCGAATGGCAATTTTGCCGTTTTTACGAAGATATCCCATGAATGTATCGGGGGTTTGATTAACAAGTTCAACCTTGTTTGGTTCATACTTATATTCAAGTGTTCCTGAAAGATTTGTCTTGAGGTTATGTGTATGAATCCATTGCCCTTTTTTTATATCTTCTGTAGCATGGCCGATAGGGAAGCCGTATTTTATTACATTTTCACCTTTTGAGATGTCACTAAGGGCGACTTTATGTCCGTTTTTTATCGCATCAATTGTCTTAAACGTGCTTCCAATTATGTTTACAGACGCACCGATGGCAGTGTCATTTACTGACACTGCCACATTGTCTTTAGGATTAATTTTTATGAAATCGCTCATATTAGCCTTCCATCATTTTTTTCATTGCAGGTTTTACGCCTTTTTTATTTATTTCATTAAGATGGTTTATTACTGCATCTTTAAAGCCTTCAATTTTCGTTAAGTCCTGTCCCCACAGTTCTTTATCGCTCATAATGAGGTTTACTATATCTTCTGTAGATGTAGACTTATGGCTTGCGAAAAAGTCCAATACTTTTTCATCGTCACGCACCTGATAAGTGCGGCCTTCGATACTATTATAATACCCGTCCTCTTTCTTTTCCATGCCGATGTAAAAAGCAAGATAGCTTGCAAAAGAGAAAACCAGGTTTTTAGGAAGCTCATTGTTGTGCTCAACATAATCCAGCAATGAAGGAAGCACGCGTGCTTTCCACTTTGATGTTGAGTTTAAGCTGATGTCTAAAAGTTTATGGTTAAGATAAGGGTTTTTAAAGCGCTGCACGACAGAGTTTGCAAACTCAGAAAGCTCTTGTTTATCCAAGTCGATATGCGGAAGAATTTCGCTGAACATGCACTGCTCAAGATAGTCGCTCAATACTTCGTCTTTCATGCATTCGTCAACAGTTGTTTTTCCAGCAAGGTATGCACCCATAACAAGTGATGTGTGAGCTCCGTTAAGCAAACGCACTTTGCGCTGTTTATAAGGTTCGATGTCTTTTGCAAATACGATATCAACACTTGATTTAAGAGTGAGCTCCTGCTTCACTTCATCAATTTTGTCAGAGCCTATTGCCCAAAAGCCGAATGGTTCGCCTGTAACCATTATTTCGTCTTTATAGCCAAGCTTCTGCCATATCTTTTCTTCTTCATGCTTTGGATAGCCTGATACGATGCGGTCAACTAAAGTATTGCAGAAGATGTTGTCATTTTCAATCCATGTTTTAAATCCGTCTTCAAGATTCCATAAGTCAATATACTTTAATACGCACTCTTTAAGCTTGTCTCCGTTTTTGTCAATAAGCTCGACAGGAAGGAAGATGAATCCTTTATCCGATGCTCCGTTAAAATGTTTATAACGCTGGAAGAGAAGCTTTGTAAGCTTTGCCGGGAATGAAGAGGGTAGGTCGTCTTCAAATTTATCGTCTTTAACAAATACTATTCCGGCTTCTGTTGTGTTGGATACAATGAAGCGGTAATCCGGATTTTCCATCAATGTATTATATTCATCTTTTTGAGTAAAAGGATCTATAGTGTCATGAATGCAGGATATAAGATGTGTCTTTTGAATTTTTTTATCATTTTCAATACCGCGAAGTATTACAGTATAAAGGTTGTTTTGTTTTTCAAACCTCTCGAAGTTGCCGTATGAAATGGGCTTTACGACTGTTACATTACCGTCAAACATACCTTTTTCGTTTGACATCTCGATAGTGTAGTTGACAAATGCGCGAAGGAAGTTTCCTTCACCAAACTGAAGAACTTTCTTCGGACGGTTTACTTTTTCCTTTAAAGGCAGCTTTTGCATATGATTAATTTCTCCTAAAAAATAAAATACTGTTTAAGATTTTTACAACATTATGTAAGTACTTACATAATGTATTCCAGAATGAATTATACATAAGATAAATAGGGGAGTCAATAGAAAATGTAAGCTCTTACATATGGTTTTTTCAAATATGTTTCAGTTGCACATAGATAATGTGTTTTTTTTATTCAAATTATTGTGGTCGAAAATAACAGCTGCAAAATTATATGGAAATTATGGCTTATTATAAACAATTGATTAAATATATTCGTTTTGATAGAATGTATGTAAGCGCTTACCAAAAGAGGACAATATGAATATATATGATATAGCAGAAAAAGCAGGAGTATCCATTGCGACAGTATCGCGCATTATAAACAAAAAAGGAAATGTAAGCCCTGCGACTGAGGAGCGCGTGCTCAAAGTTATTGCTGAAATGGGGTATACACCAAACGCATTTGCAAGAGCGCTGGGGCTTAACTCAATTAAGATGGTTGGAGTTCTGTGCTCTGATGTTTCCGACAAGCACTATGCTCAGGCAGTTTCAACAATTGAGAAAGAACTGCGTGCAAAGGACTACGACTCTATCCTCGGATGCACAGGCGGAGAGATTGAAGACAAGAAAAAGGCTATTGATGTACTTTTGTCAAAAAGAGTGGATGCGCTTATTCTGGTTGGTTCGATTTTTCAGGAAAAAGAAGATAATGAGCATATTAAAAATGCCGCATTAAAAATACCTGTAATTATAATAAACGGTGAATTTGAGTATGATAATACATATTCAATATCTTGCGATGAAAAAGACGCGGTCTGTCAGTGTGTTCTGGCACTTGAGGCAGCGGGGCATAAAGACATTTTATATATGTATGATGTGGAGTCTTTTTCAGGATTAAACAAAATGGCAGGATACAAAGAAGGGCATAGGCTGTCCGGGATTGATTTATCACCGCAGAACATAATAAAGTGTGACAGAACTTTAGATGCAGCAAAAGAAGCTGTTTTTTCGGCGATTGACAGAGGACTTAGATTTTCTGCTATAGTAACTGCCGAAGATTTGATAGCAGTAGGTGCGCTTAAAGCTTTAAACGAAAGAAATATAAAAGTACCGCATGATGTCGCTATAGTCGGATTTAACAATTCTGTACTTGCAGAATGCTCTACACCTGCTCTTACTTCAATTGACAATAAGATAGAAGAGTTATGCTCTATGGCAGTCAAGACAATGCTTCAGGTTTTCGACGCAAAGGAAATTCCGAAAAAGCAGGTAATAAAAGGTGCACTTGCCATAAGAGAGTCTTTTATTGAATAAATTATTGAAGTTTAGACGATTTATTATCTTATTTGCTTTTACTATGTTTTTTGCCGTTGCTTTTTATGATCAGCCTGTTCTTAAAAAGTATATTGTTTATACTTCTTTTGGTGAAAAAGACTCGCAGGCAAGTTTTATAATTCTCGCAGGTTTACACAACACACTCCATGGCGAAAATCAGAAAAAGATAGTATCTAAAATCGAAAAAGAAGAGCCTAACGCCATATTTCTGGTAGGAGATATGATTGATAACTTTGCCAGTATATCAAATACAAAGATGCTTCTTGAAGAGATAACAAAGACAGCTCCAGTTTATTATGTGACGGGAAATCATGAGTTTTGGACATTAAAGAGCGACGAGATAATATCAACAATTGAAAGTTATGGTATAAAGGTTCTGAGAAATGAGTATGAATCTGTTAAGATAAATACTATACCAGTTAATATATGTGGAATGGATGATCCTGACGTTATTTATTACTCTGAAAATGAAAAATATAGCTCAATGAATGAACCTAGTGACCTTCTTGATGGACTTATCAGCCTTGATAAAGACTCTTTTAGTATATTACTATCTCATAGACCTGAACTTATTGAGCTTTATAAAAAATACAGTTTTGACTTAGTTGTTTCGGGGCACGCGCATGGCGGGCAGGTAAGGATACCCGGTTTAGTAAACGGGCTTTTTGCGCCAAATCAAGGCTGGTTTCCTAAATATGCAGGAGGAAGATATGACTATAGGGATATGGTGCACATTGTAAGCAGAGGACTTTCTATAGACAATTATCTGCCGCGTATCTTTAATCCGCCTGAAGTTGTATGTGTAAAAGTTATTACAAGATAATTTGCATACGAAATATGTGGGTTTAAAGGTTAAAAAAGTTGAGAAATAGAGGATTGTTTGGTAAAATAGTAAACCAAAGGAGATGAATATTTGGATAAAAAAATTGAGAATACGGCAAATGAGGTAGCACAGCTTTTAGTGGATAAAAAAGCGAAAGATGTTGTATGCCTTGATATATCATCAAAAACTATTATTGCGGATGCATTTGTTATTGCTTCAGGAAGAAGCAGCGTTCAGGTAAAAGCGCTTTGCGATGAAGTGGATGAATATTGCGAAAAGAATGGTATTGAAATAGGGCCTATGGAAGGCTATACAGCTGCCCGTTGGGTTATTATGGATTTAAAAGATATTGTAGTGCATGTTTTCCGCGAGGAGGATCGCGAGTTTTACAATCTGGAACGATTGTGGTCTGATGCACAGAATATAAAAGAATTCGAGTAACAGTTATACGGAACTAGGTTTTAAATAAGCAAAAACGACATTTAAGCAGACATTTATATTTATAATGTCTGCTTTTTAGTACTATCATATCATCGAAAGCAGCAAACAACGATTTGTTGTATAAGATGAATCTCCCCCTCTTCTTTATATCCGGCGCAGATACCGCCGGATATTTACATATCTCTCTTTGTTTGTTTCCTGTACTTAAGAGCAGTAATTTGCATCGTGTTTTTAAATACTCTGCAAAAATATCCAATATCGTTATAGCCAACTTTTGAAGCTACTTGCCCAATAGACATCTCTGTGTTTTCCAGCAGATTTTTAGCCTCGGTTATGCGAATGCTGTTTAAAAACTCGCTGAACGTCATTCCTATCGATTTTTTAAATAGTTTGCAAAGGTAAAACTTGCTTAGGTTAAATTTTTCGGAAAGTATGTCCAATGTAATTGTATTCGCGTGATGTGTGTTTATATACTCAGCTATCTCTAGAATATTTTTATTAACATAACTTAGTTCTTGATAATCATCGTTTGCTTCAAAGGATGCGATAGCTTTTTCAACTTCCTCAAGAATGTTAATTGAATAGGCAGCTAGAAATTCTTTTTTTTCTTTAGTGTCAGGAATATCCAGGTTAAGGTTTTGCATTTTGTGAAATAGAAGCTCAATAAAAGATGTGTCTTTCGGCCTTAACACGAATATGTTGCTGTCTATGAATGAAGTTAGACAATTAGCTGTTATATCGCTTAGATGAGTGTGAACAAACTCTCTGTCTGTGTTTAGAATGTACCGCTTATAACTACCGATTCCTGCCGCGAAAACTTTATGCTCAACATTTTCTCTTATAATAACCAAGTCTCCGGGCATAACAAGATGAGCCTTGCCGCCTATGAAATAATAGCGTTGGCCGCTTAGCAAATAGTACATCTCGATTATATTGTGATGATGGCCTTCGAACATCTGACCTTTGCTTGATAAATATTCAAACTCAGAAATCACTTTTTTTCTCCATTAATAAATGATGTTCTTATTTTATTCTATTTTGGATTATATGACAACAATATAGTACAAAAACGGTATTTGATTAATTTTTCTAAGTGCTATAATATAGCCAGTCTTAATTGATAGGAGAATAATTGATATGGCTAAGAAAAAGTATGTTTTAATAGGAACCGGCGGCAGAGCGAGAATGTTTTACGACTCTCTTTTAAGAGACTACAGCGAAACATCGGAGCTTCTGGCACTGTGTGATTTAAACCAGACAAGAATGGATTACACCAACAACTATATAACAAAAGAATTCAATATCCCTAAACTTCCGACTTATAGGGAATATGAGTTTGAAAAGATGATTGAAGAACAGAAACCTGACGTTGTAATAGTTACAACAATGGACAGAACTCATCACAGATATATCATCAAAGCAATGGAAATGGGATGCGATGCTATAACTGAAAAGCCTATGACGGTAGATGCTGACAAATGCCAAGAGATAATCGATGCTATCGATCGCACAGGCAAAAACCTTCGCGTTACATTCAACTACAGATATTCACCGCAGAATACAAAAGTTCGAGAGCTTATTATGAATGAAACTATAGGTAAGGTGACATCCGTTCACTTTGAATGGCTTTTAAACATCAAACACGGTGCGGATTATTTCAGACGCTGGCACAGGGACAAAAGAAACAGCGGAGGATTGCTTGTTCATAAATCTACTCATCACTTTGACCTTGTAAACTTCTGGCTTGGCACATCACCTAAGACAGTATTTGCATTTGGCGACCTCATGTTTTACGGCAGAGAAAATGCTGAAGAACGCGGCGTAACTGATTTTTATTCCAGAGCATATGGTTCGGAAGCTGCAAAGAAAGATCCGTTTGCTATTGACCTTGAAGAAAACGATCAGCTTAAAGGCATGTATCTTGATGCTGAAAAAGATGATGGATACCAGCGCGACCAGAGCGTTTTCGGACACGGCATCAGCATAGAAGACACGATGGGAGTACTTGTTAAATACAATAACAACTCAATACTTACATATTCATTAAATGCGTATATGCCGTGGGAAGGATACAGAGTGTGCTTCAACGGAACAGAAGGCAGAATAGAATACGAAGTGCGCGAAAAGTCATATGTTAATGCCGGAGGAGACTTTGGCGAAGAAGGGGCTGTACTATTTAAGAGCATTAAGGTTTATCCGATGTTCGGAAAACCATATGAAGTGGAAGTCGAAGAAGGAAAAGGCGGGCACGGCGGCGGAGACATCGTTATGCTTGAAGATATCTTCGGCAATCCTCCTGAGGATGTGTTTAAACGTGCTGCAGGCTATAAAGACGGAGCTATGTCTATCCTTACAGGTATTGCAGCCAATAAAGCCTTGGCAACAGGCCTCCCAGTGGATGTAAAAGGTCTTGTAAAACTTTAATTTCAGACAAACAAAAAGAACCTATAAAAATAGGTTCTTTTTTTATACTATTTTTTTATGCCATTGTTTATAACTGTTCCGTTTACAACTATATTAAGTTTGCATTCCAAAAATTCAGCAGCCTGTTCGCACATTATCATTCTGGTTAGGAAAATCTGCATATATTCCATGACTGAAGAAGTGTCATCCATGTCCATTTCGTAATTAATAGTTCTGTTTTTGACATCAACTTTTACATCATTGTTTTTTATAGAGTAATTAACTCTGTCATGTATGTCAAACGGATCATACTTGCCGCGGCGCACTCTTGTGCGATGTGCATCTGATTTGTCTGCTATTATAAGAGCAGCGGACACAGGGCTTACAGGCACTCCAGTTTCTTCCTCATGGTTGCCTACTGCGGACATAAGAACCGCTATCTCTTCCATGTCCATGTTCATCTCAGTAAGAAGAGGATATATGAGCAATGCACCGTTCATTCCATGATGTTTGCGGTTAATGGAGTTTCCGATGTCGTGAATCCATCCTGCTATACGGGCAAGCTCAACTGTTCTTTCATCGTAGCCGAGTTGCTCCAAAATGTTGCCGGCTGTATTGGAAACATAGCCAACATGACGGCGCCCATGTTCGGTGTATCCGATATGTTCAAGCATATCGTTGGCGTGGTTTACGAGAATTTCGATTTTTTTATTCTTTTTTATTTCTTTAAGTGTTATTTCGTTAGGCATCATTTAATCCTTTCATCGACTCATAATATTTATCGCCGTCAAAGCTTCTGGCGTGAGTGACTTCACCGCCAAGCTCTTCGATAGCATTGCGAATTTCTATATAGTCGAGATAATTTATATTCATCCAGTCAAGTGCACTGGTCAGTATCTTTATAGCATCATCATTTCCGTATTTACCAAGGTATGAAGCAAAAAGTGCTTTTTCCGATGAGCTTTTAAATAAGCTTACTATCTCATTATATACTTTCTCATCGTATGAGAGAGAACAGAGAATGTCAATCAGCATCTTTTTTGTATAGGTGCTGTCGGTTTCCTCCATTGCAGAGATTAGTTCTTTTTTATATCCTTTAGCATTTTGTTTTATTGTTTCGGTCATGCAGTCGGAAACACCTTCATCAAGATTGCCGCCTAATATGCATTCTATATATTCTTTTACGTATTTTGAGCCGTCTATCTCGTCGATAAGGTTTAATGCCATAACTTTTACAGCTGCCAAATCTGCCCCTGCCGGGAGAGCTGTTTTACCAAATATGATATCGGCGAGGTAGGGGAGAGCTTCTTCTTTTTTTGAAGATATGCCGTCAAGCAGCGGATCGGGAGTTCCGATTCCTTTGGCTTCGTATCTTATTAACAGAGTAATCAGCTCTTCTGCGGTAAAGTCAAAAAAGTATTCGTTAGGTTTTTTACCGGATAGGAAATCCTGAGGTGAATTTAGCCATTTCTCGTATATTTCAGGCATTTTACGCTCAACTTCGTCAAGGCTTTCGTATGAGTCTTTGTTTTCATCCAGCCAGTTTTTTATGTGTTCGCTGAACTTAGCATCAAAATCAATCAACATTATATCCATTATTGTATTCCTCTAGTATTTTATTTATTTTCTTATTCAGTTTAAGCATTTCGTGTATATCTACGCCGTAACGCATACATAAATCATGCTCGCTTGACAATATTCCGTTTTTTTCCGCATAGTTAAACTCAAGGGATGCAGCCCAAAGTTTAGGGTTCGTTATTTCATCAAACAGCTCGTCATATGAAACCAGTATGTTCCAGGTGTTAATTATATACTTAAAGTAGCCTATGTCATAATCATCCGGCATATTGGCAAGTATCAGCTCTACAATTTCGCGCTGAAGCTCAAGATGAGCAACGGCATTTACCTCAAAAGTATTTATATTCACTTCTACTATGTTGTTATCCATCAGAGCAATATACGGCTCTTTCTCGCCTAGCTTTTTTAGGCTCATCAGTATTCTGTGTTTAACATCGTCACTTACATGACGGGAACAAAGCTTCTCTTTTAAAAGAGGTGCGG
>CAXXDX010000001.1:0-294753 GCA_963677605.2 Christensenellaceae bacterium | reverse complement strand
TTTTAAAAACTCAGCCAAGGATGGAAGTTTTACGATTTCGGTTATCTGCGGGATTTCTCGATCAAAGGATAAAAGAGATGATCACAGCTTTATTCAGATTATAACAGGCCCTGAGCATAGCACATATTATATAAGGTATGCGTATAACGCATTTAGCTATGAATAAAGACATATTCTTTGTTTCTGTGGGAAACAGTACATTTTCTTTAAATGCTGTTCATTTGGACATAGACAGAAAAGATATTAAACTAAAAGCGGACTTATATTATTCGAATCATATTGCTTTAGAAACAGGCTTTATGACACCTTCTGTTATGGGACCTTTTTCTTTTGTTCCGAATATGGAGTGTAATCATGGGCGTTTTTAAGCATGAAAAACACAATAAGAGGCAGTGTTTAATCTGAATAATGAAGAGTATGATATGAACGAGTCTGTAGGCTATATAGAAAAAGATTGGGGAGAGTCGTTTCCTGATGCTTGGATATGGCTTTCAGGGAAATGCTTCAAGAGAAAATCTGGACACTTCCTTTATGTTTTCTTTAGCTAAAGTCCCTTTTATCAGAATGAAGTTTGTAGGCATTATCTGCGTGCTTAACTATAACGGAAAAGAGTAATCGCTTTGCTACATATAACGGTACAAAGACAGAATTTGTAAACAAAAACCGAAAAAAGGAACTGAAATCACTTTAAAAAGAGGGAAGTACAAACTTAAGATAAAGGCTTATTCTGATGGATTTGACAGCCTAATTGCACCAACCAGAAATGGTATGAAAACGTGAGCTGTTTGAAAGCGTTTCCGGCGAAATTGAGCTTGAAACTGTAATGAGCGTAATTGCAAAAAATACTTGATGATCACCTTACCGGATGCGGTGTAGAGGTATCTGAGATAGGGGATTTGGTGAAGTAGAGGAGAAATTTATGAAAGAAATTCATCTTGCATGCAATTGGTCCTCTGCCATTAAAGGAACTGTTAGAAGATAACGAAGTTTAAACTCGATTATATTAAGACGGGTGTTTATGGTAGATTCCATGAGGATTTTGCAAACATGTTATTGCTCCGACCAGTTTATACTTCATGGATTTGGATATAACGAGCATACTGGAATGGATAATATAGAAGATATTGATTTTGATTATATAAATAATCTTACAGTGAAGTGTAAAACTTCCTCATATAGGAATACATCTTTTTTATCAAAAACTCTGAAAGAAGAGTAATGGATGATAATCAGATATTTGAGTTTATGTCAAAGCAAACCCATATTTTCAAGGAGAAAACTGAACGTTCCGCTTTTACTTGAGAATTCTCCAGACTCGAATGAAGAGCATGAAGTGTTTGATATCTACCCTCAGGTTGAGAGTGAGTTTATAACTAAGTTTGTCGAGCACAATGATACTGATTTTTTGTTGGATATAGCACATGCAAAGGTAGCAGCCCTATATAGAGGTTGGGATATTAAGGAATATATATTCAAACTACCATTAGAGCGGTGTAAAAGAAATACATGTGAGTGGCACAGGATATGATGAGCATAGGTTACCGATAGATGCTCATCAAGCCATGCAGCAAGAAGATTATGAATTGCTTGAATGGGTATTGGAACAGACAAGCCCTGATATTTTAACGTTGGAGTATAGCGGAGTAAAGAGAGGAGAGTAGCTCTGCTGTCAAAGAAAACTTAGTGAAACAAATTACTGTATTGAAGAAGATACTAGAAAGGGATAGTTAATCTTCATCCTCAATCCTGATAAATCCGCGCCCGTTGCCAAACACAGCTTTTGATTCCATAACGTTCATAAATGCATGAGGATCAATATCATTTACTATCATTTTAAGCTTTGCCAGCTGGTGAATGCCTATAAACGCAATATAGCACATCATGAGGGTTTGCCGGTATATCCGCCTGTGGAGTTTATAATTGTACAACCGCGGGGACAGTTTGTGGTTTATAGCTTCAACGATATCACAGCGCTTGTCGGATATTATAAAAGCTGTTCGCTTATAATTTATACCTTCAATTACAAACTGCATCACAACTGAGGCTATATACATAGTGGTAAGAGTTTTGACTGATTCATCTATACCGAAAAAGAAAGCGGAAAGTGCGATAACCACTACGTTTAGCGCAAAATTTATTGTTGGGATGCTGAAAGAGAAGTACTTATTTATAATTTTTGAAACTATATCATTCCCGCCGCAGGAAGCCCCCCACTCTGAATATAAGGCCAAATCCTATGCCGTATGTTACACCTCCCAGAAGAATGGTTGTAAGAAGTGAATCGGAGTTTATGGATATGCCATCGGTAAGCCACAAGAATAGAGCCAGAAACACCATGCCGGCAAGCGACCATATTATAAAACGTTTATTTAAAAATAGAAAACCCAGTATGAATATTGGGATATTAAAAAGCACTATAATAAGCGAAGAGTTTACATCAAAGAGTATGTGGAACAAAAGTGCAATGCCTGTTATGCCGCCGCTTAAAATGTTGTGGGGAATATATAATGCGTTTATCGCTACACTCATTAGGAAAGCTCCTGTGATTACGAATAATAAACGCTTTGGGAATTGCAGCAATTCCTTTTTTTCAAAAATAAATTTTTTCATTTTTATATGCAGAACAAAACAGTATGTTTCATCTTACGCACATATAATATCACTTTAAATTCAAAGGTCAATACAATAATCAAATAGGATAAAAAAGAGCTTCATCAGCCGGATTGGTTTATATTATTAAGCTGTTTTGGGATAAAAGATAAAAAAAGATCCCGGGCTTTGTAGCCCGGGCAAAAACATTATGATGCACTACTTCCACTAAGTGGACGTTAATAGTGAAGTTCATCGGGGGAAATCCCCGCTACTTCCAGTAAATCCTTAAAGTATCCTTTAAGTTCATCAGCGCTTTGAGTAAGAAGTTCGGCATATCCGCCGTCATCTTCAAGTACTGCGCCGGTTGCTACATTAATTACCGTTTTTGCGGTCATATCGCCGTCAAAGTAATAGATGTAGGTAAAGTCATCTGACTTATAGTTGTAAGCGAACACTTCTCTGTCCAGTTCATGTGTTGCAATTCTGATGAAAGAGTTTTTCTCGAATGCAAACATTTCGATGTATTCAACTTCATCCTGAACAGCTTTTCTTGTAAAATATCCTGAGATATTTTCAAAGCTTATTGTGCCCATCTTATCTTCAAGCAATCCGTCTGTGTCTTCTGAAGAATTTTCTTCAACTTCCTGTGTAGCTTCCGCGGCCGGTATTTTTGTGGCTTTTGAAGCTGCTATCGGCGATATCTCTTCATCGCTTAAGCTTTCAGGTGCGGATGTTGTACATCCTGACATAATCATCAGACAGATTATTGCAATCGCAGTGAGTTTTCTCAATTTTCCCTCCTAAAGTTTATGCTTTTTGAGGTATCGGAGAATCTTATAAGTCGCCTAAAGTTTCTTCTATAACTTCTTCGACTTCCTCCTCGGTTGGAGCTTGCCCAACCCTGACACCGGGAAGGATCTCTTTTATTTCTTCATGCGCCGCTTTTCTGATTTCAAGATTATTTTTTTGAGCACTTCTGATTTGAAGCTTCAATTCTTCGAGCTGGTCTGCATACTGCAAACGCTCTTCTTCGCTTAGGCCTTCAAGCTCTTGTTTGAATTCTTTAAGCTGCTGCTTAAATTCAGCTACAATCTGCTTTTGTTCCTTGAGCTGTGTTTTGGTTGCTTCTCTCAGTTCTGCCCTTTCGAGCATTCTTGCCTGAAACTCTTCTTTCAGCTCCGCGTGTTCTTGTTTCTTTTCATCGACACGCTGCTGATTTTCGAGCTTCTTTTCTTCCTGCTCTTGCTTTTTTTCTTCCTTTTGCTCTTTTTGTTCAGTGCTTTTTCCGTTGTTGGTTTTATCCTTGTCCGGATCAGCAAGAGCTGCGGGAATGAATAAAGCAATAATCATAGTCAAAACCAATAATGCGACTAGAAATTTTTTCATGAAAGAATCCTTTCTAACATCAGTTTAACGATTACAGTAATATATTACAAGATGGATGTGTTTAAATAATGTGAGAAATATGTGAAATTATGTGAAGGAATATGGTAAAATCTTTTTATGGTATAATACATGCTTAAGGGAGACGCTATGCGTAAGATATACATATTGGATGACGAAAAAGACTTATTAATGCTTGCAAAGCGCTATCTTGAAAAAGAAGGTTATATAGTTAAAGCCTTTACTGATCCTCAAAAAGCACTGGAGGCAGTGGAGGAGGATGTTTCCCTTTGGCTTTTAGACATCATGCTTGGCGGAGATATCAGCGGCTATGATGTTATTAAAGTAATTAATGAAAAACGACCGGCACCCGTTATATTCATGTCGGCACGCGATCAGGAAATCGACAGGATAATGGGTCTTGAGCTAGGAAGCGATGACTATATTACAAAGCCGTTTTCAATGCGTGAAATGGTTTTAAGAGTCAATAATGTAATTAAAAGAACATATAAAGAAGCCATCGAAGAAAAGATTACATATAATAACTATGTGGTTGATAAAACCAAAAGAACAGTTTTAAAAGATGGTGAGGAAGTATTACTCACATCAAAAGAAACAGATTTGGTTTTATACCTGATTGACAATATTAATACATCATTTACCCGCGACAAACTTTTGAATAAAGTGTGGGGAGATGACTATTTTGGCAGCGACAGAGTTGTTGACGATTTGATAAAACGCATACGCAAAAAGATGCCGGGATTTAACATTGAGACAATATACGGATATGGATATAGGCTGAAGAAATGAAAAGACTGCCGCTTGCAGCACAAATCAGCATAGTTTTTATTCTGGCGACTTTGGTAACAAACCTGTCGCTTAGCTTTTTTGTGACCGGAAGGCTGGATTCATTATACCAAAACAGAATTTATGAAAATCTCGAGGCTGAGGCAAAAGCTATTCGTCTGGTATCCAGAGGTGAGGAATACATTCCATTAGAAAACTATTATTATATTAAATATTTCTCGGATGAAAATATTTACTATACCTCAGATACGATTCCGGAATATATTGATGATGATATAATAGGCCAGCTTATAGCAAAAGCGCTTGAACAGCGCACATATTCAGAGAAGTATGAAAACACTGTAAACGGACGCACGATTTATTATGTTGTCTTAAACTATCAGGGGATTTTAGCGATAAGCGAAGATGTAACGATAGTTTTTGTTGACGGTGAAACAAAGACAAAAATGATTAACGACACAAGAAAGCAGATGTTTTATTTCAGTCTCTTTTTCTTTGCTTTTGGTTATATAATAATTCTGATTTGGATAAGCGGATTTGCAAAAGACACAAAGGACATAGCGAATGCCTTGAAAAAAATAGGGGATAATTATTATAAAACGAAGATTACAACCAAACGCAAGGATGAAGTTGGCGACTTAGCCGACAGCATTGAGCACATGCGCCAGAAGATAGTTAAAAACGAAAGGCTTAGGCAGGAAGTAATTCAGGGTGTAAGTCATGACTTAAAAACTCCCATTGCAATTATATCCTCATACACTGAAGCGTATGAAGATGGTATGTGTGATGTTGATGAAATGACTGAAATAATAAAAAGAGAAACTAAAAGGCTTAATGCTAAAGTTTCAAAGCTTTTAAACCTAACCCGTCTCGGTTATATTGACACAAATCTTCAGACGGTCGGCACAACTGATATGAAGGATTTAATTATTGAGATAATTGGTTTATATAACTATCAGGATAAAATTAAGTTGATTGACAATCTCCGGGAAGCGGAGTTTGTAGGAGACAGGGAATCGTGGTTTATAGCGGTTCAAAATATTTTGGATAATGCATTAAGATATGCACAAAGTGAGATTAAAATTGATCTTGAGCATGACATACTTAAGATATCAAACGACGGAATAAATATACCGGATGAAATGCTTACAAAAATCTTTGAAGCATTTGAAAAGGGTGAAGGCGGAGTATCGGGAATAGGGCTGTCAATCGTAAAAAGAACTGTTGAATTGTTTGGATATAAAGCTGAGGCAAAAAACCTTGAAGGTGGAGTTTGCTTTACTATATCAAAAACATAACTGGATGACTGAAATTCACTTAAAGAAAACTAAAGAGGTAGATCATGCAATATGCAATAATGCTGTATTTTGATGAAGATACAAGCAATAAAGTAAAGGAATACTTATTGCAGCTTAATGACGTAACAAACAATAAATACATGCTGGATGAGAAAATGCCTGCACATATTACGCTTGCAATGTGGAACAGTGAATATGACTACATAAACGAAATAACTGAAATGGCAAAAGAAAGCGAAAGTTTTGACATTTCTTTTTCAAGCCTAGGTATGTTCAACGATGAAGAAAAACACATCTTTTTATCTCCTGTAAAAAGCAATAAACTCATTGAACTGCATAATCAAGTTTATAATACTTTAAATCTTGAAGATGAAAATGATTATATAAAGATATATAAGGATGACAGCGTGTGGGTGCCGCATGTAACCATAGGATATCAGATTAAGGCATCAAACTTATCCGACGCCCTTTCAAGATGCACAAACATAAAGTTTCCTATAAAAGCTAGAGCTATAAAACTTGCATATGCAATCTGCTGCCCTTTTAAAGAACTTGCGATATTAGAGCTAAAATAAAATAGAATTTTATGAACTTATTGTGACATATATTGCAAATCTTGAAATTAAATCCTATAATAATAGTAGGAATTAAATATGGGAAGGAGCAATAACATGTTAAAAGTTAATGACAAAGCACCGGATTTCACACTTTCTAATCAGGATGGTGAAGTTGTTTCTCTTTCTGATTTTCGCGGTAAGAAAGTAGTTTTATATTTTTACCCGAAAGATGATACTCCGGGATGTACAACAGAAGCATGCAATTTCCGCGACGTATATGATGAAATATTGGAAAAAGGAGCTGTGGTCCTTGGCGTCAGTGCTGACGGCGAAGAATCTCATTCGAAGTTTAAGGCTAAATACCATCTTCCTTTTCACCTTTTAGCTGATACCGAAAAGAAAGTTCTCGAAGCTTACGGTGCCTGGGGCGAGAAGAAGATGTACGGAAAGACTTATATGGGAGTTATCCGCAGCACATATCTGATTGATAAAGAAGGTAATGTTTCACATGTATGGCCGAAAGTAACGCCTAAAAATCATGCTCAGGAAGTACTGGATGCTTTAGGATAAAATATGAATTTTAAAGAAGCACTTAATGTGCTTCTTTTTATTTTGCCAAAAAGCTTGTTTTAGAGTGAATTATGGAACTATAATTAAATAGCAATAATATAAAATAACATGGTGAAAAAATGAAAATTATACCGTTTCAGTTGGAAAGATACTTCGCAAAATATGAGTTTAACACAAAATATCTGCTGTCAAGCTCTGAGTGTCAAGCATTAACACACAATGAGCTGCTAAAGCTGGCAGACCTTGATGATCTGAATCTTTATGACAAGCTGAGCTTGGGATATACACAGTCAAGCGGACATCCTATTCTTTTAAAAGAGATAAGCAAGCTGTATGATACGATATCAACTGAACGCATACTTACAATCGCGCCTCAGGAAGGTATTTTCATTGCGCTTAACGTCTTGCTAAAGCCCGGCGATCATATGATATGCACGTATCCCGGATATCAGTCACTCTATGAAATAGGGCGCTCCATAGGATGTGATATTTCATATTGGAAAGCACAGTACAATGAAGATGGTACATTTTTTGATATAGATGATTTGAAGTCGCAGATTAAAGATAATACAAAGCTTATTGTGATAAACTTCCCGCACAATCCGACGGGATATATGCCGACACTGGAAGAATACAATGAAATAGTAGATATAGCAAAGAACTGCGGTGCATATCTTTTCTCTGATGAAATGTATAGATATCTGGAACGGGCGAAGGAAAAGACTCTGCCTTTTGCTTGTGACTTATATGACAAAGCAGTGTCTTTAATGGGATTATCTAAATCCATGTCATTACCGGGCTTAAGGATTGGCTGGCTGTGCAGCAGAGATGAAGAGGTTATGGAAGAATGCAAGCAGTATCGCGATTATCTTACTATCTGCAGCGCTGCTCCTTCGGAGATTTTGGCTATCATTGCATTAAAATCAAAAGAACGGATCATAATGAAGAATAAAAAAATCATAGATTCTAATCTGAAATTATTGCATAGCTTTATGAAAGAAAACGAAGAGAGTTTTTCATATTATGAACCGAGGGCAGGCTCAATCTGCTATCCAAGGTATAAAGGCAATAAAAAAGTAGGTGACTTCTGTGCGGAATTAGCAAAGAAAAATGAAGTTATGCTGTTGCCTTGTGACGTGTATGGAGAGAATAACAACAGATTCAGAATAGGATATGGCAAAGAAGATTTTCACGAGGCTTTGGAAGCGTTGGGAAATTATTTGAAACAGTAGTTAATAAGGGCTGGTATACAGCCCTTTTTGTTTATGCACAATCCCATGATTTATAAAGGTTTGTTATAACTTCTTCAATGGGGGCTTGCCCTGTCTCTATGTCCAAAATATCTTTACACAATGATATCTCGGCTAAAAGATCCTGTACTGAAGCGTCTTTTTTTATTTCATATCGATGTATATGACCGTTGCTTTCAATTATATCTGCCAAGGCAAGTGCGGGGGGAGTTTGGCTTATAGTGGTCAGCTCAATAACCTTTGTTGCGCCTGTGTGCAGCCTTAAACTGTCAAAACTTCCGTCAAATGCTATAGAACCTTTGGAAAGAAGTACAATACGTTCAGCCATCTCTTCAAGGTCATCCATATCGTGGCTTGTTACAACTACTGTTACACCTGTTTCACGGTTGAGCTTTTTAAGAAAGTCTATCATGTTGCGCTTTGCCAAAACGTCGAGGCCGAGCGTCGGCTCATCCAAAAGAATAAGCTCAGGACTGTGAAGAAGCATAAGCGCTAAGTCTGCACGCATCCTCTGACCGAGAGACAGTTCGCGCGCGAAAGTGTTTATAAATTCTCTGATACCGAGCAGATCCACAACCATGTCTTTTGTCTCTTCAAACTGCGCCTTTGGGATTCCCCACACCATGCGTTTCCATTCGAAACTTTGGGATATCGGATGGTCCCACCAAAGCTCTGTACGGTTTCCGAACAAAACGCCCACCTTTTTCATAAGAGCTATCCTGTCTTTTTGCGGGGACATACCAAGGACTGATATATCACCGCCTTTAGGCAGAAGCATGCCGGAAAGCAGCTTCATCGTAGTGCTTTTTCCTGCGCCGTTTGCCCCTGCGTATGCAACAAACTCTCCTCGGTTTATGGTAAGCGAGATATTATCCAAAGCCACAATTGTTTTCTTTTTAGGTTTTAGCATATTGGAAAAGATATCCTTTATCTTTCCGCTTCTCTGCCATTGCTCGAAAGTTTTTGTGACGTTTTCTATTTTAATTGCCGGCCTATCTTCTGTGGCCGATGTCTTTATATCTGTTTGATCCTGTTTTAACATAATGTCTGAATCCTTTCCTGAATGTAAAAAAAGTAATTATAAATAATATAGCAAGCACAATAAACGGAAGTATGTATGCTATATCGAACGGAGCTTTGTCTAAAAGCACCATTGTGGGAAGCCATCCCAAAAGCCCGTAGGGAAGCACGGTGATAAGCGGTATTTTAAGCCAGTTGGGCATGCCTGAAAGAGGGTAGTTTCCGAGTGAACCCAAGTCATCTATTGCAAGCGTTGATATTTCCTCCATCGCAGATGGCGCGTAAAAAGCAAAGCCCGAAACGAAATACGACTGCGTCAGTATTATTGCTATACTTACCAAAAGATATAACATGAATGACGCATACCACCAAATAGGCGGTGCTATACCCAGCCTCATTATTGCGAAAGCTACAATGCCTATTCCGCAGAATAAGTTGCTGCTCCCTGTAAAGGGGATAAATCCTTCGGTTGAAAGCTGCGTATGGAAGGGAAGTGGCTGAATGAACATATGCTCAAACTGGCCTCTTCCTATCCTGCGGCTGATGTGGCCGACATTGTTCATTGAAAAAAACAGCTGAAACACCCCTGTTACACAAGTTACGTATCCAAGCATGAAAAGCACTTCATATTCATTCATACCTCCGATGCCGTTAAAGCGCATGGCAAGAAGGAATATTCCGCTGACTGAAGCTAGCGAAGATATTACGTCGGCAATGATGTTAAGCAGTGCGTACTTTGTGTCTCGCAATAGCCATGCCAAGTCCAGTTTTGCATAAAAACCGAGAAGCGCGAAATATCTTTTGATTTTTTGACTATTATCCACCATGACTCACCAACCTTTTTCTGGAGATATTAGCTAAGCATCCGAAAAAGGCAACCTCGCATATACCGCAGGGGAATAGAACTCTTTTTATAGTTATCATATTATCCACCATGACTCACCAACCTTTTTCTGGAGATATTAGCGAAGCATCCGAAAAAGGCAACCTTGCATATATCGTAGGGGAATAGAACTCTTTTTATAGTTATCATATTATCCTCCATGACTCACCAACCTTTTTCGGGAGATATTAGCGAAGCATCCGAAAAAGGCAACCTCGCATATACCGCAGGGGAATAAAACTTTGTTTATAATTCTTTGACTATCCACCATGACTCACCAACCTTTCCTGTGACTTCCTAAAGTAGGCTACAGCAGCTATACATAGTGTCACTGTCCAGAAAAGCTGTATGGGAATGATATCTATCGGATTGCTTATCCCTGTGTATATCGACAGAGGGGCACCTGCAAGGCTTGCAAACGGCTGATAGATGAGCACTTTGTCTAAGCCCCATGGAAGAGCGGCAAAGGGGATGACTGCGCCTGAAAACAGAAAAACTATTGCAGCTCTTATTGAGTGAACTATCCATGTAGCATTCATCATATGAATCATAAGGCTTGCAAAGATAAAATCCAGTGCGAAGCCTAAAGCTGTGCAAAGCACAAGGCTTAATAAAAACCACCATGAATGAGGCGTGATAGATATGCCGATAAGCGGCGATATCAACGCCATAGGCAGCGAAAACAGCACAAGAGTTGTCAGGTTTGAACCGAGGGTTTGCGCTATGACATGTCCGTAAATTGAAAGCGGTCTTTGATAGAGACTAATAACCAGACCTTCATAAAGCCATGAGCCAAGAGGCGACTGTATTACCAAAAGACCTGACAGGAGTGCGGACATATAAGTATATGTGAGCATCTGATCAAGAGTTAAGTCAATCTTTGCACCGCTTGAAATTAGTATCCTCCATAATAAAACAAGCGGCAGCAGATAAACGATTTTGATTATATAATTAGGCAGCAGATATAAAACACCCGAGTTTAAATCTTTTTTGGCGCTCATCCATGCTGTGTATAAGTATTTTTTTATCATAATATTTCCTTTCAAAATTTTAAAAATCCCCATTACCGCAATGCGAGTAATGAGGATTCAAGCCGAAAGGATATAGAAGCTTATGTTAAGCTGTAATCGGCAAGAGGTACGCGTTTGCAGTAAATTTGGGTATAGTAATGCACGGAAAGCGCAAAAATTCCCGTTGTGCGAATAGAATCATACATTTTTCGTATACATTGATTATAAATCTGTATACTCTTTTCTTTTATAGACTTTACAAAAGCTAAGATATTCAACCTCTCACCTCCTTATTTTTTAACGATTGAATTATACCATAATTTATATAAAATTCAAAAACTATTTGCTGTGCATTGTTGAATAATTATCAATGTTGCTATACAATTAATGAGATAAAACTTTAGGAGAAATATTATGGCAAAAAGATATTTGGTTACAGGCGGATCTGGATTCTTGGGAATCAACATGATTCGCTATTTACTTGATAAAGGAGAAGAAGTTACTTCTCTTGATATGATTGAATTCGACTATGAAGATTGCATGGATAAAATCCGTATAGTTACAGGCGATATCCGCGACAAAGATGCGGTTGCGGATTCAATGAAAGATGTGGATATTGTTATCCACACAGCCGCAGCTCTTCCTCTGTACAGCAAAGAAGACATATTTTCAACCGATATAGACGGCACGAGAAATGTAATAGACTGCGCTTATCAGAACAAAGTTGAGCGCTTTATACAGGTTTCGTCAACTGCAGTTTACGGTATTCCGGATCATCATCCGCTGCTTGAAGATGACAAGCTTGACGGTGTAGGTCCTTACGGCGAAGCTAAAATCGCAGCTGAAGAAGTTTGCGAAGAATACAGAGATAAAGGCATGTGCGTGCCGATTATCCGTCCGAAATCATTTATAGGACCGGAACGCTTAGGTGTTTTTGCACTCTTTTATGACTGGGCAAAAGACGGCAAAGGTTTCCCGATGATAGGAAGCGGAAACAACCGTTATCAGCTTCTTGACGTGTATGACCTCTGTGCTTCGATTTACCTTTGCGCAACATTGGATGAGAGTGTTGCAAACGACACATATAACATCGGCGCCAAAGAGTTTACAACAATGAAAGAAGATTATCAGGCTGTGCTTGATGAAGCAGGATTCGGCAAGAAGATAAAGGGATTCCCTGCAAAGCCTGTGATATTTGCTCTTCGTATTCTGGAGGCTATGCATCTTTCGCCTCTTTACAAGTGGGTTTATGAGACTGCATGCGAGGATTCGTTTGTCAGCATAGAAAAGGCTGAAGAAAAGATTGGATACAAGCCAATTTACTCTAACAAGGATGCTTTGGTTCGGAACTATAAGTGGTATCTTGAAAATCTTGAGAAATTCGAGAACGCCAGCGGTGTTTCCCATCGCGTGCCTTGGAAACAGGGAATACTTAAAGTAGCGAAGATTTTCTTTTAAGCTTATTGGTTCAATAATGAAGACCTCTCCGAATTGGAGAGGTTTTTTTTAAAAACTCATTTGAAAGAAAAATCTTACACCTTCTTTTTCCAAAACCACAAAGCTCCTGCTGCCCAAATACAACATACAACAAACGACAGTGTTATAGTTAGCGGATTCGTTGGGTTTTGTACTATCTTTGTCACCCAATAAGATGGAACGACATGCGAGATGGCTGAAAACCATTTTAATTCCAGTAGGTCAGCCAGAGTAAACAGCGAAAATAGATTCAGAGCTTTTGCGTATGTTAAGCCCTTCACCTTGTCTGTTGCTATAAAGAACATAATCATTGAGATGATTATTGATATAAGCCCCATTATAAGTGCAAGAAGTATGAGGGGCACTACAGAAATACAATAAATATTTACAATAAAGTAGACTATGAAGGTAAACAAGAACGATGAAATAAACGGAAATGCAAGACGGTTTACTATATATCCGGAAGTGCCCAGCGGTGTCACACGCATGAGGTCAAAGATATTTCCGTCACGGTCATCAAGCATTATAAAGCCAGTCACAATTCCCAGTGATACCGGAGCTTCTGTTATAAGTGCTGCGAGGATAAAGCTGTAATAAGGCGCAGCATTAAGCACAACATACTGGCTGAGATACGGAAGAAGAACAGTTATGACAAGCCGTGCAAATACTGCAAGGAATAATGGCAGTATAAAAAGAGCTGCGACTATCGGATTTTTAAATATTTGCTTTAAATCATTTTTTATATGCATTGTATTAATCATAACAAACCTCAGATAAAGTTCTTATTGTAAGTCTTCTTTGCCAACATCATAAGCAAAACATCCCATGCGACAATATATAGGATTATGATAACGGCCCAAATAGGCTGTATTCCGACGTATGCGCCGATTATGAGCTTGAGCGCTGAAACTGTCGGGAAAGCGTAGAACAGCCACGACAGTTTAAATCCTATAAGGGACAGGCAGGGGACTGTTGCAAGGATAATAAACGGTACGGATTTCAATATAAACTGGTTTATTCCCGAACAGCTTTGTCCCACTATATATCCTATCAGCGTAAACATAACCGACACTAAAAACACTGTCACTGTAATATAAAAATAGTTTGCTGCAATACCATATGCAGCGAGGCTTATGCTTATTGAAACGACTACTGAGATTGCGCCTAAAGCAATGGCTTTTGATACTATGTACTCATAAAAACGCAGGGGAGTGACAGCTAAGGCTTGGGTGATTCCCTGTTCTTTTTCCAGCATCAGCATTCCACCCATAAACAAAAGACCAAGTATTGACGGATCGCTGAAGATTAATATTGGAACTACATAATCCATTATCTCTTTTGGGAGTTGAGAGAGGATTATGATATATAGAACAGAAACCACTATGTATACTGAAAGAAAACCTTGTTTTGTTTGGAAAACCAGATCAGCTTTAAGAGCAGACCAAGTACGCTTTGTTATAGAATTAATATTCATATATACCTCACAGAGTCTTTCCGGTAAGCTTGATGAAGATGTCTTCTAAAGTTGCTTCTTTTGAATGAATAGTCTTGATATTTTCTGTTTTAATTGCATTTATGAATTCGTTACTGTGTTTTAGATTGCCTAATGCAAATTCATCGGCTTTTATATTTCCTTTTTTTTCATATTCCACTATAACTTTGTTTTCGCCATATTCAGTCATTAATGTTTTTGGCCTGTTTATAACTGGAATTTTGCCGTCCACTATAAATGCGACTCTGTCACACAATTGCTCTGCAACTGTCATATTATGAGTTGTAAGAAATACTGTTTTGCCTCGTGACTTTAGTTCAAGTATTGTGTTTTTGATTATCTTCGCATTGACTGGATCAAGCCCGCTTGTCGGCTCATCAAAAAACAAAAGTTTAGGATCATGCATGATTGCCCGGATGAAGTTAAGACGCATTTTCATGCCCTTGGAGTAACTTTCCACTTTTGTGTCTTTATCCTTGAGCAGGCCTACCAAATCGAAAAGCTCATCAAGATTCTCATTCTTGTTTTTATAATATGAGCCAATCAGCTTCAGGTTTTCCATTCCTGTCAGTTTAATATAAAGGTTTGGGAAATCAAAAGCTACTCCGATGTCTTCAAAGAAGCTTGAGCTGTGAGCGCTGCGTTCTTTGTCAAACACTTTTATGCTTCCTCTGTAATTTTGAAGAAGACCTATAATAAGGCGCTGTGTAGTGGTTTTGCCTGCTCCGCTGGGGCCTAAAAATCCAAATATTTCACCTGGCGCAATATCAAAGCTAATGTCTTTTACAGCATGTATGTTAGATTTTGTGTAAGTATAATTCAAAGTATTAATGCTTATCATAATGTTTCCTCTTTAGATTATTTTTTAAGGATACCCAGAAGTCCGTATGCATAAAACAACAGATACTCGGATATCAGGTTTATTTTCTCTTCTGATGATATGTCTTGTTTTAGAACAGACAATACACCGCTTAGAAACTGCATGGATAAAAGCCTGCTGATGCCCTCGTCATTATATTCGGGATTTAATATCTCCTGGTGTTCGATAAAGTGTGAGACTAAGTACTCGGCTAGAGTGTGGCTGAAGCCTTCATATTTGGTTCCCTTAGAACATTCAGCCAGAATGATAAGGTCTTCGATGAACGAATCGCTGAAAAGTCCTATTGCCTGTGTAACTGCGGCTCTTGCCTGTGAGGGAGATAAGAGACTAAACTCATTTGGATCCTCATCTTCCAAATTGTGCCCTTCAATAAAGCGCATTACTTTTATATAAGAACTTAGGACTATCTCATTAAAAACATCTTCTTTGCCTTCGAAATAATTATAGAAATTGCCGATAGTAGTATTTGCGTTTTTCACAATGGATCTTATTGATGCTTTTTCAAATCCTTTTTCCAAAAACTCTTCTTTTGCACTTTTTAATATTAGATTTTTAACTTCGCTTTTTTTTACCTGCATGTATAATTTTCCTTATCAAAAAATAACGGATGTTCTTTATTGTGAGTCTTTGTGAAATTAATGTCAAGAAAAATGTTAAAATATGTTGAATTTTATTTGAAATATCTAAATATATAAGATATAATCAAGATATAATAAACAATAATTCATTTTCGGAGGCTTGCTATGAACCAAATCGTTACACTCATCAGAAAAAAAAGCCACCTTTTGCTTGTCATCAACTCGATTGAAAAGTATATAAAAGATAAATACTTTGATGACAACCTTAAAGAAGTTTGGGATGAATATAACAAGCAGTTGCAGGCAATTGATAATGAGCTGCAGGGAATGAACATACCGGCTCTCGAAGAATTTGAGCAGGAAAAGCTAAAACTTCGCAAGCAGATTCAGTTCCATGAGCAGGAGCTCCAAAAGTTAAATCAGCAGATTAAGGAGCTTAATGAAATAGCAAAAACACTGATGTAATGGTATTTTCATATAATTTTATTTAAGTTGACAATGGAATCCACACTCGTCAGATGGATTCCATAATATATTAAAATTTTATATTCTAAGCTATGCTTTAGCGCGTTTTTTTTGGGTATCAATGTTAAAGATTTATCAATCTATGTGAAAGATTTGTCAATATCCTAACCTAAATTAAATAGCCGAGCATAAATGATGCCATACTTTACGGCACCATGTTTTTCGTTGCGAAATGTTTTAAGCCCCTGCAACACAGGGCTTAATTATTGTAATGCACAGAAAGTCGACTAAACGGAACGACACTGAAAAATGCGGAGGTAAAGATGCTTCAAGCTGAAGAAACTAAATGCGGTCAACTAACCGAAGAGCAGCAGTATGCGATGTTAAAGGACGTAATCGCAGACTTTGATGCTGATGAAAAAAATCTAATCCAAATACTGCACATGGCGCAGGCTATTTTCGGATGTCTGCCACTGGATGTGCAAAAGTTTATCGCGCGCGAAATGGACATGTCAATGTCTAAAATGAGTGGCGTGATATCTTTCTACTCATTCTTTTCTACCCAGCCAAAAGGAAAATACACAATTCAGATCTGTCTTGGCACAGCATGCTATGTACGCGGCGGAAAAGTCATAGTCGATAAGCTAAAAGAACTTTTAGATATCGACATAGGTATGACTACAGAGGACAAAAAGTTTTCTCTTGAAGTTATGCGCTGTATAGGTGCATGCGGGCTTGCTCCTGCAATCTCTATCAACGACACGGTTCACAAACGTGTGAATCCTAACAAGCTCCAAGAAATCTTGGACCAGTATGAATAGGGAGGCAGAAATGACAGATAAAATATTAAACATAAAAGATTTAGAGTCGATTAAAAAAGTTTTCATAGAAAGCGAAAAGAAATATAAGAAAACAGTTCTTATGTGTTACGGTGCAAGCTGTATATCATCCGACTGCAAAGTTGCTCACGAAGCGCTGGAAAATGCACTGCTTGATGCGGGAATCAGAAGCGATGTTAATGTAAAGCTTACAGGATGTATGGGAACATGCGCAGTTGGGCCCACAATGATAGTTCAGCCGGACAATGTCTTTTATTGCAATCTAACAACAGAAGGCGTAAAAAAGATTGTTGATAAACATATCTTAGGCGGAGAAATTGTTACAGAGCTTTGCTATGTTGACAAAAAAACAGGCGAGGCAATCCCTCATGTTGATGATATCGAATATTTTAAAAGCCAGCTCAAAGTGGTTATGAAAAACTGCGGTTCGATTGACTTTTCATCCCTTGACGAGTATATCGCAAACGAAGGCTATTTTGCGCTCAACAAAGTACTTAATCAAATGTCTCCTGACGATGTTATAACCGAAGTGGAAGACTCAGGCCTTCGCGGAAGAGGCGGCGGCGGATTCCCAACCGGTGTTAAATGGAGTCTCGCAAGACGTTCGCAGAGCGACCAAAAATATGTTATTTGTAATGCAGATGAAGGCGATCCGGGTGCATTCATGGACAGATGCTTGGTTGAAGGCGATGCATATCTCGTAATCGAAGGTATGACGATAGCCGGCTATGCCATAGGAGCATCAAAAGGTGTTGTATATGTACGCGCAGAATATCCTATAGCTATCGAGCGCTTGGAAGCAGCAATTAAAAATGCACGAGCAAAAGGACTTTTAGGTGAGAACATACTCGGTTCGGATTTCACTTTTGATCTTGAGATACGAATCGGTGCTGGAGCATTTGTTTGCGGCGAAGAAACAGCCCTTATAGCATCAATTGAAGGCAAACGCGGCGAGCCGAAACAGAAACCGCCTTATCCGTCAGACAAAGGATTGTATGGCAAACCTTCAATCATCAACAATGTTGAAACTTTCGGAAATATAACTTCAGTTATACTAAAAGGCGCAAAATGGTTCTCGAAAATCGGCACGGAAAAAAGCACTGGTACAAAAGTATTTGCACTTGCCGGTGACATTAACAATACAGGTATTATCGAAGTTCCCATGGGAACAACACTGGGTGATATCATTTTTGATATAGGCGGCGGCATACCCAACGGCAAGAAGTTTAAAGTGGCACAAACCGGCGGACCTTCCGGCGGATGTCTTACAGCTGAGCATCTGAATGCGAAAGTTGATTATGAATCGCTTGTCGAGCTTGGCGCCATCATGGGTTCAGGCGGACTTATCTGCATGGATGAAGACACATGTATGGTGGACGTTGCGAGATATTTCATGGAATTTGTACAGGAAGAATCCTGCGGTAAATGCGTTGCCTGCCGTCTTGGAACAAAACGTATGCTGGAGATACTTGAAAACATTACTCAGGGACGTGGTAAGGAAGGCGATGTTGAAAAGCTTGTAGAGCTTGGCTTAACAATTAAAGACACAGCTCTCTGCGGACTCGGCCAAACTGCGCCTAACCCCGTTCTATCAACTATAAAATACTTCAGAGACGAATATGACGAACATATCAGAGACAAATACTGCCGTGCTGGCGTGTGTGCGGATATGTTTATATCGCCTTGTGAAAATGCATGTCCGGCAGGTGTAAACGTACCCGGATATATCTCGCTTATCGCAGCAGGCAGGCCAAAGGATGCATATAGGCTTATCCGTCAGGAAAATCCGCTTCCATCGGTATGCGGCAGAGTTTGCACACACCCATGTGAATCCAGATGCCGTAGGGCACAGCTTGATGAGCCGCTTGCAATTGCAGATCTTAAGCGTTATGCAGCAGATGAGATGATGAAATCCGGCGAACCTATAGTTGAGAGCATCGCACCTAAGAACGGAAAATCAGTTGGAATAGTAGGCGCAGGTCCTTCAGGCCTTACATGCGCATATTACCTTGCGAAACTCGGTTATGACGTTACTATATACGAAAGCCAGCCGACAGCAGGCGGAATGCTTGCAGTGGGTATTCCTGAATACCGTATGCCGAAAGATGTATTGGACAAGGAAATAGACACAATACGCAGCGTAGGCGTAAACATATTAACTAATACCGAAATCGGAAAAGACATTAAATTTGAAGAGCTTAAACAAAAGCATGATTCCGTCTACATTGCAACCGGCACTCAGCATTCCAGAAAGATAGGAATAGCAGGTGAAAACCTTGATGGAGTGTACCATGGATTGGATTTCTTAAAAGATGTAAACCTTGGACGCACTGAGAGATTAAATGGCGTTGTGGCTGTTATCGGCGGCGGAAACACCGCAATAGACGCAGCACGCACATCACTTCGCATGGGCGCAAAGGAAGTGCACATCTTCTACAGAAGAACAATTGCTGACATGCCTGCCGATGCACGCGAAATCCGCGATGCCATAGAAGAAGGCGTTCAGATACATGAGCTTGTTGCACCTGTTAAGATTAACGGCGACGGAAAAGCTGAATCCATGAGCTTTGTAAAAATGGAGCTTTCAGGATTTGACACAAGCGGCAGGAAAAAGCCGAAAGAGGTTCCGGGAAGCGAGTTTACTTTTGATGTGGATGTGATAATCCCTGCAGTAAGCCAGTATTCAGATCTTCCTTTCGTATCAAAGGATGAAGTGGAGCTTACAAAATGGGGAACATTCGTAGTTGACGGCTCAAACATGATGACTACAATGGACAGCGTATTTGCAGGCGGCGATGTTGTACGCGGCGCAGATGTTGTAATCACAGCCATAGCCGATGGCAAGGACGTTGCAAAATATATCGACATTCACCTCGGAGGAAAAGGCGAGCTCAATAAAGGCGAAAAGATTGATATCCCGATGCCGGAAGAAATAGAAGAGCTTGTAGAGCATGAACGCTTTGAAATGAAATACTTAGATCCCGATAAGAGACGTCACACAAATGATGAAGTCGCAATGGGATTCCACCGACTTAATGCTGTTGCAGAGGCTATGAGATGCCTGCGCTGCGACAGAAGGAATTAGGAGGTCACGATGGTCAATTTAACAATTAACGGTAAGAAAATTCAGGCTGAAAAAGGGTGGACCATATTAAAGGCCGCCAAAGAAAATAACATAAAAATACCCACACTGTGCCACTTGGAAGGCATTCACGAGATAGGCTCATGCCGAATATGCGTCGTGGAAGTGGAAGGCGCACGCACATTGCAGGCATCATGTATCACACCTGTTTCCGAAGGCATGGTTATACATACTCATTCGGAGAAAGTCCGCAGTAGAAGAAAAGTGCTGTATGAGCTGATACTTTCGGACCATCCGAAGGACTGCTTAAGCTGCGGACGCAATCAGGAATGCGAGCTTCAGAAACTCGGTGAAACTATTCAGGTATCGGAATCCCGCTTTGAAGGAGCAAAATCCAAGATATTCGTTGATGACTCAAGCCCCTCGGTTGTTCGCGATCCCGCTAAATGCATTCTTTGCAGAAGGTGCGTAACGGTGTGTAATGAAGTACAGGGACTTGGCATTTTAAATGCGCAGGGAAGGGGATTTGCAACTGAAATAACACCCGGTAACGACCTTCTTCTTGGAAGTGCATCATGTGCAAATTGCGGTCAGTGTACTGTAGTGTGCCCGACAAACGCATTGCATGAAAAAGACAGCTTGGCTGACGTTTGGGCGGCACTTGCCGATCCGACAAAGAAAGTCGCGGTTCAGACTGCTCCTGCTATCCGTGCGGCTCTCGGAGAAGAGTTCGGCTATCCAATCGGAACTTCTGTTACAGGAAAGATGGCAGCGGCTCTCCGCGAGATAGGTTTTGACCATGTGTTTGACACAAACTTTACAGCCGACCTTACAATAATGGAAGAGGGCACAGAATTTTTGTCAAGGATAGTAAGCTATTTCTATTCACTGGGAAAAATCGATGACGCAAAAGTGAAAGAGCTTGGTATGGAGCATCATTTGACAGATAATCCTGTGCTACCGATGATAACTAGCTGCTCGCCCGGTTGGATAAAGTTTATCGAACATTACTATGGCGACCATGTTGACAATCTTTCTTCCTGCAAATCACCTCACATGATGCTTGGCGCGCTGGTTAAAGCGTATTTCGCTGAAAAAGTGAGTGTTGAACCTGAGGATATGTATGTTGTATCCATAATGCCTTGTACAGCCAAAAAATTTGAAATCACTCGTCCTGAGATGGTTAACAATGGTGTGCCCAATGTGGACGCTGTGCTTACTACACGCGAGCTTGCCAGAATGATAAAGCAGTCAGGCATTGACTTTGAAAACCTTGATGATGAACTGTTTGATAATCCTATGGGACTTTCAACCGGTGCTGCTGACATCTTCGGCACAACAGGCGGTGTTATGGAAGCGGCTCTCCGTACAGTATATGAGCTTATAACCGGACGCGAGCTGCCGTTTGACGGCTTGCATGTAACACCGATTGTAGGTCTTGACAGAATAAAAACAGCGGCTATTACATTTGAAGACTGTCTGCCGCAGTGGGATTTCCTTAACGGTGTGGAAGTGAAAGTGGCTGTAACTAGCGGACTTTCAGGCGCTGCAACATTGCTTGACGAGATTAAGGACGGCACAAGCCCGTACTTATTCATCGAAGTCATGGGATGCCCGGGAGGCTGCATCACAGGCGGCGGACAACCCAGAAGCGACGACGAGAATGTGCGCGCAAAGAGAATGAAATCTCTCTACACTGAAGATGAAGGAAAGCCATTGCGCAAAAGCCATGAAAACCCTGATATCACAAAGCTTTACGAGGAATATCTGGGGCATCCTTTGGGGCATAAGTCGCATGATTTGCTGCATACGACATACACAAAACGCTCGAAATATTAAGGGCACTTAAAAGTGATGCTATTTCTGTGCGATATCAACGTACCGCATTTCGATTGTGTATGTTTCGATACGCGCACTCATGCGGTCATTGACCTCACCCAGCCTAGCAACATTTTAAGCACTCTTTGGTTTGGGAAAAGAATCGAGAAAAAGAAACTCAGAAATGAGTTTCTTTTTTTAGACGATATATTAATAAACTTCAATAAGATTGTGGTCTTTAGTTTTTTGACTTATAATAAGCATATAAATAATACTAAAAAGTGTTTTGAGTTGTTAAAGATAGAATAAACAAATTATGATTTGCTTTTATAAGCGCACTGCTGTTATAGATATATTTGTGAGGGTTAAAAATGCCAAGCGAGAAACAGTGCGATACAGCAAGACAAATTACCGGGAGCAACACACCCAGTATAGATATTAATACACAATACAGAACGATTAGCGCTTCTGACAAATTTTTATTGTCACACGCGATTGAAAAGTTTTTAAAAGCCAATAATGTTCCCGTAGAGGGAGGATGGATTGTTTACAGAGACCAACTGGATGGAATAGCTCTGGATTTTTTGGTGTCATCGGCGACGGCTTATTGTATATATAAGGACTGGAAAAGCAGTAAGTAGTGTGAGAGCGCTTAAAAATGCGTAATTTCGGCGCGATGCTTATTTGCGAATGTCGGTCACGTATTGCTTTATACGCTCCCTAATTCGCAAACAAACCTCACGCAGTCTTACAACGTTTTTAAGCACTCGCTGAGAATGAGATCTTACAAAGCTTTCCGGAACTTTTAAACATTTTTATGTTTTTACTGATTATCATATCGGTAATATTACAATTGTTGTATTTAAAGACTATGCAAAGAAATGGACAAATTTATTACAAGTAAACATTAAATAAACTTCCCCGGACATGTGCCGGGGAAGTTTCGGTTTATTATCTAAATTGCGTAAAAAGCGCGATTTGGGGAAAAGCACGAGTGAAACGAGTTTTTTGCATATCGTAAGATCCTCGATAAGAAGCGAAGCTTCGAACTAGAAAGCATTGCTGTGCAGTGTGTCGTTACCATTTGTTCATAACCTTTTCTGCAAATCCCAAAAACTCATTAACTTCCACCTTCGTCCCATCATCCAGCACGGCAACGCCGGTAAACCTGCCAAACACTTGATGCTGACAGCTTCTGATTATGCCAAGATTAGTGTCATCGAATCTATCAAGGATAGGAACAAAATCCATCTCAAAACGTCCGTCGCTTGAAGTGAATTTCCAAGGGGAAAGATAGCTGTCCTCAGGGATAATGAATTCGACTTTGTCAAACTTATGCGCCTTGCCGTTCCAGAAAATCATATTTTCGGTTGCAACTGAAGTGTCGCCAAAGCCATAGCCGATGTTAAAGCCGAAGAGATTGTCTCCTATTTTACCGGAAGCACTGCCCCAGTACCATGTATTGTTGTATGTCCAGACACCGCGTCCCCAGTCAAGTGTGCCGAATGAGGTATCAACATCGAACTTATATGATATATCGCCTAATTTAATCTCACCGGTTGCGGGCATGCAGTTAATTTTTTGATTATAATAAAATGCTTTGGGATTGTCGGCAAACGGAGTGGCTATTACCATAGAGTCCGCAGCTATATCCTGATGCAAAAGGATGCTGCCGGATAAGGTCTTACCATCTGAGAAGTTATCAAACTCTATCTCGAGATATCTTCCGTCTGATTTGTGCGAAAAGCCTAGGTATGCTTTTTTATTTGCAAACATAACATCACCCTGTTTAGACGATGAGGGCATGTTGAATTTGCCGAGGGGCAAAGGAGTAATTATCGCAGAAGACATTTCCTGCTTTTTATTCCATTCAAACAAAGTTGAGGATACGAAGCCCATATATCCGTTATCGGCAACCGTCATTGCGATTCCGAACTCATTGTTCATTACGATATAGTAATCCCATTCTTTTATTCTGAATTTTGGAGCTTTAATATCATCTCTTGAGTATTCCCACATAAGATCCGTTGCGTATCCGGGATTTGAAATAGAGCCTTTTTCGTTTAAAAGCTTTGAGATGGAAGTGATTTTTTTCTGCATTGAAATACTCCTGTGAAGTAATAAATTAAATTATACACTAATTGACAATAAAATAATAATTTATATTGCAAACTAATATGTGAAAACTGTTTTTATGCCGTGATATATTTTTAAAACATATTGTGAACATTGAGTAAAACGCTGTCATATAATTGACTTTATATCTGTTTTATGATAAATTACAGAAAGTCGATTATCAAATAATTTGAGGTTCAAAATGACTAAGACAAACCAAAAAGCATACGGCACACTAAATTATCTTTTAGTCGATTTGTTTAATGATATCCTTTCGATTGAAGAAAACGTATTAAGACAAGGCGAATATAAAGATCTTTCAATGCGTGATTTTCACATTATTGAGCAGATGGTTAGGCTGGGGAACACCAATATGACAGCACTTGCCAAAGTAGTGCGCGTAACAAAGGGAACATTAACTGTTGCGATTGATAATCTTGTTCGTAAAGGATATGTGGAACGTTCCAGAAAATCTTCAGACAGAAGAATGGTGGAAGTGTGGCTTACTGAAAAAGCAATAAAGGCTGAACAGGAGCACGCTAAGTTCCATGATGAAATGATAAGCGACGTATTAAAGGAGTTGGACAAACAGGAACAGGACGTTTTGGAAAAAGCTTTAAACAAGGTCAATAAGTACTTTGTTGATAAGTACGACAAAAAATAACCGGCAAAAGTAATTTGAGATAAAGTTAAAACCGTAATTATCTATTTAAATTTTTCTTATATTAAACTAATCTCATTTAATTACTTAAAGCAGACAAAATGATTAGCGAAGGAGGGGTTGGAAACCAATAGTATGCTAATACTTTTTATCGTACGATAAAAATATTATTTAGCAGGGCTTTTCGGGCTTTCTGTTTGCGCAATGCTTTTTTGCACGAAAAAAGAAATAGGTAGGATAATATGAAAATATCAAATGAAGAATTATATAGTTTGGTCAAAAAAATATCTGAACTTAATGCAAGTGAAATCACAGTAAAAAATGAAGATCTGGTAATAAAAATAAAACATGGAGCAAATACACAAGAGAAAAAAGCTGTATTTAATTCAGGTATTACAGATCAGGAAACAGTACAAAGCAATGCAAACGCTGAAGTTAAAACTGTTTCGGGAAAATCAATCAGTGCACCAATAAACGGTACATTTTACAGTGCTCCCGGTCCGGATGAGCCACCCTATATAAAAACAGGGGATAAGGTTAAAAAAGGCGAGCCGGTTTGTATTCTTGAAGCAATGAAGATGATGAATACAATCAATATGCCGGAAGACGGAGTGATTTTATCCATAGAAGCATCAAATGAAGACATAGTGGATTCAGGTCAGGCACTTGTAATCTACGACGCTGTTTAGAGCTTATGGATACAGTATTAATCGCCAACAGAGGCGAAATCGCAGTAAGAATAATAAGAGCATGCCACAAAATGGGGCTTAAGACTGTTGCTGTTTGTTCAGATGCAGACTGTGACTCTCTTCACGCACGCCTTGCTGACCATACTGTTGTAATCGGCAAAAGAAACCTGAACAGTTCATATCTGAATATTCCCGGTCTCCTTGCTGTTGCGCGAGCATATAATGCTCAGTTCGTACATCCCGGTGTAGGATTTTTGGCAGAGAGTGCAACGTTTAGAAGATGGTGTGACAATGAAGGGCTGACTTTCATTGGCCCCAGCGCAGAAGTTATGGAATCTATGGGAGATAAACTTCTGGTTAAAAACAGTTTAAAGAATCTCGATGTGCCAATGGTACCCGGAACGGATGAACCGATAAGCGTATTGCGCCGCGCAAAAAGCAAAGCAAAAGAAATCGGATACCCTGTGCTTTTAAAAGCTGCTGCAGGCGGCGGCGGAATGGGTATTAGAATCGTTGAATCTGAAGAAGAGTTTGAAAAACAGTTTAATCTTGTTCGCAACGAAGCACAGAGCGCATTTGGCGACGGGCGAATATTCATCGAAAAGCTTCTTACAAACGTAAGACATGTTGAAGTGCAGGTGCTTGCCGATAACCACGGAAATGTATCACACTTTAACACGAGAGAATGCTCTTTGCAAAGGCGCAACCAAAAACTCATCGAAGAAGCTCCTGCTTCGCTTATACCGAAAAGAACAAGAAATGCCATGCATAAAACGGCGGTGGATATCGTCCGCGCTACAGGTTATACAAACGCCGGAACTGTTGAATTTTTGGTTGATCAGGATGGGAACTACTACTTTATGGAGATGAATACGAGAATTCAGGTGGAACATCCCATAACAGAGCAGATAACAGGAGTTGACCTTATTCAGGCACAGATTATGGCTGCAATGAATTATGAAATTGATATAGACCAAAAGGAACTTGCGCCAAAAGGACATGCAATCGAGTGCAGGATAAACGCTGAAGATCCTCTCAATTCGTTTGCGCCGTCTCCCGGGAAAATAGATTCAATCTGTCTGCCCGGCGGTATGGGTGTGCGAGTGGATTCGTCTGTTGTTCCCGGTGACAGGGTATATCCTTTTTATGATTCCATGATGATGAAAGTAATAGCCCATGCAGAAGACAGAGTCAGCTGCATTGAAGTGATGCATCAGGCTTTAAGCGAGCTTAAGATAGATGGTGTGCGCCATAACATAGACTTTCAGATGGCAATACTTGAACATCCGGAATATCAAAAAGGCGATATTCATACAAAATGGATTGAGCAGAAGTTTTTGCCTCAGTATCTGGAGGGGCGTGCATGAAAAATATATTCAACAAAAAAACAACCACCATAAATCACAGAAGACAGCACAAGCCTGTAAATGAGATTAAATGCTCATCCTGCGGAGCTAATGTGCTTGAGGAGCTTGCGGTAACAAATCTGTCCAAATGTCCGTTTTGCGGAGCGGACTTTAGAATGCGCGCAAAAGACAGGATAAATCAAGTATTTGATAAAGATACTTTCAAAGAAGTAAACGCAAACTTAAAATCAAAAGATATATTAAACTTTCCCGATTATAAGAAAAAGCTTTCGGGATATGAAAAATCGTCGGGGATATCCGAAGCTGTTGTTATAGGAACAGGAAAAATAAACGGAGATACTGTTGCGGCAGCTGTAATGGATTCGGCTTTCATGATGGGCTCTATGGGTACTGTTGTCGGGCGTAAAATTGTTGAGATAGCTGAATATGCGACAGAAAACAAACTGCCGCTTTTGATATTCAGCGCATCAGGCGGAGCGCGAATGCAGGAAGGAATGTTTTCTCTGATCCAGATGTCCCGCTGCTCTATTGCAATAAACAGGCATTCGGCGGCAGGGCTGTTATATGTGAGCATATTAACCCATCCAACGACAGGCGGAGTGGCTGCAAGCTTTGCTATGCAGGGTGATGTAATTATTGCAGAACCAGCAGCGCTCATTGGTTTTGCAGGGCCGAGAGTTATTCAGCAGACTGTAAAAGAAGTGCTGCCTGAAGGATTCCAGCGCTCTGAATATCTTCTTGAAAACGGAATGATAGATGCTATCGTTCAAAGAAAAGAAATGAAAGATGTGCTATCTAAAATAATAAAAATACATGTGCCTCAACAAGTGGAAGGAGGCGTGAAATGACAGCAAAACAGATAAATGCTGAAGCATGGAAAAAGGTTCAGAAAGCACGCAATCCAGAAAGACCAGTTGGAAGGCATTACATACAAGAGTTGTTTACAGACTTTGTTGAACTTCATGGTGACAGATTATACGGAGATGACAAAGCAATTGTTTCTGGGATAGCATGGCTTGATGATATGCCTGTAACAGTAATAGCACAGCACAAGGGTTCAACTTTGGAAGAGCGTATGGCGCAAAACTTCGGAATGGCTCATCCGGAAGGCTACAGAAAGTCTCTTCGATTAATGAAGCAGGCAGAGAAGTTTAACCGTCCCGTGGTGTGCATTATCGATACAAATGGAGCTTATCCGGGAATAGGCGCAGAAGAGCGCGGACAGGCCACTGCGATAGCACAGAACCTACTGGAGCTAGCAGGTCTTAAAACGCCTGTTGTGAGCGTGATAATCGGCGAGGGCGGAAGCGGCGGCGCGTTGGCTCTGGCGCTGTCTGATCATATAATTATGATGGAAAACAGCATTTATTCGGTAATAACGCCGGAAGGATGTGCATCTATCTTGCTAAAGGACGCGACTAAAGCCAATGAGATTGCAGAGCATTTAAAGCTGACCGCTCAGGATCTTAAAAGTTTTAATATGATAGATACAATTATAAAAGAACCGGAAAATCTAACGGCAAAAAACATAGGAAAAGTATCTAAGGAGCTGAAAAATGAAATATATTCAACTCTTAAAAACCTTATGAAAATGGATAAGGAAGAGCTGATACTTAAAAGACAGGAAAAGCATTTAAGCATAACAGGAGAATTTTAAATGGGTGTAAGTATAATAGGATGCGGGCATAAGATGCCGGAACATACGGTAACTAATGCTGACCTTGAAAAAGTGGTGGAAACATCACATGAATGGATAATAAAGCGTACAGGAATATCAGAGCGCAGAGTAATAACGGATGAAACGCTCAGCTCGCTTGCAAGCGAAGCTTCAAGAAAAGCTCTGGAAGTGGCGAAAGCCGACTATCAGGACATAGGACTTATAGTCGCAGCGACTTTTACAAGCGACACGAAAACACCGGCTCTTGCCAGCAATGTGCAAAAAGAGCTGGGAATCGAGAGAGCTGCGGCGTTTGACCTTTCTGCAGGCTGTACAGGATTTATCTATGCCGTTGCAACTGCAAAAGGGCTTATGGAAACTATGGATATTGATACAGCTCTAGTTATTGGCGCTGATTATGTGACAAAAAACGTTGACTGGACAGACAGAAGCACTTGCGTGTTGTTCGGAGATGGTGCAGGCGCTGTTGTTCTTAAAAGAACCAAGGAAGAAGGCATCGGTGCAATATATCTTAACGGTAAACCTGATGAAAACGATGTTCTTGTGGTAAATGACAAAAAGGCACAGCACCCTTGGCGCGACAAAACAGGAGATACGGAAAAAATCAATGCCCTTATGATGAAGGGCACGGAAGTATATGAATTTGCATGCGGTGCGATGGTTGAAGCACTACAGATACTAAAAGAAAAGCTGGGTAGGGATATAAAAAAGATTATACCGCATCAGGCAAATGCGAGAATCATCAGATATGCCTCGATAAAATCTAAAATTCCTCTCAAAAATTTCTTTATGAACATACAAAAATATGCAAACACTTCGGCTGCTACAGTGCCAGTTGCAATTGACGAGGCATGGCGCGGAGGATGGCTTAAAAAAGGCGATGAGATAGCTCTTATCGGCTTTGGAGCAGGGCTCACATGGGGCGGGCTCACACTGAAATGGCAATTACCCGATTTTGCGGGATAATTAGTAATAATAATAAATTAATAAAGGTTATAGGTGAATCAAATGAAAGAAAAATTAATCGCAATTTTAGCTGAACAGCTTGACATGGACGCAAGTGAACTTACAGACGACAAAAGCTTCTTGGACGACCTTGACATGGACTCACTCGACATGGTTGAAATGACTGTTGAGCTTGAGCAGGAGCTTGATGTCTCTTTTGAACAGGAACAGCTTGCAGAAGTTAAGACTATCGGCGACCTTGTAAAACTTATTGAAGGTTAATTAATTATTTTGGGGGTAATTTTATTGCCCCCGCTAAATTAACCAACGGAGAAATTTTATGAAACAGAGAATAGATAAACTGCTTGGGATTAAATACCCTATTTTTCAGGGTGCGATGGCTTGGGTTTCAGACGCCAGCCTTGCTGCTGCTGTGTCAAATGCCGGAGGCCTTGGCATAATTGCAGCGGGAAATGCTCCAGCCAGCTGGGTACGCGAGCAGATAGAAGAGCTTAGAAAAGTGTGTGACAAGCCATTTGGTGTAAACATCATGCTTTTAAGCCCGTTTGCAGATGAAGTTTCCGACCTTGTGACGGAACTTAAAGTACCTGTAGTAGTAACCGGAGCGGGAAATCCCAGAAAGTATATTGAAAGCTGGAAACAAGCGGGAATCAAGATAATCCCCGTTGTTCCCAGCCGCGCACTAGCTGTCATGATGGAGCGCATGGGTGTAGACGCTGTGATAGCTGAAGGACAGGAAGCAGGCGGTCACATAGGCGAGCTTACCACGATGGTGCTTACTCCTATGATTGCCGACACTGTGGACATCCCTGTGATATCGGCAGGCGGTATATGTGATGCTCGCACGGCAGCTGCAGCTTTTGTGCTGGGTGCGGACGGCATTCAGGTGGGAACGCGCTTTATTCTGGCAGAAGAATGCACTGTGCATGATAACTATAAGGACAGAGTGACAAGGGCAAAGGATACTGACAGCAAGGTCACAGGCAGAGTTACAGGACATCCTGTGCGCGTGCTTCGAAACAACCTGACACGCGAGCTTTCAAAGCTTGAGTATCAGGAAGACGGAGCGACTAAAATTGAAGAACGCGGTGCGGGTTCGCTTCGCGCGGCTGTTGTCGAAGGCGACCTTAAGGAAGGTTCTTTCATGGCTGGGCAATGTGCTTGCCGCATGGACAAGGTTGAACCTGCGCTTGAAATTATAAAAGATATATTCAGCAGCGAACAGGTAAAAGCTGTTTTAGATGCAGCCGAAAAAGGTATGGAAATATGAAAATAGCTGTATTTTTTCCTGGTCAGGGTTCTCAAAAAGCCGGAATGGGCAAAGAATTTTATGAAACCAACGAAGTGTTTAAGAGTGTTTTTGACGAATGCGGTTTAAACACCGAGGTGGACCTTAAAAAAGCCTGCTTTGACGGCGAAGGGCTGGAATCGACTGCTGTTACGCAGCCGGCGCTATATACAGTAAACATCGCGACGTACAGAATGCTGGAGGATATGGGCGTTAAAGGCGATATATTTGCGGGACTTTCCCTCGGAGAATATGACGCGCTTGCAGCTGCCGGAGTGCTTGATGATGCAAACACTTCAGCACTTGTGACAGAACGCGGAAAACTCATGGAAACTGCAGTGCCTGAAGGCATAGCCTCTATGACTGCTGTTATTGGAATAGATTCAGAAGTAATTGAGGATGTTATAGCTGATATAGATGGTGTTTGGGTTGCGAACATGAATTCGCCGGGACAGACTATAATTGGCGGAAAGCTTGAAGCTTTGGACATTGCTGATGTTAAGGTTAAAGAAGCCGGAGCATCGGTGGTAAAGCGTCTTGACGTAGCAGGGCCTTTTCATACACCTCTTTTAGAGGAAGCAGGAGACAAACTTTACAATGTTCTTTGCGAGCATGAGACTTTTGTTTCTGACAAGTATGTTTACGCAAATGTGACTGGAGAGCTTTACGATAAGGGAAATGATATACGCAGGACTCTTGCGCAGCAGGTGTCATCCAAAGTCTATTGGGCTAAAATCATGGATGAAGTTATAAATACTGCAGATGTAATTATCGAATGCGGCCCCGGGAATGTGCTTTCTAAGCTTGCAAAAAGGCAGATGAAAGGCACAGACAGGGATGTCAAGGTGTTTAAAGTATCGACCATGAAAGATGCAGAGTCGGTTAAAGAGTTTATCTTGGGATAAATACGTAAAATGATGGAGGAAATGATGAGCGAAACAAAAAGGGCACTTATAACAGGCGCATCCCGCGGTATTGGAAAATCCATTGCACTGCGCTTGGCAAAGGCCGGATATAATATTATAAATGTAGACTTAAGCAGCGAGGAAGATGCAAATTCAATGGCTGAGGAAGTTAAAGCACTCGGTGTGGAATGCGATTTTTACAGATGTAATGTATCGGATTTCACTGCAACTGAAGAACTTGTAAAAGAATGCTTTGATAAGTATAAGAAGATTGATGTGTTGGTAAACAATGCAGGAATAACTTCTGACATACTGCTTTCTGTTATGAAAGAGGACGCATTTGACAAAGTTATCGCAGTTAATCTAAAAGGCACATTTAACATGATGCGCCATTTTGCAAGAAAGATGATGAAACAGCGCAGCGGAAGCATTGTAAACATAAGTTCCGTTGTTGGCGTTATGGGAAATGCGGGACAGGCAAACTACTCGGCTTCAAAAGCAGGTGTTATAGGGCTTACAAAATCAACCGCGAAAGAGCTAGCACCAAGAGGAGTGCGCGTTAATGCCGTGGCTCCGGGATTTATTATAACTGCCATGACAGACAAGCTGTCAGAAGCACAGAAGGAAGCGTTTTTAACAAATATTCCGCTTAATCGAGGCGGTACGCCTGAAGACGTGGCGAATGCTGTGGCATTTCTCGTCAGCGATGATGCATCATATATCACGGGTCAGGTGATTATGGTTGACGGCGGAATGGTAATGTAATTGGTTTCAAAATACTTTTTTTACTGAAAGGAATGAGAATATGAACCGTGTGGTTATCACCGGCGCAGGTATTATATCACCTGTAGGAAACAATGCAAATGAAACTTGGGAGGGCATAAAAGAAGGCCGTCTGGGTATTTGTAAAACAGAAAGATTTGACACTGAGGAAATCGGAGTGTATCTGGCTGGAGAAGTAAAGGATTTTGATTTTAAGAAATATCTTTCTCCGAGAGAGGCGAGAAGACTGGACAGGTTTTCACAGTTTGCATACGTCGCAGCGTCGGAAGCTATTGAAAACTCCGGAATAGATTTTGATAGTTATGACAGAAAAAAACTTGGAGTTGTACTGGGAAGCGGAATGGGAGGCTTGCTCACCACTACTCAGGAATTTAACAAGATGGTTACTAAAGGTCCTAAAGCAATATCGCCATTATTTATACCTAAATCAATTATTAACCTTGCGGCCGGGTACATCTCGTTGAAATATGACTTACAAGGGCCTTCTACTTCTGTAGTTTCTGCATGTGCGTCGGGAACTGATGCTATTGGAGCTGCTTATCATATGGTAAAAGAAGGACGCTGTGAAGCGGTAGTTGCAGGCGGAAGCGAAGCTGTTATCTGTGATTTTTCTGTTATGGGATTCCACCAGATGCAGGCACTTTCAAAAATGCAAAACCCTGAGGAAGGGTCAAGACCGTTTGACCGCGACCGCGATGGTTTTGTCATGGGGGAAGGCGCGGGATTTTTCGTACTTGAGACATATGAGAGTGCAAAAGCACGCGGTGCAAACATCCTTGCGGAAATTGCAGGATATGGACAGACATGCGATGCAAACCACATTACAGCCCCTCGCGAAGACGGCCTGATGGCAGCAGCTGCTATGGAGCAGGCTGTAGAAATGGCAGGGCTTAAACTCAGCGATGTTGATTATATCAACGCTCACGGAACGAGTACGCCATTAAATGATGCCTCAGAAACCAAGGCAATTCATGTTTGTTTTAAAGAACACGCTAAAGAGCTTATGGTTAGCTCCACAAAATCGATGACAGGGCATCTTCTGGGTGCTGCAGGTGCTGTTGAGGCATATATATGTGCTATGGCGGTTAAGGAAGGCTTTGTGCCAGCGACAATAGGCCTTGAAAATACGGCTGATGATTGTGATTTGGATTATGTGAAAGGCACAGGCCGAAACAAGGACATAAAAGTCACTCTGTCAAATTCATTTGGATTTGGCGGACATAATGCAGTGCTTTTGATAAAAAAAGTGGAGGATTAACATAAATGAAACTAACTTTAGAGCAGATTAAAGAAGTACTTCCGCACAGAGAGCCGTTTTTAATGCTTGACCGTGTGGTGGACTATGTTCCTGGGGATTATGCTGAGGCTATAAAAGCAGTTTCCGCTAATGAGTGGTATTTCCAGGGACACTTTGAGGATTATAAAGTAATGCCGGGAGTTCTTCAGATAGAGGCTATGGCTCAGGCCGGCGCTATCGCAATGCTTACATTGGAAGAAAACAAAGGAAAGCTCGCTTTCTTTGGCGGGATAAAAAAAGCACGATTTAAAAAGAAAGTGGTCCCCGGGGACCTGCTTCATATAAGCGCAAAGATTACGCGCGTCATGGGAAGTGTGGGATTCGGCGACGGCAAAGTTATGGTTGACGGTGAACTGGCCGCTGAGGCAGAGCTTATTTTCGCGCTGGGCGAGGACGAATAACTTTAAACTGATTTTAAGTTGAAGACGCCTTCTTTGGAAGGCGTTTTTTGTTTTACTTTAATTTGATTTATGATATCATTTTTATTAAGAATAATTTTGAAGGATTACTATATTGTGAAAATATCCGATACAATTAAAACGTCGTTTTCAAAGATGAAAGATATTATAAAGAAAACAAAATTCTTAAAGCTTACTGCAAAAAAACGTACGGGGATAATAATATCTTCTATGCTTCTTTCTTTTTATATACTGATATGCTTTGGAATTATTCAAGTTGGTACAGAAGAAAAACAGAGTGTACTTCGAATAATATCTTCTTCGGTTTTAGTGTTTTCATTTGTATTTTATGTTACAAATTTTCTTATTCACTTTAAAATAAAAAAGCGCAGCTATGAAAAAACAGGACACCTTTTCTTGAAAGTTATGCTTTTATGTTTAGCCGTTATGCTTGTGTTTTATTTTGCGGGAGGCTCTTTTGGGACATCTGCGGACATTGAAGATCAGTTCAATCAGGCTGTAACCGGAAACTATAACAATTGGCATCCTGTAGTGCATACATTTCTTTTCTACAAAATACCTATGGTTATTTTTGGGGAGACAATAAGCAGTGTGGTGATGTTTCAATATCTGTTTATTGCCGCAGCTCTTGCATATTTTGTTTGGTCTATGATGAAGTTTGGTGTGAGAATTAGCATAGTAATTGCGTTTACAGCTCTGATGCTGATAAATGAAACATTTAGATATATTGTGAAATTTCCATGGAAAGACATACCGTTTGCGTTTTCTATGCTTGTTCTAACAGTAAATCTTATGTGGATATACTTCACAAAGAGTGAGTGGCTGAGGAAGACTTCAAATATTATTCTGTTTGCAATAAGCTTGTTGTTTGTTCTCTTTTTAAGGCATAATGGAATATTGGCGATATTGCCTACTGTTTTCATATTGTTTATAACGTATAAGAATATTAGAAAACATACACTTATTATTGCCTCTTCAGTCTTGGTTTTATATTTCTTAATAACGATACCTCTCTATGGAATATTGGAAATAGAAAGCCACCCTCAAAGCTTTGCAGAATCGATGGGAGTACCCAATAATCAGATTTCATATATTGTAAAAAAGCAGGGAAATATTACTACAGAGGAAGAAGAGTTTTTAAATAATATAATGCCTATAGGTGTTATCTGGTATCATTATGAAATAGGGGATTATAATTCAATAAAGTGGCGCAAAAATCAGGCAGGAACTGCATATTATTATAATGGTGAGTTTTTACAAAACCATAAAGAGGAATATTTAAAAACATGGTTTAGTATAATAAAAAGAAATCCGGAGCTCGCATTTGAAGGCTACTATTCTGCCACATTAAAGCTGTGGGAAAGCAGGCTTGAGATTGCAAACGGTATTGATTATTCTGTTGGATTCGGGTTCTTTTTGGCGACTTTTATGCTCGCAATGGCAGCGTTTGGCGACAGAAAAAGATGGATTGCATACATACCAATGCTGTTTAATATGCTTGGAATAATGATGCTCGTAACAGGGGGAGAAATACGGTTTGTGTTTGCGAATCTTGTGTGCGGGCTGCCGATTGTGATGTTTGCAGTGGTCCCTAAAAACACACTTGAGTTGCCATAGAAACTTAACACGAAGATAAATGATTGCATAAAAAGAGCCGTATATTTTTGATACGGCTCTTTGAGTTTATTAATTATTTTTTGTCTTTGCTTTCCATTTTGTCATACCGTTTGTTGTTTATCCAGATAAACAGAATCATTGATGCAGAGTATACTCCAAGCAGTGCAAACGTTAACGCAAACATCCATGGTTTATCAAGCACAATAGCTTGGATTGGAACGTTGAGTATAAGCATTAGTGGAACAGCTAGAATAGCTGCAAAACCACTGCCTAGCACTAAGTGCTCAGCTACATCAGTTCTTGAGTGCGGATCAACTTCACGAAGCAGCGCTACACCTGTTGTAATCGTGCCTGTCCACATTCCGTAAAGCCCCGCAACATGCTCCAGTATGTTTTCTTTGTATATCCTCTTGGCAATGAAGTTGGAATACCACATTGTAAACAGTCCGCCGAGTGTAGTGAGTATCATTATAAACACCCAGTTTTCACGGAAAGCTGTGATTGAGATAGCGGATATACCAGCAGTTATCATTATATCAAAGCTTGCTGAAGAGATTTTTTGCAGAAGGAAGTTATCCGCATAGTTAACATGAACGATATTTTTTTCTTTAAGTTTGTTAAGTATCTTCCTGGCAAGCAGTGCAAACAGCGTTCCGAAGAGGAAGTTGAAGCCCCAGAACAAGTCGGAAAGTGTTTTTGCGAATGTACCCAGAGGTGAAAAAGCCCATTCAGCAAGGCAAAGGAAACCGTATGTCACAAGGTAAACAAGACCTATAAGCATGAGCTGAATTGTAAAATCATCAACAAACAATGTTTTTGGAAGCTTAATTGTGTGTTCGGCAACATCTTCTGTTTCGGTTGATGAAATCTCAGTTTTGCGTCCGTCAAACTCATTTTTATGATGTTCTTTTTTCTTAACAAGTATATTTAGCATTGGTATTCCGCCAAGGAATGCCCAGATGAAACCGAATGTCGCGATTGTAAGTCCTATATTTCCGCCGTCTTTAAATGCTCTGTTTCCGAGGTCCTGCATAGTTTCCCATGTTGATCCGATATTGTTTGCCTGCCCAGGGCCTTGTGCATAGCCCAGAGGAAGGAGCATTCCTGATGCAGGGAAGAGTGCCGGGAGAATTGTATAAAACAGTATTAATGATATTGCAAGACCAACAATTGCCTGCACTGCATATGTATTGATAATAGCAAATCCTGTGTTTGAAATTGCGCGGCTTTTTTTCTTTTTACGTTCTTTTAGTGCCAGTGAAATGAAACCTACGCCCATCAAGTGGTAGACTAGCTTTTCCAGAAAGCTGCGGTCAAACAGCTCTATAGCAAATCCAAATTCGAAAAGCGCACTTAGTCCTAGCCCCATGAAGCCTGCAATCATTGAAACAGGCAAAAGATGCTTTTGCAGGAATTTGAAGTTCAGCTTAATTACTGTTGCAATTCCTAAAAGAGCAAGAAGAACAATAAACTGAAACATGTTTCCCCAATCCATAAAAAATACCTCCGAATAACTTATTTATAATTCCGTATATAACTTCCATTTGTATGCGTTTTTCTTGCCTGGGAAAGAAAAAAGATACATTGTGTTATCATAATTGCATTCAAAAGAACAATGCTTTTGAATGTTGCATCCCCATAATTCGCTTATCGGGAAATCATATGTTTTTGTGCCTTCAAACACTATTTTATCTCTATAAAGTTTCAGTGAACCAAAGTCTGCCTCTTCTAATTTCTCATATGAGTTTGAAGCAACTGTGGACATTGTAACATCAGAATCCTCAAATATTATTTGTTCCGGACCATATGTTTCTTTCATTTTTATAAGTTCATTTTTCTGCCAAACACTCCACTGTGATAAATCATCAAAGTGTTCACAGGTAAGCTTTCCATAGTTGTCATATGATGCGCTGTATCCGCAGCTGCAGGAAATGGTATCGCCCGATGACTGCATAGTGCCTATTTTATGGCAGGATGGGCACATGAAAACCATTCGCTCTAGGCCGTCGGCAGGATTTTTAAATTTAAAATATGTTTGGTTTTCTTCGAGATACTTGTGTTCGTTATAAGCTAGTTCGTTTTTTATAACTTCAAGTATTTCATCTGTGCTTTTAGACTTTACATCGCTTGCAGTCATAATTGTTTTATATTCAACCATAACTTTTCCCGTGCGGATTTCGCCGCTCCATCTGGGTTGTGCGGAAAAGCCGCCTTTTGTTATAGCAGTAACAACTGGAATTTTAAGAGATTTTACCAGAGTTGAAATTGATTCAATTATATTCGCTGTGACTCCGTCCCAGTTTCTGCGACCTTCCGGGAAAATGCCTATAATACGTTTTTCTTCTTTTGCTTTGAATAATTTTCTCACAGCTTTTATATCGTTTGAGAATTTTTTCTTTGGAATAAAATGAACCCAGTTCATGATTTTACCCAGAGCGCCTTTTGGCCCCATTCGGAATAATCGTTCATTTACAACGAAGCTTATTATTCTGTTCGAGTAATATTGATGAATAAGGGCATCGTAGTTATTAACGTGATTTCCAATGAGTATAAATGATCCTTTGGCTCTAAGGTTTTCAAGGCCTTTTGCCTTGGATTTGAATAAATATTTTGCAATATACGGACCCATTGAAATCTTATAGAGTCCTAGCATCAGCGGATGTATTATTGTCTGAAAGATGTTGTTGCCGTATTTATTTTTCTTCATTTTCACTTCCCTGTATAAGATAAAAATAATATCCTAAATATGATAACATACAAACAAGGCATTTAACAGCCAATTAAAGCCAAAAATGCCTTGAAAAATAATAGTTTTAAAAGATGTAATATTTTATTGTTTTAAAAGTATATCAAGAAAGTTGCTGAATCTTTCTTTGTTAAACGGTTCTTTGCCGGGATTTGATCCTTGAACGCAATAACATTTTGCATAAATCCCGCCGCTGTTTTGAAGAACTTTCTTGAATTTTGCTTTAATTTTCTTTAGTGCAGTAAGTTCCGGATCTGCCTGACAGGCGAAAAGTGTTAATTTTTTGTCTTTTAAATCAACACCATAAAGCACTGTGTTGATTGCAGGAACTGTTGTGCCCGCCCATACGGGAGTAACCAGAATTATTTCATCATATGGATAAAACTTTTCTTTTACATCAACTAAAAGCTTGCTTTTCTTATTGAAGAAAGCTTCTCTGCCGCAACGGATGAATCCAAAAACGTTGTTTTTTCTTGGCGTGGTTTCTTTTAGCTCAAAAAGCTCACACTCGTATTTTTCTGACAGTGTTTCAGCTAACGCTTTGCAGTTTCCGTCTTTGGAATAAAATGCTACTATTTTTTTCATAATCCGGCCTCCTTTTTTTCTAATTTTATTGTAGCATAACGTGGACAAAATAGACATCTAGAGTGTATAATACATAAATAAATTCAGCACATTAACTTATTAGTTAGTTATAATTTAAGATCTGAAAATAACAGTAAAGAGTATGTTTATTATGACAATGAAAAAAGTTGGTTTAACAGTCCCTGAAGTCCTTTTACCTGGAAAAGACTATGAAACATGGGCAGTAGTCGCCTGTGACCAGTATACTTCTCAAAGAGAAGTTTGGGATGAGATGGAAAAGATTGTGGGCAATAAGCCCTCAGCTCTAAGACTTATGCTCCCTGAAGTGTATCTTGAGGATGAGGATGTTTCCGAAAGAAGAAACAAAATAAATTCAGCTATGCATGAGTATCTCGAAAAAGGTGTTTTTGAAGATACTATAAATTCTATGATTTATATTGAACGCGAAACTACATCGGGCACAAGGCTTGGTCTTGTTGCTGCTGTAGATTTGGATGAATATGATTATTCTGCCGACAGTACAGCACTTATACGCTCGACTGAAGAGACAATCCCTGACAGGCTTCCGCCGCGTGTTGATATACGAATGAAAGCAGAACTTGAAATGCCCCACATTATGCTGTTGATTGATGACAGTGAACACACTGTGCTAAAAGACATAGCAAGTGAATTAAATGATAATGATAAGCTTTATGATTTTGATCTTATGACTGACGGAGGTCATATAAAAGGCTATAAAGTTAAGGAAGGCATTGCTGAGTCAATAGCAGAAAAGCTAAACACTCTTAAGGTTAAAAACAATGGATTGCTTTATGCAGTAGGCGACGGCAATCATTCGCTTGCAACAGCAAAAGAATGCTGGGAAAAGCAGAAGAGAGAGGGCATATTAAACGAAAAGGCCAAATATGCTTTAGTCGAGATAGTCAATCTGCACGATGATGCATTGGAGTTTGAACCTATCCACAGAGTGCTGTATAATTTAGGGGAAAACGGAGCAAAAGAGTTTGAAAAAGTACTCTATGACATTTCAGGGAAAAAGGGAGATACAGAAGTAAGCTATGTTTTCCAAGCTGCAGAGGGAAAGTTCTTGATTCCCGGAGACAAACTGAGTGTTGCGTATATTGAAGAAGCAGTGGATATGTTCTTGGAAAAATATCCTGATGCAAAGGTAGATTATGTACACGGAGATGATGTTGTAGCTGACTTGGGTAAAAATGTCGGTACGCTCGCAATCACACTTCCACCGTTTGACAAAAATCTTCTGTTTAAAACTGTTGGACAGTTTGGACAGCTCCCTAGAAAAAGCTTTTCGATGGGACATGCACAGGATAAAAGATACTACATAGAGTGTAGGAAAATCAGATAAAAGGCGTAATTACGCTTAAAATATGGAGGATCAATTGATTAAAATAGCGAAATTTGGAGGAACATCACTGGCTGATGCCGAGCAGTTTAAAAAAGTGCACGACATTCTGGTTTCAGACAGTAATATGGCAGTAGCCGTCCCTTCGGCACCGGGAAAACGTTATTCGGATGACATAAAGGTTACGGATATGCTTATCGCATGCTATGAAAAAGCAAAGAGCGGCGAAGAATTCCGTGAAGATATGGATGCTGTGGGCGCGAGATATGATGAGATAATCAAGGGACTCGGGCTTGATCTTGACATGAGCGGCGATATAGACAAAGTCTATGATGATATGAAAACCGGAGCAACCGAAGCATATGTGAAATCAAGAGGTGAATATCTTTCAGGCATAATGCTTGCCAAGTATCTTGGCTGGCAGTTTGTTGATCCTGCTGACGTAATTAAATTTGACGCTGAGGGTAATCTTGACTCAGAGCTTACTTATAGCTTGATTAAAAAGGAGTGTTCAGGGCAAAAAAGCATTCTTCCGGGATTTTTTGGGAGCGATATAAACGGAAAAATTATAACCTTTTCACGCGGAGGAAGCGACATAACAGGCTCTCTTGCAGCGGCAGCTATGGATGCGGATGTTTATGAAAACTGGACCGATGTTTCGGGCTTTTTTATGACTGATCCAAGGGTTGTTGAAAATGTGCGCCATATAGATCAGATTTCTTATGAGGAACTGCGGGAGCTTTCCTACATGGGAGCAGGCGTGTTGCACGAAAATGCAATCTTTCCCGTACGCGAAAAGAATATACCCATAAACATAAAAAACACAAACAGGCCTCAGGATGACGGAACAATGATTGTTCCTATAGATACCCTTAGGATGCATGAGTTTCCCATTACAGGGATCGCAGGCAAAAAAGGCTTTTCGGTAATTAGCATACATAAAAGCTCCATGAACAGTGAACTTGGATTCGCTCGAAAAATTCTTTCTGTGCTTGAAGACAATATGATTTCATTTGAGCATATGCCTTCAGGAATTGATACTATTTCAGTTGTTATTTCTGATGAGTATCTCTCTGGCAAAGAAGAGGCGGTTCTTGGAGGAATAAAAAAGGCTGTCAAGCCTGACATGATTGAAATAATTCCTGACATGGCGCTTATTGCAACATGTGGGCACGGAATGGTGCATCATGAAGGAACTGCTGCGAAACTTTTTAAGTCACTTGCACAGGCGGGAGTCAACATCAGAATGATTGACCAGGGCTCAAGCGAGCTTAATATAATAGTCGGAATAGAGTCATCGGATTATGAGAAGGCGATAACTGCAATATACAACGGATTTGTAAAATAACGGGGGATATTTTGGGAAACGTAAAAAGAGTTTTTGTTGAAAAAAAGAGCGGGTTTGATGTTGAGCGCAAGCATCTTCTTTCAAACCTCAAAAGACAGCTACACATTGAGGGACTTAACTCTGTACGGATACTTATAAGGTATGATGTACAGGGCCTTGATGAAAAGCAGTTTGATCTGGCTGTGAAAAATGTATTTTCAGAGCCTCCCATGGATAAAGTATACATAGAAGAGTTGCCCGATTTTGAAGGCGACTTTTTTGCTGTGGAATACCTTCCCGGGCAGTATGACCAGCGTGCGGATTCTGCAGCACAGTGTATAGAATTCCTCACTCAGTCAGAAAGGCCTGAGATACGTTGCGCTACAGTCTATCTTTTAAACAGCGGACTTAACGATAGCGAAATATTAGCTATAAAAAACTTTATCATCAATCCTGTTGATTCGCACGAAGCAACAATCGAGAAATATCAGAGCCTTGATATGGAGACACATGTACCGTCTGACGTTGAAATTATGGATGGATTTCAAGGTTTGACTGATGATGAGATAATTTCGTTAAGAGATGAACTCGGACTTGCAATGAGCTATGATGATTTGAAATTTGTTCGCGATTACTTTAAATCGCAAAATCGCGATCCTCGAATAACTGAGATAAAGGTAATCGATACATACTGGTCGGACCACTGCAGACATACAACATTTCTTACTCAACTTGGTAAGATAGAAATTGAAGACGCGCCTTCGCTTAAAAGAGCAAAGAAGGCGCTTGAAAGCTATCATGAAGCGCGTGATTTTGTGTATGGGAAAATGAAGTCGGAAAAACCTGTTTCACTGATGGACATCGCGACTATGGGAGTTCGTCTTCTTAAACGCAAAGGGCTCATTCCTGATCTTGATGACAGCGAGGAAGTTAATGCCTGCTCAATAAAGATAGATGTGGATGTGAACGGCGAGATTCAGCCGTATCTTCTTATGTTTAAGAACGAAACCCACAACCATCCTACGGAGATAGAGCCGTTTGGCGGAGCTGCAACATGCCTTGGCGGTGCAATCCGGGATCCTTTGTCCGGAAGAAGCTATGTTTATCAGGCAATGCGCGTAACCGGGGGAGCTGATCCCAGAGTAGATGTAAAAGATACAATCGAAGGAAAACTGCCACAGCGTACGATTGCAAAAGTCGCTGCAAAAGGCTATTCCTCATACGGAAATCAGATTGGCCTTGCGACAGGTCAGGTAAGCGAAATATACGATGACGGATTTATCGCAAAACACATGGAGATAGGCGCGGTAATCGCAGCAGCTCCTGCTGAAAATGTGGTTCGCGAACGCCCGCAGCCGGGAGATATTATAGTACTTCTCGGAGGACGCACAGGACGCGACGGAATCGGCGGCGCAACAGGCTCGTCAAAGGCTCATGATATTGAGTCTATTGACACATGCGGAGCTGAGGTGCAAAAGGGTAATCCTCCTACTGAACGCAAGATTCAAAGGCTTTTCAGGAATCCTGAAGTTGCAAAGATGATAATTCGCTGTAACGATTTTGGCGCAGGCGGTGTATGTGTTGCGATAGGGGAACTGTCGGACTCATTGGAGATTAACCTTGATGCAGTCAGGAAGAAATATGAAGGACTCGACGGAACCGAGATTGCAATCAGCGAATCACAGGAACGCATGGCTGTTGTGTTAAAGAAAGAAAACGTTGAACGTTTTATTAAACTTTCAGATGATGAAAATCTTGAAGCATATAAAGTTGCTGAAGTTACCGACACAGGCAGGCTAATAATGAGATGGCGCGGAAGCGAGATACTCAATATTGAGCGCAGTTTCCTTGATACAAACGGAATGCCTCAGTATTCGGATGCTAAAATTACAGCACCGGATGAAAGTAAGTCTCCGTTTAATTCGTCAAATGATAAGGGAAGCGTGAAGGAACGCTGGATAAAAGAAATCAGCGGAATAAATGCATGCTCACAGCGCGGATTGTCTGAAATGTTTGACTCTAATATCGGAGCATCAACCGTAATTATGCCCTTCGGAGGAGCATATCAGCTGACACCTGCTCAGGCAATGGCAGCAAAAATCCCAGTATTGGACGGAGAGACAAACACCTGCTCTGTGATGGCATACGGATATGAACCGACTATTGCGCGTTACAGCCCGTTCCACGGCGGAGTATATGCTGTTGTTGAGAGCCTTTTGCGTATGGCATGCGCAGGCGCTGACGTAAGCGGTGCGAGACTTACATTCCAAGAATATTTCGAACGTTTACGCGATGATATTACTCGCTGGGGAAAACCTGCTGCAGCATTACTGGGAGCATATGAAGCGCAGTGTGCGCTGAACGTTCCGTCAATCGGAGGAAAAGATTCTATGTCCGGTTCATTTGAGGACATGGATGTTCCGCCTGTATTGTGTTCTTTTGCGGTAACTACAGCAAACGCAAATGATATTATTTCAGCAGAGCTTAAGAAAAAAGACAGCACTTTGGTTCTTATTAATTTGCCTGTTGATCAAAACAACCTTCCTTTATACGATGAGTTTTCCGATATGTGCCAGAAGATATCAAAAGGAATCAGAAAAGGGAAAATACTTGCAGCGCATACTGTTGGCACTGGCTCAATTGCAGCTGCTCTTTCAAAAATGACAATGGGAAACAAGATAGGCGCAGAGCTGTTCATTGATGAAAATGAGATATTCAAACCGCACTGGTCCAGCGTTATTGCCGAAATCAAAAACGGGGAAGTAACAGAAAAAGCTGTATGCGGCCTTGACTATGATGTAATTGGTGTTACAAATGACAGCGGTTATATTACCGCATGCGATATGAAGCTTTCTGTTGATAATGCTATAGACACTATTCAGGGTGTACTGGAGGATGTTTTCCCGATTAATGAAGAAATTGATGCCGGAGAAATAAAATCCGCCTTATACACATCGGGAAAAGCAAGAAAAGCAAGCAGTTCAATTGCAAGACCGCGAGTGTTTATACCTGTATTTCCCGGAACGAACACAGAATATGACACAGCAGCTGCATTTGAGCGTGCAGGCGCAAAAGCAGATGTTTTGATTATTAAAAACCTTCTTCCCGAGCATATAGAAGAGACACTTTCTAAAATGAAAGCTATGATAGACAATGCTCAGATACTGATGCTTCCGGGTGGATTTTCAGCAGGAGATGAACCGGAAGGATCAGCTAAGTTTATAGCTGCTGCGCTCCGTGCTCCGAGAATAAAAGACTCCATTATGAACCTTCTTAATAACCGCGATGGGTTGGCACTTGGAATATGCAACGGGTTCCAAGCGCTTATAAAGACAGGCCTTGTTCCTTATGGCGAAATCCGTGATGCAAGAGAGGATTCACCCACGCTTACATTTAACGCTATAGGCCGCCACCAAAGCCGTATAGTGAAAACCAAGGCTATGAGCAATCTTTCGCCTTGGATGATGGGAATTGAGCCTGGAGATGTAATTAACGTTGCGATATCTCACGGAGAAGGCCGCTTTGTATGCAGTGAAAAGGAATATGATGAGCTACTGAAAAACGGACAGATAGCATGGCAGTATGTTGACATGAACGGAAATCTTACATATAACATTGATTTTAATCCCAACGGTTCAGTTCACGCAGTTGAGGGAATCACATCGCCTGACGGACGTGTAATGGGCAAGATGGGACACAATGAAAGATGGACTAAAAACACTTTCAGGAATGTTCCGGGGGAATATGACAGCAAAATATTTGAATCCGGAGTTAATTACTTCAAGTAAGATTAAATAAAAAGGCTCTCAATTCGAGAGCCTTTTTTTCTATTTGAAAATTCACTGTTTGTTTAAAAAAACGTAAACTACGGTATTAATAATTGTGAGATAATAATCTTGCAAATAATTAACAATCGAGGTTACTATGAACGACATTATTCAGTTTACACCAGCTGTATTTAAAGACTGGCGTGATATGCTTTTGATTCACAAATTTGCACTAGAGGAAATTGAAACAAAAGTTAACATATTAAATGAAGAATTTCATTATATTAAAGATTACAATCCGATAGAACATATAAAAACACGAGTCAAGGACAGGGATTCAATCCGCAGAAAACTTAAAAGAAAAGGATTTGAGCCAAGCATAAAAAATGCTGCAAAGTATATTTATGATATTGCTGGACTTAGAATAATATGTTCTTTTAAAGATGATATATTTACTGTTGCAAAGATGATTGAAAAACAGGATGATGTAGAAGTTATTAAAGTGTCCGATTATGTTACCAACCCTAAGGAAAACGGATACCAAAGCTATCATATGATAGTGTCAATACCTGTGTTTTTAAGCACAATTACAGAACGCATTAATGTAGAAATACAGATTCGCACATCAGCAATGGATTTTTGGGCAAGCCTCGAGCATAAAATAAACTACAGATACAACAATAAAGCGCCAAGAGAGCTTTTAGTTAGATTAAAGGAATGTGCTCAGATATCTTCGGAGCTTGATGAAAAGATGGCTGGCATAAAAGAAAGCATAAATGCCATTAAAGGCTCAGAACTTGATGGAATATTGATGAGTTAAAAACAAGATTGAATATTAATTTTCTTTAAGTTCAATAAGTTGATTTGCAACCCAAGCTTCATATTCATCTTTTGACGCCCCTGATTTAGTGAAAGCGTTTTTGAGCTTAAAATATGTTTTCCAATACTCAGGATGATGATTTCCAAGCGTTTCAACTTTAATATGGAGGGATTTAAGAAGCAAGCTTATAGCTTCATCCAAAAGACCGATTTCTAACTTTACACATGCAATATAGTGATAACAGCTAGCAATGTCCGGGTGGTTTATCATTGTCTGGCTTCTTATTTCAAGTGACTTTTGAAGACATTCAAGGGCAGAATCATATTTGTTTTGTACATACAGTGCAACGCCTAAGTTAAAATAGGACAGTGCAATAACCTTTTCAATATTGTGTTCGCCTTTTTCAAATATTGATATTGCTTTTTGATACATTTCAACCGATTCTTTATATTTATTCTGATTGTCATATACTATTGCAATATTTAAATAGCATTTCGCCAAACTAGTGTTTTCTGCATCAGATGAATTTTCAAGAATCTCACGAGCTTTAACATAATAATGCAATGCAGCATCATATCTTTTAAGAGAATCGTTAATATTACCGAGTGTATTATAAAATGAAGCCGCTTCGGATGGATTAGATTCTGTTATGCTTTTGTAGTATTCAGTTGCTTTTAAAATATAATCTTCAGCTTTTAGGGCATCTGACAAGTGCACATAGGATTTACCGATTTTCATGTAAATATTAGCAGCATTGTTTGAGTTAACGCCATAAATTTGCTCTATATGGGAAACTGATTTCAAATACAGCTCGAGACCTTTTTCATATTCCGTATTTCGATAAAAATTGTCTGCTGCTTCAAGATTGTTTGTAATTTGTGATTTCTGACTTTTTCGTATTACATAAAAAGATAATCCACTTGCAATGAGGATTATTATAGCTGCTGAAATTATCATGACAGAGTTGTCGAGAAGTAAACTCATATATACAGAAAATAACATATATTTTTGCATGTAGCAAGTAAAAGTTTTCTTAGAGTAATATAATTGTTAAAAATGATATAAATATTGGAACGTTATCTGTTTATAGGTTTTAGATTTTCATCCATCCAATTTATAAAATCTTTATTACTGTAGCCTGCTTTTATGTAGGAGTCTTCCAATTTTTCATATGTCTGGGCATATCTTGGATGATCAGTTCCAATTGTATGAAAACTTATAAGAATAGACTTTTTATAATAATCAATAGCTGTATCGTATCTACATTTATCGTAATATATACAGGCAATATAGTGATAGCATGTTGCTGTGTTAGGGTGATTTTCAGATAAAGCCAATCTTATATCCAAAGATTTGTTCAGGCAATCAAGTGCATCATCGTTTTTATTTTGAAGGTAATATGATATACCAATATTATATTGGCACAAGGCTATCTCGTGTTTGTAGTCACCGTCCAATCCTTCAAAAATATAAAGAGCGCTTTTATACATAAACAAAGCATTGCTGTATTCGTTTTTATTGTCGTAAACTATGCCCATATTTAAAAAACAAATTGCTTTGTCAAAATCATATTCTTTGCCGAATGATTCGATAATCGATAAAGATAAATTGTAATTTTCAAGAGCTTTATCAAAGTTTCCCATTCTGTCATATATGTTACCAAGGTATGTATAATATTTTCTTGATTCAATTTCATTCTCAGATAATACATTAAAGTAATAATCTTGAGTGTTAAACAAATATTTTAATGCTTTTTCAGGTTGGTCAAGCAAACAATATGTATTTGCAATTTTTAAATAGACATTAATAGTGTTAACACTTGATATTCCATAGTTCTTTTCGCAATAATCTAATGAATATAAATAGCATTCAAGTGCCTCCGTAAACATGCCTTTATAATAGAAACTGTTGCCTTTTTTAAACTGTTTATAAGATTTATAAGATTTGATTTTATCGTTAATCTTTTCACCTGATATTATAATTAAACATAGTAGTACTATTGATATTAATCCAATTGAAATTGTTGAATTGAGAGATAACATATTCACACATATTACCATACAAGTGTTTTTACAGCAACAAAAAAGCCGCTGATTTCAGCGGCTTTCAAATTATATTTTTAGTTGATTACCCTTACTTTTATCATGCCTTCAATGCTTTTGAATTTTTCAATACATTCTTCAGAAGGAGAGTCATCAACATCAATCATGGTATAGGCATATTTCGTGTGAGATACATTTACCATGTTGGCTATGTTGTGTTCTTCGGCAGCCAGGATGCCTGTAATTTGTCCAACCATGTTTGTAACATTCTTATGTACAAAAGTGAGCCTTAAGTTGCCTGAACGCGGCTGCTGGCATTGTGGGAAGTTAACAGAGTTTGTAATATTGCCGTTTTTGATATAATCATCTACCTGACGGGCAGCCATCACCGCACAGTTGTCCTCAGCTTCGGGTGTTGATGCACCCAGATGGGGGAGGGCGATTATTTTGTCATGACACAGGAGCTCATCTTCAGGGAAGTCTGTTATATACTTTGATACACGACCGCTGTCCAATGCTTTCAAAAGCTCTTCGTTGTCTACCAACGGACCGCGCGAGAAGTTCAATATTACTGCGCCTTTTTTAAGCTTGTTGATGGATTTTTTTCCTATCAATCCTAAAGTATTATCATTAAGCGGTACATGAATTGTTATATAATCGCTGTTTGCAAATATCTCATCCATTGATTTTGTCATATTGACTGCACGTGTCAATGAAAGTGCGGCGTCGACTGACATAAACGGATCATAGCCGGTAACTTCCATGCCGAGTGAAATTGCTACGTTGGCAACAGCACCGCCGATAGCGCCCATGCCGATAATGCCAAGCTTTTTGCCCATCACTTCAGGACCTGCGAAATTCTTTTTGCCTTTTTCGACAAGTTTTGGAACCTCTTCACCTTTGCCTTTAAGTGTCTTGGCCCATTCGATAGATTCCGCTATCTTTCTGCCTGACATTAAAAGTGCGCATAACACAAGCTCTTTAACGCCGTTTGCATTTGCTCCAGGTGTGTTAAAGACAACAACTCCGTTTTCAGAGCACTTATCTATTGGTATATTATTTACTCCCGCACCTGCACGACCAATACAAAGAAGATTTTCATCCATTTCATAGTCATGAAGTTTTGCGCTGCGGACAAGTATGGCATCAGGAGATGTAACGTTATCGGAAACTTTATATTCGCCTTTTTTTAGGTAATCGTATATAACATCCGAAATGGCGTTCATTGTTTGAACTTTTTTCATTAATCGTTTCTCCTTATCCGTTTTTCTTTGCAAAATCTGTCATGAAGTTTGCGAGTTTTTCAACGCCTTTAAGAGGCATTGCGTTGTAGATGCTTGTTCGGATGCCACCCACTGAACGATGTCCTTTTACATTTACTATGCCGACTTTTTTAGCTTCATCAACGAATTTTGCCGTAAGTTCATCGCTGGGAAGACGCATTGTAAGATTCATAATCGAACGGCTGTCTTTGCGTGCGACTCCGCTGAAAATGCCGTAATTATCAATAATATCATAAATAAGGTTGGCTTTTTGAATGTTGATTTTTTCCATTTCTTCAATGCCGCCTTGGCGTTCAACCCAATCAAATATTAGTGATGCGATGTATATTCCCCATGTCGGAGGTGTGTTATACATGGAATCTTTATCAGCCATTGTCTTGTAATTAAGCATAGCAGGAGTTATGTCCATTGCGCGGCCCAGAAGCTCATCTTTAATAATGGCAACTGTAACGCCTGAAGGACCCATGTTCTTTTGAGCACCTGCATATATCAGAGAGAATTTGCTGAAGTCATATGATTTGCCAAGTATGTTTGATGACATATCCGCTACGAGAGGAACATCTCCCATTTCAGGCAGAGTGTTATACTGTGTACCGTAGATTGTGTTGTTGGTTGTGATGTGAAGATATGCAGCTGTCTGAGGAACTTCTGCTATCTCCGGAATAAACGCATAATTATTGTCCTTTGAGCTTGTAAGCTCTATAACCTGACCATATCTCATGGCCTCTTTCATTGCTTTGTTTGCAAATGAACCTGTATCGGCATAATATGCCTTTTTGTTTTGCATAAGGTTTAGTGCGCACATAGCAAACTGAGTTGATGCTCCGCCTTGGAGAAACAGGATGTGATAGTCGTCCGGAAGATTCATCAAGCGCTTGAGAGTCTTTTTTGCGTTTTGCAAAATTTCGTCAAACATAGGGCTTCGATGGCTCATTTCCATAACGGACATACCTGTGTCCTTATAACAGACAAGGTCTTTTTGAGCTTGCTCCAATACTTCAAGCGGGAGGGCAGACGGACCGGGTGAAAAGTTTAATACACGTTTCATAAAACTTCCTCCATATATAAAAATTTTTATCCGGCGTAAAGCCGGCTTTTAACAAATAGGTCAATGCTTAGATTATAAAGGAACTGGTGTTTAATTTCAAACTATTTCAATGATATTGTTAAAAAATTAACTAAATACTTTATTAAACTAAACAGATAAAGCGAATGGAGTATATTATTGCCTTTTTTTATATATCAGAACATATGCAATTGCGATTCCAATTATTGCGAGAATTGCAGAAGGGAAGAAAATTAATCTGTAACTTCCGTATATCGTTTTTAGAAAACCAGCAAGAGGAGTACCGACAAAAGCACCGACTCCATAGGCTGTAAAAAGTATACCATAATTTCTGGAGTAGTTTTTAGGGTCAAACATCAGGCCTGTGGCGGTTGGAGCGATGGAAAGCCACGCGCCAAGATTCATCCAAAGAACAGACAGACAAATAATATAAAGCCCTGTTGAGTAAATACCGGTAATTAGCATGCCGGAAGACGCCAGTGCTATGAGTATAAAAGATATAATTATTGCAGTAAAAGGAGAGAATCTGTCTGTTATATAACCGAAGATAGGGCGTCCTAGAGCGTTAAATATTGCAAACACTGATAATAGATAAGCAGCGGTCCCTGCATTAAGATCGAAAAGCTGCTGACCTATCTGGCTTGTAACTCCGATTACCATTAAACCTATAGTAGTGCCTATAGTAAAACAAATCCAAAGACCTATAAACCTTCGGTCTTTAATAAGACCGTTAACTTGTTTTTTGGGGGTAGCTTGCGCATCATGTTTTAGATTAGCTGGGTGCTTAAAAAACAATCCTATTAAAGGAACAATAATTAAAAACGCAATGCCTATATAAATAAAAGCACTGTTAATTCCTCTGTGTTCAATGAGGGTTTCTATAACCGGAGCTGTGATAAAAGGGGATAGCCCAAAACCTGACAACAAAAGCCCAAGTGCCAGACCTTTCTTTTTCGTAAACCAGTTGGAAACTACTTTAATAGGGACTCCGTAAGCGATGCCGACACCGCTGCCTGATACAATTCCGTAGAAAAAGATTACTGAGAAAAAACTTTTTATTATTCCTGACATAATCCAACCGAAGCCAACCATTAATCCTCCCAGAAATATTATAACCTTGGGATTAAACTTATCGACAGCTTTGCCGGATAATAGCATAAAAACGGTATATGAAATCAGGAAAAACAAGTAGGGAAGTCCGCTTTGCGAAGCACTTAATGAGTAATACTCTTCAAATGGTGATCTGAAAACACTCCATGAATAAACAGTTCCAAGGCAGATAAACATTACAATGCCTAAAGCAACATAGAGCCATTTGGACCTACCGGTAAACTTTTGTTTTTCAGTCATTAAAACAAACCTTTCTTCTTGGCAATCTCGACTGCAGGACATTTTTTCATTGTCTTAAAGAAATAGCATTTTTTGCAGTCTCTGCATTGGGAGATTTCTTCTTTGTTCAATGCTCGTTTTGCCCAATCATCATGGATTAAATGATTGCGGCCAACAGATACCATGTCGCAGTACTTATTTTTGATAAGCGAGTTTGCGATTTTTCTGTTTGTTATGCCATACACAGCAACAACTGGAATATTAACTTTTTGCTTAACTAGATATGCCATGTGTGATATGTCGCTAAACTTCCATGATTCCGGAGCTTTGTATGGTTTCGGTGATATTCCGGCTGAAACGCTGAGCATATGTGCACCTGCATTCTGATAGTCAACTGCTGTTTTAAGAGAGTCTTTAACTGAAGGACTGTTTATACCTATTCGGACTGATACTATGAAATCATCGCTGCACAGCTCTTTTATCCTTTTTATTATTGCTACGCCGAAAGCAGAACTTTTTTTATATTTGTCTGTTCGCTTATTTATATCGGGACTTGAAAACTGATTGATAAGATATCCATGACATCCGTGAAGCTGAACCCCGTCAAAGCCTGCTTTTTGAGCTCTAAGAGCTGCCTGAGCAAAGTTTTCAACAGTAGCATCTGCCTGTTCGGTGGTCATAGCATCTGCTTTATAATTATCATCACTGAATTTACTTGCAGATAGGGGAGTGGTCATACTCTTGTCGGACTTATAGCCTCCATGCTGCAGCTGAATAAGAGCACATGCTCCATGCTGTTTTATCCCTTCGGCAAGTGTTTTGAATTGACTGATATGGCTGTCATCCCAAAGCCTGAGGCCATTTTTAAATGAAAGTCCGTTTTGTTCTACTGCAGTCGCTTCCACTACAATCATTCCGGTTTCATTCTTTGCGCGCAAGGTATAGTGTTCATAGTCATTTTTAGTTAATATTCCTTCAGCACGTTTTTGCCATATGCAAACCAATGGAGGCATAACTATGCGGTTTTTTATAACCTTATTATTAATTTTTATTTGTGTGGATATGTTTAATTTATGTTTAGCTCTGTTTGCACCTTTTCCTGAGATACCTTCTATATCCATGGCTACCAATGTTGTTTTTGGACCGCCTTTTTTAATGATGTTAACGGCTTCATTGGGATATTTTTTCATATATTTACTTGTGATTGCAAAAAAAGCTGTTTCCCTCTCTTCCGGAGAATCAACTACTCTAAGCATGCCGAAAGCCATAGTACTTTTATAATCAACAGTTGCTTTCTTTGAAAGTGTTTTTGATTTTGATACGAAAACAAAGTGACCTTTGGGATTTTTATTAATTATATCGAGTTTTAAGCCTTCATTTGCACAGTGAAAATATATTGTACGGTCTTTTATAGCATGCGACAGCGGCACTCCGTAAGGAATATCTCCGTCACATAAAGATAAAACACCGTATTTTGCCTTAGCGATAATCTTTAAAGCCTGATCATCCGAAAGCTTTTTTTCACTTCTTCTCATGTCTTTATATTCCATATTAAACCTCGATTGTTTTTAAAAATTTTATCATTAATCAAAAGTGATATCAAGAATTTAAGCAACTAAAAAAGCTGGCAACCTTTATTGTCAGCTTTTCCCTCTTAATCCCACACATCGTATATTAATTGAATAATGAATCTACAAGCATTTTTGCGTCTTTGTCCACTACAGAGTATTTGATTTCCTGACCATGTCTTCGACCTTGTATTATTCCTGCAGTTTTAAGCTTGGCAAGGTGTGCCGAAACGCTTGGCTGCGGAATGCCCAGTTGTTCCTGTATTCCCGTGACATTTGTTGTGTGATCCAACAATCCACGTACTATGCTCAACCTATGAGGATGCGATAGTGCTTTTAGCTTATCCGACAGCTCTACTACACGAATCATGTCTTTAGTCATTTTTTAACTCCTTTTAATCAAAACACACTTTCAATTGTTTTATTATTAGTTGCATTTATATCTGTAGGTTCAATTGACATTTTTTTAATAACCCAAAAAATCATGTTTTAAACATATATAATAAAAAAAATATATAAATAATAATATTTATCTTTGCATACAAAAAAAGCAGCTTAGCTGCTTTTTTGAATTTTGTAATTATTCTTCGGTTTCTGCCGGCTCTTCTTCGAATACCTCAAATGGATTTGTGTTGTTATAAGGACCTATCATAAATGGATAATCAGTATTGGTTACAAAAGCCGGAATTGAGTAACAATCCATCGTAAGCTCAGTATACAAATAATATTCCACAGGTTCAGCTACTTCTTCTCCCTCTGGCACTTCTTCATCAACTGTAGGAAGCTGTGGACCAAGTAATTCTTCTGGTTCGCGATATGAAATGTTGAGATACACTATACGGTTTCTAAACTGTGCGTTGTAAAGCGTATCCAGAATTATTTTCATATTAGGATATGTAGTATAGAACGACATTAATACCTGAGATGTCTGATAATATTCATTTAATGTTGTTTCAGGCGAAAACCGAATTGTGGATTCCTTTGCCAAACCGTTTAATGCCTCTTCGAAAAACACCAGCATATCCGGTTCATCAATACCTTGTGGTATATTTCGGAACTCTTCTTCCACTCCGGCAAGTTCATTGTTGAGCTTTTCGGTATCGCGGATAATTGACTGTTGTTGGTTCTGGAGGGTTAAAAGCCTTTGGTTGCTTGTGGATATCTGAAGCTCAAGATTCAGCATCTTTTCCATATATGGCGTGAAAAAATAGTTGTAGTACAGCGCGCCGGAGACTATGAAAACCAATGCAATAAGCAGTACTATTTCTTTTGTAGTAAGTTTTCTCATCAGCTTTCGCCTCCTTCCAGTTCGCCTTCTGCAGCAACAATTGCAGGCATATAAGAAAGAGTCAGTTGAAATTCTCTTATCTCAGGCAGCTCAACACCGGCTGCTGCTGCCAGCTGTTCTATATCAAAATCCGGCTCCTGAGGGATAATGCTTGTGATATTTGATCCGTAAAACAACTCAACTGCGCGTAGGTTTACCATAAACTCGGCAATCAAGGAATCGCTGAGTGAAGTTCCGAGGATAACAACGCCGTCTTCGGATATGTTGACTTCATCCAGAAGTATATCCTCAGGGCATGCCTGTTCAATAAAAACCAATATATTTGATGGATCGGTTTCCGAATGCTTTGTTTGTTCTATTGTTCTCTTTTTAGCCTCAATTTCTGCAAGCTGCGCTCTTAACTGCTGATATTGTATCTCTACAGGCTCGAGCTCGATTACTTTTTGCTGCAGCGATGCATATTCATCTTCTTTTGCCTGAAGCCTCTGTTGCGGTATTGTTATCGCAAGATATGCGGTTGCTGCGTATAATACAACAATCAATACAACAGGCAGAATATATTTATTCAGCGAGGATTCTGTTTCAGCTCTTGGTATTAGGTTTAAATCTCTTTTCACTTTATACCTCCCTGAAAGTTGCTCCGACAGCTGCGGAGTAAATTGAATGGTTTGGAAGGACAGGCTGGCTTAAAAATAAAGGTGCCATAAGCTTTTCCAGTGACTCTACTTCTATATCAAGATTTTTCTCAAGATATTCGTCTAATCCCGGAAGAAGTGCACCGCCTCCGCATATGAAAACTTTATCCAGAGGCTTGCGGTTATTTCGGCTGGCGAAATAGTCAAATACTCTGTTTGACTCAAATACTATCTGGTCAGCATAGTCCAATATAGCCTTTTGCGCTGGGGAGTAGGAGGCAAAATAGTTTTCCTGCCTTTTTGCAGCTTCTGCAGCAAGAATATCAACCCCTAAAGCGTCAGCTAAATCAGAAGTCAGAATGTTGCCGCTTATCTGGGCCACTTTGTTTACAAAGAAGTGTCCGTTTAGGTATGTTGTAATATTCGCAGTTTCCGATCCAAGGTCAATTATTCCAAAACTTGTTCCGGAATCTCCCTGAGTCTGAAGAAGATATCTTACCATTTTTTCCTGAGAGTTTTCCGATATATCAATTGCGACAACTTTAATACCAGCTTTCTTGAAACAATCAATATACATTTGTAAGGGAGCTTTTGGGATTGCTACAACCATAACCTTTATCTGTGTTGGAGAATCGGCCGCTTCTTCCTGAATACTGTAATCAATCGAGTAGTTTTGAGTGTCAACAGGAAGGTATGCGGATATTTCGCTTATTACATTTTGGTATATCTGTGCGTCATTCATCATAGGCAGCATAAGGTGGCGGATGATAACATCGGTTCCTCCCAAGCTTAAAATGCATTTGTTGCCTGAAATGCGCCCTGTTTGTTTTGCTGATTTGATTGATTTTGTAAGAAGCTCAGGAGTGCTGATTCGCATTTGTGAAACAACACCGTCCGGCAAATCAAATGATACTGCTTTAGTGACTTTTCCCCGGCCATTCGTATTAACAAGCTGAATGGTTGCAGCGCCAATATCTGCGCCGATTATATTTCTGTTTTTTAAGGCCATACTTCACCTTTCATAGCAAATAGCTGTCTATAAAATATTATATTCTGTATTACCTATATTGTATCGTAAAATAAACAATAATTAAAGCTTAGCTGTAGCTTTCTCCTACAAATACTTCAGTATAATAGGGTAACAGTATGATTGGCTCGGGGAGATTATGCTCAAAACCTGCATTATTTAAAGCTTGTGCGAGAGATCCCGCACCGGAACTGGGGTTGCCTATCATATTATGAAGGGCAGTAAAATCCATGTTAGAACCTTTTCCGAACTTTAAGTATTCTTCTCCCGATAAATTATATATACTTCCTTTTGCCATTATCTGAAGACCCTGTGTAACTTTAAAAGCTTCGGCGTCATAATGTATGTGATAATAAAAATCTGCATTTGTATATATTAATGTGCTTTGCATTCCTATAAATGAATTGCTCCACCAGTTGTGGTTCCATTCAACATCTCCTTCTGAATACATAATACATTCTTTAATATTATATTCATTGAAGGAATTAATGGTTGTTTCGCCGCCTGCATAAAAATAGCAGTTTTCAAAGTTTGCTGTATTTAGTGTCATGTTATTGTTTGCAACTATTTTGCAGTTGCTGGATGCTGTTATGGAGGAATGGGCAGATGTCATGCTGGATCCGTCGATTTCAACATTACTGTCCGAATATATTCCTGTGTTTTGCATTCCGCGTGTTCTGATTGTAATATTGCCGCTGGCTGCGAGTTTGTTTGCAGACAGCATTGAAGCAGTTACAATACTGATACTGCCGTATGGTGCTTCAAATGTGCTGTTTTTTATCACATCAATGCACTTTGTAGAATTGCCGGTAATAGACACAAAACCATTTGTATAGATGGCTGAATTTTCGATGATATCCTGCTTGCTTGCTGCATGGCTATGCATCATTATGTTGCTTTCGGCCGTAATATAAGTATTTCTTATTTCAACTATATTGCTGTTTAGCGTTAGCGTACCGCCTGTATATAATATATTGGGGCGGGATCCGGACAGAAAATCAGTTTGATTTGCTATATTAATGCTTCCCTCAACATAAATATTGGTTCCTTCGAAAGTTGAGTTTGTAATATTTAGTCCGCCGCCTACGACATAAATATCGCAGTCGGTAACATTTTGGTTTTTAATTTCGCCGCCGCCGATAAAGTATATTTTTTTATTATCGACTTTGTTTCCCGGAAATTCTCCGGGGCCAAGAACATGATACCAGTCATACTTAACATCAGCGTCATCATAGGTAAATGTGGGCGGCATAGGCGGATTGGCTATAGTTTTATCAAACTGGTTATAATATAGCTGCCAAGTCAGAATTTCAGATACCAAATAATCGTTCTCTGTTAGGTTTGTTGCAGAAAAATAACTTGGGATTTTTACAGTTCCGTTAATTCTTGCATCACCAACTGCCTGAAGGTAGTTGGCTGAGACATCAACATCCTTACCGGATAAAAGCACATATTCAGTTAATGGAGGAGCAGATGTCCATTGATATGTCAAAGGTGCAGCTTCAACTTTTAGCTTGCCGATAACTGTCCTTGACACACCGTCCAGAGTTGTTGTGCAAGTTACTGTAAAAGTTGTTCCCATATGGCCGCTGGGCTGAGTAACAGGTGTATCCATAACGCAGACTACTGTTGTGTTTCCGTCCAATTCGTTTTCAACAAAATCCGGAGCTGTTAGAATGGAGTTTGAACCTGTAAGCCTGCTTGAAAGGTATGTGAAAAAGCTGCCATATAAAGCTTCATATGCTGAATAGTTTGAAGCAGCTTTCATTGTCATATAATATTTTGAGACTTCATTTTTTATAGTTGATATAGCTATCTGTGCCGCGTTTTCCGAAGCATAATATGTGCGCTCGTTAACAGTTACGACATCAGTTGCCGTAAGGTTATTTGAAGCTCCTGCTATAACACCCATGCCCACAACCATAAGTACAGTCATAACGACCAGCACAGTAAGCAGGGCCGAGCCTTTTTGGTTTATTGTAGTGCTCATAATTCACCGTGTCCCAAAGTTTTAAATTATATCTTTTCTATATTATACTTACTTTTTATATTAGTCAAAGGTAAGTATTTACTGGTCTTTTATAGTTTCGCTTGTAAAAACTTCCGTATATAGCGGGAGCTTTATGATAGGCTCAGGCAGGTAGTGTTCAAAACCTACGCTGTATAAAACATCCGCGAGTATTCCGAGGCTGTCATCAGGCAGACCTATGTTGTCTTTAATAACCTGTGTGTTCATAAGGTCATCGGATGTTCCTTCATCACCAAAACGTAGGATATCAAGCTCAGGTTTGTTATATGTACCCCAGTAGCCTTCGGATTCAGTATCATCAGTTTCAAATGAATATATATTCCCAAGTGCCATAAGCTGCATACCGGCAGCCTTTGATATACCGGTTCCTGTGTATGTAAGTTCAGTTCCGCGTCCCGAGAAATAGAAGTCACTGTTGGTGTAGACAAGTGTTGAAACCATGGTATCCATGAATCCGTTCCAGTCGTTGGCGTAAATAACGTCATCTTCTGCATACATAATGCAGTTTATAATGCTGTTTCCTGATGTCATTACGATATACATTGTACCGCCTGTGTAGAAATAACAGCTGTCAAAGTTTGCGTGCTCGATTATTAAGTCGCCATGCGCACAATATTTTGTGTTAAATGATCTAAATGATAAATCGCCGTATGTGTACCATGCAGTTCCGTCAAAGTGTATATAGCCTTCTGAGAAAACTTCAGAATCGGATACGCCTTTGTTTGCAAGAATTACATTTCCTCCGCTGTAAACCTTTGAGGATGAGTGCATTGTTGCAGTATGCAGCGTAATATCTCCATATGCTGTTTCGAAGGTACAGTGAGCAATGTTTTCAATAGTCGGGTCAATCGGCCCTCCCGGAGTTCCTGTTGTAATATTTCCGTTTGCATAGAACTGGCAGTCTATAAGATTGTCGTTGTAGTTATCGGTAAGGGAAGATACGTATATGTTGCCGCCGGCTTTGAAGCTTCCGAACTCTATTGAACCATCTTTTTTATCAACATATTTGCCGATTTTAAGTATGATATCACCGCCTGCAGTGTAGTACCTGCGGTTGTTTTGATTGTTTACTATGTCAGCCAGCTCGATGTATATATCACCGCCTGCACGGATATTTGTGCCGTATATTGTGTTGTTTTGGATACCCTGATCCTCATCGATTATATAAACATCGCCTGTTGCGTATATCTGTGAGTTGATTACGTCTATGTTTTTGATAGTAAGATTACCATCGCAGTATATGTTTTTAGTTACAACATTGGCTGTATCGTAAACAGTGTCACCATGGAATTCGTATCCGTTGCTGACAAGATCCTGTGCAACTCCGCCTGAAAGGTTTATTACAGGGGCAAGATAAGGATCTGCTACTGTTTTATCAAACTGATCCCAGAAAAGTTTCCATATAAGATCTTCTTCCACAGTATAATCATATGTAGAGAGATTTCCGTTTGAGAAAGTTGATGTTTGGTCGGATACGGTTCCTGCAATACGTCCGTCGCCTTCAATTGTAAGTTTGTTTTCATTGTCTTCGCGGCTGACGTCAATATCTCCGCCTAAAATCAATACTTCGTCTGTCAAAATTGGAGCCGTAGTATATTGGAACTTAACAGGAGCTGCTTCGACATTTAAAGTGCCGACAACAGTTCTCGGAACACCGTCTATCACGGTTGTGCTGGATACGGTGAAGGTTACACCGCTATATCCGCTGGGCTGCATGGTGGGTGTGGTCATCGAACATACCAGAGAGGTTGTCCCGTCAAGCTCGTTTTGAACAAAATCAGGATCATTCAGTATGGAGCCTTCTCCCAAAAAACGCGATCCTAAATATGTGAAGAAATTATTATATAAAGCTAAGTATGAGCTGTATGAATCGCTTTGGCCCATTTGCATATAATATTTCGTAACTTCATCTTTAATAGTTGAAATTGCAAGCTGTGTTGCGTTTTCTGCAGCATAATATGAGCGCTCATTTTCAGTTACGGTTTTTGAGAGTTTCATATTGTTGGCTGCTGTGGCTATGCTGCCCATTGCGATTACTACCACAACAGTCATTACTGCAATAGCTGTAAGAAGAGCAGAGCCTTTATTGTTTTTAACAATATCTTTTTTCATATAATCACATCCATGTTTTTATATGCATCATCATGGTGGCGAAGGTCTTTCAAACGCCTTTATTGTTATAGAAGAGTTGAGTTCGGAAGAGTCTTCTGTGGATCTTATTGAGTAGTTAACTGTATCACCTGATACAGAAACGCTAAAATTCGTGATATTTCTTCCGATTACTGTAGTTATTCCAGATTGCTGTCGGCTGACTGTTAAATCATCGCTTGTATAATATATCGTTACATCTCCAATAGTTATTGAAGTGTTGCTTTCACTGACAGAGACATCAGATTGGTCTGCATTTCTCAGATACTTTGATATTTCGTACATAACAAACCTTGTGTTTGCCTGGCCTGTCATAATTCCGCTGACTTTTTCATAATTTTTGAAGCCTGATACAAACATTGTTCCGGCAAGAGTAATGACTGTGCCAAAAATCATAGCTGCAATCAAAAGCTCAACCAGTGTTAGTCCTTTGTTGTTTTTCATATCAGTCGCCTCCTAAGAAAGGCTCACTTCAAAAGTGCCTTCCACAAAACCTATCCTTTGCGTGTTGTCGTTTATGTCAAAAACCTGAACTACAGAATGTAGAAGTGTTGTGCTGTGATCGTTGACTCCGTAGTAGATGTTTGATTCTATCAGCTGTGCGCAGGAGAAGTCTTGATAATTTGACTTTCTTGCGTATTCTATGACATGAGTATTTATCGTGTCACCATATAATGTCATTGAAATCGCTTGGGTATTAACTCTTTTCTGACTTAAGTTTACTATTACTACCAGTGGACAGGATGCATACTTTTTTGTAAATGTCATTGCAGACTGTATGCCTACCTGTACGGTTACCATCTGTGACGATGAAGAATTGCTTACTGTAATATCGCCCATAGGCACTGTTTGTGTACCGGAGTTTGAAGTGTCGTCTGTTCCGCTTGAGCCGATAATCTTTATCTGCTCGCCGATAACGTTTATATGGAGATATGACGGGCTGTCTGTTGTAGTTAAGTCCGAGTATACTCCGTCCGGATAGATATTTCTTTGAATGTAACAGTCATCTGTACCGTCACCGTCGGAATCGTACAGTACTTTTGCCGATGAGGTGGCCAGAAGAGTGTCGTAATCATCAGCAACGAGATTTTCATATACCTGCTGCGCTATGTATGCGCCGTCAAGCAGATCCTGAGAAACTATGGTTGTCTGCGCGGCTGATGTGAAAACTGCGAGTATCGGAGTTATAATAATCGTTAAAATGACTAAACTTATTATGACTTCAAGAAGCGTGAAGCCATTTTTGTTTTTCAATAAAGAAAAATCAATTCTTATTTTATGATTTTTCAACCCTCTCATGTTATCACCCGATTATTACATTATAAGCGCCATATACCAACCTATAAGCTGGCTGCCAAACAGCATTGCTAGCAGGCTTCCTGCTGCAAGAAACGGCCCGAACGCCATATAATGTCCATTACTTTCATTTTCTTCATCCTGCTTTTTGGCTTTAACTCTTGCAGAAATCAGTATAACAGCTCCGGCAACACCGCCGAGATATACTCCTATTATAAGTGCTGCTATAGTAAGTTTTAACCCTAAAAACAAACCCACAACCGCCATGAGCTTCATGTCTCCACCGCCCATGCCGTCTTTTTTTGCAATTATCTTTGCACCGATGTTTATAAGAAGCAGGGGAGTAAATCCTACGAGCGCTCCATAAAATGCGTCCAAAACATTGCTGAGATATCCTTCCTTTGCTCCCGGTACAATGTTTGTCGCAACAAACAATACTCCTGCTATTGCTCCGAAAATCATAAGTCCGTTTGGTATAGTTTGTGTGTCTATATCAATAAACGTCACAGTGATTAAAAGAGCAGTTAAAGTCAATGCGGCTAAAAGATATAGGTTTAATCCGACAATTAAGTATACTCCAAGAAACAATAGACCGCACAATAGCTCCACCAGCATATATCTGGGAGAGATTTTGTTTCCGCAGTGCCTGCATTTTCCTTTAAGGAAAAGCCATGACAAAACAGGAACGAGGTCAAGAGGCTTAAGCCTTGTTTCGCAGTTCGGGCACCTTGATGGCGGTGATACTATCGACAAGCCTGCGGGTATTCTATAGATACACACATTCAGAAATGAACCGATTATAAGCCCGAATAGGAAGATTGTAATAATTATCAGAAATTCCATATTACCTCAATATACCTTAGTAGAAAAAAAGAGGCATTTGATTCAACAAATGCCCCTTGATCTTCCAGTTATTATGATGCAGGGGATACAGTAGCGTTTCCGCTTGCGTCAACATTCAGATAATCATCAGCATCTGCATAGTCGTCAGCTGTCATAGTTACCGGCACTACCAAAGTAGCAAGGTCTGCATATGCAGGAACAGCAACTATCAATGTGTCTGACAATGCGTTGTGTGTATTTATTGCTTGTGCTACAACTGCAGCGTTACCTCTTGCTGTAGCTTCTTCAGCTCTGTTTTGAACTGCGATATAGTTGGGGATTGCGACTGCCGCAAGTATAGCTATAATTGCTATAACGACGATGAGTTCAATTAGTGTGAAACCCTTCTTGTTCTTTTTAATTTTCTTAATCATAATACACTCCTATATAATTATTATTGCTTTTGTAAACAACAAATATCATCTATATTATATCATATATTTAGCTTTTAACATATATGATTATTAACATATAACGTTAGTTATTTACACGGAGTATATAAACCATGATAAACAGGTTTAAACACAATTTAATAAAATTTATTTATTTTTGCTTAATTTTTACTAAATAGGAGCAAATATTTTACTATTCTACATAATATTCATCATCTGGAACATTGGAAGCAGTATTGAAACAACTATAAACAGTACCATTCCGCCCAGAAGCACGATTATAAGCGGCTCAAGCATAGACATCATTCGGGTGATTGCGTCATTTGCTTCATCTGTATAATAGTCCGATGTGCGCTCAAGCATGTCCTCAAGCGTTCCTGATTCTTCTCCCACACGAGTCATGTGGTATACCATTGCGGGGAATACATCAAGCTCTTCCAGCGTGTCGGCAAGTGCTCGGCCCTGCTTAATGTTGTCTGCAACTTCCATTAATCCTTCTTCGATATAAAGGTTGTTTACCGAGCGGGATGTTACCTCAATTGATACTGTAAGCGGAACGCCGGCGGAAAACAGCGTACACAGTGTACGTGTGAAACGTGCTGCCACAATCTTTTTTATGAGTTTGCCGAATACCGGAAGTTTTAGTTTTGTTTTATCCCACTCAAATCGTCCTGCATGAGTTTTTAAAATAACCCTCAAAGAGACCACAACAAGCAAAACAATACCGGCGAGAAGCAGGTAGTTGTTTCTTACGAAATCACTCATATTAATTAGCAGTTGTGTAACTGCCGGCAAGGCGCTTCCTGCACTTTCAAATATACCGACGAATGTTGGCACGACTTCAGCAAGCAGATATATTACAACAATTATTGCAACAATTCCTACAACTACAGGATATGTCAGAGCATTTTTTATTTTATTTTGAAGCTTGTAATCTTTTTCAAAGTTTGCTCCCATACGTTCAAAAGAATCATCCAATGTACCGGACATTTCACCAGCTTCCAGGATTGAAAAAAACATAGTGGGGAACTTATCGTCATGATCGCGAAATGATTCCGACAAAGAACGTCCGACCTGAACTTTTTCAAAAACATCTTCAAGAACTTTTCTTAAGTTTTTATTTTCTGTCTGAGTCTGCATTATATTTAGCCCTTGTGTAAGCGGTACACCGGCTTTAAGTATCGCTCCGAACTGCTGGCAGAAGATTGTAAGAACTTTAACTGGTATTTTAGAAAAAAGCTTTAGCTCCTTTGAACCTGCGCCTTCCTGAACTACATTAATTTCGATAGGATAAAAAGATTTTTCGCGAAGCATGCCGCGTACAGATGTTTCATCGTTTGCTTCATAAACTCCTTCAATCTGTTGTCCTGTAATATTGGATGCTTTATATTGATACTTGGGCATTAAATGCCTCCTTCAGTGATTAAGTTGCTTTGTTTTAAATACGCAGAAGCCTTTTCAGGTAATCATAATCAACACAATACATCATTGCGTCATCAAGAGTTATCTTTCCTCCCTGATACAGCTCTGCTATTGCATTATCCATAGTTACCATGCCCTGTCTTGCCGATGTCATTATAACGTTATTAATCTGAGGCGTTTTACCTTCGCGTATAAGGTTTCTTATAGCGGGATTCGCCATCATTATCTCAATCGCAGCAAGACGTCCTTTTTTATCTGAGCGTGGAATGAGCTGCTGGGAGATAACTCCTACAAGAGTCATAGAAAGCTGTGTTCTAATCTGCTGCTGCTGATGGGGAGGGAAAACGTCAATAATTCTGTCTATGGTTTTAGCCGCGCCGACTGTGTGCAGTGTTGAAAGCACCAGATGTCCGGTTTCTGCTGCGGTTAATGCGATAGATATTGTTTCAAGGTCGCGCATCTCACCGATTAAAATAATGTCCGGATCCTGACGCAGTGCAGCACGCAGCGCGTTTGAATATGATTTTGAATCGTTTCCTATTTCTCTTTGGTTTACAATGCTCTTTTTGTGTTTATGTAAATACTCAATAGGATCTTCAAGTGTCAGGATATGTTCATCCCTGTTTGTATTCATAACGTCAATCATTGCAGCAAGCGTTGTTGATTTACCCGAACCTGTGGGGCCTGTAACAAGCACAAGACCGCGGTTTTTCGTGCAAAAATCATTTAAAACATGGGGAAGGCCCAGCTGTTGGAAGCTTAAAACTTTTCCTTCAACAAGTCTCATTGCTGCGGCATAGGAGTTTCTTTGTTTATATGCGTTAACTCTGTATCTGTACATACCGAAAACGGAGATGGAAAAATCCAGCTCGCCGCGTTCTTCCAGAAGCTCACGCTGTTCTTCTTTTAATATGCTGTAAACAAACTCTTTGGTTGCAGCCGGGGACAGTCTCTCATCCGAAAGATATTGAAGGTGTCCGTGGATTCTGGAAACCGGAGGTATGCCTACTGTTATATGTAAATCAGATGCGCCTAAATCCGCACTCTTTTTTAGAAGTTCATGTATATCCATTATAATCCTCGTTTATATCTATAATTGTCAGTCGCCTGAGTATGCAACTTTATAAACTTCGTCAATTGTAGTCGTTCCGTTTAAAAGCAGTCTTGTACACTCTTTTTTCAGTGTACTCATGCCTGATTTTAATGCATAGTCTCTCAGTTCATCAACAGTTTTGCCAAGAGATATCATTTCCCTTAATTCTCTGTCAATTATCATAACTTCGTGAACGGCGATTCGTCCTTTGTAACCTGTGTTGTTGCATGCTGTGCAGCCTGTGCCGTGGTAAAACTTGTGGCCGCTTCCGGGAAGAAGACCTATATAGTCAAGATCTGCTCTGGATAAAATGGTTTCCTTTTTGCATGTTGGGCAAATTTTTCGCACCAACCGCTGAGCTATGATTCCAACTAGCGATGCTGAAAGCATGAAAGGCTCAACACCCATATCAACCAGCCTTGAGACTGTGGATGCGGAGTCATTCGTATGTATTGTAGACAAAACGAGATGCCCTGTTATAGCAGCACGGATAGCAATTTCAACAGTTTCTCTGTCGCGCATTTCGCCGACCATTATAATGTCCGGGTCCTGACGCAGGATAGAGCGAAGCGCTGAAGGGAATGTAAGCCCTGCTTTTGCGTTTACCTGAACCTGATTTAAACCTTCCATCATATATTCAACAGGATCTTCAACTGTTATTATGTTGTCGGTTTCCTGATTCAGTTCATCAAGCATCGTATATAGAGTAGTTGATTTACCGGAACCTGTAGGACCGGTAACAAGTATTATTCCATGGGGGTTAAGCAAAAGTTCATCAAACAGTTCCAGATTTTCCTCTGTAAACCCGAGTTCTGCTTTAGGGCGCAAAAATGACGATCTGTCCAAAAGACGCATAACAGCCTTTTCACCATGTACTGTCGGAAGTGTTGATATACGCACATCAACATTGTGTCCCATGATGTCAAGCTCGGCTCTGCCGTCCTGAGGAACACGTTTTTCGGCAATATTCATATTACCCATGATTTTAATTCTAGCGATTATGCTGTTTAATGCATTAATCGGTGCATTAAGTGCTTTTGACATTCTGCCGTCAACACGGGTTCGGACTCGTATTTCATTTTCCAAAGGTTCTATGTGAATATCGCTTGCGCCGATTTTTACAGCCTGTTCGATAATGGAGTTTATAAGGCGTACAATAGGAGCGTTGCCGACTTCCTCGCTGGTGGGGTCAATATCCGCTACGATCTCTTCAAAATCATATTCGCGGCTGAGGTCTTCCAATGCTTTTTCCGCATATTCATTGCCATAGAGTGTGTCAATTGCCTTGTGTATTTCCTCAGGGGTTGCAAGCAATGGCTGAACATGCATTTTTGTAACCATCTTGACATCATCGATTGCAAGGAAACTATACGGATCTTCCATGGCAACGTGAATGGTATCATCCTGAATTTTAACAGGAACCAAAGAATGGCGTCTGGCTATGTTGATAGGAACATATTGAGTTAGTTCAGGATTGATTCTAATTCGAGATAGGCTGACAAATGGAATGCCGAGCTGTGTTTCAAGCACGTTCATGAGCTTTTTTTCGTCAATAAAACCAAGCTCCTTGAGAACATCACCCAAGCGCTTGTATTTAGAATCTTTTTGGATTTTAAGGGCTTCATTAAGCTGATCTGTACTGATTACTCCTGAGTCCAGCAGCATCTCGCCCAAGTATTTTTTCTTACTCGCCAAGCTTATATCCCCCTAGAGATATATTACTATTATATAATATCTTAATACACTACTTTATTCAACTTCAAACAAGAATTATGTTATAATAAACAAAAAGAGCATACCACGGAGACAACAGTATTATGATAGATATAATAGAAAAAAAGAAAAAAGGCGAAGTGCTAACAAAGCAGGATATTGATGTTTTTATCGAGGGTTTGGTGGACAAAACTATCCCTGATTATCAAACTGCTGCGCTGCTTATGGCAATATGCCTTAACGGAATGAACATGGAGGAAACAACAAACCTCACGCTTGCAATGGTAAACTCCGGAGATCGTGCGGATTTGTCCGAACTTCCCGGAGTAAAGGTAGACAAACACTCAACCGGAGGAGTGGGGGACGCAACAACTATGATAGTCGTTCCTTTGGTTACGGCCTGCGGTGCGACTGTCGCAAAGATGAGCGGACGCGGCTTGGGGCACACAGGCGGAACGCTTGACAAGCTTTCGGCAATTCCGGGGATGAGTGTTGATTTTACAAGAGAAGAGTTTATGGAACTTGTGAAAAAGAACGGCTTTGCCGTAGTGGGACAGTCAGGCAACTTAGCTCCTGCAGATAAAATATTATATGCGCTCCGTGATGTTACAAGCACTGTTGACAATGTCTCTCTTATAGCAAGCTCAATTATGAGCAAAAAAATAGCAGGAGGCGCGGATGCATTAGTGCTTGACGTGAAATACGGAAGCGGCGCTTTTATGCACAAAAAAGAAGACGCAAAAGAACTTGCTGATATAATGGTTGAGATAGGAAACAATGCTGGGGTTAATACCAGAGCAGTGCTTTCTGACATGAACCAGCCTCTTGCAACACACATAGGAAATGCGCTTGAAGTAAAAGAAGTTGTTGAGACGCTTAAAGGCAATAATATGGATTCAAGACTGCTTGCAACATCATTGAAGCTTGGTTCAAATATGCTTGTACTAAGCAGAATTGCAGATGACATTGACGAAGGAAAGAAAATGATGTTGGATGCCCTCATCAGCGGAAGAGGTTTTGAAAAATTTAAAGCATTTGTAGCCGGACAGGGCGGAGATGCGGCAACTGTTGAGAATACTGATTTGTTGCCGACTGCAAAAAATCTTGTGGAAGTAAAAGCACTAAAGAGCGGTGTTATTGAAAGCATGAATACTGAGGGTATAGGAAGAAGTGCCATGCTGCTCGGTGCCGGACGCGAAAAAAAGACTGATGAAATAGATATGGCAGTAGGACTTGTCATGAAATGTGAGCTTAACGATAAAGTCACAGAAGGCGATGTATTATGTGTGATGCATATCAATGACAATACAAATGAAGAAGAGGCAAAAAAGTTGTTTCTTGAAAGTGTTCATATAAGATAAACTATTGATGAAAAAAGCCTCGTAATATGCGAGGCTTTTCCTGTATTTATAATTATTCTTCTGCTGCTGAGCTTTCTACTATTTTTTCAGCCACCTGTTCAGCAATTTCTTTTTTGGTTTTGCCAAGGTATTCGGGAAGCTCCATACCTGCCATGTCAAACAACTCATTCATCGGAGGAAGGCTCTTCATTAGGCCTGAAAGGAAGTTGGCTGTGGAGGACTTTCCGTCACCCTGTGCACCGCTGTCCCAAACAGTAACCTTATCAATCTTAAGATTCTTGATGGCTTCAACCTGAACACGTATGATATCTTCCATCTTGTCGGCTATCATCATGCGAACTGCTGCATCTGCATTGCCGTCTGCTGCAGCTATGATTTCTTTAAATCCTTCAGCTTGCTTAACGAGCATTTCGTTAAGACCGCGGGCCTGAGCTTCCATCTTCTGATATATAGCGTCTGCTTCACCCTTGGCTATGCGTCTGTAGCGTTCAGCCTGAGCTTCGGCGTCGATTTCAGCTTTGCGTTTTTCAATTTCAGCTTTAACGATGACGTCAGCTTCTTTAGAAGCTTTTTCTCTAGAAGCTCTTTTGAGTTCTGCGGCTTCTTCAGCGGCATATGATTCTTCAAGAGCTTTAGCAGCCTGTACTTTTTCGGCAGCGATAGCGATTTTCATCGCTTCTGCTTCCTGTTCACGCCTTAAAGCATCGGATTTTGCTATGGTTATCTTTGCCCTGTTTTCACCTTCAACTGCCTGAGAGTTTGCTTCAGCAACGCTGACTCTCTCATCCTTCTGCGCAGCTGCCTCACCGATTGAACCGTCTCTTGTTTTTTCGGCAACACTTTTTCTTGCATCGTTTATAGCTTTTGCAGCTGCTTCTTTACCAAGTGCGTCAATGTATCCTGATTCATCGTTTATATCTGTTACGTTAACGTTGATTAAGCGAAGGCCGATTTTCTTAAGCTCGCTTTCAACGTTGCCGGAAACAGCCGTGAGGAACAGGTCTCTGTCTGTATTTATTTCTTCGATGTCCATTGTAGCAACAACCAAACGAAGCTGGCCGAATATAATATCTTTTGCAAGTTCCTCTATTTCCGCCATTTTAAGACCAAGCAAACGCTCCGCAGCATTTTGCATGACGCCTGTTTCGGTTGAGATACCTACTGTGAATCGCGAAGGTACATCGATACGGATGTTTTGTTTTGACAGTGCATTGGTAAGCCCGACTGTAATAGCCATTGGTGTAAGACTCATAAACTCATAATGCTGGAATACGGGCCAGATGAAAGCTGCTCCGCCGTGAATGCACTTTGCACTTTTGTTTTCGCCTTCAGCGCCTCGGCCTACTTTACCGTAAACTACCAGTATTCTGTCGGAAGGACATTTTTTGTACCTTGTCAGTATTGCTATAAATGTTGTGAATAATATTAATATTATTACTACTACGAGTGCCATTTGTTCCATATATTTCTCCTATCTTTTCACTATTAACGTATTTGATATATTTCCGACTACTTTTACATTTTCACCGGTTTTGAGCATTGTTTCTTCATCAGATAATGCTTCAGCTTCAACAAGCCTTTCCTGAACCATTACCATTACTTTTCCTTTGCCCTGTCTTTTTGCAGGAATCGGAATATAAACTTCAGCTGTTTTCCCAACAGCGTTCGAATACTGTATATTGCCGCTTGACTGAAGGCGCTTAACAGCATAAAACATTAGGCCTATTATAAACATTGCTGCAAATCCGCACAGGACAGCCAACAGCATCGAAAACAAAGTTTGCATTCCAGATGCAAAGAAAGCTAAACCCGACCAGCCGAAAATACAAAAGAATGCAACTATTCCTCTTACAGTAAAAAACCTGAATCCTGCTGCTTCAATTGTGTGGTCATGACCGTCACCATGCATATCCATATGCATATCTACATGTGCATCGGCATCGAAATCCGTATCAATGTCGGCATCTGTATCCATGTCAAAATCAGAGTCTGCATCCATGTCAAAGTCAGTGTCAGCGTCGGCATCTGCGTCGTGGCCGCCTAAGCCTATAAGAGACAGTATTGACTGTATAATAAGGACTAAGGTAAACGGAACAGCGATGTAATAAAAGACCTGTTGAATAACGGCTAAGCCGCTCCACCATTCATTCATATTTCCTCCTAAGTAAAGATAATGTCTTAAAATGAATTCATTGTGACAAAACAGATTATAACATAATATAGATATATATGGTAACGGAGTTGTTGAAAATATAGTCCTATTGGTTTAAATGTCGTTTTCATTCTTTTATTGTCTTAATACAAAGATATTGAAGTTTTGTTTGCTCAATTTTTATGCATTATGTATTATATTTCTAAAGGAATTATTTATGAAAGTTTTAATTTGCGCTTTTTCAGGAACCGGAAACACATATATCGCAGCAGATTTTATAGCTGATGAATTAAAAAAACAGGGCTGTGAAGTAGTTTTACATAAAGTCGAGAGGCAGGGAATTGTAAGCCTTCCTCAGGATTTTATGTCTTATGATCGTATCGTTTTAGGATATCCGATCTATGCATTTAATGTTCCGGAACCGTTAATTGATTTTATAAAGCTGTTTCCAGAAGGTAATATGAAAAAAGTGTCGATTTTTAAAACAGCGGGAGAACCGTTTTTTCTGAACAAAAGCTCATCAAATGAACTCAAAAGGATACTGCATAAAAAGGAATATGACATACTCACCGAAGTGAATATATTAATGCCTTATAATATTATTTTCCGTTACAATGATTCTCTTGTGAAACAAATGTATTACTTTATGATAGATGAATCAAAGCGTTTTGCAGACAATATATTAAATAATAAAAGGCAGCTTATCCGAGGAACCTATTTAGGCAACATTATTTCTTTAATTCTACGCATTCAAAGACCTGCTGCACATTTAAATGGGAGACTTTACACTACAGACGGCAATTGCAATATGTGCAAAAAATGCATTCGTGAATGTCCTGTATATAACATAAGTATTGAAGATGGAAAGATTTGTTTTGACGGAAAGTGTGTTATGTGTATGAGGTGCGTAATGAGATGTCCGCAGATGGCAATAAACAACGGACTGCTTCGTTTTTGGGCAGTAAAAGGCGAATATGATTATCAAAGAATTATCGGAGATGAAAAAATCGAGGCAGACTATATTTCGGATAAGACAAAAGGATATTTCCGTTTATTTAAAAAGCATTTCAATATAAAGTGACAAGGATTGCTTAGAAAATTAATAGAATCTTTATATAAAAGTAAAAAAATATTTGTTAATAGGTATGAAAATACGGTATAATACGATATTGTATAATCAATTATCCAAGGAGAACTCTGACAAACAATGCTTAAAAAAATAATAACGCTTTTCTTGTCATTAATAATAGTATTTTCAATTTCTTCATGCAATAAAACAACAAGCTGCAAAGACTTGTTTGATGAACGCAGTTTTTCTCTTGAAACATTAAGCACTTGGCAGGCTGAGATAAAGTATATCAGTGAAGAAACCCGTGGCTCGTTTGAAGATATATATGCAAAAGTAAAATATAAAGAAGAAAATCCAGGTGAACTTCTAAGCCTTATTAACTGCTTTGAAGGCGCAGCAGTTACCGAGTCTCCCGACTCATTTATCTTCTCAGCTGAGGGAATGAGTCAATATATAATTAATTTTTATGTTGATGGAGCTGATGAACCTACTCTTTCGTTTTATTATTATGCTGAAGAAAATCTGTTAACAAGGGTTTTGCGCTCATATGACGAAGACAAGCAATTGGATATTATAGAATATGAGTATTACACGCCTTACGGAGATTTGTTGTCAAAGCTTCAAGGATACAGACAGGTGGCTATTGAGCCAAGCAGTGAAAAAAACAAGCAGTCGCTTAATCAGAAGCAGCTTATAGCTTCAGTTCAACCTGAAGAGCTTGAAGAGCGTATGACGTATATTGAAGATGAATATGAGGCGCAGGAAGGCTCTACAACAGGTGAGATTGTGTTTTCGATATATGACGGAGAACTTCCGGCAGACGAAGGAACGGGCTGCAAACTTTACGATAACTCTGACATTGATAGTTTAAGTGATGAAGAACTGGTTCTTATGGCAAGATATGCCGATGAAAAAGGAAATCCACAAAAGCTGTTGATTACTTTTATTGAATATAACAGCATTTACACTATAGTAACTGTGGCCTACCCTGACCTTACACTGATGGAAGAGCATGGTATAGAAATTGATAATGCTGTTTTGATTGACAGAGAGCTGATTGATAAGGATAAATACATTGTATTTATAGACGATCAGGGCGAAGTTATTTACGTAATAGTTCCTTTTGCAAATTAGCTTCAAAATTAAAAGAGCCTTATAGGCTCTTTTTTAGTTTTCTATAGTTTCGCCAAAGCTTAATATGCACAATCTATCAAACAATGATCTGTCACCAAAAGTGAAGTATTGCTCCCGTGTTTCTTTGCTGCCATACAATCTGTACACTTTCCTAATATACACTTGACCGCTGTCTGAGAATCCGATTATTTGGAGCGAACCTTTGCCTTCCTGAGCGGCTAGAGTGATATCCCACGAAACATCCGGTGTATCTGAAATTGGTATCTGGCTGATTTCCAGAAGTTCGCCATATTCGATTTCTTCACCTATGCTTTGTGCCCACCTGATAACTTGATCCTCATTTTTTATTATGTTGCTTTCATAGCCCATTTCTTCCAAAGCTGAGCTTACTGTCGTTTCAACAGAAACTATTCCGCCCGGCATATCTCCGACAATGGGAGTGAGGTATCTTAACTCTTCTCGATAGTCGGGCAGTGTTGGCCCTTTCTCATCATCAATCATATATTCGGTTACATCGGTACGTATTTTGAATGTTTCAATACCTGATAGGCAAAGCGATTCGCCTTCTGAAACATAGTATTTAGCTTTTTCATTAGGTCTGTATATCATTAATATTGCTTTGTTATTAATAGTATCAAAGCTGTAATGAAACTCAAAAACACCTTCATCATTTTCTATGTTTATCTGCACCAAATATCCCAGAAAACCTAAATCGGTGTGAGAGTACATACGCCCTTCTTCGCCTTCCTGTACTTCAGTCCATTCCGAGCTTTTTATAGCTTCGGTAAATGCCGTGCCGGAAAGGTCGTTTGGATTTTCTTGTGCATACCATATCGGAATCATTGTTCCCGAATCTTTTTCACCGCGAATAAGGCGGTGGACATTAATAAACCTTACGATACCGCTTTGAATATTCAGGTTAAGGTAGGAGCCTTCAAGAGGCAGCTCTTTTTTTATGGGGATTGGAAGAGAAAGATTGTATGTCGTATTTATTGTATCTATATTGTATTCCAGTTCTGAATAAAGGGATTCATATATACTACTGAAACTGTGTTCCTGCAGTTTTGGGAATTCTGACATTGATAATGTTTCTTTTTCCTGTATATCAATATTTCTGACTTCCCATGTCTGTTCATTATATTCTGCTGTTACTACATAGAGCTTTGCATTTTGACTCTCGGAGGTGTTTCCATCATATGTTGAAGCGAGCACAGCAACAGTTATGGGATTGTCAAATTCTTCGGATAATGGATAAATCGCAGAAACTTGGAGTGCATCATCGCCATAGTTTTTATCAAATACATACAATGAACAATCGCGCAGAATTGCTGTATAAGGATTGCTTATTTCATTAAAATTTGATGCCATGGATTCTTTTATTGAAGTGAAATCCAAATCAATACCATCTAAAACATCATCATCGTTAATTTGATATTCGGTTAACGAATTATAAGTTTCTGTTGCCATTTGTAAAAGAGAGGTTCTGATTTGATTAAAGGTATTATCTTTTCTGCTGCTGTCTATACTTTCTATTGTGTCTTTATAATAGCTCCATTGTTCTGAAAAGTTATTTAATGCTGATGTATCATAAATGAACTGATAATCTACTATAGTATATGTTCCGTTTGCTTCATGCAGTGTTATAGTAAAAGGGAATCCTCTTTCTTCTAATACATATGGAGGATTCATGTAATAAATGTTTGCATAGGCGTAAATTGTCATATTGTTGTCATCTTCTATTACTTGAATAAAGTAAAACATTTCCGGAATGATTAAACTGTTTGCCGGCATATACAATCTGCTTTCGGTTACTTCCCACAATAATGATTTAACAGTTTCATCAATAATCTTATTGTCATATGTCTGCTTTTGGTATCTGTTTAATAGAGCATTAAGCATATATCTTGCAATTGTAGATTTACTTATTTCTTCAGTTTCAGCATTTTTAAAACAATATTTCTTTAAATAATCAATAGAATTGCTCAGATGGTCATTGAGTATTGCCAACTCAAAAGAAAGTGTGTTTTCAACACCTTTACGTGAAATTAAGTCAAAATCTTCATGCATAAAAACAGTATCCATTACAACTTCTATTCTGGACTGTACGTCTAGATCTTCCCAATGCACAAATCTAGCTGAAAAACCGTTTTCTGTCATACTGGATGGTAGTGCAACCAACATTCCTACGGCTGATTCAGCTGTGGTTGCAACTTTGTGTGTACCATATTCTTTTACTGTAAACGGACCCAAATCCAGCGATGTGAATCCAAAATCGAAATGTCCGTCATTGGCGTGCATATCTGCACCGACAAATCTAACAGGAGAAAAAGGTGTTTTTATTACTACGAGATAATAGTCTTTGTTTGCATCATCTTTGATATCATCAGCAAGGTAGCCGTATTTATACAGTTCTTCGGTGAGTGAACTGCCATTTAATTCAAGCTTTACAGTGAATATTCCGGCTTCGTCAAACTCACATGTGTATTGGCGGTACTCGTTAGTTTTTGATAATTGCCATACATCTACGTGCCGAAGCTTTGCTTTTTCAAGTGCTTCATTGTCTTCGGAAGTAAGTGGGGAATATTCTTTTGAGGCCCCTGGTGTTTTAGATACTAAATCCACGTTTTCTTCATTCTCGTGATTTATGATATATACAATACTAACGGACAATAAAACAATAATTAGTATAATAATGCTTATACTTAATTTTTTTGATTTTCTTTCATTTGAAGGTATTACCTTATTCATAGTTATATCTCCCTTAATTTTAACCTGATATATTATAATCATGCTCGATATTATATTAGTAGCTTAGGTTGTATTAATAAATACAGCTAACATTATAGATGGATAATTATCTCATAGAAATTAAATAATTACAATTGGCATATTGCATAATGTTTCTTTGTCTATATTTTTAATTTATGATAAAATATAAATATAGAAATGATGTTTACTGCTTTATAAATAACACATTCTCCTGAACTAAATCGACATTTTATGGGGGGAAGTAATATGAAAAGTGAAGACACATTAAATGAACAATTTATTCATGAGCATGAAGCAACATGTTCCATATGCTCAAAATCCATGCCTGACCTAATGACATTTATAGTTTACTGGATTCCGCCTCTTTGGAGAGTAGTGGAAAAGGATGATCAGGGGTATGCATACAAATCAAAAACAGCTTATAACATGACCGATATAAGAAGAAGACGTTATCATATCTGCGAAAACTGTTACGGCAAAGCTTATAACAGAAAAATGGCTTTCATGCTTATGGGTGTTATAATTGCGGCTATTACGCCAGCGCTTTTTCTTATAGAACAAATAACCAACAGTACTGTTTTGATTGGATTTAACGTTAATGTTGAAAACTTCTTCCTTGGCTTATTAATAGGCGGTCTTATTGCTGTTTTAAATATACCAATAAGAAAAGTTATTTTAGACAATCTCGCACGAGCACAGTTAAGCATTGATTTGGTTGATGGGAAATTCCAACATAGAATTACTGAGGCTGAAGCAAATGCCGTGAAGTCATGGACGGAGCTGATACCTCACAATGATCCAACAAAACATCATCACCATCATCATCACACAGGAAGACACAAGGAAGCATAACAATTATATTATTTAAGTATAGGTTAAGCTTGTCAGGAGATTTATATGGCAAAAAAGAAGGTAGATGAAATACTTGTTGATGAACATAACGCCACATGTTCTGTATGTAACATATTAAAGCCCAATCTTAAATCATTAACTGTCTTTTGGATACCTTTGCTTTGGAGAAAAGTAGACAGGTCGGATCCAGCTTATAAATATAAGTCAACAAGCGCATATAATATGGCGGATGTTAGACAAAGAAGATATCTTATATGTGAAGACTGTCATAAAAAACATGTAGTAAAGAAGATGTTAAGTGTGGCGCTTGGATTTCTAATAGCAGTTTTCACACCGATTCTTTATTTTATTGAACAGAACACAGGAAATTCAATAATAGATGGATTTACACCTGACTTAGAGTCAATTTTAGGTGGTTTGCTTATTGGCATAATCGTTATGTTTGCGTATTTTCCTTTTCGCAGAAAAGCATATAATTATCTTGCGGTGTTTCAGCTTAGAACTGACTTAATAAATGGTAAGTTTGACAAAAAGATATCTGCTGCTGCGGCAAATGGAGCAAAGGCATGCACAGAATTGCGTCCGGATAAAGATATTATAAAAACGGTATAAAAATTGATCTTAGTCATATTTCTGTTTTAGGATGTATTTGATGATATAATTTATTATAGGTTCGGGTAACCGAAACTTTTTGTTAGTACTTAGATATAGAAAGGATAACATATGAAGAAAATTTTAATAAACAATACCGACTTAAATGTTTCACATATCTGTTATGGAACTGTTAGAACAGGAATTGATGAAAACAAAGAAGCGGATACTAGGATGATTGACATGTTTGTTGATGCGGGCGGTAATTTTATTGACACTGCAAGGGTATACTGCAACTGGATTCCCGGAACAAAAAGCAGAAGCGAGAAATTTATCGGTAAATGGATTAAAGAAAGAGGAAATAGAGACAAGCTTATAATTGCTACTAAAGGTGGACATCCTGATTTGGATGCTTTTGAAGTATCAAGATTAACTAAAAAGGACATAGAATATGATGTTGCAGGAAGTCTTACAGATTTAAAAACAGATTATATCGATTTGTATTATCTTCACCGTGATGATGAAAACACTCCTGTAGAAGATATAATAAACTCACTGGAAGAGATTAAGAAAAAAGGGTATATACGATATTACGCCTGTTCAAACTGGAAAACAGATAGGATAAATAAGGCGCAGGAGTATGCAAAATCAATAGGCAGTAAAGGATTTTCAGCAAATCAAATGCTTTGGAACTTAGGCAGTACGCATATGAATGAGCCGGGAGACAAAACGTTGGTTGTAATGAATGAAAGGCTGCATAGTTTCCATGAGGAGAGTGGAATGTGTGCTGTTGCGTATTCATCACAGGCAGCCGGATATTTCGTAAAGCTTATTAAAGATCCTGAACGTGCTGCAGGTCAAATATATAATACAGAAGAAAACATTAAACGAGCTAAAGAGCTTAGGGAAAAGTTTATAGAGGCTAAAACACCCATGCAGTATGTTCTTGGATATTTGTTGAATCAAAATATTCAGACAATTCCTATATTTACTTCAAGCAGCGAGGATCAGCTTAAAGATACTTTGTATGCAGCGGAGAATCTGCTCAATCCTGAGATTATATTATAATTTATAGGATAATTATTTGTATAGGGAAACGGGTGATTGTATATGACACACTCTCATAATAGCCATGAGCATACTCACAGCCATGGAAGTGTTAAAAACATAAAAATCGCATTCATATTGAATATATCTTTCGTATTGATTGAAATTATCGGAGGCATATTTACAAACAGTGTTGCGATACTTTCCGATGCTATTCATGATTTGGGAGATTCTATTTCTCTTGGGCTTGCATGGTATCTTGAGAAACTTGGACAGAAAGACAAAGACAGCAAGTTTAATTATGGATATAAGCGATTTTCGATACTTGGAGCATTATTTAATGCTATAGTACTGATTTTTGGTGCTTTTTTTATAGTTTATAAAGCAATACCCAGGCTTTTTAATCCTGAAGGAGTAAATGCTGAAGGTATGATTGTGCTTGCTGTTATTGGAATTGTTATAAACGGTCTTGCTGTACTTAACGTAAAAAAAGGAAACAAACTCTCTGAACGGGTTGTGTCACTTCATTTACTGGAAGATGTTTTCGGATGGATAGCTGTACTTATTGTAAGTATCGTACTGAAATTTGCAAATATACCGATTCTAGATCCAATATTATCGTTAATTATATCAGTTTATATAATAAAAAATGTTATATCTGGATTAATAAAAATAGTTAAAATGCTACTTCAGGGAGTGCCTGATGGCTTTGACGCACAAGAAATGACTGAATTTATTCTCGAAAACACACCTAAAGCTGTTGAACTTCACGATGTACATGCATGGAGCTTGGACGGCGAAGAAAATGTTATTACATTTCATATTGTGGTTGAGGATGGAATCACTGTCACTGAATCAGTAGAAATTGTACGAAGTATAAGAAAGTTACTACATGAGAGAGGATTTAAGCATATTACTATAGAAACCGAAAACATTGATGACTGTTCCTTAAACAGAGGTACTTAGTGCTGAGCTGCTTTAACAATCATAATCTCTTTATTTGACGGAAGAAACACACTTTAAACAAAAACGGTAATCCGCTTTAATTTGCGGATTATTTTTTTTGCTCATATTTCCCACATAATTATAAAATATTATGTTTCCACAGAAAGGATGTGGCTATATGACTTGGTTATTGCTTATCGGCGCAGGAATTGTTATTTATTTTGTTGTTAAAGACAAGAAGATTGACTTAGGCGGAAAAAATGAAGCCGAAGAAGTGTTAAAGCGCAGATACGTAAACGGAGAAATTGATGAAGAGACATATCTAAGAATGAAAGAAAATATTAAAAAATAGGAGGCATTATAATGTTTTACAGAGGAATCGGACATGTAGGTGACTATTGTGGAAGAATATTTGGACACAGCTCATATTATATGCGAAGCCCTTGGATATCTTTTGTAGTTGGAGCTTTGGTAATTGCACTGCTAGTTGCTTTAGTTGTTGTAATAGTTAAAGCTTTAGGCAAGAAAAAAACAAGTGCGAGAGATGACTTGTTGGAAATTCTTAAGGCGAAATATGTGGCAGGAGAAATTGACGAAGAGGAATTCTTGAGAAAGAAAAAGACTCTGGGTAAATAAATCTAAGGGCTGTAAATACAGCCCTTTTTTAGTGATAGAAGCAACAATAGGTGGTATAATATGCTAAAGGAATGTATATGAAGTATAAAGTTCTTATAGTAGAAGATGATAATCAGATACGTGAAGATGTCAGCAAATATATAGAGCAGGCAGGGTATGATGTTATGCTGTCTGAAAACGGAATAGACGGACTCGCGCTTTTTTCCAAGCACAGCCCCCATCTTGTTGTGCTTGATGTTATGATGCCTGGGATAAGCGGTTTTGATGTGCTAAAGCAGATTAGACTTACATCAAAAGTCCCTGTTATTATGCTTACTGCCAAACAGGAGGAAGATGACCGCATAGAGGGATTTGATCTTGGTGCTGATGACTATGTTCCAAAACCTTTTTCTCCAAAGGAGCTGGTGAAAAGAGCTGATGCTGTATTGCGAAGGGCATATTCCTCAGTGGGGAATACTGGTCTTTCTGTTGCGGGTATATTTAAATTAGATACAGTAAAGCAAAAACTGTATAAAAATGATGAAGAAATTGCTATAACAAGTAAAGAGTTTGCCTTACTTAAAGTATTTATTGCAAATGAAGGCGCACTGTTATCAAGAAATCAATTGATTGACAAAGCTTTCGGGTTTGATTACGAAGGATTTGACCGCAATATAGACACGTATATCAAAAACATACGGCAGAAAATTGAACATGACAGCAGAAAACCAAGGTATCTGAAAACTAAATACGGAGCAGGATATATTTTCGAGGGCAGTGTAAATGACGGTTAGAAAGCAAATTACTTTAATAATTGGTTCAATCCTATTGATTGCTGTGTTTTTATATTCTTTTATATCAGCTGCTTTTGTGAACAGGTATTTCAGTGGGTATGTTGAATCTGAGTATTATGAAACTGTTGACAGAATAAAAGAGCAGGCTGAAAAGGTAATTGACGGTACGATTGAAACAGAAGATGAAGCTTACGATGTGTTGTCTATATTTCGCAGCTCGCTTATATCAAATATAAATGTAATTGATGCTGAAGGGCATATTCTGGTTAGTGTGGGATCTTCATCGCATATGATGGGGCCAATGATGGGTTCTGGAAGAACTGCAATTTCGGATACAGATTATATTGACATAATTAAAGATGGTGAAAACGTAGGAACTTTGGTAATTGGAAGAACCAGTGCTATCGGCGACTCTGAAAAAGTAATGCAATTTAAAAGATTATTAAGAAGAGGCGCTTTTTTGTCAGGGATTGCAGCGCTCATTGTTTCTGTAGTTGTTATAATCTTCGCGGGAGAGAAAATGACAAAAGATCTTAGGGCGACAGCAGCTGCTGCAGGAATGGCTGACAGCAGTTCGTTGGATGAAATGGAGCTGTCGGGAGTGTCGGAGATAAGAGCTATTCAGCAAAGCCTTAAAGATCTTTCTACTAAGCTTAAGCTTCAGAAGCGTACCAGAAAAGAAAACGTTGACAAGCTTGCTCACGAAGTTCGAACGCCGCTTACTATACTTAAGACGAATATTGAAGGTGCAAGAGACAAAGTTATAGATATGGATGATAAACGGCTTGAAAGCTGTTTGGCTGAGATAGACTATCTCACTGATATACTGGGAACAATTTCAGATGTTGTTGAGTATGATGGGAAAGAGATAGTGCCTGATATAAAAGAGCTGGATATTGGTGAACTTGTATCTGCCATACGGCAGGGATTTAAGCTACAGTTTGAAAAGAAAGAAATATCACTAAAGGCAGAAGTGAAAAAGCATTTGATAATTAATTCGGATAAATCGCTTTTATCTCAGGCATTATACAATCTATTATCAAATGCATATAAGTTCACTCCACAGGGCGGAAGTGTAGTTGTATCGCTTAAAGATAATGAAGCAGAGACATTAATAAACGTTTCTGACAGCGGACCTGGTGTGCCTGATGAAGAAAAGAAAAAAATCTTTAGTGCATATCAAAGGGGAGCTGTACAGAAAAACGTTTCCGGCGAAGGGCTTGGGCTTTACATAGCTAAGAAAAATATTGAAGCTTTAGGCGGAGCAATATCAGTAACCGATAATGAATCCGGAGGGGCATGTTTTACAATTAGTATTCCTAAATAATTCTTTATTATGAAAAAGACGCAGAAGATTCTGCGCCTTTTTTGTATAAATCTTTTATAGAAGACGTTCAAGGCCGTCTGTGCTATATTCTTTGTCTTGTTTTTTTGCTTCCAATGCCTTTTGAAGCTTGTGATATCTTTTCTTGGTAACAGGGTAAAGAGCCATAAACAATACTGCCAGCGCCATAACAATTGGGCAGAAGATTGTTATAACATTTTCGATGCCCATTACAGCAGAAGGGCTTTGCACGACAGCGTCATTGCTGTATCCGGTAAAGGCTAAGATAAGCCCAAGTGTCTGCATACCCAGCGCTGCGCCAAACTTTTGAAGAAGCTGCGGTAGGGAAGTGATAGCTCCCACGCGACGCTTGGAGTTAACCATTTCATCAATTTCGGATATATCATAAGTGAATGAATAGAATGTTGTCCAGAAAACAGCAAGTCCGATTGAATAGAAAAGCAGCATTATTACGAGACTTACAATATTTGATATGCCCACAAATCTGAATGTGAACATACCGAGCGTGGCAATTGACAAGAGCGTAACCACAGCAAACTTTCTGTCTTTAACTGTTGCAAGTTTAGTAGTTATCGGAACAAATATAATCATGCCAAGGACTATTGCGCCTAGTGCTACAGCCATATATTCATCTGCATTAACCTGGAGTCTGTAAGTTAAAAGATACATAAGGTCAGCCTGTGCAAGTGAAGACTGGATCATAAATAACACTACGAAGATCAGCAGAAATTTAAAAGGCTTTATCTTAATAACCTGAAGGTATGTTTTGAATATATTCTGGCTGTCTGTTTGCTCGGGTTTAACCAGCTGTATTTTCTTAGTTGAAAGATAAGCAACATACCCAAAGATAACTGCGATAACCGCTACTATTGCTGCTGAAAATGTCCAGCTTGTATGTGTTGCAAATGACATATCTTCAAAAACACCAACCAGAACAACGGGAGCAGCACTTCCGACGAAAATTGCGAAAGCGTTAATGAATGAGCTGGTTCCGCGGATTTTAGTACGCTCGTCATAGTCTGATGTCAGCTCCGCGCATAGTGCATAATATGGGATTGTGTAGAAAGTGTATGCTACCCAGAAACAAACGGCTATTCCGATAAAATAAGCAACAGAAAGAGCAGGAGACAAATCAAGTTTCAGAAAGGCCAGAATAAATAAAATGGACATAGGAATTACGGCTGATTTCATAAGCCGTCTCTTATCTCTGCCGTGGCTGTCTGCCATGTGTCCGATCATTGGATCTGTTATGCCGTCTACAATGATAGAAATCATGCTTATTGTTCCCGCGATGCCGGGGCTGATTTTGGCTACATCGGTAAGGAAAATCAGGAAATATGTATAAAACATATTATAAAGAACTGATTCCGATATTATTCCCGAAGCATAACCAATTTTACGTCTTTTAGTCAAAGTGCCGTTCATATACTACTCCGTCTCAAATTTATTTGTTACATTGTATGCTTTAAGTTAAGAGTTAAGTAGACCGAATGATTTTTTATTGTTGTAATAAAGGCTTTTAAAGATACCAAAGCCTGTGCTATATACTTTGTTGTTTTTAGTGTTGGGATGATAAATGCGGGAAACTTCGACGAGATTTTCTGCTTCGTCCAGACTTTCTATTATGCCAAGCCCGACAGCAATAACAATAGCTGCGCCCAGTGCCCCCGCGTTCTGTGGATTTTCTATAACTTCTACATCCATGCCTATTATATCCGATAATATCTGACATGTCATCGGTGCAAGTGCGCCGCCGCCGACAAATCTAACTTTATCATGTACGGGAATCTTCTTTTTGCTACACTCAAGCTGCCATTTCAAGTGATAACACACACCTTCTATTACAGAATGAATAAGTTCTGACTTTTTAGTATCGATACCGATGTTAAAAAACATTCCTCGTGCTCCGGTGTCTTCAAAAGGGCATCTGTTTCCGTGAAGCCATGGAGTAAACATTACATTTCTGCTGCCGGCTGGAACATTTTTTATGGATTTCATCATATAGTCATATAAATCGACTGCAACATCTTCGTAATCGCCTGTGATGTTTGCTTTTTCTATTTCTTCTATGGTTTCTTCGTAAGCTAAGTGTTCTTTTACCCATTCTATGCATTTTCCTGCGGTTTCAAGCTCTGCAAAGTAATTGTATTTATCGCTGTCAGCTCCAACTATTCCAGCGATTTTACAGAATATATCTACTTTTGGTGAGTCTATTACAGTTGAAACCCAGCCTGAAGTTCCGACATATATGTGAGTTTCGCCGGCTTTGGTTGCGCCTGAACCTATGCCTATAAGAGAGGCATCTCCGCCACCGCCGAACACCTGAGTGCTTTGTGTAAGGCCTAGTTCTTTCGCAGCATTTCGGGTTAAATTTCCTACTACAGCAGTGCTTTTAATTATTTCCGGAAGGTGATTTATATCTACACCAAGCATTTTGCACATGCTTTTGCTGAACTTGCGTTTTTTAATGTCAAAAAGCATGGTTGAAAACGCGCTGTCTTCTGTCATTACAAACATACCCGTACTTTTTTGTATAAGATATTCTTTTACATCAAGCCATTTGTATACCTTAGTGAAAATATTCGGCTCATTTTCTTTTACCCAGTTATATTTCCATACCGGATCTTTAGAGCTGCTTGCAACAACTCCAGTAACGTTCAGGCTTTTTAAAAGTTTATATATGTTTATGCCTTCAAATTGAATGCCTGTAGAAAATGCCTTGTTCATTTGCATCACGGCTCTGTTGTCCATATAGCTCATCGCAGGACGCACAGCTTCTCCCTGTTTGTCGACCAATACCAGGCCCTGCATTTGAGCGCAGAAAGAAATACCTGCGATTTTTTCAGGGGCTACTCCGCTTTTTTTAAGGACGCTTTTAGTGTTTTTGCACATGGCATTCCACCAGTCGGAGGGAGTTTGTTCAGCTCCGCCGCCTTCAGTCATTGAAAGGCTGTATCCTTCACTGTCATCTTCGACAAGTTCCATTTTTGAGTTGAGCTTAAACAAACATGTTTTTAGCGAAGTTGTACCCACATCGTAGGTAATTACGTAATTTTCCAAGCTTCCGTCCTCCAGAGAATTGTCTTTAATTATCTTTTTGTTTTGAATATTTTGTTTTATATATAGTGCGCATTAATCTGCTTTCCAGAGGGCTTATATACTTTACTTTACCGTGAAGAGCTGCCGCTAAAAATGCTGCACAGTTTTTTTCGACAATCATACTAACGGCTTCAGCATCAGGATCGGCACAAACTGCGCCATATCCTTTTACAAAAACCGCATCTGATTTCTTTAATGCGTTTTTAATCTGCTCTATATCATAGTCAACAGATATCATTTTTACTCCAACTATTTGGGCAAAGTCATCCACAAGCGGCCGTAAAGGTTTTTTTAGATAGGACATTGCCAAGACTTCCGGTGTGTTGTTAAGAATAATGTTCTTGTCTAAATTGAGATTAAAACTCAAATCAGAAAAGTCGGAAGTCTTTGTGCAATAGTCATGAAGAGTGTGATGTATGTAAGAATCTTTTGTAAAACTATTTTCGCCTGATTTATCTATAAACTTATTTTCTATATATTCTTTGCAGGCAGCCTCAAGCTGATTTGCAGCTTCAAACGTTTCTTCAAAATCATTGCCGAAGCACAGGGCTCCATGGTGCTTCATTATTATGCCATTGCCGTCTGAATCTTTAAGAGCATCAGCAATACCTTGGCTTAATTTTTTAGTGCTTGGCAAACCGTATGCTGCAACTTTTACTTCCGATCCAAGCAGAGGATATTTACTGCTATCAATAGGGAAGGAGTCAATTTCGCATGCACTGACGGCAGAAGCATATAGTTGGTGTGTATGGATAACAAATCCGCAGTCTTTTGCAAGATAACAATTGGCGTGGGCCCCTTTTTCCGAAGATGGCTTTACATTTCCGTCATATTCCAGTGATTTTATTGTCACTTTAACTATATCATCGTGTGTTAATGAGAGATAATCTTTTCCGCTGGGGGTAATAAGCATAGTATTTTCATCCAGACGTTGGCTCACATTGCCCCACGTTCTTGCTATAAGACCTTGTGCAACAAGCTCTTTTCCTGCTTTTATTACATTATCTTTTGCCTGATTTATATCCATTCTAATTCACCTTTAAGCTTCTATGTTTACAACGTTTGAAAATACTCTGTCAAAGCGGGAAAGAATATCGTCAAGCATGTCATCAGTAAATGCTGCAGATGTATAAAGCCTGCTGCCCGCAAGTGTTATGATGCCTTCTGCCATGTATGCGGCTCCCATGTGTTCCATTTCTTTTTTGCGCTTTGATGTTGCCTTAAGCACTTCAGGTATCTTCCATGGTTTTGCCCAGTTAATGGAATAGTGAACTGTTCCAACTGTTTCAAGATGGCATACCGAGCCTTGATTGAATGTCACAAACGGAAGCTCATATTTGTCGATTAGCTTTTGAAGCCCTTCGACAAGTCTATCTGCAAACTGACCAGCTTTTTGCGCGGCGTTTGTGCGTTCTATTTCACAAAGTGTATAGTAACCGCCTGCACAGCTTAGAGGGTTTGCTGCCATTGTGCCGCCAACAAGAGCTTTCTTATGTTTAGGGCCGCCTGCGATTCCTGCTGAAAGGAATTTCATATATTCTTTTTTGCCGCCTAAACCGCCTGCGCTTGGATATCCGCCTGCTACAGCTTTTCCGAAAACAGTTAAGTCAGGTGATACATCAAAGTAACCTTGTGCGCCGGACATACCGACTCTGAATCCTGTTACAACCTCGTCAAATATAAGAAGCGCTCCGTATTTTCTGCACAGTTTCTCAACACCCTTGCAGAAGTCGCGGCTTACGGGCCTTGTTCCGCTTTCAGGGCCTATAGGCTCGATAATGACGCCAGCTGTTCCTCCGTGCAGTTTATTTCTTTTAAGTTTTCTTTCAAGGTCTTTTAAATCATTAGGGAAGAATTCCTGAGTATGTTTAAATACAAACTTCGGAACACCGTGTGCCTGCATGTGCTTTGTGCCTGGGATACGGATTCCATATGCGAGCTGATCGCTCCAACCATGGTATGCACCGCCCATTTTGATGATATTTTTCTTCTGAGTTGCAAGACGAGCAACACGGATTGCAGCCATACAGCCTTCGGTTCCTGAGCCGAGCATGCGGAACATATCAACTGAAGGGAAGTTATCTGCTATTTTTTTAGCAAGTTTGTATTCATATTCATGGAAGAGTCCTGTTGACGGGCCGCAGTGGTCGATAAGAGCCATTGTTTTTTCTTTAACTTCCTTTGGATTGCTGCCTAATATTGTTGGACCGCCTGCCTGAAGGAAGTCATAATATTTATTCCCGTCAATATCATAAAGGAATGCGCCTTCAGCTTTATCAATAACAATGGGGAAGGGGTGGTTGAATGCGAGGTTGTGCTGAACGCCGCCTGGGATATAATCGTTAGCCTGACTAATCATTTCTTTGGATTTAACGCATTTTTTTTCAAAATAATTATCTTCATATTCTTTAAGCTTTTCAGGGCTTATGGAATGTATGGGTTTTTCAATGAGTTTATCCAATTTCTTGGTGATTTTTTCTGCGTCAGGATAATTGGTTATGGAATAGTTGTTTGACATTATGGTAATCTCCTTTTATTCGATGTATAATATGGAGAGTGAGCACTCACTCGCTTTTTGATTATAGCAAGAAGAATTACGTTTTTCAACTATAAACGGCGTTTTTTAATATAAAAAGAGGAATTTTTACATAATAAAGCATTGAATATGCTAAAATATATCACAATGATATGTTTGGAGAAGTAAATGGAATTTAAATCATGCCAAAATACGTTTAACAGAATTGATGACAGCAAAAAAAGAAAACATACTAAACGTATCTATAAACGAGTTTTCAACAAATGGTTTTAACAGTGCCAATATTAATAATATTGCACAGAAGGCCGGTGTCAGCGTAGGTGCGATGTACAAGTACTTTGAAAACAAGCGTGCGCTATATCTTACGTGCGTTGAATGGGCTATGCATCATCTTAACAAAAAAATTGGCGAAGTTATAGATGAAAGCAGCGATATAATATCAATGTTTGAAAAGATAGTAAGGCTTATCCAAAAACACAGAAAAGAAAATGAACAGTTTACAAAGCTATATTATGAAATGGCAACAGAGGGTAATGCTGAATATGCAATGCTAATTTCAAGCCAGATTGAAGGAGTAACGTCAAACCTTTATGCAGCTTATTTGGAGCAGGCAAAAAAAGACGGGAAGATAAGAGATGATATCGATTCCCGCTATTTTGCGTTTTTTATAGATAATTTGCTGATGATGCTGCAGTTTTCATACAGCTGCGAATATTACATAGACAGAATGAAAATATACACTTATGAAGCGGCTTTTGATGATGATGAAACATTAGTTGAGCAGGTGATGCTTTTTATCAAGGGTGCTTTAATGTGTAGGGAATAAATCTAAATTATTATCCCCTCTCTGCCCATTTCATTTTTATAAAGTTCTTCCGTTGCAAGCGCAATTTTAGTAACACTGAAATCATTGCCTTCCGGATAAATATATAAAGTATCGTTTGCAGTATTTAAATCAACACAGTCCCCATGCTTTCCAAGATAGTTATATTCTATATGGCAGGAGTACAGTGAAGGAACATTTTTTTCTACCTTATATGGTTCGCCGTTATATACTCCTTCAAGTAAGAAGCCGTTCATATCATGCGTAAGTTTTGCTTTTCCCAAATCAATAAATCTTTTTGCGTTTGGAAGGCTGTCCACACGTACATTTAAGCTTATGCCGTAAGTGCCATTTTCTACTTCGGATTTTACATTAGAACGCTGCCATTCATACCAATCGGGGATATGTGAAAATTCGGTTACTCCATCATCACCTGACAGTCTGCTAAACTTATCCATAATCCATGTTTTGTTGCATGAATTACAGACAAGCTTGTTTTCGTGTGACGACATCTTGTATTCAGTGCCGCATTTCGGGCATTGATAGAGCACTTTATGAAGTCCTTCTGCTCTCTTGGGATAATTGATTTCAATTTTGTTGTCAAGCTGCCATTTAAAATCATCATATTGAAATTCTCGGTTGATAGCTTGATTGATCTCATCATAGCTTGCTTTTTTAACTTCCTCTTTTGTAAATAGGCACTTCATTACGCTGTGTGTACGGTTGCCTCTGGGTTTTAGATTCCAGAAAGGAGAGTTTATATGATGCCCATGGTGTATTATAGTTGCAACCGGCACATTAAGAAGCTTTGCAAGTTTTCCGATAGAGTCAGGCAGGACTGCGTTAGTTCCGCACAGACTATATCTTGCTTCAGGATACACCACAACTATATCTTTATTGTCTACTACTTTTTTAAGATGCCTAACCATTGTAAAGTCTTTTGTGAATTTACGCTTGCAAATGCATCCTACTGCGCGCAGAAGCCATTCTCTGCTGATAAAACCATCGATTGCGACGATGCTGTTTGTCCTGTATGGATGAGTAGCTTTTGCGGTAACCTTAAAATCGTGAAAGGCGTTGTGGTTTACAAAAAGAATATAGGGAGGCTCTATGCCTTCCATATTTATCTTTTCAATCTCTGATTTTTGTTTTTTTACCGCAGGATAGGATAATAATTTTATTAAAAACCGAAGCTTTTGTCTTTGTGGCGGTTTAGTCATATCAAACCGTTTGAAATCTTTTTGAGAGAGCTTTTTCACTTAATTTACCTCGGTATTTATATTTATTCTATAAAGTTACTTTATATTCATACATAAATCAAGAAAGACATGACTAAAAAACATTTATTTTTAGATCATTAATGACAATATTGTAATTGATAACATTAGACTACCATGATATTATGAGTTATATTAGATAAAATATGGAAGAGGCCTGTACTTATTAAAAGTTTTCTGAAAATTGCAGGTAAAAATACAGTTATTTGTTTGCTTTTATGTGGACTTTTATTTTTAGCTGTCATTAATATCTCTTCCAAAACAAAAACTGAAGAACTGGTCTTTGCGATTGATGGAAAAAACACTGAGATTATAAATCTGCAAAATGCCTTGGAAAGCATTAATCAAGAAAAAGAATATACCCAAAACAAGAATGAATTATTTATAATGGAAGCTGATGCCTTAAGCTATGAAATTGAGTCGTTGGGAAACACTATAGAAGAGCTTGAAGCTGACATTCAGATAAAACAAAATAAGATTGACAATTTGCTCTCTTTACCTTCTGTAGAAGATAATTTCGAAAAGATTGCTTATCTTACTTTTGATGACGGCCCATCATATAACACTTTGAGAGTGCTTAAAATATTGGATAGATATAAAATCAAGGCAACTTTTTTTGTTGTGTATACGGAGTATGGAGATAAAAACGATATATACAATCAGATTCTTGAACAAGGCCATACTATAGGAAACCATACATACAATCACACGAAAGCATTCGGAAACTGGGACAACTTTTGGGACGATTTATACAGGATGGAAGATTTCCTTTTAAATGAAACAGGCGAGCAAACAAAACTTATCAGATTTCCCGGAGGAACAAGCCAGAACTGGTATGGTGACGAAGAGTGTTTGGCCCAGGTACAACAGCTTAGACAAATAGGATATCAGTATTTTGATTGGAATGTTTCAACAAGCGACGGAGGCTCGAATGTAGTGTCCAAGGATGAAATACTAAGCTTTGTTAAAGGCAGAAGCAAATATCATGATAAAATTATTGTGCTTATGCATGATAGGGGAGATAAAGAATCAACAGTTGAGGCATTGCCTGATGTTATTGAATACCTGCGAAATAAAGGGTATGTGTTTTTACCTCTGACAACAAATTCATATACAAGACAATTTTTTGATATTAATAAGGAAGAAATGTTTTCATAAATGCATTTATAATTTTTTGATGATTATAATATACTATTGTATATAATATTTTAATTTACTAAAATATATAGTAATACGAAAGATTTATCTTGTATATTGACTACCGAAAGGAAAAAAACAATGAATTACAAATTTCGATTTTTAATTGGAAGCCAGCACTTATACGGAGAAGAGGTTCTAAAAGAAGTCGCAGAGCATGGAAAGATTATGACAGACGGATTTAATGCTGACAGCGCTATTGCGTTTGAAGTAGTTTTTGGCGGTGTGCTTACAACGCCTGAGCAAATAACCGAAGCCATGAAAGAAGCCAATGCTGATGACAGCTGCGCCGGAGTTATTACATGGATGCACACTTTCTCGCCAAGCAAAATGTGGATTACAGGTTTATCGCTTTTAAACAAGCCATATCTTCACATAAACACACAGTTTAACCGCGAAATACCATATGAAACGATTGATATGAACTTTATGAACACAAACCAATCTGCCCATGGTGACCGAGAGCATGGCTTTATCACTTCCAGACTCAGGCTTAAAAGAAAAGTAATATGCGGCTATTGGGAAGATGAAGAAATGCGCGACAGAATGGGTGCGTGGATGAGGTCTGCTGTAGGGGCTGTGTTCAGCAAAAGCCTTAAAGTTATGCGTCTTGGCGATAATATGCGCTATGTTGCTGTAACCGAAGGGGATAAGATACAGGCTGAAAAGATATTCGGTTGGAGCGTTAACACATATGGTGTTGGAGAATTTGCTGAAATAGTCTCGAATGTAAGCGATGAAGAAGTTTCTGATAAACTCAAAGAATACAGCGAAAAATATGTAACGGATACAGCAGATGACGAATCAGTCAGATATCAGGCAAAGATGGAAGTTGCTCTTCAAAAGATGATTAACAGCGGTGGATTTGATGCATATACGGATTGTTTTGAAGATTTATATAACCTCAACCAGCTGCCTGGTCTTGCAACTCAAAACATCATGGCAAACGGAATAGGATTTGGAGCTGAAGGGGATTGGAAGACTGCTGCCCTTGAAGCGATAATTAACAAGATGTCCTGTGGACTTGATAAAGGATGGTCATTTATTGAGGACTATACATATCATATGGAAAAAGGAAACGAATATGTGCTTGGAGCACACATGCTTGAAGTGTCGCCTAAGATATCCGAAGGGAAAGCTAAGATACAGGTTCATCCGCTTGGAATCGGAGGCAAAGATGCGCCTGCAAGACTTGTTTTCGAAAGCAAGAAAGGTGACGCAATACTTGTGACTATAATAGATATGGGCGGAAGATTCCGCATGATAGTCCATGATATTGAAGCTATTAAGGTGGATGACAAAATGCCAAATCTGCCGGTAGCGTATGCTGCATGGAAGCCGATGCCGGACATGATAACCGGAAACGAATCATGGATATTGTCAGGAGGCACACATCACAGCGTAATATCTTATGATTTGACTGCTCAGCATATGAAAGATTTCGCAGAGATTATGGGAATAGAGTGCGTTCATATCGGAGCACATACCAGTATTGATGATCTTAGAAGCAAACTTGCAGTCGGAGATTTAGTCTGGAATAAATGATTATAGATGCAGACGGAATATATTTTATAATAACGGAGCAGATTTGAAAATTACATTACTTATGAATTATCACAATAACAAAGTGATAATTCATTTTTTTTGTGATAAAATATACTCCGCATTGGAGGAGAAAATGAATATTACAACAATAATAGCTAAAGAGTTCGAGCTGAAGCCGCAGCATGTTTCAAACGTTATTACTTTAATAGATGAGCAGAATACAATTCCTTTTATAGCCCGATACCGTAAAGAGATGACAGGATCTATGGATGATCAGGTCTTGCGCGATTTATCAGACAGGCTGACATACTTAAGAAATCTTGAAAAAAGAAAGGAAGAAGTAACAGAGAGCATAAAGTCTCAGGATAAAATGACGGACGCAATTATGAAGGCTATAGATAAAGCGGCCACTATGTCTGAGATTGAAGATATATACAGACCTTATAAGAAAAAAAGAAGAACAAGAGCTACTATCGCCAAAGAAGCAGGACTTGAGCCTCTTGCAGATATTATTATAAAACAGGACATAAAGTCTGGAAACTTTGATGATATTGCAATGAGATATATTGACACAGAAAAAGGTGTTGAGGATGTTGAATCCGCTATCGCCGGAGCGAAGGATATAATAGCAGAAACTGTAAGCGATGACGCACAGTCCAGAAAAATTATCAGAACATACTCATTTCGTTCAGGTGTAATAGAGTCGAGAGGAAACGAAGAGGACGATTCTGTTTATGAAATGTACTATGAATATAACGAGCCGGTTAATAAAATTCCAGGTTACAGGATATTGGCGCTTAACCGTGGCGAAAAAGAAGGCAAGCTTAAAGTTAAAATAAGCATGCCGGATGAAGATATATTGGATAAGTTAAATTCAAAGTTTGTCATGAACGGGAGCGTGACGACAAAGTATGTCAAAGAGGCTGTAAAAGATTCGTGGGAAAGACTTATTAAGCCTTCGATTGAGCGCGAAGTGCGCAATGAACTTACAGATGAAGCGAATGAGCACGCAATAAGCATGTTTGCTCTAAACCTAAAACCATTGCTTATGCAGCCGCCGATTAAAGGGAAGGTCGCATTGGGGTTGGATCCCGCTTATCGCACAGGATGCAAAATCGCGGTTGTGGATGAAACGGGTAAAGTTCTTGATACAACAGTTATATACCCAACACCGCCTGTGAGTAAAGTCGACGAAGCGAAAAGTAAATTAAAAGCTCTTATTAAAAAGTATAATATTGATATAATTTCTATTGGAAACGGTACCGCGTCAAAAGAATCTGAGATGTTTGTGGCAGAACTTATAGCCGAATGTGACAGAAAACTTCAGTATATGGTAGTAAACGAATCAGGGGCTTCTGTGTATTCGGCTTCAAAACTTGCTGCAAAAGAATTTCCGCAGTTTGACGTTTCTTTAAGAAGTGCTGTGTCTATTGCAAGAAGATTACAGGATCCGCTTGCTGAGCTTGTGAAAATCGATCCTAAGTCAATCGGCGTCGGTCAATATCAGCATGATATGCCAAAGACGCGTCTGGATTCTGCGCTTGGAGGAGTGGTGGAAGACTGCGTAAACTCCGTTGGTGTAGACCTAAACACTGCTTCCGCTTCACTTTTAACATATATATCTGGACTTAGTGCCGCAGTTGCAGATAACATTGTGGCTTATAGGGAGGAAAACGGCAGCTTTAAAAAGCGCCAGCAGCTTAAAAAGGTATCAAAACTCGGCCCGAAAGCATTTGAACAAAGTGCAGGATTTTTACGAATACCAAACAGTGAAAATGTTTTGGATAATACATCGGTTCATCCTGAATCATACGATGCGGCAAAAAAACTGCTTAGTCTTTTTGATTATAAGCTGTCTGATATTATAAACGGCAACCTTAAAGAGCTGCCCCTTAAAGTAAAGAACAGAGGAGAAAAAGAAGTTGCACAAGTGTGTGAAATTGGCGTTCCGACACTAATGGACATAGTAGGGGAACTTATGAAACCTGGTCGTGATATACGCGACGAACTTCCGCCACCAATGCTCAGAAGCGACGTTATGACGATGGCTGACCTAAAAGAGGGAATGGAGCTTTCAGGAACAGTTAGGAATGTTATTGATTTTGGAGCTTTTGTCGATATTGGTGTGCATCAAGATGGGCTCGTTCATATATCTCAGCTAAGCGACAGCTTTGTAAAACATCCTTCTGATATCGTAAAAGTAGGAGATGTTGTAAAAGTTACTGTTTTGAGCGTTGACGAACAGAAAAAAAGAATTGCACTTACTATGCGCAAACAATAGTTAAACAAGGTCATACTTAGATCCCTGCAATATTGCAGGGATCTTTTTAGTTTAGCTAGGTCTATGCAAGCATATATAATTAGTTTGAATAATTATTGATTTGGAGTTAGCTCCGTGATTTTAAATGGCATATGTAGTGAAACGGTGAGCGGATAAAAGAAAATACATGCTATTTGAAATCTCTTGGGTCATTTTGAACAGAAGAACTTAGTCTCGTACTATAAATATGCTAATTAAAAAAAATAAGAAATTATAAATGAATCATCGGCTGGTGTGGTATTTCAGATATACAATTATATTCCAATCAGTTATCTATTGTGCTATAATATTAAACTGTATATATAAACGCTGTTAATATATGTTAATTACAGCAAAGAAACAGATAGAAATAAAGGTGCATTACAAATGAATACCGAGGATACTAACAGACAATATCGGCTAGATAGTGTTAGGCGTAAACATTATCATACCAACAGAATGCTTTGGGTACTTGTTTTCTTGCTTTTAGCAGTTATTATCGGGTATATCAGCTGGCAGCTTTTTTGGATTGAACCGGAAACAGTTGCTCAGGATGCTGAATATATGGATTATTCTGCTTCCAGCGAAACACAGGAAGCATTAAGAATTTTAAGCAGTAATCCGAATAAGGCAAATGTTATTACAAAAGACATTGCACCGAATAAAAAAGTTGCATTAACTTTTGACGGACTTGTAGATTCCGTTACGATGCAGCGAATATTAACACTGCTTGAAAAATATGATATGACAGGTACGTTCTTTATAACGGGCCTTCAAGCAGCCGAAAACCCCGATGTCGTGAAAAATATTTCTGAATCAAATCATGAAATCGGCAGCTACACATTATATGCAGAAAAGCATATGGAGAATCTTTCGCAGGAAGAGCTTGCGAATGATTTTTGTTCTTCAGGAAAAATCTTAAAGGTTATAACCGAAAAAAATCCAGAAAAGCTAAAATGCAATGTAACCGAATATACAGATGAAGTGCTGGAAGCAGCTTCTGCAAGCGGATTTGACAATGTTGTAAAAAGCACCGTGTTTTTAAATCATACAAGTTTCAACTCATATGAGGCCGCAGAAAATTATATTAACAAGCTTGATTACCGCAGCATAGTTACAATAAAGTTAAGCGAAGCTTTGGATGCATCCGAATATGAGCCTAAGGAAGTTGTTGAAACACCTGCTATCGACAAACAGCCGGATTTAGCAACGTCAACACCTTCAGCTTCTGCAGAAAATCTTTCTGAACAGGAACGTCTTTTGCAAATAGTAGAGTGGCTCCTTATTGCGATCCAGAATGCCGACTATTCAGAGGGAACGGAACAGCTATGTATTATGAACAGCGGTAAGCTTGCTGAACCTATTAACAATCTCCAGACATCAATTGCAGCTACTGGATATGCTTTCTACGGCATTAACAGAATTGATGAACTGATTGATATCCTAGATTATCTGGATGCCTCCGGAGGAGTCGGTACTTTTTTTGTCACAACCGAAGATATCACTAACCATCCGGAACAGATTAAGATGTTGATTGATAGGGGACAGTCTATAGGATTAGCTGCATTTTCACATGAAGACATAAATGTTTATTCTGCATGCTTTGAATTGCTCAACGCAAAAACACTTTTAGAAGAACAGTTTAACTATAAGGATATAAAACTTGTTATGCAGCCGTGGGGTGATATTTCTGATGCTGTTAAGGAAGCAACATCTGCAATAGGCTGTGAGCTATTGTCTTATGACTTATCTGTTGCAAGCAGCGACAACAAGAATTCATATGGTGCAAACCAGCTGATGGACAGCATATTCGGCGAAAAAGATTTTGGTATTAAAAGAGGGCAGATTGTTTTCTTTAGAATGGACTATTTTGATAAACCAAACATAATCGCTGAATTTATTAAGAAGCTTGACGAAACCAAAAACATATATCCTACATTGGATATATTCCAAATGATTCATAGCACAGGCCAGATGTATAACTATCCATTATTGAGCCAGGATATCATTCAGGAAGTAAAAGACAGGGTTTATATGGGACAGCTTAATGATGAAGTTTTTGATATAGCACAAGAGTATTATGTTGGGAATGAATATATAAATACAACCTCGCAATTACCTGGATTTACAAGGAGTGAAGTAAGGAAACTAGACAGAAAAGGCCGTGTGGAAAATGAAGATAACGCAGTATTTCTAACTTTTGATGACTGGGGCACAGACATAAGCGTAACAAAGATTCTTGAAGTATTGGCAAAGCACAATGTAAAAGCGACCTTCTTTGTAAGAACTAACTATGTTGTGGATAATCCAAACCTTCTTCGTGCAATTGGTATGGAAGGCCACTCTATAGCAAGCCATACGAATAACCACCTCCCGCTGTCAGTAGATCCTGATAACGATTGGGATTTTGATTCTATTACAGAAGAAGAAGCGCTGGAACTTCAGCAGGATATTGTTGATTCTTATAATATACTGCAAAGTATAGTGGGCGATATGATTCTTGAAAACGGAAAGCCTGTTCTTTCAAGAATTTTCAGACCGCCGACTCTAGCCGTGAGTAAAATAGGCATGGAGGCCGTGTATGACTGCGGATTCACCTATATAGTAAACGGGGATTATACAACACATGATTATGAAGCGGAAAGCGCGGAATATTTGTATAAAAACTTAGTTAGAAACACTAGGAGCGGAAGCGTTGTGGTTATGCATATGTCAGCTAACTGTGTATATACAGCAGAAGCCGTTGATATGTTTTTAACCTATAATGAAACATTGCCGGAAGATGAAAGGTTTACTTTTGCCAGACTGGCAGATTACCTGATAGAAGATTAATTAGATATTAAATATATGATGCAATACTTACAATCTGGGAGGGGATGTCTTGAAGAACAAGCAATTTAACGAATCAGAAAAAATTGAAGACATATTATTAAAACAATGCACAGACAGAAGATTGTTATCCAATGTGCCTGATGTTACAAAACAAAGGACTAATAAGGACAGAAGAAACTCTGGTTCAAGTCAGAAAAAACGGAAAAAGCATGTTATTAACACTACTCTAGCTGAACATGAAGGCATTCGCTATGAAATGGAGTGCGAAGTTTCTGTTATTTGTTATCTAAAAGGGAAGAAAAAGAAATTTACGGCAAATAGCAAAAACATTTCAACTTCAGGAATTTTACTGAATGTAGATGAAGAATCTAAGGGCTTTATGGAAAAAGCAAAAAAAATAAAGCTGAAATTTAAAATACAGCCGGGTACGATGCCTGAAGGTTATGAGATGAAGGTTGTCACATATGCTTTCCTCAAACGCACAATAGCTGATGAAGACAGCGGTTCGTACTTAATAGGACTGTCTTTTAAAAAGCCTTTGCCTGAATATGCTTATAAAAGAGTGGGGCGAAGCCTGAGAAGAATTGCTATTGTATCGCTTATTGTACTTACTGTTGCTGTTGTTCTTTTACGAGTAGGCAGCGTAATATATTTTAGGTTTAATACCTTTATATACATATATAGCATAATTACTGCAACGTATCTTTTAAGCAGATACTTTTTTGCGGCATTTTATAAGCCGGTTCCTGTTAATGAAGAATATACACCGGGTGTTTCGATAATTATCCCATGCTTTAACGAAGAAGAATGGATACATCGCACTATTTTAGGATGCATTAATCAGGACTATCCGCCTGAGAAGCTTGAAGTTATAGTTGTTGACGACTGTTCAAATGATAATTCTTATGAAAAAGCAAAAAGCTTTATTGAAGAGCTGTATAAGGATAATGGTAGGTATGATGTAAAGAACAGGCTCACATTAATCAAACAGCCCGAAAACAAGGGGAAGCGTGAAGCTCTTGCTGTTGGAGCCAAACTTGCAAAACATGAGCTTATAGTGTTTGTTGATTCGGACAGCTTTCTTGATCCAAACGCTATTATGAATGTGGTTCAGCCTTTTCAGGACCCAAAAATGGGAGGTGTAACAGGGAGGACGGATGTTGCAAACACATATACCAATGCTCTTACAAAAATGCAGTCGGTCAGGTATTACATTGCATTTCGTATATTAAAAGCAGCAGAAGCCTATTTTGATGCCGTAACCTGCTTGTCTGGGCCAATTTCCTGCTACAGGAAAGATCTTGTTCTTGAAAATCTGGACAGATGGCTTAATCAGGGCTTTTTAGGAAGAAGCGCAACGTTTGGCGACGATAGAGCGATGACTAACTTCATCCTTCGCAACCATAGAACCTTTTATCAGGATACAGCTATATGCTACACAATTGTTCCTAATGATCATAAAACATTTTTAAAGCAGCAAATGAGATGGAAACGCTCATGGCTTAGAGAATCCTTTATTGCAGGATCGTTTATGTGGAGAAAAGAGCCGTTGATGGCTTTATCGTTTTACATGGGATTTGTAATTCCTCTTGCAGCACCGGTTATTGTTATTCATAACCTTGTTTATGTTCCGATTGTATATAGGACGTTCCCGCTGACGTTTTTGCTCGGTCTGTTTATAATGGCGATGCTTATGAGTGTAACCCAGATGCTGCTTAGGCGAAGCCGAACGTGGATATACGGAGTATGGTTCTGTTTGTATTACGTATTGATATTGATGTGGCAAATGCCGATTGCCTGGTTTACATTTGGCAAAACTACCTGGGGAACAAGGATGACACAGGCAGATATTGAGGCCAGTAGAAGTATCCTTTGGGCGGGTGTCTCGGAATGAAAACAAAAGCAAGTAAACCCAGCAAAAAGGACAGAAGGAAAGTCATCCGAAGTATCTTTCAGGTATTAGTGCTAATTGTAGTAGCATACTTGGCAATTGTATTGTTTTATGGAGGAGGCTCATATAAAGCATATGATGAAAAAGAAGATATAGTTTATGGTGATGGAGGCTTTGTTGCGATATCTTATTTCGGTGTTGATTATACAGGAGGAGAGACTCGTATAAGCACTGAAAGTCTACGAGAACATTTACAGGTGCTAAAAGATTCGGGATATGTTACTATTTCTCAGCAGGATGTAATTGATTATTATAATTCCGGAAAGAAGCTTCCGGAAAAAGCCTTGTTTTTATTCTTTGAAGATGGAAGGCGTGACACTGCCGTTAACTCTCAAAAAATATTGGAAGAGTGCAATTTTAAAGCAAGCATGCTTTCTTATGCCAACAATCTGGATGATCGAAACCATCAGTTTCTTACTGCGGAAAATCTTATAGAGCTTGAAAACAGTTCTTTTTGGGAACTTGGCACTAACGGGTATAGGCTTTCATACATAAATGTTTTTGACCGTCATGAGAACTTCCTTGGCGAGATGACGCCTGTTGACTTTGTTAAGATATCACAGTATGTAACCCGGGAATATAACCATTATCTAATGGACTTTGTTCGTGACAAAAATGATATTCCTATGGAAAACTATAAACAGATGCAGGAGAGAATTGCTGAAGATTATTATAGTATGAAAACAATATACGAACAAGAGCTAGGCGGACTGCCGAAACTTTATGCCTTGATGCATTCTAACACGGGTCAGTTCGGAACGAACGAAAAAGTAAGTGCGGAAAATGCAATATATATTAATCAGATGTTTGAAATGAACTTCAACAGAGAGATGTATTCTTACAATGATAAAGAGTGCAGCGTTTTGGATTTAACAAGGATGCAGCCACAGCCATATTGGTCAAAGAACCATTTGCTTATGCGTATATGGGATGATACCGGAGCTGAACTTGCTTTTGTAGAAGGCGATAAATCCAGAGCAGCGGAATGGGAACTGCTTCTGGGTGCTGCTGAATTTGACGGAGATACTATTTATCTTACATCACTGCCTACAGGCGAAGGTGTAGTTAGGTTAAAGGACAGCAATTATGCATCTGATTTTACACTTTCTGCATATTTTAACGGCAACAAACTCGGTACTCAGTCTATGGATTTGGGTGTAACTGAAGATCGTGAGCAGTATCTAGCAATTGAGATTAAAAACAATAATTTGATTATTGTAGAAAAAGCTAAGGATGGAGAAGGTGATGTTCTTTTTTCTCTTGATTTAGATATACATGACGGTATAGAATATGAAACATGGGAAGAAAACCGTCAGGAAGCCCTGGAAGCTGAAATCCTGGCTAAAACGGAACAGACATACCTTCATGAAGAAAGCTTGGATATAGCTGAAGAGTTAAAGCTGGCAATGGAAGACGCATCTTATGTCAATAAAGAAGATTTTATTCCGGGAATGGATATAAAAAATGCCGGCAGCAGGTATGTTTCAATTACGAGAATTGGAAATTCAGTTACAGTATTGATTGATAATAAAGTCGCAGTAGAAAATCTTGAAGTAAATATTCCGCTATCCGGTGACATTTGTTTACGTTCAGGATGGGACGAATACCTATTCAGCCAGAGGAATCTCGCCGATGATGTGTATGACGGAGTGTTCCAATCGCTTATTATCCATGAACCAATAAGCGGCGAGCTTGAAGAAAAAAATGTTTATTTCAGCAACGGTCTTAGCGAAGTAGATTATTATAAATCAAAAGCAGCTGAAATATGGAAATCTGTTGCAAACTGGTTTATTAAAAACTCATAGCTAAATAATATAAAAATCAGGAAAGGAGCAGCATGAAAATAAAACTGTTATACTTTGTATTGACTGCGCTTTTCCTTTTTACCGGTTGTGTGAGTTCACAACGGGAAGAAAACAGCTATACAGAGACTCCCTACAGAACTTCTCTTGAAGAAACAAGTACAAATACTCATTTAAAAAGTGCTGAAAATTCTTCAAAAAGTACGGCAACACAGGATAAAATTACAACAGCCACACCGACTCCGGTTTCTGAAACACCACCTCCAAAGAAAGAAAAATTCTATGCTTGGGTAACATATTGGGATACTCTGGGTGTAATGGAAGAAGCTTTGCTTCTGGGTGAATCATTGGACTCAATATCATTTTTTGCGGCGTATTTTAATGAAAACGATGAACTTTTTGTTCCTGATGAAATAAATGAACTGCTTGAAGAATTTAACGACAATCTTCTAGACTCATCCGCTTCCAGATATATAACTATAGTAAATGATAAGGTAAACAGTAATGGATCATCTTCGCTTAAGGATATTGATTTGCTGTATAATCTTTTAGCTTCTGACGATGCTGTTACTCGGCATGTTGATGAAATCATAGATATTGCAATAGACGGAGGCTATGAAGGGATAGAAATTGATTACGAAAGAATACGTGATGACATAGAATTGTGGGATTACTTCTTAGATTTTGTAAGTTTATTATATGACCGTGCGCAGCAGGAAGGCTTTGAATTAAGAATAGTACTTGAGCCTTTAACTCCGTTTGAGCAGATTGAGTTTCCGGAAGGGCCTGAATATGTAATGATGTGCTATAATCTGTATGGCGGACACTCGGGGCCGGGACCAAAAGCAGATGAGGATTTTTTAAGACAGCTGGCACAGAAAATGGCAGGGCTGCCGGGGGATAAAACCTTTGCATTTGCAACCGGAGGATTTGATTGGACCGGTTCGAATAAAGCAGTAAGTATAACCGAATCTACTGCGTTGTCTCTGATAGAAAACTATTCTGCAGAGACTACCAGATATGAAGCCAGTATGTGTGCTGTGTTTAGCTATAAAGATGCAGACAGGAAGAAACATGAAGTATGGTATGCTGACAGTATCACTTTACAATATTGGATAGACGTTATTAAAGAATATAATAATTATTCTTTTGCAATTTGGCGGCTTGGAGGCAACGAAAGTTTAGACCGTATTGCAGATGATAAATAATTTATATATTAATATCTATTTTTTTTAGACTAACAAATTAATTTTCATTAAACCATAATTGTAATTAAGTGTTTTTGACAACACTTTGCTTTGTATATAAAAATATCTTAATAATGCTAATCCGTGTATTGGATAATGCTAAAAAAAGCCTTTATTTGTTACAATTTATATTCAACCATTGACATTATGTTTTGCTGTATTTATCATATCATTTAAACATTGAAGAAGTGTTGCTTAACAGATACAGCGATACTGGAGTTAACAATATTTTTGTTAACTCAAAATTATTCCGGAGGACATAAATGACAACTTTCAATAACCCGATTATCCCAGGATTTCACCCTGATCCCAGTATATGCAGAGTAGGTGAAGATTACTACCTTGTTACAAGCTCTTTTGAGTTCTTCCCGGGAGTGCCGCTATTTCATAGCAGAGATTTGATTAATTGGGAGCAAATTGGCCATGTTCTTTCAAGACGCTCACAGCTAGAACTTGAGGGATGTCATCCGTCGGGTGGGATTTATGCACCTACTCTTAGATATAATAATGGACGTTTTTACATGACGACAACTAATGTATCGGATAAAGGCAATTTTTTTGTTTGGACAGATGATATTACAGGAGAATGGTCAGAACCTGTTTGGGTTAAACAGGGCGGAATAGACCCATCTTTCTTTTTTGATGATGATGGCACTGTGTTTTTTACAAGTACTTTTCAAAATGAAGAAGGCCCCGGAATAGGGCAGTGTGTATTGGATATCGAAACGGGGAAAATGCTGACAGAAACTATATTGATTTGGCATGGAACCGGCGGCAAATGTCCTGAAGGCCCTCATATGTATAAAAGAGATGGATATTATTATCTTATGATAGCCGAAGGCGGAACGGAATATGGCCACATGGAGACGATAGCAAGAAGCAAGTCACCATGGGGACCATTTGAAGAATGCCCGAGGAACCCGATACTTTCCCATAGAGATGTAAACATGGGTGAATCTCCTTTTCAGGGATTGGGACATGCGGATATAGTGGAAACACCTGAGGGTGAGTCATGGATTGTTTTTCATGGAATTCGTCCTGCTCAGGGAAGGCTTCATCATATCGGCAGAGAAACATTGATTGCAAAGCTTGTATGGGATGATGAGGGCTGGCCTGTAATAAACGGTGGAGAAAAAATAATGGACGCTATGTCTGTTGAAACAAAAATTCAATCGGCTCCGGTGCGTGATGAAGATATAAAAGATGACTTTGATAGCGGAAGCTTGGCATACCAATGGAGCTTTTTAAGAAATCCAGCTATTGAAAATTATAATTTATCTGACAGACCTAGCTATCTCGGATTAATTTCAGGAAATGCTTCGCTTGATGATATGGCGTCACCTACATTCTTGGGAAGACGCCAACAACATTTTGATATTCAAGTTCAGACAAAGATGGACTTTGAACCGAAAGATGAAAACCAGCAGGCAGGTGTTACTGTCTATCATACATATGAGAACCACTATGATCTTATAGTAAAGAAAAAGGATAATGCAAGGGTAGCGGTTTTACGTAAACATGTAGGGGATATGATTGTCGAAAGTGAATCAGTGCATCTGCCGGAAGAAGGCGAAATCATACTTAAAATAGAGGCGGATAAACTAATCTATTCTTTCTTTGCAGGAACAGATGAAAACAGCATGAAGTTGGTTGGTACAGGAAGGTCACAGTTTTTAGCAAAAGAATCTATGAAACAGATTTTTACCGGTTGTTTTGTCGGCATGTTTGCGCAAGGCGGTGCAACAGCATGGTTTGATTATTTTATATATGATAATTTTTAATCTTATATAGTATTTTTTCAAAAGTGTATGTTTATAAAGAACAAAGCTTATACGGATAGTTGTTTTTATATCAACATCTGTAGGATTACTGTTTAATGCTTTTTACTCAAATGATTTCTTTTAAGAACTAATAAGAAGATAAGTCCTATCACAGTTGTCCCTCCGGCTAACAAGAAGGCAGGAATGAATGAATCGGTTATATCCCATAGCCATGATCCAATAAGGCCTGTTGCCGCTCCAATCGCAAAAGCACTAAAGACCATTCCGTAGTTTATTCCTAAGTATTTTGTACCGCATCTATCAGCTACTAAAACAGGGAAAAGTGCAAAAGTTGTTGCATATCCCAGACCTAAAAGCAAAGAACATATTATTAAAAGTGCAAAATTTACAGCAATCCAAGGAAGTGCAAGGAAGACCACTGCCTGAATTATATAAATTGTAATCATAACTTTTAATGTGCCAATTTTGTCAGCCAGATATCCTGCAAATGGACGTCCGAGGCCATTAACAAGCGAGTAGCATGATATAGCAATTGCTGCAACGGTAGGAGCTAGGCTGAGCCTGACTTCGCCATAAGCTGTTATAAGACCTATAGCTGTAAGTCCTCCTCCTATAACCATAGCAAGGGCAAGCCATAAGATATAGAAATAAGGGGTTTTAACGAATACTTTTGGGCTCATGTCCTTCTTTTGTATACTTTGCTCAGATTTTTCCTCTTTGTTGATTTTTAGATCATCAACTGTATACCCTTCAGGTGGATTTTTTATAATTCTTGCACCGATAATCGTTAAAACTCCTGCTAAGACAGCAAGAACTAAAAAAGTACCTTCAACACCTATATTATGAATTATGGCTTTTTTAATGGAGCAATAACTACTGCAGCCAAACCGAAACCCATTACAGATGTAGAAACTGCAAATCCTGGTCGGTCAGGATACCACTTTCTTGCAGTCGGAGCAATGCATGAATATGTAAGCCCGCATGCAACACCTACTATTACACCATATGAGAATATTAACCATCCGGGATGCGGGATATATTTTATCAAACTAGAAAGTCCATATCCTAAAATCATTGTAATTGCTCCGGCTGTAGCAACTTTCCTAGGACCGATTTTGTCTTGTAACCATCCTGCAGGAATCATGATAATGGCAAAAGTAATTATCATTGCTGTGAAAGGGAGGTTTGACTGAGCGGCTGTCCAGCCAAATTCATTTTTCAGCGGTACAACGAAAGATCCCCAGGCATAACTCATGCCACCCATAAGCGACAAAAGAAATCCTCCAAACAGCATAATCCATCTTTTCTGTGTTTTGTTTGTAGAGTTACTCTTTTTTTTGTTGGATATTTTATTATTATGACTATACATTAGAACATCCTTTCAATTTGCAAAATTTGTTTATATGATGTAACTGACTTAATAATTCTGTATAAAGTCTAAGTTGAGTTTGCTGAAAAGATAATTACTATTTACATTTTAATCATATATGAGTTTTCGCTTAAGTGTCAAGATTTTATAATATAATTACTTATTTGAATATATTCGTATTAGAACAGTAAGATCGGAAGTAAACATAAACATATAATGATTTATGCAGATTAACTTTTCGCTATGTAAATAAAAAAGTCATTTAGGTTAAATTATTTTCGTTATACTAGTTTCTGGTGAAACTATTGCCGCGCAACGCGTTTCTCTCCGAAAACGCTGGGGCTGCGCTGTGCTTGCCAATAAAAAAACGCCATCATTTGATGGCGTTTTTTATTGGTGGAGAATATCGGATTCGAACCGACGACCCCTTGACTGCCAGTCAAGTACTCTAGCCAACTGAGCTAATTCCCCAAAAGTTGCTACATGATTATATAACAAAGAAATTGTCGGGTCAAGATTTACATTTACAATAGATGTATTTTCACCTTTTCTATAAAAGAAAACCTCCAAAGACCGATTAGGCATAAAGCCTTGTATCAATCTAAGGAGGAAAACAATGAAGAACTTAATAATAGCATAATTTCTGGCAAATTCACATATTTAAAAGATTAAAACATAAAAATAAACAGCTTTTACTTAAAAATATGCTTATTTCTTAAAAACGCTCAAAATTACCAATTTATTGCATATAGTTGCAACAAAGTTCTAGAGTTATAATATAAGTATAAAAAAAGTCAGAAAATAATATAAAAAATAAAAAATAATAATTGACAAATATAATGTCCTAGTATAATATTATATTAAGGATGGGAGAACCGATGGGGAGACAACTTTAGATGAGTAAATACGATCCATTAACGGGTTATCTCAAAAAGGCAAAAGACGACATAGTAAGGTTGACGTTTGAAGAGATAGAAGACATATTGGGCACGCCGCTCTCACTGTCCGCAAAAACATATAGGGCAATGTGGGCAAACTCATCCAGTCATCTGTCAAAGTTTTGGACACAGGCAGGATTCAAAGTTAATCACGTAAACTACGATGGCGAGGAATATGTAGAATTTATACGTGTAAAAAAGTCGTCAAAGGCAGAAGGACAGATAATTAGCGTTCCAATAGTGAAAGCTGTTGAAGTCCCGGGACTATTAAAAAATCTTCATGAATTGTATCAGCTCGGAATTATAGACAGGGGAGTATACGATACAAAGAAAAAGGTGCTTCTTGATAAGATACGCTGAAAAATTATACGACAAGCTTCTATACAACTTGCATGATTATGGCAGGTTTGAAGTGATACGGATATTTGATGAAGATATGTTCAAGAATGTTCACGTAGTAACAGAAGAAGGACATAATTTTACTGTTACATATCATTTCTCGGAAGATTTTTGTGATTATAATTTTGTTGGAATATACAGAGGTTTCTTAAAAGAGACTCAGCAAAAAAAAGAAAGACTGAGCGTAAGAGAGCTGACATGGCTTAAACGTGACTTTGATGCTGAAGCATTTAAGTGCCTGTCGCTTATGAAGGAATTTGATGATTTTACTCACCTTGAGTATATGCTGGATGAATGCGGTGGCTATTATAGCACTAAGATGGTTTCTGAAAGCCGTATGCCTGAGGAATTAATAAAACTTGCAAGGTGTGGCAGATTGGATTTGTCTCTTGAGAATCTGGCACTGCAAAAGAAATATCAGCCGCTTTTTTCCCACCGCGAGCTTATGATGTGCTATAACAGGCTCATGTATTTTGCGAATTATACTGCACAGAAAAAAGCACAGGCAGCTCAAAAGTATATTTACAGAAGAGCTGCAACAAGGCAGAATCATCTGCACTTGGTGGCCGGCTGAAGTTAAGAGATATTCTAAATTATGTGTATTGGAAGGGTTGTTTAATTTTCTTTCTTCTATTGCCTCTCGCTTGCGGGGGGCACTTTTTTTATATTTCGACGAAAAGCTTTTTTCGCCGAGGTCTTGCTTGTCGCTAGAAACTCTCTTCGTTTGTGCTTTCTAGTGACAAGCGCTTTGTTAGCAGTAAAAAGAATAAAGTAGTACCTACACGAAATGAATTCGTGTAGGTTATTGAATATAATAATTTTGAAGTTTATTTATAAACCTTAATATATGGAGATTTATTATATTATTAATTAGGCATAAACTTCGAACCTGTTCCAAATATTATGATGATTTCTAAGATTCCTCGATGAGAAGCTTAAACTTCTAAATCGAATAATCACATCCTTGTGATTATCAAATTCCCCGACTCATACTTTCTTAACCCGCGGTAAAAGAATAAAACAGACAGAGTGCAGTACAAAGCTGCACCGCACAGCCAAAAAATGAGCTTTCCAACGCTGAAATCCATAATGAGGGCTAACGGTATATGCGTTACAAACGCTGCGGGCAGGATGGAGTAAACGGCAGCGCGGACGACACCGCTGAAGATTCCTTCCGGATAAATCGAGAAGCTTACCATAAAATTAAAGGCAGAGCCGACGATAAGCTGGGCGTTGCCTATATAGAAGGTGAGTGTGTGCGCCATTATCTGTATTCCTGTAAACACAAATCCGCCGATGAGTATTGCCATCATAAATATTGTAAGCGCTTTGATGTTAAGCCCCCAAAAGATGAAAAACAATACCCAGCCGTAGATGAAGTCGCCCCATGCGCTTGCTTGTGTCGACGCACCCAGAATGTTGGCGAGAACGGGTACGGGCTGCAGAAGGTAAGTGTCAAGCTCTCCTGTTATTATAAGATGGCTTATTCTGCCTACATTGTAAAAGAGTATGTAGCAGAAACCAAAGGCGGAGCTTGCAACTGCCCAAAGGAACATGACGTCGCGCATTCCGTAGCCTGCGATGCTTCCGCCCATTGTGGAAAAAAGAACACCCCAAAATACAATGAAGCTCGCATTGTTTAAAACCATGCCAAAGACCTGAACAATGAAACTCGCGCGGTATTCCATTTGTGCGGACAGATTCAGTTTGAAGTAGCGCCTGAATATACGCAGTATTTTTTTAGCCTCCGTGAACATGAATCTTACTCACTCCTTTCCGAAATATTAAAAATGCGAGCGATATTGATGCAATCGCCCAAAATGTGAGGGCGGAAAGCGTAAATGCCGCGTGTTCATATGAAAAATCTACAAACATCTTTGCCGGCCCCCAAGTCACAAGCGAGAAAGGCATAAACTTCAGTATGTTTGACATCCAGTCGGGGAAAAACTCTATCGGCAGGAAAGTGCCCAAAATCAGTATCAGCTTTTGATAGATGAAAAAGAAAGGTCTGTTTTCCTCCACAAAGAAAGCGGAAAGACCGATTGAAACCATTATGAAAAACTGCACAAGAAGCGCTAATATAAGAGCTATGGCAAAAAACAGTATGGATTCCGCAGAAGCAAAACCGGGAGCTCCTGCAAGAAGCGTGCCGAGAATCCCTGCAATAACTATAAACATAGAAAGGCGCACAGAAACTGAACCCATATTGTTTGAAAACTGATACCAGAGATAGCTGTACGGTCGCCCCAGCTGATAGGCAACTGACCCGCTTTTTATGTCCTGACCCATTTGGTAAAAGATGCCGCCGCCCATGCTCATCGCTATTATTTCGGTGGTGCAGAAATACCATATCATCTGCTTAAATGAATATCCGTCAATGCTTCCTCTTTTATATACAGCAGTCCATAAAAGAAAGAAAGTATATACAAACAATGTGTACATAATTATTCCGCCAAGGATATTCTTTCTGTAGTATAGGGCATTACGGATGCTTATACTGAAGGTAGTAAGATATTTTCTTGTTTTCATGTGATTACCTCCGTATTTTTAAATATTTCAGTAATTATCTCTTCCATTGGAGGATCTTCGATTGTAATATCCGCCACGCCTCCGCCTTCTGAGAGCTTCGTGACGACATCGCCGATAGGCGAGCTTGATGTGTCCACGTGGAGCGATACGGCATAAGGAGTTTTCTTTATGATTTTAACGCCTTCAATTGACTCCAAATCACAGACATCTCTTTCCTCATTGAAACGGGCAGCGACAATCTTGCGGTTAAGATAATCGTATTTTAAGCGTTTTATGCTTTCATCCAACACTACCTGCCCATGGTCGATTATCATGGCTCTTCGGCATATTTTTTCAATGTCTCCCGCATCATGGCTTGTTAAAAATATTGTTGTATTATATGAAGTGTTTATTTCTCGTATCAAATCACGTATTTTTTGTTTTACCACAACATCAAGTCCGATAGTCGGTTCATCCAGAAACAGAATCTTCGGATTGTGGAGAAGTGAAGCTGCAATTTCGCATCTTACGCGCTGTCCTAATGAAAGCTTTCGCACAGGAGTTTTAAGCAGATTTTCGATATCAAACACTTCGACAAGATAAGCCATCCGGTTCTTATATTCAGCTTCGGGCACTTCATATATGTCTCCCAAGAGCCTGAAGCTGTCCGATGGCGGCAGATGAAACCACAGCTGGGATTTTTGTCCGAACACTGTGCCGATGTGCATGGCAAGTTTTCTCCGTTCTTTTACAGGATTGTAGCCTAGCACTGAAGCTTGTCCAGAAGACGGATGAAGAATGCCTGTAAGCATTTTTATGGTTGTGGATTTTCCTGCTCCGTTAGGTCCTATGAAAGCCATAATCTCTCCCTGGGCAACTTCGAATGAAATGCCTTTCACAGCTTTCACATCCTTATATTGTGGCTTTATAATCGATTTTAAGCTTTGTGAAAAACCTTCGCCGCGTACTTTTGTACTAAATGATTTGCTTAGATTGTTTATTCTTATTGCACTCATAATAATCCACCTCTCAAAAGTTATAAAAAAAGAGCCAAACTTTTCAGCTTGGCTCGTGTTGGTTAAGTGAATCTAAATTCAGGTAAACACAAGCAAGCCCTTATTTTGCATAATAAGTGCTTCAATGACGGTTGACCAACAAGTTTTATTTAAATTACCGTTCATGCTTGCTCCTGTAGTTATTTGTTGGCAATCTTAACATAAATGGGGATACTTGTCAAAGGATATTTTAAAGCGTTAAAAATGCTTATTCCTGAGGGTATTTTAAGCCTAAACCTTCTCTTACTTTGTCCATTATGTCCATTACGGCGATGGAATCGCTCCATGGCATTATATCGCTTTGGATTTTACCTTGCTTTAGGCATTTCTGAACTTCCAGAGCTTCATATTTATAAGCTCCTCCTTTATAGTCGAAAGAACAGGATTTTATGGTTTTGCCTTCCTTAACAAGCTTTGCGCTGTTTGCCATCCAAAAGTTTTCGACCTCTATTATTCCTTCTGTTCCCAGAATTTGTGCCTTGTTTAGCGGACGCACTGAAAGTGAGTTTGAAATTTGTGCGATTACTCCGTCTGAATACTGCATCAATACAGCCGATTGTTCATCTACACCTGTATCTGTCAAAGAACCTACTGAATACATTTTTTTATAGTCTTTGCCCAGAAGCATTTCAACAAACGATATCGGATATACGCCTAAATCTATAAGTGCTCCGCCGCCATTTTTAACATCCAGCATTCTTCCTTTTGGATTATAAGGAACTTTGATGCAAAATCCTGCATTAACCATACGAATTTTACCGATTAAACCTTCCTCTATCCAGTTTCTCATTTCAACAATTGCCGGCAAAAGGCGAGTCCACATAGCTTCCATAAAGAAAGTATTTTTTTCTTCGGCTTTTTTTATCATTTCCTGTGCCATCTTTGAGTTTAAAGACAATGGTTTTTCGCATAAAACTGCTGTTTTATTTTCAAGACACATAAGGGCTGGTGCCAGATGATATGGATTTGTTGTTGAGATGTATACAGCATCTAGCTCGCTACAGTTTGCAAGCTTGTCATAGCTTGTAAAAACCTTGGCTGCACCATATTTTTCAGCAAACTTTTTTGCTCTTTCAGCGCTGTTTGATGCAACAGCATATAGTTCAGCGTCCTCAATTTGGCTTAAACCATCTGCAAATTCATGGGCGATTACTCCAGGCCCGATAATTCCCCATTTAAACATAGGAACCTCCGGAAATATTTAGAATATTATATGCCAATTATATATTATCAATGTAATAAAAACAAAAATATTGTATACTGTTACTCAACGATCAAGATAACAGGGGACATAGAGATGGAATTGAGTTCCGTAGCTGCAGCTTTTCTGCTTACGGTATTTGCAGGACTTTCAACAGGTATAGGAAGTCTTATAGCTTTTTTAGCAAAGAGAACAAATACGAAGTTTTTGTCATTAGTGCTTGGATTTTCGGCAGGAGTAATGATTTACGTTTCATTTGTTGAAATATTTGGTGAAGCAAGAATTTTACTTACGGGAAGCCTTGGTCAGATTAATGGCAACTGGATTACGGTTGCATCTTTTTTCGGCGGTATGATTGTAATTGCGTTAATAGATAAGTTAGTACCCAAAAATGAGAATCCTCATGAACCTCACAAGGTAGAGGAAATGGGGGAGGACACAAAAAATCCTGATATGAATAAGCTGATGCATGTTGGCGTATATTCCGCAATTGTTATTGGAATTCATAACTTCCCTGAAGGTATAGCAACATTTACTGCATCTCTGCAGAATCTTTCTCTAGGTATAGCAATAGCATTAGCAATAGCAATACATAACATTCCTGAAGGAATTGCAATTTCGGTTCCCATCTATTTTGCTACAGGAAGCAAGAGAAAAGCATTTTGGTATTCTTTCTTGTCCGGTCTCTCCGAACCCGCCGGAGCACTTATAGCATATCTCATCTTATTGCCGTTTTTAAATGATGTGATATTCGGTATGTTATTTGCTTCGGTGGCCGGAATAATGGTTTTTATAGCACTTGATGAACTTATCCCTGCATCCAGAGAATACGGATATCCGCACCTTTCGATTTATGGGTTGGTTTCCGGAATGGCGGTAATGGCAGCGAGCCTTATACTTTTTGTATAATTATATATTAGGAGTAACACATGAACAAAAAACATAGCCACTATGCATTGATTATCTGGCTTAGTTTAGTAAGCGCGATAATGGTATTTTTGATAATTCTTATTGTCTTTAACCTTCTTTCGGTCGGAGAGATAAAAATGTCTGACGGTTGGGGAGGATTTGCAGGCGGTCTTGCTGGAGCTGCTGCTACAATTACTGCTTTTCTTGTAACAAATCGCGAAAACAGACGACAGTTTAATGAACTGGCACGGCTTAACTATCTACCGATAATTGATTTTGAGCCATGTGAGCCTGAACATATAGAAGAATATAAAAAACTGGGATTTATAGAGCATAATCCTATAGACATTAACCGCGATGAAGAAAAAAAGCATCAAAATGTTAAAACACTTTATCTGCTTATCGATAATAAGGGAAACGGACCTGCAAGGAATTTAAGCTGTCACTATCAATACTTTTTTAAAGAAGATCAGCTTGCTGCGCAGTCGGAGCCTATTATCCTTAAAAATATGCAGGCAAACGCTGGGATGATTTTACCGCTTAATCTATATAATTTTAACGGTGAGAGTTCCCTTAACTTCATTTTAAATTTTGAGGATATCCGTAGGCAACCTTTGGATTCAGGGCTTGTACGCATTGAATATGATGAAATGGACAAAGCGTGGAAAATGTATCCCGAAAAGTATGCGGCTAAAGTCTGAAACTAAAAAATAATACTTTAAAAAAGTAAAGTGATGGTTAAAAGCTCATACACAAAACTTTAAAAATTAACATACCATTAATTTACTTAAAACTGTTTGCCATGGGTAGACAAAGAATGTATAATCATTTTTATGGAGGTTTTATATGGTAGATAATATTGCTTTTACAATTAACTTATTTGGACTTCAAAAAGATATTTATTGGTATGGAATTATAATCGCAACCGGAATGCTTCTCGGCATATGGATTGCGACTTTTAATGCAAGGCGCAGAGGCTATAAATCTGAGATGGTTTTGGATATAGCTCTTATTGCAGTTATTGCTGCGGTTATCGGTGCAAGAGCACATTATGTTATTTTTAGTTGGGAATATTTTAAAGGCGGACCATTTGTGGATGTGTTTAAAATATGGAACGGCGGCCTTGCAATATACGGAGGCGTTATAGGCGGACTTATTGGAGTGTTTGTATATTCCAAGCTTTTAAAAAAGAGATTCTTATCTATGGTTGATATCCTCGTCCCGTCACTTATTTTGGGGCAGGCTATAGGAAGATGGGGAAACTTTGTAAACCAGGAAGCATACGGATGGGTAATAAACAATCCTGCATGGACATTCTTTCCTGCAGCTGTGTTTATAAAATCCGAGGGAGCTTTCCATATGGCAACATTCTTTTATGAATCCATGTGGAATTTCATCGCATTTATATTCCTTATGAATTATATGAAAAAGGACAGAAAAGAAGGAAATGTATTCTTCCTGTACTTTGTACTCTATGGATTCGGCAGGATGATAATAGAAGGCTTCAGGATGGACAGCCAGATGTTTTTTGGAACTGGAATACGTGTCAACCAGCTTATAAGTGTAGTAGTCATGATATTTGGCATACTTATGCTTTTATTGAGGAGAAATGCTCCGGTAGTTAAATCGTATAAAGTTAAATTATTTCCCGATAGCGAGAAGAAGATCAAGAGGCTTGAAGAGGAAGAAAAACTGCGTGAATTTGATATTTCCAATGTAAGCGATGATCTTAAACTTATGGATGATGAAGCAAGGCTTAAGAGAAAAGCACCAAAAGCTGAAGCTGAAGATAATCCATCTGTACCTGAAGAAACTAAGACACTGAGTACTGATGAGACTCAACAGCCTGAAGAGGATCAGGGAAAAGAGGAGACTCAAGAAAAAGGACCTGAAGCATAACGCTAAGAAGGGGAAAAATATGAAAAAAACAACAGCGGTTTTTTGGGGAATAATACTTATACTTGCCGGAACACTTCTGGTGCTCGGGCAGCTAAATGTAATTGAAGTTTTTAAATATTTCAGGCTGAGATATCTCTGGCCAGCATTTTTGATACTTTTATCGATACTGTTTCATGTTCAGTTTTTTGCTTCAAAAGAAAAATCGGCTGGAATATTAGTGCCTGGTGGCATACTATTGGTATACGGATGTTACTTTATGTATACAACGATTGCTGGTTGGGATAGTTCAGGAACGTTGTGGCCCATTTATTTAGTAGGACCGGGATTAGGATTGTTAGAGCTGAAATTGTTCTCCAGAGGAAGAGAAGGATCATGGGTGCCTGTGATTATTCTTTTAGGATTAGCTATGGTATTTTTTATAGGATATTATTTAGCTTCATTCTGGATGGCAGCTGCGGTTGGGCTTATAATTATCGGAATAATTATTATAATTACATCAATCGTAGAAGGCAGAAAAAGAAGGCATAAGAAAGTAGAAGTTCATGTTGAAATGGATGATAATTAATAATCTAAATTAACAAAATTATAAAAAGAAAAGGCTGTGGTTATCACAGCCTTTATTTTGTTTTGGTTAATGTGGGAAAGCAATTTCAGCAATCCCGTATAGTGTGACAAGAAACGTAATTAATACGATTGTCATAATTAATATGCTCAGTTTATCTGATTTTACAATTTCAACGATGCCAAATCCGAGTGATGCTGCGCTACATGCCCATGCTAGCAGCATCGGTATAGTTAAGTTGAGGTTTGAAAAGAAAGTGTCTCCGCCCCTTTGGTCAAATACATTTACCATCAGGAAAAAGTAACAAACAAGAAGCACGGAAGTTAGGAAAAGTGCGACAGAAACGGTGCCCGGTTTTGTTCTAGGCATTAAGACGATTTTCATAATATCATCCCCTTTGTCTTACACTTTAATGATAATACTATGTGTTGAAACTGTCAATTCAAGTCATGTGGCATGAAATAGATTAAATTATACACACTGACATAAAAAGGGTGTAATGATATAATTTGCTTCGGACACTTAAGACACATATTACAGATTTTAATTGATGCACATATTTAATAACAGCATATTAAGGGATGCTTTGATTTAGCCGTATTATTTGGGCGCTTTACGGTTAATGAGCTAACAGCGCAACCACTCCTTAGTAAATTTAATTTTGGAGGAAAGAATATGAGAAAAGCTCTTGCCTTGACAATTATCGCTTTGCTTGTTTTAATGTTTGCATTTTCAGCAACAGCAGCAGCGGCACCCAAAAAGAATGTACATGAAGCCAACACAATAACAGAGGGGGAAGTTTATTACTCGAGTACTCATTATTTAACAGGACAAGCTATTCCAACTGGCTATGACGTATATGGATATAATTATCAGGCTCATATGTTTAATGGCAGTTATGCAAATGCTTATCTTGGGGCAGCTGGATTTCCGCCATACACTGGTGACGATGAAGCATATCTTGCCGAAAATCCTGCTGCAGAAGGTCACTGGGCATGGCCGTACAGGAATGATAAGCTGATGATGCAATGGAATGATGCATGGCTTTCGAATGAGGATAAAAATCTAGACGGCGTTCTAGATAGGCACTGGGGATTTAGTTCTTTTGTTGGATCAGGAGCATGGTTGACAAATAAAATGACTAAGTATAATTGCAAAATTGTTGCTGCACCAGCAGATGCCTTTTCTTCGGGCGGATTTTGGTATTCAGTTGACGGAGTTGAAATCGGACCAGTAATATGGAGTGAATTTGCAATTATTCAGGAAAACTATCCAGGCTATCCGGAATATAAATATGTGTCTCCATACAGCCCGGGATTTGGACAATATTGATTTAATTAGTATTTGTAAAAAGGAGCTGCTTATAAGCTCCTTTTTTATTTTATATTTCTATATTAAAAAGGCTTTTTACTAAAATTCCAATCAGGAACGATATACCGGAAACACCAAGGCTTATAATGACCATTTCCCAGAATCTTCGCTTAAATCCTGTATCTTTTGCAACTGAAACATAGAAATTAAAGACCAAAATTATGACAACGGCTGCTGCAAGACACGTCCCGAGGCTTATAAACGGATTGTTTAAAAGAAGGTAGGGAAGTATCAATACAATTACTGTTAACACATAGGCGATTCCGGTATACATTGCAGACTTCAGTGCCTGTTTGCTTTCTCCGGTTTCATGAACGGTTGAAAGATATTCGCTGGCTGCCATAGAAAAAGAAGCGCTTATACCTGTGATAAGGCCTGTAACGGCGATAAGATTCGTGTTCTGAAAGGCAAAAGTAAAGCCTGCCAATGCACCAGTCAGTTCAACTAAAGCATCATTAAGTCCCAGAACTATTGAGCCTACATAATTTAGCTTTTCCTCATTTATCATTCCAATTAATTTTTCTTCATGAATTTCTTCATCTTTTACAATCTCGGCGACCTGAGGATAGTCTCCTTTTAACATGCTGTACTTTGCGGCTGCGTCAGTTTCTCCGCGCTCTAAAAGCTTTATTCCGAAAGTCAGTCCGAAAAGACGGGCAACTATGTAGAAAAACATCATGAAAAGACGACGCGGCGGAACATCTTTCTTGGTGAGTGCTTTAAGAGTTTCATAATGCTCAAGTTCGTTGTCGCTGATGTTTTTTAATATTTTTGAATTGTTCTCGTTTTTGTTTTTCTCGCTCAGTCTCTTATAAATAAGATAAGAGCTTATTTCTTTTCGCTGTTCTGCAATTAATTTGTTTATCATATCTATCCTTTTATCTTTTATAAACAAATATTAACATTATGTAAAACTAAAAACAATATTTTCATATTAATTATTGACATATGTTCTTTTAAGAGTATAATTCTTTATGGACATATGTTCAAAACGGAGGTTTATATGCCAAGGCCGAGAAAAAACAGAAAAGTATGCTGTCTGCCGGAAAGCAGTGTTTTCGGGCCGGTGCCTGCGCGTATTGCAAAGGGTGAACCAGTTATATTAACTGTGGATGAATATGAAACAATTAGATTGATTGATTTTGAAAACACTTCGCAGGAAGAATGTGCTGACAGCATGAATGTTGCAAGGACTACGGTGCAGAGAATGTATGAGAAGGCAAGACGCAAGATAGCGGAATGTATTGTCAACGGAAGGCTTCTTAGGATAGAGGGCGGAGACTATATGCTGTATACGGATGCTGAGAGGCAAAGAGGACCGGGATGCTGCAGGAAACACAGAAGTAACACGACAAACTACACGGAGGCAAATGATGAAAATAGCAATACCTAATGAAGGAAATAATATGGATTCAATGATAAACGGATCATTTGGGAGGACTAAAAACTTTGTAATTGTTGACTCTAACTCAAAAGAATTTACTGTTGTTGAAAATACACAAAACCTGAGTGCTGCTCAAGGAGCAGGGATTCAGTCGGCTCAGAATATTATTAAAGCGGGAGCTGATCTTGTTATAACAATGAATTTAGGTCCAAAAGCACACAAGGTTCTTTGTGGATCGGGTGTGAAAATATATACTGGCAAGAAGGCTACCGTTGGAGAAAATTTAGAATCTTATCTTAAAGGAGAGCTTGAGGTTATGGCGGAAGCAAACAGAGAAGGTCATTGGGTATAGCATGAAATCACAGCTGGAATGTATTCCGTGTTTTGTAAGACAAGCATTGGACGCCCTTAAACAGGTAACAGATGATGAAATTTTAATACACCGAGTATTAAAAAGTGTGCTTAAAGAAGCATCGGAGTTTGACTTGAATCTTTCTCCGCCCGAAATGGGACAGATAATTCATAGGATTATAAGAAGCGAAACGGACTGCAAGGATCCTTATTCAGAGATTAAAAAGATGTCTGATGAATGCGCACTTGGACTTTCAGGTGATATTAAGCTCAAGATAGGATCTTCACACAAACCGTTTTTAAATGCTGTGAAGTTTGCAATAGCAGGAAACATACTGGATTTTGCTCTAATTTCTTCATGGGATGAAGACAGAATTCAGCAGTCGTTTGACACAGCGATGAACAAGCAGTTGGATGAATATTATATTACACAGCTTGAAAAAGATATTCTTGACGCTGAAACAATACTGATATTAGGCGATAATGCAGGAGAAACTGTTTTTGATAAAATATTGATTGAAAATTTCAATACTAAAGCTGATGTATATTACGTAGTTAAAGAATCGCCGATAATAAATGATGCAGTATATGAAGATGCAGTTTCAGCCGGAATTAATGATTTGGCGCAAATTATATCAAACGGAACTGATGCTCCGGGTACTCTGCTTAGTCAGTGCTCAAAGAATTTTTTAGACTTATATGATAAAGCGGATGTAGTTATAGCCAAAGGACAGGCGAACTTTGAAACACTTAATGATGAAAAAAGAAAAATATATTTCTTAACTCAGATGAAGTGTAGGGTTATAGCTAAAAGATACGGTTATGAAGTCGGAGACTGGATTGCAGCTCCTAGTAATGCTTTAACAAAAGGAGATATTAAATGATTATTGCTGTAGCTTCCGGAAAGGGAGGAACAGGAAAAACTACGATTTCAGTAGCATTAGCACAGGCTTACGGCAAAGATATAACATTTTTGGACTGTGATGTGGAAGAGCCGAACGCAAATATTTTTTTAAAAGCTCTGAATACTGTTTCTGAAGATGTGAACATTAAAATTCCTGTTATTGATACTGATAAATGCACTTTATGCGGAGAATGCTCAAATGTTTGTGAGTTTAATGCGATTGCAGTTCTTACAAAAGAGGCAATGATATTTGATGAACTGTGCCACAGCTGCGGCGGATGTATTCTTGCTTGTCCCAGTAACGCTATATATGAAAAAGAGAGTGCTATTGGAAAACTTACGGGTGGGAAGTCCGGCAATATTTCATTTTATGAGGGTAAAATTGATGTTGGTCGTGCGCTTGTGCCTCCAATTATAAGAGCGGTTAAAAAGAAATCTGACATAAACGGAATTACTATAATTGACTCGCCTCCCGGAACAGCGTGCCCTGCTGTAACTGCAATGAACGGAAGCAACTATATAGTGCTTGTAACTGAAGCAACTCCTTTTGGATTAAATGATTTAAAACTTGCAGTGGATGTAGTAAGACAGCTTGACATTCCATATGGAGTAATAATAAACAGATGTGATACAGGAGATGTTGGTGTTGAAGAGTATTGCAAAAAAGAGGAAATTGATATTTTACTTATGATTCCTGAGAATATTGAGATTGCAAAGGCGTATTCCCGCGGTGAGAGCATTATAAATGTCTTACTGGAAATAAAAGATGTACTCAATGACGTGTTAAGCACGATTATAAGGAGTGCAAAATGAAAGAGATACTAATAGTTAGCGGAAAAGGAGGCACAGGCAAAACAAGCATTACAGCGGCTTTAGCTTCAATGTTTGAAAATGCGGTGCTTGCAGACTGCGACGTGGACGCTTCCGATCTTCATCTTATTTTTGAGCCTAACATCCTTAAAACCTACGACTTCATAAGTGGCCATGAAGCTAAAATACGTCAAAATGACTGCACAAACTGTGGCAGATGCATTGATGTATGCAGGTTTGACTCAATTAAAAAAGATGAAGAAGGAAGAGTTTATATTGATGCTATTGCCTGTGAAGGATGCGGAGTCTGTGCATGGACGTGCAAACGAAATGCTATTGACTTTGAAGATAGTCTTTGCGGGCAATGGTTTTTTTCAGAAACCAGATATGGACCGATGGTGTATGCAAAGCTTAAGGCTGCTGCGGAAAACTCCGGTAAGCTTGTAAGTGAAGTGCGCTTTAATGCAAAAATGACTGCTCAGGACAGCGAAATAGAGACTGTTATTATTGACGGTCCTCCCGGGATAGGGTGCCCAGTAATAGCTTCTATGACTGGAGTTAATTATGTTCTTATTGTAACCGAACCAACGCTTTCGGGAATGCACGACATGGAGCGCGTGATGACTTTAGCAAAACACTTTGGGGTGAAAATGTTTGTGTGCATAAATAAATGTGACATAAATGAAGATGTTGCATGTCAGATAGAAAGTATTGCACAGGAAAGAGGCATTAAAGTGCTAGGTAAAATACCTTACGATAAAGCTTTTACAAAAGCACAGATAGCAAAAAAAACTGTTATTGAGACAGAAGACAGTGCAGCGAAAAGTGCATTGTTAGATTTGTATAATGAATTAGTCAAAGAAATAAATGAAGGAGAATAGTATGAAAAAGCAAGCTGAAATGGGAACGTATGTTATGCCGAAACCAAATGTTGTGGTTTCATGCAGAGGACTAGATGGAAGAAACAATGCACTTGTTGTTGCATATTGCTGCAACTGCAGTTATGACCCTCCTATGGCAATGGTGGGGATTGTACCAAGCAGATTTTCTTACAATATGATTAAAGAAAGCGGATGCTTTGTAATCAATCTTCCGGGAGAAAACTTCAAAAAGGAATATGACGTTATCGGATCGAAAAGCGGAAGAGATATGGACAAGTTTAAAGAGCTTGATCTTAAATTTGCAGACGGAAAAGAAGTCAACGCTCCTTTATTAACCGACTGTCCTGTAAATATTGAGTGCGAAATCGTGGATTCTGTTGTAACCGGTTCTCATGAAATGTTCATCGCAAATGTGAAGGCTGTTCATACAGATGAAGAGTTTTTAGACAATGATAACAAAATAGATTTTTCAAATATAAAATTACTTTAAAGGAGAAATAATATGAAAATTGCAGTACCGACAGCCAGTGATATGATGTGCCCGCATTTCGGGCATTGCGAGAAGTTTTACCTATTTGAGGTTGACAAAGAAGCCAAAATCATTAAGAATGTAGAAAAGCTTACACCGCCGCCTCATGAGCCGGGACTCCTGCCGAAGTGGCTTGGAGAAAAAAATGCGGATTTAATAATCGCAGGAGGCATGGGAGTTCGTGCTCAGAACCTGTTTAACCAAAACGGTGTGGATGTAATTACCGGAGCGCAGATGAAAAGCCCGCAGGAGCTTATAGAAGACTATCTTAACGGAAGCCTTACGACAGGCGCAAATATGTGTGATCATTAATAATAAAGAGGATATAAATAAATGAGTGAAAATTGTAGTAATGACTGCAGCAGCTGCGGAGAAAGCTGCAGCGAAAGAACAGAACCGCAGAGTTTTTTGTTAGACCAGAATCAGTTTAGCAATGTTAAAAATGTAATTGGAATCGTGAGCGGAAAAGGTGGAGTCGGAAAGTCGCTTGTTACTTCTATGATGGCTGTTCTTATGAACAGAAGAAGGCATAAAACGGCTATTTTGGATGCGGATATAACTGGCCCTTCCATACCGAAATCTTTTGGTATAAAAGAAAAAGCCAGAGCTGATGCTCAAGGACTTTTACCTGTTTCAAGCAAAACCGGAGTAGACATTATGTCGGTTAATCTTTTGCTTGAAAACGATACAGATCCAGTTGTCTGGCGCGGACCTATTATAGCAGGAACTGTAAAACAGTTTTGGACTGATGTTGTTTGGGGAGATGTTGACTATATGTTTGTTGATATGCCTCCCGGAACAGGAGATGTTGCACTGACTGTATTTCAATCGCTTCCGATTAAAGGAATAATCGTGGTAACTTCACCGCAGGAACTTGTGTCAATGATAGTGGAGAAAGCCGTTAAGATGGCTGAAATTATGAATGTTCCTGTACTTGGAATAGTAGAGAATATGTCATACTTTGAATGCCCTGACTGTGGGAAGTCACACAGTGTTTTTGGAGAAAGCAAAATAGAGGATATTGCAAAGCAGTACAAAATCGATACAGTAAGCAAAATGCCTATTGACCCAAAAGTTGCGGCAGCATGCGACAAAGGTTTAATTGAGATATTAAACTTTGATTATTTTGACAATATTGCAGAAAAAATTGAAAAAACAGAATAGCTTTATCTTATTATAAATAGTAAAAAAAGCGGTGAGTATTTATCCTCATCGCTTTTTTATTCCTGTAATAGCTTATTTTTCACAGTTATAAATTACACTCAGTTAACATAGATAGGAATTTTATATAATAGTAGCCTATTATAATACCTTAAAAGAAAGGATTTATTATGGGATTAGTGTCAGAGTCAATTGCTTCATATGATTTTTTTCTTAATATGAGTGATGACATAAATGATTCAAAACATACAGGCAGGGAAAGTTTAGGTGCTGAGTTAATGAATATATTAAATGAAGGTAATATAAGGACTGTTTTTCAGCCTATTGTTTCGCTTAAAGATGCAAACGTGTTGGGATATGAAGCTTTAAGCCGGGGCCCTCATGATTCTGTGTTGGAAAGCCCGGCACGTTTATTCGATGTTGCAAGAATATATGACAAACTTTGGGAAGTAGAGCTTTTATGCAGGCTGAAAGCTCTGGAAAATGCATCTGAAGAGATTAAGAATTCTTTTATATTTTTGAATGTCGATCCTGCTATTATAAATGATGAAAAGTTTAAAAAAGGATTCACGAAAGACTTTTTGCAAAACTACAATATTGATACACATAATATTATTTTTGAGATAACAGAAAAAAATGCAGTTAATGATTATAAAAGTTTTAGAGCAATAATAGATCACTATAAGAATGAAGGATATAAAATAGCAATTGATGACACAGGGTCAGGATATTCGGGACTTCTGCTTATTTCAGAGATTCACCCTCACTTTATAAAACTGGACATGGACCTCATTCGAGATATTGATAAAGATGGCTTAAAAAAATCATTGATTAAAACATTTTGTGATTTTTGTCTTGTTACAGATATAAAACTAATTGCAGAAGGAATAGAAACACAGAATGAGCTGGATACGCTTATTGAAATGGGGATTGATTATGGTCAGGGTTACTTCATACAAAAACCCATGGAAGACATAGTGCCTATAGAAGATAATATTATAGGGCTTATTGAAGATATGAATACGAAGAAAAATAAGCTTTATTCATGCAAATCTTCAAACGTATTAATCGGTGATATAGCAAAAAAGAACCTGTCCGTTACTTCAGATGTTCTGGGGAGAGAGATAATAAATGTGTTTGAAGAGAACTCTTCTGTATACGCTCTGCCGGTTGTTGAAGATAAAAGAGTGCTCGGACTTATTATGAAGGAATCTTTCTTTGCTAAAATGGGTACAAAATATGGATTTACTCTTTATCTCAACAGGCCGATTGAGCTTATAATGAACAATCATCCGCTTATTGTGGATTATCATACAACTATTGATACTGTGTCAAAAATGGCGATGAGCAGGAAAAATGAGAATCTATATGACATAATCATTGTAACAAGAAACAGCGAGTTTTATGGTGTTGTAAGCGTTAAAGACCTGCTTGAAAAAACAACGGAGATAGAAATTAACTATGCTAAGCACTTAAATCCTCTTTCCGGACTTCCCGGCAATCTGCACATTGAAAAGCAGTTAACTAACCTTTTATCCGTAGAAGATCCATTTACTGTGCTATACATCGATATTGACAATTTCAAAGCATATAATGATGTCTATGGATTTGAAAACGGGGATAAAATGATTCAGATGACTGCCGAGATATTAAACACAAGTGCAAAAGGGTGCGCAGAGGGCATGAATTGCTTTTTAGGACACATCGGCGGCGATGATTTTGTGATGTGTGTAAAAACATACGAAGTTAAAAAGATTTGTGAATGTATTTTAAAAGACTTTGAGTGGAAAACGGCAGAACTTTACAGTCCTTATGATTATAAAAACGGATATGTGGAAGTTAAAAACAGAAAAGGCGATATCGAAAAAATTGATAATGTAACGCTTTCTATTGCCTGCGTTAATAATGATAACAAAGAGATTAATGACATTTATGAATTGTCTAGAATTGCTGCTAAAGTGAAAAAAGAGTGCAAAGAAGTATGGAGCAATCATTATGTTATTTATTGATATCAAAACTTTGTAATCGCTAAATATTATGATATTATATTAATTGACTTGTCCCTCATTTACTTATGTGGGACAATGTTTTATATTGGATATTGAAAGAGAGCATAAATGAATATACTGGTAGTAAACGATGATGGTATAGCTTCTAAAGGGATAAGGATTCTTGCGGAAAAAGCAAAGAAGTTCGGAAATGTTTTTGTTGTAGCGCCGCATACGCAGCAAAGCGCAACAGCACACTCAATTACAATTCATGATTCTATGAAGCTTCATAAACATCCTGATTATATGGATGGAGTAAAAGCATGGAGCCTTGAGGGCAAGCCTGCGGATTGTGTGAAATTTGCTTTATACGGATTAAACCTTGATATAGATATTGTTCTTTCCGGTATTAATGACGGCCCGAATCTTGGAACAGATATAAATTATTCGGGAACTATTGCAGGTGCATTGGAAGGCGCATTATGCGGTATTCCTTCAATAGCCTTTTCTACTGATTTTAGTCATTTTGAAATAGCTGAGAACAACATGAACTGTGTTCTTGAAAAGATATTAAATGATGAAGTATTGTCTACGGAAGTTATCATTAATGTCAACTTCCCCAGCAAGGAGTATAAGAAAACTAAAGGTATTACAATAACTCAGCAGGGAAGGAGACCGTTCTTGCATGAGTTTGAACTGAAAGACGAAGCATATTGGGCACGCGGCACGTGGGAAAAAATAGAGCATTCCAAGGGAACAGACACATATGCTCATGAAAACGGATATATTTCAATCACACCGATACATATAGACAGAACTGATTATAAGTATATGATTAAATTGAAAAAGATATTTGAATATTGATTACTCGTCTTCTTGATCAAGAGCGACAGTAGAAATAAAAATACTATGTATTTTCCCATCTTCACTTTCTCTATTGGATACTTTATTGAAAAAATCCATTAGCTCAGCAATATCTTCTTGAGTGAGATAAACCCTTCTGGTAAGCATCATATCGTTATCTTTAAGTTCGTTTTTATCGATATCGTTATCAGTTGTTTTTTTGTTTTTCTCTTTTTCATAACCTTTTGCAACTTGCGTTATAAAAAGGTCTCGCGCTGAATTAAATGTGGTTGTAATCATATCTCTTATAGCTGAGACTTCTTTTTCCTTGGAATTTTTTCCTTCCAGCTGAATAGATAGGTTTATCTCCGGCATTTTATAGTATTTTGCGATAATGCCGTTTATTGTTTTTGTGTGGTCTAGCTCAATAAAGTCGTGTTTGTGCAATATACCAACATGGTAATTAACCTTTGAAGGAGGCTCTTTCATTTTAACGGCGACTTCTTTTGCAGTCAGAGGCTTTTTAGAAGTACCAATAATCTTCATTATCTCCTGTCTGTAGGGATCATTAATAATTCTTACTTCTTTTAAAGTTGTTATATATCTGACTTTCATTTCTTCCATGTCTATGCTACCTCTTTTTCTGCCTGTTCGAGTCCCAGTGTCATATCCATTTTACCTTTTTTCGACAAAGAATCAAATCCAATTTTTGCAGCAAAGCCTACTGTGATAAGCAACAGTGAGTAAATTCCCATTATTGTATAGCTTTTTGATACTTCAAGCAATGAACCCATTAGAGCGGTTCCGAGAGGCATTGCTATCATTGAAAATGTTCCTAGCACCGACGATACTCTTCCCATCATATCTTTCGGAACCAGAAGCTGAGAGGCTGTGGTTATTGCAAGATTGACCCATACAATTGTTACAACAAGAATGTTAATTAATATTATCATTGCTACATAATTTATATATACGCTGCTAAACAATCCGCTGAAAGAGAAGATGGCTATTAATAAGCTCAATACTCCGTTAAAAGCCAAAATAGACCAAACAAGTTTTGAATAATGATAGCGTTTAATGATACTTGCTGCAAATATTGGACCAATCAACATTCCTATTGTAGTAAGTGAGTTAAATACTCCGTAAAGCTGTTCTGATATACCGAAATCTTTTAGTAATACAATGGGCAAAGCTACGGAAAATATCGGAGCCAAAGCGAAGTTTGCAATGACCGCAACACCGACCATCATAATAATTTCAGGCAATGTTTTAATGAAACGAAGTCCTTGTTTAAGCGACTCAATATATGGTTCTTTGTTGTCTTTGTGAAGTATGCTTTCTTTTTTTATTTTTATAAACATTTCGCTGACTGCTGATGCGAAAAAGCTAATTGCATTTACTATCATAATGGGCAACAGACCAAATATCCCGAATAATAAGCCTGCAGCAAGCGGGGACAATAAGCTTAGGATTGATTCAGGCAGAGCTCTTATACTATTTGCATCAGCCAGATTTTCTCGTTTTACTATATCGGGAATTATTGCTCCCATAGAAGGTGAGAAGAAAGAGCTTATTGTTGCCAATAAAAGTGCAAGAATATATATGGAAAGCATGTTGAGCTCGCCTGTGATAATATACACAATACAAAAAATACCAACTGTCAGCGAGCTTGCAAAATCCATTAACACAATCATTTTTTTTCTGCTGAACCTATCAGTTATAACACCTGCAATAGGTGTTATAAGTATCCGCGGTATGACTGATACTACTAAAACGGATGAAAAAAGGGCGGCCGAGCCTGTTCTTCTTAATACATAAAGAGATAAAGCAAAGCTTTGCATCATAGTTCCGAATCCGGATACGAATTGCCCGAGAACAACGAGCAGAAGGTTTCTGTTTTTTAGTACTTTTAAGTTCATAATAGCTCCTCGTATAAATTAATAGTACGTACAAGAGTGCAAAACGTACAAATATGTTATACGATAATAATACATACAAATAATTTGTATGTCAATAGAAAATTTTATTTTTTTATAATTTTTTAATTAATCAATGAATTGTATTGCATATTTATTTTTAAAACTTTATATTGAATATACTACTTTAAGGAATTGATTATGGATATTTTTAGTATAGTAGGGCCGGTTATGATAGGTCCGTCAAGTTCACATACCGCAGGCGCATGCAAGATAGGAAATATTGCTGCACTGCTTCTTGGCAATATGCCTGTAGAAGCTGAAATTACGCTTTATGGTTCCTTTGCAAAAACAGGAGTAGGCCATGGAACGGACAAGGCTATAATAGCAGGGATTATGGGATTTAAATCAGATGATATTAGAATCAGAGATTCTTTTTTAATAGCTAAAAAAAATGGACTTGAGTTTTCGTTCGAAGAAAAGTCGAAAGTTGGTACTCACCCAAATACGGTTAAAATATTCCTAAAAGATGCAAATGGAATGTCTGTAAATGTGGTAGGTGTTTCCATCGGCGGCGGGCGTGTAAATATACAGACAGTAAATGACTTTGAAGCAGGATTCAGCGGAGAAGACAATACTGTTATTGCAGTACATTTAGACAAACCCGGTGTTATTGCGTATGTTACTAATTCTTTAGCCCAAGAGAATGTAAACATTGCAAAAATGAGTTCGCAAAGAACAAAAAGAGGAGGGGTTGCCGCATTGATTATTGAAGCCGATAGCCCCATTCCTGAGGCAAGCGTAAAAAATATAATGCAACATGATATGGTCAACAAAGTATTTGTTGTTCCAAAAGTATAGCAAAAGGTGATGTATGAGTTTAAAATCTTTGAATAAAATTGTTTCAAAATGCAGTAAAAGAGATATAAAAATATCAGAATATGTACTGCAGGATCAAATAGTAAATTTAGAGTGTTCACGCGAAGATATAATTAAAAAGATGGCAGACACTCTTAACGTAATGAGAGAAGCTGTAATAGAAGGAGTGGAGAATGAACAGTATTCATTTTCCGGTTTAACTAAAGCAGATGCTTTCCGTTACTCAGAGTATATGAAAAAGCATAAACTTCCCGGAGGAGAACTGTATAATAATATTATTTTAAACGCGCTCGCGGTTTCTGAAGTTAATGCCTGTATGGGCAGAATTGTAGCAGCTCCGACCGCAGGCTCGTGCGGAATACTTCCTGCTGTAATATTATCTCTGGAAAAGGAGTATAATATAAGTGAGGAAGACATGGTGGATGCATTGTTGACAGCTTCAGGTGTGGGAGCGGTAATTGCGTATAGGGCCACTCTTTCCGGTGCAGAAGGAGGCTGTCAGGCGGAATGCGGAAGTGCATCGGCAATGGCGGCGGCAGCAGCTGTACAGCTTCTTGGAGGCTCTCCGGAAGCTTGCGCTGACGCGTGTGCGATGGCATTAAAAAACACTTTGGGACTGGTGTGCGATCCAGTTGCAGGACTGGTTGAAGTTCCTTGTGTAAAAAGAAATGTGATGGGTGCGGTAAATGCACTGTCTTCTGCAAACCTTGCTTTGGCTGGGATAACAAGCGCAATTCCTGCTGATGAGGTTATTGATGCAATGGGAGATATAGGTGCACAGATTCACACATCGCTGAGAGAAACAGCAGAAGGCGGATTGGCTGCAACTCCTACAGGGAAAAAACTGGAGAAAGCTTTTAAGGAAAAAAGCAAATAGTTTAATACACTTAAAAGGAGAACCTTATGAAATGTTCTATGATTATTGCAGGAATCTGTGTGTTATGGAGCGTTTTTTATATTTGGACAGAATATAACTGGAAACCAGAGCAATACTTTTGGACAAAAGGAATAAATTCTTTGCTTTTTATTTGCGTGGGCATTGCAGGAGCTATATTAGGCAGAGCGCCAAAGATATATATTTTTCTTATACTATCAGCTCTTTTGTTTGGACTGATAGGAGATTTGCTTTTAGTATATATAAAGACGCCTAAGTTTTTTATTGCAGGCTTATCTTCATTTTTAATAGGACAGATAATATATTCTTCTGCATTTATAACATTAGGCGGTGTATTAATATATGACGCAATTATTTTTGTTGTAATTATGTTGCTAGTTTTTGCAGCAAAAAGCTATTTTAAGCTCGATTTCGGCGATATGAAATTACCAGTTGCTGTTTATGCAATGATTATCATCTTTATGTTTACAATGGCTGTGTCGCTGTTATATAAATTGCCGCAAATCACTCTTCCTATAATCTTAATTTCATTGGGAGCATTGCTTTTTATTGCATCTGATGCTGTTTTGGCATTTGTTAGATTTGCAGTCAAACCCAAACCTGTGCTTTGTGGTATAAATCTTGTTTTATATTACTCGACTCAAATTCTGATGGCTCTTAGTATTGCGGCTTTTTAAAATATTATAACAGATTCAACTTACTTATAAATTGTGGTAAAATTATCTAAGAAACATATATTAAGGAGAATAAGATGGCAGACAATGCTTTTATTAATATTGCAGTTAAAGATGGTGATATTTATTCTGTAATTCCCAAAATGGCCAATAGACACGGACTTATAACAGGAGCTACCGGAACTGGAAAAACCACGACGCTTAAAGTAATGGCGGAGGAATTCTCAAGAATCGGAGTTCCTGTATTTATGGCTGATGTCAAGGGCGATTTATCCGGGCTTATAAATCCAGGAAGTGCCGGTGAGAAGTTTTTAAACAGAATGACTATGATTGGCTTTGATGATTATTCTTTTGATGGATTTCCTGTTGTTTTTTGGGATATGCATAAAAACCAAGGACATCCGATACGGGCAACTGTAACAGAGATGGGACCGCAGATGCTGTCACGTATTATGCGTCTGACTGATGTACAAACCGGTGTTTTATATATGGTGTTTAAAATAGCAGATGACATGGGAATGCTTCTTCTTGATTATAAAGATTTATCAAGAATGGTAAGGTTTGTGGCAAATAATGCAGATGAACTTCGCATAGAATATGGAAACATAGCTACTCAGTCGATAGGTGCTATTCAAAGGAGCATTTTAATACTGGAAGAAACAGATGCATCTCTTTTTTTTGGAGAGCCAGCCCTCAATATTCGTGATCTGATGAAAACGGACAATGGCAGAGGGACGATAAACATACTAAACGCGCAAAAGCTTATGCAAAGCCCTATGTTGTATTCAACTTTTTTGCTTTGGATGTTATCTGAACTTTTTGAAGAACTTCCGGAGGCGGGAGATCCTGATAAGCCTAAGATTGCGTTCTTTTTTGATGAAGCGCATCTGCTATTTGATGATATGCCTAAGATACTGTTGGAGAAAATTGAACAGGTTGTTAGACTCATCCGTTCAAAGGGAGTGGGAATATATTTTGTAACACAAAACCCTCTGGATATACCTGAATCGGTTCTGGGGCAGCTCGGCAACAGGATACAGCATGCTCTTCGAGCATATACACCTAAAGAACAAAAAGCTGTGAAAGCAGCGGCTGAGACATTCAGACAGAATTCTGAACTTGATATAGAGACGGCTATAGGTGAACTTGCAGTAGGCGAAGCAATTGTTTCTTTTTTAATGGAAAACGGCGCTCCTTCAGTGGCTGAGCGAGTATGGATATTGCCTCCCAAAAGTGATTTTAGCCCAGCGGGAGATGAACAAATTGCTGAAGTTATTAAAAATTCTGTATTAGGTATGTTATATGATAAAGACGTGGACAGACATTCGGCATATGAGATTTTAACCGAAAAGGCTGAGATGAAACAGAAAAAAGAGCTTGAAGAAGCAAAGAAAGAACAGGATGAACAATTAAGGATTCAAAAAGAGAAAGAAGCTAAACAGGCAGAAAAAGAAAGGATTGAAAAAGCGAAAGAGCTTGATAAGAAGATAAGGCAGTTTAAAAGTTCGCCGTTGGGAAAGACAATTTCTTCTGCGAGCACAACAATAGGCAGAGAGTTGGGTAAAAGTTTGGTACGAGGCTTACTTGGCTCATTAAGCGGAAAGTGAGGTTATAATGAAATACAGAACTTTAGGTAAAACAGGTTATAAGGTTTCAGAAGTATCTCTGGGAACATGGCAGCTTGGAGGAAAGTGGGGACAGCCCTTTGATGACAAGACAGCTGACAGCATTCTGAATGAAGCATATGACAATGGGATAAATTTTTATGACACAGCAGATGTATATAATAACGGACTTTCAGAAAAAGCGCTTGGAAAATTTATAAAAAGCAAAAAAGACAAGATTTTCGTTGCTACTAAATGCGGCAGGAAATTAAATCCGCATATAGCCTCGGGATATCGTAGGGAAAATATCATTGGATTCGTAGAGGACAGCTTAAAGAGACTGGGTGTTGAAGCTTTGGATTTGATTCAGCTGCATTGTCCGCCTACAGAAGTATATTATAATCCTGAAGTTTTTACTTTGCTTGATGATTTGAAAAAGATAGGCAAAATAAAACATTACGGGGTGAGTGTTGAAAAAGTTGAAGAGGCAATTAAAGCTATTGATTATGATGGCGTCGCTTCTGTTCAGATTATTTTTAACATGTTTCGCCAACGCCCTAATGAACTTTTCTTTAAGCTAGCAAAAGAAAAGAATGTTGGGATTCTTGCTCGTGTGCCGCTTGCAAGCGGACTTTTGAGCGGAAAATTTACTCATGATACAAAATTTGAAAAAGATGACCACAGATTCTTTAACAGACAGGGTGCGTCATTTGATAAAGGAGAGACTTTCTCCGGAGTGGACTATGAAACGGGACTTATCGCAGTTGATAAGCTGAAAGAAGTTTTCGGAAAAGAGAATTTGCCGCTTTATGCATTAAAATGGATATTAATGTTTGAAGAGATTAGTTGCGTTATACCTGGTGCCAGCAGGCTTCAGCACATAAAGATGAATGTTGAAGCATCTGATATGAAGGATTTGTCTCAAAGAGAAATGCATGAGGTTGCAAAAATATATGAGGCATACATAAAAAACCCAGTACACTATTTATGGTAAGAGATGTTAATGAATAGACAGGAAGCATTAGAATTATTAAATGAAAACCTTAAGAGCGAAAATCTTATTAATCACAGTCTGGCAGTAGAAGCCGTTATGCGCGGTTTGGCGAAAAGACTAGAAAAAGATATAGAAAAATGGGGACTTGCAGGCCTATTGCATGACATTGATTATGAACTGACAGCGGAGAATCCGCAAAGGCATGCGTTGGCTGCAAAAGACTTGCTTAAAGATTATGACATATCAGATGATATTATGCATGCAATAATGGCTCATAATTCGGAAAACGGAACAGTTCTTGAAACTGAGTTTGACAGAGCGCTTTACTGTGCGGATCCCATAACCGGGCTTATAACAGCATGTGCACTTGTTAAGCCGAGCAGGAAACTTGAGGATGTGCAGGTTAAGTCCGTAAAAAAGAAATTCAAGGACAAAGCTTTTGCAAGAGGTGCTGACCGAGAGCAGATAGACAGTTGCGTAAACATTGGAATTGAAAGGGCAGAGTTTATAGAGATAGCCTTAATTGGCATGAAGGAAATCGCCCTGGATATTGGCCTATAGAAGAACGTGATTTATTATAATCTTCCCTGAGATTTTTTAGGGGAGATTTTTTTAAGCAAAGTAAAGGATATTTGATAAGATAGACAATGTTTTAGAAATTAGGTATAAATTAATATTGAAACTTAAATATAATTATATTAGTAAAAGAAATTTATATATAATCAGAATTGTTGGTGCTCTATAATAAAGTCAGTTTTTATTAGGGAGGGAAATATGTATTTTGTAACACAAAGAATAAGGAGATTAGTAAAAGAACTTCAGACGCTAATTTATCCTCAAACGGTATTGATAGATGATTTGATGATTAAAGAAGGTTTTTATCATACTCCGCAAGAAGCAGAAAGTTCTGCTGAAGAATATAAACCTTTTGGAAAGATTCAGCTATGGGGAGGTGATGATGTTCACGCATGGTTTAACGCAAGCTTTACTGTACCTAAAGAACTTGACGGTAAACGTATAGTTTTAAAGATAGATACAGGGTCGAGCGGTTGGGATGCTACTAATCCTCAATTCTTAGTTTTTATTAATGGTGAAGTTGTTCAAGGATTTGATACTAATCACAAAGAAGTCTTGCTTGCAGACTGTGCGAAGAAAGGAACCGTATACAAAATTGATATGCAGGCATACGGTGGAAAAAGCGCTCGCGGAAATATTGTTAGACCATGTGGATGTACGTTGTCTGTTGTGGAACTAAACCAAGACATCGAAAAACTTTATTATGATATAAAGATACCTTTGGATATAGCGGAGCTTTTGAAAAAAGAAGATCGGCAAAGACTTGCGATTGAAAAGCACCTGACTGAAGCAGTTAATATGCTTGATTTGAGAAAACCATATTCGGCAGATTTCTTTACGAGCATTAAAGCAGGCCTTACCTATATGGAAGAAGAGTTTTATACAAATTTCTGTGGTGATGACAGTGTTATAGCAAACTGTATTGGTCACACACACATTGATGTCGCTTGGCTTTGGGATTTGGCGCAAACAAGGCAGAAAACTCAGCGTAGTTTTTCAACTGTTCTAAACTTAATGGATGAATATCCGGAGTATATGTTCATGTCAAGTCAGCCGCAGCTTTATAAATACCTGAAAGATGAGCGTCCGGAAATATACGAGAAAGTGAAAACAGAAGTAAAAAGCGGACGCTGGGAAGCAGAAGGAGCTATGTGGGTGGAAGCTGACTGTAACATAAGCTCAGGTGAGTCACTTGTTCGCCAGATTATTCATGGAAAGCGATTTTTCAGAGAAGAGTTTGGAGTGGAAAATAAAATATTATGGTTGCCGGATGTATTTGGGTATTCTGATGCGCTTCCTCAAATTTTAAAAAAGAGTGGTGTGGATTATTTCATGACAACCAAGATTTCATGGAATGAATATAATAAAATGCCATATGACACGTTTAAATGGGTAGGCCTTGATGGCTCGGATGTGCTTGTGCATTTTATTACAGCCATGGACTATACAAGGACTGAAAGAAGCTATGGCACGACTTATAATGGTAATATTACAGCTGATCAGGTGAAAGGTTCTTGGGAACGCTATCAGCAAAAGGCTATAAACAACGAGGTTCTTATTAGCTTTGGATATGGAGACGGCGGAGGCGGACCGACAAAAGAAATGCTGGAAACTCAAAGAAGGCTATCAAAAGGAATACCAGGATGTCCAATGACTAAAATGCAGACATCACTTGAGTTCTTTAAAAATCTTGAAAAACGTGTGGAAGATAACTCCAAGTTGCCAAAGTGGGTAGGTGAGTTATACCTCGAATACCATAGAGGAACATTAACTTCTATGGCTCGTAACAAAAGATATAACAGAAAATCTGAGTTTCTGTATGAAGATGTGGAACTTTTGGCATCGGCTGACAATCTTATAAACGGAAGTGAATATCCAAAGGAAGCAATTAGAACCGGATGGGAAATTATCTGCCTTAATCAGTTCCATGATATAATTCCCGGTTCATCTATTAAAGAAGTGTATGATGAGTCAAAAGAGCAGTATGAGGAAATTATTGAGAAAGGAAATGATATAAAGGAAAGTGCTCTTAATGCGATTATTTCAAATATTACCACGGAAGAAGATTCTGTTGTTGTTTTTAACCCATCACCTTTTATAAGAGATGAAATTATTGATATTGACTATAAGGGCAGCAGATTACAGTTTGAAGCGAAAAATATTCCGGCAAAGGGATATAAAGCGTTTGCTATTGATGAAATAGAAAGAGGTAAGTCTTGTATAAAAGCAGATAATAATTTGCTTGAAAACGATTGTGTAAGAGTTGAGCTTGACAAAAATGCAAATATTGTTTCAATCTACGATAAAAAAGCAGATAGAGAGATTCTAAGGAAAGGTGAACGAGCTAATGTGCTTCAGGCTTTTGAGGACAAGCCTCACAACTACGATGCTTGGGATATTAATATTTATTATCAGGAGAAGATGTGGGGAGTTGATGAGCTTATTAGCTTTGATGTAGTTGAATGCAGCAGGCTCAAGGCATCTGTAAAAGTTGTGAAAAGATTTTTGGATTCAACCATAACGCAGACAATAAGCATCGTGAAAGGTTCTTCGAAAATTGATTTTAAAACAGAAGTTGATTGGAAAGAAAAGCAGATACTGCTTAAGGCTTTGTTTCCTGTTGATATTCATGCTGAGAAAGCGACATATGACATTCAATTTGGCAATTTAGAACGTCCAACACACTGGAACACAAGCTGGGATATGGCGAAATTTGAAGTTTGCGCGCATAAGTGGGCTGATTTATCTGAAGGAGATTATGGAGTAAGCCTTCTTAATGATTGTAAATACGGATATGATATCAAGGGCAGTGATATGAGGATTACATTGATAAAATCAGCTGTATCGCCTAATGAGAATGCAGACAGAGAAGTTCATCATTTCACATATAGCCTTTATCCGCATAAAGGTGATTGGAAGCAGGCAGATACGGTTAAACTGGGTTATGAGCTTAATCAGCCTGTTTCAGCTGTTGCAGTAAATGCGCAGGATGGCTCACTCCCGAATGAGTTGTCTTTTGTAAATGTTGATAAGGACAATGTAGTAATTGAAGTTATAAAGCAGGCTGAAGAAAGCAAAGACATAATTATTCGTTTGCATGAATGTAAAAACAAAAGAACAAAAGTTAAGCTTACTTTCTTTAAAGAAATAGTGGAGGTCTATGAATGTGACCTTGAAGAAAGGCAAAAGTTAAATAGTATTAAAAATTCGAAAAACTCATTTGAGTTTTTAATTATGCCATATGAGTTAAAAACGTTTAGGCTAAAAGTTAAATAATAAAAAAGCCTTTCTTTATCTGAAAGGCTTTTATCAATCTTATATAATCTAGTTTCCGGCCAGAAATTTATATTATTATAAATAAAGAAAAGTTTGATATAATAAACTGACAGAACTTTAAGGAGTGAATATGCAATACAGAAAAATGCCGAAGTCTGAAGATAAGTTGTCTGCCCTAGGTTTTGGATGCATGAGGTTTAAACAAAAAGGCGGCAGAGATGGAGGAATGCTTAATGCGTTTGATCCTGAACTTGCAAAAGAGCAGGTGCTTTATGCAATTGAAAACGGAGTAAACTATCTTGATACTGCATGGCCATATCACAGAGGAACTTCGGAAATGTTTTTGGGAGACTATATTCTTTCTGATAAAAAAATCAGAGACAAGGTTTATATCGCAACTAAGCTTCCCTGTATGATGATATTTAAAAAGGAAAAGATTGACGAGATCTTTGAAAAACAGCTGGAGCGGCTAAAAGTAGATTATATTGATTATTATCTTATGCACTCTCTCGACGGACCTACTTGGGAAAGGATGAAAAAGCTTGATATTTTTTCGTTTCTCAATAGGATAAAAAGCGAGAAAAAGGTGCGTTATGTAGGATTTTCATTTCATGGCAGCCGGGAAGAATTTATGACTATTATTGACGATTATGACTGGGATTTTGTACAGGTCCAGTATAATATTCTTGATGAAAATTTTCAGGCAGGAATTTCAGGCATAAATCGTGCCGCTGAAAAAAACATGGGAGTTATTGTAATGGAACCGCTTAGAGGAGGGCTTCTTGTTGGAGAGCCGCCCCAAGAGGTGAAGGATATTTACAATACAGCAGCGGTTAAGAAAAGTCCGGCAGAATGGGCATTTAGCCATGTTTATAATAATCCTGCGGTAACAGTAGTGTTGTCTGGTATGAATGAGATGGAGCATATTAAAGAAAACATAGCAATTGCTGAAAAGACCTTACCGGGAAGCCTTGGGGAACAAGAGCGGGATATTATTGAAAAAGTACGCAATAAATATCAGGAGCTTATGGTTGTTGGATGCACCGGATGCGGGTATTGTATGCCTTGCCCTTCCGGAATTAATATTCCCGATACATTTAAGTACTATAACATGCATCATATGTTTAAGAATAACAGATCAAAAATGGACTATGCTATGTTTACCGGAATTAAGACTGTTGACGGAAAGCCACACTGGACGTCAACATGTATTGATTGTGGAAAATGCGAAAAAGCCTGTCCTCAGCATATTGAAATAAGGAAAGAATTCCTTGGTGTGAAAAAAGATATGGAAGGAATCGCGATAAAGGCTTTTTCAGCTATTGCTAGGCCGTTTATAGGCAAATAAATATTCTAGCTAGGATGTTTTTAATGATGACAAGTAATCTTTATACTTCTTTGGCGGCATTTTTACTAGCTGGGTGAAAGTTTTATAGAAATTAGAATATTCGGAAAATCCTGAGAGCCTTGCAGATTCCATTATGCCTATTCCTTGAGAAATCAGCATTTTGGCATTTTGTATTCTTTTTGACTGAAGATATTCGACTAACGTGAAGCCTGTTGTTTTCTTAAACAGATGGCAAAGATAATATTTATCCATAAAGTGATTATGGCTTATTTCGTCAAGACAAAAAGGTTTGCTGTAATTATTGTTTAAATCATCAATTACGGCCTCTATTCGCTCATCAGGCTTTAAAATCACGCTTTCATCTGCAAAAGATGATTGATATCGTTCTTCAAGCTCTGTTAAAAGTTTAATTAGCAGAGTTTTTATTATTATAGTGTTTTTTGAGCTTTTGCTTTTGCTTAGCTTTTCTATTTCTGAAAATATCTCCAGTGCTGGATTGCCTCTCGGATTTTCAAATGATATTTTATTGTTTTGGCCTAATTGACGGTTCTCAAAGATTTTTAGCGGATTATATTTATCATTAAAAAAATGAGCAAAAATAGAAGGGCTGAATTGAATGAACTGCCTTTCATAAACATCTTTTGTATAAACAGCAGGCTTGTGTATTTCTTTTTCGTTGGTAATAACTATATCACCTTTATTGAGGTTATATGCATTGCCTTCAATGTGATAACGAATATTTGGCGAAAGAGCCATAAATATTTCATATGAATCATGTAAATGAATCTCGACGTTACAGTCTGGGCTTTTTGAATGAAGGTAAAATATCTTTTCGGTATCTACATTGATTAAAGTGGTATCTTTCATTGCTCACTCCCTACAGTAAAACAATAATACCATACAGCGCAATATTTGCAAACAATTTCACAACATTAACAATACAACATAGATAAAAAAGTAGTATAATCAATCCAGAAATCATTTAAAGAGAGGTTTTCTCATGAGCACATTCACATTGACCGGTTTTTCGGACGAGATTTCACCTGATTTTAGCGAACAATTAAAGCAGATCAACAAATTGGGAATAGGGTATATTGAAATCCGAGGCGTAAACGGAAGAAACATCACAGATCATAGCCTAGATGAAGTAAAAAAGCTAAAGCAAGAGCTTGATGGGGCAGGAATAAAAGTTTCGGCGGTTGGTTCACCGCTAGGAAAGATTAAAATTGATGATCCATTTGAGCCACATTTTGAACTTTTTAAGCACACTGTAGAAATAGCTAAAATTCTTGACACAAAATACATAAGATTGTTCAGTTACTTTTTAGATGCAGATGATGCCGATAAATACAGAGCTGAAGTAATGAACCGAACAAAGACATTTTGTGACTATGTAGCAGACACTGAAATAATTCTTTTGCACGAGAACGAAAAAGGAATATATGGCGACACAGCTGAAAGATGTTTGGAACTTTATAAGACTATGAATTCTCCAAACTTCAAGCTTATTTTTGATCCAGCGAATTTTGTTCAATGCGGAGTGGAAACGTTCCCTCACGCTTTTAACCTGCTAAAAAACTATGTTGTATATATACATATAAAAGACGCTGTTGCAAAGGACGGCAAGGTTGTTCCATCAGGCTTTGGAGATGGACATATAAAAGAGATAATCGCGAAGCTTAATAAGAGAGGGTATGAAGGATTTTTATCATTGGAGCCTCATCTCGGGCATTTTGAAGGCTTTGATGACTTGGAAGGTGAAAACTCGTTGGAGTTTGAAGAAAAAAGTGATGCCGGCAAATTTAAACTTGCATCAGACAGTTTGAAAAAGATAATTTCGGAGGTTGTAAATGAATAAGGTAAGAGTAGGTATTGTCGGAATAGGCAATATGGGATCTGGTCATGCTAAAAACATTGAAGCTGGTAAAGTCAAAAATATGGAGCTTGTGGCAGTTTGCGATATAAAGCCGGAAAGACTTGAATGGGCAAAAGAAAACCTTAGCGACAACGTAAAGGGATATTTGAAATTTGACGATATTCTTGCGGATAAAAAAATTGATGCTTTGATAATTGCTACGCCGCATTATGATCATCCGGGAATGGGCATAAAAACTCTTGAGGCCGGGAAACATGTTTTGGTTGAAAAACCGATTGGTGTATATACAAAAGCAGTAAGAGAACTTAATGAAGCTGCTGCTAAATCAGACAAAGTATTTACAATAATGTACAACCAGCGTACGAATCCCGTATATCAGAAAGTAAAAGAGCTTATTGAAAACGGCGAAGTTGGTGAACTGAAGCGTATTGTGTGGACCATTACCGACTGGTACAGAACTCAGTTTTATTATAACTCAGGCGGATGGCGCGCAACATGGGAAGGCGAAGGCGGCGGTGTATTGCTGAATCAATGTCCTCACAATATTGATCTATGGCAGTGGATGTGCGGACTTCCAAAACGCGTGCGTTCTTTTTGTGATTACGGGAAATACCATGATATAGAAGTTGAAGATGATGTAACTGCTTTTTTTGAATATGAGAACGGAGCAACAGGAGTGTTTATCACATCAACAGGCGAAGCTCCCGGAACAAACAGGCTTGAGATATCAGGAGACAAAGGAAGGCTTGTTGTTGAGCGTGGAGACATTACCTTTATGCGCAACCTTGAAGAAACTTCTGCTCATTTAAAAACCTGCCAGAAAGGTTTTGACAAGCCTGAAAACTGGGAGTGCAAAATACCCGTAAAAGGCAATGAAACAGGGCATATAGGTATAATGCAGTATTTCACTGACGCAATATTATCCGGTAAAGATCAACTGTCTCCGGGAGTTGAAGGAATCAACGGATTGAGTCTTTCAAACGCGATTCACCTTTCATCATGGACAGATGACTGGGTGGAGCTGCCTATTGATGAAGACAAATTTTATGATATGCTTCAGGAAAAAATCAAAAACTCTGATGTAAAGAAGACGGGCGCGGACGTTACGTTGGATGTTGAAGGCTCTCATTGATTAGTGGAAGGTGACTGATTGGATACTAAATTTAATATTGGATTAATTGGTTGCGGATCAATATCGCATACGCATATAGGAAGCATTAATAAGCTGGAAAATTGCAGAATTATTACAGCTTGTGATACTGATAGCGAAGTATTGTCATATATGTCTGATAATTATGGATACAATGTTTGCAGTAATTATGAAGAAGTGCTGCATGATAAAAATATTGATACAGTTCATATAATGACACCTCATTATCTGCATACACCAATAGCTATAAATGCACTTGAATCAGGAAAACATGTGCTTCTTGAAAAACCGGCCGGTATAGGTTTTGAAGAGCTTAAACAATTAAAAATGGCAGAGTTAAAAAGCGAGGGAAGAATAAGCGTCGTTCTTCAAAACAGGTATAACAACACATCTGCAATGATGAAAAAGAAAATTGCAGATGGAAACCTCGGTGAGCTTAGGTCGGTGAAAGCTATAGTCGCATGGCATCGAGATGATGAATATTATGACAATTCTTCATGGCGGGGGAAGTGGGAAACCGAAGGCGGAGGACTGCTTATAAATCAGGCTGTACATACAATTGACCTTATGAGATATATTGGCGGTGAAATTGAGTCAGTTGAAGGACGTGTGGATAATTTATTTCATAAAACTATTGAAGTGGAAGACACAGCTATGGCAGCCTTTTATTACAAAAACGGTGCAATAGGCAACTTTTATGCTACTAATAATCACGCTATTAACTCAAAAATCGAACTTGAATTTGTTTATGAGAACGGTATTTTAAGAATGCTTGACGACAAACTTTTTTATACCAATAAAAAAGAGACAAAAGTCATTGCAGAAGATATAATATTAGAAGGAAAGAAATCTTATTGGGGTGTCAGTCATGATTCGTACATTAAGGCCTTTTATGAATCTTTGGCAAAAGGCGAGGAATTTGATGTTAAGCTTGAAGATGCGATTATCTCCAATAAGATGGTGCTTGGCATATATGAATCAAGCAAAAAGAATAAAAAATATTATTTAACGGAGGGATAAAATGAGAGATTTTAAAATAGCAGCTCAGCTATATACTGTACGTGAACTGCTTTCAGGAAAGAGCGAAAGCGAGATATTTAAAGTTTTAGAGCAGATTAAAGAGATTGGATATAATGCTGTTCAGATATCCGGTGTCGGCAATGTGGATATGAAGCTTGCAAAGATTTATGCCAAAGCTTGCAAAGATCTGGAGCTTGAGGTTTGTGCAACGCACACAGGACTTGAAAACCTAGAAAATGATTTGCCGTGGATTGTTGACTATCACAAAATGTGGGATTGTAAATTTGTCGGTATAGGTGCGATGCCCGGTGAATATCGCAACAAAAACGGACTAAAAGAATTTATAGAAAAATGCAACGTAATTGGTGAAAAACTTGATGAATACGGGCAAAGGCTGATATATCATAACCATAAATTCGAATTCGAAAAGATTGGCAGCAAGACAATGATGCAGAAACTTGTCAAAGGCTTTGATTCTGAATTTGTGGAGTTTGAAATAGACACCTACTGGGTTCAGGCTGGTGGCGAAAATCCTGTAAACTGGATTTATAAGACTGACGGAAGAATGAGCGTTGTCCATTTCAAGGATTTCAGAATTAAAGATGATCAGCAACAATTTGCAGAGATTGGCAAAGGAAACCTTAACTGGAATAGGATTATAGAAGCTTGTAGAGAAACAGAAATACAATATGCAGCTGTAGAGCAGGATAGTTTTACAGACGATCCTATTGAAAGCCTCAGGGCAAGTTATAAATTTCTTGCGAAAAAGGGATTAAAGTAGGATAAACTAAACAAAAAGTTAGTTCACAAATTATTTACCTTATATTTGAAAAAAGATGCAACCTTTTTTAAAGAATTCTACTCTTACTTATGAGAGTGTAATAAAAAGGAGTCATCATGTCACAATCGATAGACAGCATAGGCTGCGGTAATGATGGACTAACTAGGTTAAGATTAATAAAATACTATGACCGATACTATAACATTTCAGTGGATGGAAAGCTTGAAGTTTATGCTTCTGTAAAAGCTTGTGATACTGCTGATAATGTTGGAATAACTATCTTTCTCCAACGCTTTGACGGAGACTGGACAACCATTAAAAAATGGGATAAGGAAAGTGAAAACTTCTACTGTTCCATTCATGACTGTGTAGATGCCGAAACTGAACTTGACTACAGAATAGAGGTCTTCTATAGCGCAAGCTATGGTGAGTGTGTTGAGGAAATGGTATCTGTACAAGAATAATTTGCCCCTAAAAACCTACACCCTGTTTTAGGTTATTGCACAATAAAAAGGCGTTCTGTTAACGCCTTTTTATTTATATTTATTAATTTATTCTATCTCTATTGAACCAAAGACGCAGTTTGTAGTTATGTAAACTGTGTTTTCTCCATCTCTTTCATATGTTCTGTCACCGAAAGAAAGAGATGATCCGTCGGGGAATACAGTTTGAGAGAAAGCGCCGTTTGACTTAATCCTTACGCTTTTTCCGTTGGTTAAGATTTTAACGCTTGAAAAAATGCTGTTTACTTCAATGTCTTTTTCATAGCTTAAATCGTCAAGTGATATAGTAGCACTGGAGAATATATAGTTATTGTCTCCTGCTTGGATTGAAACACCTGAACCGCCGGTGAATATATTGGCTCCTTGATTGCGAGGGCCTGCAATTATAGAAATACCTATTGAAATAACTATTATTCCAAAGACTATCGGAAAAATCTTTACATTCCAGCCAAAAGCCTGATTTAAAATTATCACAAGACCGATAATTATCAAAATAATTGCCCAAAAGATTGGTGTGAATATTTTCATGTTATGCTCCTTATTGTATTATTGCTGTTTTTAATTTTATTAAATTTATGTGTTATTTACAAGTATAATATGCTGACAAAGCAATGTTTAATATGTTATTATAGATTGGATTTAGGAGAGATATTTAGGAGATTTAATGAAAGAACTTATTTTGATACCTTCTTATAAACCTGACGGCAGACTGTTGGAATTTTTAGATGAACTTAAAAGTGAAGGGTTTAGCGATGTTCTTATTGTAGACGATGGAAGCGGAAGTGAGTTTGCACCTGTTTATGATAAAGTAACAAAACAGTATCCTCATTGCGAAATAATATATCATGCAGTAAATCAGGGCAAGGGCAGAGCGTTAAAAACCGGCTTTAATCATGCCTTGAACAAGCATGACGATTTGCTGGGAGTTGTCGCATGCGATGCAGACGGACAGCATCCTGCATCTTCGGTAAAAGAAGCAGCTAAAGCTATGGATGAACATCCTGATAAACTCATACTTGGCACAAGACGCTTTTTAAAGGGCAAGAATGTTCCTACAGGCAATCTTATTGGCAATCTGATTACAATTGCAATATTTAAGCTTCTTACAGGCCTTTCTTTTGGAGATACGCAGTGCGGACTCAGAGCATTTCCTAAAGATGTTATGAAACAGCTTATAAATACATCCGGAGAACGGTTTGAATATGAGAATGTAATGCTGCTTGATGTGCGCACAAAAAGGATTGGTTATGTTGAATTTCCAATGGATGCTATCTATCTTGAAGGGGAGGATTACACAACGCATTTTAATAAGCTTAAAGACTCGTTTTTAATATATGTTAATATATTAAAGTTTGCATTGCTTCCGGTTTTTTCGGGTGCTGTGGCATATTATTTTTCAAGATTAATGCTTATGATTGCTCCGCTTTGTTCTCTGTATAAAATGGCACTAATTTATGGTGCCGGGATTCTTATAGGCTGGTTAATAATGATGATTCCTGTTTCGGATGAGAAAAACAACTGGTGGAGCGCACTGTATTCCATAGTACATACAGCCGTGTTTACATTCTTATTTTATTGGCTTTTTGTATATAAGGCTGTGGGGTACAATTCCGCGTGGTGGATTTGCGCAATCTTTGCGGCACCAACTGCATACGCAGGATACTTAAGGATGCGATTTGGTAAAAAACCCAAACGGGTTAAAATATAATTTTCTTTTAGGAGAGGTTAAATGAAAAACCACACACATGTAATAAGACTAACTTTTACTGCTCTGTTTGCGGCAATTATAATGCTTGCAACTATGATTGCAATCCCTGTCGGCACCAGCGGATACATCAATCCCGGCGACTCAATGATTTATGCTGCTGCATGGTTTTTAGGACCATTGGCCGGAGCGTCTGCAGCTGTTGGCTCAGCCCTTGCGGATTTAATACTAGGTTATGGTGTTTATGCTCCTGCAACATTTATTATCAAAGGACTGATGGGATTAGCAGTAGGTTTTCTCATAAAGCGTTTCGGTAAAAAGCTTATACCAAAGATTTTGTCAATGTCCATTGGCGGAATTATTATGGCTGGCGGCTATTTCGCATTTGAATACTTTATAATGATAGGAAAAGGTGCAATAGCAAATGTTCCTTGGAATTTAGTTCAGGCAGCAGCCGGAGTAGTGATAGGCACACTTGTGATAATTGCTTTAAGTAAGATTAAAGGAATAAATAACTTCGTTGATAAAATAAAGGGGGAATAAGTCGTGCAGATAACTGTTTTAGGAAATTCGGGACCATATCCGGGAGCCGGTACTGCATGCTCGGGATATTTGCTTGAAGCAGATGGCAAAAAGATTTTAATGGACTGCGGAAGCGGCGTGCTTTCCGCACTTCAAAGAAAATGCTCTCTTTCCGAATTGGATGCTGTTATCTTATCACACCTTCATGCTGACCATATGAGCGATATGCTTGTAATGCGTTATGCACTGATGTTTGAAGAAAGAAAGTTCGCTCTGCCTGTTTATATGCCCAATCAGCCGGAATCGGAAGCATGGCTTTTAAGCGGGTGCAAGTATTTTAATCCAATAGAGATAAATCCTAAGAAGTTTTATACTATTGGCAATTTAAAAATATTCTTTACAGCAGTTTCACATCCCGTTTTGGCTTATGCTACAAGAGTTGAAAAAAACGGGAAGTCTTTAGTCTATTCAGGTGATACAATGTACGATGAAAATCTTATTGACCTTGCGACTAATGCCGATTTATTTATTTGTGATGCAGCATTTAGTTCTCAGCAACATTGGCCGGAAGCACCGCATGCCAGTGCGAAGCAAGCTGGCCAGATGGCAGAGCTTGCCAAAGCAAAAAGACTTATGATAACGCATTTTTCACCGCGTGCAGACAGGACACAGCTTTTAGGAGAAGCCAAGGAAGTATTTCCACACACTATAGCTTCAGCACGTGACCTGACAGTTAAGATATGACAAATAGTAATTATCAGTGGATGAAAAAACTGGGTAGCGCTCCGATGTTCGTTTCGGCGCTGCTTTTTGCATTTGGAATATATCTTGAATATAAGATAAATGTTTTTCCTAATGCCACAAAAATTTTTACACCACTCATACCAACTTTTGCTATTGTATCAATAATATTCATATTTATTGCATTATCATATATTCTCTTAAAAAGAATCAATATTATCCCTTTGGTGTGCGCAGTAATTGTTTTGTTTGGATTTTTAAGTGCTCAAATAGTTCAGGATAATATGTATGAAGATGTATTGATTGTTTCTCATAGTTTTATTTCGGGCAAAGTAAATAGTGTTGAAGCTAATGGAGTAAATTCTATATCTCTTGTGTTAAAAGATGTTGTGCTTGAAGGAGACAAAGCTCAGGCAATAAAAGGCAGAGTAAATCTGATTGTTTATGGTGAGAGTTCTGATGTTTTGTTAAAGCGCTTTAACATAAAAAACAGTTTCGTTAAAACAAAATCAAGCTTAATGTATCCTTCAGGAGCTGCTGAGAGGGGATTTTATGATGAGAGGATATCGCTTTTATCCGAGAAAACAACATACAAAGCACTTGCTCATTATGCAACAGTGGATGTAATAAAAAGAGGTCATATATCAGCAGTATTACGTTTCTTCTCGAAACTTAAAAACAATTTTAATAATAATGTTAAAAAACATGTCGGAGGTCGTGAAGCTGGCTTGCTAACGGCTGTGCTAACTGGTGAAAAAAGTGGTTTGGATGATAAAATAAAAGAAGATTTCGCTATGCTCGGAACTTCACACCTTTTGGCTACAAGCGGACTTCATATAGGAGTTATGCTTCTTGTTTTTGTATACTTGCTCAAAAAAACTCATACACCAATAATTTTCAGAACTATAATATGCGCAGTTGTTATCCTGTTGTTTTTAACATTCGCTGGATTCAGAGTTTCAATGATACGGGCTGCGATTATGTGGTCGGCTCTTATGGTATCAAGGATATTCGGCAGAAAAAGCTCAGTGCTTAATTCTCTTGGTATAGCTATGATAGGAATGCTTATTGCGAATCCATTCATTCTATTTTCCGTCTCTTTTATACTATCATGTGTGTCGGTTGCGTCAATTGGTGTTTTCTCTGATATATTTAAGAAAATGGAAAGAATAAAAAAAGGCAGATTCTTGTTGGATGGCATTATAGTAAGCTTGTCTATTGTAGTGTTTTCATGGCCTGTTACTGCGTACTATTTTAATAGCGTGCCTATTTTGTCTCCTGTATTTAATCTCTTGTTTGTGCCTCTTGTTTCGCTTGCTCTTATTGCTGGCATACTTTTTGGCGTATTATCTTGGATAGCTTTTCTTGCACCGGTGCTTGGTGTGTTGGTTAAAGCACTATACTCATTGATAATTATTCTATCGGATTATCTGGCTGATTTTTCTCCTCAGATAAATATATTATCACCACCTATAGCAGTGGCTTTCTTATGGATGCTTGGAATAATGGTGCTTATGATATTTGTAAATAAGAAAGCGAAATTAGCTAAGGCTCTTGTTCCGATTTCTATGATGGCAGCTGCAGTTATTATTATGATAATGATACAGTTGCAGTCAGGCTGCGAGAAAACAGCTAAAATTTATTCTGATGGTTCAAATTGTTTTTTATATATAACAAATGAGGATAAAACTATAATGATAATGAATGATGATAGTTTTATTGCTAGTAAAGTTATTAACAAATCAAATAAAAACAGTTTGGATACCCTTATATATTCAGGCAACAATATTGATTCGTTTTATGAAATACTGGATAACACAAAGAATATAGATATTAGAGAGATTTATCTAAGCGATGCTGTTATGAAAGATTATGACGGTATAAACGAAAACATAGAGGTTATGCCAAGTGAGGTTGAAATAAGCGGTTATACAGTTAAAATGCTAGAGTTTAAGGCAAAATCTGCAACTGCTAAGATTCATTATGCTGTAATGCTCCAAAAAAACAACGAAAGAGTTTTGTATTTGGATCCCATGTCACTCAGAACGGGAGCCTTCGATGACGAAACATTTAATACTATAGTATCTTCAAAGTGGAGTGCGAAAAGAGCTGAGGGAATAATGAATATTAATCTTAAAAATTTGATTTTCACATCACATGACGCTTATTCGGATGAATATATATTATTGCTTGAACAAGAAGGAGTGAAAACTTATAATGTAACGGAGAAAGCAATTACAATATTTTCAGACGGAGATTGATTTGAACTACAGTGAATTTTCCCAAAAGATAAAAAGTGGTGAAGTAGGAGGCGCCTATCTTCTACATGGTGATGAAGAGTACATTAAAGCGCTTAGTGTTGGAGCCGTTAATGACAAATTTATTGCAGACGGACTAAAAGATTTAAATTACTTTAAGCTGGATGCTTCTGAATGCGATATCTCAAAAATTGAAGAAGCAATTATCCCTTTTCCTTTCATGTCTGAAAAAAGAGTCGTTGAAGTTTATGGTTTGGAACTTTTAAAGACAAATTCATCTAAACAAAACAAAGACGATATGTCTCGATTAAGCCAAATTATAAATAGGTGTTCTGATGAAACGGTTTTGCTTTTTATTGTACAGGGAAAAGCTTCGTCGGGAGCTGTTAAATTGTTTTCAGAAGAAAATAGATCTATTGATTTTAAACTACCGAATGAATCGCAAAAAATTCAATATCTTAAGAGAATGGCAAAAAAAGCTGAGCTTGTTATCTCAGATAATGTGTTAAAAATCCTTGTTCAGTATACAGGAATGAATCTTTTAGAACTTGAACTTGAACTTAATAAAATTAAAGCATATGTTGATGAAAAAGAAGTAGGACAAGAGGATATTTTAGCTATTTGTCCGCCTGCAGTAGAGTATAATATCTTTAAAATGCTTAAACATATAACAAACAGACAAGGAGGAGAAGCTTTAGCTGAATATAGAAAGTTAATGCTTTCCGGACAGTCTCCGCAAGCTGTAACTGCCATGATAGCACGGCAATTTCGCTCTCTTTTCTATTTGAAAGAGTTAAATGGATTATCAAATGAAGATTTGAAAAAGGCGGCGGGCAAACTGGGAACAAAAGATTTTGTAATTAAAAATATGAATAGGATTGCATCCCGCCTTGATGAAAATAGAATTCAAGAAATTGTTGAGTGGTGTGCAGATGCCGATTATATGGTGAAAAGCGGGAAGATTTCCGTGGACAACTCGGCTGAGATCCTTATAATGAGGCTGATTACGATTTGATGCTTACTGACTTTAATGGTTAATAACAATTCTTTATTATAAAACAAAAAAACCGAATTGTTTCGGTTTTTTATCTATTTAAGTTATAGCAGATAGTTCTGCTAAAGGCTTAGCTTATGCACTCATTAATTTTGATAACTGAGCTTTTTTTCTGTTTGCTTTATTCTTGTGAATAACGCCTTTTTGCCAAGCTTTGTCAACCAAGCCAACGAGCTCTTTATAAAGATCCTGAGCATTGTCAGCACCTTCATTAACTGCAGCGCTTAATGCCTTAGTTTTTGTTCTAAGTTCTGATATAACCTGACGGTTTCTCAAATTTTGCTTTTTAGAAAGAATTATTCTCTTTTCAGCAGACTTAATATTAGGCAAGATGATTACTTCCTTTCTTATGATTGTCGGATGAAATTTTACCATGTTTACAGTGGCAATGCAACCTTTAAATTGTGTTAAATGGATTTTTATTAAAAAATTCGATAGTTTTTTAATTTATTAATGATAATACTTACTTAAAATATCTTTTATTCTGTTTATAAAAATCATTATCTGCAAATCTTTATTCTTGTAAATACCTTCTAGGTTTAATATAATTTTATGTAATACCGGAAGTTATCCGGTTTTGTTTTAAGAGGATTATCAATGAACAATAAACCGATTGGAATATTCGACTCTGGCGTCGGAGCAGTTGCCGTTTTAAGGACGGCACAAAACATTCTGCCTAATGAAAAGTATCTGCTTTATGCGGATTTCAAAAATGCCCCTTATGGAGATAAAACAAAAGAGGAAATTCTCGGCCTTGCAAAAAATGGAGTAAGCAGGCTTATTGAAAACGGAGCAAAAGCAGTTGTGGTTGCCTGCAACACTGCAACCAGCGCAGCTATTAACGAGCTAAGAGCTGAATATGACGGAATGATTCCTATAGTAGGGATGGAACCTGCTATAAAGCCGGCTGTTAACAAAATTAACTCCGGAAATGTTTTGGTGCTCGCAACACCTGCAACGCTTAAGTTCATGAAATTTAAAAACCTTGCTGAAAGTTTAGGATCAAAAAATATTATACCTGTTGAGTGCCCTGACCTGTCAAAACTTATTGAAGATGAAAAACCAGGCTCTAAAATAATAAAAGACTATTTGAATGCACTCCTTAATAATTATGATTTAAACAATATTGACGGGGCTGTAATAGGATGTACTCATTTTTCATTTATCGAAGAAGATATAAAAAATGCTATAGGTTGTGACTGTGTGTTTGACGGACGCTATGGAACGGTGCGCCATTTAAAAAACATTCTAAAGGATAACGGTCTTTTTGCTGAAAACAACAATGGTATTGAATTTATAATGGATAAAAAAGACAATGAATTTTATCCTTTGATTAAAGACTTTATGCAAAGACATTTAAGCTTTACGGAGTAAACAATATGTGGTATCAACTTGAAAAGAAAGATTATAACATAACGCTTGAATATCTAAACAAATACTCACCGTTTACTTGTCCGATGTATGGCAATGTGCTATCAGCCGGATTTGATTACAAACCTTTTGCGATGCGCAGCGGTGTTTTTTTTATATACAAAGAGACAAATAATGAGATTTTGGGAATAGTCGCTGGGTTTAATGATGGTAATGTAATGGTGCATTTGTCTTCTGAAAATTCTGAGATTGGCGTTCTTGAAATAATTAAAAGATTTCCTTTCCACTCTGTTTGGGGATTGGGAGGAAATATCCCTGATAATAAAGTGATCTCGGATGAAGTTGGAAAATCATTTGATTCACGAGAGCTTGATGTTATGGTGTTAAAAGAAGATATCCAACAGAGATTCCATCCGGAATGCGGAATTTTGCGCATTGATAAAAAGTTCTTGCTTACTGTGTATATAAATTTCATTAAAAAGTGTTTGTGGGAAGGTTTTGGTTTCAGATCAAACTCCAGAGATCTTCGCAAAAGAATGAGAGAGCGCACAGACCTTGAACCATACTGGATACTCTCAGCTGACAATAAATTTGTAGCTCAGGCACATTTGCAAGCGATGACACCTTTACATGGATATATCGGAGGGATATGTACTCCTCGCGAATATAGAAGAAAAGGATATGCCAAAGAGGTAGTAGCGCGAGCATGCCGCTATGTTTTCAAACAAGGAAGGGTACCTGCGCTTTCGGTATCTGCTTCAAATACAGCAGCACATAAACTTTATGAGGACTTGGGTTTCGAAAAAGTCGGCATTATGACAGTATATATGGTTGAGCGCGATTTTAAAGGTGATGAAAACTCTTGATAAAAAAAGCGGCAAACCGCTTTTTTGTCAAGATTAATATAACAATTTTTTTTATGAGAATTAATAAATGTATTATAAATCAAGCTAAGCCTCATCATCATTATCTTCTGCTGGAATTTCTTCCTTAATACTATTAAAGTAATCTAGAATTTCTTTGGCTTTCTCATAATCTTCTTCGCGTACAAATACTTCATGACCGACATATGGCTGATTAGCATAAAGACTTATATATTCGGTGTATGATTCACTTTCGACCTGAGATCTAAAAAGTATATTTTCTTTTTCTAAAGCTTCTGTTATTAGTACATACACAAACTCCCTTTCGGCAGTGAAAAGAAGCTTTTCTTTATAATCGGTATCAAATTCGTAATTATAATTGTCTTCATTCGGAATAGCTTCCGGCTTAAGCTCGGGCAGCTCATCTACAAGTTCAGCCCCACATTCGCTGCAATCGGTTAAGCCCTCAATATATTCTTCTCTGCAGTTTGGACACCACGGCATAATATCACCTCAATATTCAATTTATTTAATAGAAACTATTACCAATAATATAATTATATCACATTTGGATTGACATAGTAACAGAATGTATTAACTATCGATAAAGTCAAGTAAAAGATTCTATTTTATAGTTGATAATATAACAATTCGGCGCTTTGCCTAAAAATAATTAATGAAATATAAATCATTGATATAAATTATTGCATCTGTAAATTACAGTTTCTTTCAATTTGTTCTTTGAAATTTACATTTTGTTTGATACAATGAATTTCGGTGAAAAAACATTTTTTTGCAAATTATAATAAACTTTTACTAGGGGGATTTCGGGCATGAAGGAATATTTGGCCAAGGACATACGCAACATAGGATTCGTCGGCCACAGCGGCGAAGGCAAAACATCGCTGGCTGAGGCAATGATGTACAACGCGGGCGCAATCGACCGCATGGGCAAAGTTGAAGACGGAAACACAGCTTCAGACTTTGATCAGGAAGAGATAAACAGAACCATATCCATTTCGGCTTCACTGTGCCCGATGGAATGGAATAAAAATAAAATCAATGTAATAGATATGCCCGGATACTTTGACATGATAGGCGAAGTTGCCGGAGGCCTTACTGCTACAGAAGGTGCGCTGATACTTGTAAACTCAATCTCAGGATTGGGTGTAGGCAGCGAAAAGGCATGGGATTATTGTGAAAAATACAAAATTTCACGAATGTTTGTTGTTAACGGAATGGATAAGGAAAATGCTAACTTTGATAAAGTAGTTGCAGGACTTAAGGAAAAGTACGGCACAGCAGTAGTTCCTTTCCAGCTTCCGATAAAATCAGGACATGATTTTGCTGGATATGTAGATGTGCTTTCAAAGAAAGCTTATGAATTTGCAGGAAAAGATAAGAAAGAAATAGATGTACCAGATGCATTGGCGGCATCTTTGGATGACTTGAGCGAACAGCTTATGGAAGCTGCTGCAAGTTCTGATGAAGAGCTTATGGAAAAATATTTTGAGGAAGGCGAGCTTTCAGCCGGTGATATTGCAAAGGGACTTAAAACAGGTCTTGCTGAAGGAACAGTGGTTCCTGTATATTGCTGCTCTGCTACACTTAACCTTGGTGTTAAATGCTTGATGGATGCAGTGCTTGCTCTTGTTCCATCTCCTGCTGATGTAGCTGCAAAACAGCCAAATGAAGGCGAAGTAAAATGCGACGACAGCGAACCTTTTGCAGGATTTGTGTTTAAAACAATCGCAGATAACTTCGTTGGAAAGATATCTCTTGTAAAGGTTGTGTCCGGTAATCTTACATCCGATTTGCATCCGGAAAATCCGAGAACAAGAAAAAGCGAAAAGCTCAACCATGTATATACTATGGTTGGGAAACATCTTGAGGAACTCAAGGCTGTTCACGCAGGTGACATTGCTGCTCTGGCTAAGCTTCAATATACAAAAACAGGAGACACTCTTTGCGATCCAAAACGCGAAGTTGAATTCCCACAGATAGAATATCCGACTCCATCATATTCAATGGCTATTTCTGCTACTAAAAATGGAGAAGAAGACAAGGTGTTTACAGGACTTCACAGGCTTGAAGAAGAAGATCCGTCATTTACAGTTGCAAAATCCGACGAAACAAATGATACATTAATTTCGGGCCAGGGCGACCTGCACATAGGTATAGTTGTAAACAAGCTCAAGAACAAGTTCCACGTAAGCGCAACTACATGTGATCCAAGCATTGCATATAGAGAAACGATTAAGAAGACTGTTGAAGCACAGGGACGTTATAAAAAGCAAACAGGCGGACACGGACAGTTCGGTGACGTTTGGATTAAATATGAGCCCATAACAGATGGCTCTGCTGACTTTGAATTTGTTGATAAAGTTGTTGGCGGTGTTGTTCCAAAAGGATTTATCCCTGCAGTTGAAAAAGGCCTAAGAGAAAGTATCGTAAAAGGCGTTTTGGCTGGATATCCTGTTGTAAATCTTCGTGCAACTTTGTATGATGGTTCATACCACAGCGTTGACTCATCCGAAATGGCGTTTAAAACAGCTGCGAGCCTGTCGTTTAAAGCAGGTCTTGCAAAAGCTAATCCTATTATCTTGGAACCGATTGAAAAAGTTGAAGTATTGATACCGGATGACTATATGGGTGATATAATTGGCGACTTAAACCGTCGCAGAGGCCGTATCATGGGAATGGAGCCTAAGGGCAGCGGACTGCAGGCAGTTATTGCTGAAGCACCACAGGCAGAAATGTTCAAATATGCTATAGACTTACGTTCTATGACACAGGGAAGAGGTTCTTTCACTTCAGAGTTCGCACGCTATGAAGAGATGCCTCCGAACATGGCAGAAAAAGTCATAGCAGAGTCCAAGAAGGAAGAGGAAGAGCACCACTAAACTCGTAAAGTTATTAAGATTAAAACATCTTATTAATAGAAATCTGGACAATATCATAAATATTAATTACAATAAAACTCGGCGATAAGCCGAGTTTTTTTAAAGGATGAGAAATGAAAGCAGCTAAAATTATATATATCATTATGAATATTATTTTAATATTCACGTGTATAGGTCTTGCCATATTCGCAATGACAGACGGATTTAATGCACTATTTATGATAGCACCAATCATCACACTTGCCTTATTTTTGTTTATGCTGTTAAATAAAAGTAATGAAGAATTAAAGAATTTAATGAAAGTTATATTTTCAGCTCACATAGCTGTTATGGCTGCTGTAACCCAGGGAGTGTTTGCGTTTAATGTAGAAATCGGAAATGCTTTGGTGTTGGTTGTTATTGCGGCGGTACTTGTTGTTTTTATGATATTTGCATTGAAAAATATGTTTAGGAAAATGGAAGAGTTTAATGCTATGATAAAATCTGACAGTAATGAGTCTGATAATCAGCAGTAATATTTAACACTAAAATAATCATGAGATTATGCTAAGAACTGAAAAAAGTATTCTCAAGAATACTTTCAAATGAATAGTTCAATAGTATAAAGAAGCTAAGAAATAAGAAGGAATATATGCAAAGAACGGAAACAAAAAAGTATTCTCAAGAATACTTTCAAATGGGTAATTCAATAGTATAATAAAGTTAGGAAATAAGAAGGAATATATGCAAAGAACGGAAACAACACTGGAATACGGAATAGTGCATGGCAATACACAGGGTGTAAGGCGCTCTATGCTGGATGAAATGGCTAAACTTTATGATGCGGATATGGAAACGCTTCGTCATGAGCTTGTATCATCTGAAATTATTGAAGCACTATCATATTTTACAGATAAAATTAATAGGGAAGTATCTATATATATCGCTCGTGACGGAATGGTTATGGACGTCTCTATTGGCTCTCACGATAGAGTGGGACTTCCTGATATCCGCGTACGCCGAGGCAAAAGAAGATTAACAGGTATCAGATGTGTCCATACACACCCGGGTGGTTCGGTGCGTCTTTCAACTATAGATGTAAAGACACTAAAGCGTATGACTTTTGACGCAATGGTGGTTATTGGTGTAGAAAGCGGAGGGAAGCCCACGGGAATAAGCGCGACACTTCTTACCAATCTCTTGGAAGATGGTGACTACGATTATCATGAGCATGGCCCATGGCGGGTTGACCAGATACCGCATGATTATATTCTTTATGAAATTGCTCGCAATGATGAGATTATAACAAAACAGGCACATGTTTTGGAGTCGGTTGCCAAGGTTGGCGAAAGAGCTATCCTTGTAGCACTAAATCTTGACGGATCTGGACAGGAATCTCTTGAAGAACTTGCACGGCTGGCGGATACAGCAGGGGCTGAAATACTGAAAAGTGAATTAGGCTCTTCAAACAAACCGGACAGCGCAACATATATAGGAAAGGGAAAGGTAGCCAGTCTGTCGCTTATGGCGCAGGAGATGGATGCAAACCTTATTATATTTGATGATGAACTTTCAGGTGCTCAGATAAAAAACCTGGAAAGGCAGCTAGGCTGTAAGGTTATTGACCGTACTACTCTGATACTGGACATATTTGCAGGAAGAGCAACGACTCACGAAGGAAAACTTCAGGTAGAATTGGCGCAGTATAAATATATGCTGCCAAGACTTGCAGGCTCTGGCGAATCAATGTCGCGTCTTGCAGGTGGAATTGGCACAAGAGGCCCCGGTGAAAGCAAACTTGAAACAGACAGACGCAGAATTAACAGACGCGTTCATGACCTTGAGCAGCAGGTTAAAAAGCTTCGCAAGACTCGCGACATCAATCGCGTGCGAAGGGATAAAACAGATATTCCAGTGATTGCGCTTGTAGGGTATACAAATGCCGGAAAGAGCACCCTGTTAAACCTTCTGACACAGTCTGATGTGATGGCGGAAGATAAGCTCTTTGCAACGCTGGATCCGGTTACGCGCAGATTTGACCTTCCTGAAGGAAGATCTGTACTGGCAGTTGATACGGTTGGTTTTATAAACAAACTGCCGCATGACTTAGTAGATGCATTCCGCTCAACTTTGGAGGAAGCGGCTTATGCGGACGTGCTAATCCATGTTCTTGATGCCTCGAGCGAACAGATGATGATGCACTATAAAGTAGTAAATGAAGTGCTCGCATCACTTGGAGCCGGAGAGAAGCCGACCGTAATAGCGTTAAATAAAAGCGATATTGCATCGGATGACCAGATATTATTTTTGCAGAATGAAAATACGGTCAGAATATCAGCAATTAAGGGTGAAGGAATACATGAACTTCTTTCGGCTGTCGAAGAGCTTTTAAACGAAGGTGAAGAAGAAATTGATGTTGTGATACCGTATGAGTATGGAGCGCTTTCTTCAAAGTTATTTGATGGTGCTTCGAAAATTATCAAGCAGGAATATGTTGAGGGCGGAACGAGGATAAATGCAATTGTTCCAAATCATCTGGCAAAACAAGTGCATAAAGAGCTTAAGGATAAGCACAAGAGCTAATGAAAAAAATTATACTTACAGCATTAAATGCAAAATATATTCATACAAATTTAGCCGTGAGATGTCTTAAAGCATATGTAGGAAACGTACATGATATTGCTATTGTCGAACGGACAATAAATGACAATATAGATGATGTGCTTGAAGAGATAGTTGCTCATTCTCCTGATGCTGTTGGATTCTCGTGTTACATCTGGAACATAGAAAACGTGTTAAAAATAGCTTCAAGCTTAAAGAAAGTTTTGCCGGAATGTACTGTTTTTATGGGAGGCCCTGAGGTAAGTTTTGAATGCAAAGACTTTTTAGAAAAATATCATTTTATTGATATGATTATAAAAGGTGAGGGTGAAATAACTTTTTCGAAGTGGATAGACCGATTTGAAAAGGATATTGATTTTTCCGATATTAAAGGTATCGCTGTAAGAAAAGAAGATGGGATATACGACAATTCCATGCAAACAGAGACTTTTGATTTAAACAGTCTTCCTTTTTTTTATAAGGATTTATCTGAATTTCAAAACCGAATTATTTATTTTGAGACAAGCAGAGGATGTCCTATGAGATGCGCTTATTGCATGTCGGGAAACCTTGGCGAACTTATGTATCTAAGTATTGAAAAAGTAGAGACTGCATTTGAGTATTTTTTAAAAAGCGATGTAAAACAGGTTAAGCTTGTAGACAGGACATTCAATTTTCCGCTTGAAAGAGCAAAAGAAATTTTAAACATATTAATTAAGTTAAAGAAAAAATATCTTGAATCTTCAACGAATTTTCATTTTGAAATTACTGCATCATTATTTGACGATGAGTTTCTGGAAATATTGGAGAAAGCTCCTAAAGGGCTTTTTCAGTTTGAAGCAGGTGTACAGTCAACAAATAAAAATACACTAAAAGCTATATCCAGAAGTTTGGACAGCGAGGTATTATTAGATAATCTAAAAAAGATGGCTTCGTTAAAAAATATTATAGTTTATGCAGACCTTATTGCAGGTTTGCCTCATGAAAATTATGAAAGTTTTAAAAGCTCATTTAATGATGTGTATAATACGGGGGCTGATAAGATTCATTTAGGATTTCTTAAAGTTTTGAAAGGCTCTGGGCTTAAAGAAAAAGCAGACATATATAAAATCCAGTTTTCTGAGTATGCCCCGTATAAAGTTCTTGAAACGAGTAATATTTCATATCTTGAACTGCTTAAGCTGGAAAGAGTTGAAAATATCGTAGACAGATATAAAAACTCTGAGTTGTATACCAATACTCTGCCATTAGCACTAAAATGGTTTCCAAGCCCTTTTGACTTTTTTGAAAGGTTTTCTGAATTTGCACATGAAAGAAGGTTCTTTAAGTCCAATCAAAGCATAGCCAAACAGTTTGATTTATTATACAGATTCCTTGAATCTTTGACGGATTTTGATTTAATGACTTTAAAAGATGTTATATCGCTTGACTGGGCGCTTATGGAAAAGCCAAGAAGATATCCGGATTGTATTAAAAAAACAGCTGATGAAAAAGAGAAAATTTATACAAAAGGATTCTACAACAATCAAGACAATATAAATCATTACTTACCGGATTATATAGATATCTCTCCATCTCAGATATCGAGAATGTGCCATATGGTATTTTGGAATAAAGAAAAAAAGGTGTTTTTATTGGATTACAAAAAAGAAAAAGACAACAGAGCTATTGAGATAATTCAGTGAAAAATATATAATTTTATATATGGGTTAAATAGGGAGCATATTATGGATATAAAGGTCAAAGAAGAAGCTGGTATGTTCAGGCAGATGCTTGATAATATGTATGAAGGTGTTTATTTCGTAGATAAAGAACGTCAGATAACAATATGGAATAAAAGTGCTGAGAGGATTACTGGCTACAGCTCGGATGAAGTAATAAACTATCATTGTTATGATAATGTATTAAACCATGTTGACGGCAATGGTGTATTGATGTGCAAAAAAGGGTGCCCTTTACAAAAAACAATTAGCGACGGACAAGTTAGAGAAGGCGGGTTTTATTTAAAGCATAAAAACGGCCACAGAGTACACATTGCAGTAAAAGTTATGCCGCTATATAATGATGGAAAGATAGTAGGCGGTATAGAAGTGTTTATGGATGATAGCCATTTAGCTGAATCAAACAGTGAGATTACCAGGCTCAAGAGTTTTGTTCTGTTTGATGAACTGACAGAACTTCCTAATCGCAGATATATTAATTCTTTCTTGGAAAACAGGTTAAAAGAATATAAAAATCTCAGCATTCCATTTGCACTTATTATGATAGATATTGATAATTTTAAAAGAGTAAATGACACATATGGGCATGATACTGGAGATGAAGTGCTGAAGAATGTGTCAAAAACTCTTGGAATGGCTTTGCGAAAAAACGATCTGGTAGGAAGATGGGGAGGCGAAGAATTTATTGCCGTTTTAACGGGAATAGATGAAAAAGAGGCAATGAAGGCATGCGAGAAAATTCGATCTTTGGTAGAACATTCGGTTACAAATTATAACGACGGGACACTTAGTGTTACTATTTCTGTCGGTTTAACCATGTTTAATGAGGAAGATACTCTTGAAACGGCTTTAAAACGAGTTGACGAAGCTATGTATAAAAGTAAAACAAATGGAAGAAACCAAGTAACTTTGTTTTAGCGTGTATAAAAGCTGTTAATTGATGGGATGACATAAATGGAATTGTTAGGCAATAGAAGAAATATTTAATTTAACAGTTCTTAATACATTCGTAAAAAAATAGTATATATTTCGTCTTGAGAGATATTACCTTTAGATATTATGACAAAATTAGGCCAAAATATTTTGGTTGCCGTGACTATATCATTTATTATAAAATCAATATATAATTGTAAAAGTAGAAACTTGAGAAAGTAATTTTTGTGTAAAACAATTTTAGGAGGAATTTTATGGCAACAGTTTCATTAAAATCGGTGTACAAGATTTATGACGGCGGCGTTCAGGCTGTTAGTGACTTTAACCTTGATATCGATGACAAGGAATTTATCGTTTTAGTTGGACCTTCCGGTTGCGGCAAAACAACAACACTTCGTATGGTAGCCGGTCTTGAAGAGATATCCGACGGTGAAGTATACATCGGAGACAAACTGATGAACGATGTAGCACCTAAGGATCGTGACATCGCAATGGTTTTCCAGAGCTATGCACTTTATCCGCATATGACCGTTTATGATAATATGGCATTCGGCCTTAAGCTTCGCAAAATGCCTAAAGCTGAAATTAATCAGCGTGTACAGGAAGCAGCTGGCATCCTTGGCATCACACCTCTCCTTGAGCGTAAACCTAAAGCTCTTTCAGGCGGACAGCGCCAGCGTGTTGCTTTAGGACGTGCTATTGTTCGTGAACCAAAAGTATTCCTTATGGACGAACCACTTTCAAACTTGGACGCAAAACTTCGTGTTCAGATGCGTACAGAAATCACTAAACTTCACCAGAAGTTAGCTACAACTTTCATATACGTTACTCATGACCAAACAGAAGCTATGACAATGGGTACTCGTATCGTTGTTATGCGTGATGGATATATCCAACAGATTGATTCACCGCAGAACCTTTATGACTGGCCAAACAACGTATTCGTTGGCGGATTCATCGGAACTCCTCCAATGAACTTCTTTGAAAGCGTAAAACTTGAAAAAGAAGGCAGCGATCTTTATGCAATAGTTGAAGGAACAAAGCTTAAAGTTCCTGCTGAAAGAGCAAAAGTACTTAAAGATGATTCTTATATTGGAAAAGAAGTATACATGGGTATCCGTCCTGAAAACATTCATGACGAAGCTGATCTTCTTAAAAAACATAAAGATTCAATCATTGAAGCTAAAGTTGAAGTTATTGAGCTTATGGGTTCCGAAACTTATCTCTATCTTAAGATTGGTGATAAAGAAGGAAACGTTAATGCAAGAGTTGAACCCCGTTCACCTTCAAAAACAGGCGATGTAGTAAAAGTTGCTTTCGACATGAACTATGTTCACTTCTTTGATAAAGAAACAGAAGTATCATTGATGAAATAATTTAAATGGTATATAATAAGGCGGAATGCGGCGATGCTGTATTCCGCCTTTATTTATGGAAAGTTTTAAATTAGTTAACACTTTTAAAACATTCTGAAGGCACAATCAAATAAAATACTCAATTTTGCCTAAAGGAGACGTTATGCGATTTGATAAAAGAATAAATTACTATTTGGATGAGGCTGCTATAAGATTAAACGCAAGAGTTGATATAGCCAATGAAACAGGTCTGGTTATTGTGTCCAGTAAATCTGATATATCTGAATTTGAGACAGATGAAGTGGTTATAAGACTTATAAACGAGGATATAGCCGATGAACAGGTTGATGATAAATCATATTTCAAAATGGCTGTAGGAGACAGTGTATTATATCTTATTATTCACACTGTGGAAGATAAGATAAAGCCTACTGTTTTCTTTCTAATAAACTTATGCGAAGAAATATTAAACTCAGCGCCTAAAAAGCCCGGACTCGAACAGGTTTTCCGCAGAACACTTCTTGGCAAAATAGAGCCTCTTGATTTACAGGAAGCTATTAATGATTATAAAATCGATACTGAAGCTGCACGGTGTGTTATTGTTATACAAACACATGAAGGAGAGGCGAATACAGTTTATACTGCAATGAAGAATCTTTTCAGTGTCAAAAACGGAGATGTTGTAACTGCGCTAAACAGATACTCTGTTGCAGTTGTAAAAATGGTTGAAGACCAAGCGGACTTTGAAGCAGTCCAGCAATTGGTTTCAGCAATAGATGAAACATTGCAGACAGACATATCAGTTCACGCTGATATTGGCGTCGGTAATTTTAAAACAGGATTAGTCAGTATTTGTGATTCGTTTGATGAAGCAAATGAAGCGATAAATCTTGGTCGTACTCAAGGCGGAAATAAAAGAGTATTCATATTCCAGAAACTTTTATTTGAAAGGTTTATGAAACAAATTCCAAGAGACATTAAAAAGCAGTTTTATGAAATGTCATATACTGATACAATGAAAAAGCTTTTAAGTGATGAAATGCAAAAGACTGTTGAAAAATTCTTTGAGAACTCATTGAACTTATCTGAAGCAGCAAGAAATTTGTACATTCATAGAAATACACTAATTTATAGGCTGGAAAAAATCCAGAAGATTACTGGTTTGGACTTAAGAAATTTTGAAGATGCAGTGCTCCTTAAAGTGTTGTTGATGCTTGGCAAGAGCCTAAGCTCATCGAATGTAATTCAGTAATTTCGATTTATTAAACTGCTAAGGGGAGTAGATGGATAGAGACAAACTAAGACAAAATGCTTTGGAAATGCATGAAAAAGCAAAAGGGAAACTTGAAGTAGTATCAACTGTAGAAGTTACGAATAAAGAGCAGCTTTCACTCGCTTATACACCTGGAGTTGCGGAACCCTGCAAAGAGATCCAAAAAGATCCGTCTCTTGCATATAAGTACACAAGAAAATGGAATCTAGTTGCTGTTATAACAGACGGAACTGCAGTATTGGGATTGGGCGATATCGGCGGACTGGCCGGGATGCCTGTAATGGAAGGCAAGGCAGTTCTCTTTAAAGAATTTGGAGATGTAGATGCATTTCCTATCATTTTAGACACAAAAGATACTGATGAGATAGTTGAGACTATAGTAAACATAGCTCCTACTTTCGGCGGGATTAACCTTGAAGATATTTCTGCACCAAGATGTTTTGAAATAGAAAAAAGACTAATCGAAAGATTGGATATTCCTGTTTTTCATGATGATCAGCATGGTACTGCGGTAGTTGTGTTAGCTGCTGTAATTAATGCTTTAAAGCTCGTTGATAAGAATATTGAAGACATAAAAGTTGTAATTAACGGAACAGGTTCTGCAGGAATTGCCTGCGGAAAGCTCCTTTTGTCGTCTGGGGTTAAAAACCTCACTATGTGTGATAAAGAAGGCGCTATCTATGTTGGCAAGGACGGAATCAATCCCGCTCAAGCTGAAATTGCGAAAGCTACAAACCCTGAAGGTATAAAAGGTGATCTTGCTGAGGCTTTAAAAGGAGCTGACGTTCTAGTTGGAGTTTCCGCTCCGGGAGTAGTGTCAAAAGAAATGGTTAAATCGATGAACAGCAATTCTGCTGTTTTTGCGATGAGCAATCCGACACCTGAAATATTCCCTGATGATGCAAAAGAAGCAGGTGCTTATGTAGTGGGTACTGGGCGCAGTGATTTTGCAAACCAGATTAACAATGTTCTTGCTTTCCCTGGTATTTTTAGGGGCGCACTTGATGTGCGGGCAAGTAAAATAAATGAAGAGATGAAAATAGCAGCAGCTATGGCAATAGCAAAAATTGCAGAAGAAGATGGTTTAAATCCTGAATATATTCTTCCGTCAGCTCTGGATAAAAGAGTTAAGGATGCTGTTGCAAAAGCTGTTTCAGAAGCTGCGGTGAAAACCGGAGTCAACCGCATATAATAAGTATTTTGGAGAAGATAATGCAATATAATCAAACTAACGGAACTAACGATAGAAAGTATTTAAGAATTAGAAAAGGACCGCTTTTTTTATCAGCACTTTTATTGGTTGTAATAGTTGCAGCAGTCACAATCTTTGCTTTTAGCTATCTTGCGCCATATGCATTCGGACAGGGAAGCATAGGAAATGTTTCCATAGATGATGAAGATATGGAAAAATATCAGCGTGTAGAAGAAGTCTATCAGTATATAAAAGAACATTATATAGGCGAAATAGATGAAGAAGTCATGGTAGACGGTGCAATAAAAGGCTTGGTTACTGCCAGTGGCGATAAGTATGCGACTTATTTTACTCCCGAAGAGGCGCAGCAGTTTTATCAGGAAAATGAAGGCGAATACGGCGGTATCGGAGTTGTTGTAAACATCGATCAGGAAAAAAACATTTTAACTGTGACTCAGGTATATAGAAATACTCCTGCAGAAAAAGCAGGATTTATGCCGGGAGATATCATTTACAAAGTAGATGGTGTTGAAGTTATTGGCCTTGAATCAAATGAAGTGGTTGACATGGTAAAAGGCGAACCGGGAACTGAAGTGCTAGTTACGGTTCTTAGAGGAACCGAAGAAGTTGAAATGCCTATGACCAGAGCTATAATAATTGCAGAACGGGCAGAGTGGCATATGGAAGAAGGAAACATTGGCTATATCAAACTTGTTGAGTTCAACGGAAACTGCGGAGAATTATTTCATCAGGCAGTTGACGAACTTATGGAAGATGGTATGGAAGGCTTGATTCTGGATCTTAGATATAACCCGGGTGGTGACAAAGGAATAGTTGTAGACATTGCAGATACGCTTCTGCCTAAAGGACCGATTATTACACTTATAGACAATAAGGGTAACCGTCAGGTAGATAGTTCTGACGCGAGATATCTCGGTCTTCCGCTTGTAGTGCTTGTAAATGAATTTAGTGCCAGCGCTTCCGAACTTCTGTCAGGCGCAATTCAGGATTATGACGGCATCGGAGTTGTAATAGGCGAGACTACATTTGGGAAAGGTGTTGCTCAGGGATTTACTTCATGGCCTGACGGAGCACTGTTGAGATTAACAACAAGCGAATATCTGACACCTAGCGGAAGGTGTCCTCAGGATGTAGGAATAATTCCGGATATTGAAGTTATTCTTAATGAAGAGGTAGCAAATGACTATAACCTTTTGCTGAGCGAACAGGACAATCAAATGCAAAAAGCCATTGAAGTTGTAAAGGATATTATTACTGGAGATTATACGGTACATTAATGAGTATTGCTTCTAGATTTTTAGAGTGGATTTTCAGCAGCCCCTTTTTATGGATGGCCCTTTTGGGGGTTGTTGTGTGGCACTCTTTAATAAAGCATACTATAAATGCATCAATTGTATATGCTCCTTTACTGGAAGAAAAGGCAAACTATAATTTGAGCGGAAATCTGCTGTTTTCATTTTTATTGGCAACAGCGGCCGCTCTTTTTGTATATTATACTGATACAGCACTTGATGTTATATATGTAATAGGGTTTTGGTTTATTAGCTTTGCTTTTTCGACAAAAGGCAGAGAGACTATTGGATTTCTTGTTTCAGCCTTTTTACTAGGCATTGCAGCAGTAATTTTTGACACTATTGATACAGTCAGTAATATTTTGCTTTATGCAGGTCTTTATCAAACAATTATCGGTGTATTATATCTATTTGGAAGAAAAGACACATATCCCATTATGCAGCAGGAAAAAGATGGAACAGTTCATGGAGAGCTTATGTTTAAATCCGCGTGGATAATGCCGGCTGCAGTGATATCAACTGTCATTATGAATGATCCTATAATAGTATCTTCTATGATTGTACTGCTTCTTTTTTCAGAAACAAGGATGAATAAAGAAACACCGATTAGGTTTTTTAGAAGAAACGGTGTTTTCGCCATCATATCCGGGTGTATTGTTATAATGTTTTCATTTTTGAAATCGGATGTTTTTGCTGTGCTCGGAATTATTATAGCACTAGCAGTTTCTATACTATGGTGGATAATAGAATCAACAAGCTATAAAAAGAAAAAATACTTGTTTGTAGCCGATGATACCGGAGTAAGAGTGTTATACGTTTATAACGAAACTCCTGCATGTGAGATGGGAATACAGACAGGGGATAAGATAACCCATATTAATGACAAACGGATTGTAACTTATGAAGCACTAGATGCTTTTCTGGAAGAAAAACCGCCGTTTATATGGCTTAAGTATGAGCGGGAAGACAAAACGCTTGAAAGCGAATATAAGGACTATGCAAACGGGATTGGAGAACTGGGAATTGTGGCTGTTCCAAGGAATCCGAGCAAGTATGAGCTGTATCCCAGAAAAGGATTTATTGCATCAAAACTAGAGAGCATTTTTAGAAGGAGTAATAGGAAGTAGCTTTTTATAAAAAATATTAAAAAAGACAGAGATATTTTACATTTCCTCTTGAAATTGAATGACGGTATGGTATAATGCAAAAGGCTTTAAAACATGAATGAAAAACATGAATGTTTTTCACCTAAAAGCAATGGATAATTTGTGTTGGATATATGCATATATAAAATACAAATTTGAGCACAATGTTTTATTGACACAGGTCGCGTTGCTATGGTATAATTGCCAAACGTCAAGCGATATATTATAAAATCGGCGACAAAGCATACGGCGTGCGTCTGTAGCTCAGCTGGATAGAGCAACGGCCTTCTAAGCCGTAGGCCCTGGGTTCGAATCCCCGCAGACGCGCCAATCATGGTGATTGTAGCTTAGTCGGTTAAAGCGCCAGGTTGTGGCCCTGGAGACCGTGGGTTCGAGTCCCATCTTTCACCCCATTTTACTTTGTTGTATTGGGGCGTCGCCAAGCGGTAAGGCACAGGACTTTGACTCCTGCACTCGTAGGTTCGAATCCTACCGCCCCAGCCAATAATATATTGCATAACCGTGATTCATTAGCTCAGTCGGTAGAGCACTGGACTTTTAATCCAGGTGTCCGGAGTTCGAATCTCCGATGAATCACCAAGAGAGAGTTTTGACTCTCAGAACTCTCTCAAAATTTTGTTTAAAGCAATGCTTGTTCCAAAGCGTTGATTGGATGCGCGGGCGTGGCGGAATTGGCAGACGCGCTAGACTTAGGATCTAGTGCCTTCGGGTGTGTGAGTTCGAGTCTCTCCGCCCGCACCACAAAATTCCCGATAGGGTGAGGCGAGCTGAAGCCTTATAAATAATATCAGCAGCAAGTTTGTGTGCGAGAGTAGCTCATTTGGTAGAGCGTCGCCTTGCCATGGCGAAGGTGGCGGGTTCGAGCCCCGTCTCCCGCTCCACACTTGCGGGTGTAGCTCAATGGTAGAGCCCCAGCCTTCCAAGCTGGTTACGTGGGTTCGATTCCCATCACCCGCTCCACAAAAAAGAGACGTCTAAGACGTCTCTTTTTTGTGGAGCGGGGAACCCAAGTGTTTGCTTTGCAAACACGTTGCGTGACAGCAGTTTCGCAAGAAACTGAGAGAGTGACGGATATTAAAAGTCGAACGGTTTTTTTGTGAAGCAGAGAATCCAATTGTTTTCGTGAGAAAGTTGCAAAGAGAGTAAGGAATTAAACCTAGTCCAATTTGAACTTCAGTTTGTTAAACATTTTATATACAATTATGCATGTTAAACCAATTTTAGTACCTGTTACCTTATTTTAATTGTAAAATAATTTTAATAATGCTAGATTACTATCAACAAGTATACTTGAGTTATGAGGTAAAGATGAAAGTAAAAATTGAATATGACGGAGAACTTAAAAACGACGAAGTTATTCTAAGAGTATCGGCTAATAACGAAAATGTGAAAAACATTGTCAATGCTTTGACTTCACAAAGTGCAAACCATATTAACGGAAAAATGAATGAAAAAATTTATCTTTTAGAAATTGAAGATGTAGATTGTTTCTATTCATATGACAATAATGTTATGTTTTTAGCAAACGGCTTAGAATATAGAACAAACGAGAAATTATTTGAGCTAGAGATGAAGTACGAAAGCAAGAACTTTATAAGGATATCTAAATCAGTAATTTTGAACATCAAAAAAGTTGAGTATTTGGCTCCGGAATTTAACCGCAAACTTATGTTTAAACTGGAGTGCGGGAGAGTTGAATATTCAAGCAGATCCTACTATACAAAAATCAAAGAAAAATTAGGAGTATAAAAAATGAAAAATTTTATAATAAAAGTTGTTTGGACAATAGAGAAAACAGTTGTAGCAATGTGCGTAATGACGGCTTTTGGTCTAGTAAGCGGAGATAATTTCACTTTGGATTCTTTCCGTAAAATAATGATATTCAGCATATGCGTTGGAGCCGTAATTGGTATAAGCAGATTATTGTTTGATGTTGAAAGACTTAATACAAAAGTGTCTTATGTGATTCATTTTATAATAGGTTATGCGTCATTCAATATACTGGAAGGAGTTGTTTTCTATGGTAAATTTCTACCGCAGGCACCGGCAATAGGCTATTTATATAAACTGGCAGCGTTCTTTGTAATATATCTTATAATTGCAGCAGTTGAAGTATATAATCAAAAAAGCGATATAAAGAAAATGTCGGAAAGAATAAGAGAAATAAAAGAAGTATAAGTACTTATGTTTTATTGGATCGTTTGATGTTTTCAGACGATCTTTTTTATGTTTTACTTTTTAAAAATTTTGATTGACAAATTATATTTCAGCGTATAATATAAACGTATGAACGGATGTTCATACGTTATTTTTAAAGGAATATCATATGAAAGAAGAAAAGATACAAATATTAACGGATGAAATAAAGCTTCATAAGTTAGCTGAATTATTTAGAGTGTTTGGAGACAGAAGCAGGCTGTCTATCCTGTATTGTCTTATTGATGAACCAATGTGCGTATGCGATATATCTGAGAAAACAGGATTAAGTCAGTCGCTTGTATCGCATCAGCTGAGAGTACTAAGACAAAGCAATCTTGTAAGGTATGAAAAACAGGGTAAGCATAGTATATATCAGCTTGATGATGAACATGTCTCTGAGATAATTGCTATAGCATACAATCATTTAAATCATAGAGGTGAAATCTAGTGGTACGCGAATTTTTACAAAGTTTATTTACATTGGCTATCGATATGGGCTATTACATGATGATTGGTTTAGTTCTTGTTGGCATACTAAACATTTTCATAAAAAAACAATGGATAGCAAAGCATCTTGGCGGCAGCGGAGTTTGGTCTGTAATTAAAGCATCTATAATGGGTGTACCGCTTCCTTTGTGCTCATGCGGCGTAGTTCCAACAGGACTTTATTTAAGAGATAAAGGCGCATCAGAAGCTTCTGCAATGTCGTTTTTGATATCAACTCCTCAAACCGGCGCTGACTCGATTATTGCCACATATGGCTTAATGGGACCATTATTTGCGTGGTTTCGTCCGATGGCAGCCTTTATATCAGGAGTAATTGGCGGAATTGGTATAAAACTTTTCAATCGGCATAACACAGGAAGCGATAGCAAACAAGAAGACATAAAAGAAGAAGTCAAATCTCTTAGAGAAAGAACTGTAAACTCACTAAAATATGCTTTTGGTGAATTTACAGATGATATAGCAGTTCATTTTCTTCTGGGATTAGTTATAGCAGCATTAATTGGAGTGTTAATTCCGGCAGAGTTTATATCCTCCATAGGACTTGGAAGTGGAATTGTGTCGATGCTTTTAATGATAGCCATTGGAGCGCCTATGTATATATGCTCAACATCATCAATACCAATAGCCGTAATGCTTATGGCAAAAGGGCTATCTCCCGGTGCCGCGTATGTATTTTTATTCATGGGACCATTTACAAATGCAGCTTCTCTTATAATGATTTCTAAGAAGTTTGGCAAGAAAAATACTGTAATATATTTTGTTTCAGCGGCTATATCTGCAATTGGATTTGGATATCTGCTTGACTATATTGTAAAAAAAACAAATGTTGAGTTTGCCTTTTTAAATGCTGCTGCTGAAGGCATGACATACTCTGTATTCCAAATAGCTGTTGCAGCACTATTTATTGCATTAGTTATATTCTATGCTATAAGACAGTTTATAAATTTAGTTGGTAAAATAGCGGCTAATACAAAAACAGTAACAAAAGCACAACAAATATATATGGTAGACGGAATGGACTGTAAGCATTGTGCTTCGGGCCTTGAGGCTGCAGTTCGCAGCCAGACAGGAGTTGAAAATGCTATTGTTGATTTTGACAGCAAGAAGTTGGAGGTCTGGGGAGATATTAGCTATGGTGCTGTGAAGAAAACTGTAGAAGCCCACGGGTATTCTTTGGTTTGATTGGCAGTACATTTAAAAAGCATATTATATAGATATATGATTTATAAAAGTTGAAATAACTATTTATGAAATATATAATATAAAAGACGCAGGTGTATGCTAATAATTGTTATCAGGCAGTTAGCTTTATAATCGCTTTATTATTTACTATCGGAAATGCCACAGCGGCTTTTATCAGATCAAAAGGGAGATATAACAGCCCATATGTAATAAATGCATATCCGAAAGTAATATCAGCACCTAAGTATATTTTTACTATATAATATAAGTATGGTAAACCTATTAGATAAATTACAACGATACCTGCGGCACAAGCAAGAATATAACCTAAAAGTTTGTTTGAAAACTTCCTTCTGATTATGAAACTCATGATTGGAGCTGCAGCTAAAAAGCCGATAAGGAAACCGAAAGAAGGTGTAAGCACATATGAAAGACCGCTTCCGTTTGAAAAAATCGGAAGTCCGATAAGTCCGAGAGTTATGTATAAAAGAACAGTAATGAATGAATAAAGAGGACTAAGCAGTGCGCTTATAACAAACAAAACCAGTGTTTGCAGTGTGAACTTTAAGTTTGGCAAAGGTATAGAGATAAATGCGCTGACAATTAAAAGCGCAAGCATCATAGAGATAAGAGTAATCTTTTTTACATCAATTTTTTTCATTGTAAACCTCGTTCTGAAATATGGTTTACAATAGTATAAAACACAAGGAAAGAAAAAGCAATAAAGAAAATAATATGATAGAATTTAACAGAATAAATATAAAAGACAGAGATAGGTTTTTAGAATTACTCAAGAAAACAGAGTATGATAACAGTGAGTTTTCTTTTGCCAATATTTTCATTTGGCAAAAATCATTTGATATAAGTTTGTGTATTCAGCCGGAAACTATATATATAACATCCACAGTTCCAAGCACAGGCGAATATACTCACTTTCAGCCTATATGTTCAGATAAAACCAAGTTTGAAGAAGTTTATAAAAACATTAAAGCCGATATGGAAAGCCATGGTTTGAAGTTTTGCATAGGCTCTGCAAATGATTATTGTGCGGATATTGTAAAAGAACTGCTGCCGGAACTTATTGTAGAGCCGGTTGTTGATATGTATGATTATGTTTATTTAACTGAAGATTTAGCTATGCTTCAGGGGAAAAAATATCATAAAAAGCGTACTCATGTTAATAAATTCAACCGAGATAATGATTATGTTTATAAAAAGATTGATGAATCAAATAAACAAGATTGCCTAAAAATAATGGATAAATGGATTGAAGGCTCAGGAGAAGATCCGTATAATGAGCGCTCTGCTGTTGAAATAGCGCTTAACTATTTTGAAGAGCTTGAACTAATGGGCGGATTAATATATGTAGATGATGAGCCTGCTGCCTTTACAGTTGCAGAAGCTATGAAAGATGATATGGCCTTGATTCACTTGGAAAAAGCTACATTCGAACACAGAGGGGCATATCCTGTAATTAACCAGGAATTTGCCAGGCGTGAGCTTTTAGGAAAGTATAAGTACATTAACCGCGAAGAAGATATGGGAATTGAAGGAATAAGACGCGCAAAACAAAGCTATTATCCATATAAGATGGTAAAAAAATATGACATCTTCGAAAAGTAGCATAACTCAGGCAACGGCTGAGGACTATAAGAATATTAGAACTTTATGGGATGAAACATTTAAAGAGGACACATCCACATGGAGAGACTGGTATTTTAACTATATATATAAACCGGAAAATGCAATTCTGATTTATAAAGATAATATGCTTGCTTCTATGTCCCACTTTAATCCATATAATATGATGCTTAACGGAAAAGAAATTAATGCATCGGCTCTTGCTGGTATCGCAACACACAAAGATATGCGCTATAAAGGTTATGCGGGAGAGCTTATAAATGAAGGCTTAAAATTAATGAAAAATAGAGGAGATGCATTCTCTTTTTTATATCCGTTTAATTATGATTTTTACAGAAAATACGGATACGAGCTGTGTTATGAGAACAAGTTCTATATCGCTGAATCTTTTAAACCAAATGAGATTACACTTTTTGAGACTGACATTAATAGCTTTGCAAAAGAAGCAGAAAGATTGTATAGCGAATATACAAGTACACTAAACGGTTATATAAAAAGAGACAGACAATATTTTATTACTAAACTGAAGGAGCACTTTGCTGATAGCAATAAAGCCTTTTTAATTGGAATGAATAACAAAGTTAGCGGATATGCATTTGTTTTGGAAGAGGATAATAATGTGGAGCTTTCTGAATTTATATCCTATGAAGAAGAGGCTACAGCTAAAGCTATATCATATTACTATAAGAAACCTGTAAAATATTTTACGCCATATAACAATAAAGAATCAAAGGATATTGCACCTCATTGTATGGGGCGTATTATTGATGTTATAGGTGTTTTTGATGGAATAAAAGCACAAAAAGGCAGGCTGATAGTAAAAGTTTCGGATGATATTATCGACAGCAACAATGGTAACTTCCTGTTTTATACTACAGGCGAAACACTTCATGTTGAGCGAACAGAATTAAAATCAACTATATCTTTGGACATAAAAGAGCTTTCAGCGGTTGCGGTTGGGTTTAACGGTTCATTTAATGCCAACGGCAGGAAAATGGCTGATACATTTTTCCCTAAAAGAGAACCCTGGATAATTGAAGTCTGCTGACTGTCAGCACATTGCACAACGAAACTGAACATTCATTGTGCAATAACAACATATCATTGTTCACGATTATTTCACATTATGAAAATAATATTGATTTTTAAATTGTATAGGAGTATATTTTTATACTATAATAGTTAACGAGCATAATAAATTGTATACTCTAGGTGAGTATAGCGAAAGAAGTTAAGATGGAACATTTAAATATTGATCCGGAACCTATTGGAATTAATCTGTTTGGAATATTGGAAGTAACGGATACTCTGGCAGTAGCATATCTTGCATCAGCAATTTTAATCACTATAGCAATTATTATAAGAGTTTTTTTCATACCAAGATTAAAAGAAAGACCAAATAAAGTACAGCTTGTTCTTGAAATGGCTGTAGATGGAATACAAGTTTTCACACAAAGCAGAGTAGAAAAATGGGCGTCAGTTTCTTTGGCTCCATATATTTTCACAGTAGCTTTGTTTATTGTTTTTAACGGAATACTAGAGTTATTCGGTTTCAGAGCTGCAATGACTGATATTAATGCGACTATCGCACTTGCAATTATTACATTTGTATTGATACAAGTATACGCCTTAAAGAAAAAAGGTCTTAAAGGCAGGATTCAAAGCTATAAACCTTATCCTTTGGCGGTTATAAAAGTAATAACGGACTTGGCTGTTCCTGTTTCACTGTCCTGCCGACTTTTTGGGAATATTTTAGGCGGAATGATAGTTATGGAGCTTTTGTACTCAATTGTAGTTGCGAAATGGTTTATCCCTGCATTTGCATCAATCTACTTTACGCTTTTTCATACAGCCATACAGGCACTTATATTTGTAACACTTTCGCTAGCATTTGTTAATGAAGCGATAGAATAAATAGGACCATCATTGCCCGAAAAGGGCTGATATAGGAGGAAAATATGGAATTAGGACTCTTAGGAGCAGGAATTGCAGTTTTAGCCGGACTGGGCGCAGGACTTGGAATTGCCCTTGCTACAGGTAAAGCAGCTGAAGCTGTATCTAGGCAGCCGGAAGCTTCAGGCAAAATAAATGCAATCTTTTTGCTTGGCGCAGCTATGGCCGAAGCTACAGCTATTTATGGATTCGTTATTGCTATATTAATATTAGCAAAAGTTGCTTAGGACACAAGATAGGAAGATATTATGCATATTGACTTTGTAACTATCGCGGCACATATAATAAATGTCGTAATATTATTTTTCTTTTTGAGATGGCTTTTGTATAAGCCGGTTAAGAAGTTTATCGACGCAAGAAGCGCCTCCTTTGACGAGCGCAGAGAAAATCTTGAACGTCAGGAAGCAGATCTTGCAGAGAAAATTGCTGATTATGAAAAGAGCGTAGCATCTTCTAAAAAAGAAGCGGACGAAATCATTAAAGAAGCCCGCAACAATGCAAACAAGCGTGCTGAGAAGATTATTGACGAAGCCAGAGATACTGCAAAGGATATTCTTGCATCCACAAGAACAGAGATTGCTGCAGAGCGCGAAACAGCACAGGCAAGGATGAGAGAAGAAGTTGCAGACCTTGCTGTCGGCATTGCTGCAAGGGTACTTGAGCGCGAAGTAAAAGCTGAAGACAATGAGAGAGTAATCGAAAACTTCTTTGAACGCGAGAGGATAGGATAATTCATGGAAGGGTTATTGATTTCCGCCTTCAAACTGGATGATGAGAAGGTAAAACAGATAGAAGATAAGTTTTCCAAATATATCGGCCAGAAAGTCGAATTGAAACAGGAAGTGGACAAATCGCTTCTGGGAGGATTTATCGTGCACATAAGAAGTCATTTATATGACTATTCATTAAAGCGCAGACTTGAGGAAATGAAGAAATATCTCGTCCAGGAAAGTTAGGATATAACACATGGATATGTATATAAAATCGATTAGCGAGCTTAAAAGGCAAGTTGATACATATAAAGTTAAACAAGCAGGCATGCGCCGCGAAGGAGTTGTGACATACTCCGGTGACGGAATAGTGCATATCGCTGGGCTTACAGAGTGCCGCTATGGTGAACTTTTAGAATTCGGCGATGGTATTTACGGCATCGCTTTTAATATGGAAGAAGACAGCGTAGGCGCAGTTCTTCTTTCCGGACAAGAGAATGTTTTCGAGGGCATGCAGGTATTGGGCTCTGAAAGAGTAGTAGAGGTGCCTGTAGGAAAAGAGCTTTTAGGAAGAGTGGTAAATCCATTAGGTGAACCGCTTGACGGAAAGGGCAGAATCCGCACTAAAAACAAAAGACCGATTGAGTGCGATGCTCCAAGGATAATGGACAGACAGAGTGTTGACACTCCGCTTAAAACAGGTCTTCTTTCAATAGACTCAATGATTCCTATTGGACGCGGACAGCGTGAGCTTATTATTGGTGACAGGCAGACGGGAAAAACTGCTATCGCAGTGGATACAATTATAAACCAAAAACACGAAGATGTAGTTTGCATCTATGTTGCTATTGGGCAAAAGGCATCTACTGTAGCTCAGATAATAGATACTCTTGATAAAAATGAAGCACTTGAGTATACGATAGTCGTAGCTGCACCGGCAAGCGATTTGGCACCTATGCAGTATATCGCCCCATATGCAGGGGCTGCTATGGCTGAAGATTTTATGTATGGCGGCAGAGATGTCCTTATAATATATGATGATTTATCAAAACACGCTGTAGCATACAGATCAATGTCGCTGCTTTTGCGCAGACCACCCGGACGCGAAGCATACCCTGGAGATGTTTTCTATCTTCATTCAAGATTGCTTGAACGTGCAGCACATCTTTCCACTGCACATGGCGGCGGATCAATTACAGCACTTCCAATAGTTGAGACCATGGCAGGAGATATATCGTCGTATATACCTACTAATATAATATCAATCACAGATGGGCAGATATTTCTGGAAAACGAATTGTTTAATGCAGGAATACGTCCTGCGGTTAACGTTGGTCTTTCAGTTTCCCGTGTTGGCGGTGCTGCACAGACAAAAGCGATGAAAACAGTATCGGGACAATTGAGACTTGACCTTGCTCAATATCGCGAGATGGCTGTGTTTGCTCAGTTTTCATCAGAGCTTGATAAGCAGACACAAAGACTTCTTGCTCAGGGTGAACGTCTTACTCAGATGCTTAAACAGAAGCAGTTTTCACCTCTGCCTGAGCATGAACAGGTGGTTCTTTTGTATGTAATACAGCAGAGAATGCTTCTAGAAGTGCCTGTTGAGAAAATTGACGATTACAGAAATCAGTTCCTTGACCATATAGGATATGTTTGTCCTGATATACTCCGTACGATTGAGAGTAAAGGGATATTTGATGATGAAATGAAAGAAAAAGTCAAAAAAGCAGCTCAGGATTTTACTGATAAGTTTGTAAAGGAGCTTGAACAATGATTAACATGCATGAAATCAAAAACCGCATAGGTGCGATTTCCCAAACAAGGAAAATCACAAAAGCCATGCACTTGATTTCTACTGTTAAAATGAGAAACGCGCTCGAAAAACAGGCAAAAAACAAAACATATATTGACAAAATACGATCTATAATTAAAGACATCTTGGTATATAGCGAAGATATTGAACACCCGTTTTTAAATGAGAATCCCGGAGACAGAACAGCGTATATAGTAATCGCTGGAGATAAAGGACTGTGCGGTCCTTACAATCACAATGTATTAAATCTGGCTGTATCCGAGATGGAAGGTATTGAAGAAAAATATATATTTACTGTTGGGCATATGGCAACAAGTTTTTTCAACAGAAAAAACTATATGGTTGACATTGAGTTCCTTCACACAGCGCAAAACCCACAGCTTGAAAACGCAAGGCAGATTGCTGAAGTCATTATTGATTTATATAACCAGAAGCTGATTGACCGCGTAAAGATTATATATACTCATTTGATTACTACAATCAGTCAGGAAACCAGAGTTTTGGAACTCTTGCCTCTATCAAGAAAAGGATTTGAAGATGTAGAACTTGAACATAAGTTTTCAGGAACATTTCAATACGATCCGTCTCCAAAAATTGTGTTTGACGATCTTGTTCCTCAATATATCATTGGCGTTATATTTGCAGCTCTAGTACAGGCGTATGCTTCAGAGCAAAGCAACAGAATGACAGCGATGGAAAGCGCAACAGACAATGCAGACAAGATAATAACCAGACTTAATCATGATTATACAAGAGCAAGACAGTCTGCAATTACTAATGAGATAACTGAAATAATTAACGGCGCTAATGCCGCTAAAGGAAGATAAGATGAAAATCAACAAAAACAGCAAGCTTCTTTTTATAGGAGACTCGATAACAGACTGCGGAAGAGCGAAACCTGTGGGAGAAGGCACGTGGGATGAATGTTATGGTACCGGTTATGTGAATTTGGTTCGCGGCCTTTTGGCTGTTGATTATCCGGAACACAACATCAGAGTCGTGAATATGGGTATAAGCGGTAATAAAGTGCGCGATTTAGATGCAAGATGGGAAACTGATGTGTTTGATCAGAATCCAGATTGGCTCAGCATAATGATTGGCATAAATGATGTGTGGCGTCAGTTTGATAAACCACTGATTAAAGAAGAACATGTGTATATTGATGAATACAAAAAAATCTTAGATAAGCTTGTAGCTAAAACTTTAAAAAAAGTTTCGGGAATTGTACTTATGACACCATATTTTATTGAGCCGAGAAAAGATGACCCGATGCGCAGTATGATGGATGAATATGGTGAGGCTGTTAAAGAAATTGCGGATAAGTATGATACATTGTTTGTGGACACACAGGCTGCTTTTGATAAATTAACGGAACATATTCCAACTGCTGCATTTGCTTGGGACAGAGTTCACCCGAATGTCAGAGGACATATGGCTCTGGCAAAAGCATTTATGGAAGCTGTTACTGAATAATATATTACGTTATAAGGTGCGATAAGGAGAAAACATGGCACAAGAACACGAAAAAATCGGATATTTAACACAGATAATAGGACCGGTACTGGATGTAGCGTTTAAAGAAGATGCGCCGCCGCCTATATACAATAAACTAATAGTAAAAGATACAACAAGAGAAGTATCTATGGAAGTCGCGCAGCATTTAGGTAACGGAGTTGTTCGCTGCATCGCTATGGAAGCAACCGACGGACTATCGCGCGGACTTCGAGTATATGACACCGGAGCACCTATCAAAGTGCCTGTAGGTGAAGGAATCTTGGGAAGGGCAATGGATGTTCTGGGTAAGCCTATTGATGGAAAAGGTGATATCCCCGCTGAAGAAATGTGGCAAATCCACAGACATGCTCCGGATTTCACTCAACAGAAAATGGCAACTGAGATATTTGAGACAGGTATAAAAGTTATTGACCTTCTCCAGCCTTATGCTAAAGGCGGAAAGATCGGACTTTTCGGCGGAGCAGGTGTTGGCAAAACTATTCTAATCATGGAGATGATTCATAACATTGCCATGGAGCACGGCGGACTTTCAGTGTTTACAGGAGTCGGAGAGCGAAGCCGTGAAGGAAACGAAATGCTCAATGAAATGGCTGAGACAGGAGTTCTTGAAAAAACAGCCCTTGCATTCGGACAGATGAATGAGCCGCCCGGATCACGTATGCGGGCAGCCTTTACAGGACTTACGCTTGCCGAATATTTTAGAGATGCAAAAAATCAGGATGTTTTGCTTTTCATAGATAATATCTTTAGATTTGTACAGGCTGGAAGCGAAGTTTCCGCACTTTTGGGAAGATCTCCTTCCGCAGTCGGATACCAACCGACACTTGCAACAGAAGTAGGAGCGCTGCAGGAGAGAATCACATCAACCAAAACAGGCTCAATTACATCGGTACAGGCAATTTTCGTGCCTGCTGATGACCTTACAGACCCTGCGCCGGCATCAATATTCTCGCATCTGGATGCAACTACAGTTCTTTCCAGAAAAGTTGTTGAAAAAGGCATATATCCGGCCGTAAATCCGCTGGAATCCACAAGCCGTATTTTAGAGCCCCACATAGTGGGAGAGACTCACTACCACACGGCACGTGCAGTGCAGGAGATACTACAGAGATATATAGAGCTTCAGGACATAATTGCCATATTGGGTATGGACGAGCTTTCAGAGCAGGATAGGATGACGGTTTACCGTGCAAGAAAAATCGAAAGATTTTTATCACAGCCAATGTTTTCCGCTGAAATTTTCACAGGAAACAAAGGAAGATATGTACCGCTTAATGAGACTATTGAGAGCTTTAAAGAAATTGTTGATGGAAAAGCTGATGATCTTCCTGAAAGCGCATTTTATATGGTAGGCAACATTGAAGATGCAAGACGCAAAGCGAGTGAGATGTAATGGCAAGCCTGTATAATATAGATATCATAACTCCCGAAAGAATGTTTTACAGCGGGAATATAGAGTCTATGATATTTGATACTCCCGAAGGAAAACGCGGGATATTGGCTGGGCATGCGCCTATGATAATTGCTGTAGCTATTGGACAGATAGATTTGAAGATGGACGGCGAATGGAAAACTGCATTTACTTCTGAAGGATTTATTGAGATTACTCCCGCGGGAGTTACAATGATGGCACAGACTGTTGAATGGCCGGATGAAATAGATGCAAGGCGCGCGGCTGAAGCTGAAAAAAGAGCTCAGGAACGCCTTCGCCAGAAGCAGTCGCTCAATGAATATCATTCAACAATGTCATCGCTGGCGCGAGCTATGGCAAGGCTCAGAATCAAAAGAAATATCAACATTGACTAAACTTTACCTATTGCACTTACCTTTATGCTTTAATATAATGAAGTGCAAAAGTTATGATTGGGGACATTAATGCAAGATGTATTTAACCAGACGCTGACTTTGTTTATTGTAATGATTGTCGGTTTTTTGGTTGCGAAGCTTGATATATTCACACACGACGTAAGAAAAAAACTAGCAAATTTTTTGGTGACATTTGCTGCACCAATGCTCATTTTGAAAAATTTTCAGGTAGAATATTCCTCTGATTTACTTAAGAATATGGGGATTGCCGCAATAATAGGATTTGCGCTTATAGGAACGGGACTTTTAGTCGGATATCATGTATGGAAAAAATCGCCTGACGATAAAAGACCGATATTAACTTATGCAACTGCTTTTCCAAACTGCGGATATCTAGGATATCCTGTTCTTGGCGGACTTTTCGGCGCAGAAGGAATAATATATGTTGCTATATTTGTTATGGTATTTAACATATATATGTGGACTGTAGGTGTGTGGCTTTATACAGGAAAAGCTAGCAAGTGGTATAAACCATTTACAAGACCTCCGCTTATAGCAGTATTTTTAGGTATTTTGTTATTTGTTCTTCAGCTTAAACTTCCAACACCAATATACAATGCTCTTTCAATGGTAGGCGGGATGACTTCTCCTCTTGCCATGCTCTTAATTGGAGCATATCTAGCTGACAGCAAATTAAAAGAAGTGCTTCGTGAAAAAAGCATTTACCTGCTATCGGTTTTCAGATTTATTGTCTGGCCGACAATAATGTTTTTCGCGCTCAAGCCTTTTGGATTAGGGGATGTATTATATGCATCATGCGTGCTGCTTTCGGCTATGCCGGCGGCAGCAAACACTGTTATCCTTGCAACTAGGTATGACAAAAATCCAAGGTTTGCAAGTGAACTTGTAGCATTTACAACAGTTATATCGGTTGCATCAATACCTTTGTGGATGTATTTCATTACTGGAGGAATAGGATGACTAAAAATGAACTTCTAGAACTGGTTACAGAAAGATTTATGACAGGCGGATATAATTGCGCTCAAACTGTAGCAACTAGTATGGCGGACTTTTTTTCAAAAGAAAGCGATATGCTAAAAGAAATTTCCGAGCCTTTCAGAGGCGGACTTGCAGGAATCAGAGTATCAGTGTGCGGCGCCGTCAGCGGCGGGCTTATGATAATTGGGCTAATGGAAAAAGGAGACAAAGCAGAAGCTGGAAGAGAGTTTATTGCCTTTGTTGAGAGTAAGTATAAAAGTATAAACTGTGACAGAATACTCGACATAGATTTCAACGACAATGTTCAGGTTCTGGAAGAAATGAAAATTAAGAAACAAAGTATTTGTTTGCCGTTAATAAAAGACATTTGTTTGTGGCTTGCTGAAAAATATTCATAATTTAGGGAGATATAATGGGGATAACTAAGCCTTCCAAGGCTGTATTTTGGATTGCTCTGATATTGGGGCTTTATGCGATAGTAAACGAATATTTTTATAATTTGAATGTGCCGATTATTGGCAGCATACCGGATATGGCATTGCTGACAATAGCGTTTATACTGATTATGCTGGGAATTATTATAAATAAATTCTAGGCGAAATATTTTGCTTTAAAGTTTAGAGATTGTACATAGTTTTCTTCTTTATATAATAAATGCATTTTGCTTGAAATATATTCATAAAACTGTATAATGAATTTTATACTTTTTAATTAAGTTCATATAATATTATTTTAAAACGGAAGTACGGCAGGTGTAATTTATAGACTTATGCCTCATTGGATTGGAAAGGGCATTTATGTATTGGAACGAAAAAGCAGAAACAGCGACGCGTGAAGAAATAAGAGACATTCAAACAAAAAACCTATTGGACGCTGTAAAAAGAGTATATCAAAACGTTGCGTTATACAAAGACAAATTTGATAAAGCCGGGATTACCCCCGATGATATAAAAACACTTGAAGATTTAAAGAAAATTCCATTCACAGTTAAAGATGATTTGCGCGACACATATCCGTTTGGTATGTTTGCTGTGCCAAAAGAGGATGTTGTGCGTGTACACGCATCAAGCGGCACGACAGGAAAGCCTACTGTTGTAGGGTATACCAAAAACGATCTTGATATGTGGTCGGAAGTCATGGCGCGATTATGCGTTGCAGGCGGAGCACACATTCATGACACAGCACAGGTTGCTTTTGGTTATGGATTGTTTACCGGTGCATTCGGCCTTCACTATGCGCTTGAGAAGATTGGTGCTATGGTTGTTCCGGCATCAAGCGGAAACACGGAAAAGCAGATAATGCTGATGAAGGACTTTGAAACGACTGTGCTTATTTCCACTCCTTCCTATGCTCTTTATATATCAGAAGTAATGGAGAAAATGGGGATTGATCCAACAAAAGATTTAAAACTAAAATACGGACTTTTCGGAGCTGAAGCTTCCACGGAGGAGATGAGAGCCGAACTTGAAAAAAGGCTTGGCATTACTGCTACTGAAAATTACGGTCTTTCAGAAATAATAGGCCCCGGCGTTTCAGGTGAGTGTACACATAAATGCGGAATGCACATCAACGAAGATCATTTTATTGTAGAAATTATAGATCCTATAACGGGTGAGGTTTTGCCTGACGGCGAGCAAGGAGAAGTAGTAATTTCTGCCGTTACAAAAGAAGCCTTGCCGATTCTTCGCTATAGAACAAAAGATATATCATATCTTATACCGGAAAGATGCGGATGCGGCAGAACGCTTAAAAGAATGGCAAAGATTAAGGGAAGAAGCGATGATATGCTGGTTATTCGCGGAGTTAACGTATTCCCGTCACAGATTGAAGAAGTATTACTAAAGTCTCAGGAAGTTGAGCCGCATTACGAGATAATCGTTACTCGTGAAGATTGGCTGGACAAACTTGAGATATTGGTTGAAGTGGCCGACTCATCTCTTCTTGAAAATTATTCAAGGCTTGAGAGTCTTCAAAATAATATACGCGCGAAAATCCGAACAATGCTTTCTATAGATGCAAAAGTAAGGCTGGTAGAGCCTAACACACTAAAGCGTTTTCAGGGTAAGGCGCAGAGAGTAACCGATTTAAGAGATTAATTTATTTGGAGGAATAATGAAAGAACTTTTTTTAGGAAATGAGGCAATAGCTCGGGGTGCTTGGGAAGCCGGATGCACTGTTGCTGTTGCGTATCCAGGTACGCCCAGTACGGAGATTACAGAGTCTGTTTCAAAATATGATGATATATACGCTGAATGGTCGCCAAATGAGAAAGTGGCTTTGGAAGTCGGAATAGGAGCTTCATTCGGCGGAGCAAGAGCTATGGTTTGCATGAAACATGTAGGTGTAAATGTTGCAGCTGATCCTTTGTTTACAGCCAGCTATACCGGTGTAAACGGCGGATTAGTTTTAGTCGTAGCTGATGATCCGGGAATGCATTCATCCCAAAATGAGCAGGATTCAAGATATTATGCAAAATCAGCTCACATTCCAATGCTTGAACCTTCATCATCTCAGGAAGCAAAAGAGTTTGTAAAACTTGCTTTTGAGATGTCTGAGAAATATGATACCCCGGTAATGGTTAGGTTAACTACAAGAGTAAGCCATTCACGCGGCTTGGTGGAGCTTTCCGACAGAAAGGAAGTACCGCTTAAAGAGTATCAGAAAGATATAAAAAAATATGTAATGATGCCGGGAATGGCTCGCGGAAGACATAAGGTTGTTGAAGCGCGCGAAATTAAAATGAGCGAGGATGCCAACGGTTTTGATATTAATACTGTTGAAATGGCCAGTTCGAAGATCGGAGTTATTACAAGTGGGCTTTGCTATCAATATACTAAAGAGTCACTTCCTGATGCGTCTGTTTTAAAACTTGGTATGGTATATCCACTGCCTGTTGATTTAATAAAGAATTTTGCCGAAAAAGTTGACAAACTTTATGTAATAGAAGAATTGGAACCGATTTTTGAATCTGCAATAAAGGCAGAAGGTATAGAGTGTGTTGGGAAAGAAATATTTACTATACAAGGTGAATATTCAGCTAATATGATAAAGAAAGCTATATTGGGCGAAAGTACAGGTACGATTGAAGCGGAAAAAGAGCTCCCAATAAGGCCTCCCATAATGTGCCCTGGATGCCCTCACAGAGGTGCTTACTTTATTATGAAAAAGCTAAAGCTCGTAGTAAACGGCGATATAGGCTGTTATACTCTGGGAGCTTTGCCGCCTGTAGCTTCTATGGATACATGCGTGTGTATGGGTGCTTCAATAGGAATGACACATGGCATGGAAAAGGCACGGGGAAAAGATTTCTCTAAAAAAGAAGTAGCTATTATTGGCGATTCAACATTCATGCATTCAGGTGTTACGGGGCTTATTGATGTTGTATATAATGATGGAAATTCGACGGTTATTATAGTTGACAACAGAACAACAGGCATGACAGGACACCAAAACAATCCTGTGAACGGATTAAACATTAAAGGTGATCCTGCTTATGAGATAAACCTTGAAACTTTGTGCAAAGCAGTAGGTGTTGAGTTTGTACAAACAATTGATCCGTTTGACCTAAAAGGTTTTGAGAGCGGTTTGAAAGCTGCGCTTGAATATGACGGACCTGCTGTAATTATTTCAAAACGTGAGTGTGCACTGCTGGACAAATCAAAATGGCTGCCTGCATGCCATATAGACAGTGATACATGTATAGGGTGTAAAAAGTGCTTAAAACTCGGATGTCCAGCGCTTGTAAATGACGGCAAAAAGGTAAAAGTTGATCCGATGCTGTGTGTAGGCTGTGGATTATGTATTGACGTATGTCCGACTAAATCAATTCATAAGGGGGAAAGATAATGGCTATGACTTCTATATTGATTGTTGGTGTAGGCGGCCAGGGAACTCTGCTTTCAAGCAGAATCCTAGGAAAACTTGCTGAATATAAAGGACACGATGTAAAGGTTTCTGAAGTACATGGAATGGCACAGCGCGGCGGAAGCGTAGTAACATACGTAAGAATGGGCGAAAAAGTGCTTTCTCCTATTATTGAAGAAGGCGGTGCGGATTTTATGATAGCATTTGAAAAGCTTGAAGCACTGCGTTATGTTCACCTTATGAAAGAAGGCGGCAGGATAGTAGTTAATAATCAGAGAATTGACCCTATGCCGGTTATAACAGGTACTTCGGAGTATCCTGATTCTGTGATGGAAAAACTTCATAGTAAAACAGACGTTTCGGAAATGGATGCAGTAGCACTTGCAAAAGAGCTTGGAAATATGAGAGTCGTAAATACTGTCATGATCGGTAAGCTTGCAGCAATAGTAGGCGACGATAAAGAGCTTTGGATAAAGGCTGTTAAAGAATGTGTTCCGCCTAAAACAGTGGATATAAATATAGCAGCATTTAATGCAGGATATGATTTAAAATAAAAGATAATTTCGTAGCACAGTAGTAAGGAGAAGATATGATTTGGAATGAAAAATATGAGTGTATGGAACGCTCAGAAATGGAAAGCTTACAGGGCGAAAGGCTAAAAAAGATAGTTGCATACTCATATGAGAATGTGCCGTACTATAAGAAGAAAATGGATGAAGCGGGTGTTTCTCCAGAAGATATCAATGGGCTTGAAGATATAAGCAAGCTACCTTTCACTGTAAAAGATGACTTACGTGACAATTATCCGTATGATGCGTTTGCAGTACCAATGAAGGATATTGTAAGAATCCATGCATCCAGCGGAACTACAGGAAAGCCAACTGTTGTAGGCTATACAAGAAATGATTTGGATACATGGTCTGAACTTATGGCAAGAACATTTTCTGCAGCAGGTGTAACAAAACATTCAATTGTTCAGATTGCATACGGCTATGGTCTGTTTACAGGCGGACTTGGAGCACACTACGGCGCTGAAAAAATCGGAGCTTCAGTTATTCCTATTTCAGGCGGCAACACACAAAAACAGATTACGCTGCTGGAGGATTTTAAGCCGGAAGCTATTGCCTGTACTCCATCTTATGCACTGTATCTCGCAGAGGCAATCGAAGAACGCGGCATTAATATTGATGATTTAAACCTTAAGTACGGAATTTTCGGTGCTGAGCCATGGTCCAACGAAATGCGTGAAGAGATTGAGAAAAAGCTTCATATCCGAGCGACAGATATCTATGGTCTGTCTGAAATAATAGGACCCGGTGTTGCAACCGAATGTGAATGTCAGGATGGTTTGCACATATCAGAAGACCATTTCCTTCCCGAAATAATCAATCCTGAAACAGGAGAAGTATTGCCCGAAGGCGAAAAGGGAGAGCTGGTATTTACCACATTAACAAAAGAAGGGATACCGGTAATCCGATATAGGACACGCGACATTACTTCTTTAAACAAAGAAAAATGTAAATGCGGAAGAACTCATGTTAGAATGCAAAAAGTTATGGGCCGCAGCGATGATATGCTTATAATACGCGGAGTTAATGTATTCCCAACACAGGTTGAAAGTGTTCTTGTGGGATTTACTGAAGTTGAGCCTCACTACCTTCTGGTGGTTGACAGGAAAAACAACCTTGACACTCTTGAGATATGGGTGGAGATGAGCGAGAAACTTTTCTCGGACGAGGTTAAAAAGGTTGAAGAAGTCCGCGATAGGATAAAAGGAGAAATACAGTCTCTATTAGGTCTTACTGCGACAATAAAACTTGTTGAGCCGAAAACTATTGAGCGAAGCACTGGCAAGGCAAAGAGAGTAATGGACAAGCGCAAAATTTAAAGACTTTGGCACAATATTCTTTTTTGTGCAAGTGATAGATGATATAATAATTTTGAGGAGGGATTCATATGGTTAAACAATTATCTGTTTTTCTTGAAAATACAAGAGGGCGGCTTTCGCAGATGACGAAAGTACTGCAGGAGGCTGATATTGATATATTGGCACTGTCGATTGCTGACACTACAAATTTCGGTATATTGCGAACGATAGTATCAGATGAAGAAAAAGCAGTATCAGAACTTAAAGCGGCAGGATATACAGTAAACTTAAACGACGTTATTGCTGTTGCCGTACCAGATCATCCAGGCGGACTAAGCGGAGTTTTGGATATTTTGGTTGATAATGATGTGAGCGTTGAATATCTTTATTCATTTGTAAGAAAACCTAAAGAGAGCGCACTTATTATTTTTAAAGTGGATGATGTAGCTCTTGCAGTTAAATCACTTACAGAAAACGAAGTATCAATACTTACAAGGGATGATTTGTTAAACCTTGAATCATAACTAAAAAGGCGGAATAATTGAATACATACGCAGAAATTAATCTTAATGCGCTTGAACATAATATTAAAGCGTATATGGATATATTACCTGAAAAAACAAAAATAATAGCCGTGGTCAAAGCAAACGCATATGGCCACGGCATGATTGAAGTAGCTAAAACAGCATTGGAATGCGGTGCTGAGATGCTTGCTGTAGCACAGATTGAAGAGGGGATTGAGCTTAGAGAAAATGGCTTTGAATGCCCGGTAATCGTTATGGGCGGCATACTTCCTGAAGATTTAAAGTACACAGTAGCGCATAGGCTGATTCCGTTTATTTATACAATAGAGCAGCTTGAAGCGTTAAACAGATTTGCAAAAGAAGCCGGAGAACAATCGAAATTTCACTTAAAAATTGAAACAGGAATGAATCGGCTTGGTATATTGCCGGGTGAAGATTTGGAAGAGTTCTTAGGAGTTCTTTCATATCTGGACAACGTTAAGATGACAGGAATATGCTCGCACTTTGCAAATGCTGATGAGGTGGACAAAGAGTTTGTCTCCGAGCAGTATAAAAAGTTCGTTCAGGGGAGAAAACAGGTAAGCGAGGCAAGCTATTTCCCATATGCACATATAGCGAATTCGGCTGCGAGCGCTTCATATGATTTTGCAAGGCTTGATTATATTAGGCTGGGAATATCTATGTATGGACTTCACAGCGAAGAGCTTAAAAAAATGGAACTTAAACCTGTTTTATCGCTTAAAACAAAAGTTGTACACGTGAAGACTATCAAAAAAGATGAAACGGTTGGATATTCAAGAACTTTCAAAGCGCAAAGAGAAGTGGATGTAGCAACAATCCCTATTGGATATGCTGACGGATTTAGGCGTACGCTAAGTAACAAAGGCGAAGTGCTTGTTAATGGAAAACGTGCAAAAGTCATAGGTAATGTCTGTATGGACCATAGTATGATTGATGTGACTGATATTGAAGGTGTAAGTGTTGGTGATGAAGTTGTAGTTATCGGTAAACAAAATGATAATGAGATAACCGCAGATGAAGTGGCGGAATGGGATGAAACGATACACTACGAAGTGGTGACATGCATAGGCCAGCGCGTAAAGCGCGTGTATGTAAATGAATAAAAAAGAAATAAGGGCAATAATGCTTAAAAAAAGAGCGGGATTGTCTGATAAAGAAAAAAGAGCGTCATCGGAAGTTATATGTAAAAAGATATCTAGGATGGATAGTTTTATTAAAGCCCGAAACGTTCTTTTTTATTATCCAATTAAAAACGAAGTTGATATATTGCCTTTGCTGGAAAGTGAAGCAAAAGATAAAACAATAAGTTTTCCTTGTGTGGGAAAAACTGATGGAGATATGACGGCCAGAAAAGTAATGGATATAAACCTGCTTGTAAAAGGGAGTTATGGAATACCTGAACCTTCAAAAAATGCTGGAATTGTTTGGCCTGAAGAAATTGATTTTGTAATCATACCGCTTGTAGCATTTGATAAAGATAATAATAGGCTTGGATACGGAGGAGGGTATTATGACAGGTATCTTCCTAAATGCAAAAACGCAGTTAAATGCGGAGTTGCTTTTTCATTTCAAGAGACAGAACAATTAGATTCAGATATACATGATATCGCACTTGATATGGTTGTAACCGAGCATAACGATAATTGAAAATTTAAGAATTATTCAAACTTTGTATGGTATAATGACATAAATAAATATTTTGGAGAAAATAATGTTTGGTGAATATAAATATTCCGTTTGGGCACTTTCGGTAAAATTGTTTTTTGTATATCTTGGTGTTTTTTTTATAGATCTTTTGGTGACTGTTGGATTGCTTGGCGTCTTTAAAGAAGAAAACCTTGCATGGAATTGGTTTGTACAGTTTTTGGCTTTATTGATTTTTGTTTTTGTAACATATCTATTTGCAGGCGGTGAAGGCAAAAGAGATATAATGGTAGACAGTGCTAATGAAAAAAGAGCAGAAAGACATGAAGGTTTTGTCAGCGAAATAAAATATGACGAAAGAAAAGGGTTTCTTGCAGGAGCATTGGCTCAGGCACCTGCTGTTATACTATTTATAGTTTGGGTTTCAACAGGATCGAATCAGAACATTATTTCTATTTTATTAAATTTATTCTATTCTCCGTTTTTTCAGATAAAAGACAGCTTAGGCTTTAATTTCCTAAGTTTGATAATAATAATATTATTATTCGCTGGGACAACGGGACTGTCATATTTGTCCGCTAAGTCATATAGAAAGAAAATTCTTACTATAATAAAAAGAAATGAAGAAAAAGCGAAGGTTAAGGGAATCATCAAAAAATAGTATTAATATATTATATAATAATTTAAGGTCATACGAATATTTCGTATGACCTTTTTAATATTTTGCTATACTAAATCACTCTCTATTCAATATATATGCATATAATACTAAAAATACTGGACATATTTAGTTAATATGTTTAATAAAATAATCCAGTTTTGTTTATCTGCCAATAAAACAATAAAAAACATCACGCTTAGAATAAATATGTCTATTCTTAACGGTAACTATAATACTTATAATTATGAAATAGTAAATTAAGGAGGACCATGTATGAGAAGAAGTATAGTAACAATCCTAATCGCACTACTTTTACTGACTGCTGTTTTTGCAGGTTGCCAATCTTCCGGCGGAGACAAGACAGTAATAGGTGTTCTTATGCCGACTAAATCACTCCAGAGGTGGAACCAGGACGGCGACAACATGAAAACCCAGCTTGAGGCTAAAGGTTATGAAGTTGACCTTCAGTATGCTGACAATGATGTAGCAAAACAGGTTACACAGATTGAAAACATGATAACCAAAGGTGTTGACGTGCTCGTTGTAGCATCAATCGACGGCGGCGCTTTAGGCGGAGTTTTGGCGGATGCAAAAGAGGATGAAATTCCTGTAATTGCATATGACAGACTTATCATGGACACAGATGCTGTTGACTATTATGCAACATTTGATAATGAAAAAGTCGGCACAATCCAAGGCGAATACATCGTTGAGATGCTTGGACTTGCAGACGGAGAGATGGGACCTTTCACTATGGAAGTGTTCGCAGGCTCACCTGATGACAACAATGCAAAATTCTTCAACAAAGGCGCAATCGACGTATTGACACCTTATATTGAAAGCGGAGTATTGGTAATCAAATCAGGACAGGGAACAACAAACGACGAGTGGCAGGACATCGGAATCATGGAATGGAAGTCCGAAGGCGCACAGGCAAGAATGGATAACCTTCTGTCAGGATACTATGCAGATGAAAACATCGATGTAGTACTTTCACCGAATGATTCGCTTGCACAGGGCATTGCAGCATCACTTGACGCAGCAGGCTATGGCTCGGAAAGCAAACCTTATCCAATTCTTACAGGACAGGACTGCGACGTAAACTCAGTTAAAAACATTATCGCAGGGAAGCAGTCAATGTCAGTGTTTAAAGACACAAGAACTCTTGCAGCTCAGGTTGTGGATATGGTTGTAGCATTAGTTTCAGGCGAAACAGTACCTGTAAACGGTGAATATGACAACAATGTAAAACAAGTTCCGTCATATCTGTGTGAGCCGGTATTTGCTGACATAGAAAACTATGAGTCATTGCTTGTTGAATCCGGATACTATTCAGCTGATGAACTTGGCGTTGAAGCCGCAGAACCAGTCGAAGAAGTAGAAGGAAAGACAGTTGGCGTTCTTATGCCGACTAAATCACTCCAGAGATGGAACCAGGATGGCGACAACATGAAAACCCAGCTTGAAGAGCAGGGCTTTGCAGTTGACCTTCAGTATGCTGACAATGATGTGGCAAAACAGGTTACACAGATTGAAAACATGATTACAAAAGGTGTGGATCTTTTGGTTGTAGCATCAATCGACGGCGGCGCTTTAGGCGGAGTTTTAGCAGATGCTAAAGAAGAAGGAATACCTGTAATCGCATATGACAGACTTATCATGGACACAGATGCAGTTGACTATTATGCAACATTTGATAATGAAAAAGTCGGCACAATCCAAGGCGAATACATCGTTGAGAAACTTGGACTTGCAAACGGAGAGATGGGACCTTTCACAATGGAAGTGTTCGCAGGCTCACCTGATGACAACAATGCAAAATTCTTCAACAAAGGCGCAATCGACGTATTGACACCTTATATTGAAAGCGGAGTATTGGTAATCAAATCAGGACAGGGAACAACAAACGACGAGTGGCAGGACATCGGAATCATGGAATGGAAGTCCGAAGGCGCACAGGCAAGAATGGACAACCTTCTGTCAGGATACTATGCAGATGAAAACATAGACGTAGTACTTTCACCGAATGATTCGCTTGCACAGGGCATTGCAGCATCACTTGATGCAGCAGGCTATGGCTCAGAAAGCAAACCTTATCCAATCCTTACAGGACAGGACTGCGATGTAAATTCAGTTAAAAATATTATCGCGGGCAAACAGTCAATGTCAGTGTTTAAAGACACAAGAACTCTCGCAGCTCAGGTTGTGGATATGTGTATCGCTATCCTCACAGAACAGGATGTACCTGTAAACGGAACATATGACAACAATGTTAAAGATGTACCGTCTTACCTTTGTGAACCTGTATTTGCTGACATAGAAAACTATGAATCATTGCTTATTGATTCCGGCTACTATTCAGCTGACGACCTTAAATAATACGGCTAATCCCTTTCAGCCATACTATGATTGCGGCGGCAGGATAATGCCGCTGCAATCAAACTTAAATAAGGTTAACGGCAGCAAATAGTTTTGCCTGAATATAGGAGACACCAATATGCATATTTTAGAAATGGTTAATATAACTAAGGTATTTCCCGGTGTAAAAGCGCTTGATAATGTTAGTTTTCAGGTGGAAAAGGGGGAAATCCATGCCTTGGTTGGAGAAAACGGAGCTGGAAAATCCACTCTTATGAATGTGCTTTCCGGAATATATCCTTATGGAGACTATGAAGGAGATATTTTGTATAACGGAGAAGAATGCCGTTTCAAAAATATCCGTGAAAGCGAAAAAAGAGGCATTGCAATAATTCATCAGGAATTGGCGTTGAGTCCTCATATGACAATAGCAGAAAATATATTTCTGGGAAACGAAAGAGAAAGATTTGGGATAATTGATTGGGATGAAACCAATGAGAGGTCCAAATCATTAATTAAAAAAGTTGGATTGAAAGAATCAAACACTGCATTAATTAGAAACATCGGTGTTGGCAAACAGCAGCTTGTAGAGATAGCAAAAGCATTATCAAAAGATGTGGAATTATTAATACTTGATGAACCTACAGCCGCTTTAAATGATGAAGATTCTGATAATTTGCTGGAGCTTCTTAAGACTCTTAACAAAGAAGAAGGGCTTACCTGTATAATTATCTCACACAAAATCAATGAAGTAACCAAAGTAGCAGACACAATAACAATAGTTCGTGACGGACAGGTTATTGAAACACTTGACAATAAAAAAGAAGAAGTCAGCGAAGCAAGAATAATTAAAGGAATGGTAGGGCGCGAACTTGTAAACCGCTTCCCGCACCATGAACCAAACGTTGGCTATACTGCATTTGAAGTCAACAACTGGAATGTCTATGATCCGTTGGATGAAGACAAGCTTGTTATTAACAATGTTTCCATAAAGCTGAAAAAAGGCGAGATAGTAGGCCTTGCAGGGCTTATGGGTGCAGGGCGGACAGAGTTTGCCATGAGTTTGTTCGGGAAAGCATACGGAAAGAAGATTTCAGGTGAAATAATAAAAGACGGAAAGAAGCTTGAGCTTCATAACATACGTCAGGCAATCGACAATGGCATAGCATATGTTACTGAGGATAGAAAGACAGCAGGCCTTGTTTTAATAGAAGACATAAGGCGCAATATCACAATGGCAAACCTAAAAGAAGTAAGCCGCAACGGTGTTGTGGATGAAGACAAAGAGATTGATGTTGCCGAAGAGTATAGGCAGAAGCTAGGGATAAAAACACCGAGCGTTTATCAACAGGCAAAGAATTTATCAGGCGGCAATCAACAGAAAGTTGTTTTAAGCAAGTGGATATTCTCCTCTCCTGAAGTTTTGTTCTTAGACGAGCCTACAAGAGGAATAGACGTTGGTGCCAAATATGAAATATATAAGATTATAAACCAGCTTGCTGATGAAGGAAAATGCGTCCTTGTAATATCATCTGAGCTTCCTGAGATACTGGGAATTGCGGATAGAATTTATATTATGAACCAAGGAAGTATAGTAGGCGAGATGGACAAAAAAGATGCCACTCAAGAAAACATTATGGAGTGCATCATAAACAGTATGAAGACTGAGGGGATAAAGAAATGATTGATAGAATAAGAAATTATCTAAGGCATAATATGCGTCAGTATTCTATGCTTATTGCACTTGTTGTTATAATGATTTTCTTTCAGGTGCTAACAAAGGGAATACTTTTGAAGCCCAGAAATGTATCAATACTTATATACCAGAACAGCTATATCTTGATACTTGCAATGGGAATGCTGATGTGTATATTAACAGGCGGTAACATTGACCTTTCCGTAGGGTCGGTAGTAGCGTTGGTTAGTGCAGTGAGCGGATTGTTTGCTGTTACACTTGGTGTAGATGTCTGGCTTTCTATTATTATCGCTATGATAGCAGGAACTATTGCTGGAATCTGGCAGGGGGCTTGGATAGCATATATGAAAATACCGGCGTTCATTGTAACGTTGGCTGGTATGCTTGTTTTCAGAGGGGTAAATAATATTATCCTTGAAGGAAAAACGTTGGGTTTACCGGATTTGTATATTACAATAGCATCAGGGGTTGTTCCAGACTTTTTAAACAGTGGCGCAAGCAAGTTAAACATTACCGCAATGGTAATTGGCGCACTTTGTTCGGCTATTTATGTGCTTTCGGTTTTCTACAATAGGAGAAAGAAAAAATCCAGGGGATACGAAGTAGCATCGTTTTGGGTTACTGTGGTTAAAACAGCTTTCTTTGTTGCGGTAATTGAGATTTTTACCTTGTGGCTTGCAAAAGATGATGGAGTACCTATTATCCTTATTATCCTTGTAGCTCTTATGTTAATATACACTTTCATAACTACAAAGACGGTAATCGGCAGGCACTTATATGCCTTAGGCGGAAATGCCAAAGCTGCGGAGCTGTCAGGTATTAAAACAAAAAAGATTTTATTTCTCGCTTATGCCAACATGGGACTTTTGGCCGCAGTTGCCGGCATAGTGTTTGCGGGAAGGCTGAATGCAGCATCTCCGACATCCGGAAAAGGATTTGAGCTGGACGCCATTGCAGCATGTTTCATCGGAGGAGCATCAGCTTCCGGAGGCATAGGAACAGTTCAGGGAGCCGTAATTGGTGGATTTATTATGGGTATCCTTAACAATGGTATGTCAATAATGGGAGTTTCGACATTCTGGCAAGACATCACAAAGGGCCTAGTATTGCTTGCTGCAGTAGCATTTGACGTATTCTCAAAATCCAAGTCTAAAACTTGAGTTTCGTTTAGAACAGAATAACAAAGTACCATAAGAAATCTTACGGTACTTTGTTTGTTTTATATCTAATAGTGGATTATAATAAATCCAATAAACTAAAAAAGGTAATGATATGAAATTTAAAATAATTAAACAGAAAAACGAACTTATTATAGATTATTATAAAGAAAAACAGCCACATGAATTCAGATACACAATACTTGAGCATATTTTAGAAAGAAATCCCGGGAAACTAAAAATATTTATCGATACTAATTTAGGTGTAAATAAAACAGCAAAAGATTCGGTTGATGATGTTTTAAAAAATGAGAATATTGAATTTGAATCCAGACAAATAACAAAAACAAAAAGAGAGTTATTTGGATTTTCAGGATTTTTCGGTATAGGAAAAAAGAAAAAACCAGAAAAGACGGAGAAGGCAGTTGTCATGGATTTATCTATAGATGAATTATCACATAATATTTATGATAATGTTTTAAAATACTATGATTATGGCATAGCAATAGGATGCACAATAGAAAACAGTAAGCTTCTCGAGATGTATTGCGATGAATATGACGAGCTTTTGTTTAACAAAGAAATAATAAAAAAGACGGTATATGATTCATTGCTCTTTTCAAGAGTAAGAATGGATTCTTATGATCGCGATATTGAAAATTTTTTAGGAAGCTATAATTAATGAAGCTGTTTGTAAAAATAATTATTGCAATTTCAGTTATAGCGTTAGGCGTGTCTGTTTTTGCTACGCTTTTTTATTACAGCAAAATATCCAAATCATATGATGATGAAACCACAAGTGTTTACAGTGAAAATCCTAAATATCACTTTTCTCTTATCCTAAATTCACAGCAGGATGAATATTGGGTTCAGTTTAAACAGGGCGTTTTTGATGCTGCAAGAGAGAAAAATATTGTTATAGAATATAATCAGGCAACATATACAGACAGCGAAGCTTCTATGATTGAATATATCGATATTGCTGATAAGGCAATGTTAGACGGGATAATTATAAACGGTTTTACATCCAAAGCATACTCAGAGGCGATAAAAACAGCAGCACAAAATGGCATGAGTGTAGTTTTAGCCGGGGATGAGTCTGTTGAGGATAATAAACTTTCATATGTAGGAACGAACTTTTATGATTTCGGAGTACAGGCTGCGCAGCTGATTTCACAAATCGGTGATGAAAACCTTGCTGTAAATGCCGCTGTTATTTTGTCCGGAGACCAAAGTGAAAACACCGAAAGCGGAGCTGTGACACATGAACACGCACTTCTTACCGGGCTAAACAGTGCAGCGCTTCAGAATGAACGGGAGATTAATTTTTTACCGACTTTATACAGACAGTCTGAACTGCTTGGCGCAGAAGATTTGACTAGAAGTGTATTGGAGGAGTATGAAACAACAAATGTGATATTTTGCACCAATGCAAAAGACACTCTTGCTGCCGCTAAAGTCATAATAGAAAAAAACCTTGTTGGAAAGGTGTTTATTGTAGGCACCAATGTAAATGAAGAAATCATTAGTATGATAGAAAAGGGAATAGTATACGGGGTGCTGGACAGGAATGGATACAATGCTGGTTACAGCAGTGTGGAAGCCTTGGTAAACAGCATGGAAGATAAGTTCCAATCAAGCTTTATTGATATAGACATAGAAATTTATACTTTGATGAATATTCATAAATATAAGGAGAACTGAAATGGCTAAGCTGCTTAAGAAAATGCGGCAACAGGCTTTTTCAAGCATCCGCACAAAAATGATAGGGTTATTTATGCTGGCAAGCTTTTTGACAAGTATTGTCGCTATTTTAATATTAGTTATCTTAAATCAATTAACTGTAAAAATGGATGAAATGTTTTCTGAAAACCTCAGGATAAATGAGTTTTTAAGCACAATGGAAGAAGTGGATTCATACCTTACAAAATATCTTGTTACTGATGACTCGGACAGTGTTTGAATTACTATATAAAAAGAGACCTCTTATTAACTCAGGCGGATGAAATGTATAACGACAAGAATGGTATTTATAGCGAAGACGCGCTAATATATAAAGACATTTATTTTCTAGTTGAAAGCTACATTGAAGAGACGGATTCAGCAGTAAATGGAAGACAGGTGGATGATGCGGACGAGTACATCATGCGTTATGGTGAAGCAGACAAAATATCAGAGTATATCAAAAGCTATGCTGACAAGATAAACCTTATTCATCTTAATCAAAACACCAGAAAATATGCAGGAATGTCCAAGGATTTAAGTAATCTCATTATTGCTAATGTTGTTTTGATTGCTTCGATTATAATATTTAACAGTGTTTTGATATTGTACCTTTCATATAATATGACTAAACCAATAGTTAAACTTGCTACATCTGCGCAGGAGATTGCCGGAGGAAACTTTGAAACTGACGATGTGGAAGTGTATAGTCAGGATGAAATAAAGGTGATGGCTAATGCGTTTAATGCCATGAAGCATAGTATAAAAGATTATATTTATGAGTTGCATGACAAGGCTGAAACGGAGTCGCGGCTTTTGGAACAGCAGATTGAAAACCTTAAAATGCAGAATTTGCTGGATGATGCAGAACTTAAGGCATTGCAGGCTCAGATTAATCCCCATTTTTTATTTAATACATTAAATGCCGGAATGCAGCTTGCTGTTTTGGAAGATGCGCAGAGAACTTCAGAGTTCCTTGACGATTTAGCAAAAATATTCAGGTATAATGTAAGAAACGTAGACAGAGTAGTTACAATTAAAGATGAGCTTGAAATGATTATGGCTTATGCCAATCTGTTTAAAGTGAGATTTGGTGATTTAATTAAGTTTGAATATGATATAGATGAAAATCTTCTGGAATATAAAGTTCCTCCTTTTATTATTCAGCCATTGCTCGAAAACGCTACTATTCACGGTGTTGGGGACAAGGAAGACGGCGGAGTTATTACAACAAAAGTGGAACTTAAGGATGACAGAATACACATCACTGTTCATGATGACGGCGTTGGTATGGATGAAGAAACTATAAAGAACATTTTAAAAGGCACGGACTTTGAAAAAACAAGTTCTTGGCACACAACGGGAATAGGAATCCACAACGTATTGCAGAGGCTGAATTTGTTTTTTGAAGCATTGAATATGATTGAGATAAAATCATCTCCCGGTAATGGTACATCTGTTATTTTAAAAATACCAAGGATGAAAAAGAAGTATATTTACGAGAAAGAGAGCGCTGGCAATGTATAAACTAATGGTAGTGGATGATGAAAACATAGTCATTGAATCCGTTAAACATATTGTTGAAAAGGAAATTGAAAATATAAAGGTAGTTCATACTGCGCGTTCCGGAAGAGAGGCAATAGATAAGGTGCGTATGCAGAGTGTTGATATTGTTTTGATGGATATCAGAATGCCAGGCATAAACGGACTTGAAACTGTTGCGGAGATTAAAAAAATATATCCTGAGATAAAATTTATTATAGTATCAGCGTATGAATATTTTGAGTTTGCAAAACAGGCAGTTAAAATTGGTGTTTCAGAGTATATAACCAAACCTGTAACTAAGCAGAAGTTAATCGAAACTTTGGGCAAAGTCACTGAGCAGCTTGATAAAGAACGTGAGAAACAGAGCCGTGAGCTGGAAAACAAAGAAAAGCTCGACAAGATGCTGCCTATAATTGAGCATGGATTTATATACAGTCTTCTTTTAGCACAGGGAAGAAAAGTAGACATAGGCAAATATAAATCACTCTTTAACATAGACACAAATGATGGATTTATATTGATTTTGACTTTTAACGGCAAGATAGGGAGCGTAAAAGACAGGATTGAGCTTCAGGATGGACTTGATAATCAAAAACTGTATGAGTTTTTCAGAGATAACATGAAGTATAACTTCAGATGTTTAATCGGACCTATGATGCTTGACCGTATAATTGTGTATATTTCTCAGGAAAATGATGATGATTATAAAAGAAAAGTCCAGCTTATTGCAAAGGTTGAAAGTATTGTTGCAAAGATTATAGAAAAGTTCGGGGTCAGTGTAAAGGCAGGAATAGGGAATATGCACCCTGATTATGACATCATGATTTCATATCAGGAAGCTCTGAAAGCCTTGAACTACAGAGATAACGAAGACATAACGCATATAGACGATGTTGTATACAATATGGAAAATGTGAGTTTTAACATTATGTCAGAAGAATCTGAGGTTATATCTGCTATTGAAAAAGGTGATTCTCAGAAAAGCATCAGTATAATTACTGACTTGATAGGACGCTATGGAAATACTTCTCAGCAAACGAGCCTTAAAAACAAGTTGATTGAGATAATGGTATTTGCACACAGAATTGCTATGGAAAACATAATAGATGAAGATAGCTATATTGATAACTCCAGCTATATAAATGATATTATGAAATGCGACACATGCCGTGAAATGGAACAGATATGCATTGAAAAGATAAGTTATATTACTGAAAGGATAAATAGGCTTAAAAAGAAAAACATCAGTTCAGTTGTGAATAAGGCAAATGATATTATTGATAAAAGATATGCAGATAAGCTCACGCTGTTTGATATTTCTAAAGAGCTGGGTATGAGTCCTCAGTATTTTTCAAAGCTGTATAAAGAAGAAATGAATATAAACTTTATAGATAAATTGACTGATGTAAGAATTAACAATGCAAAGAAACTATTTGAATCCGGCGACTATTCAGTTAAAGAAGTTTGCTATATGTCAGGTTACAGCGATCCAAATTATTTTAGCAGACTGTTTAAAAAACACGAAGGAGTATCTCCTTCAACTTATTTAAAGCAGCAGTGATTGGAGGCAGGTTTGTGAAAAAAGCATTATTGTATGCACTTATTCTCGTTCTTTTTCTGTCCGGGTGCGGAAAAAATCAAAAGTATCTAAATGATGATGATGAGATAATCATCGGGTTTGTTCCTGAGACAATGACTGTTGAAAGGTGGCAGCGTGACAGGGATGTATTTTTGGCGTATGCAAAACAGATAGGCGCTGATGAAGTCATTGTTAAAAACGCATATGAAGATGCTGCTCTACAGGAAGAAATATGCAAGGAGATGATAGACGGGGGAGTGGATGTTTTAGTAATAATTCCTTACGATAAAAATTCACTTAAAAAAACCGTGGAATATGCCCATAGCAATAATGTAAAAGTAATTGCTTATGACAGGATAATAAGAAATGCGAATGTAGATTTATATATAACATTTGATAATTACAAAGTAGGGGAGCTTATAGGACAGAGCGTTATTAAGGAAGTGCCAGAAGGCAACTATATAATATTAAACGGTGCAGAAACTGATTACAATGCTTTTATGTTAAACACCGGATGCATGGAATATCTTACGCCCAGAATTGATTCAGGAAGTATAACTGTGATAGGAGAAACATGGATTACAGACTGGCGTGATGAACTTGCATATCAGTATGTGAATGACATCCTATCAAAAACTACCGACATAGATGCTATAGTTGCAGCAAATGACAGGGTGGCAGAGGGTGCTATAACGGCGCTTAGTGAAAAGCGTCTGGCAGGAAAAGTATATGTAACCGGTCAGGATGCAGAACTTGGAGCGTGTCAGAGAATAGTTGAAGGAACTCAGAATATGACTGTGTATAAATCCATTACCGTACTTGCGGAAGGTGCAGCGGAAATGGCAGTTTTGATGGCTAGAGGGGAAGACATTAATGTTGACACGACTATAAATGACGGGACTTTTGACATAAAATATGTTGCATATGAACCGGTTGCAGTCAATATAGATAACCTTGAGGATACTGTTATAAAAGACGGCTTTTTCACATTTGAACAGATATACAAAGAATCAAACTAAGTAAAAGCCTCGAATGCGAGGCTTTTGTTCTTTTATTATATGTATATCAATTTGCTTGCCTAAGAATGCTAAATCATGTAAAATGTATTCATTATTGAGGTAGATAATGAGAATAATCAGCGGTAAATGGAAAGGGCGAAGGTTTTACCTTCCTAAGGGTGTGGACACAAGGCCGACATCCGATATGATAAGGGAAGCGCTGTTTTCGATATTAAGAAATGAAATAGTTGATTCTGTTGTGCTTGATCTTTTCGCGGGAAGCGCATCTTTTGCGTTTGAAGCATTGTCAAGAGGCGCAAAGCATGCGATAATATGCGATAGAAACCGAAAGTGCATTCACACAATCAAGGAAAATCTGGAGCATTACAAGGCAAAGGATGATGAATATACTTTGATAGCAGCAGATTTTAGGCAGGCAGCAAAGAAAATCTCACGAATGGGTGTGGGAATTGACATTTGTTATATTGATCCGCCGTATACAAGCGGATATTATATGGAAGCTCTTGATTTGATAGAAGATGTGATTAACCCTGATGGTATTGTTATACTCGAACATTCTTTCCGCGACAGGATGCCCAATACGCTTAACTCTTTAAAAAAAGAGAGAGATAAGAAATATGGCGGTATTATGATTTCTATCTATAGAAAGGACAGTAACTGATGCCTAAATGGATTTATGCAGGCAGTTTTGATCCTGTGACTAATGGTCATTTGGATATTATAAAAAGAGCTGCTAAGCTTAATGATGAAATAGTGGTCGCGGTTCTTGTAAACAGTGAGAAAACGCCTATGTTTTCCGTTGAAGAACGCATGGATATGTTGGCAGAATGCACAAAAGACATTGAAGGAATTGAAATCAAAACTTTTTCAGGGCTTTTAATGGATTTTGCAGAACAGGAAGAGGCCACTGCATTGGTAAGAGGACTTAGGACTGTTTCGGATTTTGATTATGAATTTCGTATGGCTGCGCTCAACAAGCGTCAGAATGCGCAGATTGAAACAATATTTATAATGGCGGGAACAGAGTATTCCTACATTAGCTCAAGTTCTGTAAAAGAGATAGGGCTCTTGGGAGGGAAAATCTCAGAGATGGTTCCCGGAGAAGTGTTAAAAGAAATTGAAACCAAATTCAAGGGGGATAAAAAATGAACGTACTTGCACTAATTGACTATCTTGAAGAAGAAATAGGAACAGCTTCAAATGTACCGCTGTCCAATAAGTGTGCTGTTGACAGAGAAAAATGTCTTGATATCATAAACGATATCCGTGAAGGGCTTCCGACAGAGATTCTTGAAGCTGAAGAGATAAATCAGGAGAAAGAGCAAATTTTAAGCGATGCTGAACGCGAAGCAGAACAGATAATTGAAGATGCTAACGAAAAAGTTGAGCAAATGGTGGATCAAAACAAGATTACACAAATGGCATATGAAAAAGCAGAGGAAGTTATTCAGAATGCTGAAACTTCAGCCCGTGAAATCCGCCTCAGCGCAAATGAATATGTTGAAGACATATTGGCGGACCTTGAAAGCTATATACAGAGAAACCTTGATATAGTTCGTCAGAACCGCACTCAGATGAGAGGTCATTAAAAAGAACTTCCCAAAGCTGTCCTAAAATACCGGGCAGCTTTTTTGTTGCCTTAAATTCTAATTAAATCCTAATTGAAACCTTTTTACAGATATATTAAAATTTCAATTAGAGAAACAAATATTATTTAAAGGAGTTTTCATGAAAGACAGACCTAAAATAGGCCTTTCGCTAAGCGGAGGCGCTTTGCGAGGGCTTGCACACATTGGTGTAATAGAAGTTCTTTTAGAAAATGGAATAGATATTGATATGGTTGCCGGAACATCCATGGGCTCTATTATCGGCGGGTTATATGCATGTGGTATGGACGTTACATTTATGAGAAGGTTTTGCGAAAATATCAATCCAATCGAAGCCTCAAGGCTGTATGACCTATCAATTCCAAGACGCGGAATGATGCGTGGAAAGAAAATTGTTGAACTTATAAATACATTAACTGGTGGAAGAAATATTGAGGATTTAGAGATACCCTATGTTGCTGCAGCATGTTGTCTTGAAGATTCTAAAACTGTATATTTTAGGGAAGGTAAACTAACCGATGCAATACGCGCAAGCATATCAATACCGGGAATATTTGAGCCTGTTTATATAGATGGCAAAACTTATGTTGACGGAGGTGTGCTAGAGCGTTCGCCGGTAAACATTCTTCGTGATATGGGAGCTGACTATATCATATGCTCGGATGTGAACTACAGAGGCGGAGAAAATCCTTCTCCAAAGAATATGTTTTCAACCTTATTTACTGTTTACGAAATGATGGAATGGCAGGCGATGAGAAACAGAGTAACAGGCGCAGACATTTCTATTATTTCAGACACAAAAGGAATTAACCCTGCTGCTTTCACTCATGCGAAAAAATGCATGGATACAGGGAGAAAAGCGGCGAGTTGCCATGTTGATGAAATAAAGACTTCTATTGCTATATTAAATACCTAAATTATAATTACCTGATTTTTGTAATCTGTATCTTTGATGAATTTATTTGAAGCGTGAACGTAATAAATATCACTTGCAGTTAAGTCTATTTCAAACAGTCTTTTCTGAGCATCTGAGGTAATTTCCAGCTGAGAGGTTTGCGTAAAAACAGGGATGCTTGCTTTTTCGTGCATTTCATCAATAACTTTGCTTGCTTCTTTTTTGAATCCAAGAACTCTGGCATACATCGGGAGATTGTCCCTGAGAAGTTTCGTGTCTTGAGCGTTTATTCCGAGCAGCAGATTGAAAATTACTCTTGCTATCCTGACATAAGTATAGCTTTTTGATTTAACTCTTTTAATATAGCTGTCCATATCGGAGGCCTCATTCAACATTTTCTTCATTCGCATATCAAGTCCGCCAGAAACATCGGCAAGCTCTGATAGAGCTTTTTCATTTTTGACAGCTGTATATAAAAAAGTTTTAAAAAATCTTTCTGCGGTAATTGGGCCGTCTGTTTCATAAAGAGCAGCCTTAATAATCTTTGCACAAGAGGGCGGCACGCTGTCCATATACATATTGTTTTTACCCAAAGAACGCCTTATTGCTGTAGCACTTGCAATAGGACCTTTTATCATTTTATCATGGTAGTCAGCACCGTGCCGCGCAACTTTAAATGGAGTTATATTGCTGTTTAGCTCTCTTAATGCATCAAGATACATAAGCTCCAACATTGTGTTCGGTTTTGAAAGAGTCGCTTCTACATTTTCACGGGAGAAATCATGCTCTGAAAGGTAGTCTTCAATACTTTTACAGTATGCAGAAGGATAGGACATACCATTACCGATAAATTTACCCATATTTTTTTCAATGAATTTGCGATCTTCAATTTTAATGCTTTTAATAAAATCAATTATTTCGTTTTGAGGGGATTTATATGATTCGCTTCCATAAGATATGTTGTTTACTATGCCAAGTCTGTCAAGCAAAGATACTGCACCTAATGCAAAATATTGAGCGCTTTGAAGCGAGTAGAATGTCGGCAACTCTATAACTATATCAGCTCCGCCGATAAGAGCCATTCTGGCTCGCATGTATTTATCTATAACAGCCGGAGCACCACGCTGTACATAATTACCGCTCATAACGGCAATTATATAGTCGCAGGACAACTCTCGCCTGGTATAATCGATATGATATTTATGTCCGTTGTGAAATGGATTATATTCAGCTACAATGCCGCATGTATTCATAAATTCACCTTGCAATTTACTTGTTGAAGTATATAATTAAAATGTTGTGTATATTGTACTACAGCATGAACGAAAATAAAAATTAATATAACTCGGAGGCATTAAATGGATATACTTGTAATCAACGCCGGAAGTTCTTCTCTTAAATATCAGTTGATAGATATTGAGAAAGAGCAGCTGACAGCAAAGGGAATCGTGGAGAGAATTGGTATTGAAGGATCTAATCTTCAGCATACACCCGCAGGAAACGGAAAGATTAAGATTGAAAAGCCAATAAAAACTCACACAGAAGCTATCGGTGCTGTTATAGAGGCGCTTACAAGCAAAGAGCATGGTGTTATATCTGATATGAGCGAAATAGAAGCCGTTGGCCACAGAGTGGTCCACGGAGGCGAAAAGTTTTCAGAATCAGTTCTTATTACAGATGAAGTTGAACAGGCTATTTTAGAAAACGCTGAGCTTGCTCCGCTTCATAATCCAGCAAACCTAATGGGAATCAAAGCTTGCAAAGAGATGATGGCGGGAACTCCTCAGGTAGCTGTCTTTGACACATCATTTCACCAGACAATGCCGCCTAAAGCTTATTTATACGGAGTGCCTTATGCATTTTATAAGGAAGATAAAATAAGAAGATACGGATTCCACGGAACAAGCCACAGGTTTATAGCAAAAGCTGCTGCCAAGGCTATGGGCAAAGAAGTACCTGAAGTAAAAATAGTCTCATGTCATATCGGTAACGGCGGTTCGATAGCTGCAATAGATGGCGGAAAGAGCGTTGACACTTCAATGGGAATGACACCGCTTGAAGGTCTTTTAATGGGAACAAGATGCGGCGATATAGATCCGTCTATTATAGAATATATAATGAAGCGCAAAGATATGACTATTGAGGAAGTTATGACAGTTCTCAATAAAAAGTCAGGGCTTGTCGGAGTCTCTGAAATAAGTGCGGATATGCGTGACATTGATGATGCCAGAAGAGAGGGCAACGTCCGTGCAATAGAAACATATGATCTTTTCTGTTATAGAATTATAAAATACATCGGCGCATACGCAGCTGCTATGAAAGGTGTAGACTGTATAGTGTTTACCGCCGGAGTAGGCGAAAATAATCCATGGCTCTGCAAAGATGTCCTTAAACACTTTGAATTTATCGGAGTTGATGTTGATGAAAAAAAAGAATTTGTTAAGCAGGATGTGTTTGAACTTACAAGTGCAAATTCAAAGGTAAAAGCATTTGTTATAGCAACAGATGAAGAGCTTATGATTGCAAATGACACTTATGAGCTGGTCAAAGGATAAAAATAACACAATGCGTTGTTGACATTATTGCGTGTTGCAGGTATAATAACGCTTGCTTGTGTCAAAATGGCGCTTTAAATGCAGAGGCATTTAAACATATCGCATAAGCGAATGGAGTTGTTTTATTTGAAAATTAATATAACCGAAGCGTTAAATAATCCTGGCAGATCGATTAAATTCAGTTGCACTAAGGATGACTTTGCAAGTGAAATAGGCGAAGGGAATATAAGCTTTGATTCACCGCTTAAGGTAGCCGGAACATTGATGTATACCGGTGAAGACTATATCGTTAAAGGTGATATTTCGATTTCGTATAAAACACAGTGCGACAGATGCACAAAAGAGCTTGGCAATTCTCTTGAAATAGATTTTTACGAGGAATATGCAAAGCTTGAAGATGAAAGCCATCCGGACAGATATCTTTTTGAACAAAATGAGATAGATTTGGAACTGATGGTTACTGACAATATTGCGCTTATGATGCCGATGAAGCATCTATGTGATATAGACTGCAAAGGTCTTTGTCCGGTTTGCGGAGGCAATCTGAATGATAAGGATTGTGGCTGTTTGGAAGAAGAGATGATGAAAAACAGTCCGTTTGCTAAAATAAAAGAATTGAATTTTGATGATGATGGGGAGGTGTGACAATGGCAGTACCAAAGAGAAGAACTTCTAAAGCTAAAAAACACTCAAGAAAAGCAAATTGGAAGCTGACAGCACCGGGCACAGGTGAATGCCCACAGTGCCACCAAACAAAGCTGAATCACCGCGTATGCAAAAACTGCGGTTATTACGACAGCAAATCTGTTGTGGAAATCAAAGAAAAAGCTGAGTAACAGCTTATAACAGGCATATAGCTCAAAACCTCTCTTTCGAGAGGTTTTTTGTGTTGCTATCTTTCAGATAAGTATTTATCCAGCTTCTTTTTTATTCGCTGAAGGGCATTATCGACTGTCTTGGTGTCCCGATCAATTAATTCAGCTATCTCAACATAACTTTTTTCTTTAAGATAGAGCATTAGCACTTCCTGCTCAAGTCCTGACAGAACTTCAAGCATTTTCTTTTCAATTTCTATCTTGCCCTCTTCTTCTATTATAATATTTTCAGGATCAAGGTCTGATGTTTTAGGCAGTGTGTCAAGAAGCGACCGGTCAGAAGATTCTTCAACACTGTTATATATGGACACATATGAGTTCAGAGGGATATGTTTCTGCCGTGTAGCTGTCTTTACAGCAGTTATTATCTGACGGGTAATACAAAGATCTGCAAAAGTATAAAAGGAAGATTGCTTTTCGGGATTATAATCTCTTATAGCTTTAAAGAGACCAATCATCGCTTCTTGAATAATGTCTTCGCGGTCTGCACCGATAAGAAAATAGGAGCGTGCTTTGTTGCGCGCAAATTGCTTATATTTAGACAGAAGAAAATTAAGAGCTTCCTCATCGCCATTTGAAGCAAGCGAAGCTATCTGACTGTCTTTAAGGTCTGTAAATCTGCTTTGTGAACCGTTATTGTCGCTTAGGGGCATAAAATATCTCCAAAGAAGGTTTTATTAGATTATATGTCTAATGTTATTTGGCGTCAATTATGATAAAATAGATTAATATTGCGAATTATATCAAATATTCATATAATTCGTTGATTTTATCGTGTGATTTTAAAAACAAGTTGCATCAATATTTCAACTGTGTTATAATCGTGCGGGCAAAAACACACCTTTGTTGATTTTGCAGACTGTGCCCCCATGGGGTGTTTGCAGAAGAAGACACAAAGGGAGGCTGGCGCAAAATGCGCAAAAAAACAAAAGGAGCTATATTTATGGCAGCAATTTCAATGAAACAACTACTCGAAGCCGGCGTACATTTCGGTCATCAGACAAGACGCTGGAACCCCAAAATGAAACCTTATATTTTTGCAGAACGCAATGGTATCTATATCATCGATTTGCAAAAGACAGTAAAGCTTGTTGATAAAGCATATGATTTTATCAAAGAAGTGTCTGAAAACGGCGGAAACATTCTTTTTGTCGGAACAAAAAAACAGGCACAGGAAAGTGTAATGAGCGAAGCTAAACGCTGTGGCATGTTTTATGTTTCAAATCGTTGGTTAGGCGGCACGCTTACAAACTTTAACACAATAAAAAAACGTATCGGACGTCTTCACGAACTTTACAGAATGGAAGAAAACGGACAGTTTGACCTTCTTCCTAAAAAAGAAGTAATTAAGCTTAAAGCTGAACGCGAAAAACTTGAAAAGAACTTAGGCGGAATCAAGAACATGAAAAAGATTCCGGATGCGCTCTTTGTTGTTGACACAAAAAAAGAACATTTGGCAATCTCAGAAGCAAGAAAGCTTAACATTCCTATAGTTGCAATACTTGATACAAACTGTGATCCGGACGAAGCTGACTATATAATCCCAGGTAATGATGACGCTATCCGTGCAGTAAAACTTATTTCAGCTGCTATGGCCAGTGCTGTTATAGAAGGACGCCAGGGCGAATCATATGATGAAGAACCTGAAGCAGAAGCTAAAGCTACAGAAGAGTCAGTAGAAGAAAAGCTTGTTGTGGATGAAAGCAGCGATGCTGAAGAAAAAGCTGAAAAAACAGAAGAATAATAAAAGATTTTAATTAACTTAATATAAAGGAGCGAATTTATGCCTAATTTTACAGCAAAAGACGTAATGGCACTGCGCGAAGCAACAGGCGCAGGAATGATGGACTGCAAAAAAGCAATGGTTGAAGCAGACGGTAACACTGAAAAAGCAACTGAGATACTTCGCGAGAAAGGTCTTGCTGCAGCAGCAAAGCGTGCAGGCAGGGCAGCAGCGGAAGGTGTTGTCGGTTCATATATACACATGGGAGGCAAAATCGGAGTCTTGCTTGAAGTAAACTGCGAAACAGACTTTGTTGCAAAAACTGATGATTTTAATGCATTTGTTAAAGACATCGCAATGCAGATAGCCGCAACAAGCCCGTTGTATGTTTCGGAAGCTGATGTACCGGCTGACGTAGTTAGCAAAGAAAAAGAAATTCTTACAAACCAGGCAATGGCTGAGGGAAAACCACAGAACATAGCTGAGAAAATGGTTGAAGGAAGAATTAAAAAATATTTCAAGCAGATTTGTCTTATGGATCAGGATTTCGTTAAAGATACAGATAAAACTGTGGCAGATGTTCAAACTGCGCTCATTGCAAAGCTTGGTGAAAACATCAGCATAAGGCGTTTTACACGCTACATGATGGGCGAAGGCCTCCAGAAAAAAGAGGAAGACTTTGCAGCTGAAGTACAAAGCCAGATGAAATAACAAAAAAGGGGTATTTACCCCTTTTTTTTACCTATTTTTACTGATGGAGATATGATGATGAAATTCAAGCGTGTTTTGATAAAACTAAGCGGTGAAGCCTTAGCAGGCGAGAAATGCCAGGGATTCTGCATGGAAACTGTTGAAAAAGTCTGTAAACAGATTAAGGAAGTAGCTCAAGAAGGAGTTCAGATAGCTATAGTTGTTGGTGCAGGCAATATATGGCGCGGAAGGCTCAGCGACGAAATGAATCCTGTTTCTGCAGACAACATGGGAATGCTTGCAACTGTATTAAACGCTATAATGCTTGAAGATATGCTAAAAAGGCTGGGAATGAAAGCGTGCGTCATGTCAGCACTTGAAATGCATAAGTTTGCCAGAATGTATAAAACATCTGAAGCTGTAGAAATGCTGGAAGAAGGAAACATTGTAATTTTTGCGGCTGGTACGGGAAATCCGTTTTTTACTACTGATACAGCTGCTTCTTTGCGTGCACTTGAAATTGAAGCTGACTGCATATTGCTTGCAAAAAACATTGACGGTGTATATGACAGTGATCCCAATAAAAATCCGGATGCAAAAAGGTTTAAATCAATAAATTATGACAGCGTTTTGGAAAAGCAGCTAAGAGTTATGGATTTAACTGCAACTGTTATGTGCAAAGACGGGAACATGCCGGCTCTCGTGTTTGAGCTTAATGGAGATGATTCCATTAAGAAAGCAACAAACGGCGAGATTCAAGGGACGTATGTATCAAATGATACGGAAACAGAATATTATTAATATCAATTAAAAGATTTTTAAAACTCCCTTATTCCAAAGGGAGTTTTTTGTTTATTGGGATAGAAATCTTTGATTGGATAATAGCAGCTTTTAACGTTTATAACGATATTATTATGGGTATTTATTATGCTTCAGTATTTTTGAACAGCTTATTAAGACTGTAAAAAAGAACATTATACACTTGTGTAAAATGTAAAAGTTAGTTAAAATATAAGGCAGTAAAGAATGTTACGGAGGATACAATGACTAACACTGAATTGCTTGCAAATACAGATGAACGCATGAATAAAGCGGTTGAACACCTAAACCATGAGCTGGTAGGATTAAGAGCCGGAAGAGCTAATCCTCAGCTTCTTGAGCGTGTGACGGTTGATTATTACGGGACTGCCACACCATTGAATCAGGTTGGTAATATATCAGCGCCAGAGCCAAGAATGCTTGTTGTTGCACCTTGGGATGTATCGCTTATAAAAGAAATCGAAAAAGCTATACAGGCTTCTGACTTGGGAATTAACCCAATGAATGATGGAAAGATAATCCGTCTCGTTATTCCCGAGCTTACGCAGGAGCGCAGAAAACAGCTTGTAAAAACGATCCATAAGCTAGGTGAAGAAGCTAAGGTTGCAATCCGTGCAATAAGACATGATGCAAACAAACATCTTGAAAAGATGGAAAAAGACAACGAGCTTACAGAAGATGATCTGCGTCGTGATGAAAAGTCTGTCCAGAAGTTTACTGATGAACATATAAAGAAACTGGATAAGCTTATTGCTGACAAGGAAAAGGAGATTCTTGAAGTATAAAAAATTGCCTGATTTATATGGGATGACAGCCGAAGAGGTTGAGAGCATCTGTGATGAAATTGGGATTAAAGTACAGTTTAATGATTTAAGTAACGGCAGATATGATTATCCGCTTAGAAGGGCAGTAAGATATAAACTGGTTAGGAAAGAAAGTGGGGAAGTGCTTGTTTGTGATATAACAGGATTCCCTACATTAAATTATGAGCAAAAAGAGTGACAATAAATATAAAAATCTAGAAGGTGTTACATTGCCTCGGCATGTTGCAGCAATTATGGACGGGAACGGAAGATGGGCAAAAAAACGGCTCATGCCCCGTTCGTTCGGGCACAGAGCTGGAGTGGAAGCTCTGCGTGGTGTAATAACAATGAGCTCGGACATAGGAGTTGAAGTTCTTACGCTTTATGCTTTTTCAACAGAAAACTGGGGAAGACCTAAAGATGAAGTAAGTGTACTTATGGATTTATTGGTTGAGTTTTTAACAAAAGAACTGCAGGAACTCCATGAAAATAATGTTAATATACGCTTTATGGGAGATATTGAAAAATTTCCGCCAAAATGCAAAGCTGCTATAGAAAATGCAATTGAAGTTACGAAAAACAACAGTGGTCTTGTAGTAAACATTGCCCTTAATTATGGCGGAAGGCTTGAAATGCTCCGCGCTTTTAAAAACATTATGAATGATGTAGAAAGCGGAGTGCTAGTAAAAGATAAGCTCAGCGAACAGACAATATCTGACTATATGTACACAGGAGGATTGCCTGACCCTGATCTTGTTATACGTACAAGCGGAGAGATGAGGCTGAGCAACTTTATGCTTTATCAGACATCATATTCGGAACTGTATTTTCCGGAAGTTTTATGGCCGGATTTCGACGAAAAGGAATATGAAAAAGCTCTTATAGATTTTTCAAAGCGTAAAAGAAGATACGGGAAGATTTAGGTTTATTATGAAACAAAGAGTACTGGTTGGAATACCTCTTGCGATACTGCTTTTAGCAGTAGTTTTTTTGGATTCCATAGCCTTAACAGCAATAATATTAATATTCGGTGCACTTGCACAAGTGGAAATGTCAAAAGCACTTAATTCGGCGGGCTACACACCGACTCTGTGGACGGGAATGGTGCTTCTGGCGCTTATTTATCCAACTGACTTTTACTTTGGAGTTAAAGGCGTATTCATGCTGTTTGGGATAATGATGGGGCTAAATATGTTCTGGGCCGTTTTATATCCGAAAAGAAATTTCATGGATATCATAATGTCGCAGTTTATGTTGTGCTATCCTGCGATTCCGTTTTATTTTCTTTATATGATTAAAACCATAGAGCCTCATATATATTCGGTTATAGCTATGTGTATGACGCTTATTATTGCTTCGCTTAACGACACTTTCGCTTTCTTTGTAGGAAGAAAATTCGGAAAAAGAAAACTTGCGCCGCTGCTTAGTCCAAATAAAACAATAGAAGGAGCAATAGGCGGAATCACGGGATCCGCGATAGTCGGATTTATCGTCCTAATGCTGCTCAAAGGAAACCAGATACCGGATATACATTGGGCGCACCTTCTTTTCGGATGCCTTATATCAAGCTCTTTTGCTGTGGCTGGGGACTTGATAGCATCTGCTGTAAAAAGATTTTGTAAGATTAAAGACTTTGGCAAAATCTTCCCAGGACATGGAGGAGTGCTTGACAGGCTGGATTCATATCTGCTTTCTGCCATCGCAATATATACATACTTTAGTGTTTTTATAATCTAGGATAATAAATGAAAAAGAAGCTTTTAATATTAGGGTCTACGGGTTCAATTGGAACTCAGGCTTTAGAAATAGTAAGAAATCATCCCGACCGCTTTCAAGTTGTTGGGATTTCTGCTCATTCAAACTATAAACTATTAAATGAGCAGATTGCAGAGTTTTCTCCTGAGTATGCTGCTTTAAGCGATGAGGATGCGTTTAAACACATCCTAGGAGATGCCAAAACATTTGGCGGCAAGCAAGGGCTTATTGACATGTGCCGCGAAGCTGATGCGGATATAGCGATTACAGCGATTGTTGGGCTTGCGGGACTTCCAATTACAGCCGAGTGTATAAAAAAGAAAATGACAATTGCACTTGCCAATAAGGAAACCCTTGTGGGCGGAGGAGCTTATATAACAAATCTTGCAAAAGAATACGGAGTATCGATTATACCTGTTGATAGTGAACATTCAGCGATTTTTCAATGCCTCCAAAATGAACAAAACAGGAATTCATTAAAAAGAATACTGCTTACCGCATCGGGCGGACCATTTTTCGGACAAACAAAGTCTGACTTGGCAAAAGTCACAAAACAGATGGCGTTAAATCACCCTAACTGGGACATGGGCGGCAAGATAACCATTGATTCTGCAACACTAATGAATAAAGGACTTGAAGTTATTGAAGCCAAGTGGCTGTTTGGTGTTGAAACCGATATGATAGATGTCTTGGTGCACAGAAAAAGCATTGTGCATTCACTTGTGGAATTTAGCGACAATTCGGTTCTGGCTCAGCTTGGTATGCCTGATATGAGAATTCCGATACAATATGCGCTAACGTATCCGGAGCGCATTGAATGCTCGGCACCACAGCTTGATTTGCTTAAATGCGGAGCGTTGGAGTTTAAACAGCCTGATATGGAGACGTTCAGCTTGCTAAAACTTGCATATGATGCTCTTAAAACAGGCAGAGGAAAAGCGGTTACGCTAAATGCTGCAAATGAAGTGGCTGTGGAAGCGTTTTTAAAAGATGAAATAAGTTTTATTAAAATTATGGAAGTTGTAAACAATGCGTATACAACTGCTCAAACAATTGACGAAGAAAGCTTAGACGATATATTATCATTAGATGGCAGTGTGAGAGAAACCTGTCGCACAATAATTGATAAAATTACAGGCATTTAGCCTATAGGATGGGATATACATGAACATATTATTTATATTACTTGCGATATTTATTTTAGGTGTGCTTATAATGGTGCACGAAGTCGGTCACTATGTGGCAGGCAGGCTCCTTAAATTTGAGATATTCGAATTTGCAATCGGAATGGGACCGAAGCTTTTTTCAAAAGAGAAAAAAGGAATTAAATACTCACTTAGGGCTATACCTTTCGGTGGATATGTTGCGTTTGACAATGAAGAGTCAATTGAAAAAGGACAGCTGAAATTCCACAAGAACCCAATTTGGAAGAGAATAATTGTAATCCTCGCAGGACCTGTGATGAATGTTGTAACAGCTTATGTTTTGGTTGTTCTATTGCTTTCTGCTATAGGAATTCCAAGTGAGACAATACCTGTTGTTGGAACGGTTTCGCAAGGAACGCCAGCATATGAAGCAGGTCTTCAGGTGGATGACGAATTTATCTATGCTGATGATACGGCAATTGAAGGAAAGTATGATAACTTATACTCTGTACTTTCAAAAAACCAGGGTGAACCGATTGACTTCGTTGTACTCCGTGACGGAGAGAATATAGAGCTTACCATTGCACCTGAGTATATTGAAGCGGAAGATAGATACATGATAGGGATTGTTTTATCCTATTCTTATGAAACTGTGCCTTTCGGGCAAGCTTTAACTAAAGGCTTCAGCTATTCTGTCGAGCTTATAAAAGAACTTCTTACATTCCTTTTTGGATTAATTACAAGGGGTGAGGGTTTCAATGATGTGGCTGGTCCTGTGGGCTCTATAGGAATTATAGCAAACACTGCACAAAATCAGGACTTTTCATACTTCCTGAATCTTGTCGCATTTATCTCAATGAACCTTGGCGTATTTAACCTCCTTCCGTTCCCTCCGCTTGACGGATCAAAGCTTGTATTGTTTGGTGTTGAAGGGATTAGAAGAAAACCTCTTACGGTGGAACAGGAAGGCATGATTCAGATGATAGGCTTCGGGTTGTTTATTGTTCTTGCTGTAGTGCTGACATATAAGGATATTGTAAGGATGGTGACGGGCGGATGACGCGCCATACAAAAGAGATATCAATAGGAAATGTTAAAATAGGCGGCGGCAATCCTGTTGCCGTGCAGTCGATGACAAACACAGATACAGCTGATGTGGAAGCTACAGTCACGCAGATACAGGCGCTTCAAAAAGCAGGATGTGAAATAGTTCGTGCAACTGCAAACAATGAAAAAAGCGCTAAGGCATTTTCAAAGATTAAAGCAAAGATTGATATACCTATTGTCGCAGATATTCATTTCGACTATAGACTTGCACTGCTTGCTATTGAAAACGGCGCGGACAAAATAAGAATAAACCCCGGCAATATTGGAGGCAAAGACCGTGTTAAGCAGGTTGCAGACTGCGCAAAAGCCCACGGTATACCTATCCGAGTGGGAGTAAACAGCGGTTCGCTTGAAAAAGAATTGCTTAGAGAATATGGGAACACAAGCGAGGCTATGGTAAAAAGTGCAATAGAGCGTGTTTCTATGCTTGAAAGTATTGGTTTTTATGATATAGTGGTATCTCTTAAAGGATCTGATGTTGTAAAGACTGTTAAAGCAAGCACAGAGTTTGATAAAGTTTCGGACTATCCTCAGCATTTGGGAATTACTGAAGCCGGAACACTGGAGCAGGGGCTTATCAAGTCCGGTGCTGGTATCGGAAGCCTTTTGCTTCGAGGTATAGGAGATACTATAAGGATATCACTCAGCGGAGATCCTGTAAAAGAAGTACGGGCAGCTTGGGATTTGCTTAATGCCTGTGGATATCGAAAGCGGGGGATAGAGATAATATCGTGCCCTACGTGTGGCAGAACATGTATTGAAGTGGAAAAGCTTGCAAGGCTTGTGCGCGATGAGTTCTCAGATGTCAAGGAACATATTAAAGTCGCTGTAATGGGGTGTGTTGTAAACGGGCCGGGAGAAGCAAGAGAGGCTGACGTTGGGATTGCTGGAGGCAAGGAGCACTCTGTTATATTTAAAGATGGAGAGATAATAGCCAAGATATCAAATGAAGATGCAATATCAAAGCTTAAAGAAGAGATAATAAAAAAGGTAGATAAAGGGCAATAGAAGATTGGACAGCAAGATTAAAGTTGTAAGAGTTAAAACAGAATCAGGCGAATATATAGGCGAGATACTCAAAGTAACATCCTCGGTCAAAGAAAAAAGCCTGAAAGTGTGGCTTAGAAGTTTTTTGGTGCCTGATGAACAACAGCTTAAAAAAGTAAATGACTACTTTAAAAATCTGCTTCATTTCTCAAATAATATATATATATCTTCAGAACAGGTTTTAAACAAAACAATTAAAGATGCAGTTCCGCTGCTTATGGAAACTCTGGACAGCGAAGCTGTTGCAAAGGCAAAAATAACATGCTCGGGAAGTGTGCTTTATTTTGATGTAAAAAAAGAAGTGGACAAAGAAGTTTTAGAATTTGAGATAGCACGGCACAGCTTTTTTGAAAAAATCGATTATGAAATCAGACAGCAAAAAGAAGAAACAGCTGCATTACAAAATACTCAGGAAAATACATCTCCTGTTAAAAAAGCACCATATAAATCTAAAGGGAAAACAGAAGGGCACATCTATGGGAGGCCCAGAGGGTATGAGAAGACAGATATATCCCAAGTTACTGACAGAAGCGGTGGGGTTCTTGTGGAAGGCTATGTTCTGTCACACGACATAATACAGACCAAAAGCGGCAAGAGTTACATTATTAAAACTGCAATTACCGATTATACATCGTCGATAGGAACAACACTGTTTGTAAAGACATCAACAAACATAGAAAAGCTCGAAGAGATTAAAAAAGGTAAATATCTTAAAATAGAAGGTCATGCTCAGGTGGATAGATTCACAGGTGAGCTTATGATAAATGTGGACTGTATTTGTGAAGGAAAGCCAAAAAAAGAAACAGATAATGCGCCTGAAAAAAGAGTAGAGCTGCATCTTCACACTAAGATGAGCAATCTGGATGGTGTTGTTGATGTTAAACAGCTTATATCAAGACTTTCGGAGCTAGGCCATGATACTGTGGCGATAACCGATCACGGAGTGGTTCAGGCCTTTCCTGAGGTAGCTGACGCAGCAAAGAAAGCAGGCATTAAAGTTCTATACGGACTGGAATGCTATTTGTTTGATGATAAAAATCCAATAGTGCGAAATGCAAAAGATTATAGCCTCGATGATACATATGTCGTCTTCGATGTTGAAACCACAGGGCTTAATGCCAATGTTGATGAAATAATAGAGCTTGCCGCTGTAAAGATTAAAGATGGGAAAATACTGGACAGCTATCAGAGCTATGTATATACAGACAGAGAGATAACTCCGTTTATAAGGGAGCTTACCGGAATATCCCAAAAGGATGTAAACGGCGCGCCAAAAATGGATATTGTCTTAAACAAGTTTATTGAATTCAGCAAAGGAGCTGTTCTTTCTGCGCATAATGCAGGGTTTGACATGTCATTTATTGATGTTGCGTCACGCAAGCTGGGAATAGACTATGATCCTTCATGTGTTGATACATTAGCACTCTCACGCGCACTTCTTGTGCAGTTTAAAACATTCAAGCTCAACACACTTTGCAAAAAGCTTCATATACCGCTGAACAATCATCATACAGCGTTGGCAGACTCCACTGCGACTGCAAAACTTTTAATACATCTGTTTGACTTAGCTAAAAATCAGAGTATACATAACCTTATGGATATTGATAGGGAGCTGGGAAGCCAGGCAATGGGAAGAGACAACATATACCATGCTATAATTTTTGCGAAAAACCAGCAGGGATTAAAGGATATGTATAAGTTGGTTTCCGAATCGCATTTAAACTTTATGTACAGAGGGAAACCACGGATACCAAAGAGCCTGCTTGGCCGTATGCGTGAAAACTTAATACTTGGCAGTGCATGTGAAGCCGGAGAGCTTTACAGCGCGATACTAAAGAATAAGAAGAAAAAGATTATAGAAGATATTGCGAAGTTTTATGATTATCTCGAAATTCAGCCGCTTGGAAATAATGAGTTTATGATTCGTGACAGAATCGTTTCCGGAAAAGACAGGCTTATTGAGATAAATGAAAAGATTATCGCATTAGGAGACAAACTGAAAAAACCGGTTGTCGCAACAGGAGATGTTCATTTTCTTTATAAGAGAGATGAATACATAAGGCGCATATTGATGCATGCACAAAAGTTTGCGGATGCTGATATGCAAGCACCGCTTTATTACAGGACGACACAGGAAATGCTGGATGAGTTCAGCTATCTTGATCCATATAAAGCAAAAGAAGTAGTTATTGACAACCCAAGAATGATTGCAGACAGGATAGAAGCTCTTGAACCGCTTCCTCCATACAAGCTTTATCAGCCGAGTATTGAAGGCGCAAAAGAGCAGGTTATTGAGCTTACATATAACCGTGCGTATGAAATTTATGGTGAACAGCTGCCGGAGATTGTCCAAAAGAGAATTGATAAAGAACTTAATTCTATAGTAGGGCATGGTTATTCAGTGCTATATCTCATAGCTCATAAGCTTGTAAAAAAGTCAAATGATGATGGATACTTGGTTGGCTCCCGAGGATCTGTAGGATCGTCATTTGTGGCATTTTTGATGGGCATAACAGAGGTTAATCCGCTCGCATCGCACTATACTTGTGAAAAATGCAAATATAGCGATTTTGATATCGACACAGCTGCATACGCATGCGGACCTGATATGCCGGAGGCAGTATGTCCTAATTGCGGAGAGAAGCTTATAAAGCAGGGATTTGAGATTCCATTTGAAGTATTCCTTGGATTTGAGGGGGATAAAGTTCCTGATATTGATCTTAACTTCTCCGGAGAAAACCAAAGCGCTGCCCATAAATATACAGAAGTACTGCTTGGTGCGAAAAATGTGTTTAGAGCGGGAACGATATCATCACTTGCTGAAAGAACGGCATACGGATTTGTAAAAGGCTATCTGGATGAGCACAATATCTATGCGCCGAGAGCTGAAATTGATCGGCTTGTAAGCGGATTGAGCGGGATAAGAAGAACAACAGGCCAGCATCCGGGCGGGATCATTGTTGTGCCTGATGACATGGATGTTCATGATTTTACGCCTACACAGAGACCTGCGGATTGATGTAACATCAGATACAGTAACCACTCATTTTGATTTTAACTCAATGCATGACAGGCTGGTTAAGCTTGATATTCTTGGACACGATGATCCTACTATGCTTAAAATGCTAAACGAACTCACGGGACTGGATCCCGCAAACATCCCTTTGGATGATGAAAAAACGATGAGCCTTTTTTCATCAACGGATGCACTGGGGGTTACACCGGATGAAATAATGAGCGATATGGGAACATACGGCATACCTGAGTTTGGCACACAGTTTGTCCGCGAAATGCTTAAGGATACAATGCCGACGACATTTGCTGAGCTTGTGCGCATATCAGGACTTTCACATGGTACGGATGTGTGGCTTGGCAATGCCCGTGATTTAATATTAGGCGGGCAGGCAACACTGCTTGAAGCTATCTGTACGCGTGACGATATCATGAATGCACTTATGACATTTGGTGTAGAACCTAAAATTGCTTTTGATACTATGGAGAGTGTTCGAAAAGGTAAAGGGCTTAAAGATTATATGGAAGAAGCCATGAATGAAAACGATGTTCCCGAATGGTTTATAAATTCCTGCAAACTAATTAAGTATATGTTCCCGAAAGCTCATGCTGTGGCATATGTAACAATGGGTTTCCGTGTTGCGTATTATAAGGTTTACTATCCGATTCAATATTATGCAGCCTATTACACGGTAAGGGCGGATGATTTTGATGCACAGGTAATGCTGGGTTCTGCTGACGAGATACGAAGGAAGATAGACGACTATAAATCTGTACAGAGCGTTAAAGGAGAAAAGCTTGGAGTTAAGGAAAAGAAGATTCTGACAATCCTTGAGATTGTGCTTGAGATGAAGTGCAGAGGCATAAACTTCGTACCTATTGATATATATGAAAGCGACGCTACAAAGTTTAAAATTACACCAAATGGTATACTCCCTCCGCTTAATGCTTTGCCGGGTTTGGGAGATACTGCTGCACAGACTGTAGTAGAAGCACGCAAGCAAGGTGTGTTTGAAACAATTGAACAGCTTAGAAACCGTGCAAAACTCAATAAATCTATGATACAATTATTAAAGGAGACAGGGTGTATTGATGATATGCCTGAAAGCGATCAGGTTTCCATATTTGACATGATGTAAGGAGACTGATATATGATTTGGTGGGAAGTAGTATTAAGGATTGCAGCTTCTATGGTCATTGGAGCGGCAATAGGAGCTCAGCGTGAGTTTAAAGGCAACTCAGCCGGACTTAGAACTCACACTCTTGTAGCGCTTGGAGCATGTATTGCTATGGTGACAAATGAGTTCCTTTTTAGGCAATATGTAGAACAATCCTCAATGGACATTGCACGTATGGGAAGCTATGTTTTAACAGGTATAGGTTTCCTAGGAGCGGGAAGCATCATAAAAGATGGGTTCCGAGTCCGCGGGCTTACAACGGCAGCGGGTTTATGGGTTGTGGCAAGTCTGGGTGTTGCAATCGGCGCAGGATTTTATCTTGCTGCAGGAGTCGGAACTTTTTTTGCAGTTGCAACAATCACTATACTTAAGATAATTGAAAACAAGTATATTAATCTTAAAAAGAACACTCAGATATCTTTCAAGGCAAAAAATTCTGCAGGAAAGCTCAGTGAGATTCTTAATGAGATAGGGCAGAGAAGCGGAAAGATTAGCAACATGAATTTAGACAGCGGAGAAGATAAGTGGATTCAGGTAACGCTTACTATCGATAAGATAAAAGATGCTGATGTGAATTTTCTGGCTGACAAACTGGAAAGTATCAGCGGAATTAAGAATATAAGCATAGAAAACCAATAATCAGTTGACAAACAACGAATGTTGTGATAAATTATGATGGCAAAAGCAGAAGGAAAGCTTCTCACCAGCCGGTGAAAACCCGCGTCTCGGTCAAAATACTTGTAACAAGTTTAGTTATGATATTTTTGAGCAGGCGTAATCCGCCTGTTTTTTGATTAAAAAAATGGAGGTGCTCAGCATTAAAGTCGATCATGTAATCAATGAGAGTATTACTGCCCCAGAATTAAGAGTGGTAACTGACGACGGCCAACAGCTAGGAATAATGAACAGAAACGCAGCGCTTGATGCAGCTGTGGAAAGAGATTTGGATCTTGTGTTAATTGCTCCTAATGCAAAACCGCCTGTTGCCAAAATTATGGATTACGGCAAGTTTAAGTTTGAAACTCAGAAAAGAGAAAAAGAAGCCAAGAAAAATCAGAAGGTTATAGAGATTAAAGAAGTCAGGCTCTCGCCGACTATAGAAGAGCATGACATAATGGTACGCGTCAAAAACGCAACAAAGTTTTTAGCTCAGGGGAACAAACTTAAAGTAAGCATAAGATTCAGAGGAAGACAGATGGCTCATACAGAGGTTGGTTATGAAGTGATGAAAGACTTCGCTAGCAGGCTTGAAGAAGTGGCAGTCGTTGAAACGAGAGCCAAGATGGAAGGCCGCAACATGACTATGATGATGAGTCCAAGTACCAAAAAATAAGGAGGGCGACATGCCAAAGATTAAAACACGCAAAGCAGCTGCCAAGCGCTTCAAAGTGACCGGAGGCGGCAAGATTAAGCGTGCCAAAGCTAATAAAAACCATAAGCTTAATCACAAATCACGCAAAACAAAAAGAAACCTTCGCCACGGCGGATACGTTTCAGTAGCAGAGGAAAAGAACGTAAAGGAGCTTATGCCCTATAGCTAAAGCTAGGCATTTGCGTCAAGAAAAGGAGACTTATCATGGCAAGAATTAAACGGGCAGTAAACTCCCGCAAAAAGAAAAAGAAAATAATGAAAATGGCCAAAGGCTATTACGGAGCGAAGTCAAAACAGTATCGCGCCGCAAAACAGCAGGTCATGAAATCAATGGCATATGCATATAAAGGCAGAAAACTCAAAAAACGCGAATTTAGACGCCTTTGGATAGTAAGAATTAATGCAGCAGCAAGAATGAACGGAATGACATATTCAACTATGATTCATGGCTTAAAACTTGCTGGCATAGACATCAACCGCAAAATGCTCGCAGACCTTGCAGTAACAGATATGGCTACATTTGCAATGCTTGCTGAAAAATCAAGCGAAGCAATAAAGAAAGCTGCTTAATTTAGTTTAATTAAAAGACTTGGAGATCCAAGTCTTTTTTTATAGTATTTCACTGTTAATATATGTATAATGATTTGATATACATGGAGGAATGTTTATGAATAACATTGATGATATAGCGAAAGATTTCATGTCGATTTTTAATAAAATGGTGATTGGAAAATACGCAGTAAGCGTAGCTGGCTCTGTTGGTAAGGGTATCAGTGATAAAAATTCTGACATTGACTTCAGGTTATTTTATGAAGATAGGATTCCTGATAAAGATGAGTGGGAAAAGCTGAGAAAAGAATTCAATGAAAAAGCTGTTGAATATAAAAAGAAGGGTATAAAGATAGATGACTTTTGGCCAAGGAGCATAAAGGAAGTTGATGAAACTCTTGATAAATGGATTGCAGGCGAAGGCGAACCAATTGAATTTGACTGGACGATATGGGGCTATCATACACTAACTGATATTAATAACCAGCATATTATAAAAGACGACTATGGAATAATTTCAAAATGGCATGAAAAGCTTAAAGAGTATTCGGCAGTACTAAAAAGAACTACAGTAGAAAAAAATATTAAACTAATAAAATATTGGCGGAATGATTATCATTATAAAAGTAAGGTTGAACGCCAAGATACAGTGTTTTTATGTGGGATTACATCAAAACTTATACACAGCATAATGCTTATCGTATATGCTATTAACGAAAAATATTATGTTGGCGATGGAAACAATCTAAAATTCGCTCAGAATTTCAAAGTAAAGCCGAAGAATTTTTCTAAGCGAATTGAAGATATATTATATCCGGTAAAATCGGATGATATGTTTGAAAACCAATATAAACAGGTTTTAGAAATAATCGATGATGTTATAAATCTTTCAAATGAGACTATTGGAATTTAGCATATTTCATATCAGTTTTCATAATATGATTTACTACCCAGTCGTTAAGCTTTTTATTTATATCAATTATTGAAGATAATGATGCACCGTTAGTATTCACATTATTAATTATACCCTGTACTTCGGTTACAAATTCGCGGTGAATAGCTTTATGGTTTTCAAGGTCAGGATAGCCTATTTGAGCCATATATTTTTCTTCATCATTAAAATGAGTAACCACATATTTTGCAAGGAAATTCAAAGTGTTGCTTATTTCTTCCATTCCTTTGTGTTCTTTGCATGCGTTTAAGTGGTCTTCAAGTGTTGAAAACAGTTTTTTATGCTGTAGGTCTATTTTTTCATTTCCTACAGAAAATCTTTCACTCCATTTCATTGTTTGCCTCCCAAAATATTTTAATATAGTATTATCATAATGTTTGCATTATGATTATACAAGTAAACAAACTGTTAGTTTTTATGTTTTTGAAAAACATAGATAGATAGATAGATAGATATATCCGGATTGATTAAGCTTTTTCTTGTAAAAAGCTTATATTTTCTCTAAAATTATATTCATGGAAAAAATCACAAGCAAAAACAATAATAATATTGTCGAAGCGGCAAAATTGAAGCAGGCGAAGCACAGAAAAGCTTCAGGCAGATTCTTGATTGAAGGTGAAAAAGTCCTTCGAATGGCATTGGAGCGAAGGTTTTCAATAGACCAGATTTTTTTTGATGAAGAAAAAGAGACGCAGTATAGCTGGATAAATGATCTGGTTGATGATTTGGGAACTAAGGTATACAGTATATCAAAACAAGTTGCGGACAAACTTGCGTCCAGTAAAAATCCGCAAGGTATATTTGCTGTAGCTGATATAAGAAACTACAGTGTGAGTGAAGCAGGCGGAAAGCTTATAATCGCATGTGAAAATCTAAATGATCCCGGTAATATGGGAACGATAATACGAACCGCTGATGCTGTCGGTGTTGAAAGCATAATCATAAGTTCTGACTGTGTTGATGTTTATAATGAAAAAGTCATAAGAGCTTCAATGGGTTCTGTTTTCAATGTTAAAATAATAATATCTGAAGATGTGATAAACACAATTATTAATCTTCAGAAAAAGGGATATCATGCAGCCTGCGGACATTTGAAAGGCGAAGATTTCTTTGAAAGAAAGAACTTTAATAAAAGCATATTGGTTATAGGGAATGAGGCTAACGGTATAACTGACGAAATGTCGGCTGTTTGTGATAGCCTGTGGAAACTGCCTATGATGGGAAAGGCTGAATCTCTTAACGCAGCGGTTGCGGCAGGGATTATGATGTATGATATAATCAGAAGAGATTAAAATAAAAACAAAACAAGTATATGTTAATAATAAGGAGTGTATTATGGGAGAAATTAAAGATAAATCATTGTTTAAAAAAGGACAGGATAAAATGGATTGGGCATTTTCGCATATGCCTGTATTGTCGGGAATATATAAAAGATTTGAAAAGGAAAAACCGCTTGAGGGTTTAAATGTATCCCTATCTATTCACTTAGAAGCAAAAACCGCGAATCTTGCCAAGACAATAAGAGCCGGTGGGGCAAATGTTTATGTTACTGGTTCAAATCCTCTTTCGACGCAGGATGATATAGTTGCGGCATTGGACAATCAGGGATTTGAAGTGAACGCAATTTATGGAGCTGATAGCGAAACTTATGAAAGGCATTTGGTAAATACACTTAAAGTAAATCCGCATATTGTTGTTGATGATGGGGGAGATCTCGTTTCGCTTTTGCACAAGAAGTGTAAAGACAACGCGGCGAATGTTATCGGCGGATGTGAAGAGACCACAACTGGCGTAGTTCGCTTAAAAGCGATGGAGGCTCAAGGTGAGCTTAGCTTTCCGATGATTGCCGTAAACGATGCACAGCTTAAGTTCCTGTTTGACAACAGATATGGTACAGGGCAGTCTGTATGGGATGGAATAATCCGCACAACTAATCTTGTGGTAGCAGGAAAGAATGTTGTTGTTGCAGGATACGGATGGTGCGGAAAAGGTGTTGCGATGCGTGCAAAAGGTTTAGGTGCAAACGTAATTGTATGCGAAGTGGATTCGATTAAAGCTATAGAAGCAGTGTCGGATGGTTTCCGTGTGATGAAGATGGATGATGCTGCAAAACACGGGGATTTCTTTGTGACAGTTACAGGATGCAAGGACGTAATACGCAAAGAACATTTTTTATCAATGCGAGATGGTGCTGTACTGTGCAATGCAGGGCATTTTGATGTGGAAATAAATATTCCGGAGCTTTCCGAGGCTTCTGTAAGCCAGAAAGAAGCACGAGTAAACATAACGAGCTATACAATGCCAAGCGGCAATGTAGTTAATCTTCTGGCACAAGGAAGGCTTGTAAATCTCGCGGCAGCTGACGGGCATCCGGTCGAGATTATGGACTTAAGCTTTGCTGTGCAGGCTTTATGCGTTGAGTATATTGCAAAGAATGCGAAGAGTCTTGAAAATAAAGTATATGTTGCTCCTGAGGAAATTGATAAATTCATTGCTGAATATAAACTTACAAGTATGGGATGCGGAATTGACAAGCTTACTAAAGAACAGGAAGATTATATGAATAGTTGGGATAATGAATAATGAAAACTGCTATTATCAATGCAATAGTAATAACTGTCGATAAAGATTTTACAGTATTTGAAAACGGTATGGTTTTGATAGAGGACGGAATAATAAGCCATGTAGGCACAAATGATAATAATACAGTAAAACAGTTTAATGCAGATGAAAAAATCGATGCAGAAGGCAGTATTGTTATGCCGGGGTTTATAAACGCACACACACATCTGCCCATGACGCTATTTTCAGGGTACGGAAGCGGACTTCCTTTAAAAGAATGGCTGGAAGATAAGATTTGGCCTGCTGAGGCAAAACTTTCGGGAGATGATATATACATCGGTTCAAAAATGGGCATTGCGCAGATGCTGCTATCAGGAACAACGACATTTCTTGATATGTATTATTTCATTGATGATATGGCAAGAGCTATTGATGAGATGGGAATAAGAGCTGTTTTAAGCCGTGCTGTTTTAGACTTCGGAGGATTTGACGAAAGGCTTGAAGAAAGCATAGAATCTGCAAAGAAATATAAAAATCATAACATGATTGACATAATGATGGGTCCTCATGCAATTTACACAAACAGTAAAGAATCCCTGTTAAAAGTACTTAAGGCAGCAAAAGAGAATGAATGCGCCATACATGTTCACGTAAGCGAAACGAAAAATGAAGTTGACGATTGCCTAAAAGGCACTGGAATGACACCTGTTGAATATTTGGACAGCTTAGGATATTTTGAAGAAAATGTTGTAGCGGCGCACTGTGTACATGTTACAGATGAAGATATCAAAATCATGGCAAAAAAGAATGTTCATGCTGTGCATAATCCATCCAGCAATATGAAGCTTTCAAGCGGTCTGGCGCCCATACAGAAAATGTTGAATGAAGGTGTAAATGTCGCACTTGGAACAGATGGTGCATCCAGCAACAACAACCTTGACATGATGGAAGAGATGCATCTTGCCGCGCTTCTTGCAAAACATAAAGATGGTGATCCTACTGCTGTATCAGCGGAAACTGCGATAAAAATGGCTACTGCAAACGGAGCAAAAGCTCTTGGTATTTTTGATAAAACAGGATCTCTTGAAAAAGGGAAAAGAGCCGATATTATAATGCTTGATTTAAATTCGCCGTTTTCACAGCCTAAGAGAGAATACGTAAATAACATTGTCTATTCCATGGGGCGAAGTCAAATAAAAATGACAATGGTTGAAGGCAAAGTGCTTCAAAAGAATGGTGTTATTGACGGATTTGATTTTATAAAATTATCTGAAGAATTTAATATTTGCGTTGACAGGCTGTGCTAAAGAAAATATAATTGTGTAGTTATTTATGAGTAAGAAATTTACAATAATCTTTTTTGTTATACATATTATGTTTTTTTTGATGTCAGGATGCAGCAGTGAACCTCAACCTGTTGAGGCTACGGGACCGCAAAATCCTACTTCTGAAATAGAAGGATACTACAGCCAGCATCAGACAGTAGAGGGAGGAGTCGGAGGAAACGGGCTCAACCTTGTAGACATCAAAATAGAAAGCCCTGAAACAGATTCTATAAAGCTGATATTTTCATTTGCACAAGGGAATCTGGAATCTGACAATAGTTATACACTCAGCAAAACTGTGCCAAAGTATAATGTTTCTTTTATTGAAGGCATAAACAGGATGGTTTTGTCGTTTGAAGGAGTGTCATATTACTCATATAAATTATATGATAATGAAACAGATAATCCCATGCTTGGCGGAATATTTGCACAAAGGCCTGTAAATACAGATCTTTCATATCTGTATATTAATATTAACAATGATTATGCATACAAAGCACAGGAATTTAACAATCAGATAATAGTAACAATAAAAAAAGTAACAGAGTCCAATGAACAAAAAGCATATTATGTTACACTTAATGCTTTTGATGAGTATGAGGCTGGATATTTGGACGAGAACTTTGATATAAAACCTACCTTGTGCAGGGATAAAGAAAACATAATTTTAATTTCAAAACCATTAATAAACTATGAGGACGCTCTGAATTATGTAAACTATAATAATGATAAACTTACCGGATTACTGGCTGGAAAGAAGTTTGTAATAACAGAGCTTGAAAACTCTTCTCTGCCGGAGTTTAGTGAAGAATCGGGATATGAAGAAATATCTCAAACACCTATTGGCTTTAAAAATGGAGATAGCATGAACTTTCCTGTACTTATTACAAACGGAAGGTTTTTGTGCTTTAGCAATGATGGAAAATCTTTTGTTTACGCTCAACCAAACACTATATACGGAGAGCAGGAAGGTGATTCATTAAGCTTTGAGTATCTTTATATTCAGAATATAAGCTCAGGACAGAGTTCAAGGCTTATGGATATTCAGTTTTCTTCGGTAACTGATGCCCGGTTTTCCAGCGATTCTAAGTATTTGGCATACATAGAACAAAAGGATGTTTTAAGACAGCTTCAAATCTTGTCTTTGGAAGATGGAAAGCTTTATATTCCCGAAGAAGACAGCTTCGGAATAGATACTGCTTCTTTTGTATGGGACGATAATAAAAATATATTGTATGCAATTAACGGGGAGTTTCAGTCAAAGCAGCTTTTGTCATATGACTTAACGGATCCGGATAATGTTGTTGTAAGCGGAGTGTTTGAGGACGAGTTTTCAGAAAGCATTCTTCAGATATACGGAGATAAAATTTATTATGCTAACAGAACGGGAGAAGGAACTGATAGTGAAATTTGCGCTGTTGATATTAAAAACGGGCAGTGCAGCAAAATAGCAGAAGGAAACAGCTTTTTGCTTTCTCCGGATGGAAAAAACATTGTAGTAAGTGATGTATATGTTGAAGGAGATAAGGAGATATACAGACTTCGATGCTATTTGATAGAAGAACAGACTGAGTATTTGATTTATTCCGGAGAGCTCATAAACAATGTAACATGGTCAAAAGACGGCGGAAGGATTTATTATTCCGTTTATTCTGACAATGTGGAAAATGACCAATATCCATATTCGCTATATTACTATGACGTTTTGGATAATCAGTCATACTTCATGATGAATACAATCGCAAGCGCACTTTACCATGGAACAAGCGATGATGAAGTGCTGCTTATGTGTATATTCACATATAAAAACAGACCTATTCCAGTAACGTATCAAGTTAAATAAAAGTTCACATCTTATATAAGACTAAAACACTTGTATTTAGACACCTGTATGATATAATAAAGTCAAGGAAAGTCAAATATCGGAGGTGTAAGAATGTCAGTACTTAGCGATTCAATAGAGAAGTTTATTAAAGCTATGCTTTCTGATGAAACCGACTCCGTGGAATTAAAAAGAAATGAATTGGCACAATATTTTGCGTGTGCTCCTTCGCAGATAAACTATGTTATAAAAACAAGGTTTAGCATAAATCAGGGATTCCATACGGAATCCAGAAGAGGCGGCGGCGGATATATCAGGATAATCAGAGTGGATAGCTGCAATGAAGAATATCTGATGAATCTGCTTCAAAATTCGATTGGTCAGTCTATTACTCAAAGAGAGGCGGTTTCGGTTATAGCGCATCTTAAAGAGATGGAAGTTATATCGGATGACACTGAGAAAGTGATGAAAGCGGCAGTGCAGGATAAAGCAATGATGGTGCCGATAAACCTAAAGGATATTATACGCGCAGGTATATTGAAATCAATGATTACGACAATCCTAATAAACTGCGGAAAGAAGGAATGAGATATGCGTATATGTGAACATTGCGGGGAAAATCCTGCTGATATACATATCCGCCAGATAGCAAACGGCAAAGAAAATGAACTATATATTTGTTCAAAGTGCGCAGAAAAGATTCAAAAGAAGTTTTTATCTTTCCTCAAAATGAACAATTATATGACGGGTATGATGAAAAATGTAGAGCCTCAGGAAGAAGGCAAAGTTTGCCCTGTCTGTAAATTTGACATAAATAAGATAAGAAAGCTTGGGAAAGTAGGTTGTGCGACTTGCTATGAAGTTTTTGAAAAAGAGCTTGAACCTGTTTTTGAAGATTTGAATATCAGAAGGCACAAAAAGCCTGAAGACAGCGAAGAAAAAGAAAACATCTTTGACAAGATAGACAAACTGCAAAATGAACTCAATCAAGCTGTACTTGATGAGCATTATGAGAGAGCGGCGGAGCTGCGTGATGAAATTGCGGCACTTAAAGGAGATGTACATGACAATTTGGCAAAAAACAGGGCCTGAAATAGATGTGGTGCTGTCCACGAGAGTTCGGCTTGCTAGAAATTATAAGGATATCCCATTTCCTACAAGCATGAATCTTGAAAACAGCATTAACGTTAAAGACAGAACTTTAAACATATTTAAAGGCTTTGAAGAGCTGAAATTTAACTATTACGATTTTTCTTCTATGAACAGAAATGAACGTATGACCTTTGTGGAGCGACATTTATGTTCAAAGGAATTGGTCAAGACACCTCAAATGAGTGCTTTGTTGTTAAGCCGTGAAGAAAATGTTTCAATCATGATAAATGAAGAAGATCACATTAGGGCGCAGGCTATGACAGTTGGTCTTGATTATGAATCGGCGCTTAGCAATGCAAACTTAATGCAGGAAGCTTTTGATGAAACAGGACAGATGGCTCACAATGATGATATCGGTTATTTGACTTCATGTCCAACAAACTTAGGAACAGGCATAAGAGCCTCTGCGATGGTAAGGATACCAGCTATTTTCATAACAGGAAAGCTCAAAGAACTTATGGATTCTCTTAAAAAAGCAGGCTTTGTACTTCGTGGGATTTACGGTGAAGGAAGTGCCAGCGTAGGCGGAATAATGCAGCTTTCAAATGCTAGGGATGTCGCCGACAGCAGAGATGAAATTGTAGAAAAAGTGAAAAGCATATGTATGCATGTTATAAAACTTGAAAGACAGCAGAGAGAAAACCTTAAAGCTAAACATGATATTAGGCTTGAAGACAAAATATCACGAGCATATGGGATTTTAAAATACGCAAAGAGAATGTCGGACCGGGAAGCAGATGCATTGATAGGTGATGTTTGGCTGGGCAAAGATCTTGACATTGCATGCAAAATGGAAGATATAGATTTTCTTAACCTTTTAACGACTGTTCAGGATTCAACTTTACAGATGATAAAAGGTGAAGAACGAAATAGAAAAAAGCTCAATATTATAAGAGCTGAATATATTAAAGATTATTTGAACGAAAGAGGTGTATAGCACATGATGGCAGGAAAATTTACGAACAATGCCAGATCCGCACTGAACAATGCGCAGATTGAAGCTCAACAGCTTGGGCACAATTATGTCGGCACTGAACATCTTTTAATTGGAATTATAATGGTAACTGAAAGCCCGGCAAGCCATATTCTTGCACAAAAGGGCGTTACTCAGGATGCAGTGAAAGAACATATAAAACAACTTGTAGGAGAAGGAACGTTCAACGAAGAAGGCACATTTTCTATGACTCCGCGAACGAAAAATGTAATTGAACTAAGTATGCGCGAGGCAAAAACCTTAAACCATTCGTATGTAGGAACCGAGCATATATTGCTTGCACTTTCACGCGAGCATGGCTCAATTGCTGCAAGAGTTTTGATGGATTTGGGAGTTGATTTAGGAGAACTTAAAGATCAGCTTTTAAGCTTACTGGAAAATCAGGATATGTCCAAAGAAAAAGAAATGAAAACTCCTAAAATAGATCAGTTTTCAAGAGACCTTACTGAGCTTGCTTCAAATGGTGAGCTTGATCCGGTAATAGGAAGGCAGACGGAGATTGAACGCGTAGTTCAGATACTGTCCAGAAGGACAAAAAACAATCCTGTGCTTATAGGTGAACCCGGAGTTGGCAAAACAGCTGTTGCAGAAGGATTAGCTCAAAAGATTGTAGATGGAAACATTCCATTTCTCCTTAAAAACAAGCGTGTATTGTCGCTAGATTTGTCAGGCATGTTGGCAGGAGCGAAGTTCCGCGGGCAATTCGAAGAACGCTTGAAAGATGCGATGGATGAAATCAAAAAGAATAAAAATATAATATTATTTATTGATGAACTTCACACAATTATAGGCGCTGGGGCAGCAGAGGGATCTATTGATGCAGCTAACATATTAAAACCGGCTCTTGCAAGAGGCGAGATTCAAGCTATAGGAGCAACGACAATTGCGGAATACAGAAAGCACATTGAAAAGGACACTGCTTTAGAAAGGCGTTTCCAGCCTGTTATGGTTGGAGAACCCACACCGGAAGAAACTGTGTTGATTTTAAAAGGATTGCGAGACAAATATGAGGCGCATCATAAGCTTACTATTACCGATGAAGCGCTTGAAGCGGCGGTTAAGCTTTCTGATCGGTATATTACGGATAGATTTCTTCCCGATAAGGCGATTGATTTAATGGATGAAGCAGCGTCCAGAATGCGGATAATGAGCCACAAAGAGCCACCGGATTTGCAGGAACTTGAAGGAAAGCTTGAAGAAGCACGTAAAGAGAAGATGGAAGCTGTTACTAATCAGAATTTTGAAAAAGCAGCCAAGAAACGTGATGAAGAAAAGAAATTGACTGATGAGATTCAGGAAGTAAAGCTTGAGTGGGAAAAAGTACAGCAGGGCAAACATATTATTGTCGGGGAAAAAGAAATAGCAAAGATACTCTCTGACTGGATGAATATACCCGTACAGCAGCTTACTCAGGATGAAAGCGAGCGACTGCTTAATCTTGAAGAAACACTTCATAAGCGTGTTATTGGGCAGGATGAGGCTATAAGCGCGGTTGCACGCGCAATAAAACGCGCAAGAGCAGGGCTTAAAGATCCAAAGCGTCCTATAGGTTCATTCATATTCCTGGGACCTACCGGAGTAGGAAAGACTGAGCTGTCTAAAGCCTTGGCAGAAGCTTTGTTCGCCGATGAAGATGCTTTAATCCGTCTTGACATGTCAGAATATATGGAGAGACATTCGGTATCCAAGCTAATAGGTTCTCCTCCCGGGTATGTGGGATATGACGATGCGGGACAGCTTACTGAAAAGGTTCGCAGAAAGCCTTACAGTGTGATACTTTTTGATGAAATCGAAAAGGCACACTTTGATGTGTTTAACATACTGCTTCAGATATTTGAAGACGGAAGGCTTACTGACTCACAGGGTAGGCTTGTAGATTTCAGAAACACTGTAATAATTATGACAAGCAATATTGGAGCTATACGCTTTGGAAACCAAAAAACAGTTGGTTTTTCTTCAAACAATCTTGAAGCGGCAGCTGAATACAATAACATGAAAGAACATATGCTTGAACAGCTTAAAAAGGAATTCAGACCCGAGTTTGTAAACCGTATTGACGAAATAGTTGTTTTCCATCCGCTGGATGAAGCACATATAGGAGAAATTGTTGAGCTTATGCTTGGTCAGGTTAAAGACCGCATGAAAGAAAACGAGATGGAGATAGAGTTTACGGCAAAAGCTAAGGAATTCCTTGCCAGCAATGGATTTGAACCGGAATACGGCGCCCGTCCGCTTCGCAGGCTTATACAGCGATTGGTTGAAGACGGTTTGGCGGAGGCTTTGTTGGAAGGCAAAATCAAGACAGGCGAAAAAGTAAAGGTAGGCCTTAAAAACGACAAGCTGACTTTTGCATCAAAGAAATAGACAAAAAAAGAGCTGAGAATTCAGCTCTTTTTTTATTACTGTAATAACCAGATGTGTTCCCTTAATATGGATAATCGTTGTTTTATTGCACTGTGTAAGATATAATAAGCTCTATGGAAAATAATCAAAAAGCAATACAATGGTATCCCGGACATATGGCAAAAGCCAGACGTCAGATGCTGGAGAAAATCAAAGGTGTTGATGCTGTTTTGCAGGTAATTGACAGTAGGATACCTTATTCATCTTCTAATCCTGATTTTGAGGAAATGTTTCAAAACAAGATACGTCTTACGGTTTTAAACAAGAGCGACTTAGCTGATAATGAAGTCACAAAAAAATGGATAGAACATTTCAGAAGCATTGGAAACTATACGATAAGTATTACCGCTACAAATAAAGGCGAAAAGAAAAAGCTTATTAATTTTATTACAAGATCGCTCAAAGACAAGCTTGAAAAAAGCAAAAGCAGGGGATATAAAAAAACTCTGAGGCTTATGGTTGTAGGCGTGCCTAACTGTGGGAAATCGACAATAATTAATATGCTGGCGCCTAAAGCTTCTGCGAAGACCAGCAACAGGCCTGGAGTAACACGCGGCCAACAGGCAGTGCGCATCAACGAGGATATTGAGCTTGTGGATACACCGGGAGTGCTTTGGCCGAAATTTGAAGAAGAGCATGTAGGACTGAATCTCGCAGCTACCGGTGGTATAAAAGATGATATTTTAGACAAGTATAGCCTGGTTATTCGCTTTATAAACGTTGTTAAAGATAAATACCCCAATGCGCTAAAGGACAGATACGGGATTGAAACTGAAAACAGACAAGCAGACGAGATACTTGAGGATATATCCAAAAAACGAGGGCTTCTTATGAGCGGCGGACGGGTGGATATAGACCGCGGCTGTGTTATGCTCCTTACTGAATTCCGCGCAGCAAAGCTTGGAAGGATGTCGTTGGAGAGCCCGGATGACTGATAAATTGTTTTATGAGCGGGAGCTTGTTGCAAAAGGATATAAATATATCGCAGGAGTGGATGAAGTAGGCAGAGGACCACTTGCAGGGCCTGTAGTGACAGCGTGCGTTATAATGAATCTTGAAGATATTATAGAAGGCATTGATGATTCGAAAAAACTGTCATTTAATAAAAGAGAAAAGCTCTTGCAGGGAATTATGGATAAATCTATATGCTACAGCATAGGCGTTGCGGATGAAAAAAAGATTGACGAAATAAATATTTTAAATGCAACAAAACTGGCTATGAAGAATGCTGTGGAAAGCATGGAGATATCTCCTGATTTTGTTTTATGCGATGCTATAAAAGAGCTTGATATAAGTCAGGAAATGATGGGTATCATAAAAGGCGATGAGTTAAGCTATTCGATCGGAGCTGCTTCAATTATTGCAAAACAGTACAGAGATAAGCTCATGATTAAATATGCCGAAGAATATCCGGAATATGGATTTGAAAAACACAAAGGCTATGGCACAAAGCAGCACAGAGAAGCGCTTTTGGAGCACGGCGCCTGCAAAATTCATAGGATGTCATTTCTGACAAAGATATTGGCTGAATGATATGAATAAGAGGGCAAACGGTGCAAGCGGAGAAGATACTGCTGAAAAATATCTACTGGGGCTTGGATATAATATTGTTAAAAGAAACTACTATACAAGGTATGGTGAAATTGATATCATAGCAAGTATAGCCGATACTCTTGTTTTTGTTGAGGTTAAAAAAAGGACAAATAATTTTTATGGAACCGGAGCACAGGCAGTTACGTCAAAAAAGATTGAAAAGATAAGAACCTGTGCAAGCATTTATATACAGGAAAATAATTTGCATGACACAAAGGTTAGATTTGACATTATAGAAGTTAACGGCAGCCGCGGTCAGGAGATAAACCATATTGAGGCTGCATTTTAACAGGAGGACATTATTTTGCTTAAAAAGACTATACTTGTTTTATTAATGCTTATAGTGGCACTTAGTACTGTTGCATTTGCTGAAGATGATGCAGATGCATTAAATAACGGAGATTTTGAAGAAATCAATTCACAGGGAGAACTGCCAGACGGATGGTTTTCCGAAATGTGGCACACAGAAGAGGGATATACATATATTACTGTTGAAGATATTAACGGCAACAGCACAATCAAAATCTCAAATGAATATGAAAATGATGCACGCATTGCACAGAATGTAAAAGTAAAAGCAAACAAAACATACAGGCTGTCAGGCTGGATATACACGGACGGGATATCAGGCGGTCAGGGAGCAAACCTTTCGTTTGAAGACATAATGGAAACAAGCGATGGTGTATATAGCTCAAACGGAGAATGGCAGTATGTTGAACTTTATGGAAAAACTGCGTGGTTTCAGACTGGCGTCAAGGTATTTGTAAGAGTCGGCGGATATGGCTCATTAAGCCAGGGAACAGCTTATTTTGACAATATAAAGCTTGAAGAAGTAGATAATATTCCAAGCGGTGTTAATGTAATATCACTTAAAAAACCAAAAGCTGAGAAAAAAGAAAGCACAAATACTGAGAGCGGATTCAAATTCTTAGTGCCTTCAATAGTGATAAGCCTCTTTGTTATTATTATATTCATGCTGTTTAAAAATCAGATATTCACTAGCACAATGGATAATAAATATATCGACTTTAAGATGATGTTTAAGGTGATGCTGCTTATCGGAGTAGTCATACGGGTTATATTGTCACTTACTGTAAGGGGTTATCCGAATGATATATCATGCTGGATAGGCTGGAGCCAGGCTTGCAGCGAATACGGCCTGTTTAATGTCTATCAGAATGTCGGATTTTTGGATTATCCGCCCGGGTATTTATACATCTTAAATATACTTGGATTTATAATGAAGATTGTAGGCTCTATGCCTGAGAACCTATACTGGCTTTTGGTTAAAATACCGCCTATAGCAGCGGATATCATTCTTTCGATTATAATATTTAAAACAGCTAAAGCGAAGCTGAGCGAAGGCAAAGCTGTAATGCTTACAGCACTTTACTTTTTAAATCCTGCCATTATTGTAACATCGTCTGCATGGGGACAGATAGACGGCATTCTCGCATTGTTTGCTGTACTTTATATACTTGCTCTTTATGACAGAAAGTTCTGGCTTGCTGGTATATATCTTGCTATTGGTGTATTGATGAAGATTCAGATGGTGCTTTTTGCACCGTTATACCTAACGGCAGCGTGGTCAGCATTTCATGAATATAGAGAAAATAAAAGCTACAGGAAATATATTATAGACGTATTAAAGGGAGTATTGGCAGGCGTTGCTGTACTGTTTTTTGTTGGTATGATGCCGTTTTTTATAATTGGTAAAGGAAAAGATCCTAAAGCATTTATTGACCTTTACAAAGGCTCGCTTGATACATATAACTTTTTAAGCGTAAATTCAACAAACTTGTGGACGCTATTCGGCGGAAACTGGTTTAATATGGACAACTTAAAAATAAATATGTCTCAAGAAGTGCTGACTTACCTTTCGGTTGGACTTCCGATTTTAATTTTCCTTGTTATTGGATTCATCGACAGGAAGAAAGAACACATTTTCATACACGCAGCGCTTCTTATAACAGGTATATTTATGCTTGCTGTAAAAATGCACGAAAGGTATATGTTCCCTGCGATTGCGCTTTTATTGATGTCGGTCATATATACCAAGAGACGCACATCATACTGGCTGTTTTTAATATTTACCATTACACAGTTTATAAACATCTCGCTTGTGCTTGCAAATGAGTATATTGCGGGAGTCAGCAACTGGCTTCATATTTTAACAGGCGCTGAAACTATAACGATGGAAAAGATAATAGTAAGCCTCACATCCGTAGCGGCATTGGCTGGGTATGCATTTATGGTGTACATATGTATCAGGATGGCATACAAAAAAGATGATGATGAGCTTATACTAAAACCATTGCCATATGAGAGAGAAAAGCTGACAATTCGCAGTGAAGAAGGTTTCTTTAAAAAGCTAACAAGGATGGATGCGATACTTATGACAGCGCTTACTCTCGGATATTCTGTTATCGCATTTACCAATCTCGGAAGCCTTGTAGGGCCTGAAACTAATTTTAAAACCGTAACTAATGACAGCGAAGTGATAGTTGATTTCGGTGAAGAAAAAGATGTAAGCGAGCTGTGGTTTTTCAGGGGAAAATCAAATTCGAATGCCAGTTTTTACGTCAGCTATTCAAACGAGCCGGATGGCAAGTACAAAACAGAAAACTATGTTAGGATAACGTATGGCGGTATGTTTGAAGACAATGCGGATGAACTTTCCGAAAGAGAAAAAATTAAGAGTGAATTTAGCTTAGATGGAGAAATATATGAGCAGATATTCTTCTCCAATTATCCTGATGTGTTTAAGTGGTTCAGTCAAAAATCTGAAGCGTCTGCAAGATATGCAAAGATAACATTTGAAAAATCCGCTCTTTATATGTTTGAAATGGGATTTAAAGATGTAAACGGCGATGTTATACCTATAAACAATATAATCTATGATACATCGAATGAAGACATGCCGTTTGACAGGCTGTTTGATGAGCAGGATACAATACCTGATGTGATAACTCACATGAACAGCACATACTTTGATGAAATTTATCATGCGGGAACAGCGTGGGAGCATATAAACTATGTAGATCCATATGAGACGACGCATCCGCCGCTTGGCAAAGTTATGATGAGCTGGGGAATTCGGATATTCGGCATGAATACTTTTGGATGGCGCTTTATGGGAACGCTTATGGGTGTTTTGATGGTCCCTTCAATGTATCTTCTTGCAAAGCTGCTTTTCAAGAAAACAAGATATGCATTTATAGCATCATTTCTAATGACGTATGACTTTATGCACTTTGTGCAGACAAGGATTGCGACAATTGATTCGTATGCGGTGCTGTTTATTATACTGATGTATCTGTTTATGGGCATTTATTATTATATGAGCTATAACAAAGCTCCGCTTATAAAGACACTTGCTCCTCTTGGATTAAGCGGAATCTTCTTCGGATTGGGAGCAGCGTCAAAATGGATATGTATTTATGCGGGAATGGGTCTTGCAGTTATATTCTTCGGCTCGATGATAAAAAGATATATTGAATATATGTATGCAAAAAATGGCGGTACTACACATTCGGAAGCTGAAAACGAACAGATAAAAAGAGAGTACGCATATAATACGCTCATAACACTTTTTTGGTGCATAATATTCTTTATTATAATTCCTGTTTTGATTTATGTGGCAAGCTACATACCGATTATGAAGATAGGACCGGCAAAGGATATTTCCTATGTATGGCAAAACCAAAAGAATATGTTTAGCTATCATTCCGGACTTAATTCCACGCATCCTTTTGCATCAAGATGGTATGAGTGGCCGTTTATGGTTAAGCCTATGTGGTTTTATTCCAACGATGCTGTGAGAGGAACCGAACATATGGGGTCAATCGCGACGTTCGGGAATCCTGCGGTATGGTGGATAGGCGTATTTGGAATGATTTATCTTTTTGTGGACGCATTGCTTCACAAGAAGATACCTCGCGAAGCAACATTTATTTTTATTGCGTTCCTTTCACAGTTTTTGCCGTGGACAAGGATATTCAGATCAACTTTTATTTATCATTACTTCGCATCAGTTCCGTTTATCGTTTTATCGATTACATACTCAATAAAGAGCTTGGAAGAACGGTTTAAAATGAAAAAAGTTATAACGTATGTCTATCTTGGTGTAGTTTTGATGCTGTTTATTATGTTTTATCCTGTACTTTCCGGAACGGTTATTCCTTCATGGTATGGAAAGTTGCTTAAATGGCTGCCCACGTGGTGGTTTACTTACTAAGTTATAGAGATGGAGTTTAGATGCTTTCAAAGATAAACAGCCTTGGAGTTGAATCAGTTGACGGTTATTCGGTAATAGTCGAGCTTGACATATCAAGAGGTATGCCTGGATTTGACATAGTAGGCCTTCCTGATGCGACTGTACGCGAATCGCGCGAGCGTGTGCGTGCTGCGCTCAAAAACTCCGGCTTCACATTCCCATTGGATAGAATAACAGTAAACCTTGCCCCTGCGGACAGAAAAAAAGAAGGCGCGATATATGACCTTCCGATAGCAATTGCTATGCTGTGTTCTTCAGGGCAGCTTATGATGGATGGCTGGGAGAAGGCGGCTTTCGTTGGAGAGCTTTCATTAGATGGAAAGATACGAGAGATAAATGGTGCTTTACCGATGATACTGGCTGCTGTTGAGGAAGGCTATGAATCTATTATAATTCCAGAAGGCAACATACCTGAAGCAGAAGTTATACGCAATATTAAGGTTATTTCAGCTAATAATATAGGAGAACTTGTTGCGGTACTGGAAGGTAGAAAAGAACCGAATGTAATAAGAACCAAAGAGTTCGGCGAACTTTTGGAAGAAGATGAGTATTCCACGGATTTTTCCTTAATAAAAGGACAAAAGACTGCAAAGCGAGCGCTTGAAGTTGCCGCCGCCGGCGGCCACAATGTAATTATGATAGGTCCTCCCGGATCCGGGAAAACAATGCTTGCGCGTGCGCTTAACTCTATAATGCCGGATATTACATTTGAAGAAGCTATTCAGATTAATAAAATACATTCCATTGTGGGAGCTCAGAAAAGCTCTAAAAAGTTTATATCAAAAAGACCGTATCGCGATCCGCACCATACAGCATCATCTGTGTCTCTTACGGGAGGCGGAATAAAGCTCCTGCCTGGAGAAATATCGCTTGCACACCTAGGTATTTTGTTCTTGGATGAGCTTCCTGAGTTTCAGCGCGATGCACTGGAAGCTTTGCGCCAGCCGCTTGAAGACGGCGTTATAACAATTGCGCGTGCTCATGGAACTGCGGTGTTTCCTGCCCGTGTGATGCTTGTAGCCTCTATGAATCCGTGTTCGTGCGGAAACTTCGGATCATCAGTAAATGAGTGCAGATGCACACCGTTTCAAATAGAAAGATATCTTAGCAAAGTCAGCGGACCGATGATAGACAGAGTTGATATTCAGGTGGAAGTTGACGCTGTGCCATATGATGACCTAACAAGCAAGCAATCGGAAGAAAGCTCCATAGACATTAAAAGAAGAGTGGAAACAGCAAGAAGCTTACAAAGAACACGTTTTAAAAATGAAAACATATTTTTTAATGCACAGATGGATGCAAAGCATATTAACAAGTATTGAATTTTGGATGCTGAGACAAAAGCTTTTATGAGAAGCGTATTTGATTCGCTTAAGCTTTCAGCGCGAGCTCATAGCCGAATACTCAAGATGTCAAGAACTATTGCAGACCTAGCAGGGGAGAGTGAGATAAAGATAGAGCATCTTGCTGAGGCTGTGAACTATAGAAGTCTTGACAGGAAGTATTGGGGAAGATAAAGATATAAGGTATTGGAGATAGGTAGAGCAACAGTGTTTTGAACAAGATTTTATGGAATATAGATTTTATTGATATTTACCCTAATCGCTATGTTTTAAAGTTAATAGTTTTAAAGCATTTTAGGAAAGAGAATGTTTGTGAATCTATTCCTTATATTCCAATGTAGTATATCTTATATTAAATTTCGCATTTTAGTTATTTATTATTGCGTTAGTGGAGTCTCTTTCAACTATTTCACATGCAAGCATTATCTTTTGACCTTTAGGTTTTTGTTTATTGAGGAGTATGTCTAAAAGCAAATGCGCCGAGCTTTGTCCGATTTCAAAAAGAGGGAGAGAGACGGTGCTTAAGGCAGGCGAGCATACAGTTCCTATTTCTCTGTTGTCAAATCCAATTAATGCTATGTCTTTACCCACCTGAATGTTTTTACTGTTGCAATACTCTATAACACCTACTGCAATTAGATCGTTGTGTGCGAAAATAGCAGTAGCCCCCTTTTCGATCAATTCACCTGCTAAAGCCTTGCCGGATTCTCTTGTCCATTTTCCATTAACAGTAAGAGCGGGGTTATATGGTATATTAGAAGAATAAAGTGCTTCCTGATATCCCAGAATACGGTTTGCTGTATGTGTGCTTTCGGGGAGACCGGCAAGAACACCGATTTTTTTATGTCCTTTTTCTATAAGAAGTTTTGTAGCATTGTATGCTGCCTTTTGGTCATCATATAAAACAGAAGGGATACTTGCGTCTGAACTGTAACAATATGCATAGACAATGGGCACATCTTCTTTATTGTGTATAGGAAATATCGCGTGGCTGTGACAGCCAATATAAATAATACCATCTACCTGTTTGGAAAGCATGGTATCCAGCACACTGTGTAGCCTTTTCGAGGTTTCCTCTGTGTTTGAGAGCATACCTTTTCCGTAAAGCTTATTTAGACGCAGATTTCCTAATATATAATGATAGTCATTTTTTTCGCAGTAATCGTCTATTCCGTCTACAATTTCAGGAGTATTAAAAACAGTCAAGTCTTCTGTTATAATTCCTAAAGTATGGCTTTGGCCCCTTTTTAAGCTTCTTGCAAAGAGATTTGGTCTGTAATTAAGCTCGTCGGCAACTGCTAGGACTTTTTCAATAGTCTCTTTTTTTACACCAGGTTTTTCGTTTAAGACATTTGATACAGTTGCAATTGATACATTGGCTTTTTCTGAAATTTCTTTTATAGTGGCCATAGTTTTTGCTCCAAACTTAATACTACCATATAAAATAACATATAAACGTTTAATATACAAGTTAATCTACTAGAAAATTGATCATATATGATTAATTTAACTGAATAATACAATAAAAAATAAACGTTTAAATTAATAGAAATTTGATTCATAATGTACAAATATCGGATAAATATAGTATAATAGCATAAAAATATTGATAAAATTTTATGCATATATCAAATTTTCTATTTACAAACCTTAAAATCTGCTGTATATTAAAGAAAAAGATTAAACGTTTAATATTTAAGGAGACAATAATGGGCAATGCCATGAAACTTCCCCAGTTGAACAATATAAAAATAGAAGATAAGTTATGGAATGAATACGTCAATATGGTTTCAGATGTTATAGTTCCGTATCAGTGGGACATTCTAAATGACAGGGTGGAGGGTGCAGAAGAATCACATTGTATTGATAACTTCAAAATAATGACTGGAGAAATTGAAGAGGAGCGCAAAGGTGTTGTTTTTATTGATACTGATATATATAAGTGGCTTGAATCGGTATCATATTGCATTCAAAACGGAACAGGTAAAAAATATATAGAATTAGCAGATGAAGTAGTAGACATAATATGCCGTGCACAGCTGGAAGATGGGTATCTTAATACATATTACACTTTGACTGAACCTGAGAAAAGATGGAGTAATCTGGTAGAAGGGCACGAGCTTTACAGTGCCGGATACTTGATTGAAGCTGCGATTGCCTATAAGGATGCTACGGGGAATGAAAAGCTGTTATCGGCTGCCTGTAAATTTGCTGATTTAATTTGTGATGTATTCGGAACTGAAGAAGGAAAAATCAACGGATATCCCGGTCATCAGGAAATTGAGCTTGCTCTGGTGAAGCTTTATCGTGTTACGGGAGATGAGAAATATTTAAACTGTGCAAAGTATTTTATAGATGAAAGAGGAAAGTCGCCCAGCTACTTTGAAAAGGAAATTGAAGCTAGAAATTATGAAGTGATTTTCGATGAGTTTAAAAACTATGATTTAAGCTACTCTCAGGCTCATATGCCCGCAATAGAACAAAAGACGGCTGAAGGACATGCTGTACGCGCAACATATATGTATTGCGCAATGGCAGATCTTGCAAATGAATATGATGACAAAAAGATGCTTGAAGCATGCAGAACACTTTGGAACAGCATTACTCAAAAAAGAATGTATATAACAGGCGGTATAGGTTCATCCGGCCTTTTGGAAAGATTTACTGTTGATTATCATCTTCCAAATTCTTCGGGATACTGCGAAACATGTGCATCAATAGGCCTTGCACTTTTCGGAAGAAGAATGTTTGCTATTGAAAAAGATTCAAAGTACTACGATATTGTTGAAAAAGCACTGTATAACACTGTTTTATCCGGCATAAGCGAGGATGGAAAACGCTATTTTTATGTTAATCCGCTGGAGGTTTGGCCGGAAGCATGTAAGGATCACACATCGCTTGCACATGTTAAGCCTGAAAGGCAGAAGTGGTTTGATGTAGCATGCTGCCCGACTAATATAGCAAGAACTTTATCATCGCTGGGGGCATATATATATTCATCAGAAGATGATACCGTATATATTAACCTCTTTATTTCATCTTCGTATTACGCAGAACTTGAAAAAGGGATAGTAAACATTGAAATGAAATCAAGCATTTTAGATGACGGTAAGGTTTTAATCACAGCTGAAGCGATAGAAGGTAAGCAGTCAAAGATAGCAATCAGGATTCCTGAGTATTCCGATAATCCTGTGTTTACTTTGAATGGTGAAACGGTTTCTCCGGAGATTATCAAAGGATATGTATATTTTACAGTGGGAAAAGACCAAAAACTTTCATTGGAAGTGGATTTTAACGTCAAGCCAAGATGGATAACTTCTGACCTTAATGTTCGTGAGAATGCGGGAAAAGCAGCCCTTATGAAAGGACCATTGGTATATTGCCTGGAAGAAACTGATAATGGTGAAAATCTGTCAAAAGTTTATGTTGATTTGAACTCTGAAATAATTCAGGTAGATGAGCTTACGGGTGGTCTGCCGGTTTTAAGCTACAAAGGATATAAACTTATTGCAAAAGAAGAAGAGAAGCTTTATAAACATGCAAATATAGAGCTTGAGTCTGTTTTATTGAAAGCTGTACCGTATTGTTCATGGGGATATAGGGGGTACGGAGAAATGATGGTTTGGCAGAAAATCAAACTGTAAGTATTTTAAAATCATTTTATATGGCTTTGACAAGTTGTATAATTATTATTAAGAGAAAGAAGGTATAAAAGATGAAGTCTACAAAAAAACTATTAATTTTGTTGGTATGCTTTATGATGCTATTGAGCTTTGCTGCATGTAACAGTGACAAAGCTCCTGCGGAGGAAAACAATGCTGATAAAACTGCGGAAAAAGTGGAAAAAACAGAAGATGCAAAGACAGATGAAAAAATCAAAATAACATACGCGCTTTGGGGCGGCGAAGATGAAGCAAAATCAACACAGGAAACGATTGATGTGTTTAATGATTCACAGGACCGTATCGAAGTTGAAGCTATTCCAATTCCTTGGGAAACATACATGGAAAAACTCAACACAATGGCTACTGCGGGCGAACTTCCCGACACAGCTATCATGAGTGAAGCTGCTGTTATCCAGTGGGCTCAACAGGGAATGCTTTTGGACTTGAGTGAAATGTATGGCGAAGGCGATGCAAAACCTTTGGATTCGTTGGCTTTTAGATATGAAGGACAGCCTGTTGCATATTCAGTTGCAAATGAAACACTTCTTATGTATTACAATAAAGAGATGTTTGATAAAGCTGGTGTAGCATATCCGCCGACAGATGCTGGTGAAGCATGGACTTGGGATGAGTTTGTGGAAGTTGCTAAAAAGCTTACACTTGACAGCAACGGAAATACACCAAATGACGAAGGCTTTGACAAAGACAATATCGTTCAGTATGGATGCATGATAGAAAACCTTACTTGGCAGCTTGAAGTATGGTGTCTTTCGAACGGAAGCGGCTTCTACAGCACTGACGGAAGCGAAGTCACAATCAATGACCCTGCTGCTATAGAAGCAATTCAGCAGATAGCAGACCTCTATCTTGTACATCACGTTGCTCCTCTTTCAACAGGACTTACAGATGACGGTGTGCAGCGCTCGGTAGTTGCAGGCACATGTGCAATGACAACAAACGGTGCATGGAACATAGGAACATGCCTTGCGAGCGCACGCGATGAAGGATTAAATTATGGCGTAGCTATTCTTCCGTACATGGAAAAGAAAGTTACAATCAACACAGGCGGCCCGAATGTAGTATTCTCACAGACAAAATACCCGGAAGAAGCTATGGAATTTGTTAAATGGTATTCAAAAGAAGAAAATAACTGGGACGGATTGATTGCAACAGGTATATGGATGCCGGTTTTGGATTCTTACTATACTGATGATGCTATGACACACAAATGGCTTGACAATCCTGCATATCCTCCGTTTGAAGAGGCAAAACCTGTTCTTGTTGATTTTGCTATGGAATATTCGCAGCCTGCGTCATGGTATTATGTAAACAATACCGTAAACTTCAATGAATTATTAAGCTCTGTGCTTGGTGATGTGTGGACTGGCAAAAAGACAGCTGAAGAAGCAATTACAGGAAATATTGATGCTCTCGTGGCAGCTTATGAAGGAAACTGATAGAAAGATATTTTAGTTGACTGCAGATGCTTGCTTAATGTTGCAGGCATCTGCTTATTAAAAATAAAGAGGTAGTTTCATGCGAAAGAGGAAAGAAAAATCAAATATAAAGCCGGGAAGAATACAAAAGCGGGACAGAGTTGCATACCTTTATCTGTTGCCGGCATTCATAGGACTGACTTTTCTGACATATGGGCCTCTGCTTGGTGTTTTTGTTATTAGCTTTTTTGACTGGAAGGGTTTTTCGGCACCTGTACTAAACGGCGTTCAGAACTATATCAGACTTTTTACAATCGATCCTTATTTTAAAGACTCTATTATGGTAACTGTATATTTCTCGTTGATTGCGGTTGCAGGAAGTATGATTTATTCACTTGTAGTTGCCATATTGCTTAACAGAAAAATACCGGCACGCGGATTTTTCAGAGCATTATTTTACCTTCCTTATATCTTACCGGCTGCTGCTGTTTATATCGGATGGTCATGGCTTTATGAAACCAATTTCGGATTGTTTAATTTTATATTAAAATCTGTCGGGATAAAAAACATAATGTTTCTAAGCGATTCGAGTGCAGTTGTGCCATCGTTGGCGCTAATTGCAGTATGGCTAAGCGGAAATCTGATTATTATATTTCTGGCGGGGCTGCAAAATGTGCCAAAATCATTGAATGAAGCTGCTGAAATAGACGGAGCAAACGGTATTCAAAGATTTTGGAACATTACATTGCCCTGCATTTCTCCGATAGTGTTCTACAACCTGCTAATGAGCTTAATTATTAACATGCAGGTTATAACTCCGGCGCTGGCATTAACCAGTGGTGGGCCGGGCAATTCATCGATATTCATGTCATATCTTATGTACCGATATGCATTTAAGAGTAATCAGATTGGATATGCATGTGCGATCTCGTTTGTATTCTTTATTATAATCGGCATATTTACCGGAATATTATTTAAAACAAGCAAGAACTGGATTTTCTACATGGGGAGTGAAGACTGATGGCAACAATTATAAAAAAAGATAAAAAGCAATATTACCAGAGCCGTAAGAGAAGGAAGAAAATCGTAAACATATTAAGCTTTGCTTTTGTTCTGGCTCTTGCAGCATGTGTAATGCTTCCTATATGGTGGATTTTCAGATCCAGCCTGATGACAAACACTGAACTTTATGCGTTCCCCCCATTTTTCTTTCCTAAGTACTGGCTGTTTTCAACTTATGCAAGAACATTAGAGACATTTAAGTTTTGGTTGTATTTTGGAAATACAATGAAGATAATAGTTCCTGCAGTCCTTGGCGGAACATGTACTGCAACGCTGTGCGGATATGCATTTGCGCGCATGAGATTTAAGGGGAAAAAGGTTTTGTTTGCTTTGTGTATCGGATCTATGCTGCTTCCTAATATGGTAACTCTTATACCTCAGTATCTTATGTGGACACGCGGCTTGAAGCTTGGTAAAACATATCTTCCGCTTATTCTTCCTTATTTTACGGGAGGAGGTGCGTTCAGCATCTTTCTTATACAACAGTTTATAAGGACAATCCCGCGTGATTTGGATGAAGCGGCAACAATAGACGGAGCAGGACACTTTAGGATTTTGTTGAGTATAATAATTCCTGCGATTAAGTCAGCCATGATAGTTGTGGGTTTGTTTATTTTCATCACACTCTGGAATGATTTGCTTCAACAAACTGTATACATCAATAAACCGGAAAAATTTACTATAGCTATAGGAATTTCGATGTTCAGAAGCGGACTAAAAGCTGACTGGGCAAAGATAATGGCTGCAACATGCATGTCATTTTTGCCGGGTATAATTATATATCTTATTGGACAGCGTTATTTTGTAGAGGGTATTGTAATGACTGGAATGAAGGGATAATATATTGCTGAAAAATGAGTTTATAAAAGCACATACAATTTGTATGCGCTTTTATTATATTAAATTTAAGTTAATTGGTAACAGAAGATATTGTTCAGTTCCATATAGTGTATATGGAAATAAACAGCACTTTTGATGCTATACTTCTTTCTTTTATCTGTAATTAATATACATACATTCATTTGATCTGTTTCAGAAAACAGGTTTGAGCTGAAATAACAAAATTGCAGCTGATATAATTTTAAATAGGATTTCATCATAAAAACATATATATTCTGTATTAGAAAAAAGTTTCTTGTCAATTAACCAGGCAGACGCTAAACTTATAAACAAACAAAATTCAGGATAATCATTCTGTATTAACCGAATGAAGACTGATACAAATATAACATAACGAGTAAATAGGTATGAGTAAGGTGAAACTTTTTTTCAAAAAAACAAAAAAGATTGTAATTGATTTTTATCATTATCTGACACTTAAAAAACGGATTTTATTGGTTTTCTTTGCAGGTATAATTATCCCTTATCTTTGTGTTGGTGTATTTTCATATAATACTATTGTTACAGTACTGGCAAATAATATCGATAAAAACATGTTTCTGAATCTTAAACAAGTTCAGGAGAATTTAAAGTATACAATAAATAATATCAATCATGTTTCACAAATGCTTACTTACGATGAAAGTATTTGCGAGAAAATGGACAAGTATATTACAAGTGAAAGCAACTATGAAAAATCGGTACTTGCTGAAGAAATTAAATCTGGATTAAGAATAATATCATTTACAAACCCTAATATCGGTCTTATTTTATTTTATATTGCAGACGATGATGAATATATTTTTGAAAATGCAGGGATAAAAGAAGACTTTAACATTAATGAGCTGCCGGTTTTTTCCGAATATTACGGAATTGATTATTATGGCCCGCATTTAAGCTACAATAGATTTGTTGGAAATAAATATGTCATTTCAGCAATGCGGCCAATGAATTTGGACAGCAGAGATGATGTATATGTTTATCTTGAATCAGACTACAGTACTGTACAGAAAATTCTGGAGATAGATGAGCTAAACCAAAGAACGAACTATATTCTGCTTGATCAAAACAACAGAATTATCTACAGCGATCAAGATGAAATATTCAAGACGGATACCATTTTTGCGAAAGATGAGGCAGAAGAAGAGTCAGGAAAAATCAACGGCTATTATTGGTTTAAGGTAACAAGCAATCAAGGATGGAGCATTGTGTCGCTGATTTTGGAAGATGACTATGACAAGGAAAAAGAACAGTGGCTTGAACAAATGGGAATACTGCTTTTAGCTGTTCTGCTGTTTATTGCTTTAATGAGTTTTGGTCTGTGGAAACTGATTTACAATCCATTTAACAAGCTTAACAATGAGATAAAGAATATCCAGAAAGGAGATTTCTCTAGAGAAATCCCACCAACAAAAGTACCGGAGTTTGATGTGCTGCTAAACAGATTCCAGGATATGAAGATACAGATACAAGACCTGTTAGTTAAGATAAGGGCAGATGAAAAAGAGCGCGCGGATTTGCAAATAGAAAAGCTTAGAAGCCAGATTAATCCTCATTTCCTGCTAAATACTCTTAATAATGTGCATTGGATGGCAATAATGGAGAATCAGGATGAAATTGATGAAGTAGTTTTGTCTCTTATAAAACTTTTAAGCTATAATCTTGATGAAAACCACCCCGACAGTGCTATAAGAGATGAGATAGAGTCAATAAAGTGTTATCTGATTTTGCAGAACAAACGTTTTTCGATTGACTACAAGTTTATTCTGCCTGAGGATGATACTCTGCTCGACTATAGGATGCCTCGGTTTATTTTACAGCCAATTATTGAAAATGCTGTGTATCACGGCTCAGGAGATGAAAGCCATATTGTAATGCAAGTGTGTGCTTCGGAGAACGCTATTGTTATATCTGTTTCTGACAAAGGCAACGGAATGTCAGAAAAGGAAATAAAAATGGTAATGAAAAATAAAAAATCCAAAGATAAGGTCGGTATGGGAATTGGATTAAACTTTGTGCGTCGAACGCTTGAAGCATATTATGAAGGCAAGGCTGAAATGAAAATAGAAAGCAAAATCAACGAAGGAACAACAGTAAGCTTGATTTTACCTTTTGAAGAGGAATAGATTATGATAAAAACAATGATAGTTGATGACGATATGTTGGTTAGAATGGGGCTAAAGACCGTTTTGCCGTGGAATAAATATAACATGGATATAGTGGGGGACGCAGGAAACGGAGAAAAAGCTTTAACTATCCTTAAAGAAAAAGATGTAGACTTAATGCTTATAGATTTGTCTATGCCGGGGATGTCTGGAATTGAGCTTATGAAAATAGTAAAAGATGAGTATCCGGAAATTCATATGGTCGTATTGACTCTCCATAAAGAGTTTAACTATATTCAGCAGGCTATGAGGCTCGGAGCTATTGATTATATTACTAAGGATCAGTTCACAAAAGAAAATTTTGATGATATTTTGGAACGAATACAAAAACGAATTGAATCAGCTAAAAGAGAAAGCACAGACTCTTATTCTTTGGATGATATCTATGTAGTGTTTTCACATTCCAGTAAAATTAGTTTTGACTTTATTCAAAACAAACTTTTGGCGGCGGAATTAAACGTGGAGGATATTGATGATGATATTCTTATTGTTTCGTTAAATAAAGACAATGATGAAATCAAATTGAAAGAGATTATATTGGAAACATTGGATAACAGAAATTTCTGGTATGTACTTAAAATAAACAGTGTTCAAGGAAAGAAAAAGAAAGAAGTTCACAAAATCATAAGGAAATATAGGAAGAATGATTTGTTTTATGATTTTAATAAAGACAAACAACTGCTTTTCAAGAACATTAAGGAGTTAGACAATGTTCAAAGTGAATATAGTAATGATGAGTACAATCTTGCTTTTGATGATATTATAGCTCTTAAGTGGCTGGGAGATAGAGAATATCTTGAAAAAGCAATGAATAAATTAAAAGGATTTCGGCTGCCTACAGCTAAATTGTTTTATTTAATGCATCAGGTTCTTATCCAATGGGAAAAGATATATTCTAATATTTCGGATGTCAAAATAAAAGTTCCCGAGAAAATCACCAGATGGAATGATGTTGAATCTTGGTTTTGTAAAGTTGGTGATATAACTGACAATCTGTTAGTCAGCGAAGCATATTCAAAAGATACGACAATGTGTATCATGAAAGCAGTTCAGATTATTCAAAAGGAATATAATGAGCAGCTTCATGCATCGGATGTTGCTGCCAGAGTTAATTTAAGCAAAAGCTATTTTAATATTTGTTTTAAGAATTTAATCGGTAAATCGTTTAATTTGTATTTGCGTGAGGTTAGAATTGATAAAGCAAAAGAATATCTAACAATGACAGAAAAATCAATTTTACTTGTTTCGGAGATGGTTGGGTATATGGATTCAAAGTATTTTAGCAGACTATTTTATGAACACACCGGTTTATTGCCAAGTAAATATAGAATCAAAAACAGAAAAAGGTAGAATAAAGACTTCAAAGAAGTTAGAAATATGGCCTATGTAACTTGAAAATAGCAATGTTATCCAATTATTCATAGGTCTTTTTGTGCAAAAGAGTTAAAAAACAGATGATTTATCTACTATTATAAATTCATATTTAAGAAGTTAAAGTTCGTGTAAACATTTAATATAGTTAGCGACGGTATATACCGCGTAGAAAAATTATGGGAGGAAATTCTATGTCTAAAAAAATGTTGGTAGTGTTTTTGGCAATTGTGATGGCTGCTGGAATGCTGTTTGCGAGCTGTAAAGCGGAAGATGAAGTTAAAGAAGAAGCACCGGCAAACACAGAAGCTGCACAGAAAGAAACAACTACTGAAGACAATGAACAAACTGAAGAAGAGAAAATCGCAGATCCGTTGGGTAAATACGAAGAAGCTGTTACACTTGTAATAGCTGGACAGATAAACCCAGCTGATAAAACTTTACCTGAAGGAGATAGCATCGAGGATTGCTATTATACCAGATTCGTAAAAGAAAACCTTAATATTGATATTGAGTATGATTGGGTTACAGCAACTACTGATTTTGAACAAAAAGTATCTCTTATTATTGCAAGTAACGATTTACCGGATGCTATGATAGTTCCGACAAGACAGTTCATGCAGCTTGCTAGAAATGGTCAGCTTCAAGATTTAAGCACAGCTTATAATGATTATGCATCAGCTGATTTAAAGACAATAATCGATAAAACCGAAGGCGCAGCTATTGATACAGTCAGCCTTGACGGCAAAATGCTTGGAATACCATATGTAGAAAACAAGACAAACAATATCCAGATGATGTGGATAAGAAAAGACTGGCTTGATATCTTGGGAATGGATGTTCCAACTAACATAGAAGAGCTTGAAGCAGTGGCAACAGCCTTTGTTGAGCAAAATCCGGGCGGAAACGAAGACGGAACAACAATCGCAATCACCGGCCCTCAGAGCGGCGCTGGCGACACAAGCCTTGTTGACAGATTTGGATTTGGACCTATCTTTAATGCGTTTGAATCATATCCAACAATTTGGGTAAACAGAGACGGACAGGCAGAATACGGCTCAATCTCTCCTGAAACAAAGGAAGCATTGGCAAAACTTCAGGACTGGTATGCAAAAGGATTAATCGATCCTGAAATGGGACTAAGAGAAGACGCTACAGAGCCGATTATTGCTGGCTTGGCCGGTATTCACTTTGGACCATGGTGGCAGGGATATTCTCCTATTACAGATACAGTTAGAAACAATCCTGAAGCAAACTTCCAGGCATATGCATCTCCCTTGGACAGCGACGGAGACTTTAACACAAAGATGAGCTCGGTAACAAATCAGGTGCTTGTTGTCCGCGACGGATACGAATATCCTGAAGCTGTTGTGAAAATAGTCAACTTGGCTCTTGAAAACGGCGGAGAAATCGACGGAATGACTGACACTTACGGTGATGCTGCATATTACTGGCCGCTTAGAATGGTTCTTGCTAACAGTGATGACAACGAAGTGACAAATCAGGCATTGAAAGATGTTCTCAACGGCGTTACAACACCGGATGATTACACAACAGATGAGTTTAAGTTCTACTCACACCTTTACTCTGACGTATCTGCAGCATTTGATACAAAACTTGAACCATATGATAACTTCGACATCCAATATTGGAATACTGAATCAGAGAAATTTGCTAGGCTTTACTCCAAGCTTGTAGGCGGAAACCCCTTGCTTGCTGAAAGAAATGAAGTATACAGCATTATCTATTTCAATACTCCGACAATGGACAAAAAATGGGCAAATCTTCAGAAATTGGAAGCTGAAACTTTCTATAAGATAATTATGGGCGGAGCTTCAATTGACACATTCGATGATTTCGTTGAGCAGTGGAAAAAAGAAGGCGGCGACGAAATTACAGCAGAAGTACAGGAATATGTAAAATAATCACTAATGAAGAGACGAAGATATCTTCGTCTCTTCTAAAATTTTTTTATCATCAAACAGAAAAAACATAAAGTAAAGAGTATTATAATGAGAATAAAACAACATGAAAAACACTATTATATTATGCTGATTCCGGGTATGGCGTGGCTTGTAATGTTCACGCTGATCCCGATGTTCGGCAATATAATTGCATTTCAATATTACAACCCTGTACTGGGATTTTTTAAATCTGAGTGGATATGGTTTGACAACTTTAAGTATATGTTTTCATTGAGTGATTTCAGGCAGATTCTTTTTAACACGATGTATATAGCCGTGTTGAAAATTATAGTCAGATTATTGCTGCCGTTAATATTTGCACTGTTGCTAAACGAAGTCAGAAATCTTGGGTTGAAAAAGGGAATACAGACAATAGTATATCTTCCGCATTTCCTTTCATGGGTAATACTGGCGGGAATAATAATGGATATTCTTGCGATGAACGGCCCTGTGAACAATTTCCTTAGGCTATTTAATATGGAACCTACATTGTTTTTGGCCAAGGCGGAATATTTCCGAAGTATATTAATTGTGACGGATGCGTGGAAAGAGTATGGATATGGAGCGATAATTTATATTGCTGCTCTATCATCAATAAATCCGCACCTATATGAATCAGCTGCAATTGATGGTGCTACAAAAGCACAGCAGCTTTGGTTTGTAACAATTCCGGGAATAAAAATGACAATAGTGTTGCTTGCGACACTAAGTCTGGGAAATGTTTTAAATGCAGGATTTGAGCAGATATTCAATCTATACAATCCTTTGGTGTATTCCAAAGGAGATATTATTGACACGTGGGTGTATAGAACAGGTCTTGTTAATATGGATTACGGACTTGCGACTGCAGTTGGAATATTTAAATCTCTAATCGGATTTATATTGATAAAGCTATCATATGATGCAGCAAGCAAGTTTGCAAATTATCGGATTTTTTAACACGGGAGAGACATAGAGATATGGTTAGAAACATAACATTTAAAGCTAGATTCTTTTACGGATTATTGATATTTATACTGGTACTCGGAACATTGCTGTGCCTTTTGCCGGTTTACTATATATTGTGTGTATCTTTAAGTAATCAGGTAGCAGTTGCAGCGGGAAAAGTAGGGCTATGGCCTATAGGATTCACGCTCACTTCATACAAACAGATAGTAGCGGACAGCGCATTTTTAAACTCATTCTGGACGTCGGTCAAACGCGTGTTTTTGGGACTTTCTATAACTTTTATTACAACGGTCCTTATGGCATATCCGTTATCCAAAAGCGAAAGAGAGTTTAAAAACAGGAATAAAATTATGTGGATACTGGTGTTTGGCATGATGTTTAAGCCTGCACTTATACCAATATATGTTGCGGTGAAATCTTATGGCCTTTACAACAGCCTTTGGGCACTTGTGCTTGGAGGGTCGATTCCGGTTTTCAACGTAATCCTTGTGATGAACTTTTTCAGAAACCTTCCAAGAGAAATGCAGGAAGCTGCATACGTTGACGGAGCAGGTCCTTGGAGCATTCTTTTGAAAATAATGATTCCGGTTTCAAAACCAGTTCTGGCTACCGTCAGTTTGTTTATTATAGTAGGGCACTGGAACGAATTTTTCCAGGGAATGATATATATGAAAAGTCAGGACAGCTATCCGCTCCAAACTTACATAAGACAGATGGTGGTGCAGATTAAGACAAACAATATTACCGAAAGCGACATGAAACTATTAAGTGAAATGTCAAACAGAACGCTTAATGCTGCAAAGATATTTGTTTCTATGGTACCGGTTCTTATCCTTTATCCTTTCCTTCAAAAATATTTTGTAAAAGGAATAACTCTCGGCTCTGTTAAAGAGTAAACAACTGGGAGAACAAAATATTTAAAGGATAAGTATATGAACAGAAATACAGACAAAAAAAACAATAATAACTTTACGCTGAACAAAAATACCAAGTTTTTTATGCAGGGAAAGATAACAAAACCTGTGAGCCATGCCTTTTCGATAGTGCTCAGAGACATGTCGAAAGTTTTCGGCGGAGAACATAATATAAAAAGCGCACCAAACGGGTGCGATATATTGGTTAAATATAAAAATGATTCTGAAATAAATATTCCTGAGACCTATTCAATTCAATATATTTGGGATAATTCCGAAAACAAAACAAAGATGGTAATTGAAGGTGCTGATGATTTAGGTGTGATTTATGGACTGCTTCACATAAGCACTCATTTTTTAGGCGTGGAACCGTTTTGGTTTTGGGCTGAAAAAGAGCCTGAGAAAAAAGAACAAATCAGTATTCCAGCTGAAAATTACATATCTAAGCCGCATTTTGTGAAATACCGTGGATGGTTTATAAACGATGAAGTGTGCCTTTTGGGATGGACAGACAATTTTCCTCCGCAGGAAGATGTTTGGCAGCCTGTTTTTGAAGCTCTTTTAAGGTGTGGAGGTAATATGATAATTCCGGGGCTTGAAGAGCCTGCGGATGAAGTGATGCAATGGGATTTAGCTTCTGAGATGGGGCTTTATCTTACTCAACATCACGCCAGCCCTATGAAGGCGAAGATGTTTTCCAGAGCATATCCAGACAAAAAAGCAAGCTATGATGAAAACAGAGACCTGTTTGAAAAGCTTTGGACGGATGCGATGGATGAAAGCAAAGATAAAAATTATATTTGGGCTTTGGGGTTCAGAGGACAGGGAGATTGTCCTTTCTGGGAACAGGATAAATCGTATAACACACCTGAAAAACGCGGCGAGCTTATAAGCCGCGTTATAAAAAAGCAGCATAAGCTTTTAAAAGATAGACTGGGAGATGTTCCGTGTATTACGTATTTGTACGGTGAGGCAATGGAGCTTTATGAGCAGGGCTTTATTGAAATTCCGGAAGATGTTATAAAAATATGGTCAGATAATGGATTCGGGAAGATGGTTTCAAGGCGCCAAAACAACATTAATCCTAGAATCAGAGCTTTACCGTCACCGGGAGACAAAGGACAACATGGATTATATTATCATATTACATTTCATGATCTTCAGGCGTCTAACCATCTTACTATGCTGCCTCTTGAGCCGGAATTTGTACACAGCGAGCTTAAGAAAGCATTTGATCTGAATGCAAATAAATATTTGATTTTAAACTGCGGAAACATTAAGCCGCATATATATTTCCTTGATTTGGTTGCTGAGATGTGGAACAAAGGAGATGTTTGTGTTGAGGAGCATTTCTCGGATTTCTGCAAAAAGTATTATAGTGCAGTGCCGGAAGCAGTTATGGAATGCTATCGTGAATATTTTAATGCAACAATACAATACGGCGAGCATTATGATGAAAAAGCGGGAGAAGAATTCTACCATCATTCCGTGAGGCAAGTGATTGCACGGTGGATGCAACATGGCAATGAAAAGACAATTAATGACCTTTTATGGGCTACGGGAGACATTCCTTTTACAGAGCAGGTAAAGTGGCTGTATGACAAGTGTGAACCTGCGATTGAAAGCTGGGAGAAACTGCTCAATAAATGCAACAATGTTCTGGAAATGCTTGAAGGCGGAGAGAAAGATTTCTTCAAGGATGGTATTTTGCTTCAGGTGAAGCTCAATCTTTCCGGATGCAAAGGGCTTATGTATCTTTGTAGAAGTGCTTTAACATATAAAGAGGGGAATCTGCCTCTGGCATATGTTTATGCATCGCAGGCTATTTGGGATTTTAGCAAGAGTCAGTATGACTTAAAAGAAGCAGAGCATGGAAAGTGGGAAAATTTCTACAGATATGATTGGCTTACGGCGGTAAAAAGCACAATATACTGCTTGGAAGGTTTGAGGAAACATATAAGAATTCAAGGCGATGCGCCTGACCTTTTTTACTGGCGCTGGCACTATCTTTTGCCTGAAACAGAAAGGGTTATGTATCCTGAGTTTATAAATAGGGAACCGATGGAAGATGATGTACTTGCTGAAAAACTAAAAGAATATTTTATTAAAAGGAATGAGTTTTAAACAGAAAACAACGGAGAGTATTGAAGTGGAATTGAGTCAAAAAGGCCTTCTAGATAAAAGCATCTGGCAAGAAAACAGTATAAAAACACCCATGTATGACAGAGAAAACATGCGCAATCAAACTAAAGAAAATCCTGTTTGGGTGCATTTTGGTGCAGGAAACATTTTCAGGGCATATATAGCAAGACTGCAGGACGAGCTTCTTACTATTGGTGATCAAAACTCCGGTATCGTTGCTGTGGAAGCTTTTGACGGAGAGATTATCGACAAAATATATAAACCTCATGATAATCTAACTCTTCTTATGACACTAAAGTCTGATGGAACTTCCGAGCCGAAGATAATCGGCAGTGCAGCAGACTCTGTTAAGATATCGAAGAATGAGCCTATAGATGAAAAGCTTATCTCGATATTTGAAAATCCTTCGCTTCAACTTGTGAGTTTTACGATTACAGAAAAGGGATACTCTATTTTTGACGGCAAAGGGGAGATTCTCCCTTGGATAAAAAGCGATATGGACAATGAGCCGGGAATGGCACGTTCAACTATTGGATGTGTTTGTTATCTTATGTTTAAACGTTTCTTGAAAGGAAAAATGCCTGTCGCGCTTGTCAGCATGGATAACTGCAGCCACAACGGTGAAAAGCTTAAAAATTCGGTTATTGAAATCGCAAAAAGATGGGCAGAAAAAGGCTTTGCAGGAAATGACTTTTTAGATTATTTAAATAACGAAAATAAAGTGACATTTCCATGGAGTATGATAGATAAAATAACTCCGAGGCCGTCGGAAGACATTGCTAAGCAGTTAAATAAGCTGGGTATAAAAGACATAGAGACAATAACTACTTCAAAAGGCACATTTATCGCGCCTTTTGTGAATGCAGAAGAGTCGGAATATCTGGTTATTGAAGATGCGTTTTCAAATGGCAGACCACCGCTTGAAAAAGCCGGTGTATTCTTTGCAGACAGAGAAACGGTGAATAAAACAGAAAGAATGAAAGTTACCACATGTCTCAATCCTTTACATACAGCTCTTGCCGTATTTGGGTGTCTTCTCGGGTATACGACTATTTGGGAAGAGATGAAAGATGATGATTTAAGAAAACTCATTACGGTATTGGGATATGATGAGGGGCTTCCAGTAGTTGAAAGCCCTGGGATAATAGATCCAAAAGAATTTATTGACGAAGTTCTGAATGTTAGGCTTCCGAATCCTAATATACCTGATTCACCTCAGAGAATTGCAACTGACACCAGCCAGAAAGTTTCCATTAGGTTTGGAGAAACAATAAAAGCTTACATTTGGGATGAGTCAAAAAGTGTTAATGATTTAAACGCAATCCCGTTAGTGTTTGCGGCATGGCTCAGATATCTCCTTGGAGTTGATGATAATTTAGTAAAGATGGAAATAAGTTCAGACCCAATGAAAGAAGAATTTCAAAACAGCTTGACGGGAATTCAAGCGGGGAACGCTGATTCGTATTCCGGACAGTTGAAAAATTTACTCATACGAAAAGACATATTTGGATTAGACTTATATAAAGCAGGATTGGGCGATAAAACCGAAGAGATGTTTTTGTTCATGATTTCAAAGAAAAACGCAGTAAGAGAATCAATAAAAAGGTATATAAAATAGAAAGCAATAGGAATTTAGCATGAAAATGGTATTGAGGTGGTTTCCGTACGGGGATGACAGCGTGACATTAAACCAAATAAAACAAGTACCGCTTGTAAGTGGGGTGGCAACTTGTCTACCCAAAGTCCCTGTAGGTGAAACTTGGACTCTTTCGGAAGTTGAGAAACTGAGAAAGACAGTTAACGCAGAAGGCTTGGAGATGGAAGTCATCGAGAGCGTTAATGTACATGAAGATATAAAAAAGGGACTTGACACCAGAGACCAATATATTCAAAACTATATAGAGACCATTAAAAATCTATCAAAAGCAGGAGTAAGGTGCCTTTGCTATAATCTTATGCCTGTAATGGACTGGATTAGAAGCGACTTGTCATATGAAAATGCAGATAAAAGTCAGGTAATGATATATCGCCACAGTGAAGTTTTGAAGATGAATCCATCTAAAATAAATGATGAGATGAAAAGCAAGTCCGACGGATATTCTCTTCCCGGATGGGAACCTGAAAGAATTGAAGCGATGAGCGCGGATATAAAGTACTACAGCGAACTGAGTAAACAGCAATACTGGGATAATATGAAGTATTTCCTTGACTCTGTTTTGCCATATGCAAAAGAGTGTGACATAAAGATGGCGATTCATCCAGATGATCCTCCATGGCCGCTTTTTTCACTTCCTAAGATGATAGCTAATGCTGACGGTATACGAAAGCTAATCAGCTTAAATGAGAATGAATATAACGGTATAACTCTTTGCACCGGAAGCCTTGGAGCAAATCCTGAAAATAATATGCTTGAAATTGCAAAAGAGTTTGCAGGGAAAAACCGTATTTTCTTTGCACATATAAGAAACATTAAAAAGTTGAATGATCATGACTTTGACGAATGTGCGCATCCGAGCGAATGCGGAGAGCTGGATGTGTTTGAGATAGTAAAAGCTCTTGCGGATAATGGTTTTGACGGATATATTAGGCCGGATCACGGAAGAATGATTTGGGGTGAAAAAGCAAGGCCGGGATATGGACTCTATGACAGAGCAATGGGCGCGACATATTTGCTGGGTCTGTGGGAGGCTGTAAAAAAGCAGAACAGTTAGGAGAAATTATGAAGCCAAAACAAATGCAAGCAATAGTGGCATACGGAAAAGATGACTACAGACTTGAAATAGTAGACATACCAAAAGCAGATGAAGGCGAAGTAGTAATAAAAGTGGAAGCGTGCGGGATATGCGCTGGAGATACTAAGGCATGGAAAGGCGCACCTCGATTCTGGGGAAATGAAAAATTTGATGCTTATGTCGAACCGCCTGCAATACCGGGGCATGAATTTGTCGGGACAGTAACTGAAATTGATGATGGCGCAGAAGGATGCTTCGAAATAGGCGATAGAGTGGCATCCGAGCAAATAGTTCCGTGCGGCGAGTGCATGTACTGCAAAACCGGCAGATATTCTGTATGCCTAAAGCATGATGTATATGGATTTAAAAACTATCTTAACGGCGGTATGGCTGAATATATGAAACTGCCAAAGGGATCGATAAATTACAAATTGCCTAAAGATATGCCCATAGAAAAAGCAGTACTTATTGAGCCTTTTTCTTGCTCGAAACACTGTATAGACAGAGCTGATATAAAGCAAGGCGATGTGGTGGTAATATCAGGTGCAGGCACACTTGGACTTGGTATGGTGGGAGCTGCAAAGCTTCAAAACCCTAAAAAACTCATTGTGCTTGACATGAAAGAGGAAAGACTGCAGCTTGCGAAAGAGTTCGGAGCGGATATTGTATTGAATCCTTCAAAGGATGTTGTTTGGGAAGAGGTTAAAAAGGAAACTGAGGGCTATGGGTGCGATGTGTATATTGAGGCAGCGGGACATCCGTCAAGCATAGAGCAGGGATTAAATCTAATAAGAAAGCAGGGAACATTCGTAGAATTCAGCGTGTTCAAAGATGAGGCAAGTATAGACTGGAGCATAATAGGCGATGGCAAAGAGCTTACCATAAAAGGTGTCAGCCTAAGCCCTGATTGTTATGAGACGGTAATAGAATTGATAAGTACAGATAAGCTTCCGACTCAAGGCGTGGTTACACATAAATTCGCGCTTGATGAATGGGAGAAGGCGTTTGAAACAGCTGAGAGCGGTGCGGATGGTGCAATAAAAGTCATATTGGTGAATTAAGCGGGGGAATTGATGATAAAGGAAAAAGTGTTAAACGGCTTCACACTGCCTGGGGAGGCAGGATACGAGGAGCTGACTCTTGAGCTTGCGAAAAAATGGGGAGCGGACGCAATCCGCGACAGCGACGGAACAAAGCTTTCAAAAGAAATAACAGAGAGCGATTTTGATATATACTCAACGCTTTGTGTTGTGCGTGCGGACAATGAGTGGGCGAAAGCCAATATGGATAAGCTGCAGCAGAACTATCTGATGAGCTTTCCTGTAATCGCTGAAAAAGAGTGTATCGAAATAGATATACTCAAAGGATACTTCAAAGAGCAGTTTGTAATAAACTCAAAAGATAACCCGAAGAAATACTGGCAGGTGTTCGACAGAACAACAGGGGAAGAAGTATCTAAAGATAAATGGGAATATAGCGCCGAAACCGGAAAGGTAACGGTTTATAATATATCGCCGTGGCATAAATATACGGTCAATTTCCTTGTGTATAGGATATGGGAAGAGATATCCATGTACAACCACATAACAAATGACTGGGGAGACAGGGAACACCTGATGTCAATAGACCCGATATACCCAGAATCGCAGGAACATATACTAAGCTTTCTCGAAAAATGGCTTAAAGAACATACTGATACAGACGTGGTGCGCTTTACATCAATGTTCTACAACTTCACATGGCTGTGGGGCGATAATAACGACTTAAGATACATATACTCCGACTGGGGATCATATAACTTTACGGTAAACCCAATGTCACTTGAGCTTTTTGAAAAGAAAAAAGGCTATGCGATGACATCGGAAGACTTCATAAATGGGGGAGAGTACAACTCAACACATAATGTGCCTTCAAAAAGATACCGCGACTGGATGGACTTCATAAATGAGTTCGTAGTTGAGTTTGGCAAGAAGTGCGTAGACTTGGTTCATAAGTACGGAAAGCGCGCGTATGTGTTTTATGATGACCACTGGATAGGCGTTGAACCGCAGGGAGAGCGCTTTTCGGAGTTTGGCTTTGACGGCTTGATAAAGTGCGTGTTCAATGCATTTGAAGCAAGGCTGTGCGCTAACTCAAATGTTGATGTACATGAGCTCAGGCTGCATCCTTATCTGTTTCCAACGGGCCTTACCGGAGAGCCTACATTTAAGGAAGGCGGCAACCCGAAGCTTGACGCGCAGATGTTTTGGATGAAGATACGAAGAGCGCTGCTTCGAAAAAGCGTGGACAGGATAGGTCTTGGCGGTTACCTTCACTTAACAGAAGGCTTTCCTGACTTTGTGGACTATATAGAAGAGCTGACAAGAGAGTTCAGGATAATAAACGCACTGCACAGCGCAGGCGAACCGTACAAAGCACCTTGCAAGGTGGGTATACTTACAACATGGGGAAAGCTTCGTTCATGGAGCACAAGCGGACATTATCATGAGCATCCTGAAAATGAGCTTATCAATATACTTGAAAGCCTTGCGGGACTTCCGATAGATGTAGAATTTTTAAGCTTTAGCGAAATAACCGAAACAGGCATACCGGAAGACATTAATGTAATAATCAATGCGGGACGCAGAGACAGCGCGTGGAGCGGCGGGGAGAGTTGGAACGATCCAAAGCTTGTGGAAACACTGACTGAATGGGTAGCTCAAGGCAACGCGTTCATCGGAGTGGGCGAGCCATCTGCATATGAAAAGAGCGGGCAATATTTTGTAATGAGCCATGTGCTGGGCGTTGAACGAGAAGTGGGCAAAACTATCTGCAAAAACAAGTATGAGCATAAAGCAGAAAAAACACACTTCATAACAGAAAGTGTATCAAATATTGATTTTGGGAACACATACACAGGAGTATATGCGTTAAGCAGCAACACAGAAGTTCTGGCAGACAGTGACGGAACTATTCAGATAGCAGTAAACATCTTCAAAGAAGGTAGAGGAGTGTATCTTAACGGATACCTTTTCACTGCAGAGAACACAAAGCTCATTCACAAAACAATAATGTGGGCTGCGGGCAAAGAGAAAGAGTATCCCGTCTGGACGTGCAGCAATCCTGAAACCGAGTGTGCGTATTTCGCTGAAAGCGGTAAGCTTGTTGTGATAAACAATAGCGGGGAGATGCAGGAAACTGAAATTATTTCAAGCACAGGAAAAGATGCTGTAGTTGATCTTGAGGGGTATCAACTGAAGATAATTGAATATACTAAATAGCTATTTTAAATGATTTATATCGTGAGAGGAAGACTGTAATAGAGTACAGATAAACTCATTATTAGTAAACTAGACTAAATGTAGAAAGCCAATTAACGATGGGTATGATAGATTGACTAGGAGAAGTTTGATCTTTTCCTAGAGACGGATTAATCAAAGGAGTTATATTCTTTGTTAAAAAAGCTTCATATCCAGAATTTATATTAATGCTATGTTTTTTATTTAAGTACAATTTCTCGTTTGTACTAATTTTTTAGTATCATAATTCAAATAATAGTAAAAATAATTGATTTTGCATTTTATAGTATAGTTTATGCATTTTAATTAACATATCAATAATTCAAACAAAATATCAATTTTGACAGATTTTTTAGAGTGAATCGATTAGTTATAATAATATTACTTGGAATAATAGTTCTTTATTAAGGAGAGACGGTAGTGAGTGATGCAGTAAAAACATCGGATAAAGTACTTATACGCAAAAGATCTAAAGGTATGAAGTATTTTCTTAAAAATAAGTACTTTTATATAATGCTTTTGCCTATGGTAATATGGTATATAATTTTCAGATATGCGCCAATGTACGGTGTAATTTTATCTTTCCAGAAGTTCTCTTTTCTAAAGGGAATTTTCGGAAGTCCGTTTATTGGATTTGATAACTTTAAAGTGCTTTTCAGTGATACGCGCTTTATGGATGCAATGAAAAACACGTTTATCATCAACTCCTTAAGAATAGTTTGCGGATTCCCGATGCCGATAATTTTTGCTCTTATGTTAAATGAAGTAAGCCACCTATGGTTTAAGAGAATAGTACAAACCATTACATATCTTCCGCATTTCGTTTCATGGATAATCTTTGCCGGAATCCTTAATCTTCTTCTTGCTCAGGACTCAGGAATACTGAATGCAATAATGGGTAAGTTCGGTGTTAAGTCGATAGCATTTCTTACAAGCAGTAAGCACTTCAGGGGAGTGTTAATCTTGTCTGAGATATGGAAGGAGATGGGGTGGAACACTATCATCTATCTTGCCGGAATTGCCGCTATCAATCCTCAGCTATATGAAGCCGCTGAAATTGACGGAGCAAGCAGACTGCAGAAAGCTATGCATATTACTATTCCTAGCATAAAAAGCACAATTGCAATAATGTTTATTTTGAATATAGGTAATATTGTGCAAATCGGTTTTGACCAGATATACAACCTATACAATCCTGCAGTTTATGATGTTGCCGACATACTGGATACTTATATAGTCAGAAATCTTCAAAGAAACCCAAGATTTGGAGTACTGTCGTCTGCAAGTACTGTTAAGGCAGTAATTTCACTACTGTTTTTGCTGTCCGCCAATAGGTTAGTCAAATTATTTGGCGAAGAAGGAATTTACTAATAGAGATAATAGATAGTATACGAGAAAAGAGGTTAATTGTTGTGAACAGGAGAAAACATAAAGGGCTGTTTGACTATATAAATTATATAATAATGTTTTTGCTGGCGCTTATTACGCTATATCCTTTCTGGATGGAAGTAGTAATATCAACGTCTACAAAGGAAGCTTTCTTTGCCAGTGTATTTCATTTAATACCTACATCATTTTCACTGGAAACTTATCGTTATGCGTTTTCGGATCCTATGATACTGCGCGCCTCCGGCATCAGTGTTACAGTAACATTCTGCGGAACTCTTTTGGCAATGCTTTTAACTACAATGGGTGCATATGCTCTATCAAAAAGCCATTTAAAAGGACGCAACACAGTTTTTACTTTAATTGTTATAACAATGTTTTTTGATGGCGGCATAATAGCATGGTATATATTGATGCGCGGTCTGCATCTATACAACAATATCCTTGCATTCTTTTTGCCGGGTGCTGTAAGCACATATAATCTTATTTTGATGAAGAATTACTTTGCAAATGTTCCGGCAAGTTTAGAAGAGGCTGCAAAGGTGGAGGGGTATAACGATTTTCAGATACTGTTTAAAATAGTTATTCCTACATCTACTCCGATTATAGCAACAATTGTATTGTTTTATTCTGTTACTTTTTGGAATGATTATTTCAATGCTATGCTTTTAACTTCAGACAATAAGCTCTATCCATTGTCCTTGGTTTTGAGAAACCTTATTATCAGTTCGCAGAACATAATGGCAAAGAGCTTGGGGTTCCAGATATCCGACATGATTCGGGCTGCGGTTATAGTTATAGGAGTGGCGCCGATAATGATGATATATCCATTCATACAAAAGTATTTTGTTCAGGGAATTATGCTTGGTTCAGTAAAAGGATAAAAAAGTTTAGGCGTATACGCCGTTATATTACCTAAAGTACGAAGGAGGAAAAACAATGAAAAAACACATCAGAATTCTGACACTGCTTTTGGCTGTTGTTCTTCTGTTTGGATTTGTAGCTATCGGCTGCAAAAAGACAGATGACGAAGTGGCTGCTCCAAGCAAGTCAGAAACAAAACAGGAATCGACTTCAAATGACAGCAAACAGGAAGAAGTAAGCGAGGATCCGGTGCCACTTAAAATATTCCGTATGGCAATTGATACGGACGCAGACACCAATCCTATAATTACTGCACTTGAAGAAGCGACAAACACAGAAATCGAACTTGTCACAGCTCCATGGGATCAATGGGTAAGCAAGCTTAACCTTATCATGACCTCAGGTGAAGAGATGGACATTATTAACCTTGACGATTCATCACATCCATATATTCAGTGGGCAGATGAAGGTTTGGTTGTAAAGCTTGATGACTATGTAACATCCAAAGAAGACTTCCCATATATTTACTCGATCATGAATTCTGATACATTTAAAGCTTTTGAAATAGAAGGCGAGCATTACTATGTACCAGGTGCTCATGATGGATATGACTATGCTATATATATGAGAAAAGACTGGCTTGATAATCTCGGTCTTGAAGTTCCAACTACTCCTGATGAGTTCTACAATGTCTTAAAGGCGTTTAAAGAGCAGGATCCGGATGGAAACGGCGAAGATGATACAACAGGATATATTGACGAAGTTTCAGACGGTGTTCTTGAAGGAATGATGGGATTGTTCGGAATGTTTGGCGGCTCAACATACAGCTGGCACAACAAACTCGACGTTGATGAAAATGGCGTTGTATATGACCCGAATATTTCTGAAGAAACAAAGAATGCTCTTGTATACATCAATAAATTATACAGAGAAGGGTTGGTTAACACTGACCTTGCAAGCGTTGTGGATGCAGGCAAAAAATATCTCTATACAAACAAAGGCGGCGTAGGCTTTTTCACAGGTACCGGCGTAAGCTTAACACTTGAAGAGTTGCGCAAAACTGTTCCTGAAGCAGACTTTGTGTATGTTCCGCCAATGGCAGCTCCCGGAGTAGAATTCAGACCTCTTTCAGGTCCTGTTTACTGGCTTCTTGACGCAGTATGCGCAACAAGCAAAAATCCTCAGAAAGCTGTAGAGTTTATTGAGTATCTGAACAGCCAGGAAGGCCGCGAGTTATTCTTATGCGGAGTAAAAGACAGACATTATACAGAGCTTGATAAAGAAACAGGCGTTTATGACAGAAACGTTGCAAACTGGCAGGAAGACTTCGGCGAAGATAAAGGCCTTGTAAATGCTCTTTGGTGGGGCTTTACATCAACAGTTCATGGATACATTCCATGCGCAGACTATGACACATGGGAAGAAGCATATGACAACCGTGTAATATATGTCAGTGATGTTGATCAGCAGAATGCATTTAACCGTTCTGTAATGATTAAAAACGGAAAAGCAAATATGGCACCGAAGCCATTTACATTGGTAAAACTTCCGGAAGTTGATGATATCAAAGTTAAACTTAACAATGATGTACTTGCTGTTTACTATCTTAAGATGGTAATAGAGGCTGATCCGGCAAACCTTGACGGCTTGTGGGAACAATTCCTTGAAGAGTACGACAAAGCTGGCGGACAGGAATACATACAGGCATTCCAGAAATACTATGATGAAAATCTGAAATAAGATTTCACAGATGACGATAAAGCCGGCATATGTGTATTATGTCGGCTTTAATATAATTAATAAGTTTGTTTGAAAGCGAATTAAGCAATGTTTTTTGGCAATAAAACAGGAAAATATCCACCAAGCCTCAAAGGAGAGAGCTTAGCCACAGAACCTATAGAGTTTTGTTTTGATATGTTAGAAAATATTTATAAGGCGGACTCTATTTATAGTACAACTACAAGTTTCTGGATGGATAAACTGCTTGAACGCAGGGGCAAAGATCCTTCGGCTGAAGGCACCTGCGGTGGACTTATGTCAAGAGGCCGTGCTTTTTATATGAACTATCATGATGCTTCTATAATAGGTTTCGGAGGAGAGGCTGCATATATTGAAGAATCGGAATCAGATTTTGGCTTTTACTCAAAAACCAAAAAAAATGCTTTCGAGATAACATTTTCTAACGGGACACCTGTTGAGAATACTGCTTTCAGGGTAGATTGTCCGAGCCATTGGAAGAGCGAATATACATTGGCGGATATTTATATAAACACAGTTAAATTTATAACAGAAAACAATTGTGCTATTGCTCTTCTGGATATCACAAACAAAGGACACGAGAAAACAGAATTTGTGATGAACGCATCTTCGCCTTTTGCATCGACTAAATGTAGTGATGAATTGTGGGGAACATTTAAAGATCCATTTGGAAACACTGAAATTACTGCAATGTTTTCGGGATCCGGAATGCAGGCAAAAGAAAACTCGCTTGTATCAGAAATCGAACTTAATCCTGAAGAATGTATTTCACTTAAATTTATTATGGGATTTATAACGCAAGACATACCCGAATCTGAACATGAATATCTTGACTATAAGAATAAAAGCGGTCAGCGGACATTACAAGAACACATTTCAAAATACAACAAATGGTGGAGCGAAAATGTACCATATTTTGATACAGAAGATGAGTCCCTTAAAAAAACATATTATTATGAATGGTGGAAGCTTAGATTTAACCTTTTGGATGCAAATACTAAAAGAAATTATTCATATCCGACTCTTACCGAAGGATGCCTTGGATATAATAATGCAATAACTCTTTCTGTTCCATGGCATATTGATGATCTGAAATATTTAAAAAGTCCTGTATATGCATACGGTACTTGGCAATCCGTTGCGGAAACAGCTAAGAATGGACTATTCATATCAAATCCAGGAGATCCTAAACACTGGCCGGAGTGGAACATTGCAAACTATATATCAAAAGCCGGCTGGGATGCCTACAAAGTTCATGGAGGTCCGAAAGATTTCCTCGGATATTTGGCATATAGCGGAGAGAAAGATGTTTATGCAAACTTGCGTGACAGTGCAAAAGATGGTGGATATGTATTAGGAAAACAGTATGACGGGTGGGATTTTGATACTCTTTCAAACATCTATTCAGATAACCAGAAAAGGCTTGATTCAACTGCTTACACTTGGGTGAATGCTATTGCGACAGCTGAAATGTATGAATATCTTGAAGAATACAAGAAAGCGAGTCAGGTTTCCGAAATTTCTGAAAAGATGCTTCAGGCATCTCTTAATGAATTTTGGGACGAAAAGACATCACAGTTTTTGCAAAAAACCGAAAGCAGTGAATTTGTGCCATGGAGAGACATAAATAATTATTATATTTGGGCTGTTGGGATGGTACCAGAAGCTGAAACGAAATATCTGAATGCATTAAAACCGTGGGCAAATGAGGATGAATTTCCAGTCTGGCCTATGCTTGTCTGCAATCTGAAAGATTATAAGATTGCAAAAGAAACCGGCAAGGAAATAACTCTTAATTATGGCTTTGGAAACATTGGCATAACACTAAAGCTCTTTGCTAATGCCATAAAAAAATACAAGAGCAGGTATATAACACAAGAGCATTTTGCAAGGCTTATAAAGTGGGCATCATGGGCGCATTATGTGGATGGAGACATAAGATATCCTGATACAAATGAGTTTTTCAGAGGATGGGACGGTAAAAAAATCGAGTGTCGTTCATGGATTCATCACAATGCATTGGGAAGGTTTAATGCAAGCATTATTGAAGATGCAGTTGGAATTACTCCCAGAATTGATGATTTAATTGAACTTAATCCGATTGATATTGGGCTTAAAAGATTTGTTCTGCAAAATTTAAACTATCATGGACGAAAAGTTTCTGTATATTGGCAGAGTAAGGATAGCAATGCAAAATATCCTGGAATTCCTGACGGATATTCACTTTATATTGACAATATAAGGGCGATGACGGCAGATAAAATATGCAGTGTTATCTGGAACCCTGCAGATGGAAAAACTGTTACTAAAGGAAACGAGATAATTTATAGCAGAGCATATGATAAATCATTTAGCTTAAAGGATGTTAAAACGTTTGATAATAAAACCCAGCTTCTTTTTAACAAAGCAAAAAGAAGAAGCTCAAAACTGATGCCGCCTGCAACACCCGGTAAAATTTTCGCAAGTGTTTCTAGCTGCACGCAGACGGACATTTTCTGGAGCACTTCGCTAGGTACAAAGGAATATATTCTTGAAGCTGACGGAAACGAAATAATGAATGCTAAAAGCCCATATGAGTTTATCTGCAATACACCGGGAACGAAACATGACTTCCGTGTTAAGGCTAAAAATGATATAGGAGAAAGCCAATGGAGCTGTAAAATTGATGTTTGTCTTCCGGATAAAAAAGGGATAAATATTGCAGAATATGCTAAAGTTACAGTGTCTGAAAAATGCACAAGCTCATGGCATTCGGTTTCGGGGATAAATGACGGATGCGATCCAAAACAGAAAGCAGAATACGGTCATAAACCTTATTGCGCAAAGAGCGGGACAGGTAGGATTACAGTTCAGTTTGACTGGGAGTATGATGTTCAGATTTTTAGTTCTGAAATGTTTTGGTTTGATGACGGTTTGGATGTATTTGTTCCGGAAAAATGTGATATTTTCTGCAGAAAAGAAGATAAATGGATAAGCTGTGGGCAAATAGAAAATAAAAAAGGTGAGTATAATATAAATGAAATTGATTCATTTGTAACGAGATCAATTATGATAGATATAGAGCATAATAAGGATTTTTCAGTAGGCATTCAGGAATGGAAAGTATTCGGTGAGAAACATATTACGAATATTCTTTCTAAGGAGAGAAAACAATGAAGAAAAAAATAGAAAGAGAAACATCTAAGTTTAAGCTTGAGTTTACAGATGGTCTTTTATCAAGCATTAAGTCAGATGGGAGCAATACTGAGTTTATTTGGCCTGGAGAGCTCTTAGGACAGGTAGATATCAGCTTTAGAAATGCTGATGGTAAGTGGAAAGACAGCGCACTTTACAATATAAACAAAAAAGTATTGCTATCAAAAAATAATGAATCAAATTTTATAGAATGTAAAAATAAATACAGTGATAAAACCATTCCTTTCAAAGCGGAAGTAAGTTTTCTGTTAAGTGATGATGAACTTATATTTAAAATCAGCATAGAAAACAATACAGATAATGAAATAGAAATAGGGAAAATAGCAATTCCTCTTCCTATGAATTCGAATTTTGATTGGGGCAAAAAAGCAGACGAGAGTGTTTTACGCCACCATTTTATTTCGGGAAGCAATTCATATATTTACTGGATGAGGCTTAACAGTGAGCCGCCTCACCTTATAATGACTCCGCTAGAAGGAACTTCGTTGGAGTATTTTGACCTTCAGCCGGAAGAACATATAGAAAAATCAAGAATATTTAATGTTTATATTCACTCAGAAACAGAAAAACAAAAAGTTTCTGAAAGAGGGGGGAAGTGGAGACAAAACCATTCTTCGTGTACACTTCAGCCCAAGGGAATGGAAAAAAGCAAAGCAGAATATGCATTTAAACTGCAATGGGTGGATGATTTTAAAAGCATACGCGAAACCATTGTCAATGAAGGAATGATAGATATCGATGTTTTGCCCGGCATGACGGTGGTCTGTGACACAAAAGTCCTGCTTTCATTAAAGACCAAAGAATGTGTAGAGAAATTGGAAAGTGAGTATCCTTACGACACAATTATTAAAGAAAAGCTAATTTCAGGAGAGTGCAGCATATATGAAATAAGTTTTTCAAAGCTCGGTGAAAATTATATAAAAGTGTTCTATAGCGGCAAAACCATGATGCTTGAGTTCTTCGTTACTGAACCAGTTGAAACGCTTATAGAAAAGCGCGCTAAGTTTATTGTAAAACATCAGATATGTGATACATCGAAGTGGTATAACGGACTTTTATGCGAATGGAACATGGAAACTCAGACGCTTTTAACTCCGGACAATTATGACAGGATTAAAGGATGGCGGATTTACGAAGTCACCTGTGATGATCCGGGACTCAGCAAGCCATCGTTTTTGGCAGAAAAGAACTCACGTTTTCCTAATCAAGAGGAGGTCTCGGCACTTGATTGTTATATAGATAATTTCGTATGGGGCGGTCTTCAGAGAACTGATGAAGAGGAATTTCCATATGGAATTTATGGCATACCTGACTGGAAGACGAATAGGGAAAGCGAAGATATTGGCGTGAAAGGGCAGTCTCACCTATGGCGTATATATGATTATCCGCACATTGCGCTTATGTATTTTCGAATGTATCAGATTGCGCTGTTTTTCCCACAGATAAAAATGACTCACAGTAAACAAGTGTATTTGGAAAGAGCATACAGAACTGCTGTCAATATGTTTACACTCCCATTGGAGCTGGATGACTGGTCGGCATATAAAACAGGGCTTTACAATGAACTTGTTATACCAGAGATAATAGACGCACTTTCAGAAAACGGAGAGCATGGCAAAGCTTTAAGACTTAAAAGACACTGGAGAAAAAAGGTTAAGTATTTCACTTCTGAATGTGAAGATCTTTTCGGTTCGGAATACCCATATGATTCAACCGGTTTTGAATCAACACATGCATTTGCAAAATATGCAGTTGAAAAAGCATTAGCCAATGAAGAATATGAAGACAGACAAGACAAAACTGTAACTAAAGAAGAAGCACTTGTTTTTATGGAAAAGCAGATAGAGGCAAATCTAATGTGCAGAGGCTGGGTTGAACCGGCGTACTATCTTCTGGGAAGCGACTATCGCGGAGACGCAGGAGCATCATATACCTTATCTTACATGGCGCAGATGGGCGGCTGGGCTCTTTGGGATTATGCTGTAAACTACAGCAAAAATCCGCAAGACTATATGCGTATTGCATATGCTTCGTTTATGAGTTCATGGGCATTGATGAACACGGGAACTGAAGATACAGACTACGGATATTGGTTTGGAGGAAAGGAAAACGACGGCGGAGCAGGCGGTGGTTTTGAACCTGCACCTTATGGAAAAACGTGGCTGGATCAGGAACACCACAGAGGAAGTTGGTATTATTCGTGTGAGATAGATTTAGGCTTTTCGGGAGCAATGCGATATCTATCAGTAGTATTTTCAGATGATCCTATTTTCGGAAAGTATTGCTATGGCGGAATTTTTACGGAAAACGAAGAAAAATTAGAAATAATTCCTGAGGACAATTCAAGGCAGTATGCAGCAGTTCTCAAAGATGATATAAGGTTTCTAATAGAGCTGAAAGCAGCGAGCTTTTTAAAAGATCAGCCTATAGTATTTGAAAATGACAAAGTATTATTTACATTAAGCTGTCCTAATGGAGGGGCTAATGCACAGATATCAATTAACTCTTTTTCAGATTCAAGATATAATTTAACTGTTGAAGATAAACATAAAACTGAGATGGAAGATGGCAAGGCATCAATGCGCTTAACCAAACAGACAACAAAAGTTGTTTTAACAAAAAGATCTAATAATGAGGTGGGTTTATGAAAATCCGCAGAACGTTTCACACAATCGATACTCATACAGGAGGAGAGCCGACGCGCAATGTGGTGGGAGGCATTCCAAATATTCCCGGAAAAACCATGAGCGAAAAGATGCTCTATATGAAAGAGCACAAGGACTGGATCAGAAAGTGCCTTACATATGAGCCTCGTGGAAATGAAGTAATGTCGGGGACTATTATTACGCCGCCATGCAATCCAAACGCTGACGTAGGCGTCTTATACTTTGAGGTTGGAGGATGGATGCCTATGTGCGGTCATGACACGATAGGAGTCGGCACTGCATTGGTAGAGTCAGGCATGATTGAGGTAGAAGAGCCTTTGACCAATGTTGTTTTAGACACAGCGGCAGGGCTTGTAAGTCTTGAAATAGAAGTGAAAGACGGAAGCGCAAAAAGTGTCACATTCGTTAATGCGCCGGCATTCATGTATAAAAAAGACGCTGTGATAAAAACAGAAGACTACGGCGAAGTCAAAGCCGATATTGCGTACGGCGGCAACTTTTATGCTATTTTGCCTGCGGAAGCTGTGGGCTTGGAGATTACGCCTAATAACAGTAAGCAGATAATTGAAGCGGGTATAAAAATTAAAGAGGCTCTAAACAGCCAGATAAAAGTTATACATCCGGAGCTTTCTTTCATGAATCATGTGACACATGTGGAGTTTTATGAAAATCTAAGCGAAAAACCTCTTACAGTAAGAAATGCTGTTGTTATTCCACCGGGGGCTATTGATCGTTCGCCTTGCGGAACAGGTACATCTGCAAAGCTTGCGGTGCTGCACGCAAAAGGTATGATAGGCGAAAATGAACTGTTTATTCATGAGAGCATTATAAATAGCAGGTTTTATTGCGAAATAGTAGGATTGAGCGAAGTTGCCGGAATACCGGCAATAATTCCAAAGGTTAAAGGACGAGCTTTTGTGACAGGAATACACACATATATTGTTGATCCGGAAGATCCTATGTATGAAGGATTTTTGCTGGGATATTAGGGGTAAAGTATGAGAGTAAACAAACATCCGATTTTAGTAGACATTGAGGAAAGAAATAAAGTGACGCTATTTATTGACGGAGTGCAATATGATGCTTATGAAGGCGAGATGATTGCTGCCGTTATAATGGCCAATGGACTGATGATACATAGGCATACAGCTAAAACAAACAGTCCCAGAGGAATATATTGCGGTATAGGACAGTGCACGGACTGTGTTATGGTGGTAAACGGAAAACCAAACGTCAGAACATGCATCACGCCTGTTGAAGATATGATGACGGTTGAAACACAGGAAGGTTACGGGAGGATGGGCGAGAAATGAGCATGAACCGTGAGGTAGTGATAATCGGTGCTGGTCCTGCCGGGCTTTCAGCTGCAATAGTTGCAGCAAAAGCGGGGGCGGAAGTGCTGGTGGTGGATGAAAACCCGAAGGCTGGCGGACAGCTTTTTAAGCAGATACATAAGTTTTTCGGCTCAAAAGAGCACAACGCCGGAACACGGGGAATGGATATAGGAAAGAATTTGCTTGAAGAAACCGAAAAACTGGGCGTTGAGGTTATGCTCAGCACTCCTGCAATAGGTGTTTTCAGTGATGGCAGGGTAACAATATTAAAGGATGGAAAGACGGAAACTGTAAATGCAAGACGTATTTTAATCTGTACAGGTGCATCGGAAAACGCAGTTAACTTCCCAGGATGGACACTTCCGGGAGTAATGGGCGCAGGTGCTGCACAAACTATGATAAATGTAAACCGCGTATTGCCTGGGAAACGGATATTGATGGTAGGATCGGGTAATGTAGGTGTAATAGTTGCCTATCAGCTGATGCAGGCAGGTGCAAATGTTCTGGGCATCGTTGAGGGCTTGCCTAGGATAGGAGCTTATGGCGTTCATGCAGCAAAAATTAGAAGAGCAGGCGTTCCGTTTTATCTAAGCCATACTATTGTAGAAGCAATCGGGACTGACAGGGTGGAAAAAGCGGTAATCGCCGAATCTGAAAACTTTAAACCTATTACAGGAACCGAAAAAGTGATTGATGCCGACGTTATATGTATTGCCGCGGGGTTAAGACCTCAGGTGGAACTTGCGAGAATGGCTGGTGCTAAGCAGATGTTTGTACCTGAACTGGGAGGTTGGATGCCTGTTCATGACAGTGATATGAAAAGCAGTGCCGACGACATATATGTGGCAGGAGACACTGCTGGTATAGAAGAAGCAAGCACTGCAATGGAAGAAGGAAGGCTCGCAGGGATATCTATATGTGAGTCTCTCGGATATATAAAAAAAAGCGAGGCAGCAGAACTAAAAGCTTCTGTTCTTGAGCGCTTGAGTTCTCTGCGCCAAGGACCTTTCGGCGAAAAGAGAATGAACGCCAAGAAAAGAATTTTAGCGGAGTATGAAGGATGAAAAAGAGTATAACCGAGAACGGCTATCCAAGTTTGGAAGAAATAAAAACACTAAACGGATGGCCAGATGAAAAAAGATTTAAAAAAGGTCCGGTTGCTATAGTTGAGTGTGTGCAGGAGATACCATGCAATCCTTGTGAGACAGCATGCCCGTTTGGTGCGATTAATATATCAAGCCCGATAACAAATGTGCCGCGGGTGGATTATGACAAATGCATAGGCTGTGGGAAATGCCTTGCTGCATGTCCGGGGCTTGCGATTTTCATGATAGACAAAAGCAAAGAAGAAGGCTATGTGACATTTCCTTATGAGTATTATCCTCTCCCCGAAAAAGGTGATACTATTGAAGCTTTGAGCCGCGCAGGAGAATTTGTTTGTATGGCAGAAGTTACGAGAGTAAATGCGGCTAAAATTAACAACAAGACAGCGCTTGTAACTGTTAAAGTGCCTCTTGATAAAACGGATGAAGTAAGAACAATAAAGAGGATAAATTTTGATTCGACAGGAGAATTTCAATCCTATATTAAAAAGGAAAGTCTACCGGATGACCTTATAGTTTGCAGGTGTGAAGAAATCACCGCAGGAGAAATACGTAAAGCTATTCATAAATATAAAGCGGAATCTATAACGGAAATAAAAAGAAGAGTGCGCGCAGGAATGGGACTTTGCCAAGGCAAAAGCTGCGGGAAGATAGTAGCGAGAATTTTAATGGAGGAAACAGGCAAAAAGTCGAACGAAGTACTTTCTGCAACGGATAGACCGCCTGTAAGGCCGGTAACATTCGGAGAGCTTGCGGAGGGTGGAAAAAATGAGTAAAAGCGTTGAAGTAGCTGTAATCGGAGGAGGCGTTATTGGATGTGCAACAGCGTACTATCTGAGTAAAAGCGGAGCGAAAGTTGCAATAATTGAAGCAGGGGACATCGCATCGGGTACAAGCAGCAAGTGCGACGGAAATGTTTTGGTTTCTGATAAAATGCCCGGATATGACTGCATGCTTGCCAAAAAAAGCATAGATTTATTTCCCGGACTCGTTGATGAACTGGATTATCCGTGCGAATGGACACAGCGCGGGAGCCTTATACTTCTTGAAAACGAAAAGGAACTGGAAGTGGGGGCAAAGTTTTGCAGCGACATGAAAAAGAGCGGAATCCCGATGAGGATGATGGAAAAAGAGGAAATGTTTGAAAACGAGCCTTTTCTTGCAAAGGACTTGGCTGGCGGAATCGAAACCGAGTGCGACGGTTCGCTGTATCCAATGGGTTTTTGTTATGGGCTGGCTTTTGGTGCACAAAGAAACGGCGCGCAGCTCATGCTCCATACCAAAGTAAATAAAATAGAAAAATCGGGGAGCGGTTTTCTGATTGAAACTTCAAACGGTAATATTGCTTCGGACGTTGTTATAAACTGCGGAGGCATAATGGCTCCTGAAATCGGAAATATGGTAGGAATAGATATCCCTATAAAGGAAAGACAGGGACAGATACTTGTATCCGAGCAGACTTTTCGCGTTGGACGAAGAAAGATATATGAGTTTGGATATCTGATGGCGAAATTTCAGAGCGGGGAATACAAAAGAGATGTATCAAAGCGCGTTGAAGAAAACGGTGTTGCATTTGTATTTGAAAGGACTGAATCAAATAATTTTCTTGTTGGTTCAAGCCGGAGGTTTGTGGGCAGGGACATTGATGCGGATATTGACGTTATGCAGGCACTGGCTGAACGTGCTATAAGGTTTTTCCCAGTAATCCGTGACATAAAAGTGGTAAGGGCATATTCAGGACTCCGTCCTTATACTCCTGACCATATGCCTATAATATCGGATACGCCGGTGGAAGGTTATTTCATAGCTGCGGGGCACGAGGGGGACGGAATAGGGCTTGCGCCGATTACGGGCAGAATTATAACAGACATGGTATATAAAAATAATCCTGTAATTGACCTCGCACCGCTCAGTTACTCAAGATTTATATAGAACTAAATTTGCATTTTGCAGGAGGAAATATTTATGGAAAAGTTATTTAAAGGGGTATGCGCAGTGGCGGTCACTCCATTTAAGAAGGACGGGAGTTTTGATTATGAAGCTGCGAAGAAAAATCTCGACTACCTCATTGATTCGGGTGTACACGGCGTGTGCATTCTTGGAGCGACCGGGGAATATATGAGTATTTCTTTGGAAGAGCACAAAGAATATGTAAAAGAGATTGTGCCCTACATCAAAAAAAGAGTAAAGGTCATGGTCGGCGCAACAAGGGAAATGCCGGATGATGTTATAGACCTTATCCTGAACGCCAAAAAATATGGCGCGGATGCTGCCATGGTGCTTCCTTCGCCATACTGCCATCCGGCACAAAACGAGGTGTTGGAGCACTACCGATACATAGCAGAAGAAACGGATTTCCCGATAATGGTTTATAACAATCCGCATTCTGCCGGAATTTCCATAGATGATGACACATTGAGCGAGCTGTTTGAAATTGAAAACGTGGCACTTGTGAAGGAATCAAGCGGGCAGATACAAAATGTTACCCGTCTCTTAATGAGTGCATCGAAAAATATATCCGTTTTGTGCGGAGCTGACAACCTCGCATATGAAAGCTTTTCGGCGGGAGCTGACGGTTGGGTGAGCATGCTTGCAAACGTTGCACCGAAAGACTGTGTAGAATTGTATGAAAATATATGTGAAAAAGGCGACTTGAGTAAAGCCTTTGAAATTTACAAAAAGATACTGCCTGCCCTAGATTTTTTAGAAAGCTTTCCAAAGCCAGTTCAGACATTAAAATATATGCTGAATATAAAGGGCTTAAACGGAGGGTTTGTCAGAAGGCCTCGCTTGGAACTTACAGATGAAGAAAAAGCATATATTGAAGCCAAAATTGATATTGACTCATTAAATTGAGCATTCACTGGAAACAGAGGAAATTATGAAAGCAGAATTTTATACAACAAACCGAAAAAACTTATATAGCGCGTTTGGGCAGAATTCACTGTTTGTTCTGTGCTCAGGCGGGCAGGTGCACAGAACTGCGGATGATTACTTCCGTTTTTTTGCCAACCGCAGTTATGTATATCTTACGGGGATAGATGAACCCGACTGCCGCCTTATGGCATGGGAAGAAAATGGCGAAATAAAGGAGGCTCTATTTATTCGCGACATGGATGCTGTGGCTGAAATCCGCGGAGGGCGCAGGATTACAAAAGAGGAAGCGGCAGAGATCTCGGGTATTTGCGACGTACGGTACATGTCCGAATTTGAAGGAGCATTTCACAGGCTTGCAAGGGATATTTATTATAAGGAGCTTTACCTTTGCCTTGAATCAAACACAGGGCAGCAGATTACCGACCAAAACCATATATTTCAACGCAAGGCTCAGGATGAATACCCGGGACTTGAGATAAAGAACGCATTCCCTCAAATATCCGAACTTAGAAGCATCAAGTCGGATGAAGAGATTGCCAACATGAAGAAGGCTCTGGAAATCACAAAAGAAGGCATCATTAGAATGATGCAAGCGTCTAAAAAAGCAGAGTATGAATATGAGCTTTTTGCAGAATTTATGTATGCAATACACAAAAACGGATATGTGGAGCCAGCGTTTAAACCTATCGTTTCATGCGGGAAAGATAACTTTTATCTGCACTATGACAATCCGACAGGAAAGCTTTATGACAATGAGTTTTGCCTTACTGATGTCGGTGCGATGGTGGATTTTTGCTGTGTAGATATATCCCGCGTATTCCCGAGAAACGGAAAGTTTACGGAAAAACAGAAGCAGATATATAAGATATCATATGAAATTAACAACGAAATTACAGATGAGATAAAACCCGGAATGGATTTTTCGGCCATTGACTTGCTTTATAAGAAAAAGGCATTCCCGAGGTTAAAAGCAATTGGATTGCTTAAAGAAAAAAGCGAACTCAGTAAATACGTATGGCATGGATTAAGCCACCACGTAGGCTTTGATGTACATGATGTCGGGACATATAAAACAAGCATTAAAGAGAACATGGTCTTCACTATGGACACAGGAATCTACGTGAGGGAATGGGGCATCGGAATGCGTATTGAGGACAATGTGCTGGTAGGTAAAAATGGTCTTGAATGTCTTTCAAAAGACATACCAAGATCTATAAAAGATATTGAAAATATAATGGCATAACTGACGAAAAACGGAGGAAAACAATGAATTTATTAAGCTGTGAAGAGTGTAAAAAGATTGCAAAAGACATAGAGTTCCCGACCAAAGCTGTGATAGACGGCAAATATACTGACGCATTGTCAGGAGAGACTTTTGAAGCGGAAAATCCTGCAACAGGAGAAAAGATCGCAAAAATTGCAAAATGCGGAAGAGAAGATGTGGATTTGGCAGTTAAAGCCGCACGACGTGCTTTTGAAGATGGAAGATGGTCAATGCTTTCTCCTTCAGAAAGAAAAGAAATTCTTGTGCGCTTTGCGAACCTTATAATTGAAAACGGTAATGAACTTGCAGTTCTTGAGTCAATTGACAGCGGAAAGCCTGCATATGATACATTTCAGGTAGATATACCTGAAACAGCTGGCTGCTTCAGCTGGCACGGAGAAGCTGCAGACAAACTGGAAGACGAGATGACGGCAACGGGCCCTGACAATGTGAGCATAGTAGTGCGCGAGCCTATAGGTGTAATCGGAGCTATTTTGCCGTGGAATTTCCCAATACTCATGGCAGGATGGAAGATCGCTCCCATTCTGGCGTCGGGAAACTGCGTTGTGGCAAAGCCATCAACACTTACATCATTTACTCTCATAAGGCTTGCACAGCTTGCTTTGGAAGCAGGTGTGCCCGCAGGTGTCTTTAATGTCGTGCCCGGAGGCGGAAGAAGCGTCGGCGAAGCTATGGCGCTGCACGAGGATATAGACATGCTTACATTTACGGGATCAACAGAAGTCGGACGAAAGCTTCTTGAATATTCAGGCCAGTCAAACCTTAAACGTGTGCTTCTTGAACTTGGCGGCAAAAATCCTTGCCTGGTATTTCCGGATGTAAAGGATTTGGATTCGGTTGCAGAAGAGATAGTAACAGCAGCGCTGTGGAATATGGGCGAAAACTGTACAGCAAACTCACGCATATTGATTCACAACGATATAAAAGATGTTCTTACAGAAAAGATAATTGAAAACGTTAAAAAATGGGAGACAGGCGACCCTCTTAACGGCAAAAACAGACTGGGTGCGATAATAGAGGAATCACACATGAACAGTATTCTTAAATATGTGGAGATAGGCAAAAATGAAGGAGCAAATTTAATCTATGGCGGTGAGCGCATACTGGAGGAAACAGGCGGATATTTCATCAAACCCGCAGTTTTTGACAATGTAACGCCTGACATGACGATAGCCCGCGAAGAGATATTCGGGCCTGTGTTTGCGCTTATGACTTTTGAAAGCGAAGAAGAAGCTGTAAGAATTGCAAACGACACTGAATATGGGCTTCAGGCAACTTTGATGAGTGATGATGTAAACCGTGTTCACCGTGTATCAAGAATGTTGAGAGCAGGAACTGTTTCTGTTAACTGTTACTCTGAAGGTGATATCGGGACTCCGTTTGGCGGATTTAAGCAGTCAGGATTTTTCGGAAGAGACAAGTCCCTTTGGGCAAACAGACAGTATACTGAAATGAAAACAATTTGGATTAAGTTAAAATAAAAAAACAGGAGCATAAAATGAACGAAAAACAATTTTCGAAATCTCTTACAATAAATGAGTATAAAGTTAATGATTCTTTCTGGAAACAGAAAATCGACATAGTAAAAGACAACGTAATCCCATATCAGTGGGACGCGCTTAACGACAATATCAAAGATGCTGAGCCAAGTCATAGCATTGAAAACTTCAGAATCGCAGCAGGACTTTCAAAAGGGGAGTTTAAGGGCTTCATATTTCAGGACAGCGATGTTGCAAAATGGCTTGAAGCAGTAGGATTTATGCTTGCACAGGTGGATGATCCTGACCTTATGGAAAGAGCTGATGGAGTTATTGAACTTATAGGCCAGGCGCAGCAGCCGGATGGGTATCTTGACACATATCATATTATAAACGGACTGGATAAGCGCTTTACAAACATTGCACAAAATCATGAGATGTATTGCGCCGGCCATTTGATTGAAGCGGGAGTTGCATACTACTTAGGCACAGGCAAACGTAAGCTTCTGGATATTTGTATGCGTTGGGCAGACTGCATTGATGACAACTTCGGACCGCAGGAAGGAAAGCTTCATGCATATCCGGGTCATGAAATTTTGGAGATGGCCCTTGTTAAACTATATCATTTAACGGATGAAAAAAAATACCTTGATTTAGCTGAGTATTTCATAAATGAAAGAGGGCAGAGCCCTTTATACTTTGAAATGGAAAGAGAAAAGTATCAGAATGAATACTATTGGAAAGACAGTTATTTCAAAGATCAGTACTATCAGTCAGGAAAACCTGTAAGAGAGCAGCTTGTGGCTGAAGGACATGCAGTGCGCGCTGTATATTTATATGCAGGAATGGCAGCTGTTGCAAAAGAAAAAATGGATGACAGCTTGTATAAAGCTTGCGACACTCTTATGGATAACATATTATACCGCCAGATGTATATAACAGGAGGAATAGGTCAGGCTGATTATGGTGAAGCATTTACTTTTGATTACGACCTTCCAAATGATCTTGCATACGCTGAGACATGTGCATCAATCGGCCTTGTGTTTTTCGCGCAAAAAATGCTTGAATTAAAAAACGATATAAAGTATGCTGATGTGATAGAAAAAGTCATATATAATGGTGCGATAAGCGGAATGTCACAGGAAGGCAAGAAGTTTTTCTATGTAAATCCGTTGGAAGTACATCCCGAAGCATGTGAAAAAGATTGGATTAAAAAACATGTTGAGCCGGAAAGACAAAAATGGTTCAGCTGTGCTTGCTGTCCTCCGAATCTTGCAAGGATGATAGCTTCAATCGGTGCTTATTCAGTGACTAAAAACGATTCAGGAATTACATTGCACCAGTATATCGGAGCGGAAGCTGAAACGGGAATAAAAGGCTCAAAGCTTAATGTAAAAAGCGGTTTTCCTTGGAATGGAAATGTGAAAATTGAAGTTTCGGGAGAAAGTGCTGAATATCAAATTAGGCTTAGAGTGCCGGGATGGTGCAGTTCGTATTCATACAAGCTAAACGGGAACGAAGAAAAACCTGAAGAAAAAGACGGATATCTCAATATACAAAGAAATTGGAGTGTAGGAGATATAATAGAGCTTGATTTCGATATGCCTGTGATATTTAACAGAGCACACCCCAGTGTGCGCGATGACATTGGCAAAGTTGCAGTATCCAGAGGCCCTGTTGTATATTGTCTTGAAGAAGATGACAACGGCAAAGAGCTTCATAGAGTTTATGTCAGAGATGAAGAAGATTTTACAGCATCGGAAAGCGATATATTCGGAGGATGCATAACTTTAGATTCCAAAGGATATATCCTTAAAAACTCTGGATGGGATGAAGACCTTTACCGCACCGGAAGCAAACCGGAATTTCAAGAGACAACACTTAAGTGGATACCTTACTACCTCTGGGCAAACAGAAACTTAGGCGAGATGATTGTTTGGGTTCATGAAAGAATATAAAACTAAGGAATATAAAAGATATAGATTAACAATAAATATAGAGTATGAAGTTATATGTACTACTTGACAGCTTAAGGCTATATTGCGTTGGAGGCTGCGGAAGGAGTGTTAGATGTATAATCTGATAATCGTAGATGATGAAGAAATAATACGAAAAGGATTAAGTGACATTATTGATTGGGAAAGCATAGGATTTAGAGTATCCAGTTTGTTTTCCAACGCCTTTGATGCGCTGCAATTTGTTAAAAACAATGATGTTCATGTTGTTTTGACTGATATACGTATGCCAAAAGTCAGTGGTATAGACCTTATTGAGATGTTAAAGAAAGTAAGCCCCGAAATAAAAACTATTTTCATAAGCGGTTACAGCGATTTCAGCTGTGCCCAGAAAGCGGTTGAGTTCGGGGCTTACCGCTATATCTTAAAACCTACTCGCGAAGAAGAAATACTTGAGATTTTTACCGGTCTTAAAACTCTTTTGGATCAGGAAGTGAAAAATAAAAGACATGTGTTTGAAAATCGCAATTACATGCTGGGTGAAATAGCTTCAAGGTTTGCGGCTAAAAGACAAACTGAATCCGATGAAGAATATTTCAACAAGCTTTTTAAAGAAAACGGCAGTATGATGGCAGCCATGAGATTGGAACTCTTTCCAAGATACACGGAAAAGAGCAAAGACTCCATAGAAGAAAAGCAGGTTGTTTTACGATTGATTCACGAAACAATTGAAAGATTCAGTTCTGCAGAAATAATTAGGCTTCCAAGGCTGTCAAATGACCAGATCTGCATGCTGGTTTTTACAAATGAAGATGTTGGAAAAGCTTGTGTGCAATTATATAAAGATGTAAAGAATGCGGTTATTGAATATAAAAGCTTCTCGTTTGCGGCAGCATACGGTGAAGCCGTGACAACACCTGACGGTGTAGGGGGCACACTTAACACAGCTGAAATTTTGCTAAATAATATATTTATAAAAAGCCCCTGTCTTCTTCCTTATGATACAGAAAAACAATTTGAAGCTGAAGAATTTTCTATAAAGAATTTATCTGATGAAACGGTTACATGTCTGAAACAAAGGTGCATTAGAAAAATTGAAATCAAAATGCCGAAATATATTAACTGGCTTATACAAAGCCCGGATGTTAACAGCCAGTATGTATATAATAAGATATTAAAGCTAATCAAAGTTATTCGCAAAACTTCAGAGAGCAAAGGCCTTATAGCTCATGATTCTTCTATAACCGACTCTAAACTTTTTGCTGAGATATCCAAATATAAAACACCTAATGATTTAAGTGCATTGATTATCAGCAAACTGAGAGAAATTGAAGATGAAATGCATGAATATGATAAGAGTGTTGGCAAAAGATTCGTAAAAAAGACTATAGAAATCATCAATATGAAATATTCGGAAAGCTTAAAGCTTTCAGATGTTGCTGATGAAATGATGATATCACCGGAACACTTGTCAAGGACAATAAAAAAAGAGACAGGCAAGAATTATAAAGATTTTTTGATGGAAGTGCGTCTTTCAAGAGCAAAAGAGCTGTTAAAAAAATCCGAGCTTAAAATATATGAAATCGCAGAGCTTACAGGCTTTAGCAGTCAGCATTATTTTAGCACTGTTTTTAAGTCTTATTCCGGAATGACACCTGTTGAGTTTAGAGAAATGGCTTAGATATATTGAAAGAGAAGTATTGATATGAAAATGAAAAGAAAAATATTTATATACTTTGTTTTGCTTTTATCGATAGTTGTAACTTTTTCCTCAAGCTTTACAGTTGGATTTCAAAAGAAACAAATGTTAAATGAAAACCTGAAGTTTCATCAGTCACATTTCGATGAATCTGTAGACAGAACGCAAATTATCCTTAATGAACTTATTAATGTCATTGAATCAGTTGGAAGAAACAACCTGACTTTAAACTATCATGTGAACGATAATCCGGATATACAAAAAAGCTTGGATGATATTGAAGTAATCAGCTTGAAAAAAGAATATTTGTCAGGATTAATTAAAGATTATAATGATGTCGAATCTATTTTGCTTTTTCAGGATACCTATGCTTTTTTCGGATACAACTCAAATAGAGCGGAAGTTGAAAGCCCCGATTCAGAAGATATTAAGAGGATTGCATTAAAAGGCCGCGAAGATGGTGTGATTTTCGGAGAATACTGTTTGTGCAGAACAGAGATATATGATGAAGACCAACTTGCCCTTTTCAGAAAATTCGATGAAGGGTTTTATATTTTTATCGTACTCAGCAATAAATTTGACAAACGTATAAACTTCCCAGGAGAAGAAACATATATAACTGACGGTGATAATATTGTAAGAGTTATCGGAGAGTTTGGTTATAACAAAGCTGATGTATTATATCATATTTCATCTGCGCAAAACGGAAGCAATGTAAATACTAAAAACAGTACTATATCGTTATTGGGCAAAGGTAAGAATTCGCTGGATTTTTCTATTCTTACAACTATCGATGTTACAGACACAATCAGAGAACTCCAGCGGGAAAATCTTAGAATGGTTTGGGTGCCTATTCTTGCTATCATTATTTCAGTACTTTGTGTTTATTTGTTTTCAAATAGATTAGTTGGGAGGATTAACACTCTTAAAAATAGCATAAGCAAGGATATTCCTGAGAAAATCTCTTCCTTGAAGCTTAATGAAAAAACAGGGGGAAAATTATATCCCAGAATATCTATAAGAATATCTGTTTTTTTATTATTTTTGTTTACTATTTTGCTTCCTATAATTGCAATAACTATAGTATCACATGCCAGCTTTGTAAATGTGATTGAAGAGAGCTTGGGCAATATAATAGACAATGAGCTGTCAAGAGTGACATATAACCTAAACTTTACAATGGAAAGCTATACAAAAACAGTAATAGGTATAGCCTCGGATTCCAAGGTGCTTGAAAGTTTTGATGAATATTATGAGGGTGATGACAATCGCACGTATGAAGAGCGCCAAAAAGAAATGACGGATCATATCTTTGACAGACTTTTCTACAGAGAAGGTATTATTAATATAAGTTTGTATGACAACGATCATAACTTATTTTACTCATATCTTCAGGACGGAAGTGCTTCATCGGTATCAATTATTGAAGAAGATATAAATGAAGTTACTCAAAAAGATCCGATAAAGCTATGGAAAGGGCCTTACTCGGATTATTTCGGAAATAAATATTTTAGAATCGGAATGAGATTAAGAAGGCCTGACGATGCTCATACTTTGGGATTTATTTTCTTTGATATAAGCTTGAATGCACTTGTAAATACGGTGGAAAATACAATAACATCAGAGAACACTATTTTTGCGCTTCTGACAGAAACTGATGAAGAGATAATCAGCATGAGGTCAAATATGCTGTCAGAAAAAGAAAAAATCAGCATATATGAAATGGTTAATCCCGGATATAGCAAAAATGAAACTTATAGTATCTATGATTATCATGTTAATGCATATAGACTTAAGGTAAACGGGTGGAATACACTGTGTGCAGTAGCTCTTACTAATTATGTGAACGACTATTCCAGAATAGTGAACTGGAACCTTGTTTTGTTTTTCTTATATCTTGGCCTTGCGCTTTTCTTCTCGCTTGGTTTCTCGCTTTCGCTTACAAGAAACATTAAACTTCTGGAGAAAGGACTTTTAAATTTACAGCCGGACAACATAAAGCTTATACATATTAACAATAGCTCCGATGAAGTTGAAGAATTGGGAGAAGCGTTCAATATTCTTATAGAGAGAATTGATACTCTTATCAATGAAGTTTATGAGGAAAGACTTGGCCGAAGTCGGATTGAGCTTAAGCTTAAAGAATCGCAGTATAATCTGCTCCAATCACAGATAAATCCTCATTTTCTTTATAATACTTTGGAAACCATACATTTTATGATACGCCAGAATGACGAACGGGCTGTAAAAATGGTTCAAATGCTCGGAATGTTATTCAGAAAAGGCATTGGCAACGGGGATAAATATGTTAGGCTTGAAAACGAGCTGGAATATGTGAAGCTATATATTCAGCTTCAGCAGATGCATTATTCAGACAGGTTAAATGTTGAGTATGAAATAGAAGGGGATTTGGGAAAACTGTTTGTGTTAAGGTTTATCTTGCAGCCTGTTGTTGAAAACTGTATTCTCCATGGGTTTGAAGACATGGAGGATAAAGGCTTCATAAAAATCTCAATCAGAACTATGGATGAAAAGCTTTTAATAGAGATTGAGGACAATGGTTCCGGTATGGATGAAAAAACCCTTGAGATGCTTAGAGACCAGCTTGATGGGAAAGTGAATAAAAGAAGTGTCGGGTTGATGAATGTTGGTGAAAGAATACATCTGGAGTATGGAGAGGGATTTGGCATTAAAGTTGAAAGCAGGCTTGAAAAGGGGACAAAGGTTATGCTTGTTTTGCCTGTAATTAAACAAAAGAAAATAGAAACTGAGTAAACAAGAAAAGAGGAGCTATTTAAAAGATAAAAAGAACTGTTCATGCTATTGAACAGTTCTTTTCTGATTTTTAAATAATCAAGTTTAGGAAATTATAAAAATGTATACACTACCTTTTTCCCAGCCATCTTTTTATGAAAGACTGGAATCCTAAATCTCTTTTTACCAATATTACGGTTTTTTCACATTGGCTCGCGATTTTTTCGGGGATTTGCCCGAATAACATTTGTTTTAACAGGCCTTCGTTGCTTGCGCCAAGCATCAAAAGGTCATGGCTTTTGCTTTCGCTTAATATAGCCTCGACAACATCCTCATCATAGGTGATTTTCACATTCCAGTTTATTGCGCCCAGATGTTTAAGTATAGGCTGCATTGAGTTCATTATTTTTTCTTCAGGCTCATTGCGGCTGTTTATATTAAGAATAGTAACTTCGGATTCTTCTTCCTGAGCCATCATGGCGTGAGCTATTTGTATAGCCAGCAGTGAATTATTATATCCGCTTACCGGAAGCAATATTCTTTTTATCGGTTTGCCAGTGTGTAAGCCTTCATCTCCCGGTTTTACAATCATAATATCGCAAGGTGCTCTTTCGATAACGCGGTCGATTGTATTACCCATCTGGTATTGTTTCTTTGATGTATAGCCTTTCCAACCTAAAACGACAATATTTGTGCTCTCTTCACGGGCATATCTTATTATGCCGCTTGCTGCAGTTTCAGCTCTTCCGATAACTGAGTTTATAGGAATGTCCACATCTACATTTTTTCTTGCAGATGTAATTATTCCTTTCTTTTTCGCAGCTTCTTTCCTGGCTTCTTCTTCACTCATATGATGAGGCACTGATACTATTCTTGTGATTAGGAGTTCTCCATTAAAGAACTTTGCAACTCTGCCTGCGTATTTTGCAAGTATGTCAGATATCCCGCCGCTTCTTACAGGAAGCATCACCTTATAATCCTCTTTTGTTTCTATGACTTCCTCTAGAGTGAATTTCTGTGCAACTTTTTGGCCATTTTTCTTTGCATATACAAAATATATAATAACGCCAACTAATATCCAAAGACCGGCTGATATCCATGCTATCATGCTGAGCTCAAATAAAAGCATAGCAAGAGCAAATTGAAGCACAAGAGACACTATTGGTATATACGGGAAAAATGGCATTAGGAATCCATAGTTTAGCTCGTCTCCCATATCTTTTCTTATTTTAATAACAGATATATTAATTAACATGAAAAGCAGCAGAAACATAATATCAGCAGCTGCTGCAACAGCTTCAACATCTAATAATAAAACTACTACTAATACTATTGCAGAGGAACATGCAAGAGCTATGTCAGGAACCTGATTTTTGGATATGCGCATAAGCTTTGGCGGAAGGAACCCATCTCTGCTCATGGCGAATGAAACCCTAGTAGATGAAAACAATGTTGCGTTTAATGCAGAGGTGCTGGAAAAGATTGCAGCCAGCGTCACCAGAACACCGCCGAACGGTGCAAGAGCTTTTACTGCATCTGCAAAACCTGTAGCGTTTCTTGCCGCAAACCATTTTGCTGCAGTCGTTCCCGCCTCGGGAGTGGATCCAATTACAGCGGCAAATGCAACAAATAAATATGTTGTAACGACTATAACCACTGCGTATAAAATCGCTTTTGGAATGCTTTTTCTAGGGTTTATAGCTTCTTCGCCGGCATGGCCTATAACCTCAAATCCTTCAAATCCTACGTATGTAAAACCCATTGCCAAAAGAACACCAAGCCATCCGCTTTCTGCAAACGGAGTAAAGTTTGTAAGCCTTGACGGATCTTTTAGTGCAACAGCAACACCCAAAACGCCGATTATACCAAGCGTAATCGTTTGTCCGAGAGCAATAATTGTGCTTGATTTTCCGGTATCTTCGACACCTTTGTAGTTAATGTAGATAAATACCAATGCAACAACTACTGCTAAGATTTTTTCCCAAAGTCCGACGTTTATATTAAGATTTGCAAAGAACTCGAAAGTTTCAAGCAGGTGAATGGTGTACTTTGAAAACGTGATAGAGTATAAACTGCCGGCAACGGATAACGCAAACCAGTTCATCCATCCTGATATAAATCCTGTAAAGCCGCCAAATGCCTTTTTAACCTGAGCATAAGCTCCGCCTGCTTCCGGCATTGCCGAACAAAGCTCGGCAAATGACATGGCTGTAAAAATGGCTATAAGTCCGTTTAAAGCGAAAGCAAGAAGAATTCCTCCTGCGCCGGCCTCGCCTATGGCGATTCCTGTGGCGACAAAAACGCCGGCACCTATCATCATTCCGGCGCCCATCATCGTAAGCTGGAAAACACCTAGATTTCGGTTTAATGAAGTTTTTTCAGTCGAGTTTGATTCGGATTTGTTTTTAACATTGTTTTGCATAAAATCTGCCTAAAAAGTTTATTTGATTAATTCTCTGCTGCTCTGTCCTTCGTCACTTGTTTTTTTAATTATTTTTGAACATTTAATAATTAAAAACCACAGTGTTATATATGCTAATATGGCAACTGTTATCATAAAATAAGTCATAATGATCCTTTTTAGCCTTTTATTTGGCTGGTGAAGATTAAGTTTTATAAACGTTTTTACTAAAAAAATGCCGCTTATGCGGATTTTTACATTATAGCATTGCTTGTATAAACATTCCAATAAAATTTGAATTATAAATAAACATAATATAAATAAACCTAATTAGCCCTGATTTTATGATTTATATGACAGGTCAGTTAATTGAAAAGCTTAATAATTTGTGTTACACTTCAAACGAAAATTATTGATTGAAGTTACACCGGAGGCAGTACTATGAAAGCAATTGTAACAGTCGCGGGACGCGACCGTGTTGGTATTATTGGAAGCGTATGCACAAAGCTCGCTCAGCTTAATGTAAACATATTGGATATAAGCCAAACTGTATTACAGGAATACTTTACTATGATGATGATTGCAGATCTGTCACAAACAGAAGCATCTTTTAAAGATGTAGCTTCCGCGCTTGATGAGTTCGGAGCCGAAACAGGGCTTAGTGTAAGAATACAGCGCACTGACATATTCGATGCAATGCATCAGATTTAAGGTAAAGCAATGTTTAATACAAAAAATATAACACAAACTATCGATATGATAGATCAGCAGAATCTGGATATAAGAACAGTCACTATGGGCATATCTCTTCGTGACTGTGCCGACTCGTCTGCCGAAAAAAGCTGCCAAAAGATATATGATAAGATAACTGGTTCTGCAGACAAACTAGTAAAAACCGCGGAAGCTATTCAGATGGAATACGGAATTCCAATAGTAAATAAGCGTATTTCAGTAACTCCAATGTCGCTTATTGCAAACGCGAGCGATACAGATGACTATGTTCCTTTTGCGATGGCTATGGACGCAGCGGCCAAGACATGCGGTGTGGACTTTATCGGCGGATATTCTGCGCTTGTGCAAAAAGGGTATACAACAGGAGACATAAAGCTGATAGCATCACTTCCCGAGGTACTAGCAGAAACAGACATAGTTTGCTCAAGCATTAATGTTGCATCAACTCGTGCAGGGATAAACATGGATGCTGTCGCGCAGCTTGGAAAAACCATCAAAGCTATTGCGAAAAAAACAGCAGATAACGGAAGCATGGGCTGTGCGAAGTTTGTGGTGTTTGCAAACGCTGTGGATGACAATCCGTTTATGGCAGGAGCTTTCCACGGAGTCGGAGAACCGGAGCATGTCATAAATGTCGGAATTTCAGGTCCGGGTGTTGTACACCATTCTCTAAAATCAATAAAAGACGAGCCATTTGATGTGGTAGCTGAAACGATAAAGAAAACAGCCTTTCATATTACCCGTATGGGGCAGCTTGTGGCTCAGGAAGCCTCAAGAAGGCTTGATGTGCCGTTTGGCATTGTAGACCTTTCATTGGCACCTACGCCGGCTGTAGGCGACAGCGTGGCCAGGATACTGGAAGAGATGGGGCTTGAAGTGTGCGGAACACACGGAACTACAGCTGCTCTTGCGTTATTAAACGATGCTGTAAAAAAAGGCGGAGTAATGGCATCTTCTCATGTAGGTGGTCTTTCGGGAGCATTTATACCTGTGTCGGAGGATGAGGGCATGATTGCAGCTGCCAAAATGGGAGCATTGACTCTGGATAAACTTGAGGCGATGACGTGTGTATGCTCTGTTGGCCTTGACATGATTGCAATCCCCGGGGACACTCCGGCTGAAACCATATCAGCTATAATTGCTGACGAAGCTGCAATAGGGATGGTTAACAATAAAACCACTGCCGTCAGAGTAATTCCTGCTGTAGGCAAAAAGGTGGGAGACTTGGTTGAGTTCGGCGGGCTTTTAGGAACTGCGCCTGTAATTGACGTTCACCCATGGAGCAGCGCGGACTTTATAAACAGGGGAGGACGCATTCCTGCACCTCTGCATAGCTTAAGAAATTAATCCGATTTATAATTATAAGCAAATGCATCAAAAATTTGAATATTTAACCATCGTAGGAGTATAATATATCCATCAGAAATAATGCTGAAAGGAGTAGCATTATGAAAATGGATAATAAAATAATGCTCATTACCTATGCCGACTCCTTAGTGAAAAATCTTAAAGAATTAAACTTAGCATTAAAAAAATACTTTAAAGATGCTGTGGGCGGAGTTCATATACTTCCGTTTTTTCCGTCATCTGCAGACAGAGGATTTGCGCCGATGAGATATGACGTGGTGGATTCCCGGTTTGGAGACTTTAAGGATGTAAAGACTATAGGTAACAATTTCTATCTGATGTTTGACTTTATGGTCAACCATATATCAAAACAATCGGAACATTTTAAAGATTTCATAAAAAGCAAAAACAATTCAAAATATAAGGATTTCTTTATAAATTTTGATGAAATCTGGGGCGAGCCTCCGACTCAACAACAGATTGACAGAATATATAAAAGAAAGCCGCGTGCTCCGTATATTGATGTGGAGTTCTCTGATGGAACACAAGGCAAGGTTTGGTGTACATTTGGTGAACAGCAGATTGATTTGGACGTTTCAAAAAAGGTTGTTCGGGATTTTATTTATGAAACGATAAATGATATGTGCGATAACGGAGCATCAATTATAAGACTGGACGCTTTTGCATATGCAATTAAGAAAAAAGATACAGACTGCTTTTTTGTAGAGCCTGAAATGTGGGAGCTGCTTGATTGGATTAACGATATCGCAAAAGACAGAGGAGCTGAAATTTTACCGGAGATTCATGAGCATTATTCCATTCAGCTAAAGATAGCAGACAAAGGGTATTGGGTATATGATTTCGCGCTTCCCATGCTATTGCTTCATGCACTATATTCAGGAAGAGGAGAAAAACTGAAGCATTGGCTGGACATTTGCCCTAGAAAACAATTTACTACATTGGACACTCATGACGGGATAGGAGTTGTGGATGTTGTAGATTTATTATCACAGGAAGAGATAGATTATACAAAAGAGCTTTTGTATGAAAAAGGCGCAAACGTAAAACGAAAATACAGTTCTGCTGAATATAACAACCTTGATATTTATCAGATAAACTGCACTTACTATTCAGCGCTTGGCAACGATGATGATGCATATCTTTGTGCTAGGGCCATACAGCTTTTTGCGCCGGGTATACCGCAGATTTACTATGTGGGGATGCTTGCGGGAGAAAATGACATAAAACTGCTGGAAGAAACCAAACAAGGTAGGGACATAAACAGGCATTATTATTCGCTGGATGAAATTGAAAACGAAGTTAAACGGCCCGTAGTAGGTGCTTTGCTTGATCTAATGGCATTTCGCAACAGATGCAGTGCGTTTGAAGGCGGGATAAAAACTGCATTATCCGAAGTCGGCGTTTCTATTATGATAAGCAGAGAACACAATGGAGTGATTGCAGATCTTAAGGTCAATCTTAAAACACACAAGTTTAAAATAACATGTAAACAGCTAAACTATAGTTTCGAAAACTAAATAAAGAAATGAAATACAAAATTTATGAAAAGTTGTGTTGTTTATACTGCAATGTGTAATAAATGCAATGTATTATCCAATTTAGAAAATATGAGCATGCACAAACAGCATGCTTATTTTATATAAAAATGATTGGATTTATACGTATTACCTGATATAGTGCACACATAACTTATAAAAACACTATATAATGTGGCATAATTTTAAATTTGATTGCTGATTTTATTTACAAAAACATAATATTGTGCTACTATTTACTCAGAATTTACATAACTATGGATAATTAATAATAGTAATTATAATAATATATAGATAGAAAAGAAAAATAGTTATAAAGAAATAAAAGCTTATAAAGCTTCTAATGTATTGATAAATAAAGAATATACATTAAATCGGGAAGGTATTTTTGTTGATGAAGAACGTTAAACATAAGCATGCGCTTAAACCCTACTTGTATTTGTTGCCGGCATTTATTGTGATAACAGTAATTTGTTATCTATCCTATGATACGCTCAGTCTATATGAGCTTTTTCACAGACTATAATATATTTAAACATCACGGCTCAGGCTTTGGGCTTAATAGTTATATTAAAGTTCTCAATGACGGAAACTTTAGACTTAGTGTAGTTAATACACTAAAGTACACAGTAGTAACTGTACCAGTAGCAGTTGCTATTTCTTTGTTTATAGCAGTTTTGTTAAACTCAAGAATAAGAGGCTGGAAAGTATTCCAGAGCATATACTTTATACCGTATGTAACAAACCTTATCGCTATCGGTTTATCGTTCAGGTTCTTGTTCCACTCCAAGTACGGACTTTTAAATATAGTTATGACAAAGTTTGGTGCAGCACCTATACAATGGCTAAATGATGTTAACTATTCGCTTCCGGCGCTCATGATATTTGGTATATGGGCAGGTCTTGCGTTCAAGATTGTTGTTTTCTTGGCAGGCCTTCAGAATATAGACAAACAGTATATTGAAGCAGCTCAGGTGGACGGCGCAAAACCGTGGCAGATATTTTTCAGAATTACTCTTCCGTTGTTGCTGCCTGTCCTAGCCTATATTTTAATTATCTCTGTTATAGGAGCACTTAAGACATATGTAGAGGTTGTCAGCTTGTTCCAAAGGGCAGGCCCCGCAAACTCTGCAATGACTATTGTATATTATGTATATGATGAGTTTTACAATGCAAACAATCCTGTAATAGCTTCAGCTGCGAGTGTGCTGCTGTTTATAGGCATATTAATAATCACTCTTATCCAGCAGAAAGTGCTGCATAAAGACGTATAAAAAAGAATAATTTAATACTTTTACGGAAGTTTAGGAGATAAAGTTGGGTAGAAAGAAAACATATAGATACAATAAGGGCCTTTTAAGCAAAGTACTGATTTATGTATTGCTTATATCGATAGCATGTGTAATGCTGTTTCCGTTTTTTTGGATGATAACAGGTTCGCTTAAACATATAATGAAATCACTTCAAATCCAATAGTTTGGTGGCCGAAAACTGTTCAATGGAGTAACTACAAAGAAGCTTTGGAATATGCACCTTTTGATATATTCTTTGTAAATACTGTATTTGTATGCTTCATGAACACAATCATTACTTTGTTTACAACAATTCTTGCGGCATTCGCTTTTGCAAGGCTTGAATTTAAGGGTAAAAATTTGTTGTTTGTATTATTACTTGCAACGCTTATGATACCAAGCCAGCTTCTAATTATCTCAAACTATAAAACAGTCGCGGTTAACCTGCATTTAAAGGATACTCTTTGGGCATTAATTGTTCCATATACAGCAAGTGCATTTTACATTTATCTGTTAAGACAGTTTTTCATAGGTATTCCGGATGAGTTTTATTACGCAGCAAAAGTGGACGGATGTAATGACTGGAAATTCTTATGGCACATAATGGTACCAAACACTAAAAATGCACTTATAACAATCGCCATTTTCAACTGGATTGCATCGTGGAATGCATACATCTGGCCGCTTCTTATAACAGATTCTGTGGAAAAGAGAGTTCTTGCAATCGGGCTGAGATACTTCAGTAACGAAGCAGGTACGGATTTCCATCTTTTGATGGCAGCAGGCACTATAGTTGTGCTTCC